>NZ_JALLGW010000001.1:0-1200000 GCF_023074835.1 Halomarina salina
GATGACGCTCGCGGTCTCCCGGACGTTCTCGGGGAGGCCGAGGGCGCTCGCCATGCGGTCGATCTCGCCGAGCGCCTGCTTGAGGTTGCGCTCCTTGGAGTCGCGGGTGCGGAACCGCTCGTTCCACTTCCGGAGGCGCTGCATCTTCGCGCGCTGGCGACTCCCGAGCGAGTTGCCGTACGCGTCCTTGTCGCGCCAGTCGATGTTGGTCGAGAGCCCCTTGTCGTGCATCATGTTCGTCGTCGGCGCGCCGACGCGGGACTTCTGGTCTTTCTCCGCGGAGTCGAACGCGCGCCACTCGGGGCCGCGGTCGACGGCGTCCTCCTCGACGACGAGACCGCAGTCCTGACAGACCGTCTCGCCGTGCTCGCTGTCGTCGATTAGCTGACCGCCGCACTCGGGACAGTCGAGTCCCTCTCGCTCGTCGGTCTGCTCGCTCTCCGCCTCGGTCGTTCTCTCTCGGGTTCGTGTGTTCGAATCACTCATTGGTCGAGGGCGCACGCTATCCGGGCAGGTATCCCCCGAAAATCCCGGACAACTGGTTAGTACAGTAGCTTCGCCCAAAACCTTCTTAACCATTCCGATACTCCGACGTAGGGAAACCAGTCTCGTCGGCACTGTCCCTCCGGGGCGAAAATACAACTGAGAGACACTTCAGTTCGCAAGAGCGAACTTCTCCTCGCGCGCACCGTCACTCATGCACGTCGCAGTCGGGAGTGCGAACCCGGTGAAACGCCGGGCCGTCGCCTCGGTCGTCGCGGGGGAGTGGACCGTCGAGAGCGTCGCCGTCCCCTCGGACGTCGCCGAACAGCCACGGGGTCACGTCGAGACGCGGACCGGCGCGGAGAACCGGGCGCGAGCGGCGTTCGACGCGACGGCAGAGACGTCGCCGTCGTCGCCGAGGCTGGGTGTCGGTATCGAGGGCGGCGTCGCAGACGTCGAGGGCTGTGACGCGCTGTTCCTCGTCAACTGGGCGGCCGCTACCGACGGAGAGCGCCTCACCCGTGCGACCGGTCCGTCGTTTCCCCTCCCCGACCACGTCGCCCGTCGCATCCGCGACGGCGAGGAGCTCGGCCCGGTGATGGACGACGAACTCGGCGAGTCGGACGTGAAGAAGAGGCAGGGCGCGGCGGGCGTGTTCACCGCCGGGATGGTCGACCGCGAGGCGAGTCTCGCGACCGGTGTGGCCGCGGCGCTCGGCCCGTTCGTCTCCGAGCAGTACGAGTCGCGCTGAGGGAGTCGCCGTCGTTTCCGAATCGCTCAGTCGTTGGTCTTCGCGGCGTCGGGCGAGACGTCGCGGGACTCCTCGACGGCCGTCGTCAGCGAGACGTTCAGCAGGAGCGTCGAGGCGACGCCGCCGACGAGGGTGACGACGTTCTTCACCGCGTGGTCGACGACGGCCGCGCCGATGACCACCGTCGACGGGACGGGCGTGAACGCGACGACGATGAGCGTGAACGCCCCCTCGTAGAGGCCGACGCCGCCCGGCGTCAGCGGTAGCACCTTCGCCAGGTTCCCGACGCTCACCGCGAAGAAGCCGACCGAGACGAGGACGACCGGCGAGAGGCCGACGTCGAACGCGGCGAACACGAGGAGCGCGGTCACCACGTCGAGCGTCCAGATGGCGACGCTCGACGTGCCGACTCGGACGAACGCCGCCCGGTTCCCGGCGACCGTCTGGACGTCGCCCACGAAGCGTTCGATGACGCCCGCGACGTAGTCGGCGTAGGAGTCAGAACTCAGCCGTCGGACGCCGCGCCGGACGAGGTTCGTCTCGGCGCGTGCGCTGGCGAGGATGAGCGACACCGCGCAGAGCGTGGCGACGCCGACGAACGCGGCGACGTACAGCGCCGTCTGTCCGCTGTCGGCGTACTGGTCCGGTGCGGCCCCGAGACCCGACGGGTCGGCCAACCCCGACACGGCCAGTCCGACGAGCACCGTCCCGGCGAGCACCGTGATGGTGAGCAGGTCGAACACGCGCTCGACGGCCAGCGACGCGAACCCCGACGGGTAGGGGATGTTCCGGCGTGCCTTCACGATGTACGCCCGGACGGCGTCGCCGGCCCGTGCGGGGAACACGAGGTTCCCGGTCTGGGAGATGAACACCGCGCCGGTGAGGAACTTCACGTTCTCGTGGTAGCCGAGTTCCGCGAGGATGTCGCGGTAGCGCGCCCCGCGGAGCGGCCACGAGAGGAGGTAGACGACGGCCGCACCCGCGACGTACCGCGGGTCGGCCGTCGCCATCTCGTCGAGGACCTGCCCGAAGTCGATGTAGAACGTCATCAGCAGCACCGCGACGGCGACCAGGAGGGACCCGGCCGCCATCGTCGCCCGCGGCGTCGCCCGCGGTTTGACGGAGAACTCGTACCAGCACCGCAGAATCTGGCTCCCCATCCCGAACACGTCGCGGACGAGGTCCACCTTCGTGTCGCCCTTCGGCGTCCAGCGTACGGGGAACTCGTTGATGCGGTAGCCCTGGCGCTGGGCGCGGACGAGCACCTCGGTGTCCCAGAACCAGTGCTGGTCGGCCACGTCGTCGAGCAGGTCGAACAGCGCCTCGCGGTCGAACGCCTTGAACCCGCACTGGTGGTCGCGCAGGTCGGAGCCGAGCATCGTCCGCGTCAGCGTGTTGAACCCGCGGGAGGGGACGCCGCGCTTGCGGGGGCGTTCGGCCACCTCGCCGGGGATCCAGCGCGAGCCGGTGGCGACGTCGTACTCGCCCGAGCGCACCGACTCGACCAGTTCTTCGAGGTGGCCCATGTCGGTGGCGAGGTCGGTGTCGAAGTAGACGAGGGTCTCGCCGTCGGCCTCCCGGAACGCCCGGACGAGCGCACCGCCCCGCCCCAGTCGCTCGTCGGAGTGGACGTGTCTGACTCGCGGGTCCCGCCCGGCGAACCGCGCGGCTATCTCCGGGGTCCGGTCGTCACAGCCGTCCTCGGCGACGATGACTTCGAACGAGTCCTCGGGGAGGAACGAACCGAGCGTGTCGAGGGTCGTCTCGATGGTGCCCTCGATGGTCGCCTCCTCGTTGTACGCGGGGAGGACGACGCTCACCTCGACGGTCATTGCGCCGGAGTTGCGCACTGTGACGTATCAACCTTCTGGGTGCGTAGCGTGTCACGTTCGAATCGCTGTCCCGTCGACGCGCCGTATCGCCTCCGTGCTGACGAAGTACGTGGCTTCGGCGGTGAGGTCTGCGTTGGACTGCTCGGCGACCTGCGTCCCGTCGACCGTCGACCGAACCGTCCGGGTCCACGAGTAGCCACGTCGCACCCGGACGTAGACCCCGCCGTCCGCACGGTCGAGGACGGTCGTCTCAGCACCGAAGACGCCGCCGAGGCCGTAGCTGTCGACGTCGCTCGCCGCGAGCGCGTTCAGGACGAACGTCTCCTCGTACTGCAGTGCCGCCTGCGTCGCGGACTGGTTCGTCAGGGTCGAGGGCGGGTCCGGGTAGCCGTTCGGACCGGCCTGTTCGGTCCAGCGTGCGGTCGGGGGGGTGGGGTCCGGGCGTGTGGTCTCGACCGTCGTCTCGTCCGTGGCGCTCGGCGGAGCGCCAGAACTCCCACCGAGACAGCCGGCAGTGAGGAGGACCGCGACGAGGAGCAGTGAGTGGATGCGGAGGGCCATACCGGGGGTAGTCCCATCAACCGATAAGTATCTTCAGGTGGAACGTTCCCGCTGTTCAGCTGTCCGACACGACGCCGTCGGGTTGCTTTCGACAGCCAGCAACCGAACGCAACGAACGGAGCGGTGTCGCCGACCCGTCTCGTCGAGCGAGGTGTTCGACCGGGCACGAGAGCGTCGTCACCTGGTGGAGCGGCGTCGGTCCGGCGAACCGCCGCCACGACCAGCGAACTATCGACGGCAGTCACCGACGCGACGGTGCCATGCACTGGCAACCCACACATCTACTCGACTCACGCTGGTAGCGCCGGACGAGTTGCCGACCGGGGCGAAGGCCGGTCCGGGCGGTCCACCCCGATTCGTGCGTCGCGCGCGACGGCCTTCGGTACTGGCGTGACCGGTCGACAACGGCGGGTCAACACCATGCCTAAGGAAACCAAACTCGCGAATCCGGCACCGCTCGGCCTCATGGGTTTCGCACTGACGACGATGATCCTGAGCCTCATCAACGCCGGGCTGTTGCCGGACGAAGGCGGTATCGCCGTCGTCATCCCCCTCGCGATGGCCTACGGGGGGACGATGCAGATAGTCGCCGGTATCCTCGCGTTCCGGAAGGGCGACACGTTCGAGACGATGGCGTTCAACACCTACGGCGCGTTCTGGTGGTGGTTCGGACTGGCCGAACTGTTCGCCGTGAACGGTCTCCTCTCGCCGAGCACGACGGCCATCGGCGTCACCCTCGTCGGGTTCGGCGTCATCACCACCATCCTGCTCGTCGGGACGCTGAGACTCAACTGGGCGCTGTTCGCCGTGTTCGCGACGCTGGCGGCGACGTTCTACCTCGTCGGCGTCGGCGACTGGCTGGGCATCGACGTCCTGGTCACCGCCGGGGGCTACGTCGGCATGGTGACGGCCGTGCTCGCCGCGTACACCGCCGCTGCCGAGGTGCTCAACTGGACATTCGGCGAGGACCGCATCCCGCTCGGAGGCAGTCCGACGAGCGGCCGGCGAACCACCGCGCAGACCGCGGACTGACGGGTCGCTGTCGACCCGAGGTTCCGCTTTCCGGAGAACTGCGACCGTCCCGAGCGCCTCGCTCAGTCGGCTCCCTCGGGCGACCGGACCTCAGCGAAGTCGGCCAGCGCCACCTCGACGCGCTCCTCGGCGTCCGAGAGCGACGCGAACGGCCGGTCGACGACGAGGTTGCCCGCCCGCTGCTTCCCGAGGCCCGGAATCGCGGTGAGTTCGTCCATCGACGCCGCGTTCACGTCGAGGGGGTACGGGACGCCCGACACGGACCGGAACCCGTGGTCCGTGACCGCGACGTCGACCGTCCGACCGAGTTCGAGTTCGCCGGGAATCCCCACCAGCAGCGGGTAGGTCCCCAGCTGTCGGCCGAACGTCTTCCCGTCCTGGTGGTACTCCAGGTGGACGTCCGGCAGGCGCGTCCCGGCGGGCGCGACCCGTCGGAGCATCGGCCGGTCGATCTCCTCCCGAACGCGCGTCTTGTACTGCTTGAACAGCTTCTTGTGGTCCTTCGCTATCTGCGACCCCGTCTCGGACATCTCGGTGCCGTCGAACGCCATCACCTGCCGGATGTTGACCCGTCGGAGCATCAGGCCCGCGTCGTACACCCGGTGGAGGAACTGCTCGTTCAGGTCGTACGTCTCGCGGGTCTCGCCCTTCAGTCCGTGGAGCAGGTTGATGCCCGGCAGGAGTTTCGGGAGGCGATTCACCGCCTCGTCGCCGTGGGTCGGTGCCGTCGAAGAGTCCTCGCCGGGTCGCCACCCGGCCGCCTCGTTGACGATGCGGACCGCCTCGAAACACTCGTCGGCGGTGACGTTGAGGTTGTTCTCCTCCTGGACGACGGGGTCCGCGCTCTCCAGACCGAACGCCGCGGTGTCGCCGGGCGTGTTGTGCTTCGCGATGACCTCGATGCCCTCCCGCGAGCGCTCGGGGTACTCGACGACGGTGATGGGGTTCATGTTGTCGAGGTGGAGCGTCCCGAGGTCCGGGGCCACCTCGCGGATACCGCCGTAGAGGTCTCGCAGCGCGTCGGGGTTGGGGGCCTCGCCGTCGCCGCCGTAGGCGAGGATGTCGGCCTGCCGGCCGAGCCGGAAGTGCCGGACGCCGCGTTCGTACAGCGCCTCGACCTCGGCGACGACGGTCTCTGGCGGTCTGAACGTCGGGTTGCCGTACAGCGGTTCCGTGCAGAACGAGCAGCGGTACGGACAGCCCCGTCCAGTTTCGAGTTCGGCGATGAGGTAGTCCGGGTGGTTCGGGTGGTTCTCGACGACGAACGCGCCCTTGCGCGCCCAGCGCGTCACCTCTTCGACGTCGCGCATCCGGTTGTTGAACCCCTCCAGCCCGCTCTCGACGAGGTCGTAGGCGGCGGCCTCGACATCGCCCTTGGCGACGAAGTCGTAGTCGAGGTCCTTGCGCTCCATGTCGCTCGCGCCCTCGTTCTGGTCGCCGACGCCGAAGCGGACGGGACCGCCCATCAGCGTCGTGCCGTCGGCGGTCCACGCCATTCGACGCACCTCGTCGGGTTCGGCGGGCGTCCCTCCGACGTACTTGCCGGGGACGGTCATGCCGCCGATGTATATCAGCAGGTCCGCCTCCTCCACGTCCTGCCACTTCGCGGGCGTCTCCCGCAGGGCGTCGATGGTGTGGTACGTGATTCGTTCGTCGGGGACCCCGGCGTCGACGAGCGCACCGGCGGTGTACCGGGGGTACGTCGAGACGTACGGCGGCACCCCGAAGTGGGCGGGCTCGTCGACGTAGCCGTCCACGAGGGTGACGTCGAGCGTCGCCGGGTCGGTCATGGCCGTTCCTACCGGTCGGACGGGTAAATCGGTGACGACACGCCGGGTCGAGGCCGAACGGGCCGTGTCACCGTCGTCCACGAGGCCGCAAGATACACGGTCGGACGGCGTACAGTGTCCACTCGCAATGCCCTCCCGACGAGCCGTCCTCGGTGGCTGTGCTGGCCTCCTCGCCTCCCTGGCCGGCTGCAGCCTCCCCGCCCTCCCCGGCGAGGAGCCACACCCCACACGCGAGTGGCTCTACGCCCCCGGCCGCTTCGCCGACGACTGGCGGCGGTATCGCGTCGTCAACCGGACGCCCGTGCTGTGGGACGACCACCGCGAGTGGCTGGACGACCAGCGGGTCGCAGACGCCATCGGTACGCACCGGCCGTACTACGGGCCGTTCGGCGTCGAGACGCGCGACGTCGACTGGCAACTGCGCGTCGGGGGCGTCGACCGGTCGCTCCCACGGCTCTGCGTCTCCGCCGCCGCGTTCAACCGAGGACGCCTCGAAGACGCCATGAACGCCACGACCGAGGAACGCGTCGACGACTACCAGACGATGGCGATGTACCGGACCCCCGACCACGACAGGGCGTTCGCCGCTGGCGGGGACTACCTCGTCGACTGCCAGTACGACGGTCCCGACGACCCGGCCACCGCGCTCCGGACGTGCATCGACACGCAGACCGGGTCGGTGGACCGCTTCACCACCACGAGCGAGCACTGTCGGCTCCTCGCCGACGCGCTGGCCGACGACGCCGAGTTCGCCTTCGACGTGTTCGACGCCCCCTCGAACGGTGTCGTCGGCCGCGGCTGGCGACGGCTGTTCGACGAGGAGACGACCCACCTCACGGCCGTCGTGCTGTTCGCTGACGAGGCGAGCGCCGCCGAGGCGAGCGTCCGCGACTCCGTCTCGCTGCCCTCGTGGCGACCCGACAGGGAGACGTCGGTCGACGTGGACGGGCGACTCGGCGTCGTCATCGCCAGCAGGCCGACCGAGACGGTCCGACTCGACGCGCCACCGTTCCAGTTCGCCTAGTGTAGTCCGACTAGTCCAGTTCCATCCCCTCGACGACGGCGAACTCCTCGTCGCCATCGAAGCGCTGCGGGTCGAACGCGTCGATACCGGGGCCGGCCCCGACCACCTGCGCCGCGAGTCGTTCCGCCAGCGCCGGGGCGCGCATGAACCCGTGGCCCTGCCAGCCGGTGGCGACGAACACGCCCGGCGCGCGTTCGCCACAGAGCGGGTGGCCGTCGGGCGTCGCCGTGCAGAGGCCCGCCCACGCGCGAGCGACGGGGTAGGACCGCCCGAGCGTGGTCTCCTGGTAGCCGGCACAGTCGGCGAGGAACCAGTCGTCGGCCTCCCGGTTCCAGTCGTCCGGGTCGCGCTCGACCGGTTCGGTCCCGTCACCGACGAGCAGACCACCGTCCCGCGGTCTGAGGTAGTACCCGCCGGTCGCGTCGAAGCACATCGGCACGCGGTCCGTGACCGGGTCGGGGTCGGTCACGAGCGCCTGTACCCGATAGGGTTTCAGCGGTATCGGTAGCCCCGCCTCGGCCAGTACCCGTCCCGAGTGCGCACCAGCGGCGACGACGACGGCGTCGTACACCTCGCTCCCGTCTTCGGTATCGACGACCGGGTCGTCCTCGCCGTCGTCCCGGTGCAGACCGACGGGCGTCTCCTCTCGAATCTCCACGCCCTCCGAGCGCGCAGCGTCGGCCATCGCGGCGGTGTACGCGCCGGGGTCGGCGTACCCGGCGTTGCGCGCGACGGCCGCGAGAGCGACGTCGTCGGTCCGGAGGGACGGGAACTCCCCGGCGAGTTCGGCGGGGGCGACCAGCGACACGTCCCGGTCGTGGTCGCGCATCCGACCGACGCCCTCGCGGATGGCGTCGGCGCGGCGCTCGTCCCCCTCGCGGACGAGGATAACGTACGGACAGTCGGTGAACTCGAAGCCGCCGGTCCCGGAGAACTCGCGGAACCGCGCCATCGCGCGGTCGCCGAGTTCGGCGTCGATTCGGTCCGCGTAGGCGTCGTAGCAGACGCCCGCCGCGCGGCCGCTCGCGCCGTCCGCGACCGACCCGCGCTCGTACAGCGTCGCGTGGGCTCCGCGCTGGGCGAGGTCGTGAGCGGTCGTGACGCCGACCGCGCCGCCACCGACGACGGCCACCGTCGGGGCGCGGTCGGTGTCGGCCGACGCGACGCTCGTCGGGGTGTCCGCCGCTTCGCTCATCGGTGCGGTTCGGCCAGCAGGTCCTCGAACGGGCGCTCGGTCAGCCAGTCGACGAACGCGTCGAGTTCCGCGACGCTCTCCTCCAGGAGGTCCTCCCCGAGCATCGCCGTCCCCTCTGTCGGGTGGCCGACCGCGCCGCTCTCGGAGAAGTCGGCCGTGTCGAAGCCGATGGACGCGCCGTGGACCGTCTTGCCCCAGGAGGTCGCCCCCTCCGCCTCCGCCTCTGCGGCGTGTTCCTCGTCGACCAGGTCCTCGGCGAGGTGGAGCACCAGACTCGTCTCGTGCTGGTCGGCGTGGCCGATGACGTAGTTGGCCGCGTCCCACCAGTGCCACGGTGCGAGGAACGCCGTCTCCTCGGCGCGGAGCGTGCGGGCCGCTCGCTCCAGCGCCCCGATGTTCCCTCCATGCCCGTTGACGACGACGACCTTCCGGACGCCGTGGTCCGCGAGGCTCTCGACCGTCTCGCGGACGAACCGCTCGAACGTCTCCTCGCTCACCGACAGCGTCCCGTGGAACTGGCGGTGGTGGCCGCTGACGCCGATAGCGAGCGTCGGCAGGACGGTGGCGGCGTCGTGGTCGAGGTCGGCGGCGACGGCCTCGGCGACGAGGTGGTCGGTCGAGAGGGGGAGATGCGGGCCGTGCTGCTCGGTCGAACCGACCGGCAGGACGCCCACCTCCACGTCGTCCAGTGCGGCGGCGAACGACCGCGTGGTGTGGTCCGCGAGGTGCATACGGTCTTGCTGACCGCCGAGGGGCTTAACTCTCGGCGGACGGCGACCGCTGGCCCAGTCCGCCGACAGTCGGCAGCGCTTCCCGTCTCAGACGTAGATGTAGCCCTCGGCGGGGTGGAACTCCCGGTCGGTGGCGAACCCCTCCCGGACCGCCCGGTACGTGGCGTAGGCCGCCAGCACCGCGTCGAGGGCGTCCCCGCCGGTGTCGTCGAGCGCCGCCGTCCGGACCGACGGGGTCAGCGTGCAGTCGTCGGGTATCCCCGCGACGATGCGCTCGCGACGCTCGGCGTACGCCTCGCGGTCGGCCGCGTCGGCGCCCTTGTAGCGCTCGTCGGGCAGGTCCAGCGAGCGGAGCGTCGCGGCGGGGTAGACTTCACAGAGCGTCGGCCGGTCGTCGGCGTCGCTCTCGCGCTCCTGCATCGGCGCGACGGTGACCGCGCCGTCGGTCACCAGCGGTCCGAGGACGTCGCGGACGCCGTAGAACGTCTGGTGAGCGACCAGCCAGTGGTACGGCGAGGACGCACCCACCTGCTCGTCGGTCGCTCGGCCGACGTACGACCGTTCGCCGTCGGTGCGGTACTCGACGCGCTCTCGACAGCGCGCCCGCAGGTCATCGGGGCCGTCGAACTCGCCGGGGAACCAGCGCAGGAACTCCGGCCACGAGTCGCAGTCGTGGACCCCGAACGGCAGCCCGAACGAGAAGTCCAGTCCCGCGGCCGTCGGTTCCTGCAGGCGCTCGCGGAGTTCGGCGAGTGCTGGGGCGCGGTCGGCGGTACCCGCGAGGTCGGTCAGCGAGCGAACGGTCTCGACGCGGAGGTGGCCGTCGCCCTGCTCTGTGCCCTCGACCGTGGCTGACGCGAGCCACGTCGTCCGGCCCGCGTCGGCCGCGCCGCTGAAGTCGACGCCGTAGACGTCCATACCCTTCCCACGGGGTCGCCGTCGAATTGATTAACGGGCGCGGCGTACGTCGGTTCATGCCGAAGACGATGGAGGTCAAGTGTACCGAGTCGGACTGCGAACTCGACATGTTCGAACTCCACTACACATACGACATGCCAGACGAGACCGGTGTCGAGGACTTCAGCTGCCCGTACTGCGGCACGGGGGACGGCCTCGAAGAGATAGTGCTGTGAGTCCCGTGCACACCGCGGGGAACGACTAAGACCATGACGAGCGAATCCACGAACATGTTCAAGGAGTTGGGCGAGCGCGTCGAGAGCGCCGTTCTCGAAGGCATCGGGCGCTCGTCGGCCCGCTGGCAGGAGAAGACGCCGCTGAAGGTCGACCTGCTGGAGAGCGAGGACGCCTTCCTCGCCGTCTTCGACGCCCCCGGCGTCCACCGCGAGGACGTCGAGGTCAGGTTCGACGAGAACACCGTCTTCGTCCGCATCGACCGCTTCCGTGACTTCCACGACGAGTTCGACATGCGCCTGCCCGGTCGCGGCCTCTCGCTCGACGGGTCCGTCGACCTCCCGGCCGACGCCGAGGTGGACGCCCGCGAGGCCGACGCCACCGTCACGCAGAACGGCACGCTCCGCGTCCACGTCCCGAAGACGGAGTCGGGGCGCTCCGTGACCGTCGGCGACGAACCGGGCGACGGCCCCCTCGACGGGGGCGCACCGGGCAGCGGCGGTGACGCGACCGGCGCGGACGACGGACCCGTCGAGGTCTCCACCGGCGACGCCGGGGTCGACACCGACGAGTCGGACGACACGGACCTCGGCAGCGACAGTACCGACCTCGGCAGCGACGACGCCGACCCCGAGACCGGGCTGAGCGAGGACGAGGTCCCCGACGGACCCGAGGACGACGAGTTCGACGGCCTCGACGGCGACGACGAGAAGTGAGGTAACTGGTCGCCGAGGAGCGACCGTCGACGCGACGGGTCGCCGAAGCACGACGTTCCGGCGACGCTATCGGAACGCGTCGAGACCGCGAGCGGGGTAGCCGACGACGGTGTCGACGCCCGCCTCGTGGAGCGACGCGACCTGTTCTCCGACCGCCTCCGGCGTCCCGGCGAGCGCGTAGTCGCGACACGCCGCCACCAGCACCTCGCGGGCGCGACCCGTCGCTCCGCCGTCCGTAGCCGCCCCGTCGGGCAGTGCCGCCCGGACCGGCCCCCGTCGGGCGACGTAGCCACCCAGCGCGTCCAGTAGCACGTCCTCGTCGTCGGTGAGGAGCGTCGGCGCGTAGACGGCGACGTCGCCCTCGTACCCCATCCGGCGCATCGCGCGGACCTCGCCCGCCGTGGAGCGGTCGAGCAGGTCGTACTGGACCGCGTCGTCGCCCGCCGCCAGCGCGACGCGTTCGATGCTCTCGGTGCCGACCCACGGTTTCGTCGCCGGCGTCCGGTCGGCGTCCGCCGAGCGCTCGGCGTGCCAGTCCAGCGCGGCCCGGAGGCGCGGTGCGATGGCTCGCGCGCGCTCCTCGGCCGTGAGGTACGCGCCGTGACCCGCGACGAACGTCAGGCCCACCTCGGCCGGCACCTCGCGGAGCAGGCCGTCGTCCCCCAGCGGGTCGAACCCGTCGGCGCGGACCGGCGCGGTGAGCAGGAGCGTCCGGTCGGCCGCGAGCGCCCGGAGCGTCTCCTCGCCCGGGAGCGCCTCGCGGCCCTCGTAGTCGAGCGCGAGCACGTCGACATCGAGCGCGGCCGCCGCGTCGAGGTCGTGCTCCGTCGGTTTCAGCGCGAGCGCGTCCAGTCCGGTTCGGGCGTAGGTGTCACTCGTCAACATAGATTCCACCGGGTCGAGAAAGCGTGGCTAGTGACCGCGCGGAACGCGACCAGCCGCGTGTGCGACCATGGATTTCGTGGGTGGCGGGACGGTAAGTGCGTGTCGATGACCGTCAGAAATTGCCCTCGGTGACGGAAACGTGTGGCGAGCCACACTCGCACCGAGCTTTGAGAACCGTTCTGAAGCCCTCGCGCTACACCCTACGCTGAACTCGCTGCTTCACCGGCGACTCCGTCGCCGGTTTCCCAGCGGGACCTTCGGTTCCGCGCGGCTCGTTCAGCGAGTTCCCGTTCGCTCCGCTCACGGGAACCCCAGGACCGCGACCGCATCGCACCTACCTTTCCCGTCGGCCGCGCACGAGCGCGCGGCCAGCCGTCGCGGTCGGTGGTCGATTTCGGTGCAGTGGCCGGGAGCGCGTGTCGCCCCAGCGACCGCGCGACTCGGGGAAGGGCAGGGCGGCTGTCGCGGTCCTGGTGGGTGAAGGGCGAGGGTGCTACGGGAAGCACGAGGACGCAAGCACCGCAGGCGAAGCCGAGGAGCGCAGCGACTCGGGCGAGCGTAGCGCCCGAGGGCTTCGGCGGTCACGGCGGTAGCTATCTCGACGGTAAAGCCAACCAACCACGACCCACCAGATCAAACTGGAAAATCAGCGTCGGGGTCCACGACCCGGTCCGGTTCCGAGGGCATCCGCCAGTCGGTCGCGAGTTCGAGGAACTGGACGAGCATCTGGCCCGTCGCCCCCCAGACGGTGTAGCCGTCGACGCGGAAGTAGTGGATGCGGAACGAGCCGCGCCGGGGGTCGTCGCGGCGCTCGGACTCGTAGTTGGCCGGGTCGGTCAGGTCGGCGATAGAGAGCACGGCCACCTCGGCGACCTCGCGTTCGTCCGGGACGAACTCGGCGTCGGGGACGCGCGCGACGAACGGCCTGACGGAGTAGTCGGTGATGGTCGGGATGTCGTCGAGGCGACCGACCACCTCGACCGTCGAGGGGTCGAGCGACACCTCCTCCTGGGCCTCGCGGAGCGCGGTCGCCAGCAGGTCCTCGTCCTCCGGTTCGCGGCCGCCACCGGGGAACGCCATCTGCCCGGCGTGTTCGCCGAGGTGGTCCGCGCGCTTGACGAACACGACCGCGGGACCGTCGCCGCGGTCGACGACGGAGACCAGCACCGCCGCCTCGCGGCTCTGACCGGTCACTGCGACCGGGTCGTGGGCGGCGAGACGGCTCAGGTCCATACACCCCGCACGGCGGGGGACGATTTACGTCCTACGACGCACGTGTGTGCCATTCGCACGCAATCGTCGACCGTTCCGCTGTCCGACCCACCGTCCTCACCCCTCGGTCGCGTCTGTCGAGTCCGTCAGGTCCGACTCGGCCGCGACCAGACGCTCGCGCACCTCGCCGACGTCGACCGGTCCCCACGCTTCGAGGTCGTAGCTCACGTCGACGAGTCGCTCGACGGCGGACGGGTCGGGCGACTCCCGCTCCAGCGTCCGTCCCGCCTCCTCCCGAAACCGGCGTTCTGCCGTCTGCGCGACGGCGTCGGTGGCCGGAGCCTCGCGGTCGACATCGAGGATGTGGGGCAGGTCGGCGGCCCCCTCGGGGAGCGTCGGGAACGCTGCGGGGCCGACGACGAGGAGGCCGTCGTGCTCGACGAGGTGGTAGGAGGCGACGGCGTCGTCGACGAGCGAATCTGGAGGCTCCGGGACGTCGCGCTTGAACGCGAGTTCGCCGAGCGCCTTCCGGAGCTCTGCGGCGGTGAGCGCACCGAACAGGTCCACGACCCCCGCCAGGTCGTCGGCGTCGACGGCGAGCGTGTCGTCGTCGCTCGCCTCGTCGCTGCTGCTATCGTCGGGGCCGCCACCGTCGCTCATCGCGCGTCCTCCACGTCGGCCGCGGCCGTCTCGCGGACCGTCTCGGGTGCGACGGGCGCGTCGTCCCACGCCGGGAGTCGGTCGTCCGTCGCGGGCGGGCGCACCGACGCGGCGTACTCGTCGACCTGCTCGCGCTCGGCGAGCGGGTCGGCGTCGAACCCGTTGAACGCGGCGTCGGTCGCGTACTGGCGGACGAGCGCGTCGGCCGCCTCGCGGTAGGCGTCGGGGAGCGTCTCGAAGTCGAGCGCGAGGCCGGCGTCGGCGAGCGCGTGGAACAGCGCGTCGCCCACTTCCTCGCTCATCGTGCCGAGGCCGCTCGGCCCGGAGACGGCGCGGTGGTCGTGTTCGTGGAACCCGAGGTCCACCTGCGCGGTCCCCTCGAAGCCGGCGTACTCGAACGCGTCGCCGAGCGTCCCGACTTCGAGGCCCCACCCGCGCTGGACGCGAAGGGTCGCCGCGAGGTCACGCGTCGCGGCGAACTCCCCGGCCAGCGCGTAGCGAAAGGCGTCGAGGTAGTCGAGGAGCGGCGCGTCGTGACGCGCGTCGAGCGCCCGGACGAGCGGCGCGTAGAACAGCCGGAAGAGGCGGCCGTACAGTCGCTCGTCCTCGACGCGGGCGTAGTAGCCCTTCGCGAACTGGTGGTCGTGGGCGAGCGGGAACAGGAGCCGAGTGACGTGTCGCTCGCTGTAGTTCGTCGTATCCGCGTCGTGGACGACGACGTACTCGGTGTCGTTCGCCAGGGCCGCGCCGAGCGCCAGCCAGACGTCCCGGCCCTTCCCGCGCTGGCCGTCGAGACCGGCAGTGGCGAGCAGGTCCGCGACGCGCGGGCCGTCACACCAGACGAGGTCCGTGTCGAGGTCGAACCCGGCCAGCCAGTCCGCGGCGTCCGCGACCCGGTCGGCGTCCGCCCGCAACGCGACGACGACGCGGGCGGGGGCGAGCGATTCGAGCGTGGACAGGACGCCCTCGGCGGCCAGGCTGGCGTACTCGCGTTCGGTCATCGGGACGACGACGCTCGCGCGGTCGACCGGCGCGTCGGGGACCGGGTCGGCGAAGTCGTGGAGCGTCGTGACCCGCTCCTGAACGTACTCCATCGGGTGTCCGTGCGGGCGGCGACGGGAAAAGTCCGCGCGAATCGAGTCGGTCGCCGTCAGTCCGTCTCGTCAGTCGTCGTTACAGACCGGGTCGGCGGCCATCGACGACCGCGCCGGCGAGGGGTCGGGCCGCACCGCGCGCTCGGGGAGGAGACCGAACTGGTAGCAGGCGAACAGGACGCCCATGACGGCGAGGACGGTGACCGCCGCCCCCGACACGAGCGACTCCCACGCGAACCCCGCGTCGAGGAGCGCACCGAACGCGACCGACCCGACCGCCTGCGGGAGCATCATCGTCCCGCTGAACACCGCGTAGGTGCTCGCGCGCTGGTGGTCAGGAGTGGACGAGAGCATGTAGGTGTCCGCCGCGGGGAACAGCATGTGGATGACGAACCCGACGACGACGCTGAGGGCGGCGATGGCGACGAACCCCGACACCGCCGACAGCGCGAGCAGCGAGACGGCGAACGTCGTCGAGATACCGATGAGCAGCGGCACCTTCGGCAGGCGCTCGACGAGGTCACCGCCGACGACGAACGCGGGGATGCCCGCCGCGAACAGCACCGTCAGCAGGGTGTTCGCCGCGGGGTCCGACAGCGACTTCGCCTCGATGAGGTACTTGACGTAGAAGTTGAACACCCCGTTCCAGACGAGTCCCGTGACCGCGACGAACGCGATACCGGCGACGATGAGTCGCCACTGGGTCCGGGCCGCACTGAGAAGGTCGCGGTCGGGGGTCCCGCTCGTCGTCTCCAGCGTCCGACCGACCAGGTACGTGACGACCGTCACCAGCGCCGAGACGGCCGCCAGCAGGTAGAACGTCGTCCGCCAGTCCGCGACCGCGAGGACGGCGACGACGATGGGCGCGGCCCCGACGGCGGCGAACTGGCTCGCCGCGCCGTGGACGCCCATCACCCGACCGACCCGCGAGGGGAACAGTTCGCTCAGCAGCGGGTTCGCCGAGAGGAAGTACCCCCCGCTGGCCGTGCCGAGGAAGAACGCGCCGAGCATCAGCGACCCGACGGGCGTGAGCGTGAGCGTCTGCCCCGCGAGGTCGACCGAGAACGACGGCGCGAGCGCGGTGTACACCGCCGAGGCGGTGAGGACGACGCCCGACAGCAACACGACCGTCTCGCGCGAGACCTTCGTCAGCAGGTAGCCGACCGGGAACCGGGGGATGGCCGACCCGAACCACGTCAGCCCGGTGATGATACCGAGGGTCGAGGCCGTCACCCCGAACTCCTGTTCGAGGGGGACGACGAGGGGGGCGAACACGATACGCGCGAGGTTGACGAGGAACACCATCGCGCAGAGGGAACCGAACACCTGACGACGAGACACGGAGGGAGTATCGACCGGGTGGGGTCAAAGCTTGCGGAACAGACACTCTCTGTCGTGGGTCGGGGTGACGCACGGACCACCGATAGCGACGCGAACGGGAGCCTCACGGTCCGGAATCGGACCGTGCGAGCGCGTCGCGCACGCGGACGGCGCCTTTTTTACCACCCTTCCCCCAAGGCAGGCTATGGAATCCGTTCGGAAGGGCCTCCGGGCCGGCGACATCGAGAAGGACACCTACGAGCGACTGGTCTGTGCGACCTGCGAGGAGCCGCTCGACACGAAGTCGGACCCCGACGAGGTCGGCAAGCTCCGGACCTGCTCCGAGTGTGGCACCGAGTGGCGACAGCTCGGCTGAACCGGGCGCTCCTCACTCGAACGTCTCGTCGAACGCGTTCGCCCCCATCGGTTCGAACGTCCCCGCAGCGAGATTCTCGTCCAGATGGTCGACCGAACTCGCCCCGACGAGCGAGCAGGTCACCCCCGGTGCCGAGCGCGCGAAGTTGATGGCTCGCTGCGCGGGCGTGTCGCCCGCCAACCGTTCGTCGACGGCGTCCGGAATCGCCCCCTCCTGCGCGAGCTCTCCCTGTCCGATGGACGCGCTCGTGAACGCACTCAGCCCCGACTCGTGGGCGAATCGGAGCGCGCTCTGTGGCCCCTCGACCGAGTCGTGGGCCGCCACGGTGAACGCGTCGGCCATGTGGACGTTGAACGGCAACTGCACGGCACGGAAGTGCGTCGCCTCCGTCCCCGCCGCGTCGCTGGCCGACCGCGCCCGGTCGACCAGCTCCGACAGCGAGAGGTGCTGGTCGTGGTCCGGCGCGACCCGGAGCGCCTGCCACGTCGCCACGCCGTAGTGACGGATGTCGCCCGCCGCCGCGCGCTCTTCGAGGCGCGTGAACGTCGCCTCTAGCTGGTCGTAGACGTCCTCGCGCGAGTTCGTCTCCAGTTGCGTCTCCGGGTTGTGGACGTAGTAGAGGTCGACGCAGTCGAGGGCCAGGTTCTCCAGCGAGCGGTCCAGCTGGTCGTCGATGTAGTCGGGCGCGATGCAGTGGACGTTGCGGGCGAACGCCGAGGACTCCGCGATGCCGCTGTCGACGTACTCCTCGCGGATGTAGGCCCCTGGGTCGTCGGGTCGTTCTCCGTCGAACGGGACGAAACCGCCCTTCGTCGCGACCATGACGGCCTCGCGGTCGGTACGTGCGGCCTCCAGCGCTCGCCCGACCGCGCGCTCCGACCGCTGGTGGCGGTAGTTGATGGCCGTATCGACGACGTTGATGCCGTGTTCGACCGCGCGACGGACCGTCTCCTCGTAGCGCTCGTCGACGGCGTCGGTCGGGTCGCCGAGGTAGGTGCCGAGACCGACGCTCGACACGACGCCCTCGCCGAACCGCCGGAAGTACGTCCGCGCGAACTCGGGGAACTCGTTGCGGTACGCCCACGTCGCCTCCTTCGTGACCATACCCGTCGTTCTCGCTCGGCGTGCTTCAGTCGTCCGCGACGGTGACTCGTCGTGTCGGTGGCACGGGGGCACTTACTCCGCGAGGTCGATGTCGGCGCGGTACGCCTCGATAGCCGCTCGGTACCCCGCTCGATACGTCGGGTACTCGAACCCGTAGCCCAGTTCGTGGAGGCGGTCGTTCGAGCAGCGCTTGCTCGTCTGCAGGCGGCGACGGGCGGCGTCGGAGAGGTCGTCCTCGTCGAGTCGTTCCTCTGTAGTGCGTTTCTCGGGGGGTTCGACGCCGCACTCGTCGGCCAGCCAGTCGGCCAGCGACCAGCGGTCGACCGGTTCGTCGTCGACCGCCAGCAGCACCTCGTCGTCCGGGTCGGTGTCGACGACGAACCGGAGGACGCCCGCCGCGTCGTCGCGGTGGAGCATGTTCAGGTACCCTTCCGTCACCGGCCCCTCGACGTACCGCTCCAGTCGGTAGCGGTCGGGACCGTACAACCCAGCGAACCGCACGACGGTGCCGTCGATACCGTGCTCCGGAGCCTCCTCGCGCGCGACGCGCTCCGCCTCGACCAGCACCTCCGTCTTCTCGGTCTGCGGGTCGAGGGGCGTCTCCTCGTCGACCCACTCGCCGCCGTGGTCGCCGTAGACGCTCGTCGAGGAAGTGTAGACGAGTCGCTCCGGTGGCGACGGCCGGGCCGCGAAGTGCTCGGTCACCGTGCGGAGCCCGTCGACGTACACCTCGCGGGCGGCCTCGGCTCCACGGCCTCCCGACGACGCGGCGAACACCAGCACGTCGCAGTCCGGGACGACCGACAGTTCGGTGTCGTCGGTGACGTCCGCCCGGACCGCGCTCGCGCCGGTGGCCTCGACGGCCGCGATGCCCTCGTCCGAGCGCCTGACGCCGGTCACGTCGTGGTCGGTCGCGAGTCGGCGACACAGTTCGAGGCCGACGTAGCCCGCGCCGAGGACGACGACCCTCATGGCTTGCGCGACTCGATGGCGTGGTGGATGCGGGCGTACTCCGCCAGCGTCACCGGGAAGCGCCCCTCGATCATCTGCTGGATCTCCTTGGGCTCTATCTGCGCGTCGATGTGGCTCGACAGCGTCTCGACGTCGAGGACGGCCATCGACATCCCCATCATCAGCGCGTCGAGCGCCTCGGCCTCGATGGCGTCCGCGGGCGGCGTCTCGGGTTCCGTCCCGAGGATGGCGGCCGCCTCCTCCAGCGTCACCTCGACGTCCTCCCCCTCGGCTATCGCGTCGACCGTCGACCGGGCGACGCCCGCCTCGTCGGCGACGGTACTCGCCCCCACGGTGTCGATGGTCTCGCGGAGTCGGTCCTCGTAACTCGCGCGGAGTTCGTCGACGGAGAGCGAGGCCGGGTCCGCGACTATGTCCTGAATCATACCACCCGTAGCGGGGGCGCGTTGAAGTGCGTTTACGTGTCGAGTGCGCCGTCGTCGAGGGCGTCGACCGGGACGAGGAGCAGCGTTCCGTGTCGCGGTCCGGTTCAGTCGTAGCCCGGCGAGCGCTCGTCTCGCGTCCCGTCGACGTCAGCGACGCCGCGGTTCCCTGCCGGGACGACGACCACGACGGTCGTCGACGCCTCGAACGACACCCTCGGAGCGACGCCCAGTCGCTCCCGCTCGCCGTTTCCGTCCACGTCGATTGCGACCGCCGACCCGTCGCGGACGTAGGTCGTGTCGCGCGCGCCGCGCCTGGAGCGGACCGTCAGTCGCTCGTAGGTGCCCCGCACCGACACCGACCAGCCGTTGAGCGTCGCGTACCAGTAGCCGGGCACCGGCGCGACGGGGAGACCGAGCGGAACGTCGTCGAGCGTCCGGTTCAACACGCGCTGGAGGACGCGGTTCGTCGCCTCCTCGCCCGCGTCCGTGGCGACCTGTCTCGCCGCGCCCCGAAGCGCTGCACGGTTTCCCTCGGAGACGGGCGAGACGGACGACTCGGTGGGGCGCGCGCCGTCCTCACGGAGCGCCTCGCGGGTCGTCGTCCGGAGCGTCGCAGCGAGGCGCTCCTCGCCGCCCGACACCGACGCGGCCGCGGTGACCCGCTCGGCCGCGGAGCCGTTGGCGAGCGCCAGCGCTCGGGCGGCGGGCGTCTCCCAGCGCCCGAGTCCCGCGGTGACGACGCCGCGACAGTCGGACGTGGTACCACAGACGCCCTCGTCGGCGAGCGTGCGAGCGAGGCGGCCCCGGACGAACGCGACGCCGTCGCGCACCTCGCCGCGGAGTGCCTCGCGGTCGGTCGCCGACGAGTTCGAGAACCGACCGCTCGCACGGAGCGTCCCGGCGGCCGAGCGCAGCGAGACGCGCTCCGGCCCGGCGAGCAGTCGGGCGAACCAGCCCGCGCCGTCGCCGTAGGGCACCGTCACCCAGTTCAGGTTGCGCGCGTCGAGCGGCGTGACGCTCCCCGCACCGTCGCCGAATCGCTCGCGTGCGACCGGGTCGAGCGTGAGGTACGACGGCGCGGTGTCGACGGTGACGCCGAGCGGTCCGCCGAGACCGTCGGTCGAACCGACCGGGCCGGGGTCGGTCGAGTCGTCGGTCGCCACGTCCAGCGAGCGCCGCACGTCGGCGAGCGAACTCCCGCGCTCTCCGAGCGACTCGTCCAGGTCCGAGCGCGTCTCCCGGCGCTCCTCGGCACGGGCGTCGAGACTGTCGAGCAGCGAGTCGAGGTACGCGCGCCGGACGGCAACGCGGGTCCTGTCGGCCATCCCGTCGTAGGTGGCTGGTGCGTCGATCAGGTCGCCGCGCTTGGCGCGGATTCGCGCCGCGAGTCGGGCAGGCGGCGAGACGGCGTACGTTCCCACGTCGACCTGCGGGAGCGTCACCGAGACGTTCCGGACGCGCCGGTCGAGGGCGGCGATGTCCTCGTCGAGCCGGGAGCGAAGGCCGGCCGGACGGTCGCCGAGGACCCGAACCGCGTCGCCGTCGAGCGTCCCCCCGACGGCGCGACGGGCGAGCGCGTCGGCTCCGCCGCGGTCGGTCACGACTCGGTCGACGGCAGCCGACGGCACTCCCTGTAGGTTCGGACCGCCGAGCGCGCCGCGCTCCTCGTACACCCCGTCCACGCCGCGCCGAGCGACGCGGCTCTCTGGGGAGTGCCGCCCGACGACGGCC
Organism: Halomarina salina; assembly: GCF_023074835.1. Classification (NCBI taxonomy): domain Archaea; kingdom Methanobacteriati; phylum Methanobacteriota; class Halobacteria; order Halobacteriales; family Natronomonadaceae; genus Halomarina; species Halomarina salina. The sequence continues at coordinate 21,026 of NZ_JALLGW010000001.1, forward strand.
AGCGAGACGCGGTGCTCGCTGGCTCGGACCGAGGTGGTAGTCGTGGTCTCATCGCCGCGCCGCCAGCGCGTCGTCGTGACCTCACGGACGGTCACGCGACGGTCGTAGCGGCGGAAGGTCCGCCAGTCCGTCGGGACGTTCGCGGTCGGGGTGTCGGCGCTCGACGCGCCAGCGACGGTCCGCTCGGTCCGGGTCGCCGCGTCGACGCGGGTCCAGTTCGGGCCGGGTCGGGAGTCGCCGTCGGTGGTGACCCCCGACGACGAGACGGCGCTGACGACCCGCGTGTCGACGGCGTAGCTACGCCGGACGATGCGGTCGAGCGTCGTCTCGTTCGACGCCGCGAGCGCGCGGTCGGCCGCGGCCGTCGGCGACACGTCGACCGTCTCGTTCCGCACGCTCCCGTCGAGACGACCGACCCCGCGTTCGGCCTCGTCGAGCGTCTCCTCGACGACCGGCCCCGGAATCGACCCGGGCGCGAGGTCCGTGGCGAGCGCCCGTGCCCAGGCGGCCGCGAGCGCCTCGTCGCTCCGCGAGTCGGTGTCGCCGAGCGTCGCGCGCTGGACGCCCAGCACGGCGTCGTTCGCCGCGAGCGCGACGTGCTGGTTCCCGACGACGGAGGCGACCGGTGCGCCGCGGTACTGGGCCGCGCCGCGGACCCACGCCAGCGCGTACATCCCGGCGGTGAAGCGCTGTCCGAAGCCCGGCGACGTGACGCCGGCGTCGAGGCGCTCTTCGAAGCGCTCGACCCGGTCGTGGAGTTCGAGGACGGGCGACGCGACGGTGACCGTCGGCGCGACGTGCTTCTCACCGACCATTCGCTCCGCGCGACTCGCCCGAACCTGCACCCCCTCGATTCGCACCCGGAGCGCGGTGCCGTTCGGTCCCGCCCGCGAGACGTGGACCCGGCGTTTGGCCGCCCGGAGGTCGGCGGGAGAGTCGACACCAGGGAGCGCCGGATCAGCCGTGACGGGGCCTGCAGTGGCCGACACCGCCCCGAGGTGCTCCCGCGCAGCGAGGTAGATACGGACGCGGAGCGCGTCCTCGAACGTCTCCGAGTCGTTCAGTACGCGGCCGTACGCCGTCGGCGCACGCTGGGTGACCGGATTCCGTGCGGCGTCGCGGGCGGCATCTGCCACCGCCTCGCGGAGTGCGGTCTGGGTGGTGGCCGTCGCCTCGCGCATCGCGCGGTCGACCGCCAGGTCCTGGGTCGCGGTCGGTCCCCCGAACTGCGTCGTCGCCACCGTCGCGCTGGTGACGAGGAGGACGACGCCGAGCAGGGCGAACGGGACGCGACCGCGGGTGTCGTCGGCCAGCCTCATCGCCAGCGCACCACCGCGAGTCTGACCGTATCGAGCGTCAGCGCCGCGGCGGCCCGCCGTGGCGACTCGAACCGACGACGCATGTCGGTCGTCAGTCGGGCCGCGAGCGCGTCCGCGAGACGGTCGCGAGCAGTCGTCGCGGACCGGTTCGCCAGAGGGCCGCGCACTTCGGCACCGACGACCGCCGCGAACCGTCGATACCGTGGAGCGGTCCGCGCGCGGGCAGCATCCGTGCCGAGGTTCGACCGACCCGCACCGGGTGGGAACAGTCGCGCGACGAACCGCTCCGCGACTGTTCGCGCGAGCGGACGGAATCCGTCGTCGGCCGCCGCCCGTGCTCGGTCCGTGTCGAGTGCGATTCCGCTCGGGACGGTCACGACGGCCACGTCGGTGACGGCGTCGCGTGGTGCGGGTGACCCGGCGGCGACGCGACCCGAGAGCGAAGCTCCGGGATAGGGCCGCCAGCGAGCGACGACCCGGACGTTCGCGACGGGACGCGCGTCGTGGACGGCCAGGGCGACCCGTCGCGGGAACGACCCTGGAAGGAGTCGGCGACCGTCGAGCGTGGCGTTCGCGAGCGCGGCCCGCCCGAGCAACCCCGCAGGCGTGCCGCTGGCGGTCCGCTGGTGGTCTGTCCCGTCGGTGGCCTGGAGCGGGACCGACAGCGTCGTCGTGGCGAGCGTCTCCGCGGTCGGGTCGGCACGCGGCGGCGTGGGCGCAGAGGGCGAGACGACGAGCGTCGCGACGGCCGCCGAGACCAGCAGCAGGAAGACGAGCGTGTCCGCGACGGTGCTGACTGCTCTCACGACCAGACCACCACCGCGAGTCGGCAGGGCCGCACCCGACCGGGGGCGACGCGGACGCTCACGGGTACGACCGCCCGCTCGGCCGTCGATGGCGGTGCGGGACCGACGGTCCACTCGCCCCCCGTACCGGCCCCCGCATCGCGGCACGCGAGCGTCGCGTTGAGTCGGTAGCCGTCGGGAGCAGTTCCCGGAACGCCGTCGAGGCGGTCGGGGTCGGCGACGCCAGCGGGCGTGAGGTGGCCACGAGCGCGGTCGGCGACCGACTCGGCGGTCGGGTCGGAGGAGGAACCACCGGTGACCGCCAGCGTATCGCCGAGGACCCCCGCGTACAGCGAGAGCGCGGCGCAGACCACCGCGAGGGCGACGAGGGCGGCCACCGGTTCGACCTGCCCCCTACGCGCCGACGAGCGTGACATCGACACCTCCCCACGTGACGCGGCGTGCGTGCAGTCGAGTCGCGTCCGGGACGACCACGCTTTCCCCATCGCGGGCGTCGCGGGCGGCCCGCTGGAACGACGCGGGCGAGTCGAACACCTGCTCGGGAGCGGTCCCGCGCAGCACCGCCGAGAGCGATGACTCGCCCGACACGGGCGTGACGGGACCGAACGCGAACGTGGCGTGAGCGCAGGCGTCGTCGCGACAGCGGTCGAGACCGTGGGGGCCGAGTTCGAGGCGCGAGCGCGTCTCGAAGGTGGCGGTCGCCGTCGCGTCGAACGACGACGCGGCGACGCGGTCGACGGTCGCTGCGGGGCGGTCGGCGTCGGGTGCGCCCGTCGGCAGGCCGAGAGCGACGCCGAGCAACGCGACGCTGGCGAGGGCGAGGCCGACCCACACGGGAACCGCGTCGGCCGGGAGGTGCCTGTCCATGGGCGCGCTGGCCCGGTGTTCCTACTTGAACCTCGGGACCGACCGGTCGAATCGTATCGTGACCGTGAACTCAGGTCAACAGCCCCGCTGCGAGGAACGCCGTGACGTAGAGCGCCGTCGCCGCCGGGAGCGCGAGTCCGACCCGGTAGCCGACGCGCGCCCGGTCGGCACCGTGTTCGAGGCCGGTCGCGAGGGCCGTCAGCAACGCCGCGAGCAACAGGACGTACGCACCGACGGCCAGCGCGAGCCCTGGGGTGGGGAGTGGCGCGGCGCTAGCAGTCCCTGTCGCCGTCGCACTGCTGGAGGCGACGCCCGACGAGACCGCCTCCTCCGTTCCGGTCCCGACAGCATCCGGTGAGAGCGACCGGCCACCCATCGAGTCGGCGAGTGCGACGGTGACGCCTGCGACGAGCGGTCCGAACACGGCGGCGGTGTTGGCGAGCGTCGTCGTCACGCGCCGGAGGTCACGACGGGCCTCCCGCTCGACCGACCGGAGTCGCTCGACGTGGTCGGCGACGAGGACGAGTGCGTCGCCCGCGGGAGCGCCCTCGCGCGCGGCGACGACGAGCAACCGGAGCGTGCTGTGGACGCGCGTGCTCGGCACGGACGCCAGCGCACCGTACTCGCCGTAGAGCGCCTCGCCGACGCCGACCCGGAGCGTCCGCTGACGGCGTGCGGCGTCGGCCAGCACGGCACCGACCGGTCCCGTCACCTCCTCGGCCGCCGAGTCGATGGCCGTCTCGACCGCACGACCCTCACAGACCCGCCGACCGACCAGGTACAGCGCGTCCGGCAGTCCCTCCTCGACGGCGCGCGTCCGTTTCCGGACGACGACTGCGGGCCGGAACCAGCCGACGAGCGCCACGCCGAGGCCGCCCCCGAGCGCGACGAGCGGGCCGGACCACGCCGGGAGGAGTCGAGGGACGACGACCCACGCGACGACGGCGACGACGGCTGCTCCCGCGAGCGACGGCCAGCGGTGCGCGGGCAGGTCCGGGTGGTCGGCAGGCACCGGCGTCGCCGGGAACGTCGCGGGTCGGCGCAGGAGGAGCCACCCGCTGGCGCACGCGAGGGCGAGCGGCAGCGCGAGGTCGTACAGGGCGACGACGACGGGGAGCGTGACGCCGACGCCGGCCGCCCGCGCGGCTGGCAGGACGGCGACAAGCGCCAGCGGCAGGAGGACGCCGAACGCGTAGAGTGCGGTCACCGGTCCCTGGAGCGCGGCGGCGGCGCTCGCCGTCCGCTCGCGGGTACCGTCGAGGATGGCTCGCGTCGCCCGGTCGAGGCTCCGGCCACGTTCGCTCGCGGGGGCGCGGCCCGCCGCCTCGACGAGCGACGTGGCGCGGCGGAGTGCGGGGAAGCGGTCACCCCACTGCTCGCCCCACGCGCCGAGACCGGACGCTGGCGTCCCGCGGGCGCGCCGGACGTGGTCGGCGAGCGACCGGGCGAGCAGGCCGTCGTCCGCTTCGGCGGCGAACTCGGCCGCGCGCTCGACGGTCGGCTCCAGCCGCATCCGGAGCACGGCGTGGGAGACGACGACCGGCGCGGCCCCGATAGCCGCCGACTCGCGGGCGGTCGCCAGCGCGTTCGGGAGGCGGCGGAGACCGTACCAGAGACCGCCCGCCAGGACCACGACGAGCGGTGTGGCCCGCGGGGCGACGGCCGCCGTCGGGAGTGCGAGACAGAGGCCGAGGAGTGCGGCGGTGTCGGCCGTACGACGGACGGTAGCGGCCTCGGTGGACCACTCCAGCAGGGCGAGCGACTCGGCGAGCGTGTCGGTGTCCTCGGCGGTCGTGGCACTGTCACTCTCGCAACCTCTCACTATACCGGCGACGTACGCGACGAAGGCGGTGAGCCGACCTGTCTCCGCGTCGTCCGTCAGCATCGTTCGCGCCGTCGTGCGTGGGCGGCGACGACGTGGTCGGGGGCGAGGTCGCCCCCTTCGACGGTTCGCCCCAGCCACTCGGTACGGTCGGCGAGCGCACCCCGTACGTCGGCGTAGGACTCGTCGGGGTGGGCGAGGGCAGCGACGAGCCGGCTGTTCCCCCGGTCGACGCGGCCGGTCGCGGTCAGTCCGGAGCGGTCGCGGTCGAACAGCGTCGCGAACCCGCCGTCGCGGGTGACCTCCTCGATGCGGGCGACGCGTCTCCCGTCGGCCGTCCGCTCGCAGGTCACCAGCAGGTCGGTCGCGGCGAACGCGTCGTCGTCGACGCCGTGGTCGCGGAGGCGGGCGCGGACGCCCGACGCCCCCTCGCCGTGGACCGTTCCGAGGACAGCCCCGTCGTTCGACCCGACGCGCATCGCCTCGAACAGCGCCGGGGCCTCGCTCCCCCGCACCTCGCCGACGAGGAGTGCGCCTTCGCCGAGTCGGAGTGCGGTCCGGAGGGCCTCGCTCGGCCCGAGTCCGTCGTCGGTGTCGACGTGGAGTCGCTGGACGTCGTGGCCGACTCGCTGGAGCGTCTCGACCGGGAGTTCGGCCGTGTCCTCGATGGCGACGGTGCGCACGGCGGCGGGGAGTTCGAACGTGAGCGCACCGAGGAGCGTCGTCTTCCCCGCCCCGCGGCCACCGGCGACGAGGGCGGCGGCACCGCGCTCGACCGCCAGCGAGCAGAGCGCTGCCGCGTCCGCCGGGAGCGTGCCGCCGTCGACCAGTCCGGGGAGGGTCCACGTCCCCCGGTCGCGTGCGCGGAACGCGAACGCCACGCCGTCGCTGACGGGGTCGGTGACGCCCGCGACGCGAACCCGGCGGTCGCCCGCCTCCGTCGTCGCGTCGAGCGTCGGCGACGCCCTGGAGAACGCGCGACCGCTCGCCCGCCGAAACCGGGAGGCGAGCGTCTCCACGCCCCGCTCCGTGAGACCGACGTTCGTCCGCATCGGCCGCCCGTCGACGTGGACCCGGAGCGTCCCCTCGTCGGCGGGAGCGGTCACGAACACGTCCGAGCAGGCCGGGTCGGCGAACAGGTCCTCCAGCACGCCGTTGCCGCGGGTGTGTTTGCGGAGGACGCGCCGCACCGTCTCGACCGGTAGCTCGGACCCGTCGCCGAGAGCAGTCGTCTCCGACTCGACGGCCGCCCGGACCGCACGCGCCGGGGCGCGTTCGCCACGGTCACCGCCAGGGACGGTCCCCGAGGCCAGGTGGTCGGCCGCGGCGGCGAGCGTGGCGAGCGCCGAGGCGTCCAGTTCGAGTTCGACCGGGACGAGGTGGTACGTCGGCAGGTCGTCGCCGGGACGCTCGTAGATGCGCACCACCGCACCCGTCGAGAGGTCCCGCCGGTCGACGAGCGTCGCCGCCTCCGGGAGCCGGCGGGCGACGCGTGACCGGGCGACCGTCGGGCCGACGGACGGTCGGAGCGCCTCGCGTTCGCTCGCGGCGCGGGCGGCCAGTTCCGCGAGGCCGGTCTCGGCCGCGACGTCGGCGACGGGGCCGGCGCGACCCGACGCCTGTCGGGCGACGTCGAGCGGGTCGCGACCGACCCGACCGGCGAGCGTCTCGTCGTGGAACGCCGCGAGGTCGGCGAACCGACCGGCGGCGAGCAGCAACGCGGCCGCCTCGTCCTCGTAGGCGCGTTCGACCCCGTTGGCACTGGTCACGACGCACTCGGCGTCCCGGTCGGTCAGCGCGCCGACGACCGTCGTACGGCAGGCCGGTTCGGTCGCGAGACGACCCGCACCGGGACAGTCGGCCGCGTCGACGACGAGTCGGTCACCGTCGAACGAGGTGGCGCAGCGACAGTCCGCGTCGGTCTCGTCGCGGAAGCGGTCGAGCAAGGTCACGGGCGGCGGTGGTCGCGTTCTCCGACTTGAACCCTCGCCGGACGACGACGACCGACCGACCGGCACGGTGTCGGTGGGAGAGAACCAGTCGCGCTCGCCCGACGACGACGAGCGGTCCGTCCGGGACGACCAGCGACGGAAGCCGGTCGACGTGCCACTGGCCGTCGCCGACCCGCCACGCCACGCGCCCGTCGCGGAGTCGGAGTCGCCCACTACGTGCGCCCCAGCCACGAGTCGGCAGGTCGAGGCGGAGGCTGTGGCGGGCGGCCGTCTCGCCCAGTGCTGGGTCGCTGGTTGCGGCCAGTCGCTCGCCGGTGGCTCGAACCCGCTCGCTCGCGTCGTCGAGGGCCGTCGCGGCCCTGGTGCTGCGGGCGTCGTCGACGGCGGGCAGGGACACGGCGAGTAGCGCGAGGGTGAGCAGGACTGCGAGGACGACGCGGAGGGCCACGGCTCAGAACGCGTCGCCGACGCGGGCGAGGAGACCGCTGTCCGCCTCCTCCTCGTCGGTGGTCTCCGACTCCTCGGTCGTGTCCCACGCCGACGCGTCGACAGGGGTCGAGAGCTCCCGGCCCGTCGGTGCGTGGAGCGGGCCGTGAGCCTCGTCGAACCGCTCGTCGTTCGCGGTCGAATCGCCGTCGGTCGCTCGGGTCACTGGTGGGTCGGAAGCGGGTGCGTCCGACGCTGCCGCGTGTGTCTCGGAAACTCGCTGCTCGATGTCGCCGACGACCGCACGAAGCGACTCGACGGAGGCCCGGAGGTCGGCGACGTCGGCTTCCAGCGTCTCGACGCGGTCGGGGTCGACGCTCGTCGTCGGTGGGAGCGTCGTATCGCCGGCAGTGGCGTCGTCGGACCCGTCGGTCAGCGCGCGTTCGAGTGCGTCGACGCGGTCGGCGAGCGAGGAGTCGGTAGTTGGGGTGTCGGTCATGGACGACGCTGGTCTCGGCCTGCTACTTGAACGCTCGGAGAGCGATGCTGCGGGTTTCAGAGCAACGAGGCGGGTCAGGAACGAGACGAGACAGGGACGAAGCGAGCGTTCGGTCGGACGGGAGAACCGGTTCAGGCGCGGGTGAGACTGGAGCCGTCGAACGCGGTGCGGTCGTACTCCAGGTCCATCAGGTCGAGGAGCGTCGGGGCGATGTCGAGCAGGTCGGCGTCGCCGATGTGGACGTTCTCGTCGTCGACGAACAGGCAGGCGTTGTCGAAGCTGTGCATGCCGTTCCGCGGGCCGCTGGTGTACACCTCGCCGCCGTCCTTGAACCCGGCTTTGAGGTCGTAGCCGTGGTTCGGGATGACGACGAGGTCCGGCGCGATGTCGTCGTGTGCGCCGCGGAACGCGTCCTCCTTCGTGACGACGCGCTCGGCGACCTTCGAGCCGTCCGGCCCCTCCATCGCTTCGAGGTCGGCCTTCAGTTCGTCGCGCACGTCCTCGTACTCGTCTTCGGGGACGCTCCCGCGCGGTTCGCGGCCTTCGAGGTTGATGTAGAACCGGCCGGGGATGAGCGCGTAGGCGCGGGTGTCGTCGGAGATGTCGGCCAGCGAGTCGTGGTCCTCGCCGTCGAAGTCCAGCCAGCCGTTCTGGCGGAGCCAGGTGTTGTAGTGGACCTCGTGGTTCAGGCTGGTGAACCCGTGGTCGCTCGCGACGACCATCGTGACGTCCTCGGGGAGCATCTCGCGGAGCTTCCCGAGGTACTCGTCGACGCGCTTGTAGAACTCCATGAACAGCTCCTTGTCGTCGGTGTCGTCCTCGTAGTCCTTGAACAGGAAGTGGTTGACCCGGTCGGTGGTCATGAAGACGCCGAAGAAGAGGTCCCAGTCGTCCTCCTCGATGTAGTGGCTGAACGCCTCGAAGCGGGCGTCGAGCGTCTCGAACGCGTCGTCGATGAACTCCGACTTGTCCTCCTGGTGGCCGAGTTTGGAGTTCATGTCGATGCGGTAGCCGACCGATTCGAGCGTCTCGCGGAGGTCGTCGGGGTACGCCGCCTTCTCGACGCTCGGCGACAGGAAGCCGCTGACCATGCGCTGGACGTTGCGCTGTGGCGGGAACGTGACGGGGACGTTCATCACCGTCGCCTCGCGGCCCGCGTCGGTCACGCGATCCCAGAGCCGCGTCGCCTGCACGTCCCGACCCATGGGGACGTACGTGTCGTACGAGCCGTTCTCGCGGTCCTGGAAGCCGTAGACACCCGTCTCGCCGGGGTTGACACCGGTGGTGAGCGAGGGCCAGCAGGCGCTGGACTCGGGCGGGACGATGCTGTCGATAGCGCCAGCCGTGCCGTCGCGCGCCATCGCGGAGAGGTTCGGGAACTCGTCGGGGTTGTCGCTGACGAGGCTGTAGGGGACGCCGTCGATACCGAAGAAGGCGACGCGGGGGCCGTCACCGCCACGAAGCCGGTCGAACAATCCCATGGTAGGCCTACCACGACTAGGATACAAGAAGCTACCCCTCTCACACGCTGCCTACGGCTGGTACGCGACGGATAGACAGCGGCAGTCCGAGGGGGCTATCGCCGACGCTACTCCGTCTCCGCGTCGAGCGGGTCCGCCGACTCCGCCTCCAGTTCCTCGGCGGTCCGCGGCGGTCGCTCGAAGTTCTCCGGGACGACGGTCCGGTGGTGCATGCCGAACTGACGGGCGCTCATTACGGTAAACGCTACCGCATCTACGGACTAATAATTACCCATAATCATAACACATGTCGCTCGTGTGCCGACATTACCGGCAGGAATCTCCGGACCGGACAGGCGACGCTGGTCGGCGTATCGGGGAGAACTGTCGAGAAGAAACCGCCCTCGCCTGACTACCCGAAGTGCTCCTCGTAGAGGTCCTGTGCGTGCTCGATGGCGTCGTGGGCGGCCTGCTTGTCCTCCCAGCCGAGCGTCTCGACCTCCTTGCCCTTCTCCAGATTCTTGTACGTCGTGAAGAACTCGTCTATCTCGTCGAGGGTCTGCTGCTGGATGTCGTCGAGGTCGTCGATGTGGTCGTAGCGCGGGTCCTCCTCCGGCACCGCGATGACCTTGTCGTCCTGTTCGCCGTCGTCGTCCATCTTCATCAGGGCGACCGGGCGCGCCTCGATGACGCAGCCGGGGAACGTCTGGTCCTCGACGAGGACGAGCACGTCGAAGGGGTCCTCGTCGTCGTAGTAGCTCCGCGGGATGAACCCGTAGTCCGACGGGTAGTGGACGTTCGAGTGCAGCACGCGGTCGAGGACGACGCCGGGGATGTCCTTGTCGTACTCGTACTTGTTGCGCTCGCCTTTCAGGCACTCCACGACGGCGTAGATGGTCTCGGGCGCGTTCGGCCCCGTTTCCAGGTCTTCCCAGAGATTCGTCATCGTCGGATGTGCGCGCAACGGCCAAAAAGTACTTTCGGCACGGTCGTCACTATACTAACACGATATCTATCCATTCCGTAGTGTCTATAAATAGCGATTGTCTCTGCATAATTATGAATGGAAAACCCTTCGCAGTAAGGCGATATTGCTGACGAACACGTTATTGGTTGAGAAGTTTTAAATAGCGGCGTATCCTCCCCTCACTCATGTCAGAGGCACAGTCAGTAGCTGGCGACCCGGGCATCAGCCGCGAATTGACAGCGTTCCAACAGAATATCCTCGTCATCCTCGCCGAGGAGCCCCGATACGGGCTCGCTATCAAGCGAGAGCTCGAGGAGTACTACAACTCCGAAGTGAACCACGGGCGACTCTACCCCAACCTGGACGACCTCGTGGAGCTCGACCTCGTCGAGAAGAGTGAACTCGACAAGCGGACGAACCAGTACGCGCTGACCGAGGACGGCAAGCAGGCAGTCCTCGACCAGCTTCGCTGGGTGTTCTCGCGCTACGTCGTCGACGACTCGCGTGCGAGCGACCTGCGCGAACTCATCGACACCGTCGAGCAGTAGAGACCGACAGCGATTCCGTTTTTATCGCGCGCTTCACTCCCGAGCGACGGCCATCGTCTTCTCGACGGACTCCTCGACGACCGCCCGCTGGTCGTCGCTCGGCCACGCGTTGCGCGGGAAGTACTCCGCGAGGAACTCCGCGCGCATTCGGTCGGTCGCCTCCTCGATGGGTTTCAGGTAGTGGTTGCCCATGAAGTCCGCGAACGCCGCGGCGTTGTCGCCGTGGACGTCGCCGTGGCGCTCTCGGACCGCCGCGACGACGGACTGGTTGTGCGCGTCGACCGACTCCCAGTCGGCGTCGTCGGCCGGTTCTTCGAGCGGAACCTCGACCGCGCGCTCGGTGTCGTCGATACGCTCGACTCGCACCGACCCGTCCGCGACCCACTCGGCCGGGTGAAGGACCAGCACGTCGTCGTCACGTTCCCGCGCGACGAACGCGTAGTCGTCGAGGAGGTCGCTGCGCCTTTCGCGAGCGGCCGTCGCCTCGTCGGGGTCGACGGCGTCACGCGCGAGGCGCGTCAGGCGCTCCGCCTCCTCGACCACCGACTCCGGGAGTTCTGCCGAGTCGGCGGTCCCGTCGGACTCGTCGGCGTCTTCCGCGCCGTACTCGTCGTCTCGGTCGGTGCCTGCTGCCGTAGAGCGGTCGTCGTCAGTCATCGAGTGCGTCGTTGGCTAGTTCGTCGGCGCGGTCGTTTATCTCGCGCGGTACGTGTTCGAGCGACCAGTCGTCGAACTCGCGGAGCAGTTCGCGCACCCGGACGCGCTTCTCGCGGAGTTCGGGGTCGTTCGTGTTCCACGCGCCCTTCACCTGCTTGACGACGAGCTGGGAGTCGCCGCGGATCTGGAGGCTGTCGAACCCGAGGTCGGCCGCCGCCTCGAGGGCACGGGTGAGCGCCGCGTACTCCGCCTGGTTGTTCGTCGCCCGACCGATGGTCTCGCCCCCCTCGGCGGCGATACCGTCGCCCGTGACGATGACCCACCCGACGGCGGCGGGACCGGGGTTGCCCCGCGACGCCCCGTCGAAGTAGACGTGGGCACGGCCGCCACCGCCCTGGAGGACGCCGACGAGACGGGTCGGGTTCCCCCCCTGGACGACGACCTTGTCGTCGTAGGCGACGGCCGTCGCGCCCTCGTGGTCGGCCCGCCAGCGTTCGTGGTCGGTGTTGCCCTCGCGGACGGTCACGCCCGCGTCGACCAGTCGCGTTCGAGCCTCGTCTGGGTCGCACTCGATAACCGGCATACCCCGCGGTCTCGTGGGTGGAATGAAGTGGGTTGCGGTCGGCGGTGAAACCGCGGGTAAACTCCCCGTCATCGGCGCTCAGTGCCCCGATTCCGACCAGACCCTCGACACCCAACCGATGCAAAGTTTTAAATAGAGCTCCCGTAATACTATAAAAACGCGATGACACGGCCCACCCGTACTCGGGAGCGTGAGCAGGAGTCCGAATCGGAGCAGGAACAAACACGTGTGTGTCCGGAGTGTGGGTCGGACCACCTCGTGAAGTCGACTGACAGGGGGGAGCTGGTCTGTGACGACTGTGGCCTCGTGGTCGAAGAGGACAAGATCGACCCCGGTCCGGAGTGGCGGGCGTTCAACCACTCGGAGCGTCAGAACAAGTCGCGCGTGGGCGCTCCCACGACGCAGACGATGCACGATAAGGGGCTGACGACGACCATCGACTGGAAGGACAAGGACGCCTACGGTCGCTCTATCTCCTCGAAGAAGCGCAGTCAGATGCACCGCCTGCGCAAGTGGCAGGAGCGCATCCGCACGAAGGACGCCGGCGAACGCAACCTCCAGTTCGCGCTCAGCGAGATCGACCGCATGGCCAGCGCACTCGGCGTACCACGGTCGGTACGAGAGGTGGCGTCGGTCATCTACCGTCGCGCGCTGAGCGAGGACCTCATCCGCGGGCGCTCCATCGAGGGCGTCGCCACCTCGGCCCTCTACGCGGCGTGCCGCAAGGAGGGCATCCCGCGCTCGCTCGAGGAGATCTCGGAGGTATCGCGGGTCGAGCGCAAGGAGATCGGCCGCACCTATCGCTACATCTCCCAGGAACTCTCCCTGGAGATGGAACCGGTCGACCCCAAGAAGTACGTCCCCCGATTCTGTTCTGAACTCGAACTCTCCGAGGAGGTCCAGTCGAAGGCCAACGAGATCATCACGAAGACGGCGGAGGACGGCCTGCTGTCGGGCAAGTCCCCGACGGGCTACGCCGCCGCCGCCATCTACGCCGCCTCACTGCTCTGCAACGAGAAGAAGACCCAGCGCGAGGTCGCGGACGTCGCGCAGGTGACCGAGGTCACCATCCGCAACCGCTACCAGGAGCAGATCGAAGCGATGGGCATCCACTCGTAGCCGTCCAGTTCCGTTCCCGAGCGGTTTTCCAGGGTCACAGTTCCCGAGCGGCGGCACTCCGCGCCGTCGGTGAGGCGAGCGTCCTGCGTTCACTTTCACCGTGCTGGCGAGAGGTTGATACGCCGGTGGCTCCAGATACGAACCGAATGGACCTCGGCGAGTACTTCACGGAACTGGAGGAGGGGGAGGCGGCCCGCAAGCGCCGCCTGGCCCGCGAGAAGTCCTACGAGATAACGGAGTACCTCGCCGACGTCGAACAGCAGTTCGACGAGGCCGTACAGGGTGACTCGCTGTTCGGGTCGACGTCCCCATCCATCTTCGTCGGGCGGTCGTCGTACCCGGACGTGTCGGCGGGCGTGCTCGCACCCGTCGCCGACCCGGAGCACGCGGCGAACTACGAGACCAGTTCCGACTGGTACCGTTCGGGGTACACCATCTCGGACGTGTTCCAGGCGCGGACGAACCTGCTGAACTCCAACCAGCGGACGAACGTCCACGTCGCCGACGAGTGGGACGGGTTCACCGGCGTCCAGCGGGAGGTGGCCATCGCCGACCGACCGGTCGACGTGGAGGTCGGACTCGACGGACCGGTCGACATCGACCTCGACGTGACGCTGGAGGACATCTCCACGCCGACCGGCCCGCGCGCGACGGCCAAATCGGCGGAACTCACCGAGAACCCCCACGTCCCCCGCGCCGTCGAGAAGACGCTCTCGGACGACGACTGGCGCGCCGAGGGCGCGATGAACTACCTCTACAACCGCGGGTTCGACGTCTACGATATCAACACCATCCTCTCGGCGGGCGCGCTGGGAGAGACCCGCCAGCGGAAACTCGTCCCGACGCGGTGGTCCATCACCGCCGTCGACGACACCGTCGGGAAGTTCCTCCGTGGCTCCATCCGCAACGCCCCCAGCGTCGACGAGACGAAGGTATGGTACAACGAGTACCTGGGGAACCACTTCTGGGTGATACTCTCGCCGGGCGACTGGGAGTTCGAACTGGTCGAGATGAAGGCACCGGGGAGCATCTGGAACTGGAAGGACGGCGACTACCTCGTCGGGTCGGACTACGAGAACAACCAGGGTCGCAGCGCCTACGTCGAGGAGACGGCGGGCGCGTACTACGCCAGCAGACTGGGCGCGCTGGAGTATCTCGCCGACGAGGGACGGCAGGCGAAGGTGCTCGTCCTCCGCCACGTCTCGGAGGACTACTGGGGACCGGTCGGCGTCTGGCAGATTCGCGAGTCGGTCCGCAACGCTTTCTCCGAGGGCGAACCCGGCGTCGCCGAGACGTTCTCCGACGCCGTGACCGAGATCGCCCCGCGGCTCCCCATCTCGATGGACCGACTCCGGCGCACCTCCGAGATGGCCGCCGGACTCCAGTCGAGTCTCGACGACTGGGGAGCGGGCGGATGAGCACCGTGATGGCGGGGGTCTGGAACGCGGTGACGCCCCTGCTCGTCACCGGCACGGACCTGATGATCGTCGCCCTGCTCGCGTTCGCGTGCTTCGGCCTGCCGGGCATCGTGCTCATGCTCTACTTCCAGCACCGCTCGGACGACTGACCTGCTCCCGAGTCCCGTTCGTCGACGGGTCAGGAGTGAGCGCGACAGAACCGACTATTCCGGAGAGCGTCGAGACGACCGGGACGACTGAATCTGAGTCGTCAGGCGGTGTCGAGTCCGGCGAACGCCTCGTCGACCATCGCGCCCGTGTCGCTCACGAGGTCGGCCCACTCCTCGGAGTCCGGCGCGATACCGACGAGCCGCCCGACGCGCATGATGGAGAGGTGGTACACCTGCTGGACGCCCGGTTCCTCCTCCCAGACGACGACGTTGCACGGCATCAACCCGCCGAGTTCCATGCTCATGTCGAGCGCCCGGTCGGCCATCTTCGGGTTGCACGCACCGAGCACATAGTACGGGTCGCGGTCCGCGTCGACCTTCTCGTTCAGGAGTTCGGACGGCGAGAACTCGACGGGGACGCCGAACCCGGCGTCGGTGAACACCTCGCGGACGTGTTCGACGGCGTCGGCGTGGTCCATGTGGAGCGTCGCACGTTTCTCGCCGATGTCCGCGGCGTCGACGTCGCTCGGGTCGATAGGTAACACGGTCTCGGATGTGGGTGGGAGAGAGAAGGCGTTTACTCCTCACGGGTCGCTTCGCTCCCCGTTCGGTTCTCGGAGATTCTCACTCGCTATGCGTGGCGACAGAGTCGCCACGACATCCGGTTGCGGGCCGCTGGCCCGCAACCCGCTCGCTCCGGAAGACTCGCTAGCGAGTCTTCCGTGCTCCCGCTCGTTTCACTCGCGGGAACTCCGAATCTCCCTACTCCTCGGAGTCGTCGACGGCCGCGTCGGTGTTCTCGCCGTCCGTGGTCACGCCCTCGGCGTCGGCGGCACCGTCCGGAGCCTCGGTCTCGTCCTCGGCATCGGTGTCACTGTCCTCGCGCTCGTGCGTCGGCACCGGGCCGGTTCCGACGATTCCCTCGACTGTATCCCGGAGGTCCTCGGAGGCGGAGAAGTACGTCTCGTCGGTCTCACCGAGCACCGACTCCATCGTCCGGGGACCGTCCGGCGTCCGGATTTCTTCGTCCCCGACGCGGCGGAGGACCTCCGACTTCGGGATGCCGAAGTGGAGACGCGAACTGATGCGTGCGAGCGGTGCCCCGTCGACCGCGGGTCCGTCGCCGAGTTCCACGACGGGCCCCTCCGCTTCTTCCTCGTCGTCAGCCATGTCGGAAGGTGCGACAGGCCTCGGGGTATGCCTTTCGTTTGGGCTTTTGTCCTCGCGCCCCGAACGACGCGTATGAAGGAGTTCGAGCGAAAGGGACTGCTCGAACGCGTCGACCGCGAGGGGGCCACGGTCGGCGCGTCCATCCCCGAGACCATCGAGGTCCAGGGCGAGGAGATAGCGCTACGCGAGTTCGTCTTCGAGATTCAACGCCGGGAGACGGTCCCCGCGGGCGAACGCGAACGGGTCGACCGGGCGAAGAAGAACCTCCGGCGCGAGCGTCTCCAGCGCCGCCAGCGACTCGAAGAGGCCGACATCAGCTACGAGGAGGGCGAGGAGATAGTCGGGTCCATCGTCGGCATCGAGCGCGCGCTCTCGGCGCTGGAGAACCTCGGGGCGACCGACATCGAGCGCGAGGCGAAGGCGAGCGAGGCAGCCGACAAGAAACGCTGGATGAAGTTCCTCCAGCAGGCGCTCGGCCGCGACGGGTCGAGTTCGCGAGGTGGCCGATGAGCGACCGTAGCGGCGGCAGCGACCGCAGCGTCCGCAACGACGAGCTCGCCGGACTGTTCGAGGAGTTCGCCGACCTGCTGGAGGCCCGCGACGTCGAGTACAAACCCCGCGCGTACCGCCTCGCCGCCGAGAACATCCGCGACCACCCCGAGAACGTCGCCGAGATGGCGCGCCAGGGCGGCGAGGAGCGCGTCGGCGAGATAGACCGCGTCGGCGACGCCATCGCCGCGAAGGTCGTCGAGTACGTCGAGACGGGCACAGTCGAGGAACTGGAAGAGGCTCGTGCGGACCTCCCCGTCGACATGGCCGGCCTGACGAGCGTCGAGGGGGTCGGCCCGAAGTCCGTCGCCAGCCTCTACGAGGCGCTCGGGGTCGAGGACCTCGACGACCTGGAGACCGCCGCGCGCGAGGGGCGCATCCAGGAGGTGTCGGGGTTCGGGCCGAAGACCGAGGAGAACATCCTCGACAACGTCGACTTCGCGCGACAGACCCAGCAGCGCCAGTTGCTCGCCGACGCCCGCCCGCTCGCGGAGGACGTGCTCGCCCACGTCGAGACCATCGACGCCGCGAACCGCTGGGAGGTCGCGGGGTCGCTCCGGCGCTGGCGGGCGACCATCGGCGACGTGGACGTGCTGGTCGCCAGCGAGGACAGCGAGGCGGTCGTCGACGGGTTCACCGACTGGCCCGAGGCGGACAGCATCATCGAGGCCGGAACGAACAAGGCGAGCGTCCGCTCGCGGGGCATCCGCGTCGACCTGCGCGTCACCGACCCCGAGGAGTTCGGCGCGGCGCTCCAGTACTTCACCGGGAGCAAGGCCCACAACATCCGCGTCCGTGACCGCGCCATCGACCGCGAGCTGAAGGTCAACGAGTACGGCGTGTTCGACGTGAGCGACGTTGAAGACCCCGATTCGGGGCAGCGCGTCGGTGAGAAGGTGGCGGGCCACACCGAGGAGGAGATGTACGAAGCCCTCGACCTGCCCCTGATTCCGCCCGAACTCCGGGAGGACCGCGGCGAGGTGCAGGCCGCCGCCGACGGCGACCTGCCGGACCTCCTGACCACCGAGGAGATTCGCGGCGACCTGCACTGCCACACGGAGTGGTCGGACGGGCGCAACACCGTCGCCGAGATGGTCGCCGGCGCGGAGGAACGCGGCTACGACTACGTCGCCATCACCGACCACGCGACGGGACCGGGGATGGTCGGCGGCGTCGGCGTCGAGGACGACGATCTGGAGGACCAACTGGCCGAGATACGCGAGGTCGACGACGGTTCGGACATCCGCGTGTTCGCCGGCGTCGAAGCGAATATCGACAGCGAGGGCGAGATATCGGTCCGCGACTCGCTGCTCGAACGGCTGGACTGCGTGGTCGCCTCGCCGCACTCCTCGCTCGACGGCGACGGAACCGACCGCCTG
This sequence comes from Halomarina salina, assembly GCF_023074835.1. NCBI lineage: Archaea > Methanobacteriati > Methanobacteriota > Halobacteria > Halobacteriales > Natronomonadaceae > Halomarina > Halomarina salina. Next base: position 38,716 of record NZ_JALLGW010000001.1, read on the forward strand.
GTTCGCGCCGCCGAACACCCCGACGTGAACGTCGTCGGCCACCCGACCGGCCGCCAGTTGAACCAGCGCCCCGGCCTCGACCTGGACGTGGGCGAACTCGCACGCGCCGCCGCCGACGCGGGGACCGCTCTCGAAGTGAACGCCAACCCGAACCGCCTCGACCTGCGCGGCGGTGCAGTCAAGGCGGCCATCGACGCGGGCGCGACCATCGCCATCGACACCGACGCCCACCGCCCCGAGCGCTTCGACCTGATTCGGTACGGCGTCCACACCGCCCGCCGTGGCTGGGCCGAACGCGACGACGTACTCAACGCGTGGTCGCTCGACGATGTGGAGTCGTTCCTCGGTCTGTAGTCCGTGCGCCTCCTGCTCGACGTGATGTGTGGCGGGCTGCGGAGCTACCTGCGGATGTGCGGCCACGACACCGTCTACGCGCTGGACCGTGACGACGAGCGCGAGGCCGCTGCCTCGGAGTGCGAGGCCGCCGCCTCGAAGCGCGAGGCCGCCGCCTCGAACAACGACGCGCTCCTGGAACGCTCCGAGGGGGAGGACCGCACGCTCGTCACGCGGAACGTCCAGTTGGCGGGGCGGGCGAGCGCGTCGATGCTCCTGCGCGAGCGAGACGTCGTCCACCAGCTGGGCGAGCTCCACGAGGCAGGCGTCGACCTGACGCTCGACGAGACGCCGACGTACTGCGGTAGCTGCAATGGTCTACTGGAACGCGTCGCTCCCGAGGAACCGACCGCCGAGTACGCACCGGACCCACGCGACGAGCGCGTCTGGCGCTGTGTGGACTGCGGCCAGCAGTTCTGGAGGGGCAGCCACTGGGACAGCGTGCGCGAGACGCTCGACGTCGTTCGCGCGTCGTAACATCGGAGAGAATCGGAGCGTCCGAAAACGGCCAGGACAGTATGGAGCGGAGCGGCTGCGTCAGTTGTTCCGTTCCCACTGCGGGCACGGCTCCATGTCGTCCATCAGCTCCTCGTGTGCGCCGCAGTACGGCTGGAGGCCGTCGGCGGTGCGGACGTAGCGGAAGTGGGTGCACGACCCGCAGTAGCGGTCGGTGGCTTCGGGGCCGGCGTCGCCACCTGCCACGGGCGTCCGCGAATCGGGCGGCGACTCGCCCGACGAACGACCTGACTGCTCGGAAGACGGCGTCGACACCGAGGGGGATGCGGTGGTGCCGCCGTCCGAGCGCGCGTTCGAGCGCTGCGGGGCGGTCTGGGTCTCGACGTTGCCGTCGGGGTCCTTGCCCAGGAGACCGACGCCACCCATTCCACCGATGGAGCCGAGGCCGCCCAGCGAGGAGAGTTCGGAGCGGTCGACCTCGACGACGCGCGTCTCGCCCTCCTGCGTGATCTCGAGTTTGACGGTGCCGCCGGGGTCGTTGCGCGTTTTGAAGTTCGCGACGCCGGTGAACAGACACCAGAACGTGACGACGACGCCGACGACGTAGACGGCGATGGTCTGGAACATGTAATCGAGGTCGTCCATCAGCCAGTTGTTCGGGTAGCCAGCGCGGAACATGAGGACGGCGACGACGGTGATAGCGGCCCCGGCCGCCGCTGCGACCTTGACGAAGCGACTGGACGGCAACACGGCGAGGATACCGAGGAACACCGCCGGGACGCCGAGGCCAGCGAGCGTGAGACCGAGTTCTCGCGCACCCTGCCAGTCGAGTCCGAACACCGTCTCCCCCGACCCGGTCGTCCCGAGCACCATCCCGCCCAGGACGAACGCCACGCCGACGACGAACAGCGCGACCCCGAGGTACAGCCGCCGGAGGTTCGCCCCGCCAGCGCCCCCGTTGTATACCTCCGTGAGGCTGGTCATGCCGGGCCTTGTCACTCTGCACACAAAGCTCTGCGTCAGACGGCCGTCCGACGAAGCCGTCGGCGACTGACCGGCAGTGGCTCAGTGCCACTCGACGCCGAAGTAGCCCCCGAGGACGAACTCCAGCGCGTTGACGAGGTAGTGGGCGACGACGACGGCGAGCAGGCTGTTCGTGAGGACGAACGTCACCGCGAGAACGAACCCGAGGACGCCGGTGACGAGGACGCCCATCCGTCCCTGCGCGCCGTGGCCGACGGCGAACGCGGCCGAGGACGCCACCGCGAGCAGCCACGGCGAGAGGCCGTAGGCAGCGCCGAGGACGCCGACGAGCGCGCTGCGGAACAGCAGTTCCTCGAACCCCGCGATGAGCGGGAGCACGGCGACGAGCAACACGCCCCACCCGCCGCGGGAGGCCGGCGTGAGCATCTCGCGCAGTGACTCGTCGTACTCGAAGCCAGCGGCGGCCGACGCCGCCGCGCCCGCCGCGTTGGCGGCGTAGAGCGCGAGACCGACGCCGACGCCGACGCCCAGCGCCGGGAGACCGGTCGAGAGCGGGTCGCCGAGGTCGATACCGAGCGCGGGCAGCGGGATGCTCGTGTAGAACGCGCCGAAGACGAGCAGCGCGCCGAGCACGCCCTGCGACAGCGCGACGTTGACGAGCAACGCCGCGGTCGGCAACTGGTCGGAGCCGTCGAGTCCCCGGAGCGTCCGCTCCGCGGGTGAGGGACCGTCGGGGTATCGCCCGACCTCCAGCGGCGCGAACTGCGCGTCGTGGTCGACCGTCGCCGTGGTGTCGAGCGCCGACGGCTCCGCACCCGGTTCGTCCGGTCGCTCTCCGCGCTCGATACGCTCTCGGGGGGTGGCAGCGTCGTCACCCCAGGCGTCGGTGTGACCGTACCGTCGCTCGTCGCGAGGGTCGCTGGATGCGTCGCTCTCGGGGACGGTCGGTTCGTCGCTCGCAGGAACGTCGGTCGGGTCGGAGGGTGGGTCGCCGGACGGCCCGCCGACGGCGCTCTGTGAGAGTCGTGCGAGCGAGAGGAGGAGAAACAGGACGACGGCCGTCAGACCGACGAACGTCGCCCAGTCGGGCATCGAGGGGTTACTGCGGGCTCGGGCTGCCGCGGCCCGGCGAGCCGGAGCCGGATTCGAGCGCCTGTCCGGTGATGTTCTTCAGGCGGTCGACCAGCGAGTCCTTCTCGGGTTCGCCCGCCAGCGCCACGTCCAGCACCTCGCTGATGTGGCTGACCGGGATGATCTCGATCTGGTCCTTGTACTCGTCCTCGATCATCACGTCCTGCTGGTTGGCGGCGGGGATGATTACCCGGTCCATCCCGGCCTTCGCGGCGGCTTCGATCTTGTACGTGACTCCACCGACGGGGAGCACGTCGCCACGGACCGACAGCGAACCGGTCATCGCGACCGACTGGTCGACCGGGATGTTCTCCAGTGCGCTGATGACGGCGGTCGCCATGGTGACGCTCGCGGAGTCACCGTCGACACCCTGCTGCCCGGCCTGCACGTACTGGATGTGGATGTCCTTCTTGGTGATGTCCTCGTCGGAGAACTTCTTCAGGATGGCCGAGACGTTCATCACCGCCTCCTGGGCCATCTCCTTCAGCTTCCCGGTGGCGATGACCTCGCCGGGACCCTGCGAGGGAGCGACCTCGGCCATGACGGGCATCACGACGCCCGAGTCCTGGCCCATGACGGCGAGACCGTTGACCCGACCGACCACGTCGCCCTCTGCGACGGTCATATCGTAGTCCTTGCGGCGCTCGATGTACTCGTCGGCCAGCTGCTGCTCGATGGAGCGGCTGCGGCGCTTGGCGCGGAGCACGTGGTCGCGCGTCGTGAACTCGGCGTCCTCGGCACGGGCGATGTCACCCGCGACGCGGACGAGGCCACCGAGGTTGCGCATCTCCAGCGTGAGGTGGCCCTTCCGGCCCGCGCGGCGCTGTGCCTCGAGGATGAGCTCCTCGACGGCCTCGCGGTCGAAGTGGGGCAGGCGGCCGTCCTTCTCGACCTCCTGAGCGATGAACCGGGCGTACTTCCGGCGCATCTCGGGCGTGTCCTCGATGGTGTCGTCCATGTACACCTCGTACCCGTACCCCTTGATACGGGAACGGAGTGCGGGGTGCATGTTCTCCATCGCGTCCATGTTCCCGGCCGCGACCATGACGAAGTCCGTCGGGACGGGTTCGGTCTGGACCATCGCGCCCGAGGAGCGCTCGGACTGGCCCGTGATGGAGAACTCGCCCTCCTGGATGGCCGTCATCAGCTTCTGCTGGGAGCGGATGTCGAGCGTGTTGATCTCGTCGACGAATAGCACGCCCTTGTTGGACTTGTGGATGGCACCGGCCTCGACGCGGTCGTGGCTCGGCGTCTCCATCCCACCCGACTGGAACGGGTCGTGGCGGACGTCGCCGAGCAGCGCCCCGGCGTGTGCGCCCGTCGCGTCCTCGAAGGGCGCGGTCTGGTGGTCCGCGTTGTTGACCAGCAGGTTGGGAATCATCGCGTCGCTACCCCGCGAGGAGTAGCGGAACGCGAGGTAGATGACACCCGCGGCGAGGATGCCCAGGAGAACCGTCTGCTCGATGAGCAGCGCGTAGCCGAGGACGATGGCGATGATGATCCACATGAGGAAGCTGCGCATCTGGTTGCGCTTCCGGGCCTCCTCCTTGTGGGCCTCGACTATCTGTTCACCCTTGCCCGCGGGGACGGTGCGAATCTTCGGCTCGTTGCCGTCGTCGGGGTTGTGGTAGACGAGGACGTCCTGCAGCTCCTCGCGGGGGAGGAGCTGACTCATCGCTTTCGCGAGCATCGACTTCCCCGTACCGGGGGAGCCGATCATCATGACGTGGCGGCGCTGTTTGGCCGCCTTCAGGATGATGTCGCGTGCGTGGTCCTGCCCGATGACCTGATCGACGAGGCGGTCGGGGACCTCGATGTCGGCGGTGCTATCTATCTGTAGCCCCCCGAGGAGGTCGTCCGTCGAATCTTCGTCGACGACCATGTCGGCGGAGACGTCGCGCCCGAGATCAGGCTCGGTCCCCTCCGGTTGTTGCTGGTCGGCCGGGAGTTCGACCTCCCCATCCTCCGAGGGAACCTCGTCTGCGTTGTTGTCGCTCATAGAACCGTTGCTATCACCACAACTGACGGGCTGTCGATTGATATACTTTCTCCCATCGGTACCCGTTGACACACCCACGAAACCGCACCACAGCGGTCGAATAGACCGACATCCATGGTGCCCGGGTGGGTTCGGAGTGCTTATTAAACGAGCGCGACTGGAGCGAGTATGTTGCGGGGGTGCTACATCGGTCGCTTCCAGCCGTACCACGACGGCCACCACCGCATGGTCGAGGAGATCGCCAGCGAGGTGGACGAACTCGTGCTCGGCATCGGGAGCGCCGACCAGTCACACACGACCCACGACCCGTTCACCGCCGGCGAGCGCATCATGATGATAACGAAGTCCGTCTCCGACCTCGACATCATCACCTACGCCGTCCCGCTGGAGGACCTGAACCGCAACGCCGTCTGGGTGAGTCACGTCCAGAGCATGTCGCCGAAGTTCGACATCGCCTACTCCAACAACCCGCTGGTCATCCGCCTGTTCGAGGAGGCCGGTATCGAGGTCCGCTCCTCGCCGATGTTCCGCCGCGAGGAACTGGAGGGCTCCGAGGTCCGCGAACGCATCCGCACCGACGGCGACTGGGAAGCCCTCGTCCCCGACGAGGTGGTCGACATCGTCGAGGAGATAGACGGCGTCGACCGACTGCGACAGGTCTCCCAGAGCGACTCGAACGGCCACGGCCTCTGAGACGCACGGCGACGACAGCGCCACCGCTTCCGGGTCCCTTCCGATTCCGTTTTCCCCCCTCGCGTCAGCAGTGTCGAGCATGATAACGCTCGCGTCGGACTTCCAGACGCCGTATCCCGCCGCGATGCGCGGCGTGATTCTCGACCGCTGTGACGCCCGCGTCGTCGACGTGGCCCACGACTTCCCCCGTCAGGACGTCCGCGCCAGCGCGTTCTGGTTGCGCGAGACCCTCCCGTGGTTCCCGCCGGCGGTGCACTGTGCCGTCGTCGATCCAGGGGTAGGCACCGACCGGGCAGCTATCGTCGTCCGCGTCGGCGACCACGCGCTCGTCGGCCCGGACAACGGCCTCCTCCTCCCGGCGGCACGGGAGCTAGCGGACAGGACCGACGCCGCCGTCGAACCGTTCCGCTGGCGCGTCGCGGACCCGGCGAGTTCGACGTTCCACGGCCGGGACGTGTTCGCGCCCGCCGCGGCCGCCGTCCACGAGGCGGGCGTCGAGCGCGTCGAGTCGCTCGACCGCGCGACGCCGACCGAGGAGTTCGTCGACCTGCGGTTCCCCGACCCGGAGCTTGGCGACGGGACACGGGACGGCGACGGGACGGGTGCGACCGGCGAGGTGCTCGTCGTCGACGGGTTCGGCAACGTCGTGACGAACCTCCCCGGCGACCTGCTGGACGGTCACGAGACGGTCCACGTCGAGGCGAGCGGGAGCGCCAGCCGTTCGGTACCAGTCGCGCCAGCCTACGCCCACGTCGAGGCGGGCGACGCGCTGGCGACGGTGGGGAGCCACGGGAACGTCGAACTCGCGGTCAATCGGGGCCGCGGCGACGAGGCGTTCGAACTCGACGTGGGCGACGGCGTTCGACTCGCGTTCGAGGACTGAGTGCCGACGACGGGGTTCAGGGCGCGAGTTCGGTGTGATGTCGTCGGCACTGTCACGCTCTTCTCGCTGGTGGTTCCCCCTCTACACCGCCGAACGGGAAACGGTCGCGTTCGTGGTCAGGTCCCCGGTGCTATCATCCAGCCAGGACGACACCGCTTCGGCGATTCGCTGGCGTGCTTCGGTGCTGGCTATCGTTCCAGGTCGGTCCACCTGCCCGCTGTAGACGCCGACCTGGGTGTGGTTCGCCCCCTCGACATCGACGAACTCGGCGTCGTCGGGGACGAGGTCCCGCGAGGCAGCGAGCGCGTTGCGGTTCACGATATCGTCCCGCGTCCCGACGACGGTCAGCACGTCGAGGTCGGTGTCGCGCACGTCCACGTCGCAGTACGCGCCGACCAGGACCAGGCCGTCGAGTCGGTCGGCGGCCCCCTCGGCGTACCGGCAGGCCATCGCGCCACCGAGCGAGTGGCCGCCGACGTACCAGCGGTCGACCTCCCTCTCACCAGCGAACACGCTGTCCGCCGCGTCCACGTCGAGGACGGCCAGGTTCAGCGGCACGTCGACGAGGAAGACGGCGAGACCGGTCTCGTTCGCGATAGCCCCGGCGAGCGGGACGTACGCTCGGGTCGGGACGAGCGCGCCGGGGTAGAACACAAGACCGTCGGTCGATTCCCCGTCGCTGGGGTGGACGGTGTATCCCGTATCGGTCTGCTCGACGGTGAGCGCCGGAGTCTCGCGGACGGCGTCGACGGCACGCTCGTCGACGGGATACGGCTGGACGAGGAAGAGGCCCACACTGGCGAGCACGACGAGCAGCGCCACGACCCAGACGACGAGTCGTTCCCCGTTGCGGGCGAACCACGCGCGAATCACACCGTCGCTACTCGCGCGGGGAGCATGAAGGACGCGGCGCTACAGGCGATGGAAAAGGCGAGAATCGGGGGAGTCGACGCGCGACGGGCCTCGCGGCTTCGCCGCTCGACTCTCCGCGGTCGCTGCGCGACCGCGCTCTGCTCAGTTGGAGGCGATGACGTCGTCGATACGGACGATCATCGTCGCGGCCTCGGTGGCGCTCTCGATGGCCTCGCGCTTGACGGCGGCGGGGTCGACGACGCCGGCCTCGATGGGGTCGCCGACCTCGCCGGTCTCGCCACGGGTGACGAGGCCAGCGCGGTGCTGGCTCTCGAACGTCGAGCGGAGTTCGACGAGCGCGTCGATGGGGTCCATGCCGGCGTTCGCGGCGAGCGTGCGCGGCAGGACGTCGAGCGCGTCGGCGAACGCCTCGACGGCGAGCTGTTTGCGGCCCGTGATGGAGGCGGCCTCGCTGCGGAGGCGGTCAGCGATGGCGATCTCGGTCGCGCCAGCGCCGGGGACGACGCCGCCCTTGTCGAGCGCCGCGGTGACGACGTCGAGCGCGTCGTTGAGCGCGCGTTCGAGTTCGTCGACGACGTGCTCGGTGCCGCCGCGGGCGAACACGGTGACCGTCTCGGCCTCCGCGCCGCCCTCGACGAACGTCAGTTCGTCGTCGCCGTACTTCTCGACGCGGACGAGGTCGGCGTGGCCGAAGTCCTCGCTGTCGATGTCGGAGAGGGTGCCGATGCGCTTGGCACCCGTCGCGCGGGCGATGGCCGTCGCGTCGTCGTCGTCGATGTCGTCGAACGCGAGGATGCCCTCGCTGGCGAGGAACGAGGCGACGCGGTCGTCGACGTCGCCCGTGACGAACGCGACGTCGACGCCGGACTCCTTGAGCGTGTCCGCGTAGCCGCGGAGTTCGCCCTCCTCGGCGTCGATAGCGGCCTCGAGCTGGTCGATGTCGGTGATGTTGTACTCGGCGTCGATCTCGCCCTCGCGCACTTCGAGGTCGAGGTTGAGGACGGCGATGTTGGCGTTCTGGACCCGGCGCGGCATGTTCTCGTGTGCGGGCTCCTCGTCGGCGACGACGCCCTCGACGAGGTCGGTCGCGCTGGAGCTAGAGCCGACGCGGGTGCGGACGGTGACGTTGTCGCGCTGGACCTTCTCGCCGTCGTGGACCTGACGGATGGCCTTCACGACCGTCTCGGCGAGCGGGCCGGCACCGACGTCGCCGGTGCCCTTCCCGGTCATCGAGGACCTGGCGACCTTCTGGAGCAGGTCGTCGTCGAGTTCGTCCTCGACGAGCTGGTCGTCGATAGCCTCCTGGGCGATCTGAGCGGCCTCGTGGTAGCCCTCGACGATAGCGGTCGGGTGGACGTCGTCCTCCAGCAGGTCCTCGGCACGGGCGAGGAGTTCGCCGGCGAGGACGGAGGCGGTCGTGGTGCCGTCGCCGACCTCCTCCTCCTGTGTCGTGGCGACCTCGACGATCATCTGGGCGGCGGGGTGCTCGATGTCCATCCGCTCCAGGATGGTCGCCCCGTCGTTCGTGATGGTGACGTCGCCGGAGTCCGAGACGAGCATCTTGTCCATCCCGCGCGGGCCGAGTGTCGTTCGTACCGCGTTGCTCACCGCCTTCCCGGCAGCGATGTTCGAGGACTGAGCGTCCTGCCCTCGGGTTCGCTCGGAGTCCTCCGAAAGGATGAACATCGGCTGACCGCGCATCTGTTGAGCCATAATCAGTCGGGACATGGTTTGCGATTCTATATAAATGCATCGCAGTCGGTCGGGGAAACCGCGTGACGGCGCTTCGTGCCAACAATCGACACAGGTCCGAGGGTCACCTTATACTGACGGAGCAACCGACGGCGGCACCGGCGTCGGCTCCGGCCTCACTCCCGCCGGTCGTACATCGCCACGGCCCGGTCGCCCCGGTCGGAGAGGCCGCGGGGGTTCCGGACGGACGAGCGGTCTCGGAGGCGAGCGCCCGACCCGTCTTTCACGCCGGTCACCGCTCCCACGAGCACGTCCCGTCCGTTGGCCGCCCAGCCGGAGAACGAGGAGTCGCCGCGGACCACGTCGGTGAGCGCCCGCCCCGCGTCGCCGAGGGCGTGTCTGGTGACCCGCCAGCACGTCGAGGTGGTGCCGTAGTTCTTCGAGAGCCGGTAGGCGAGCGAGCGGTACCGCCAGTACCAGTCCTTCCGGTGTTCGCCGCCGTCGGCGGCCAGCGAGGGCTGGCGAATCTCCGCGTTCGCCTCCTCCCGGCAGACGCTCATCTCGGGGACCCACTCGACCTGCCGGTCCAGCGCCGCGAGCCGGTGGGCCGCGTCGCGCGCACCCCCGGTCAGGAGGTACTCGTCGAAGCCGTCGAGGGCGTCGAGCGCGTCGCTCGAGAACGCGACGTTCCCCCCGGAGAAGTACGTCACCTGTCGACCGCCGATGCTCCGACGCTCTGCCGTCTCGGTCGTGACGCCACCGCGGAGCGACTGGTGGACGGGGCCGGTCACCACTGCGGGCAGGTCGGGCCCGTGGCCGCTGGCGCGGTGGCCGCCCGCGATGCCACCGAAGGCCTCGCGGATGGCGTCGGCCCACCCCGCTTCGACGGTGAACACGTAGTCGAGGAAGGCGACGGCGTCGCCGGTCGCCCGTTCGGCCCCCGCGTTCCGGGCGACGTTGACGTTCCGTTCGTCGATCTCGACCAGTACGTCGACGTCCGCTCGGTCGCGGACCATCCCCGTCGTCCCGTCGACGCTGGGGCCGTTGACGACGATGGTCTCGACGTCGGGGGCGTGGTCGACGAGCGAGTCGAGGCAGCGTTGCAGATGCTCTCGGCCGTTCAACGTCGGGACGACTACCGAGAGCTTCATACTGCACCCACGCGCTCCGGAGCCATAAAAGACCTACTCGACGCTCGCGTCCCAGTAGGAGACGGATGCGAGGCGCTGGCCGAGAGGAGTGTCGCCGACCGCGATGTCCGCCTCCCGGAACGGTTCGGCGATGCGGTTGGGTATCGCGCGGTAGAACCCGTACGGGAGCAGGAAGTCGTGTTCCTCGTCGCGGAGGCGGAGGCTCGCGCCGTGGAGCAGGCGCAGCACCTCGCTCTCGGAGTAGAGCCGCGACCCCATCGGGAGCGCCCAGTTGTAGATGCTGCGCGTCGAGTAGCTGTTGAACGTGTCGAAGAACACCTGGTCGTTCGAGACGCGACACATCTCCGAGAGGAACGACGCCGGGGTGTCGGCGAGGTGGAAGAACCGCATCGCGAACACCGCGTCGAAGTAGTCATCGGGGAACGGCAGGCGCGCAGCGTCGCCGCGCATGAACTGCAGGTGGTCCGAGACGCCCGCCTGCTGGGCCTTCTTCCGGCCCTGCTGGAGCATCTCCGCAGAGATGTCCAGTCCGACGATGTCCGCGCCACGTTCTGCGAGCGTCACGGTGAACCTGCCTGTCCCGCAGGCTATCTCGAGGACACGCTTGCCGTCGAGGGGCGACAGTGCGTCGAGGACGGCACGCTGCTCCCGGTCGTCGATGAGACGTCCACCCTGGGAGAACCGCTTGGCGTCGTACTCCTCGGCCACCTCGTCGGCCTGATACCACTCCTGGCCCTTCACTACGTCAAACAACCTCGGCGGACCATAAAACGATACTGGATTGCCGAGTCCACGTGACTGTCCTCGGGAGGTGGCGAGTCGCGAGAGCGCCAGCGAGGACGCGGCGAGTCACGAGAGGTCGAGCCCGCGGCGACTCAGGAGGTGGCGACCTCGTCGGTCGAGATGTGGATGATGACCCGCGCGTTCTCCTCGTTCTCGCGGTTCGGGTACTCCTCGACGTCCATGTAGCGCTTCGCCAGGGCGTCGATGTGCTCGTCCGCTCCCTCCTCGGTCACCTCAACCACTTCGCCACGGACCGAGACGAACCGGTAGGGGTCGTCGGGGTCGACGAGGCTGACACCCACCTTCGGGTCCCGCTGGACGTTCTGCTCCTTGCGTCGTCCGCGTTCGGTGTTGACGAGCAGGTGCCCCGTCTCGGCGTCGTAGTCCACCCACACCGGCGTGACCTGCGGCGTCCCGTCCGGCATGTTGGTGGCGAAGTGTGCGAACGTCCGCTTCTCGAAGAGGTCGTGGAACTGCTCGGGAACTGCCATATCTCCGCTCCGCGCCAGACGACGATAGCAGTTGTGTCGGCGAGGGAACTCGACGGGGAGCGAGGCCCGATGCGACGCCGCGAACGAATCTCCCGTACGTCGCGCGTTGCGGTGGAGAGGCGCTCCGAACGCCGCAGTGTCGGTGTGACACGAGGCGAGAGTCCTGTCCGGCAGCGATTATATAAGGGAGTATTGATACCTTACAGAGTACGTATTGTACTGTGCCCCCTATAGCGAAGGTTTACACGGAAGATTGTCGCAAGCCGTGGTATGAGCACGCAGGTCGAAGAGCAGGTTGCAGCCGAGGAGGAAGGGGAGAGTCCGTTCACGGACTCCGAGTTCAGGGAGCGCCTTCGCGAGCTCCCGCCGAGCGCGAAGCTGGTCGCCAAGGTGCTGGAGGGGGAGGCACCGCTGTCCCAGGGGGAACTCGCGGACGAGTCGCTGCTCCCAGACCGGACCGTCCGGTACGCGCTGAACCGCCTCGCCGAGGAGGACCTCGTCGAGTCGCGCTACAGCTTCCGCGACGCGCGGAAGCAGGTGTACTTCCTCGCGACGTAACGCGAGCACCCTTTTTCACCCGTCCCGTCGCACGGTGAGTCGTGACTATCCGTAGCTACGGCATCGCCGAACTCGCCGTCGAGACCGCCGCCCCCGACGGCACGACGAACTGCTACCACGTCGACGACGACGACGCGCTCGTCGTCGACCCGGCGACGCGCGGCGACGGCCTGGAGACCCTCGTGCTGGACTCCGCCGTCGACGTCGGACACGTCGCCGTCACCCACCACCACCCGGACCACGTCGGGGCGGTGCGATGGGTCGCCGAGACGGCCGACGCGACCGTCTGGTGTCGCGCCGGACGCGAACGCCAGTTCGAGGACGCGACCGGCGTCCCCCCCGACCGGACCTTCCGCGAGGGGACGACCATCGAGACGGGCAGCGGGAGCGTGACCGTCCTCGACACGCCCGGCCACGCCCCCGAACACGTCGCGTTCTCGTTCCAGCGCTCGAACGGCGAACACCTCGTGAGCGGCGACCTCGCCGTCGCCGAGGGGAGCGTCGTCGTCGGTGCGCCCGAGGGCGACCTCCGGGCGTACCTCGGGTCGCTCCGCCGACTCCGCGCCCGGCACCCCGCGAAACTGCTCCCCGGTCACGGCCCCGCTATCGAGGACCCGCGAGCGACGCTCGCTCGACTCCTCGACCACCGACTCGACCGGGAGCGCCGGGTGCTGGCTGCCGTCGAGGACGGCGCGACGGGCGTGAGCGACGTGACCGACGCCGCCTACGAGAAGGACGTCTCGCACGTCCGTCCGCTCGCGGAGGCGACGGTCCGGGCACACCTGGAGAAACTGGCCGTCGAGCGCCGCCTCCGGTTCGACGGCGACCGGGCGACACCCTGCTGAATGCTGGGCCTCGCGACCCGAACTGTCGGCTGCGGACCGGTCGAACGCGGCGCTTTTCCCCGCCGCTCCCGGACGCCGGGACATGGAGTCACTCGAATCCGAACTCGACCGGGCGCGCGCCCTCTCGGTGAGCGACCTCGCGGACGCAATCGAGTCCATCGGCTTCGAGTGCACCCGCTGTGGCGCGTGCTGCAAGGGCTACGACGCCGACGGCGAGCGAGAACCCCACACCGCGACCGTGTTCCCCGACGAGGTGCGGACGCTCGACGACGCGACCGATACTGACTACGACTGGCGGGACATCGCCCGGCCGATGCCGTTCGGTCTGGAAGAGGGCGCGGACGGCCCCGAGGGTGAGACGTTCGAGTGGGCGCTCCAGACGGACTCCTGCGGTGACTGCACCTTCTACGCCGAGGACGACGACGGGCGCGGCGCGTGCACCGTCCACGAGGACCGACCGCTCATCTGTCGAACCTACCCGTTCAGCGTCGCGCTGGCCGGCACGAGTCAGCCGATGGGCGAAGCAGTCGACTCCGAAGGATTGGTCCGGGCCCACGAGTGCGAGGGACTGGGCCGCGACATCTCGCGGGCGGAGGCCGAGGAGCTGGCCGCGGCGCTGCAGGAGCGCGCCGTCCGCGAACTGGAGGAGGCAATCGCGGTCCGCGACGGGTACGACCCCGCCGACCCCGGACCGGGCGAGGTCGTCGTCCACGACTCCGAGGGGGCGAAACGCCCCGACGGGACACCGTGGTAAGCTCTTTAATCCCACACGGTGACGTGTTCCCCGAAGGTCTATGGAAATCTCAGAGAAACTCCTGTGTCTGTTTAGTGCGGACGTCTCCTCGGAGGGCGACCGCTATCTCGTCGAGGTACCGCGCCGCGAGATCGAAACCGGGTCGATAGAGTCGGGCCAGACCTACCGCGTCGCGCTCATCGCGACGGGCGAGGAGAGCGAGGCGGAGTCGACGACGTCGCAACCGGAGACCGCACCCGGCGAACCCCAGCCACCGGTCGAGAGCGGCGAGATTCGGTACGTCGAGGTCGAGGACCTGGGGAAACAGGGTGACGGCATCGCCCGTGTCGAACGGGGCTACGTCATCATCGTCCCCGACGCGGAGGTCGGCGAACGGGTGAAGATCGAAGTGACCGAAGTGAAGTCGAACTTCGCCGTCGGCGAGATCATCGACTAACGCGACCGGGGGACGGTCGCGCCTCGGCTGTTCGAGAGCCGGCACGGATACGTCGTGGGACGCCGTCGCGGTCGGCAGGGACAGCGGCGTCGTCGCCGCGAGCGGAAACCGGTCGTGAAAGGAGAGCCTATCCTATCGGCTCGACGACCAGTTCGAGGACAGCGTCACTCCACCTGTAGGATTTCCGTCCCGTACCATCCCGGAGGGTGAGGGGGGTCGTTACCGCCGAGAATCGGTCGGAAATCGCGTGACTGCGCGGCGTTAACCCACCGTACCAAACCCCCTTTACCGCGATAGTCCATCCGGTCGAGTATGAGTGCGAGCGCGGAGCCGACCACCACGATGAGCGAGAAACAGCGGCGCATCGCGAGCTTCCTCGAGGAGAACGCGACCACACAGACGTACTTCAAGTCGCGACTCATCGGCGACGAACTCGGGATGAGCGCGAAGGAGGTCGGCGCGAACATGCGCGCCGTCCGCGAGGCCAGCGCGCTCTCCATCGAGAAGTGGGGCTACTCCTCCGGGACGACGTGGAAGGTCACCGCGTAACCCGCGAGAGGACCGGTCCACAGCGTCGAGAATGCCCCGTCCGAAACCCATCCGTTCGAGGCGCGCTCTGGCTACGACTACGGGTCGTAGGTGAACAGCGACGCCGCGTCGTCGGCGAGTCGGGTCGCGTCGTCGCCGAACGAGTCCGCGTAGCGCACGAGTAGCGTGAGGACGATTTCGGGTCGTTCGACCGCGTAGCCGTCCTCCCGACTCAGCAGACCCGCCGTGTCGAGTTTCTTCGCGTACTTGCTCACCGTCGGTCGCGAGACGTCGAGCGCCGCGGCGAGGTCGCTGCCCGTCGCGTCCGGGTCGCGCAGGAGGGCGACGAGCATCCCGCGGGGCGTCTCCCGGCGGAGGTAGCCCAGCGCCCGCTTCTCGAACGTCGAGAAGCGGTTCGCCGGGACGTAGCGGCGGTACTCGCCGTCCTTGAACGACTCGACGGCACCGGCGTCGACCAGCCGTCGCAGGTGGTGCTGGGTCTCGCCGGTGCCGAGCGAGAGGTCGTCTCGTATCTTCGAGAAGTGTGCGCCGGGCGTCGTCGAGAGGTAGCCCGCGATGGCGTCGCGGGCGGGGCTCTCGTTGCCGGTGGCGTCCGAGAGGCGAGCGAGCGGCCCGGCCGCTCCGAGCGCCGCGAATCGTCTGAGGGTGGCGCGTTTCTCCTCGTCGACGCCACTACCCGACTCGCCAGTCACGCCTGTACGTTGTGGAGACGAGAGTAAAACCGCTTCGACCCGAAACTACTCCGACTCGGGTTCGGGTTCGCGCTCTGTGTCTTTCGATTCCGAGCCGCCGGACGAACCGGACTCGGTCGAGGCAGCGTCGGTACCAGCGGTGTTAGCCCCGGTGTCGTCGTCCGGCGTGTCCATCTCCGGTCCACCCATCTCCGCATCCATCTCGTCGATGACCTCGTTGGAGTCCTTGATGTCGGCGGTGTCGGCGCCGGACTTGATGGCCTGGGCCTCCTGTTCCATCTGCTCGACGTCCATCTCGGCGGCGTCGTCGATCTGCCCGAGAATCTCCTCGATGTCGTCGAGACCGAGCATCTCGCGGGTCTCGCTGTCGAAGTCGAGGCTGTCGAGAGCGCTGCCGTTCGTCGCCGTCGCCACGTCGCTGCCCGAGAGGTGCTTGCCGTAGCGTCCGACGAGCGACGTGAGTTCCTGCGGGAGGACGAACGTCGTGGACTCGCTGGTCCCGATGTCCGAGAGCGTCTCCATCCCCTTCTCGATGATGGCGCGTTCGCCCATCGATTCGGCGGACTTCGCGCGGAGGACGGTCGAGATGGCGTCACCCTGCGCTTCGAGGATCTGGCTCTGCTTCTCACCCTGCGCGCGGATGATGTTCGACTGCTTCTCACCCTCCGCGGACTCGACGGCGCTGCGACGTTCACCCTGCGCTTCGAGGATCATCGCACGGCGACGACGCTCGGCGGAGGTCTGCTGTTCCATCGCCTGCTGGACGTCGGCGCTCGGGTTGACCTCCCGGACCTCGACGGACTCGACGCGGACACCCCACTCGTCGGTGGGTTCGTCGAGTTCCTTCCGGATGCGGGCGTTGATCTCCTGGCGCTTGTTCAGCGTGTCGTCGAGTTCCATGTCGCCCAGCACGGCACGGAGGGTGGTCTGGGCGAGATTGGAGACGGCGCGCTTGTAGTCGTCGACCTCGAGGAACGCCTTCTTCGCGTCCATCACCTTGATGTAGACGACGGCGTCGGCGGTGACGGGCGAGTTGTCGCGCGTGATGGCCTCCTGTCGGGGCACGTCGAGCGTCTGGGTCCGCATGTCGAACGCGTACGTCCGGGAGACGAACGGCCAGACGAAGTTGATACCCGGTTCGAGGAGGGTCTGGAACTCGCCGAATCGCGTGTAGGCGCGCTTCTCGTACGCCTGCACGATCTCGATGGCGCTGTACACCGCCGCGATGGCGATGAGCAACACCACGAGTCCGACGAAGGTGAGCACCACACTCGCGCCTTGTAGCGGCACTACGGGGGACATAACTCGAACTTTGGTGAGCGCTACCAAAAACGTTCGCACTGTCACGTCGCATCGCAGTCAGGTCGGTCGCCGTCAGGCCATCTCGCGCTCGCCGTCCCGGTCGCGGTCCTCTCCGCTGCGGTCCGACGAGTGGTCACCGCCACTCGACTTGCGTTCCCGGTCGCGACGCAGTTCGCGGTCGATGGGGTCCTCGCCGATGGACTCGACCGGTTCGACGGTGATGACGTTGCCACCGCCGGGGTCGACGACCATCACCTCGGTGCCGACCGGGATGTCGCTGTCCATCGCCCGAGCGCGGTAGTACGGGTTGAAGCCGCCCGCGTCGAGTTTCACCTCGCCGTCCGTCTTCGTGACGCGTTCGGTGACCCGACCCGTCGTCCCCTTCAGCGAGTCGGAGTCGCGGGTCCGACCGCTGCCGCCGCTCCCGTACACGTCGAACTCGCGGAACGCGAAGAACGTCGCCGCGCCCGCTATCATCAGCGTCAGCGTCATCACCAGCAGGCCGAACGCCGTCGTCCCGACAACGAGGCCGACCAGACCGGCGAGGAGCAGTGCGATGCCGAGCACCACGAAGTGCGCACCCGGGAGCGCGGCCTCCGCGACGATGAGACCGGTCCCGGCGAGCAACAGCAACACCGGGACCGAGAGGCCGAATATCTCCCCGAGCTGGAGGACGTCCATAGTTCAGCCTACGGCCGGTCGCCTATTACCGCTTCCCCCGAGCGCCGCACTCAGACGACCAGGAGCGCGATGATGCCGACCATCGTCATCGCCCCGAGCACGACGAAGAAGACGTTCTCCGCGGCGACCGACTGCGGTTCCGGGTCCGCGAACTCGCCGTCGTTGCGCCCGAGGACGCCCTCGCCGGTCTGCCGTCGGTCGGCGTCAGCGTGACCGTCCACGGTGCGCTCGTCGGTGCGCTCGTCGGGCCTGTCGTCCTGCGTGGCCGTCTCGCCCACCTCGTCGGTAGCGAAGCGCCACTCGTCGTCGCTGCTCATACCCAGTAGTAGGAACCCACGTCGAAAAGCGTTGTCTGCCGAGCAGGGCCGACCGACTGGTCGGGGGCGCTCGTCGGGTCCGTCTACCGGACCTTCGTCCCGAGCGGCGAGTCGCCGTGGGTGGTCAGCAGGTCCGCCTCCTCGCCCGCCGCCAGCACCATCCCGTTGGACTCGACGCCGAACAGTTCCGCCTGCTCCATGTTGGCGACGAGGACGACGCGCGTCCCCGGCAGGGAGTCGACGTCGTGGAGCTGGCGGAGTCCCGCGACGACCTGCCGCGTCTCGACGCCGATGTCCACCGAGAGCTTCAGCAGTTTGTCCGCGCCCTCGACGGGTTCGGCGGAGACGATTTCACCGACGCGCAGGTCGAGCGCCTGGAAGTCGTCGAACGAGATGCGCTCCTCGGTCAGCGACTCGACGTCCTCGTGGACGTCCACCGTCTCGTCGGAGTTGGCCGTGTCGTCCGTCTCGTCGCGGCCCTCGGCCGCCTCCTCCTCGGCCGGTTCGACGCGCGATTCGAGCTTCTCGTTGAGTTCCTCGACGCGGTCGTCCTCTATCTTCTCGAACAGCTCCGTCGGTTCGCCGAACGACGCGGGCGGCGCGCGCAACGCGTCGTCGAGCGTCGCGTCGGCCACGGAGCCCTCTTCGTTCAACTGCGCCCAGACGCGGTCGGCCGCGCCGGGCGCGATCGGCTGGAACAGGACCGCGATGGCCTTGACGACCTGCACGCAGTCGCGGATGACCTGTGCGGCCTCCTCGGGGTCCTCGTCGGTGAGCTTCCAGGGCTCGTTGCGCTGGATGTACTCGTTACCGAACCGCGCGAGGTCCGTGGCGGCGTCGCCGACCTTTCGGACGGAGTAGTCGTTGACGCCCGCCGCGAAGTCGTCGATGGCCGACTCGATGCGGTGGCGAACGTCGTCGCTCACGTCGACCTCCGGGGTGCCCTCGTAGTTGCGCTCGGCGAACAGCAGCGAGCGGTAGACGAAGTTGCCGACGGTGCCGACGAGGTCGCTGTTGACCTTCTCCTGGAACCGCTCCCACGAGAAGTCGAGGTCCTGCTGGAACCCGCTCTGGCTGGCGAGGTAGTACCGGAGCGCGTCCGGGTCGAGGCCCTCGTCGAGGTACTCCTGCGCCCAGACGGCGCGGTTGCGCGACGTGGAGAATCCCTTGTCGCCGAGCGTGACGAACCCGCTTGCCATGACGGCGCGCGGTTCGACGTAGTCCGCGCCGTGGAGCATCGCGGGCCAGAAGACGGTGTGGTGCTGGATGATGTCCGGGCCGATGACGTGGACGATCTCGCCCGACTCCTTCCACACCTGCTCCCAGTCGTACGTGTCGCGGCCGACCCGCTCCGAGTACTCCTTCGTCGAGGCGATGTACTCGATTGGCGCGTCGACCCAGACGTACAGCACGAGGTCGGTTCCCTCCTCCGGGTAGTCGATGCCCCAGTCGAGGTCGCGGGTGATACACCAGTCCTGTAACTCGCCCTCTATCCACTCGCGGGGCTGGTTGCGGGCGTTCGAGGTGCCTTCGAGGCGGTCGATGAACCCCTGGAGGTACTCCTGGAACGCCGACAGTTCGAAGAACTTGTGGGTGCGTTCGCGGTACTCCGCGGGGTTACCGGTGACCGTCGAGACGGGGTCTTCGACCTCGCCGGGTTCGAGGTGGCGACCACACCCCTCGTCGCACTCGTCGCCGCGGGCCTTCTCCCCGCAGTACGGGCAGGTCCCCTCGACGTAGCGGTCGGGCAGCGGTTGCTCCTCGATGGGGTCCCACGCGACGAGAATCTCCTTCTCGTAGACGTAGCCGCGGTCGTCGAGCGTCCGGACGATCTCCTGCGTGAGTTCGACGTTCGACGGTTCGCGGGTGTGGCCGTAGTTCTGGAAGTCGACGTTGAACCCGTCGAACGTCTCCTCGTACTGCTCGTGGTAGCGCAGGGCGAACGCCTCGGGGTCGACGCCCTCCTGCTCGGCGTTGACCGCGATGGGCGTGCCGTGCATGTCCGACCCGCAGACGTACGCCGTCTGCTGGCCGAGTCGTCGGAGCGCGCGGGCGTAGACGTCCGCGCCGATGTTACCTCGGAGGTGACCGATGTGGAGGTCGCCGTTGGCGTACGGCAGCCCGCAGGTGACGACGGCCGTCTCCTCCGTCGGGAATGCGTCGTGGCTCATACGTGCGATGCCTCGTGCGCGGGCCTAAAGCCCGCCGATTTCGGTGGTTGGTGTGTCGTGAGTGCCATCGTTCTGGGCGATGTGCGAAGCGGTCGGCTCTCGGTGCAGAACAGCGACGACGGGTTCACGACACCGGACGACCGTATGAGGGTCCGCGGTGCCGATTCACCGGCGCAGCGACGGCTCCATCCGCATCGAACGCGTCCGCGGGAGCCGTGCTGCAGGCATGGACGAGGCTACAGCGTCGGCCTACAAAAATCAGTCGCTGACGCTCACGCCACCGAAGGCGGCGAAGCCGGTGACGACGAGGTCGACCTCGTCGTGTTCCTCCGCGCGGCGCGGGCGGTCGTCCTCGGCCGCGCCGAAGACGGGCAGCACGTCCACCTCGACGCGCCAGTCGCGCGGGACGACGACGTCGACGCCACCGAACAGCGCCGTCGCGGTGACGCGAACCGGCCGTTCGACCGGCGTCGCGTCCCGCAGGTCGAGTTCCGTCCCGCCGAACAGCGCGGTCAGGTTCGCGCCGGTGAACGCGTCGCCGGTCGCCCGGCGCTCGACGCCCCCGAACATGGCGAACGCGTCGACGTACGCGCCGTCGGACTCGGCGACGCGAGAGCGCATCCGGCCGGCGAGCACCGAGACGCCGAACAGCACCACCAGCAGCGGCCAGAACACCACGAGGTCGTCACCGGTGGCCCAGCCGAGGGCGACGACCTGCGCCGTCGCCGCGACGGCGACGACGAGAACCGGTCCGAACAGGTTCTGGAACCGACTTCGGACGAGCGCGTAGCCGCCGACGAGCACGAACAGCGAGGGAGTGTACAGGAGGAGGTCGCTCGTGTCGACCGTCCCCGTCGTGTCGGCCAGCAGGAGCAGTCCGAGGAGGATAATCGCGCCACCCAGTACAGTCTGCCCAGTTATACGTCGGACGTTCATGCTACGGATAGGACTGACGACAGGATACCCCTCTCGGCGATTCTCCGGGAGCGGGAATCGGCGACGCGCGACATCTCACGGGCCGTACAACCAATCGTGGGTTACTGCAGGAGATCACCGCTCTCCGCCGCGATGTCGATACCGAGGCCGATCAGCGCCAGCGTGACGAGCAGTCGGCCGACGCTCCCGACGAACGTGGCGACGGCGAACTTCGGGTAGTCCTCTTCGAGGACGGTGAACGCGTAGATGGAGAGCGTGTCCGGGAAGAACGGGACGCAGAGCGCCAGCGCGAGGCCGACGTAGCCCCACTTGCGGGCGATCTCGACGGTCCGGCGTTCGGACCACGCCACCACGTCGAACCGCGAGCGCTGGAGCGCGCGGGTGATGGGACCGTACTCCTTCGCCTCGTTCCCGATCTTCAGCGCGACGACGCTCCCGGCGGCCTTCCCGAGGCCACTGACGAGCATGATGATGCCGAGGGTCCCCCACTCCCCGAGCCCGAGGTTCAGCGGCGCGGCGAGGACGACCTCGCTCGGCAGCGGGAGGACGATGGCGATGAGGAACGAGTAGACGGCGATGATGACGAGCCCTGCTGGTCCGGTCGCGGTCTCGACGGCGACTTCGAGCGCCTCCAGCAGGCCGCTCTGGAGTACCTGGAAGATCGTCGTCAGCAGGGCCACGAGGTTCACAGTCGCGTCTTCGGGCGTTCGCCCGTAAGCCTTGTGAGAAACAGTAGTAGCCGCGGGCGGTCGAGTCGGCTACGTGTGTTACCCGAGGCGGTCGAGGTCCGACAGGACCGACGAGAGCGCGTCTCGCGTGACGTGTGGCATGACGACGACGCGCGCCTCGCCGCTCCCCGTCTTCGACAGCCGCCACCCCGCCTCGCGCAGGGCGTCGATGGTCGACGGGGAGAGGTCGACGGCCACCAGCGGGAGGTGCGGGTCGACCACGTCGTACCCTCGCTCGCGGAGTTCCGCGGTGAACCAGTCGGCGAGCGACTGGGCGCGGTCGTACTCCGAGCGGTAGCCGTCCGGCCACAGCTCCTCCATCGCCGCGACGGCGCTGGCGACGCCCGCTCCCGAACGGGTCCCGGTGAGCGTCACCTGTCCCGTCGATTCGAGGTACGGGGTGTC
This sequence comes from Halomarina salina, assembly GCF_023074835.1. Taxonomy (NCBI): domain Archaea; kingdom Methanobacteriati; phylum Methanobacteriota; class Halobacteria; order Halobacteriales; family Natronomonadaceae; genus Halomarina; species Halomarina salina. The sequence goes on from NZ_JALLGW010000001.1 coordinate 60,619, forward strand.
GACGGCCAGCGTGTCGAGCAGGTCGGGCGAGCGGGCGAGCAACCCGCCGGCGGGGACCACGGCCTGCCCGAGTTTGTGCGGGTCGACGGTCATCGTGTCCACGGCCGCGTCCGCGAAGTCCCACTCGTGGTCGGTGAACGGGAGCGCGAACCCGCCCCACGCGGCGTCGACGTGGAACAGGGCGTCCGCGTCGGCCGCGAGGTCGGCGAGGGCGGGGATGGGGTCGACGCGACCGTACTCGGTCGACCCGGCGACGCCGACGACGCCGACGGTGTCCTCGTCGACGAGCGCGGCCATCGCGTCGGTGTCGGCGCGATAGTCGTCGTCGAGCGGTGCTCGCCGGAGGTCGACGCTCAGCAGGTCCGCCGCCTTGGTGAACGAGAAGTGGGCGTGGTCGGGGACGACGACGTTCGGCCGGTCGACGTCGTCGCGCCTGCGGTTCCGGGCGATGCGGACCGCCTGGACGTTCGCCTCCGTCCCGCCGGAGGTGACGTAGCCGGCCGGGTCCGACAGGCGCGTAATCTCGCCGAGCAGGGCGACGGCCTCGCGTTCGAGGTCCGCGACGGCCTCGTACGTGCCGGGGTCGCCGGGGTTGGTCGCGAGGAAGCGCTCGGCCGCCGCACGCGCCGCTGGATGCGGTTCGGTGCACATCGACGACAGCACTCTCGCGAACTCCTGCGGTTCCGGCCGCTGCATAGCCGTTCTTACCGGATACGTTCGTTTATCCGTTGCGTTGTCGGACCGTCACACACCGGTGCCGAATCGTGACGCACCCGTCGCGGTGCCGGCCCGTCACGCCGGCGTCCCCGTCGGGGCGGGCGTTCCGGTGCCGACGGGGTCGTCCGTCTCGGTCGCCGCTGCGAGCGCCCGCCGCGCCCACTCCGGTTGCTCGACGGTCACGGTCCCGAGTCGCAGCACCTCGAACGACACCGAGAGGTCGTGGCGCTCCCCACGCAGTTCGTAGGTCGCCGAGACGTCCAGCGCCCGCACGACGCCGTCCTCGTCGACGACGACGGTCGAACTGTAGTTCCGGTAGTTCGAGGAGCCGGCGACGAACAGGTCCGAGTCGTTCTCGACGGCCAGTTCGTCGGCTTCGAGCGTGACGAACGTCGTCCCGTTCACCGTCTCACTGCCCGCGACCGTGAAGTTCCCGGCCCGGAGGTACCCCGCGACGGTGTTCCGCGAGACGACGCCGGTGACCGGGTCCGGTTCGCCGACGCTAGGTGCACGGACCACCTCCTGACCCTGTAGGGCGCGGAACACGCGCGTCGAGTCGTTCCCCCACGCCTGGAGTTCGAACCCTACCGCGCTGTCGGACTGGCGGAACCGGTACGGGCGGGCCCCCTCCTCCGCGACGACCTGGACGAGGTTGGTCGTCCGCGTGACCTGCGACGTGTTCGGTCCCGTCGAGACCACCACGCTCGCGTTCTGGACGCGGCGCGTCTCGAAACTGCTGGCAGCGAGCGCCTGCCGGTGAGCGTCGGCCAGCGCCGCCGCGTCGACGACGCGGCCGTCCTCGACGCCCGCCAGCGAGACCGCCTCGGTCGTCGTGGTGGCCGGTCCGGCCGTCGTCGCCGTGTCTCCGTCCGTCGCCGTCCCGTTCGTCGGCGTCGAGTCACCGCCACCGAACGAACACCCGGCGGTGAGGAGCAGGAGTGCCACCGCGATGACCGGGAGGGCACGCTGCACCTGTCGAGTACGCATGCCCCGTTCTGCGAGGTGCGCGCGCAAAAACGGAGGGGTTCGGTGCGATTCGACGACCCCGGCGGCGTCGCTCACAGTGGTGGGGGAAGCGCGACGGGCGTGAGTGCCGAGAACGTCGAATCGAACCGAGGCGAACCGAATCGAACCGAGGCGAACCGGGCTGAGTCGAGTTACCTGACGGAGTCGAGCAGCAACTGCTGTTCGACGCGCTTGACCTCGTGTTGCACGTCGCGGACGGCGTCGATGTTGGCCGAGATGGAGGAGACGCCCTCGTTGACGAGGTAGCGAATCATCTTCGGCTTCGACCCGGCCTGCCCACAGATGCTCGTGTTGACGCCGTGTTCGCGGCACGTCTCGATGGTCTCGCCGATGAGTTTGAGCACGCCGGGGTGGAGTTCGTCGAACCGGTCGGCGACGTTGCCGTTGTTCCGGTCGACGGCCAGCGTGTACTGGGTGAGGTCGTTCGTCCCGAACGAGGCGAAGTCGATGCCCGCCTCTGCCATCTCCTCGACGCAGAGGGCGCTGGCCGGCGTCTCTATCATCACACCCCACGAGCGCTTCTCGGGGTCGACGCCCGCCTCTTCGAGCAGGTTGCGGGCCTGCAGCACGTCCTCCGCGTCGTTGACGAGCGGGAACATGATCTCGACGTTGTCGTAGCCCATGTCGAACAGGCGGCGGAACGCCTCCAGTTCGTGGGCGAACACGTCCGGCGTGTCGAGCGAGCGGCGGATGCCGCGGTAGCCCAGCATCGGGTTGTGCTCCTTCGGTTCGTCCTCGCCGCCCTGCAGCTGGCGGAACTCGTCGGTCGGCGCGTCGAGCGTTCGCACGCGGACCGGCCGCGGGTAGAACTCGTCGGCGACCGTCTGGATGCCGTCGACGATCTCCTCGATGTACTCGTCCGCGCCGTGGTCGCGGATGTACCGCTCGGGCGTCATGTTCGTCGAGAGGATCATGTGCTCGACGCGGAGCAGCCCGACGCCGTCCGCGCCCGTCACGGCGGCGCGGTGGGCGGCCTCGGGAATCGAGACGTTCACCTTCACCTCCGTCGCCGTCATCGGCTTGACGGGGTTCTGCGGGCGCACGTCGTCGAGCGGGTCGGTCTCCTCCTCCTGGGAGGCGACCTCGCCCTCGCGGATGGTGCCCTTGTCGCCGTCGAGCGTGACGACCTGACCGTCCTCCAGTTCGCGGGAGGCGCTCCCCGTCCCGACGACGGCCGGGACGCCGAGTTCCCGCGAGACGATGGCGGCGTGGGAGGTCATGCCCCCTTCGTCGGTGATGATGCCCGCCGCGCGCTTCATCGCGGGCACCATGTCGGGCGTCGTCATCTCGGTGACGATGATGTCGCCCTCGCCGACCTTGTCGAGTTCGTCGAGTTTCCCGACGATGCGGACCGGACCGGAGGCGATGCCGGGACTCGCGCCGAGGCCCTTCATCAGCACCTCGTTGTCGTTCTTCGGCTGCGCCTCCTGCACGCCGCTGCCGTCCGTGGCGCTGGCGGCCTGCGACCCGGACGACTCGGAGATGGTCGTGATGGGCCGTGATTGGAGCATGTACACCTCGCCCTCGAAGATGGCCCACTCGACGTCCTGGGGCGTCCCGTAGTGGTCCTCGACCTGCCGACCGAGTTCGACCAGGCGCTCTATCTCGCTCCCCGAGAGCACCTGCTCGTTGCGTTTCTCCTCGGCGACCGCTCGCTCGATGGTCTCGCCCGTCTCGGGGTCCTTCTCCATCATGGTCTTCTTGTCGGCGATGGTGACCTCGTCGATGGCGGCCGTCTCGCGGTCGACGACGTAGTTGTCCGGCGAGACGGAGCCGCTGACGACGGCCTCGCCAAGTCCCCACGCCGCCTCGATGATGATCTCCGGGTTACCGGTCGAGGGGTGTGAGGTGAACATGACGCCGGACTTCTCGGCGTCGACCATCCGCTGGACGACGACGGCGATGTCGACGATGTCGTGGTCGAACCCCTGCTCCTCGCGGTAGTAGATGGCCCGCTGGGTGAACAGCGACGCCCAGCACTCCTTGACCCGCTGGACGAGGTCCTCGCGGGTGATGTTGAGGAACGTCTCCTGCTGCCCGGCGAAACTCGCGTCGGGCAGGTCCTCGGCCGTCGCCGAGGACCGGACCGCGACGAACGCCTCGCCGTCACCGAGGTCGTCGTACGCCGCGAGGATACCCTCGCGGATGTCCTCGGGGATCTCCGTCCCCAGGATGAGCTCCTCGGCCCGCTTCGATGCTTCGGCCAGTGCCTTCGAGTCGTCCGAGTCGACGTCGACGGCCGCGAACAGTTCCTCGTCGATACCGGTCTCCTCGATGAACGACCGATACGTACCCGCCGTCACCACGAATCCCGGGGGGACGGGCAGGCCCGCGCCCGTCAACTCGCCGAGCGACGCGCCTTTCCCACCGACGGCAGCGAGGTCGTCGGACCCCACCTCGTCGAGCCAGAGTACAGCCATTGCGTATCCGGGTCGTCAACCGATTCGCTAAAGAACCTTCCGAAGCTCCCAACCGTTTTCGACACCGTAACGCCGTGGTAGCGGGCCGCTACTCCCGATACGACGACAGTTCACGCAAGTACGAAATCGCGTAGTTTCGACGGGGTGCGGCCGGGATTAGGCGACGACGATGTCCTCGTCCTCGGGGTCGGGAATCGTCAGTTCACCGTCGAGAGAAATCGTCGCCCGACCGCCGACACGAATCTCCTCGTCGGCCTGCACGCGCACCCGTCCCGGTCGGTCGACGAAGTGGCCCTGTTCGAACGCGAGGTCGGCGAAGTCGTCCAGCGCCTCGTGTTCCCGGAGGTACGCCGTCACCGCACCGCTCGCCGTCCCCGTCACCGGGTCCTCGGGGACGCCCGCGCCCGGCGCGAACATCCGGGCGTGGAGCGTCGCGTGCGGGTCGATGGTGTCGAACGTGAACGCGTAGACGCCCGTCGCGTCGACCGTCTCGCAGAGCGACTCGACGGCCGCCATGTCCGGGTCGGCCTCCCCGAGCGCGTCGAGGTAGGTGACCGGCACGCAGAGGAACGCCAGCCCCGTCGACGCCCACCCGAGCGGCAGGTCGGACTCGAGGTCCGTCAGCGCCTCCAGGTCGACGCCGATGGCCGCCGCCACCTCCTCGTGGCTCACGTCCACCTCGTGGGTCTCCGGGGGCGCCTGCGTCATCCACACCGTCTCGTCCGCTTCCACCTCGACGTCGATGACGCCGGCGTTCGTCGCCAGCGAGTGCGTCCCGACGTCGACCCGCCCGTCCTCGTGGAGGAAGGCGTGGCTGGCGATGGTCGCGTGGCCACAGAGGCTCACCTCCGTCTCGGGCGTGAAGTAGCGAATCCCCCGGTCGGCCTCGTCGCTCTCGGTGAGGAAGGCCGTCTCGCTGGCGTCGAGTTCGCGGGCGACCGCCTGCATCTGTGCCTCGTCCAGTCCCTCGGCGTCCGGGACGAGTCCGGCGACGTTGCCCGTCAGCGGGTCCTCGGTGAACGCGTCCACGAGGAGCGCGCGTCGTGTGTCCATACGACCCCCAACTCGGGGAGGCGGTTTCAATCTCGGGGCAGGACGACGGGGACGGTGATCGAGGAAGGTGACGGGAGGGTCGTGTCTCCGCGGAGCGGTTCGCGTCGACGTCTGTGTCAGTCGTGGACGACGATATCGCCCGTATCGGGGTTGATGGCGTGGACGCAGTGCGGGTCGTCGTCGTACGTCGTCAGCGCCGCGTGGGTCCGGGCGTCCTCCTCGGCCAGCGCGAACGCGGAGGCCGACGTCGCCGACCGGACGGTCCGGGCCCAGTCGCAGTTCTCGCAGTACAGCCACGAGCGTCCAGGGTCGGCCCGACCAGCATTCTGTTCGTTGGTATCAGGTTGCATGGTAGTCATCCACGGAGGAACCGACTTGTCGTTCACGTCTACACGTGTAGACTCGGCGTTCGCGCGTCCGCCACTCGTCTGCCCTCCGTCAGACGGGCCGTCCGGGGCGAGCGTTTTGTCGGCTCGACTCCTTCACGCCCGTATGAGCGACGCCGTCCCACCCGAGGCCGAACGACTGCTCACCGGCGAACCCGTCGCCGCACATCTCGCGACCTGCACAGACGGCCGACCGCACGTCGCGCCGCTGTGGTTCCACTACGCCGACGGCGTCGTCGAACTCGTCACGACGGGGAGAAAACTGGAGAACCTCCGCGAGAACCCGCACGTCTCGCTCTCCGCCCAGCGGGCCGACGGCGGTATCCCGGAGTGGACGGTGACGCTCCTCGGGACGGCGACGGTCGTCGACGACGAGGCGGCGACGCGCGAGGCGAACCACCGCATCAACCGACGGTACGGCGTCCCCGAGGACGCCTGGGAGGACGAGAACACGCTCGTCCGGGTCGAGGTCGGGTCGGCGAGCTACCGGACGTACTGAGCGTCGCTGCCCCTCCGACCGTCCGGGAGTCGGCCGCTCCGGAGACGGCTGTAAACCCTTATGGTCGGTCGCCGGGGACTCGGGGACGGAAATGAGCGACCTCCCGGACGACTTCAACTGCACCATCACCAACTGGGACTACATCTACGACCTCTGCCGAGAGGTGAGCGAGGAGGTCAAACGCGCGGAGTTCGAGCCGGAGGTAGTCGTCGCGCTGGCCCGCGGCGGCTGGTTCGCGGGCCGGTGCATCTGCGACTTCCTGGGGCTGGACGACCTGGCGAGCCTGAAGATGGAACACTACGTCGGCGCCGCCCAGAAGTCGGGCGAACCGACCGTCCGCTACCCGATGCCCGAGGGGAGCGTCGAGGGCAAGAACGTCCTCATCATCGACGACATCGCCGACACCGGCGGCTCCATCCGCCGGGCCGAGGAGTACGTCGGGGAACGGAACCCCGGCGAGGTCCGCACCGGGACGCTCCAGTTGCTCCAGACCAGCGAGTTCGAACCCGACTTCATCGGCGAGCGCATGGAGGAGTGGACCTGGGTCGTCTACCCGTGGAACTTCATCGAGGACATGACCGACCTCGTCTCGGGCGTGATGGACCGCGACGGCGACGGGCCGTACACCCAGGACGAGATCCGTCACCTGCTCAGCGAGTACCACGACGTCGACCGCATCGGGATGGAGATCGCCCAGCCGGGTCGGATGGAGGAGGTGCTGCTGGAGATGGAGCGCCGCGACGTCCTCTCGTCGACGGTCGGCGGGTGGCGACTCGCCGACTGACCGGGGGACGCCGTCCTCTCTCGGGGACGCGAGGAGAACGGGTGGCTCGTGCGACGGTTCCCGTACTGTTTTACCGCCACACTCGGGAGTGAGAGGCATGATAGGATTCGTCGGTGGCAGCGGTATCTACGACGCGCTCGACCTCTCGAACGTCCGCGAGGAGGACGTGACGACGCCGTTCGGCGACCCGAGCGCGCCGGTCACCGTCGGCGAGATGGCTGGCACGGAGGTCGCGTTCCTCCCGCGCCACGGCCGGAACCACCAGTACAACCCGACGAACGCGCCGTACCGCGCGAACGTCCACGCGCTGAAGCAGCTGGGCGTCGACCGCATCCTCGCCAGCAACGCCGTCGGCAGCCTCCGCGAGGACCTCCCGCCGCAGTCGCTGCTCGTCCCCGACCAGATTTTCGACCGCACCTCCCACCGCCCGTACACCTTCTTCGGCGAGGGGATGGTCGTCCACATGGGCTTCGCGGACCCGTACTGCCCGCACATGGTCGACCACCTCACCGAATCGGCGAACGAGGCGACCGACGAAGGTGCGGAGAAGGGCGGCACCTACGTCTGCATCGAGGGGCCGCAGTACTCGACGCGCGCCGAGAGCGAGTTCTTCCGCCAGCAGGGCTGGGACGTCGTCGGCATGACCGCCATCCCCGAGGCGAAACTCGCCCGCGAGGCCGAGATGTGCTACGCCACCGTTACGGGCATCACCGACTACGACGTCTGGAAACAGGACGCCGAGGTCACCCTCGACGAGGTGCTGGAGAACGCCGCCGCAAACGAGACGGCCATCAAGCAGGTCGTCGAGCACGCCATCGAGCACCTCCCCGAGGAACGCGACTGCGACTGCGGCCACGCGCTCGAAGGCACCATCAACACGCCGAGCGAGGAGATTCCCGACGAGACGAAAGAGCAGGTCGACCTGCTGGCTGGCGAGTACCTGTAGGACGAATCGTCTCCGTTTTCTTCGCGCTCCTACGCGAGTTCGGCGTCGTCGTCAGTCCGCGATGGCCTCGGTCGGCGTTCCGGTCGCCGCCGGGTCCTGAATCCAGAGGTCGCCGAACAGTTCGTCCTGTTCGAGGCGAACCTGTTTCCGGTGGGCGAGGAACAACAGCGCGAGAAACGTCTCGACGCGCGCACCGCCCGAGCCCTCTATCTCGGCGAACAGCACCTCGCTGCGACCCGCGTCGTACTGCTCGCGGAGGTCGCGGTAGACGTGCTGGATGGTCGTCTCCATGTCCTCCTGGTGGGCCGTCCCCGTCACGTCGTCCGCCGTCGGTTCGTCGTCGAGGCGGAAGTCGTCGGCCATGTGGTAGTCGAGCGTCTGCGTACCTCGGCGGAAGCCCTGCGGCGAGTCGCTGGTGTCGTACGTCCGGGACTCCTTCCACCACGACCCGCGTTCTGCCTCCCGCAGTTCCCGGACGAGTTCGTCGAGCGTCTCGGGCATCCCGCGGGCGCGCTTGCGTTCGAGGCGGCGCTCCATCTCCCGGTCGAGCGCGTCGAACGGGTCGGGCTGCCAGTCCTCGTCGGCGTCCGCGGGCGGCGCGTCCCACGCCTCCTCCCACGGTTCGGGCTCGTCGGGGTCGTCGGCCTCCATCAGCGCGTCCGACTTCATCCGCAGGAGGACGCTCGCGTAGAACAGCGCGCGCCCGCCGGTCCGGATGTCGGCCTCGTCGAGGGCGTCGAGGAACGCGTCGGTGACCGCGACGATGTCGATGTCCCACGGCTCTATCTCGCCGCGGTCGGCCAGTTGGACGAGCAGTTCGACCGGTTCGACCGACTCGCCGTCCTCGTCGGTCGGGAGGTCGTCCGGCGTCTCGACCGACTCCGGGAGCGCCTCCGAGTCGGACTCGTCCGCCGACTCCTCGTCCCCGAACAGCGCCGCCGCGTCACCGCCCGACTCGCCTGGGCGCTCGCGGTCCTCGTGGCCGGCGATGTTCAGCGAGACGCCGTCGGTTATCTCCTCGCCGCCGTCGGTGTAGAACGCCTCACGGTCGTCTGGCTCATCCGCGTTGTCTCGCGAGTCGCTTCGCTCCTCGTCTCCTCGCGTGCTCCGCCCGCTCGGATGGTCCGCGGAACTCCGTTCCGCGCTACTCGACTTCTCCGCGGCCGAGCGAGTCGTCTTCGACGACTCGTCGTCCGCGCTAGTCATCGGCCGGCACCCCCTGACCGCTGAGGTCGATACCAGTCACGGCGCTCACGTTGTCGTCCATCATCGTCACGCCGATGGCACGCTCGGAGCGTTCGAGCAGCGCCGAGCGGTGCGAGACGACGATGAACTGCGCGTCGTCCGCGAGGTGGTCGACCATCTCCCCGACCGCCTCGGCGTTGGCGGCGTCGAGGAACGCGTCGACCTCGTCCAACGCGTAGAACGGCGCGGGGTTGTGCCGCTGGATGGCGAAGATGAACGCCAGCGCGGTCAGTGACTTCTCGCCGCCGCTCATCGCGTCGAGGCGCTGGACCGGCTTGTCCCGCGGTTGCGCTTTCATCGTCAGGCCACCCTCGAACGGGTCGGCCTCGTCTTCGAGGACGAGCGTCCCCGACCCGCTGGAGAGACGCTCGAAGATCTCCTCGAAGTGCTCGCGGATGGCCTCGTAGGACTCCATGAACGTCGCCTTCTTCTTCGCCTCGAACCCCTCGATGCGCTCGACGATACCGTCGCGCTCCTCGACGAGGGTCTCGCGTTTCTCCTCGAGGTCCGCGAGGTCGTCTGCCACTGCGTCGTACTCGTCGATGGCGAGCATGTTGACCGGTTCGAGCGCCTGCATCTCGCCGTCGAGCCGGGCGATCTCGGACTCGACGGTGTCGTGGTCCGGGACGTCCTCGGGGTCGTACTCCCCGACCTGCGAGGCGAGTTCGTCGACCTCCCACTCCAGTCGGTCGCGCTTCTCCTTCGCGGATTCGAGACGGGACTCGACGCGACCGAGTTTCTCCTTCGCCGCGTCGCGGGCCTCTTTCGCCTCCCGGAGGTCGGCCTTCAGGTCGTCGCGCTCGCCCTTCAGGTCGGCCAGCTCCTCCTCCAGTTCCTCGACCTGCTCCTGCTTCTCGTCGAGGACGGCCTCCTTCTCCTCGATGTCGCCCTCGAGTTCGTCGACGCGCTCCTCGGCGTCGGCCTTCCGGTTCTGGGCCGCCTCGATGTCGTCGTGGAGGTCCTCGATGGCCTCCTCGGCGTACTGCTTCTCGAGCTGGTGTTCGTTGAGCGTGCCGTCGAGGTCGTCGGTCTCCGCGTCGAGGTCCGCTATCTCCTCGCGGATCTCCTCGGCGCGTTCGGTGAGTTCTGCGACCTCGGAGTCGCGCAGTTCCGCTTCGAGGTCCGCGATCTCCGCTTCGACCTCGGCGATGGTCTCGTCCTGCGCCTCGATGTCGGCCTCCAGGTCGTCCATCTGCTCGGAGACCTCCTCGCGGTCGGCGTCGATGCTGTCGAGTTCCTCCTCCTTGCGCTCGACCGTCTCGCGGATCTCCTCGATGCGACCCTCGGTGCGCTCCATCTCGCTCTCGACCTCGCGGACCTTGTCTGCCGCGTCGGTCTGTCGGTCTCGGGCGTCGTCGAGTCGCGACTCCACGTCGCGCAGTTCCTCGCGGACGGACTTGCGCTTCTCTTCGAGTTCGTTGATGCGCTTGGCGACGCGTTCGAGTTGCCCCGCACCGGAGGAGAACGAGTACCGGGAACCCGACCGGGACCCGCCGGTCATCGCCCCGCTCTTCTCGACCAGTTCCCCCTCGACCGTGACCATCCGGAACTTCCCCATCAGGTCGCGGGCGGTCGCCATGTCCTCGACGACGAGCGTGTCGCCGACGACGTACGAGAAGATGCCCGCGTACGTCGCGTCGAAGTCGATGAGGTTGTACGCGAAGTCCACGACCCCGCTCTCGCTCGGCAGCGAGGGCAGCGAGCGCTGGTGCATCTTCGAGATGGGCAGGAACGTCGCCCGCCCCGCGTTCCGGGACTTCAGGAACTCGATGCAGCGCTGGCCGACGCCGTCGTCCTCGACGACGACGTTGGCGAGGCGCCCCCCGGCGGCGGTTTCGAGGGCGGTCGCGTGCTGCGGCGAGACGCCACCGAGTTGCCCGACCGTGCCGTGAACGCCCTGCTTGTCGGCGTTGAGGACGGTCGTCACTGCGCGGCCGTAGGAGGTGTCGCCGGACTCGCCGGCTTTCGCCTCCAGTTCGGCGTACTCCTGCTGGGCCGCGCTGACCTCGTCCTCGACCGAATCGAGGTCGTCCTGCAGTTCGTACTTCTCGGCGCGCAGGTCGTCGACGACCGACTCGATGGTCGTCTTGTTCTGCTCCGCCTTCTCCAGTTCTGCCTCGAGGTCCGCGAGGTCGGCTTCGAGGTCGGGTATCTCTGCCTCCAGTTCCTCTATCTCCTCGCGCAACTCGCGCTGTTCGTTCGAGCGCCGTCGCGCCTCGTCGAGCAGGCGGTCCTGCTCGCGCTGGAGTTCGTTCTTCTCGGCCTTCGCCTCCTCTAGCCGGTCGCGTGCGTCTGCGAGGTCGTCCTTGAGCTGTTCGTACTCGTCGTCGACCGAGGCGATGTCCGCCTCGACCGATTCGAGTTCCGCTTCCTTCTCCTGTCTGTCGGCCTTCAGCGACGCCTTCTCGACCTTGATGTTCCGAACCTTCGCGTGGAGGTCGTCGACCTGCTCCTGCTTGCGGTCGACCTTGACGAACGCCTGCCGGCGCTTGTTCTCGGCCTCCTCGATGCGCTCCTGGGCGCTCTCGATGGCGTCTTCGAGGCGAGCGATCTCACCCTTGACCTCCTCCATCTCGCGTTTGACGCGCAGTTGTTCGTCCTCGCCCGTGCGCTCGATCTCGGCGTTCAGGTCCTCGAGGTCCTCTTCGAGGCGCGTGACCGTCCCCTGCTTCTCGTCGAGTTCGCGCTGTCGCTCCTCGAGTGTCTCCTCGTCGCGCTCTATCTTCGACTCGGTCTGCTCGAGTTCGGCGCGCTTGTCCTCCAGTTCGGCGGCCTTCAGGTAGCCCTCGTACTCCTCGCGTTCCTCCTTGAGCTCCTGGTACTGGAGTGCCGTCTCGCGTTCGTCCTCCAGCTGGGCGAGACGCTCCCGTTTCTCCTCGATGCGGAGGTCGGCCTCGTCGACGCGCTCCTCGACGACCTCCAGTTCCTCCATCGCGTCGGCCTTTCGCGCGTCGAACTCCGCGACGCCCGCTATCTCGTCGATTATCTCGCGCCGAGAGCCGGCGGTCATGTTGATTATCTCGGTGACGTCGCCCTGCATCACGACGTTGTAGCCCTCCGGCGCGACGCCCGCCTGCGCGAGGAGGTCCTGGATGTCCGAGAGGTTGACCGAGCGCCCGTTGAGGTAGTAGTACGAGTAGTAGTTGTCCTCGGTCTGCTTGACGCGGCGCTTGATGGTTATCTCGTCGACGTCGCCGACGTCGTCCGTCCCGGCGGCCGTCGTCACCTGCGAGCGGGAGAGCGTCCCGTCGTCGTTGTTCAGGACGACCTCGACTGCGGCCTGGCGTTCGCCCGAGAACTCCGCGCCGTCGTCGTCGGGGTTGTAGATGAGGTCCGTGAGCTTCTCGGCGCGGATACCCGAGGTACGGGCCAGTCCCAGCGCGAACAGGACGGAGTCGATGATGTTGGACTTGCCCGAGCCGTTCGGGCCGCTGATTGTGGTGAAGTCCTCGTAGAACGGGATTCGTGTCTTCCGACCGAAGCTCTTGAAGTTGTCGAGGACGAGCTCTTTTATGTGCATTGGGGGCGCTCGTGGATGCGAACCCCGTTACGCGACGATGATTTCGTCGGTATCGGAGTCCGTACTTTCCTCCTGATTCTCCTCTGCAGAGTTGGATGTGTCGGTTACGTCTGTAGCCGTCTCGCTCCCGTCGCGCGTCGTCTGGCCCTCGATGATGTCCATCTCGGGGTCGACCTCGTCTTCGAGCGCTCGGAGTCGTTCCTTGCACTCGACGAGTTCGTCGGTGAGACCGGTGACGGAGGCTTCGAGCTGTTTGACGCGTGATTCGAGTTCTTCGACGCGATTCCCGCTACTCATGTGTTATGTCGTCTGTCCCAGACGTATAAACCTGCGTCAGACATTGACTTCCTTCGACGCGTGAACGTCGAGTGGTGTCGACGCAGCGACGGCCCGTCCGCCCTGCCGACGACGACAGGCCTTCGGGTGACGGTCCCGTACGACCGACCATGCACACGGCGTCGGTTCCCGGCCGTTCCGAGTACGTCTCCACCGGCGACTGCCGACTGCACGTCAGGGTCGCGGGGGCCGAGGACGCACCGCCGGTCGTCCTGCTCCACGGGTTCCCGGAGTTCTGGTACGGCTGGCACCGCCAGATGGACGCGCTGGCCGACGCGGGCTACCGCGTCCTCGTCCCGGACCAGCGGGGGTACAACCTCTCGGACAGGCCCGCCGAGCAGCGCGCGTACCGCGTCGAGCGTCTCGTCGACGACGTGACGGGCCTGCTCGACGCGACGGGTCACGACAGCGCCGCCGTGGTCGGTCACGACTGGGGCGCGATGGTCGCGTGGGTGCTCGCCCAGGACCACCCCGAGCGCGTCGAGCGACTCGGGATTCTCAACGTGCCCCATCCCGCCGCGTTCGAGGAGACGCTCCGGTCGAACTGGGAGCAGGTGTTCCGCTCGTGGTACGCCGGGTTCTTCCAGGTGCCGCGGCTCCCCGAACTGGCGATGCGGGCGCGCGACTACGGACTGCTGGAGCGGACGCTGACGGGCAGCAGTCACCGAGGGACGTTCTCCGAGGACGACCTGCGACGGTACCGAACGGCGTGGGGGCGCGAGGGCGCGCTGACGGGGATGCTCAACTGGTACCGCGCCAACGGCCTCGGGAGTGGGTTGTTCGACCGTGACCGACGCATCGAACCGGAGACGTTGCTGTTGTGGGGTGCCGACGACGTCGCGCTGGTCGAGGAGAACGCTCGGCGTAGTCTGGAGTACTGCGACGACGGTTCGTTGGAGGTGTTCGAGCAGGCCTCACACTGGCTGCAGCACGAGCGGTCTCGGGAAGTCTCGGAGCGACTGGTGGACTTCCTGGAGTAGCTTCTTGTCGTGAGTAGGGCGACCCCATCGGTGTGAACAGCTCGAAAGCCCTCGGACGCTCGTACTGCCGCGGACTCGCTGCGCGCGCTCCCTCTCCGCTCGGTCGCGTGCTTGCTTCGTCACCAGAATGCTCCGCGTTCTGGTTGGCTCACGAGAGCTCCGCTCTCGTAAACGCCGGGGCAGCGACGAGCGCCCTCGCCCTTTCAGTCCTACGCTGGACTCGTTCCACTCGTCCAGCGAGTTCCCCCTCGCTTCGCTCGCGGGAACGCCGGGAACGGGCAGCCCTGCCCTTCCCCGAGTCGCGCGGTCCTCACGGAGTTCGGACACGCACTCCCGGCCACCGCAACCGCACCGGCTGGCCGCGCGCTCGTGCGCGGCCGACGGAGTCGGGTAGGCGCGGTGCGGTCGCGGGCCTGGCGGGTGAAGGGCGAGGGCGCTCGGCGACGGCGGACACCCCAAGCACCACAGTGAGGGACCGAAGGGAGCGAACGAGGAGCGCAGGGTGTGGCCCCCAAGTCGAGCGCCCGAGGGCTTCGGAGGTCACGAACTCGCTCCCCGCCGCTGAATCGAAGCAACAACAGCCCGTTCCTCATCCTTCCCATCCCACTCCTGCTAGTCCCGACACGCTTTACCCCACCCACCGAAAACCACCACCAATCAATGACCGCGCAAACGTCCCAGGCGCGGGACCTCGCCGTCGTCATCGGGCTGGAGGTCCACGTCCAACTCGAAACCGCGACCAAACTGTTCTGTGGCTGCTCGACGGACACCGCCGACAGCGAGCCGAACACCCACACCTGCCCGGTCTGTCTCGGACTGCCCGGTGCGCTCCCGGTCGTCAACGAGGCGGCCGTCGAGGCGGCCGTCAAGGTCGGGAAAGCGCTCGACGCCGACATCCCCGAGGAGACCCGCTTCCACCGGAAGAACTACTACTACCCCGACCTGCCGAAGAACTTCCAGATAACGCAGTACGACGACCCCATCTGCCAGCAGGGCCACCTCGACGTCTCCGTCGAAGGCGAGCGTCGCTCCATCGGCATCGAGCGCGCGCACCTGGAGGAAGACCCCGGCAGCCTGCGCCACGAAGGGGGCGCCATCGACCGCGCGGAGTACACGATGGTCGACTACAACCGCGCCGGGATGCCGCTGATGGAGGTCGTCACCGAACCCGACTTCCGCTCGCCCGCGGAGGTCCGCGCGTTCCTCGAGAAGCTCGAGGAGGTGCTGGAATACCTCGGCGTGTTCGACGCGGAACGCGACGGCTCGCTGCGCATCGACGCGAACCTCTCGGTCGTCCCGACCGACGAGGTGGGCGAGGACGGCAGCATCTCGGCGGCGGTGCTCGCCGACGCCAACCGGACCGAGGTGAAGAACATCTCCAGCCACAAGGGTGCCGCGAAGGCGCTCAGCTACGAGGAGACGAGACAGAAGAACGCCGTCAGACGCGGGCGCGCCGTCGAGCAGGAGACGCGCCACTGGGACGAGAGCCGGGGCATCACCGTCTCGATGCGCTCGAAGGAGGAGGAGAAGGACTACCGCTACTTCGCGGAGGCCGACCTCCCGCCGATGCGCGTCTCCGGGTGGAAGGAGGAGATCTCGATTCCAGAACTCCCGGACGCCCGCCGCGAGCGGTTCCAGGCGGAGTACGACCTCTCGGCGGAGGAGGCCTCGAAGCTCACCTCCACGAAGCAGGTCGCGGACTTCTACGAGGACCTCACCGACGAGTTCGACGCGGCGTTCGCCGCCCGCTGGGTGGTCGACCGCCTGCTCGGCGAACTGAACTACCGCGACCGGACGCTCGACAGCGTCGACCGACAGGGGTTCGTCCGCCTGCTCGAACTCGTCGACGACGACGAGATAACGGTCAAGAACGCCGAGGAGGTCGTCCTGCGCGAGATGCTCGACTCGGGGCGCGCGCCCGACGACGTCGTCGAGGCGGAGGGCCTGGGCAAGACCTCGGGAGACGCCGTCGAGGAGGCCGTCGAGGAGGCCATCGCCGACAACCCCGACGCCGTCGAGGACTACCACTCCGGCGAGGACGGCGCGCTCAACTTCCTCGTCGGGCAGGTGATGCAGGCGACGGGCGGGAGCGCCGACCCCGGCTCCGTCAACCAGCTCCTGCAGTCGAAACTCGATGACTGAGGCGGTCGCGAGCGTCGGCGGTCCGTCGAGCGGCGAGCGTACATCTCGATGCGCAGACCAGTCCATCAGCGTCCAGACTAGTCCGCTGAGGGCCACGTCGGACGCGCGAAGAGCCGCAGATATTTGTATGATGAGAGATTATGAGGACCAATGTCAGGGCTGTTGCCTACTAGCACGGATGCCAGCTCTGAGCAAGAGGGGGAGCCTCGCACCTTCTGGCTCGACGGCGAGGACACCGGCGAACTCCTCTCTTCGCTCTCCTCGGACACGGCACGTGCTATCTTGACGTCTCTGCACGAGACGCCCGGAACCGCCTCGGAGGTGGCCGGCCGGGTCGATACCTCGTTGCAGAACGCCCGCCACCACCTCACCAACCTCCAGGAGGCCGGGCTGGTCCGCGTCGCGGACACCCGGTACTCCCAGAAGGGCCGCGAGATGAACGTCTACGCGCCGAGCGAGGAACCGCTGGTCGTGTTCGTCGGAAACGAGAAACGCAAGACCAGCTTCCTCGACTCGCTGAAGGGACTGGTCGCCACCGTCGGCCTCCTCGGTCTGGTGAGCTACGCCGTCCAGCAGCTCGTCGTCACGGACGGCGTCCAGTCGGACGTGTTCCCCCGGATGGCCGACAGCGCCGCCGCGAGCGGTGGCGGACCGCTCGTCGTCCCACCAGGCCTCGTGTTCTTCGCCGGTGGTCTGCTCATCCTCGGCCTCGCACTCGTGTATCGTCGCTGGCAACGTGTGAGCTCCCCGACGGTCTGACGCCGCATGACACGTCGCGTGGTCGTCGTCGCGTTGGTCTGTGCGCTGGTCCTCGCACCGGTCACACACCTGCCGACTCCCAGCGACGACCACGTCGTGCCGAACGACGCTGGCCTCCAGTCGAAACTCCTCGAACAGCGCCAGACGCCCCCGACCGTGCAGGAACAGGCGAGCGTCGTCCTCCGGTTGAAGGGGCTCACCGGCGTTCCCGAGATGGCCGGATTCGACGTGGAACGAACGTACACACGCGAAGGGGACCGCCTCGTCGAGGGGTCGGTATCCTACGCGGACATCGAGCGACTCTCGCGTAACCCCCGAATCACCTCCGTCCGCGTCGCCGGGACCACCATCGAACGCGACACCGTCTCACCCGGCGTGAGCGCCGTCGGCGCGGACCAACTCCACGCGGCGGGCATTACGGGAGAGAACGTCACCGTCGGTATCATCGACAGCGACTTCCGGATGAGCCACCCCGCCATCGCCGGTGTCGACACCGTCTACCGGACGTTCGGCGGCGGCAGCGACGACTGGGAACACGGGACCGCGGTCGCCAGCGTCGTCGCCGACACCGCGCCGGGAGCGGACATGCGCCTGGCCGCCGTCGGCCCGACCACCTCCGACGAGGAGTACCAGAGCGCCGTCGACTGGCTGGTCGAGGGCGGCGCGGACGTCGTCGTCGACTCGGGGAGCTACTACGCCCAGCCGGGCGACGGGAACGGGACGCTCGCACGCGTCGCCGCCAACGCGTCCGAGGAGGTCGTGTTCGTCACGAGCGCGGGGAACCACGCCAACCGGTACTGGGCGGGCAACTACACCGACGGTGCCTGGGTGAACTACGCCGGCGACGACGGCTACGTCGACGGCAACGTCCTCAACGACGGCGAGCCGTTCTCCGGGACCGTCGACGTCTCGGTGCGCTGGGACGGGTGGCCGACGACCGACGAGGACTTCGACATCTACCTGATGCGGGAGTACTCCGGCGGCGACTACGCCGTCGCGAAGGCGACCGGCCACGACGGCCAGCCGTTCGAGCACCTCACGAAGCAGGTCTCGTACGGGCGGTACTACGTCTCGATACGGGCCGCGAACGTCGACGACCCGCATCGCGTCGAACTGTTCGCCAGCCACTCGCTGGCCAACCAGTCGTCGGGCGGCGTGACCGCCCCCGCGAGCGCCCGTGACGTCGTCTCCGTCGGAGCGATTCGCAACGGGACGCTCCAGCCGTTCAGTGCCCGGACGAACGTCGACCTCGTCGCCCCCGACGCCGTCGCGCTCTCGGGCGGAAACGTCGAGGGCGGCACCTCGTTCGCCGCCCCCTACGTCGCCGGCGTCGCGGCGCTCGCCACCGGAGCGAACCCCGACCTGAACGCGAGCGAGGTCCGCGAACTGCTCTACACGAACGCGAGCGACTTCGGCGATGAGGGCGTCGACGACACGTCCGGCTACGGCGTGGTGTCGGCACTCGGCATTCTCGGGGTTGACACCGGCGAATCGTCGGACGAGGCGAACGGCGAGTCGGACGCGACGGACGCGAACAGCGAGGCGATGAGCGACCCGACTGCCCCGACGGCCACCCTGCGACCGGCGCTCGCCTGAGTCGGTGACCGCGGCGAGGGACGAGCGCGAACCGGAGAGTGCGAAGTGGCGTGTGCGAACTGAGGGGAACAACCGACGAGGGGGGACCGCTCAGAACGACGGACGAGTGGGCGGTGGCCCGAACGGCCGGTCAGGCGTCCGGGTCGGCGTCGCCGAGCGTCGACGACCGACCACCGGAGCGTGCGCGAGGGTCGACGCGCAGGAGCACGACCAGCAACAGCAGTGCGAGTGTCTCGGTGACCTTCGCGATGCCTTCGAGCGGGTCCTGGGTCAGGTGTTCGACCGTGCTGTCGAACACGGCGAGCAGGCCGCTCCCGTGACTGTGGCCGAACCCCGGTGCGGCGACGTTGTGGTAGAGGAACCAGCCGAGCAGTTGCGCCAGCATGAACGCGATACCGAGGAGGTAGAGCGTCCGGCGCGAGACGAGGTCGACCCGGAACGCGACGACGCCGGCGACGATTCCGCAGATGGAGAGCGCGATGAGGACGGTCGCGAGTCGCGGCACCTCGCCCGAGGCCCCGACGGCGACGAGGTTGCGCCAGATGGAGTCGAGGTGGACCACGGCGTCGAGCGCCACCAGTTGCAACAGGAGGAGGTGGAGGCCGTGCAGCAGGTCGTCGTCCATACCCGAAGTCGGGGCTCCTCCGATAAGTGGCTGTCAGTTTCGCCTCGGCCGCCGCTCGACACACGACCGAGGACCGGCCGTCACGGACTCACCCGAGCACTCCCCACGACCACGCACCTGCTCCGCACGACCACGCACCTGACACGTCGCGCGCGCGACGCGAGGGCCGCGCCCGTGAGCGCCCGTATCCCGCGTACGCGTGCGCTGTGACGCGGTTTCCCGGCGAAAACGTTACGTAAGGGGTCGGCTTAGCGTTCCCAATGACCGAACGAGGTGGGCCGTCGTGGAACTGATCATCACGGAGAAGGACAACGCCGCCCGCCGCATCGCGGAGATCCTCAGCGAGGGCGGGGCGAGCGTCGAGCGGCGGAACGGCGTCCCCGTCTACCGGTGGGGCGGCAAGCGCTGTATCGGACTGTCGGGACACGTCGTCGGCGTGGACTTCCCGCCGGAGTACAACGACTGGCGGGACGTCCGGCCCGTCGAACTCGTCGACGCACGGGTCGTCAAGACCGAGACCCAGGAGAACATCGTCACCGCACTGCGCTCGCTGGCCCGCGAGGCCGACAGCGCCATCATCGCGACGGACTACGACCGCGAGGGCGAACTCATCGGGAAGGAGGCGTACGACCTCGTCACCGACGAGGGCGACATCCCCATCCAGCGCGTCCGGTTCTCCTCCATCACCGACCGCGAGGTGACGAACGCGTTCGCCAATCCGGAGGACCTCGACTTCGACCTCGCCGCGTCGGGCGAGGCGCGCCAGATAATCGACCTGATGTGGGGCGCGGCGCTGACGCGGTTCCTCTCGCTGTCGGCGAAACAGCTCGGCAACGACTTCATCTCCGTGGGTCGGGTCCAGTCGCCGACGCTGAAGCTCATCGTCGACCGCGAACGCGAGATAGAGGCGTTCGACCCCGAGGACTACTGGGAACTGTTCGCCGACCTCGCGAAGACCGACGAGGGCGACGAACCGTTCGAGTCGCAGTACTTCTTCTACGACGAGGACGACAACGAGCAGGAGCGCGTCTGGAACGAGGCCGACGCCGACGCGGCGTTCGAGCAGCTACGGACCGCGAGCGAGGCGCGCGTCGAGTCCGTCAACCGCCGGACCCGGACCGACGACCCGCCCGCGCCGTTCAACACGACGCAGTACATCCGCGCCGCCGGCTCCATCGGCTACTCCGCCCAGCGCGCGATGTCCATCGCCGAGGACCTCTACACGGCGGGGTACATCACCTACCCGCGGACGGACAACACCGTCTACCCCGACGACCTCGACGAGCGCGACCTGCTCGAGCGGTTCGCCGAACACGCCCGCTTCGGAGACGACGCCCAGTCGCTGCTCGAACGCGACGACATCGAACCGACCAGCGGCGACAAGGAGACCACCGACCACCCGCCCATCCACCCGACCGGCGAGTTCCCGACCGACATCTCCGACGACGAGTGGGACGTCTACGACCTCGTCGTCCGGCGCTTTTTCGCGACGTGTGCGGAACCCGCGAAGTGGGCGCACCTCAAGGTCGTCGCGGACGCGTCCGGCTGTCTCCTCAAGGCCAACGGCAAGCGACTCGTCGAGGAGGGGTACCACGCGGTCTACCCGTACCACTCCACGACCGAGAACTACGTCCCCGCCGTCGAGGAGGGCGAGACGCTCGCCGTCACCGACCCGCGACAGGAGGACAAGCAGACCCAGCCACCGCGCAGGCGCGGCCAGTCGCGCATCATCGAGACGATGGAGCAGATGGGCATCGGGACGAAGGCGACCCGCCACGGCACGCTCCAGAAGCTGTACGACCGCGGGTACATCGAGAACGACCCGCCGCGACCGACGCGACTGGCGATGGGCGTCGTCGAAGCCGCCGAGCGGTTCGCGGACCTCATCGTCAGCGAGGAGATGACCGCCCAGCTGGAGCAGGACATGACCGCCATCGCCGACGGCGAGGCGACGCTCGACGAGGTGACCGACGAGTCCCGCGAGATACTGAAGCGGGTGTTCGAGGACCTCCACGTCTCCCGCGACGAGGTGGGCGACCACCTCCGGGAGGCGCTGAAGGCCGACAAACTGCTCGGGCCGTGTCCGGACTGCGGCGAGGACCTGCTCGTCCGCCGGTCGCGCTACGGGTCGTACTTCGTCGGCTGCGACGGCTACCCCGACTGCGAGTACACCCTGCCGCTGCCGAGCAGCGGCGAACCGATGGTGCTCGACGAGGTGTGTGAGGACCACGGGCTGAACGAGGTGAAGATGCTCGCCGGCCGGGACACCTACACCCACGGCTGCCCGCTCTGTCGCGCCGAGGAGGCCGACGACGCCGAGGACCGGGTCATCGGCGCGTGTCCGGACTGTGGTGACGACGAGGGTGGAGAGCTGGCTATCAAGACGCTCCGCTCCGGGTCCAGACTCGTCGGCTGTACGCGATACCCCGACTGCGAGTACTCGCTGCCGCTCCCCCGAAAGGGCGACATCGAGGTGACCGACGAGTTCTGCGACGACCACGACCTGCCGGAACTCGTCGTCCACAACGACGGCGACGACCCGTGGGAGCTGGGCTGTCCCATCTGCAACTTCGCGGAGTACCAGGAGCGGACGGCGATGCGGAACATCGACGACCTGGACGGCGTCGGCGCGAAGACCGCCGAGAAACTCGCCGCCGCGGGCATCGAGAGCCTCGACGACCTGCGCTCGGCGGAACCGGACGACGTGGCCTCTGAAGTCCAGGGCGTCAGCGCGGACCGTATCCGCGAGTGGCAGAGTCAGGCGGCGACCTGACGACAGAGGCGACCGACCCGACCACCTCCGACGAGCGGGCCCCTCAGTCGTCGGTCATCCACTTCGCTCCCCACTCGTGAATCTCGTCGAACGCCACCAGTAGCTCCTCGCCTTTCTGCGTCAGCGAGTAGTAGACGGCGACCGGGCTCCCGTCGTCGACGCGGCGGTCGACGTACCCGTTCGATTCGAGGTCGTCGAGCACGCGGGAGAGCGTCTGGGAGTTCGCGCCCGTCGCGCGCTTCAGCTCGTTGAACCGGAGTTCGCCCTCTCGGAGGACGTGGATGACGGTCATCCGCCACCGCGACCCGATCTCTTCGAGCGTCCTGACGACCGGGCAGTCCGCGTACTTCGCTTCGAGTGTCGAAGGTGATGACATCGGTGTGACCTGGTCAGGAGTACGTCGGCTGAGCTATAAGACGGTCACCTTCCTACACCAGGTGTGACGACGTGACCATCTGGTCGCTCCTCGAGCGTCACGAACGAGCGGACGCGAACACAGACTGACACACCCCCAACACACTACGATGCAGGTACTACTACTCGGTGCGAGCGGCCGAATCGGCCGGAGAATCGCGAACGAACTGCTGGACCGCGGACACGGCGTGACTGGCGTCTCCCGGAGCGGGACGGTCGAGGGAGTCGACGACGACGACTTCGTCGCCGTCTCGGGCGACGCGACCGACCCGGACGACGTGGCTCGACTGGCGACGGGCCACGACGCGGTGGCCTCGGCGCTCGGTCCGAGCGAGGACGAGTCGCCGGACGTACTCACGGAGATGCTCGACGGCGTCGTCGAGGGGATGCGACGGGCGGACGTCGACCGACTCGTCTGGACCGGCGGAGCGGGCATCCTGCAGGTCGGCCCCGACACGCGCCTCATCGAGACCGAGGAGTTCCCTGAGGAGTGGAAACCGCTCGCTAGCGCCGCCATCGACGCGTACGGACACCTGGAGGAGGCGACGGACCTGCGGTGGACGTACCTCGCCCCGGCGGCGCTCATCGAGCCGGGGGAACGGACCGGCGACTACCGGACCGCGACCGGCGAACTCGTCGCCGACGAGGACGGGGACAGCTACGTCTCGATGGAGGACTTCGCCGTCGCCTTCGCGGACGAACTGGAGAACGAGAACGGCGTTCACGACGTTCTCGCCGTCGGCTACTGAGCCGGCGGACGAGTTCAGGGAGCGTCCGCCGCCGTCCGTCTCAGACCAGCGTTCCGACCTTCTCGCGGGCGGCGCGCAGGTAGCCCCGGCCGAGCTGGTCGGCGAGGTCGCCCCAGTCGAGGTCGAGCCACGTCTCCGCGACCCGGTCGCCCCGGTAGCGGTGGCGGCCCCAGCCGTCGACGCTGATGCTCGCGCCGCTGGGCGGGAGCGGGCCGACCCACCCCGAGTGCGTCGCCTCGAACGTCCAGTCCGTCTCGACCATCCCGTCGGTCGTGTCGAGGCGGTGAATCTCGAACTCGATGTCCGGGAACGCTCGCAGGAACAGGCCCGCGACCTGCTGGTAGTTCGACCGCGACACCGTTCCGACGACCGGGAAGCCGTGACCACGGTAGTCGGTGTGGTAGAGGTCGGGGACGACACCGGGGTTCTGGTCGTGCCAGACCTCCTCGAAGTCCCGACGGCTGATACGTTCGATATCGGGCCTGAGGTCGGTGTCGCCACGGGTTTCGGCGGGAGACCGAGTGGACATGTCAACCGGTCCACCGGCATGGGATATAGTCGCGGGGACAATACGCATAGCCGGGCTCGGAGTGGGGGCTATACTGATAGCTCAGAGGTGTGTTCGTGTCGAAGGCGTTTTGTCCGGCCGTTTGGTCCTCGGAGTATGCACGCGTGGACCGAGTGGGACCACATCGTCAAGGTGGACCCGGACAAGACGCTCTACGAGGACGAGACGTTCGAGGACGTGGCGAAGACCGGGACGGACGCCATCATGGTCGGCGGGACGCTCGGTATCACCGAAGAGAAGATGGCCGAGTACGTCCGGGGCTGCATCGAGGGGACGCAGGCGGCCGACGTACCCGTGTTCATCGAACCGAGCAGTGCGGGCGTCGTGGTCCACCCGGACGGTCTCGGGGGCTATCTGGTCCCCATCGTGTTCAACGCGGGCGACATCGCCTGGATGACCGGCGCGCACAAGGAGTGGGTCCGGATGGACCCGAACATCGACTGGGACTGCACCCACACCGAGGCGTACATCGTCCTCAACGAGGACGCGTCGGTCGCGGAGTACACCCAGGCCGACTGCGACCTCGGTCCCGACGACGTGGCCGCCTACGCGGAGGTCGCCGAGCAGATGTTCGGGCAGGACATCGTCTACGTCGAGTACTCGGGGACGCTCGGCGACCCCGACCTCGTGGCGGCCGCACACGACGCCCTCGACGACGCGACCCTGTTCTACGGCGGGGGTGTCCACGGCTACGACTCCGCCCACCAGATGGGTCAGCACTCGGACGTGGTCGTCGTCGGCGACCTGGTCCACGACGAGGGCTGTGCGGCCGTCAGGGACACTGTCGAGGGTGTCAGGGCAGTAGACAACTAACCCCATATTATATACTCCTTGCGCACGCAGGGCTGATATGTCACTCATCGCCGCGCATCGCGTCCGGTCGCCCGGACTCGCGATGACCGACACACTTGCGGCGACTGACGTGAGTGTGTCACTCGAACGGACGAGACGGATGGCATCGGACCGGTCTCGACTGCACTTCTGGGCGAACGGGTCGGACCTCGACGGGTTCGAACGGGACCTCCGGGGCGACGACAGCGTCTTCGGCGTCGTGCAACTCGACGACGACGGGAGCGAGGACCGACTGTACAGCGCGCAGGTGGACGCCACCGCGACGGTCACGGCGGCGGGCGAGGAGTTCGACGCGACGTGGCTCACCGTCCAGTACGCCGACGACTGGTGGCACACCGAGTCGCGGTTCCCCGACATGGACACGCTCGACCAGTACCGGACCTGGCTCACCGACCGCGACGCATCGGTCCAGGTCGACAACGTCTACGTCGAGGAGATGGAGAACGAGGGGCCGGACCTCACGCGACGACAGCGCGAGACGGTCATCCTCGCCTACGAGAAGGGCTTCTTCGAGGTGCCCCGGAACGCGACGCTCACCGACCTCGCCGAGGAGTTCGACGTGAGCGAGCAGGCCATCAGCCAGCGACTCCGGCGCGCGTACTCCCGACTGGTCGCCGGGAACTACGGCGAGTAAATCCGACCCACTTTAGCCGTTCGACCGACACGCTGGCGTATGGACGACCGAACGTACACAGCGGACGCCGAACCCGGCGACGAGGTCACCGTCGCGGGCTGGGCACACGAGATCCGCGACCTCGGCGGCATCGCTTTCCTCATCGTACGCGACAAGACCGGCAAGATACAGGTCAAGTTCGCGAAAGACGAGATGGACGAGGATCTCGTCGAGACGGGCACGAACGTCACGCGCGAGTCCGTCGTGCAGGTGACCGGCACCGTCGAGGAGGAGCCACGCGCCCCCACGGGCGTCGAGGTCGTCCCCGAGACCGTCGAGGTCGTCGCACCCGCCGACCCCGAACTCCCCCTCGACCCCTCGGGCAAGGTCGACGCCGAACTCCCGACCCGCCTCGACAACCGGACGCTCGACCTCCGGCGCGACGAACCGAAGGCCATCTTCGAGATTCGCGCGACGGTCCTCGCGGCCGTCCGCGACTACTTCCGCGGGGAGAACGCGACGGAGATCAATACGCCGAAGATCGTCGCCACGGGCACCGAGGGCGGGACGGAGCTGTTCCCCATCACCTACTTCGGCCAGGAGGCGTTCATGAACCAGTCGCCACAGCTGTTCAAACAGCTGATGGTCGGCTCCGGCCTCGAACGCGTCTTCGAGATCGGCCCCATCTTCCGCGCCGAGGAGCACAACACGCCCCGGCACCTCAACGAGGCGACCTCCATCGACTTCGAGAGCGCGTTCACCGACCACCACGGCGCGATGGACGTCTGCGAGGGCGCGCTGAAGGCGGCCTACGAGGCCGTCGCCGAGGAGTGCGCCGACGAACTGGAGACGCTCGGCCTGGCCGACGAGTTCGAGGTCCCCGAGGAGGCGTTCCCGCGGCTCTCCTACGAGGAGGCCATCGAGCGCGTCAACGCGACGGGCGAACTGGACGAACAGCTCGTCTGGGGCGACGACCTCTCGACGGAGGCCGAGAAGGCCCTCGGCGCGGACGTCGGCGGCCACTACTTCATCACCGACTGGCCCAGCGAGGTCAAGCCGTTCTACATCAAGGACCACGACGACGACGAGTCCCTCTCGACGGGCTTCGACATGATGCACCCGAACATGGAGCTCGTCTCGGGCGGCCAGCGTGAACACCGCTACGAGCAGCTCGTCGAAGGGTTCGAACAGCAGGGCCTCGACCCCGAGTCGTTCGAGTACTACACGAAGATGTTCCGCTACGGCATGCCGCCCCACGCCGGGTTCGGCCTCGGCGGCGAGCGCCTCATCATGACGATGCTCGGACTGGACAACATCCGGGAGGCGGTGCTGTTCCCGAGGGACCGCCAGCGGCTGAGTCCGTAAGGGCGAAGCCCCCGGTCCCTCAGGAACGACGAGCGACCATCGGGAGCGAGTCAGTTCCCGCGAGACTCACTTCTCCGTCTTCGTCTTCACGGTGCCGAGCACCTTCTCGCCGTACTCCTTCGCCGTCGTCTCGTCGGCCAGGTACTCCTCCGCCCACTCGACCGCGACTGCGTACTCGCCCATCGTCGATTCCTCGTGTTCGAGCGTCACGGAGAGCGGTCCCGGTTCGTCGACCGCCTCGACGTAGGTCGCGTACGTCCCGGCGACGACGCCGAGCGAGCGCGCGACGCCCTCGTCGGCGAACGAGTCGACCGCCTGGGTCAGCGAGACGAACGTCTCGTACTCGGACCCGTCGACCACGTCGACCCCGCGTTCGTCGAGGGCCGCCGCGAACGAGTCGAAACCGTCGACCGAGTCGGGAGCCGACTCGACGCCCGACTCGGCGATGGACTTCACCTCCGGAACCGGCAGCGACGGGACGAGGCGACTGGTCGGCGTCTGGCGCTGTATCTTCGGCGGGGTCTTCGTGGCGGTATCGCTCCCGCTCTCGACCGGCCGGGCACAGCCAGCCGCGAGCGGTGTCGCGGCGGCGACGCTGACGACGAAGTGACGACGGCGCACACCCCGGTGGAAGGTCGGTCGACCGATAAGCCTGTGGCTGGCACGAGCCACCGAATTCGTCGGTATTGCCCCTCCTCGAAGCTATTTCAGGCGGTTGCCCGAATGGGCGTGCATGTCGCTGGTCCTCTACGATGTCGGCCTCGCCGTCGCCGGGGTGGTGGTCCTCGGCGTGACGCTCCTCGCCCGCGTCGTCCCGGACCGGCCCATCTCGCTCCCGGTGCTCTACGTCCTGTTCGGAGCCATCGCCTTCTCGCTCCCCCTGGGGTTCCCGGTGCCGGACCCCCTCGACTACGGCGACCTGACCGAGCGACTCGCCGAACTCGGCGTCATCGTCGCGCTGATGGGGACCGGACTGAAACTCGACCGCCGACCGGGCTGGCCGGAGTGGCAGTCGACGGCCCGCCTGCTCGTCGTCACGATGCCGCTGACCATCGCCGGGGCGGCGGCACTGGGGTGGGGTGTCCTCGGCTTCGCCCTCCCGACGGCGATGTTGCTGGGGGCGGTCGTCGCCCCCACGGACCCGGTGCTCGCCGCGGAGGTGCAGGTCGAGGACCCCGGCGAGGGGTCGGAGGGCGAGGAGGTGTCGGACCGGGAGGGGATGGCCGACGAGGTCCGGTTCGCGCTCAGTTCGGAGGCTGGCCTGAACGACAGCCTCGCGTTCCCGTTCACCTACCTCGCGATTCTCTTCGCGTTCGTCGGGGCGTCGCCGTCGAACTGGGCCGGGGAGTGGCTGCTGAACTTCGTCGTGTACAAACTGGTCGTCGGCCTGGTCGCTGGCGTCGCGTTCGGGTGGGTGCTCGCTCGCCTCGTGTTCGCCTCGGAGGCCCGGACCGTGCTCGGTCGGTCGCTGAAGGGTGTCGAGGCGCTTGGCGGGACGCTCGTCGTCTACGGGGCGACCGAACTGCTCAACGGCTACGGCTTCCTCGCCGTGTTCGTCGCCGCGCTGGTCGTCCGCGACTACGAGCGGGGTCACGAGTACGACGAGACGCTCCACGAGGTCACCGAGATGGCCGAGTACCTGCTGATGGTCGGGGTCATGGTGCTGTTCGGTGGGGCACTCGTCAGCGGCCTGCTCGACCCCCTGACGGTCGAAGCGGCGCTGGTCGCGGTCGCGTGCGTCTTCCTCGTCCGGCCTCTGGCGGGCCTCGTCGGCCTGCTGGGGTTCGACCGGAACTGGAGCGAGCGTGCGACCATCGCCTTCTTCGGCATCAGGGGGCTGGGGTCGTTCTACTACCTCGCCTACGCCCTGAACCACGCGCCGTTCCCCGACGCCGACCTGCTCTGGGCGGTGGTCGGACTCGTCGTCCTCGTCTCCGTCGTCGTCCACGGCGTCACCGCGACGCCGGTCGTCGAACGACTCGGGTAGCCGCCCCACCATCCCGACCACGAAATGCAACGTTCAAGTGCGTAACTCACCGACTCCGGGGCGATGACAGCCCGCGCGTTCGTTCCCGGCCACGTCACCGGCTTCTTCAGCGTCCACCCCGACGACGACCCGGTCGTCGCGGGGTCCAGGGGCGCGGGCCTCGCGCTCTCCGACGGCGTCACCGTCGGTGTCGAACCCGTCGCCGACCCGTCCGGCCGACGACTCCTCCTGAACGGCCGGGCGGTCGAGATGCCCGCCGTGACCGGCGTCCTCGACCGACTCGGTGCCGACGCGCGCGTCACCGCAGAGACCGAACTGCCCATCAGCGCCGGGTTCGGCGTCTCGGGGGCGTGCGCGCTCGGCACGGCACTCGCGCTCGACGCCGAGACAGCGGGCGGCCACACCGACCGCGAACTCGTCGCCGTCGCCCACGCGAGCGAGGTGGAGGCCGGGACGGGGCTCGGCGACGTGGTCGGACAGGCCCGCGGCGGGATGCCGATTCGTCTCGAACCCGGTGCGCCGCCGCAGGGGTACCTCGACGGGCTCCCGGCACGCCCCGGCGTCGAGTACATCACCTTCGGCGGGCTGGACACCGCCGAGGTCATCGGCGGCGACACCGAGGCGCTGTCGCGAGCGGGCGAGGCGGCCCTCGAAACCCTCCACGACTCGCCGACCGTCGAGACGTTCGTGGGGGCGTCGCGCCGGTTCGCACGCGAGGCGAGACTGACGACGCCGGACGTGGAGACGGCCATCGAGGACGTGCAGGCGGCGGGCGGCGAGGCGGCGATGGCGATGCTCGGCCAGACGGTGTTCGCGCTGGACGACGGGTTGTCGCGGGCGGGCTACGACGCGCGGTCGTGTCGAGTGACGGCGGGGGCGACACTGCTCGAAGCGTAGTCGGGGGTGAGTCACTCGTGCGAACACTGTTGGGGGTGGTCTCCGACGACGCCGGTGTGTCACGGGACCGTCGGCTGCGTGCGCTCGCGAAGACCGCGGTGACGCTCCCGGTCGTCGTCGCGCTGATGGCGATGCCACTGCTCCTGGTCCTGCTCGTCCTCGGCCTGCCGGTCGGGTTCGCCATCGGCATCGGCGTCCTCCTCGTCCTCGGTAGCATCGACTGGCTGGGGGCGTGGCTGGCCGTTCCAGTGAGCGCGCTGCTCACCCTCACCGCACTCGGTGTCCTCGCACAACGCGTCGTCGTCGAGACACGCGAGCGGCCCCCCGGCGTCATCGAGGAGGTCACTACCCACGCCACAGCCGACCAGCGACCCGAACTGCGTGAGACGGTTCGGTCGGTGGCCCAACGACTCGACACCCCCGTACCGACGGTTCTCGTCGCCGGGCCGGACGCACCGCCCGCGCTGTCGACCGGAATCACGCCGGGGACGACGACGCTGGTCGTCTCGACGCGGGTGCTGGACACCCTCTCGCCGACCGAACTCGAAGCGGTCGTGGCCCACGAACTCGCACACGTGGCGAACCACGACTCGACGCTCAAGACGCTGCTCGTCGTCCCCCACAGACTGTTCGGGATGCTCGGTCTCGCCGGGTTGGCGTACACGCAGTTTCTGTTGCCGCTCGTGCTACCGTACTACGTCGTGTTCTGCGTCGCCAGAGGCTCGTTCGAGCGCACGCGAGAACGCGCGGCAGATCGCGCCGCCGCGCGCGTGACCGGGAACCCCGCTGCACTCGCCAGCGCGCTCGAAACGCTCGACTCGGGCGGCGACGAACGCCCCGACGCCGACGCTCGCGACACCGCCTCCAGTCTCTCTATCGTCCCACTGGCCGACGAGCACGCAGTGCGCACCGACTGGAACCGCGAGCCGCTGTTCTGGTCGGTGCAGCGACCCGTCCGGCGCGTCTGGAACCGCTTCACCGCCAGACACCCCCGAACCGAGGACCGAGTCGACGAACTCCGAGCAATCGAGCGCGAGCAGGAGACGACCTGACCGCCGACACCGGAGACGACACAACGCACGGCTTTTCCCCGGACCCGCCGACCCACACGCATGAGCGACGTCGAGGTGCCGGAGAGCCACCCCCGGTACGAGTCCCTCCTCACGCGCCACCGCATCGAGGAGGGCGTCGAGAAGGGCATCACGAGCAGGCAGGGACTCATCGCGCAGGGTCGCGGCGAGGCGTTCGACTACCTGCTCGGCGAGCGAACCACGGGGAGTGCCGACGCGGCCGCCCGCGCCGCGGCCGCCCACCTCCTGCTGGCCGACCACCCCGTGCTCTCGGTCAACGGGAACGTCGCGGCGCTCTGCCCCGGCGAACTGGTCGAACTCGCCGAAGTGGTCGGGGCGGACCTGGAGGTGAACCTGTTCAACCGCACCGACGAGCGGATGCGCGCCATCGTCGACCACCTGCGCGACCACGGCGCGGAGGCGGTCAGGGGGCTCACGGCCGACGGCCGCATCCCCGGTATCGACCACGAGCGCGCGAAGGTCGACGCCGAGGGCATCGGCGACGCCGACGTGGTGCTCGTCCCGCTGGAGGACGGCGACCGGGCCGAGGCGCTGGGCGCGATGGGGAAGGTCGAACTCGTCGTCGACCTCAACCCGATGTCCCGCTCGGCGCAGGTCGCCACGGTGCCCATCGTCGACAACGTGATTCGAGCGATTCCGAACGTGACGCGCCACGCCCGCGACCTCGCGGACGCCAGCGAGGCCGAACTGCACGCCGTCGTCGACGGGTTCGACGCCGAGACGACGCTCGCGGCCGCAGAACGGGCGATTCGCGAGGGCGTGGACGACGAGGGCGACGGAGAGAACGAGAGCTGAGAGCGCTCAGCGGTCGACGAGGCGCGGCGAGACGTTCCGTCGACCGTCCTCGGTCCGTTCCTCAGGGTCGTCGACGAACGGGGCCAGGTAGCGCGCGGCGTTCGAGACCTCCGAGAGCGAGTAGTAGGTGGCGTGGAGCAGTTCCCGGGCGCGCCGTCGGCGTGGCGACTCCACGGCGTGCGGGAGACCGTCGGGGAACGCTTCGCCGTCGTATCGGCCGAGCCACTCGCGGGCGAGTCGGACCCCCTTCTCGGCGTCGTACCCGCGCGTCGCGTAGTGTTTCAGCGGGTGAGTGAGCCACGAGTACTCCCAGTGAGCGTAGACGTCGACCGCCTCACCCTCACGGTCTTCGTCGACGGCGTCGTCGACGACGTGGAGGACGAGGTGGAGCTGCCAGTCCGCCAGCGGCGACTCGCGCCACACCCACGACCCCTCCGAGGTGTTGCCGTCGACGCGGACCTTCAGCGCCGAGAGCGGGTTGCGGGAGAAGCCGAGCTCCTCGTCGAGGATGCGTTCGAGCGTCCCCTCCGAGCAGTGGACGGTCATCGCGTACTCCTCCTCGGTGGTGTGCATCACCGCGTAGCCCCCGAACGGTTCGAACAGCCGGTGCAGCGAGGGCCAGACGTGCCGACGGAGCGCGTTCACGAAGTCCTGCCTGAATCCCATCGATGGCGAGTCCGACGGCCGCGTCCCCTATCAGCGTTCGCGTCGTGGCGCGACGAGTCCGGAGCGGCCGGAGCGGCCGAACCGGCGCGGCCGGCCGAACGTTCCTCGTGTGGAGACCGACCGGTCTCACGAACGGTACCCAAACCGCTTTCAACACCGAGTGATACTACCGAGTTGTATGACTCAGTTCGACGGCTTCGCGCCCGTAGACGAGGCGGACGTGACCCGCGCCATCGCCAGTTCGTGGTCCGAGGAGTTCGAGGAACGCATCGACACCGACGTCATCGTCGTCGGCGGCGGTCCGTCGGGACTCGTGACGGCCGCCGAACTCGCCCAGCGAGACGTGGACGTGACCGTCGTCGAGAAGAACAACTACCTCGGCGGCGGATTCTGGCTCGGCGGGTTCCTGATGAACAAGGTGACCGTCCGCGCGCCGGCCCACACCGTGCTCGACGAACTCGGCGTTCCGTACGAACCGGTCGAGGACGTGGAGGGACTGTACGTCGCCAGCGGCCCGCACGCCTGCTCGGCGCTCATCGAACACGCCTGCTCGGCGGGCGCGAGCGTCCAGAACATGACCGAGTTCACCGACGTCGTCGTGCGCGAGAGCGACCGCGTCGGCGGCGTCGTGATGAACTGGACGCCGGTCCACGCGCTCCCGCGAGAACTCACCTGCGTCGACCCCGTCGCCGTCGAGTCGGACGTCGTCGTCGACGCCACGGGTCACGACGCGCTAGTGGTCTCGAAACTCGACGAGCGCGGCGCGCTCGACCTGCCGAGCATCGCCGAGGCCCGCGAACGCGGCAGCGTGATGGACGCCAGCGCCGACGACGAGTTCGGCGCGCCCGGCCACGACTCGCCCGGCCACGGCTCGATGCACGTCGCCGAGAGCGAGGACCGGGTCGTCGAACACACCGGCGTCGTCCACGACGGCCTCGTCGCCACCGGGATGGCCGTCGCCACCGCCCACGGCCTCCCGCGCATGGGACCGACGTTCGGCGCGATGCTCGTCTCCGGGAAGGTGGGCGCGCAGGCCGTCCTCGACGAACTCGGGGCCGACGCCGACCCGGTCCAGACGACGCCGCCCGCACCGGCCGACGACTGACCGCGCGGCTCTCCGAACAGTTCCTCACACAGTCGGCACTCACCGGTCGAGAACGCACCGCCAGACCGTGACGGTGAGAACGGGAGTCGCGCGCGACTCAGTTCGCGCCGGCGAACAGGTCGTCGACCGCACTCTGCGCCGCCAGCGCGGCGTCGTCGGCGACCTGTTCGGCGTCACCGGGCGCGTCGAGGTAGACGTCGACCTCCAGCACGCCGTCCTCGAAGTGGACGGTCACGTCGACGTCGCGCACGTCGCTCTGTTTGTAGCGGTCGAAGACGACGCCCTCTGCCGCGTCGCTGGCCGTCTGGACGACCGCCTCGTCGCTCGGTTCACCGGGGTCGGCGTCGTCCGCCATCGCCTCAGTCGCCGCCGGGGCCGCCCATGCCGGGACCGCCGGGACCCTGCGGGCCGCCCGCGCCGCCGCCCTGGAGCATCTCCTGCAGTTCCTGCTGGAGCTCCTCGAAGCGCTCCTGCACGCGCTCCTCCTGCTTGTTCAGCGTCTCGACGCGGACCTCCAGACTGTCGACCTTCTCCTCCAGATCGTCGTTGGCGTCGTCGTAGTTCGTCTGGACGAGGAGTTCGCCGACCTCCTGGTACATCGTCGTGTCCTCGTCGATGTCCTCCAGCTGGTCGAGAGCCGTCTTGGACTCCTGGAGCGTGGACTCGGCCTGCTGTTTCTGCATCGCGACGTTGCGCGCGGTGTCCTGCAGGTCCTGCAGGTCCTCGATCTTCTCCTGTGCCTCGGGCGGCAGATTTCCTTGCATATCCCGTCAGTCGCCGCCCACAGTGAAAAATGCCCGCTATTCGCCTCGTCGACCGGTCGACAGGATTCCCGACGGCTGAACGGTGTCAGTCACACGAACGCGCACGAACGAGGACCAGACGCTCGCGGGCTACGACTCGCTGGCCGCAGAGCTCCGCTCCGAGACCTCCACCAGCGAGCACCACGTGTTCAGTCCCGCACGAAGCGCCACCAGGTCGTCCGCGACGACGTCGACGGTGAGCGTGTCCCCGTCCAGAGACAGCGTCGCGCTCGTGCGGTCGCCCTCGATGTCGTCGACCTCCTGGCGGACGCTCCGCTCGACGATGGCTGCCGTCTCCGGGTCGGGGTAGGTGAACGTGAGAACGATGCCGTGTGGTGAGTCGTCGGACGTGCGCTCGGGGGCGTCCCGCTCGGGACGGCCGTCGGGCACGGCTACTCGACCTGGACTTCCTTCACGTCGCGGCTGCGCTCCTTCAGGAGCACGCGGTGTCCGCAGTAGGGACACCTGACGCCGCCGTACTCGTCCAGTTCGACGTCGCGCTTACACCGGGAACATTTGTAGCTCATAGCAGTGGTTGGGGGTCGAGCGGTTACTCGTTGTCGGACAGCGCTGCGCGGATGGAACGGCGGACCTGTCGGCCGCCGGGCGTCTCGGGGCGGTACGTACCGCCAGCGAAGGTGTAGCCACAGCGGCCACACGCCCAGATGCCCGTCCCCTTGCGGTCGACGGCGTCCGACCCGCAGTCGGGGCAGGTGTGGTCCTCGTTCGTGTCTGCTTCGATCTCCGCGACGCGGCGACGAGCGACGCGGCCGTAGCGAGCGCCGAAGCGGCCGGCGGAGCCGACCGTTCCTCTCTTCTTGGCCATGATACGTGTCGCTATCCCCGACAGCGGTATAAATCCGTTGAGTCACCGCTAGGAGACGCACACTCCGTGTTATCCAGTGGCGTGGCTATCGAGAATGACAGAGACAGCGACGGCCCGAAAGCCCCCGAGTTCTCGACTCGCGCGGCTCGCTGCGCGCTTCGCTCACTCCCTTCGGTCGTTCGCTCCAGTGCTTACGTCGCCGTGCTTCGCCGAGAACTCGGCCCCTTTCAGTCCCACCCGTGGTCCTCCGAGACGGGCGTCGAGCGGTGAGTCGGTCGGCCTCAATCGTCTTGCAGGCCCTCCTCGCGGAGCGCCTGGTCGATGTCGTCGCGGATGCGCTCGCCCGTCTCGCGGTCGCCAGCGGTCGTGACGATGCGGTTCTCCTGCACGCTGGAGCCGTCGCGAATGAGCAGGCGGACGTTGCCGTGTTCGTCGGCGCGCGTTGCTTTGGCTCGAACGCCCGAGCGCGACCCCGACCCACCGGCGTCGATGGGGCCGGGGATGAGCTTCTTCACGTGCGGGTGGGCGGCGACCGTCTCGACCGCCAGACGGCCGTCGCGGTTCCCGATGAGCGTGCTGTGCGAGCCACCGAGCTTCTCGATGGGTGGTTTGTCGACCGTCTCCAGGGCGGGTTCGCCGCGGCGGTCGACGACGGCCGCCACCGGGTCGTCGCCCTCGACGCGGTAGAACTGGTAGTGTGCCTGCGCCCGAACCGCCGAGAGGACGTCGCGGTCGCCCGTCGCGTACACCTCTTCCGGGCGCTTGCGGTGAAGCTCGTCGGCGACGAGACCAGCGAAGTTCCGCAGTTCGGTGCCCTCCAGTTCGCCGGACTCGGGCGTGGTCGTCACGGTACGGTCGGAGACCACCTCGTCGTCGTGGAGGGCGACGACCCGCGCCCGGTCGCGGTCCAGGTCCAGCACCGCGGTGTCGGCGTTGGCGGTCCGACAGACCAGACAGAAGTCTCCCGGTCTGTCGAGTTCGCTCGCGCACTGCCGACACGCCATGCCGGGAGGTGGGGAGAGAGGTGGATAAGGAGGACGGTTCGGCGCTATCGATAGTCAGAGTGAGGGTCGACTCAGGAGAGCACGTCGGGGTCGGCCTTCAGGAACTCCCGGAGGACGACCGTCGCGTACGACCCCGGCGGGAGCGAGAAGGTGAACCGGAGCGCGTCCGCGTCCTCGCTGGCGTCGTCGCCGTCCGCTCCGTCGACGGCGAGGTCGGTCCGCAGTCGAATCGCGCGGCGCGTCCCGGACGAGTCGAACTCCTCGGTGTTGGCGAAGTCCGCCGGTTCGAGGCCCACGTCGTCCAGCACCGCGCGCTCGATGTCGCCCGGTTCGCCGTCGGCGAGGTCGGTGTCGGTGCCGACCAGCGGCGCGGTGACGAACGCCCGACCGCGCTCGCAGTGGCGCGTGACCGTCCGGACGCGGTCCTCGTC
The DNA here is from genome assembly GCF_023074835.1 of Halomarina salina. Taxonomy (NCBI): domain Archaea; kingdom Methanobacteriati; phylum Methanobacteriota; class Halobacteria; order Halobacteriales; family Natronomonadaceae; genus Halomarina; species Halomarina salina. Next base: position 96,592 of record NZ_JALLGW010000001.1, read on the forward strand.
GACGCGCTGGAGGCGGTCGGCGTCGGGCAGGCCGTCGTCGTCCGCGAAACAGACCACGTCGCCCGCGACTGGCCGGTCGAACGGGAGGCCGCGGTCGAGCCGCTCCGAGCAGATACGGTTGTAGAGGTACGACTGCGCGGCGTGGACGAACAGGCGCTGGAGGTTCGACGGCGCGGTCTCCAGCGCCGCGCGGTAGTCCTCGGGACCGTCGTCCCCCTCGGCGAGTCGGTGGCACATCGCCCGTTCGTAGCGGAGTCGACCGGGGATGCGCTCGACCGCCGCCTGCCAGTCGCGCGTCTCCTCGACGAAGCGGCGGGCCTCGCGGGTCGACTCGGGCTCGCGCTCGCTCGGCGACCCGACGTACGCCAGCACCGCTTCCTCGTACTCCTCGCGGACGATGGCGAGACCCACCTCGTGCGTGACGGGCCGCTTCGACCCGAAGCGCTGGTGGCCGAAGTAGTTCGGGACGCAGATTGGCGTCTCCTGTTCGTCGCCGCCACCGTCGCTGTCATCGTCGCTCTCACCGTCACAGAACGCCGCCAGTTCGTCGACGATGGTCTGAGCGTCCTCGGGTCGCTCCACGTCGCGGACGACGAGTTCGAACTCGTTGCCCCGCAGGTCGCCGAACAGCACCGGTCGGCCGGTTCGACCGAGTACCTCGACGTCGGCGTCGTTGACCTCGGGGAGCGTCTCGTCGTCGGTACGGACCGAGAACAGCTGCGTCGTGACGGCGCGCTTGTCCTTCGTCCCAGCCCACGAGACGCGTTCGCGGCTCATCCCGAGCTTCTCGGCGAGCGCGGCCGCGAAGTCGTTCGTGTCCCAGTTGTACAGCGTCGCCCGGAAGACGAGGTGCGCGTACGACCCCGGGTCGGCGTCGACCGGTTCGACGTCGACGGCCTCCAGTTCCCGGACCCTGAAGTCCTCGGGGCGGGCGCGCAGTCGCCCCCCGATGCCGTCGGCGTCGCTGACGTAGTACTCCATCCCGACGGGGCGTTCGACGGGGTGGCCGGGGCGGGTCATCGGACCACGCCCCGTCCGGTGCTCGCGGTCATAGCGGCCGTACACGAGGGGCTGGTAAGGCGCTGTTCATCCACGCGGTCGGGCCCGAATCGAGTCGATATCGAGACCAGCCACATCAGTCCTCGGGGTGGGTGCGAGGGGCCTGCCGATTCCGACGTGCCTTTTCTCCCGACGCCCCGAACCACAGCCGATGGATACGACGGACCTGTTCACGCCGTTGACGCTGCGCGGGACGGAGATTCCGAACCGCGTGATGGTGTCGCCGATGTGCCAGTACTCCTGCGAGGGCGACGGCCTCGCGACCGACTGGCACCATGTCCACCTCGGCTCGCGTGCCGTGGGTGGCGCGGGTATCGTGATGACGGAGGCCGCAGCCGTGAACTCCAGGGGACGAATCTCACCGGAGGACCTCGGAATCTGGAGCCAGGACCACGCCGACGCGCTGGCACCCACCACCCGGTTCATCCGCGAACAGGGGTCGGTCCCGGCCATCCAACTGGCCCACGCGGGGCGGAAGGCGTCGACGTACCGCCCGTTCGACGAGGAGTCGGGCCCCGTCCACGGCGACGAGGGGTGGCGACCCGTCGGTCCGACCGACGAGTCGTACCCCCACGACGACCCGCTGGTCGTCGAGGAACTCGACCAGGAGGGCGTCGAGCAGGTCATCGAGGACTTCCGGCGCGCCGCGGAACTGTCGCTCGACGCTGGCTTCGAGATCGCCGAGGTCCACGGCGCGCACGGCTACCTGCTCCACGAGTTCTACTCGCCGCTGACGAACACCCGCGACGACGACTACGGCGGCGACTTCGACGGCCGGACGCGCCTGCTTCGGGAGGTCACCGCCGCGGTTCGCGAGGTGTGGCCCGACGACAAGCCCGTCTTCGTCCGCCTGTCGGCGACCGACTGGCTCCCGGACCGCGAGTCGTGGACCGTCGACGACACCGTGCGACTCGCGCCGCTCCTCGAAGAGGCGGGCGCGGACCTCGTCGACGTCAGCGGCGGCGGCAACCACCCCGACCAGCAGCTACCGGGGGCCGGCGCGCACTACCAGGTGCCCTACGCCGAGCGCGTCAAACACGAGGCCGACGTTCCCGCGGGTGCGGTCGGGAAGATAACCACGCCACAGGGAGCCGACGAGGTCGTCAGGAACGACCGCGCCGACCTGGCGATTCTGGCGCGCGAGCACCTCGAAGACCCCTACTTCACGCTCCACGCCGCACAGGAGTTAGACCGGATGGACGCGGTGGACGTTCCGGACCAGTACCTGCGCGGGTTCTAGCAGGCGATTCGCGATTTCGAGACGCTGTCTTCGGTTGTAACGAGGAGGTCGGGGACGGCTCGAAAGCGCCCGGCCCCTTTCAGTCCACCCACGAACCGCGTAGACCCGAAGTTCCAGATTAGAACAGCGAGAGGTCGCCCGTCACCTTGTCGACCATCGCATCGTTGGCCGGGCCGACGGCCAGTGCGGTGACGGTGCCGGGGTCGAGTTGCGTGTGACCCGCATCGCGGATGACGGCGTGCGGGAGGCCCTCGCGTCTCGCCTGCTCGGCCAGGTCGAACACCTCGGACTCGCCGCTGGCCTTGAGGACGATCTTCTTCTGCCCGCCCGACTTCCACTCGCGCTGGGCGTCCGGTCCCGCGTTCTCGTAGGCCGAGAGCGACGCGTGGGCGACCTGCGCGGCGAGTTTCCCGGTGCCCATCCCGATGTCCGTCCGGGCGACGATGGCCTGTTTCATACCCGACGCTCGGTGAGCCAGATGAAAGCGCTGGCGACTCGCGCGCTACGGGAAGACATTTATCGACACTGACTAACGCGGAACTATGCTCGGTCCCCTCCACCGACCAGACAGTTACTTCGAGCGACACGCCCCTGGCCTGAACCTCGCGCGGGCGGCCGCCGTCGCCCTCCTCGTCGCACTCGTCGCGACGGCCACCATCGGTCTCTTCGGCTACGCCCTCGCCGAACAGGCCGGTGACGCGACGGTCACCGTCGACAACGAGAACCGGCCGCCGGACTGGGTCTGCGAGGACGACACGTTCGGGACGACGTCCCTGTCCAGGGACGGCTGTGACGAACCGAGAACACGCCAGGTGCAGGCGAGTTCGCTCGTCTGGGACGCCGTCGCGGGACAGATACCGTTCGTGTTCTTCGCGTCGCTCGCTGGCTGGCTCGTCGCGGGCGTCGCGATGCACGGACTGACCGCACTCGCTGGCGGCGAGGGGTCGTTCACCGACTCGCTGGCCGTCGCCGGGTGGGCACAGGCCGCGACGATACCGCAGTTCCTCGTGCTGGCCGTCGTCTTCCTCTCGTTCGCGAGTAGCTTCGACGCCACGGCGGGCGAGGCAGCGCTCCGGTCGCAGGTGGCGAACTTCCAGAGCGACCTGCAGAACCCGCTCGTCCTGCTGGCCGGAGCACTCACGACGGTGTGGCAGGGGTGGGTCTACTACCACGGGATGTACCACGCGCGGAACGTCAGCAGGGACGCGGCGCTCGGTATCGCCGTCGTCTGCGGACTGCTCGCGTTCGTCGGAACGCTGACCTGACGGCCCGTTACGTCGCATGGGCCGACCGGGAGGTTTTACCCCCTGTCGGTCGCTCGTACCGGCATGATACTGTCGGACGCGGACATCCTCCGGCGACTGGAGGCGGGCGACCTCGTCGTCGAACCGCTGGACGACATCGACCTGCAGGTCCAACCGGCGAGCGTCGACGTGCGCCTCGGTCGGGAGTTCCTGGAGTTCCAGCGCGCGAACATCCCGTGTATCCACCCGAACCGCGAGACGGAGGTCGACGACTACGTCACCGAGACGCGCGTCGAGGACGGCGAGGAGTTCATCCTCCACCCCGGCGACTTCGTCCTCGGGACGACCCACGAACGCGTCGAGATTCCGTCGGACCTCGTCGCACAGGTCGAGGGCCGTTCCTCGCTCGGTCGTCTCGCCGTCGTCGTCCACGCCACTGCGGGCTTCATCGACCCCGGCTTCCGGGGGCACGTCACGCTCGAACTGTCGAACCTCGGCACCGCGCCCGTCGCGCTCTCGCCGGGGATGCGCATCTCCCAACTCGTGTTCACGGAGCTGAGCAGTCGCGCCGACCGTCCCTACGGGAGCGCTCGCGGGTCGAAGTACCAGGACCAGGCCGGTCCGCAGGCGTCGAAGATCCGGGGGGATAGAGAGTTCGGAGGCGAGCAGTGAAGTTCGTCGAGGAGGTCGTCGTCGACGAGTTCCTGCCGACGTTCCGCTCGATGCTCGCGGAGGACCTGCGCGAGCGGGGCCTGACCCAGAGCGAGGTGGCGGCCCTGCTGGGCATCTCCCAGAGCGCCGTCTCGAAGTACGCCCACGGCGACGTCGAGCGCAACGAGCGCGTGCTCGCCGACCAGCGCGTGCAGAGCCTCGTCGAGCGACTCGGCGAGGGCCTCGCGGCCGAGGCGATGACGCCGGTGCAGGCGCTCGCGGAGGCCGAGGTGCTGGTCCGACAGCTCGAGCGCGGCGACCTGCTGGCGACGCTCCACGAGGAGGCGATGCCCGGACTCGCCGCCTACGAGGGCGAGTTCTCCATCCACGACGCCGACAGCGACCTCCGGGCCGCCGAGCGGGCGCTCTCCTCCGTCCGACGTGGCCTCCGCGTCCTGGAGAACACGAGCGGGTTCGCCGGGCTCATCCCCGCCGTCGGGTCGAACCTCGTGATGTGCCTGCCCGACGCGGACGGCATCGACGACGTGGCGGGCGTCCCCGGACGAATCCTCGACGTGAAGGGCCGGGCGACGGTGCCCGGCGACCCGGAGTTCGGCGTCAGCGAACACGTCGCCCGCGTCCTGCTCGCAGCGCGGGCGGGCGGGTCCGACGCCCGCGCGGCGCTCAACGTCCGCTACGACGAGCGCGTCCTCGACGGGCTGGACGCGCAGGGACTCACCGCGGTCGAGTTCGACCCCGAAGCTCCGCTCGAAGACGCCATCGACGGTGCGCTCGGCGACGACCCGGACGTGGACGCGCTCTACCAGGCGGGAGCGTTCGGCATCGAACCCGTCGTCTACGTGCTCGCGGGCGACGCGGCGACGGCCGCAGAGCGCGTTCGGGGGCTGGTGTGAGCGACTCCGAACGCCGAATCGAAGATAGCGGAGAGCGTGACCACGACGAACGCAGCGTCCAGCAGTTCTACGGCCGCTACGCCGACCTGTACGACGCTATCGCCACCGCTCCCGGCGTCGCGACCTGGCGGCGTGCGGCTGCAGACGCTCTCGACCTCGAACAGGGTGACACGGTCGTCGAGATGGGCTGTGGCACCGGCGCGAACCTCCCGTTCCTCCGCGAACGCGTCGGTTCGGAGGGGCGGGTACTGGGTATCGACCTCACGCGACCGCTCCTCGTCAGCGCACGCAGCCGTATCGACCGCCACGGCTGGTCGAACGTCGCCGTCGCACAGGCGGACGCCACCGCGCCGCCCGTCGCGCAGGCCGACGCCGTCCTCGGTTCGTTCGTCGTCGGGATGCTCCCCGACCCGGCCGGAGCGGTCGCGGACTGGTGTGCACTGACCGACGGTCGGGTCGCGCTCCTCGACGGGACGAGCAGTTCCCACCCTATCGGCGCGCTGGCGAACCCGCTGTTCGGCGCGTTCGTGGGAGCAGGTGCACCGGCCGACTCGCTCGGCGACTCGCTTCGACAGGCCCTCGCCTCGACGGTCGCTCGGACCGACCTCGACCGGAGCGTCGCCGCGGCCCGCGAATCGCTCGTCGAGCGGACGACCGACCGACGGTACGAGGAGTTCGCCCTCGGGTTCGTCAGCGTGCTGAGTGGGAGCGTGAAGTGACACCACCCCGAGGACAGACCGGCTATCACGCCGACCGATCACCACGCCGACCGACCCGCAGTCGGGCGGTCCTGAATCGAGGGCAGAGAACCGGACCGTCGTCACGGAATCCTTAACCGGCCGGGCGGGTACGGGCGACCATGCGCCGTCTCCTCCCCGTCTTCCTCGCCGTGCTGGTCGTGCTGTCCGGGTGCAACGGCATCGGCCTCCCCGGCGCGTCCGACGGGCCGCCGACCGGCGACTCGAACGTGACGACCACCGGCGAGGGCGCGACGCCCCGCACCCCCGGGGGGAACGTCACCGCGGCGTCGGTGAAGGCCGACGCGCTGGCCGCCATCGACGAGGTGACCACGTACAGCGTCCGTGTCGACCAGCACACGCGCTACGTCGAGCGTAACCAGACGAGCACCGCCAACGTCACCGGCGAGTTCAACCGCACCGAACGCGACCTGGCACTGAACCAGAGCCGCGTCGTCAGCGGAATCGCCGTCTCCACGGAGACGTACATCGACGGCCGGAACGGGACGTTCTACCAGTACAGCCCCGCGCTCGAACAGGAGTTCGGGTCGAGCTGGGTCCGCGCCAGCGTCGCCGGGGACGCCGAGGTGTGGGACCAGTACGACACGCTCTCCCGCCAGCGCGACCTGCTGGCGGCCTCGAACGTCTCGCTGGAGGGGGTTCAGACGGTCAACGGCACCGACGCCTACGTCCTCACCGGGTCGCCGAACGCGAGTCGGTTCCAGGACCTCGGCATCGGGTCGGGGAGCAGCCTCGAAGTCTCGAACATCACCGCGACGTTCTACGTGAGCGTCGAGGACGCGACGCTCGTTGGCTCGACCGTCGAACTGGCGGGGACGCAGCAGGCACGCGGCCGGTCACTGCCGTTCCAGCGCACCGCCGACATCCGATTCTCGGGATACGGCGACCCGGTCACCGTCACGATTCCCGACGAGGCCGACGACGCCGTCTCCGTCGGCTCCCTGAACACCTCGTGAACGGCCCGGTCGGCAACCCCTAACGGTTAACTCGTCGGCTCCCTGACGCGACAGTATGCGACGTGCCCTCCCGGTCGTGCTCGCACTGCTGCTCGTTCTCGCCGGTTGTAGCGGTCTGGGCGGACAGAGCGCGGACCCGACCACCACGGGCGACGAGACGACCGCACCGAACGCCACCGAGCGGCCCACCGACACGACGACGGAGACGACTCAGCTCGCCAGTGCGGAGGCGGTGAGAGCAGACACACTGGCCGCGCTCGACGCGGTCGAGACGTATCGCGTCACGGCGAACCAGACGAGTCGGGTGTCGGGGAACGTCCAGCGGACGGTTCACGTCAACTCGACCGGCGTGTTCGACCGGACCGCCCGTGAAGCGAGGCTCGACCAGTCCCAGCAGGGTGCTGGCGTCTCGGTCGACTCCGTCTCCTACCTCGTCGATCAGACGCTCTACCAGCGCAGTCCGACGCTGGCCCGACAGTACGACTCGAACTGGGTCGCCATCGACGCCTCCGAGAACTACTCCCGGTTCTGGGACCAGTACGACACGCTCACCCGACAGCGCGAACTGCTGAACGTCTCCTCGGTCAGCCTCGACGGCACCGAGACCGTCGACGGGCAGGAGGCGTACGTCCTCGAGGCCGAAGCGACGGACGAGCAGTTCGAGCGACTCGGTGTCAACGTCACTCGGCAGGGCCTCGACGTGTCGAACGTCTCGGCGACGTTCTACGTGGACGTCGAGACGAACCGGCTGGTCGCCTCGACGACGAACATCGACGCGAGACAGACGCTCAACGGCCAGACGGTGGCCATCGAGCAGCGTCTCGACCTCCGGTTCGACGACTACGACGCGCCCGTGTCCATCGACCTCCCCAGTGAAGCCGAGGAGACCGCCGTCAGCATCGGCAACCAGACGTCGGTCGGAGCGTAACGTGTCCCGAGGGGCTACCATCCTTCTGGTCGCGCTGCTCGTCCTCGCTGGCTGCGGGTCACCGTCGGGGACCGGGACGAACGCGACCAGCGACGGACCCGATACGGTAGGTGCCGAGACGCCCGTCTCCACCTCGACTCCGACCCCGTCGACGACCGCCTCCGCTACAGGGGTCACGTCGACGACCACGGCCACCACGACAGCGGCCCCGAACACGACCATCGCGGTACGCGAGGGGACGCTCCCGGTGAACGCCACGCTGGTGTTCGAGCGGCTACGGACAGTTCTCGACAGCGACGTCCGCCCTCCCGCGACCGTCGTCGTCGAGAACGGGTCCAGCGGGTTCGGTGCGACCACCGTCCGACCGTTCTGGAGTGCGGTCGGGGTCACGAACGCCGCTCCGACCGGGCCGCCCCCGGTCGTCGAGAACGGCTACACCACCGGGTTCGGAACCGTGGTCGTCGCTCCCGGCGACGACTCGAACGTCTCGTCGGTACGGATGGTGCTGGCCCACGAGCTGGTCCACTACACCCAGTTCGCGGCGGGTCGCGGCCAACAGCTCCAGACGGCGCTCCCGCGGACGACCGACGGCGAGTTCGTCACGCGAGCGCTGCTGGAGGGAGCGGCCGTCGTCACGACCGACGCGTATCTCGACCGGTACCACCCCGAGACGCGGCCGAACCGCGTGCTCTACGAGCGCATCGCCGCCGCGTACCCGACCGGGAGCGCACAGCAGTACGTCAACGACCAGTACGTCGAGGGAACCGAGTACGTCGACGGACGCCTCGACTCGCCGGGCGAGAACGCGGCGCTCTACGAACGACCGCCGCTGACCGGCGAGCAACTCGTCCACGGGCTCTCGCCCGAGGAGGAACCGGCGCTGCCGCTCTCGGTGCGCGTCGCAGCGAGCGAGTACGTCGAGGTCGGTCGAGACACGCTCGGCGAACCGTTCGTGCGAACGACGCTCGCCGGTGCCGTCGAGGAGGACGCGGCGACCCGGGCAGCCACCGGGTGGGGTAACGACACGCTCGTGACGGTCCGCGACGGCGACGCGGTCGGCTACGCCTGGACGCTCCGCTGGGACGACGCCGGAAACGCCAGCGAGGCCCGCGACGCGTTCGAGACGCGACTGTCGTCGCTCCCGGCGGCGTCACGACTCGTCCCGGTCGACGAGGAGACGTTCGTCGTCCTCCTCGGCGACGAACGGTTCGTCGAGGAGACGACGGTGAGCGGCGAGGAGAAAACGGTCGGCGTCGACACTCCCTGAGACGACCGGCCGACGAGCAGGCGACGCACCGCGGGGGAAACGTGACCGTGCGTCGCGCTCCGTGGGACCGGTGCCACGGGCGAGGGGGACTCCCTCCGGGCGGTCACGCCGCATCCGTCAGAACACGACGACGCTGGCCGCGTCCCGGTACTTGAACCTGCGGAGCGGGGCGGAGTCGGTAGGTCCGTGTGTTGCACCGCGAGCGAGTGAGCGAAGCGAGTGAGTGAGCGGGCCAAGGAACCCTCGAAAGAGCGAGCGAAGCGAGTGACTGAGGGGGTGACGCAGGTTTTTTGGTCCCATTGTGAGACGCGGAGCGTCTCACAGGCTCCCAGAAGCTTCGCTTGCTGGGAGAGCTTTTGCCAGCGAGCCGAACGCGACCGCTGAGCGCCAGCGAAGCGTGTCGCGTTCATGCGAGCGCAGCAAAAGGTGGTTTAGAAGAACTTGAACAGGTCGTCCCGGCCGGCGTCGTGGAGGTGGGTTCGGACCGCTTCGGTCAGCGGTTCGATAGAACCGCGTTTCGCGGTGATGGGAGCGACCGTGTCCTGCCACTGCTTCCACGGGGGGAGCAGGCCGAGACGGTCGCAGACGTCGTCGAGACGGTCGTCGCGGTCGTCGACCTTGTCCATCTTGTTCACCGCGACGACCGCCGGGATGCCGAGGTCCTCGAACAGGTAGAACAGTTCGACGACGTGGGGCACCTCGTCGGGGCCGGAGTGGCGGTCGATGATGTCGACGACGCTCTTCCCGTCCACGACGACGACGCCGACGAGTATCTGGTCGGCGTACTCCTCGATGTAGCGGACGATGTCGGTCTTGATGGCCTCGCGGTGGTCGGCCTCGACGCCCTCCATGAACCCGAAGCCGGGGAGGTCGGTCAGCACGAAGTCCTCCGAGGACCAGTCGTAGTGGTTCGGCGATCGAGTCACGCCGGGCTTGCCGCCCGTCGAGAACTGCTTGCCGGTGAGTTCGCGCATCAGCGTCGACTTCCCGACGTTCGAGCGCCCCACCAGCACCACCTCTGCGCCCCGGTCGGGGCGACTGTCGAACATGGCCGTCCTACCGCACCACGGCCGATAAGTGCCGCGGGACGGCTCGTGGGAGCCGTCGCTGCGAACCGCCGTGCGAATGCTTATGAAAGCACACTTTCGACTGTTCGGGTATGCGGAGCAGGGAGCGGTGGGAGACGGTCACTACCGACCGACCGTCGGCTCCTCGGACACGGGCCGAGTCAGGTAGCGAGGGTCCAGACCGCGCCATGGTGGGGTCGTGACGACCCCGACGTTCTGGGTGCTGGTCGTCCTCGCGACGGTGACCGGACTGGTGACGGCGTGGACGCTCGGAGCCAACAGCAACTCGCCGCCGTTCGCCCCGGCCATCGGCGCGAACGCGATTTCGACGATGCGGGCCGCCTTCCTCATCGGCATCCTCGCGTCGCTCGGCGCACTCACGCAGGGTGGAAGTATCTCGGAGACGGTCGGTGCCGGACTGACCGACGGCGTCGCCATCACGTCGCTGGCGGCGACGGCGGGGCTGTTGACCGCGACGGCGTTCATGGGGTTCGGAATCTACAGCGGCTACCCCGTCCCGGCGGCGTTCGCCACGACGGGGGCGATGGTCGGCGTCGGTCTCGCACTGGGCGGTACACCCGCGTTCGACACCTACCAGCAGATCGTGACGTTCTGGGCGCTCGTCCCACCCGTCTCGGGGGGGCTGGCGTACCTGACGGCGACGCTGTTGCGACGCGACGACATCCCCGAGACGGTGAGCGTCCCGTTGCTCGCGGCGGTCGTCGGTGGCATCGTCGCGAACGTGCGACTGAGCGTCATCCCCGACCCGTCGGGCGGTGACCAGGGGTCGCTCGCGGCGGTGGTCGCGGGGCTACTCGACGCGCCGACCGTCGCTGGCGTGGACTCGCTGGTCGTCCTCGCGACGCTGCTCGCGGCAGGAGCGAGCTTCCTGTTCGTCCGACGGCGGACCGAGCAGTCGGTCGACCGCGGCGTGCGGACGTTCCTCGTGGCGCTCGGGAGCGTCGTCGCCTTCTCCAGCGGCGGGAGTCAGGTCGGGTTGGCGACCGGCCCGCTGGAGAACCTCTACACGGTCGAACTCGGCGTGCCGTCGATCCTCCTGCTCGGCCTCGGCGCGGTCGGCATCCTCGGCGGGGCGTGGATGGGGTCGCCGCGACTGTTGCAGGCGACCTCGCGCGAGTACGCTCAGCTCGGGATTCGACGGTCGATCGCCGCGCTGGTACCGGGGTTCATCATCGCCCAGGTCGCCATCGCGCTGGGCATCCCCATCTCGTTCAACAACATCATCATCTCGGGCGTCATCGGCGGTGGACTCGCGGGCGGGTCCGCAGGCGTCTCTCGTCGGAAGATCGGCGTGACGCTCGCGTTCTGGGTGCTGACGCTCGTCGCCTCCATCGCTATCGGATTCGGCTTCTACCGCCTGCTGACGACGGTGCTCGGGATACAGTGAGCGACGCTGCGGCCCCACCGATTCGAGGTACCGGGGGGTGACCGCGAGCGACGGACGGACAGACGATTCCCAGCGTCGTGTGCGTCACGCTGGGGAGGCCGCTCGTCGTTCACCGGAGGCCGAGCCAGACGTAGCAGTGACCGCCGAGAGCACGCACGTCCCCGAGCGGGGGGAGACGCATCACCGTCGCTCCCGTCGGGGTCGCCGTACCACGAGTACCGGTCCGACCGACTCCGCCGCGACGCGCTCGGTCACCTCCCCGAACAGGAACGACTGGAGCGAGGGCGCCTGCTCGCCCATCACGATGGCGTCGTGGTCGGGCACCGCATCGAGGAGGGCGTCGATGGACGCTCTGTTCTCGGCGATCGTCGTCGTCACGGTGATGCCGGCGTCTTCGAGTCGGCCGGCCGCCTCGGCCAGCGGCGTCACGCCGTCGTCGTCCCCGACGCGGAGCAGCGACACGTCGATGTCCCGGTCGCCGACGAGTTCGGTCACGAAGGCGACGATGGCGTCGGCCGCGACGTCGCCCGAGAGCGACACCAGCAGCCGATTCACCGCTCCCGTCGCCCCCGAGATGGCGTACGCCCGGGCGCCGACCTCGTCGGCGACTCGGTCGACCGTCTGGTGTCGGTCGGCGGTGAAGACGAGTCGGTAGTCGGCGCTCCCGCCGGCGTCGCGGAACTCCTCGGCGATGTCGGTGAGCGCCGCGTTCGCGCGGTCCTCGTACTGGTGACGGGCCTGGTCGGGTGGCGTCTGCTCGGGAAGGACGTGGTAGCCGAGGACCGTCACGTCCATCGTGCCCAGCAGGTTCATCAGTCCCAGCGGGACGGCCTCGTTTTCGAGGACGGCGACGGGAACGAGTACGCGTGACATCAGAGTGCCCCCCGGAGACGAACGTCGCGAGCGTAGTAGAAGTACCACCCTGCAGTCGCGAGCATGAGGGCGAGACCGATGACCTGCGACGCCGGCTGCATGAAGCCGATGAGCGCGAAGCTCGCGAACGCACCGAGTGCCGGCACGAGCGGGTACCCGGGGGTCCGGAAGTCGGGGTCGTACCACTCGGGTTCGTTCCGGCGGAGGACCAGGAGCGCGACGCAGATGAGCCCGTACAGGACGAGGTGGAGGAACGAGGCGACCTCGGCGAGCACCTCGACTCGGCCGGTCGCCACCAGCACGAGGACGGGGCCGCCGGCCATCCCGAGTGCGACGTGCGGCGTGCCGTACTTCAGATTGATTCGACTCGCCCAGCGCGGCAACAGCGCGTCCTTCGAGACGGCGTAGATGGCCCGCGACGTGCTCAGAATCGAGGCGTTCGCGCTAGACATCGTCGCCAGCAGCCCGCCGAACACGATGGCCACTGCACCCGGCGCACCGAGGTAGTGCCGGCCGACGTCGACCATGGCGGTCTCACCGAGGCTCGCCAGCCGCTCGCTCCCGAACGCGCTCGTCGCGACGAACACCGTCACGACGTACAGCGTCCCCACGACGAGCACGGACCCGACCATCGCCAGGGGGAGGTTCCGGCCCGGTCGCTTCATCTCGCCGGCGACGGTCGCGACCTGCGCGAACCCGAGGTAGGAGGTGAACACGAGGGCAGCGGTCGTCAGGACCGGGAAGGAGCCGTACGGCATGAACCGTTCCGGCGCGCTCGGCTGTCCGACGAGGCCGAGCGCGTCGAGCGACCCCCACAGCAGGACGAAGACGAGAATCGACAGGAGGAGGGCGACGACGCCGTTCTGGAGTTTCGCCGCGTTCTCGGTCCCGGTGACGTTGAGCAGCGTGAAGCCAGCCCCGAACACCAGGGCGATGGGGATGACCAGTCCGCCGCCGAGCGTGACGCCGAGTTCTGCGAGCGTGTCGATGGCGTAGTAGCCGAAGCCGACGAGGTAGAACGCCGTGGCGAACACGAGGCCGAACCACAGCGAGAGGCCGACGACGGTCCCGGCGAGCGTGCCGAGCGCCCGCGAGATGAAGTAGTAGCCGCCGCCGCTCTTCGGCATCGCCGTCGCCAGTTCCGACGTCGGCAGGGCGACGAGGAGTGCGACGACGCCGCCGAGCGCGAACGACCCGGCCGCGGCAGGCCCCGCCTGACCGGCCGCGATTCCCGGAAACACGAAGATACCCGCACCGATCATCGTCCCGACGCCGATGGCGAGACCGCCCGAGAGTCCGAGCGTCCGTTCCAGCTCCGAGTCGTCGGTGTAGGTCGCCTCGTCGGTCTCGACGCTCCGCTCGACGTCCGGCCGCTCGCCTTCGAGGTTCGCACCGAGGCCCGTCGGCTCTTCCGAAGCCATGCCTGTGCTTCACGAGAACTCGTAGTAGTACTAGGCCTTGTTCAGCGGTCGGCACTCCGCGGAGCGACCACGGCGAGAGGGCGGACAACGACGGCGTCGTCGAGGCTACCGACGACAGTTCCGGAACACACCGCGGGACGCGAGGTCGCAGGAGCACCCTGCCGACGTGAGGTGACGACGTACTAGTACGCGACGCCACAATCGGGGGCATGGACAAGCAGGCGATTCGCGAGTCGGTGTGGGACGCGCTGGAGGCGGAGGGCATCGCACGGTTCCCGTTCCCCCCACACGGACGCATCCCGAACTTCGACGGGGCGAAGGCGGCGGCCGAGCGACTCGCGGGGCTCCCCGAGTGGGAGGACGCCGAGGTGCTGAAGGCGAACCCCGACGCGCCGCAGTTGCCAGCGCGGCGGGCGGCGTTGCGACGGGGGAAGACCGTCTACATGGCCGTCCCGCGACTGCGCGACGAGGAGTGCTTCCTCGAACTCGACCCCGCCGAACTCGCCGACACCGACGCGGCCGCGACGGTGAGCGGGATGGGCGACCACGGTGTGCAGGTCGCCCCCGACGCGGTGCCGCACGTCGACCTCGTCCTCTCGGGGAGCGTCGCCGTCACCGAGGACGGCGACCGAATCGGGAAGGGCGAGGGCTACTCCGACCTGGAGTTCGCCGTGCTGTGCGAACTGGGTCTCGTCGACGAGGCGACGACGGTCGTGACGACGGTCCACGAGCGACAGGTCGTCGACGAGGCGTTCGCGAGCGACGACCACGACGTGCCGATGGACGTGGTCGTCACGCCCGAGCGGACGATTCGAACGGGCGCGACGGGCCGACCCGACGGTATCGACTGGTCGGCGCTGGACGACGAGCGAATCGAGGAGATACCGGTACTCGAGCTGATGCGGGGTTGAGTAAACGGTCGTCTCTGTCTCATCTGAAGGGCTCTCTACTCACCGGACAGTGGAACGGTACTTTCACGATGTGCGGTTCGTGAGAACGTGCGATACCGAATATGCGTCGGGAATCAAACGCTCGAACAGTGACCCGGTGTTAAGGGTCGGGTTCGCTGTCGTAGCCGTACTCTTCGAAGCGTGAGCCACCCGTTCCGTCATCCTCGGACGAGAAACCGGTATGAGCGTCGTCTTCGGTACCCAGTGGGATGCTCGTGGAATCCCCCGCACTGCCCTCGTCGGTCTGGTACCCCTCTCCGAGCATGACGATACGAGACGCATCGATGAATACCGTGCCCCCGAGCAGATACTGCTCGTCGGGGATGTCTCGTCGTCGTGGATTCGACTGTCTCTCTCGTTGCTCCTGGCGCAACATAGTATAGCGGAAGTAGTCCGAAGAGACGTTCTGTAGCAATGCTGCAATCGCTCTCCGTTGCGAGTCGTGAGAAGTATCGTGGAGATACGTCAGTCGGGAACGATTGTTGTCCAATTTCTTCGCGAGAAACGCTTTCTTTCCCCCATCCGGGGCGTCCTCGAACTCGAGTCGGACCTCGTAGAGAAACGATTTCAGATTGAAGTAGCTCTTCGTCGACGTATAGTACGAGACGAGATGTGCGATTTCCTCGGCAGATAAGCTCCCGATTGCCTCCAAATGTGAGTCGTAGACTGTCGTGACTCGGTTGAAACCAGTCGATAGTTCCCCCAAGAGTGCCGTACGGAGTTTCTCACGGTCCTCCTGCTGCGTCCTCGTCCGTCGTCGTTCGGTGAACCAGTTCGACCCAACGAGGGTCAGGATGCTAGCGGTCAGCGCAGCGAAGATGGTGGCAACCGGATCGAGGGGGAAGACGGCCTGTAACACGCCTGCAGAAAATGCCATGAATAGTAATCAGAGTCATTTGACAGCTTAACTCTGCCGCACGAAGACCGTCGCTCGTCGAACGAGAACGCTGAGACCGAGCGGAGGTAGCTACTTCACCAGCGATATGACAGCATCCCGGTAGGCCGCCGTGTCGAACTCCAGCGCCATCTCCTCGCTGACCTCGCGCGTCTCGCCGTCCGGCCCCTCGACGGTGCGGGTCGCCGTCTTCGACACCGACTCGTCCGGGTAGACGCTCCCGAGCACGTACACCGTCCCCACCGACGACTTCCAGAGCGCGAGGACGCCCGCGATGGAGAGGTCGAAGCCGGGGACGCGAACGGGACCCATGTCGGGCGTGTCCGGTTCGTCGTAGGTGAGGTCGTCGACGGGCATCGTCCCCGTCACGTCGTAGGTGCGCTGGATGCCGCGCAGGTCCTCGGCGAGGGCCGTCTCCTCGTAGTCGACCTGGGCGACGCCCTGGTCTGCCAGTTGCGACTCGACGGCCGGCAGCACCTGCTGGTCGAGTCGGTCGACGCTCAGCGCGACGTTGACGTAGCTGTGGAGGTCGACGCGGGTGAGCGAGGCGAGGACGACCGGTCGGTCGAACGCGCCGCGGGTCTGCTCGGCGACGCGTTCGCGGGCCCCCTCGTGGGAGAACAGCGTCGTGTACACGTCGGCCGTCACGTCGATGCCGAACTGGCCCCCGGACACCGTCTGTGCGTCCTCGCTGACGACCGTCCATCCCGCCGACTTCGACTCGCCGAGTCGCGGGTGGTCCGTCTCGCTCCGCGGGAAGCCCGGTGCACCGGCCGCCACGCCGTCGTCGAACAGGGTGAACGCGGTCACACCCCCGACCCCGGCGACGCCACAGAGGCCGAGGAACCGTCGTCTATTCATACGAGACACTCACGATTTCGTGCTTATATCGCTTGCCGCTAGCATCGGAGCCTCGCCGGCCGTATCGAGCGACGGCGGCCGGGGAGCGACCGAGGCCTTGCTTTAGCGACCCGTAGCTATAACGCGTCGCCGGGAGTCGAGCCGGACAGTGCGACTGATTCAGGTGGGCGTGCCGGAAGGGCGACGTGCAGTGGTGCTGGGGGCGCTCGACGACGAGGACATCGAGTACGTCGTGAGCGACGAGACGGGCAACCACGACTACGAGGCCATCGTCGAGTTCCCGCTCCCGACGAACGCCGTCGAGCAGGTGCTCTCTGCGCTGCGCGAGGTCGGCGTCGACGAGGGGGCGTACACCGTCGTCACGGACGCCGAGACGGTCGTCTCGGACAACTTCGCGGCGCTCGAAGCGGAGTACGCCGAGCACGGTAACGGCGACCTCATCGCCCGCGAGGAGCTGCGGTCGAAGGCGGAGGGCCTCTCGAACTCCCTGCCGACGTACATCATCATGACCGTCGTCAGCGCGCTCGTCGGCACCGCCGGACTCCTCCTCGACTCCCCGGCGACCGTCGTCGGGTCGATGGTCATCGCCCCGCTCATCGGCCCGGCGCTGTCGGCGTCCGTCGGGACGGTCATCGACGACGAGCGACTGTTCCGACGGGGCGTGAAGCTACAGGCGCTCGGCGTCGTCCTCACCGTCGTGGCGGCGACGGTGTTCTCCTTCGCCGTCAAGTGGATCGGGTTCGTCCCCCCGACGCTCGACCCGACCGAACTCAGCGAGATTAACGAGCGGCTCGAACCGAACCTGCTCTCGCTCGTCGTCGCGCTGGGCGCTGGCGTGGCCGGGAGCGTGAGCCTCACCGCGGGCGTCTCGACGGCGCTGGTCGGCGTGATGATCGCCGTCGCCCTCATCCCGCCCGCGGCGGCGGTCGGTATCGCCATCGCGTGGGGGCTGCCGGGGTCCGCGCTCGGGGCGGCGGTCTTGACGCTCGTGAACCTGCTCTCCATCAACGTCTCGGCGCTCGCCGTGATGTGGTACAGCGGCTACCGCCCGGACCGGTTCTTCCGGCAGGACGAGGCCCGGAGCGCGACCGTGAAGCGGGTCGCCGTCCTCGTCGTCGCCATCGCCGTGCTCTCGGTGTTCCTCGGGACGGTCACCTACAACAGCTACACGGCCGCGAGCGACGAGCGGTCCATCCACGACGCCATCGAGGGGGCCGTCAACGAGAGTTCGGGCGTGACGCACCTCGACACGGACATCACCACGGAGAGTCGGGACGTCCTGTTCACCGAACCGACGCGGGTCGTCGTCACCGTCGGTGCGCCGCCGGACAACCGACCACCGGACCTGGCGGCGCGGATAGACGCAGCGGTGGACGAGGCCGCCGGACGGGACGTGGAGGTACAGGTACGCTACGTCGAGATAGAGACCGTCGACCGTGTCGCGGGCGGTGAGCGCTGGCGAGCGGAACGGCCCGCGCCGAACCACGGCTCCGCACCCACTGCCCGCTCCGCCGCGAACCCCGTCGCTCAGCCGTCGTAGGGCAGCTCTATCTCGTAGTCGATGGCCTCGACGGCGGCGTCCACGACCTCGTCGACGCCCTCGCCCGTCTCCGCGCTGAGGTAGCAGTCGGCGTCGATGTCCCGCGAGCGGTCGGCCTTCGAACAGACGGTCAGCACGGGCACGTCCTCGAACTGCGATTCCAGTTCGTCGCGCAGGGCGAGCTGCGTCTCCAGCGGGTAGCCACACGCCTCGCTCGCGTCGACGAACACGAGGATGCAGTCGGCGACGTGCTCGACGGCGCTGACCGCCTGTCGCTCGATGCCGTTGCGCTCCTCGGCGGGCCGGTCGAGCAGCCCCGGCGTGTCCACGAGCTGGTAGCGGATGTGGTCGCGTTCGACGTGGCCGACGTGGATCTGCGTCGTCGTGAACGGGTAGGAGTCGATGTCGTTGCGGGCGTTCGTCGCCGCGTTGACGAACGTCGACTTCCCGACGTTGGGGTAGCCCGCGATGACGACGGTCGGTTCGTCGGGCCGGATGTCGGGGATGTCCCGCAGGACGTCACGTGCCTCGCCGAGTGCGAGCAGGTCGTCCTCGACGGACTCCGTGATGCTGGCGAGGCGAGCGAACGCCTGCTTGCGGTGTTTCTTCGCCGTGTCGGGGTCGGTGTTCCGGAGCTTCGACTGGTACTCGTCGCGAATCTTGTCGGCCTGTCGGCCGGCCCACATCACCTGCGAGAGGTGCTTGCGGAGGCCGTCGACGCCGCCGGGACAGTCGCCGTGCGGTTCGATCATCGCGTCGGCGACGTCGCGGTAGAACGGGTCGACCACGTCGAAGTCGGGCCACGACGTGGTGACGTTCTGCAGGTTGTCCGAGATGATGTTCGACGCCGTCTGGAGCATCGACTGCTGGGCCTCCAGCCCGGACTTCGCGTGGCCCGCACGCGCCGCCCGCGAGAACGCCTTGTCGATGAGTTCCTCCGCACGCGGCGTCGTGGGGAGGTCTTCGAAGGTCATACCACCCGTATCGGACGAGCAGTGAAAAGCACGTTCCTCCCGTTCTCGCCGTGACAACGCGACGCTAACCCTCTTCCGACGCTAACCCTCATCCGTCCCGACCACGTACCCGAGGTATGGTCAACTGGACAGCAGTCGTCGTCGGCTTCGTCGTCGAGGTGGTCGTCGGCACCATCGGCCTCGCCGTCCCCGTCGTCGGCCAACTCACGGCCGCCGTCGTCGGCGGGTTCGTCGCGGGCTACATGGTCGGCGGTGGCCTCGGCAACGGCGCGTGGCACGGCCTGCTCGCGGGCGCACTGGGCGGACTGGTCATCGCACTCGTCGTCGGTCTCTTCGGGAGCGCCGTCCTCACGGCGGTCGGTGGCCCCGGCGGGACCGCGTTCGGCCTCGGCCTGACGGCGCTCGCCGTCGTCATCTGGTTCGTCGTCTCCATCCCGAGCGCGCTCGGCGGCGCACTGGGCGCGGCGGTCGCCTGAACAGGCGGGCGACCGCCGGCGGAAACGGCGGGCTACAGGCGGCGACTCTCACTGGTAGCTGCCGGCCGAACTGACCGACCGACGGTGCGTACACTCCCACGTTAGAGGCCGTCCTTCGGGAGTTTCTGGCGTTTCGCTTACACTCTTTATCGTCCTCGCTCGCCAACTCAGCCTGTTATGGTAGAGACTAACTGGCGTGCGGTAGGCATCGGCTTCGTGGTCATCGCCGTCCTCGGCCTCGTCGGGGCCTTCGTCGACCCACTGGCGGCGTTCGGAACCGTCCTCGGGGCGATCATCGGCGGGTTCGCGGCGGGATACTACGCCCGCGGTGGCACGGCCAACGGCGCGTGGAACGGCCTGCTCGCGGGCGTCATCGGGGCGCTCGTGCTCATCGTGGTACTGGCCGCGATGGGACTGGCCATCTCGATGGTCGAACTCTCCCTCGGCGGGATGTTCGCCACCGTCGGTATCGCGCTCGCGGCCGTCGTGCTGGCGGTCATCGGCGCGATTCCCGCCGCCGTCGGCGGGGCCGTCGGAGGGATGGTGACCCGTGAAGAGCGCGCAGAGACCGGCCGCCCGGCGGCCTGAATCGGCCATTTTTCGACACCGCATCGACCCATCGGCATCACCGGTGAGACCGGAACGACCAGTACCACCAGTAGCGGTTTGCACGTCCCGCCCGTCTCTCGCCCATGGCACGAATCGAGGCCGACAGCTTGCTTCCGAACGACCACGTGAAGCAGTTGGCGCTGGACGGGGACATCACCCAGATTCACCGCGGTAACCCCTACGCCGACGCTGGCGACACGTTCGACGTGGACGGCACCACGTTCGAGGTCACGGACGTGACCCACCGCACGCTCGGCGACCTGACCGACGAGGACGCGCGGGCGGAGGGCTCGGAGGACCTGGAGGCGTACCGGAAGCGACTCGAACACGCCCACAGCGACGGGTTCGAGTGGGACGACGACGCCGACGTGGTGCGACACCGCTTCGAGCGGCAGGACTGAACGTCAGTTTGACTGGTGCTCGAATCGCTCGGCGAGTTCCGCCCGCAGGTCGTCGAGCGTCATCTCCTTCATCGACAGCAAGACGAGCAGGTGGTAGACGATGTCGGCGGCCTCGTGGGCGAGCTCCTCCCGGTCGTCGTCCTTCGCCGCGAGGACGAGCTCGGTCGTCTCCTCGCCCAACTTCTCCAGCACCGCGTTCTCCCCCTTCTCGTGGGTGAACAGCGAGGTGGTGTAGGAGTCCTCGGGGAGCGTCTCCTTTCGCTCCTCGACGACGGCGAACAGGTCGTCGAGGACGTCGGCGGTGTCGCCAGCCTCGCCGTCGGGGGCGGCCTCGGCGTTCGTCGAGTCCGGCCCGGGCGACCCCTCGGTCACAGGTAGCTCTCCTCCTCGGCGTCCATCTCGGCGCGGATGACGTCGCGGATGTCGTCGAGTTCGGCGTAGCGGTCGGGGTCGTCGCTCGCCTCCTCGAACACCTCGGGGGCGACCGAGACGGGGCAGTTCGTCCGGGAGGCCAGCGCGAGGGCGTCGCTCGGGCGGGCGTCGACGGTCACGTCCTGTCGCGGCGTGTTGAGGTGGAGGTCGGCGATGAACGTCCCCTCGTCGAGGCGGGCGACGTGGACGCGGTCGACCCGACCGCCGAGTTCCTCCACCACGTCGAGCAGGAGGTCGTGGGTCAGCGGG
Organism: Halomarina salina; assembly: GCF_023074835.1. Taxonomy (NCBI): domain Archaea; kingdom Methanobacteriati; phylum Methanobacteriota; class Halobacteria; order Halobacteriales; family Natronomonadaceae; genus Halomarina; species Halomarina salina. The sequence goes on from NZ_JALLGW010000001.1 coordinate 117,765, forward strand.
CGACCGAAGTCCGCGGCATCCATCCCGCGGGCGATGCTCGTCGCCTCCTCGAAGCCGACGAAGATGGGGAGCACGTCGTCTTCGCCGTCGACGTCGAGGAGGACGACCGGTGCGGGACCCTGGGAGGTCCCGGCGACCCGCACCGACTCGATGACTGCCTTCATACCTCGGACTGGGAGACGCCGACGGATAACACCTCTCACTCCCGTGGCGGCCCCGTCTGCGGCGGTCTCCCCCGGTTCCTCGACGCCTACGCGACCACGGACTCGAAGAACGCGAGGTCGTGAACCCGCGGGTCGTCGGTGAGTTCCGGGTGGAACGAGGTGGCGACCACCGACCCCTCCTGGACGGCGACCGGACGACCCTCCCACTCGGCGAGGACGGCCACGTCCTCGCCCACCTCGTCGATGACGGGCGCGCGGATGAAGACCGCCGGGAACGGGTCGTCGAGACCGTCGACGTCCAGCGGTGCCTCGAACGAGTCGACCTGCCGACCGAACGCGTTGCGGTCGACGGTCACGTCGAGGACGTCGAGCGTCGCCACGCGGTCGTCCTTCGCGTCCGTCGAGGCGACGATGAGGCCCGCGCACGTCGCCAGCAGCGGCTTGCCCGCGGCGACGTGGTCGCGAATCTCCGCGTCGATGCCCTCGCCAGCGAGGTGCCGCGAGATGGTCGTCGACTCGCCGCCGGGCAGCAACAGGACGTCACAGTCGGGGACGACGCCCGACGTGCGAATCTCGCGCACCTCGGCGTCCTCGCCGTGGGCGGCGGCCGCCCGGCGGATGGCGTCGGCGTGTTCCGAGACGTCACCCTGGACCGCGACGACGCCCGCTACGAGTGTCATGGCCGGAACTAGGCGAGTTCGGGGGAAAAGTCTCGCGGGAGGCCGTCGCCGACCGCTCGCCGAGGACGGACTGCGAGGGCCGGTGTGAGTCCGCTGCGGAGCTACTGCGAGGTGCCAGCGAGGAGTCGGGGTGTTCGGTGGCGAGTCGATACGCGTCGGTCGGTGGCGATGCGGCGTTACCCGACGACGGCCGTGAGGACCATCACGAGGAGGCCGAACATCGCGCCGAAGGCGACCACCGTCTTCGGGTCGATTCGGGGCGCGTTGCGGTCCTCGGAGTCGAAGTACCGGACGAGTCCGGCACTGGACATCAGGCCGCCGCTGTTGCTTCCACTCATGTTCCACGCTGAGCGACGCGACGGTGTAAACGTTTCGTCAACACTCTCCACCCCGATTCGTCGACACATCACACCGGTGGTCGTGGGCGAGCGGTTCGGCGCGCCCGACGGGAACAGTGGAAACCCTTATTCGGAGCGACGGGTAACTCCGGTGTACCGATGACGGTGACTCTCAAGGACTTCTACGCCGACTGGTGTGGCCCGTGCAAGACCCAGGACCCGATTCTGGAGGACATCCAGGAGGACTGGGGGGACCGCTTCGAGGTAGAGAAGGTGAACGTCGACGAGGAGCAGGACGTCGCCAACGAGTACCAGGTCCGCTCCCTTCCGACGCTCATCATCGAGAACGACGACGGCGTCGTCGAGCGGTTCGTCGGCGTCACCCAGCGCGACGACATCGAGGGCGCGCTGGAGTCGGCGGGCGCGTAGGCGGGCGGTCACCTCCTCGACGCAGCGTTCAGCGACCGCGGAGCCGCTGGCTCGTCACTCGAACGTGACGCCCAGGTCGTGCATCCCGTCGTTGTTCATCGCGACGTTGATGAGCAGCGGCGTCAGCGCCTCCACCTCGCTCGCGTTGGCGAGGCCGCCGACGTCCAGCGTCCGGATGCCGCGAATCTCCTCGGCGAGCATCGAGACGATGTCCTTCGCGTCCGGGTCGTCGCCGAACACGAGCACGTCCCAGTCGAGGTCCGCGTCGAGGTTCGCCAGTTTCCCGGCCGCGAGGTTGTGGAACGCACCGACGAGGGGGACGCCGTCGGGGGCCGCCTCCGCGGCGAGGGCGGCGACGCTCCCGGCACTCGGGGCGTTGTAGTGGAAGCCGTCGTCGTCGCGTTTCATCCCGACGGCGGGGGTGACCAGCACGTCGTCCTCGTCCACCTTGTCCGCGACGGCCTCGATGGTGTCGACGAGGTGGTAGGCGGGGACGGCGAGGACGACGACGTCCGCGCGGTCGGCCGCCATCGCGTTGTCGAACCCCTTGACGGTGCAGTCGACGGCGCGACTCGACAGTTCCGTCTCGTACTCCTTGGCCTTCTCGCGGGCGCGGTCGGGGTCACGTGAGCCGACGAGCACCTCGTGGTCGGTGTGGTACGCCCACCGGAGCGCGAGACCCTCGCCGATGTCACCCGTGCCGCCACAGAGCGCGATTCGCATGGTGGCACGTCGTCGGGTCGGCGATTAAGCGTTGTGTGCTCGGGCGCTCGACGACCCGCGGAGGGTAGACGCGCCACCGAAGGACGCCAGCCACGCGGCGACGACGGCCGCGACGAGAGAGGAGAGCACGTCCACGACTGATTGACCGACCGGCCGGCGAACCGTCACCGCCACGAACGAAGACCGACGGCGTCACTCCAGCAGGTCCGGCAACTCGTCGACCGACTCGACGACGGCGTCGGCGTCGACCCGCTCGAACGCCGATCTGCCCGACTCGCCGGTCAGGCCACCCGTGAGGACGCCGATACCGAAGTACGTCCGGTCGTCCACCTCGCGGGCGTTGTGGACCGTCCGCACGTCGTCGAGCGTGTCGCCGGCGAACGCGAGGCGCTCGGCGTCGAGGCGCTCGGCGAGGCCGACGATACCTTCGGGGTCGGGTTTGCCCGCGACGGGGGAGTCCATCGTCACGACGTGCTCGTCGGGCAGGTCGAGTCCCACGCGGTCCAGCGCGAGTGCAGCCTCCGCCTCGGGCCGACCGGTGACGACGCCGACGGCGTAGCGCTCGGTCAGCGCCTCGACGGTCTCGGGAGCAGCCAGCACCGTCTCGTCGTGGATGAACCCCGCCGTCTCGATGTCGGGGGCGCCGCCCTCCAGGTCGCGGTACAGCTCCGCCCCGAGGTACAGTTGCTGGAACGTGTCGGTGAGCGCGTCGGGGTCCCACTCGGCGTGGACGCGTTCGCGCGCGTCGGGGTCCAGCGCGTCCGCGAGGACGGCGTGGGTGCCCTCCAGCCCGCCGCCGCTGGCGGCCACCGCGTCGGTGAACCGGTCGACGGGGTTGCCGTACCCCTCGCGGCGCGCGAGGAGGTGGAGCGCGGCGGCGTGGGTGAGTTCCCAGTCGTCGTTGAACCCGCCGGCGTCCTTGAACGACTGGACGTCGTCGCGGCCGATGGTCTCGCCGTAGGTCCTGTCGAGCGTCTCGAGGATGGCACGCCGATACGAGTCGGCCACGTCGACCAGTACGCCGTCGATGTCGAGAACGATGGTGTCGACTTGCATTTGTGTCTGGAGTCAGGGGAGCGGGGCGTCGCGGGCGCGAAACAGCGTCTCGCCGGGGAGCGTCTCGCTGTCGACCGGAACCGAGGGGGCGTCGCCGCCGAGCGTGGTGAAGCAGAAGTCGGCACCGACCCGACGGGCGAGCGTCCACGTCGGGCGGTGGAGTTCCGGCGGCAGGTTCAGCGCGTACAGCGCATCGGCGTCGCGGTACACCGACTCGTCGGGGTCCGTCACGTCGTCGCGGACGAAGCGGACACCCGCAGGGACCGGCCGGTCGTGGACGTCGGTCGCGGTCACCGACGCGTGTTCTGCGAGCACGCCCGCGACGTCGGGCCGGTTGCCGACGCCCACCTCGACGAGGCGCTCGTAGCCAGCGAGGCGGTCGACGAGCGCGTCGCGTGTAGCCGGTCGCACAGTCGGAACCACTGCGGCGATGCTACTTCAGTCGTCCGATGGCCCCCAGCGCGCTCCTGCGGCAGCTGTCGTCAGAACCGAAACACGAGGGAAACTCGCGTCGGGAGGCTTATAGCCGGTCCCTCCATACCGTGGTTCATGCACGTTGACATCGTGCCGGTCGGTGACGTCCCCGCCGTCGTCAAGCGCGAGGCGTCGTCCGGGCTCCGGTCGGTCTACGAATGCGATGTCACCGTCCACGCCGCTCAGCCGATTCCGGACGGGTCGTACGACCCCAACCGCGGGCAGTACCGTGCCGAGGAGTTCATCGAACTGGCCGGACGAGTGGGTGACGGGGACAAGAACATCGCCATCACGCCGAACGACCTGTTCTACCGACGGCGCAACTACGTCTTCGGCCTGGCGTACCTCGACGGCGCGGGCAGCGTCATCTCCACGTACCGCCTCCAGACCTCCTCCGACGGCGGGTTCGCCCAGAAGTCCGCGGGCGAGGTGTTCTCCGACCGCGTTCGCAAGGAGGTCGTCCACGAGATCGGCCACACGCTCGGCCTGGAGCACTGCGACAACAAACGCTGCGTGATGAACTTCTCGCCGACCGTCCGCGAGGTCGACATGAAAGAGCAGAACCTCTGTGGCACCTGCTCGCGGCTCGTGCATTGAGCACCCACCTTTTATCCACGAGAGGGGGTTTCACTCGCTACGCTCGTTCAACCCCCACAGGGTAAAAGCTGGACCAAAAGGATTCCTCCCTCACTTCGCGCTCTTCGAGCGCTCCGGAAGACTCGCTTCGCTCGCCTTCCGTGCTCCCGCTCGTTTCACTCGCGGGAACTCCGTTCGGTCGTCACCCCGCTCGCTCGTTCGCTGACGCTCACTCACTCGCGGTACAGCATCGTCGTCAGACAGCATCGCCACGTGACCGCACAGCACTACAACCCTGCAACCGCTACTGCACCAGTCGGTCGGCGTAGGCGGTCTGTGGGTCCTCCGCCTCGGCGTCGAGGACGCGCTCGACGTACTTCGCCAGCACGTCGACTTCGAGGTGGACCGGGTCGCCGACGTCCTTCTCGGAGAGCGTCGTGATGTCGTAGGTGGCGGGGATGATGGCTATCTCGAAAGCGTCGTCGTCGTCGAGGGCGGCGACGGTCAGCGAGATGCCGTCGACGGTGATGGAGCCCTTCTCGACGACGTAGCCCGCGAGGTCGGCGGGGAGGGAGAACCTGAACCGCCAGTCGTCGCCCTCGCGTTCGACGTCCGCGACGGTGGCGGTGCCGTCGACGTGACCCTGCACGACGTGACCGTCGAAGCGGCCGTCGGCGCGCATCGCGCGTTCGAGGTTGACCGCGTCGCCCGAACGCAGGTCGCCGAGGTACGTCCGGTCGACCGTCTCGCGGGCGAGGAACACCGAGAACGTCTCGTCGTCGTTGTCCTCGACGGTCAGGCAGACGCCGCTGACGCTGACCGACTGGCCGTGTGAGAGGTCGGCGGCGAACGAACAGGCGATGCGGAGGCGTCGGCCCCCCTCGTCCGCTTCGCTGGCGACCACCTCGCCCGTCTCCTCGACGATGCCGGTGAACATAGCGACGGGTAGGACCCTGAGCGTGCAAAGCGTTCCGCTTCGTGCGCAGTCCCGACGGTCGGATCGGGGTCGGTGCCGGCGTCGCTCACCGGTGACGTGTAGAACCGTGTGGAATCGCTCGTGGGCCGGAGTGTCCTCCGTTTCGGAGGCTCCCGAAAATCGCCGATATCGGTTAAGCTGGTTGACAGCCTCGGTGCACACGGTGAACAACTCATGAGTGCAACTGTTCCAGAGAGTGAAGGCGGGACCATCGCTGGTACCCCCGTCCGGCCCGGCAGGACGATGCTGGCGGTCGGTGTCGTGTTGAGCCTCCTCGGACTCGTCGCCATCGTCTTCCCGTTCGTCACCGGTGTGTCCATCTCCATCGCGCTCGGCGCGCTCCTCGTCGTCGGTGCGCTGTTCCACGTCGCCCACGCGTTCGGCGCGGGAGGCTGGCGCGGGTTCGCGCTCCAGGCGCTCCTCGCGGGCATCTACGCCATCGCGGGCATCGGCCTGCTCGCCAACCCGGTGCTCGGGCTAGCGACGCTGACGCTGCTGCTGGTGGGCTACTTCCTCGCCGACGGCGTCGTCGAGGTGCTGCTCGGCGTCCGTATGCGTGGCGAGAGCGGGGCGATGTGGTTCGTGGCGAGCGGCGTCATCTCCATCGTCCTCGCCGGCCTGCTGTGGGCCGGGTGGCCGAGCACCGCCGCGTGGGCGGTCGGCCTGCTGTTCGGCATCAGCCTCCTGTCGTCGGGCCTCTCGATGGTGTTCGTCGGGATGCGCGCCGACCGGACCGAACGCCGAACCGGTGCCACGGCGTAGTCGAACCGCGTCGAATCGCACTCCCCGCTCTCTGGCGCTCCGCCGGCCCGTGCGTCCGAGTCGGGTCCCTCGAAACGTTCTCGCCTTCCGGTGGCTCTCGGCGGTGTGAATTCGGGTTATCGTCGCTCGTGTCGTAGTTCCGTCATGCGACTCGTCCAGGTACTCATTCCGAACGGCACCCGAGAGTCGGTGCTCTCGGTGCTCGACGACGAGGGAATCGACTATGCCGTCTGGGCGGAGACTGGACGCGGGAACTTCGAGGCGCTCGTCTCCTTCCCCATCCCAGAGAGCGGCGTCGAGTCGGTGCTCGACCGGCTCGGGGCAGCGGGCATCCAGGAGGACGCCTACACCATCGTCCTCGCGACGGAGACGGTGGTGTCGGAGCGCATCGACGCGCTCGAAGAGCGCTACACCGGGCTGCGCATCTCCCGCGACGAACTGGTCGCACGGGCGAAGGACCTCGCGCCGGCCCGCTCGACGTACGTCGCCTTCCTCGTGCTGAGCACCATCATCGCCACCGCAGGCCTCCTGCTGGACTCTGCGGCGACCATCATCGGAGCGATGGTCGTCGCCCCGCTGATGGGACCGGCCATCACCGCCAGCGTCGGGACCGTCCTCGGCGACGAGCGCCTCGCGTCTCGCGGCGTGACCTTCCAGGTGTTCGGACTGGTGCTCGCCGTCGCCGTCGGTGCGGTGGTCGGCTTCGTCCTCAAGGAGACGGTGTTCCTCCCGCCCGGCCTCGACATCCGCGACATCCCGCAGGTCACCGAACGCACGAGTCCGAACTTCCTCTCGCTGTTCCTCGCGCTCGGGTCGGGGCTCGCCGGGGCCATCAGCGTCATGCGCAACGCCGGCTCGGCGCTCGTCGGCGTCGCCATCGCCGTCGCACTCATCCCCCCGGCGGCCACCGCCGGACTCGGCATCGCGTGGGGGTTCTCGGGCGTGGCGCTCGCCGCCGGGACGCTCGTCCTCGTCAACCTGCTCGCCATCAACCTCTCGGCGCTGGTGCTGTTCTACGCGGCGGGCTACCGGCCGGTCGAGGACGAGACGCGTGACGCGGCGGGCGTCCGTCGGGCCGTCGCCACGCGACTGGTGGGCATCGTCGCTGGACTGCTCGTGCTGTCGGTAGTCCTCGGCGCGGTCACGTACTCCGAGTTCGTCACCAACGAGTTCGAGGTGCAGGCGACCGGCGCGGCCCACGCGATGCTGAACGAACCGCAGTACGAGGGGCTCACCATCGAGGGGACGACCGTCGACTACCACGGCATCGACATCCTCACCGGCGAGCCGCCACGGGTCGAGATCGTCGTCGGCGTCGAGGGCGACGCGGCGGTCCCGCAGACGCTGGCCGAACGGTTCGACGAGCGGCTGCAGTCGGCGACGGGGACGGACCCCACGGTACGCGTCGGCTTCCTCGACGAGCAGGTCTCGCCGTAGGCGTTCGTCGGGGCGTCGAACCAGGTACCGGCCGTCGACTCCGCGACGCTTTTCCCCCGCTCCCCCCACCTTCGACCATGGCTCGCGGTATCATCGGGACCGTCCAGCTCGTCGCGACGCTCGTCTTCGCCATCCCGGTCGGCTTGCTGGGCGTCATGCGACTCGTCGCGGGCGAGACGCTGTTCGGTGGCATCCTCCTCGTCGTGGCGGTCGGGATGGTGCTCGTCGAGGAGTACCTGACGACACCCCAGGACGTGCCCGCGATGGCCGCCGAGAAGGCTGTCGGGTCGGTCGTCGACGACCGCGACGCCGACGAGGAGTGAGCGGTCACCACGTCCGACAGTTCTCCCGTGACCTCACTCCGCGTCGATTCTGACCGTCATCACGGGAATCGTCGAGGTCCGCACCACCTTCTCCGTGACGCTGCCGAGCAGGTAGCGGTCGAGTCCGCGTCGGCCGTGGGTCGCCATCACCAGCAGGTCCACGTCGTTCCCCTCGGCGTAGTCGACGATGGTCCGCCACGGCGTCCCCTGCTCGACGGCCGTCTCCGTCGGGACGTCGTGTTCGCTCGCCCGGTCGACCACCGACGCGACCGACTCCTCGCCGACCGCGGTGAGCGCGTCCACCACGTCCGTCCCGACGAGCGTGACGCTGTCGCGGTTCGTGTCGGCGACGAACAGGACGTGGAGCGTCGCGTCGTGCGTCCGGGCGAGTTCCAGTGCGTACTCCAGCGCCTCGTCCGCGCCCTCGCTCCCGTCCGTCGGAAACAGGATTCGGTCGAACATACCGTCCGAACGTTTCACACGGCCGAGGATAAGTCGTCCGGCCGGTCCCGAGTCGGCTACTGGACCGCCATCGGTTCCTGGGCCTCGGTCATGAGGTCGTCCAGGTCCCGGCTGGTCAGTTCGTTGTGGAGCAGCACGTCGATGGGCAGGGTCGGCGCGCCGTCGACGAGGTTCTCCAGCAGGACGAGGCGCTCGCGAGCGCGGGACATCCCGACGTAGAAGACGCGACGCTCGTTGTCAGTGAGACACGGGACGGGGTTCGTGGACTCCTCGAAGGCGGCCGCGCCCTCGGGGTTCTCGTCCTCGATGGTCGCCGCCATCTGCTCGACCACCTTCTCCGTGAGGTCGGTGCAGACGAACACGTGGTCGGCCTCACGACCCTTCGCGGAGTGGATGGTGCCGACGCGGACGCGCGACCGGTCGACGTCCTGGTAATCGCCACCGACGTAGGCCTTCAGCGATCGCTTCTGGTAGTTCGTCACCTTCCGGACCATGTCGGCCGCGGAGGCGCGGTCGGGGAGGAACGGCGCGTGTTCCTTGACGAACGCCTCGTCGACGGTCATCTCGGTGAGGTCCTCGATGCCCGTCTCCTCCTGCCGGTCGTCGATGGCGTCGAACAGTTCGTCGCGCTCGCCGGTGCCGAACGCGGCGGAGTCGAGCATCTCGGCGAGACGGCGGGCCTGCAGGCCGTTGATGTCCTCGCCGTCCTCCAGTTGCTCGATGGCGGTGACGTAGTCGGTGAACCGGTCGGTCCACATCCGCTGGTCGGTGAGCGCCTGGAACGGGATGCCGTAGGAGATGAACTCGTCCATGAACTGGAACATCTGGTACCGCGCCCGGAACAGGAGCATCACGTCACCGTCGGGGTCCTGCTCGATGGTCGCGCGGATGTTCCGGACGAGGTCGTACATCGACGGACTCGGGACGGCCTCGACGCGCCCGCCCTCCTTGCGCGGCAGGAAGTCCTTCTCCTGGCGCTCGGTGACGTGATCGATCTCCCGGTTGACGACGTTGAGGATGCGCGAGGGGAGGCGGTAGGAGGTGTCGAGGATGACGTCCTCACCTACCTCGTTGAGCAGGAGGTGCGGGTCAGCGCCCTGCCACGCGTAGACGACCTGGTCGTCGTCGCCCGCGATGAGCACCTTCTCCATGTGCGGTTTCCACTCGTCGTACACCTCGTACTGGAGCGTCGTGATGTCCTGAAACTCGTCGATGACGAGGTAGTCGACGTTCGGGAGCAGCGAGCGCTGCTTGACGCGTTCGAGCATGTCCGCGAACCCGACCAGCCCGTTCTCGCCCTTGTACGAGCGCCACGCGCGGATGGCCTCGGGCACGTCGAGGCGCTCGTCCGAGGACGGCCACGTCGGGGTGTACTTGTTGCCCGTCTGGGCGTTCGGGTCGATGTCCGGCGGGAGCCGCACCTCGTCGACGTTCCACTGGAACGGCACGTCGTACCAGTCGGCGACGTCGCGGCGGGTCCGCTGGAGCCACTGGCTCGTGGCGATGAGCTTGTTCCCCATCGTCGTCGAGCGCGAGGAGCGTCGCCGGGAGGCCTCGTACTCGTCTTCGAACTCCAGGCCGTAGTCCTCGCAGAACTCCTTCTTGTCCTTCTCGCCGACGACGTCGCTCCGCGAGAGGTCGAGCAGTTCGTACGCCTTCGCGTGCATCGTGGCGACGTTGCCGCGAAGTGCACGGGGGCTACACTCCAGTCGCTCTGCGAGTCGTTCGCGGATCTCTGCCGCCGCTGCGCGCGTGTAGGAGACGACCAGGATGTCGTTCACGTCGACGCCCTCGTCGAGGAGTGCGTCGACACGGTCGAGGAGAGCAGTCGTCTTCCCGCAGCCCGGACCACCGAACAACCGGGTGACCTGCGTATCCGTCATTGGCCTTCGATAGGGGTCCTGCCGTATAAGTGACGTGGCTTGACCGACAGAAGCGCGTCCGTGCGAGGCGTCGCTGAGCGGTCAGTTCGGCGGAAAATCGTGGCGGTCGGGATGGCGTCGTCGACAGCGTCAGTTCGGGAGCCACCCACAGACGCTACACTCCGTCGCGGAGAGGTCGTGGAGACTGCAGCACTCGGGACACTGTTTCTTGTTATACTCTCGGTCCCAGCTCGGCGCTTCAGTCCGGTGTCCACGTTGCTCCAGGAAGTCGTCGAACACGTCGCCGTTCGTTGCCATACAGGTGTGCTATCGTCCACCACACTATTAAACCTGTTCACGGCTCTCACTCGCTGCGAACGGACAGTCTACGTGCCGTTCGCTGGACGTTCGTCGGTTTCTACGGCAGTCGGCTGTCCCAACGTCGGCCTCCCAACCCGGCCGGCCACCGAGCGTCGCCGGCCTCTCGGCGTCGCCGGCCAGCAGCGTCGGTCGTCGCCTCAGGTGAGGAAGAAGACGAGGGCGCTCACGGCGGTGACGCCGATGACGAACGCGACGGCGAGCGCACCGCCCATGGCGATCATCGCGTTTGCGTGCGAGGCGAGCGTCTCGGTGCGGTCGTTGCCGAAGACGGTGACTCGCGCTCGTTCGCTCGCCATCCCCGCGACGACCGGTTCGAGGTCGTCGACCGCCCGGTCGACCAGGTCCACGACGAGGGCCGCCAGTTCGTCGTGGTCGATGGCCGCTCCGACCTGGTTGTCCGCCTCGACGGTGTTGACGATGTGCGTGTCCGTCGTCATCACCTCGGCGGCGTCGACGTGGTCGGAGACGGCGTCGACCAGTCGCCCCCGGAGCCCCGGCACCATGTTGTTGCCGTCGACGAGGACGTAGGCGGTCCGCTGTTCGCCCGCCTCCACGACGGCGACGCGGACGCCGAGCGGCCCGATACCTTCCGTCGGCGTCCAGTCGGTCCGCTCCCAGGCGACGCCGAGTCGGAGGCGCTGGCGAGGCGCGTCGCCGAGGTCGATGCCGACGGTGCGAGCGGCCCCGAGCATGTCGAAGGAGCGCTCGCTCCCCGGCGTGACGTGGCCGAGGTCCTCGCCGGCGAGACCGTCGTTGCTGTTGTGCGCGTCGACGACCATCGCCTCGCGGAGGCCGCCGGCGCGTGCCTCGGCGGCCGCCGAGAGGCCGACCGAGTAGTCCACGTCGTCGGCGTAGTTCGGCGCGTAGCTGGCGACGAGGAGGGCGTCGTCGCCGAACGCCTGCGCGAGGATGCCGACATCGCCCTGTCTGACGTGGTAGCTCTCGGTGGCGCGTTCGGCGTACTCGACGCGGTCGGCGGCGCGGTTCGCGGCGTCGATGACGGTGTCCACCTCTCGCTCGGTGACGAGGTTGAAGTCGTGGCCGGCGGTGGCGTGGGGCGGGAAGCCCAGCCCTTCGGTCGAGGCGGCGACTCGCTGGGGGAGGTTTCCGCCCCCGATTTCGCCCATCGGGCCGGGGTGTATCATCGGGAGGACGAACCGGGCCTTCTCCTCCCCGGGCGTGCCGTCGTCGCCCTCGCGGCGGACGGAGAGCACCGTCACCGGGACGACGGCCTCCTCGCCCAACTGCTCGAAGAAGTCCTCCAGTTCCCGCGACCCCTCGGCGATGTGGCCGATGAAGCCGCGCCCGAAGTCGAGGACGCTGACGCCGAGGCTCCGCTTCCAGGGCTGGTCGATGACGACGAGGAACAACCAGGTCGAGGCGGCGTAGAGCGCACACATGAACGCGAGGAGGACGAAGTCGCTCGGTACGATGGCCGACAGCTGCGGCGGGGCCTGCTCCGGCCGCGAGAGGTACGACTGCGCGAGGGGTCCGCCGCCTATCTCGAGGTACGTCATCGTCCCGCTGTAGACGAACAGGAGGAGCGCGCCCGCGAGCGTCTGGATGCTCGCCGGGAGGATGGCCCACCGGAGGCGGTGTCCGGAGACCGCCATCGACACGAACAGGCGGATGGCGAACACGCTGGCGAGGGCGACGAGCAGCACGTCGAAGACGAACCCCTGTGCGAGCGTCGGGACGAACGGGAGCGGTCCCGACAGGACGACGACCACCGCCGCCAGCGTCAGCAGGCCGACGGTGACGAGTTCGCAGAACAGGGCGAGCAGCGACGCCCGGTTGGGCGTGAGCTGTCCGTCCAGTCGGCGGTCGACCCACGGGGTGAGGACGCTGGCGGCGAGCGTCGGGATACCGACGAAGAACAGCCCCTGCCACGCGTCTTCGAGGACGAACCGCGAGTCGAACGCCGCGATACCGGTGACGACGGCGATGAGCAGCGAGAACGCGACGCTGGCGTACCACTGCGGGGCGCGGAAGATGTACCGCGAGAGCGCGGCGAGGTCGCCCTGGGTCGTCGTCATCCGCGACCGCCCCGTGTCACACGCATCTACTCACAGAGCGAGACGAAGTTCTCGAAGACCTCCTGACCACGCTCCGTGTGGGCGACCTCGGGGTGCCACTGCACGCCGTAGAGGTCGCGGTCGGGGTCGCTCATCGCCTCGACGCCACAGACGTCGCTCTTCGCGGTCCGGGTGAACCCCTCGGGGACCTCGACCACCTCGTCGGCGTGACTCGCCCAGACGCGGGTCTCGGGGGCGAGCGACCCGACCAGCGGGTCGGCGTCGTCGAGAATCTCGACGGTGACGTCGGCGTAGCCGCCGTAGTCGCCCGACCCCACCCGACCGCCGAGTGCGTTCGCTATCAACTGCATCCCCAGGCAGATACCGAAGACGGGGACGTCCCGGTCGAGATAGTCGGCGCTGTGGCCGGTCCGGTCCATGTCGGGGCCGCCCGAGAGGACCACGCCGTCGGCCTCGACCTCCGCGGGAGGCGTCTCGTTGTCCACGATGGCCGTCTCGACGCCCACGTCGCGAAGCGCGCGGCCTTCGAGGTGGGTGAACTGCCCGTGGTTGTCCACCACGACGATGCGCGTCATTGGCGGAAGTACGACCGTGACGCGATAAAAACCCCACTGAACTGAGGCCAGCGTGACGGCCACCCCCCGTTCCGCCGGGACCCACCGCGACCCAGCGACCGCCGATACGGGAGGAGTTGACAAACGCGCGGATGCCGTGTGGAAAACGGAACGATGGCAGATTCGAGGCGCTCGTTCGGGCCTGTGGCGGCAGTCGTGACCTGCGAGAGCAGGACGTATGTTTATATGTCCACGTTCGATAACTAAGTTGTCTGTTGACCCCGCCGTACCGAACGGCACGGCAGCGCCCGTGAGAGGAGCCATATTACCACAATGCCCACGAACGAACACCGAACCCGAGCCGTCGACTCACTCGAGTCCCTCGGCCTCCGAGAGTACGAGGCGAAGTGCTTCGTCGCACTCGTCCAGCTCTCGGAAGGCACGGCGAAGGAGGTGAGTAAGGTCGCGAGTGTCCCACGCTCTCGCGTCTACGACTCGCTCGAGAAGTTACAGAACCGAGGTCTGGTCGACGTCCGGGAGTCGAATCCGCGGAAGTACCGCGGCGTCTCCGTCGAGACGGCCATCCAGACGCTCCGCAACGAGTTCACCACGCATCTCGAGACGGCCGGCGAGAACCTCAAGGAACTGCAGGTGTCTCCGCACAACGGTGACAACGAGTTCTGGACGGTCTCGGGCCGCGAGAACGTGACCGAACGCGGTAACGAACTCGTCGACGACGCGGACCACGAAGTCGTCGTCGTCCTCCCGGACGACGAGCACGTCGTCGACATCTCGCTGGACTGGGTCGAACGAGCGCTCGACGAGGGCGTCACGACGCTCGTCGACGCACCGAGCGTGACGGTCCAGCAACGCGTCGAGACCGAGGTACCCGGCGCGCAGGTGTTCACCTCGTCGCGAGAGGGCGACCGGACGCTCGGTCGCACGCTGCTCGTCGACGACAGTTCGGTCCTCCTCAGCGTCATCGAGGAACCGCTCCCGACCGTCCAGGAGGAGACGGCGGTCGTGAGCAACGGCGGCGTCGGCACCCGCATCGCCTCCATCGTCGAGGACATCTCCCGCATCCGACGCCGGATTCCGGCCGTGGAGACGCCCGCGACGGCCGAGGCGTCGGTCGACGCGACGAACGTCGACGACTGACGCCGAGACACTCGGAGTGAGCGACGGTCCCTCCCGTTCCACGACCGACGAGTGAAATCTGCAAGCTTCCCACCCCTATAGATAGCGTTCGTGACAGTACCGGTTCGAGTTACGAGTCCCGGTAGCGGTCCGCCGCGGAGTCGAACCCGAGTTCGTCCAGTTCCTGCGACCGTCGTTCCTCGCGGGCCGCCAGCGCCTCCGGGGGCGGATTCGCGTCGTCGTCGATGCGCGCGAACGAGTCGTGGACCTTCGCGTGACACCATCGACAGAGGTAGACCGTAATCTCGTGGGTGAGTTCCTCGGGGTGCCCGTTCGTCCCGCCGTTCGCCGAGGCGCGGTACGAGAGGTGGTGTTCTTCGAGCAGTGGGCGGGCATCGTCGTGGGCCATCCGGACCTCCTCCAGCCCACAGCGGATGCACTCGCGCGAGCGGTTCGTACACCGGAAGTGAGGGCAGTCGGCCCACTCCCAGTCCGGTCCCGCGTCGGTGACGACGGGGCAGCGGTAGTCGCGGTCCCGTAACGTCTGGAAGAACGTCGAATCGGGGTCGGCGTCTCGCGGGCTTCGCCCGCTCGACCGCACCGAGGAGCGTCGCTCCTCGCACTCGAACGCATACCGACACTTCCCGTCGTCGGTGACGTGGTCGCACCGCTCGACGTAGTCGAACGGGTCGTCCACGCCGACGGAGGTGCCGAGCGGCGTCTTCTCCATGGACGGTCCGTGGACGGGCGTCGGTTTGAACGTTACTCGGTGCGGGACACCCGCCGACCAGCGACGGCCCACTCGCCGAAAGCGGTCGGTTCTTGTGCCTCGTCACACACCGTCGGCTATGCGCGTCGTCCACGAGTCGGGTCGCGTCCTCGCCAGCGAGGTGGAGACGGCCGACTCCTTCCTCTCGCAGGCCCGCGGCCTGATGTTCCGGCGGTCGATTCCCGACGACTACGCCCTCGTGTTCCGGTTCGACGACCAGGGACCGCGGGACCTGCACATGGTGTTCGTCCCGTTCGCCATCGACGCCTGCTGGCTCTGTGACGGCGTCGTCCAGCAGGTGTCGAGACTCCGGGCGTGGCGTGGGTACGGGAAGCACGTCGCCGACACCGTCGTCGAGGCACCGGCTGGCACGTTCGACGACGTCGAGGCGGGCGACAGACTCCGGTTCGAGTGACGCCGACGCGGCCGACCGAGTATCGAGTCGGTACGGTCGCGTACGTCGGCGAGACGTAGCGGTTGCTCCTCGACGAAGCGGTGCGAAAGAGAGCGTGTAGCCGGTCGTCCCCCGAGACCTGCTGTCCGATACGTCAGGAACCGCGTCTTCAGTCGTCGCCGACCGCCTGCGCGTCGGGCGTCTCGCCCTGCGCGGAGACGATCTCGTAGAGGTTCTGTCGGGCGTCGGCGAAGTAGACGTCCTCGTCGACCGCGTCGATGCCTTCGAGTCGTTCGAGTGCGTAGCGGACGGTTCTCGCGGAGAGCATCGACTCCTCGACGATGCCCTTCTGTGTCAGTGGGCCGTTGTACTGCAGGACCTTATATACGAGCTTGGCGCTCGGTGGCAGGTCCGCAAGCCCCTCGGCGGAAGAGTCGCTCATAACGGTATAAACGGACACGTCGACAGTGTATAAAGATTGACCCGGAAGTCGGATATCGGATACATCGAGGGCGAGCGGACCGAACGGCTTTTGCGGCCGCACCGACCACTCTCGGACATGGCTACCGACACGGTCGAGCGCCCGAGCGCTCACATCCGGGGCATCACCGTGACGGCGCTGTCCGCGCTGCTGGGTATCGCCGCCGCCTTCGGGTCGTACCTCACGACGACCGACCCGAACGCGACGGCAGTCGTCTACGCCCTCTTCGTGGCAATCGCCGTCCAGTTCCCGGTGCTCCGGTTCACCGGCCTCAAGGAGGAGTTCTCCGCGAAGGACTACCTCTACGTCGCGTTCATGACGTTCGCCCTCTGGTTCGTCTGCCTGACCATCCTCTTCACCGCGGGCGTCTCGCTGTAATGGCCGACGACAGCATCGCGGTGGTCGACCTCGACAGGTGTCAGCCCGACCGCTGTAACTACGAGTGTGCGAACTACTGCCCCCCCAACCGGACGGGCAAGGAGTGCATCGTCACGCGCGAGGAGCGCCACGGCGACGACGCCTACGAGGGCGACCCCGACCAGGTGTCCATCTCCGAGGACATCTGTCTCGGCGAGTCGTGTGGCATCTGCGTCGTCAAGTGTCCGTTCGACGCGCTGGAGATCATCAACCTCCCGCAGGAGCTCGACGAGGAACCGGTCCACCGCTACGGCGAGAACGCGTTCGCGCTCTACGGCCTCCCCGCCCCACAGGACGGGAAGGTGACCGGCATCCTCGGGCCGAACGGCATCGGGAAGACCACCGCCGTCCGCATCCTCGCCGACGAGATAACGCCGAACCTCGGCGACCCGAACGCGGAACCTGACTGGGACGCCGTCATCGACGAGTACCGCGGGACGGAGCTCCAGAACTACCTCGAAGAGCTCCAGGCCGACGAGGTCGCGGTCGCCCGTAAACCGCAGTACGTCGACAAGATCCCGAACCAGTTCGACGGCAACACCCGCCAGCTCCTCGAATCGACCGACGAGCGGGGCGTCGTCGACGAACTCGTCGACCGCCTCTCGATTCGGCCGGTCGTCGACCAGTCCATCGACACGCTCTCCGGGGGCGAACTCCAGCGGGTCGCGCTCGCGGCCACGCTCGCTCGCGACGCCGACTTCTACTTCCTCGACGAGATTACGCCCTACCTCGACATCGGCCAGCGCGTCACCGCGGCGCGTCTCATCCGGGAACTCGCCGAGGAGGGCGACCGCTCGATGCTCGTCGTCGAACACGACCTGGCGGTGCTCGACCTGCTGGCGGACTCGCTGAACGTCGCCTACGGTGAACCCGGCGCGTTCGGCGTCATCACGCCGCCCAAATCGACGCGGCAGGGCGTCAACCAGTACCTCTCGGGCTACCTCGAGAACGAGAACATGCGCATCCGCCCGGAGGCCATCGAGTTCGAGCGTCACGCGCCCCGGTCGTCGTACCAGGGCGAGACGCTCGCCTCGTACCCCGACCTCACGATGTCCTACGGCGAGGACGAGTTCACGCTCGACGTCGAGGCCGGCGAGATACGCGAGAACGAGGTGCTCGGCGTCGTCGGTCCGAACGGTATCGGGAAGTCGACGTTCGCCAAACTGCTCGCCGGTCGCATCGAGGCGACCGAGGGCGAGATGGACACGCGTCTCGACATCTCCTACAAACCGCAGTACGTCGACATCGACCAGCCGATGCGCGTCGACGCCTTCCTGGCGTCTATCACCGACCAGTTCGGCTCCTCGTACTGGGAGACGGAGATCGCGAACCCGCTCCAGCTGGGGCGCATCATGGAGCAGAACCTCACCGACCTCTCCGGAGGGGAGCGTCAACGCGTCGCCATCGCGGCGTGCCTCTCGAAGGACGCCGACCTCTACCTGCTCGACGAGCCGTCGGCGCACCTCGACGTTGAACAGCGGGTGCTCGCCACCCGCGCCATCCGGCGGTACACCGAGAACCACGACGCGACGGCGATGGTCATCGACCACGACATCTACATGATCGACCTGCTGTCGGACCGCCTGATGGTGTTCGACGGCGAACCCGCCGTCCGCGGCGAGACCTCTCCCCCGGTCGGGATGCGCGAGGGGATGAACCAGTTCCTCTCGAACCTCGACATCACGTTCCGCCGCGACCAGCGCACCAGCCGTCCGCGCATCAACAAGCCGGGTAGCCAGCTCGACCGCGAGCAGAAGAACGCGGGCGAGTACTACTACGCGCCTGCCGGGGACGACGAAGACGAGTAGGTCCACCGAGTCCCGCTCTACCGCACGCTTTTGTCGGCCCCCCTCCTCCCCACGGCTGTGCACGACTACCACGTCCACTCGAACTACTCGGACGGGACCTTTCTCTACCATATGTGCCACGCCGCCGAGGAGGCGGGTCTGGACGGGCTGGGCTTCGCCGACCACTGTAACGTCTCTACTCGCGAGCCACAGCGCCGGGAGAAGCAGATGTTCGGGTTCAATCTGGACGCGACCTACGAGCGACGCCGGGCGGGTATCGAGGCCATCCGTGACAAGTTCGGCCTCCGCGTCTACGACGCCGTCGAGATGGACTACCTCCCCGACGAGCGAGACACCATCGCCCGCTTCCTCGACGAGGCGAACTTCGACTACGCCATCGGCAGCGTCCACACCGTCGACGACCGGAACGTCCAGACGACCGGCCCGTTCCGAGAGATGGACGAGCCAGAGCGTCGGGCGGTCGTCGACGCCTACTACGACGCCCTCGTCTCGCTCGTCGAGTCCGAACTGTTCGAGGTGGCCGCCCACCCCGACCTCCTCGAACGCACGACGCCGCTGCGCGGGTTCACCACCGAGGACCACTACCGCCGCGTCGCCGAGGCGTTCGCCGACTCGCGGACGGTCCCCGAGGTGAACGCCGGGCGGGTCCTGCGCGACTACGGCGAACTGCACCCGAAGACCGAGTTCTACGAGGTCCTCCGCGAGTACGACGTCGAGTTCACGCTCGGCACCGACTCCCACCGCCCAGACGAGATAGAACCGCGCGCCGACGAACTCGACCGGTTCTGTGCGGAGACGGAGTTAGAGCCGGTCGAACTGCGCGTCTGAGCGGCGAGTGCGACGCGGCCGGAAGGCGGGGTGAGAACCGTCCCCCGGAGCTGTTACCCGTCGAACTCGGTGCGTTCCACGCCGATGGAGCGGGAGCGCTCGGCGTCGCTCATCACGTCGCGGTAGGCGGCGGTGTACGCCTTGATCTTCCGGTAGAGCAGGTAGCCGAAGAACCCCTGGAACAGGACGACGAACGCGAAGAAGACGCTGATGGAGGGGAGCGTCGGTTCGAGGAGGGCGGTGAGGCCGGGCAGCGCGGCGGTCGCGAACGAGTTGTACGTCGCGTGGATGAGGGCGGCGATGACGACGCCCTTGGCGATGATGGGACCGGCGTCGTCTGGGTTGAACTTGGCGAGGCCGAGGTAGTAGCCCGCGAACGCGGAGTAGATGACGTGACCGGGGCCGGCGAGCGCCCGAATCGTCGCGGTCGCGCCGACCTCGGCGAGCACCTGTTCGGGGCCGCCCATCGAGAGCGACTCGCCCGCCGAGCGCTGGATGTAGATGGCGTTCTCGACGAAGGCGAAGCCGAGGCCCGCCACCGCGCCGTACACCACTCCGTCGACGACGGCGTCGAACTCGTCGCTCCGGAAGGCGTAGAACCGGACGGCGAGTATCTTCACCGTCTCCTCGACCGGCCCGACGACGAGGAAGAAGAAGAGGATGGAGCCGACGAGCGAGAGGACGGTCGTCTCGCCGCTGGCGATACCGACCCCGAGCAGGTTGCCGAAGATGGTGTTGGCGATGGCCGCGAAGCTGGCGAAGACGATGGCGAGCAGGAACGTGACCGCCAGCAGCGTCAACGGCTCGCCGCTCGTGACGTCGGTCCGGTAGACGTACGCGACGAGGGCGAGCGCCGGAACCGCCGAGAGGAGCGTCAGTCCGAGGATGACCGGGTTCGTCAGCGCGCCGGCCGCCCCGATGAGCAGTGTGAACAACACTGCGACGAGGACCAGGAGCCACTTGCCGACGAGGACGGCGAGGTGGTGGAGCCGGACCGCGAAGCGGTCGAGCATCGAGCGTGGTTCCCACGTCGCGATGCCGTAGAGGTCGCGAGAGCGCTTGGCCCGGGCTTCGACCGGGTCGCGTCGTGCCATAATCGGTACAGGTGACCCACCCTTCTAACTCTACGGCCCGTAGCGGTCCGCTGGCTTTTCGAGGACCGGCGTCGAACGCGGTCCATGCACTTCGACAGTCGAACCCAGCGCGCGCTCCGCGAGGTGGGCCTCTCGACGGACGACATCGCCGAGGCCGACGGCTACGTCAAACAGTACACCGACGAGGCCGCCGACGCGCTCGTCGCCTTCTTCGAGGCACACGACACCGTCTACTCGGACATGGACCTCGCGCACAGCGCGGACGGCGTGAACGAGCACACCGTCGACCACCTCGACTGCTACACCCACGCCGACAGCATCCGCGGCTACCTGAAGTTCGACACGTGGGGCGTCCCGGTCGAAGGAGGCAGACCGCTCGACGACGGCCTCGTCGAACTGACGCTCGGCCCGACGGTGAACGGTCGGACCCGCTTCGCCGCCGACCCCGACGCGCTATGAGCGTCCGCGTCCGGGGCATCTACGCGACGGCGCTCACCCGTCTGCTCTACGACGACACGGGCGTCGTGCAGGCCTCGGAACCCATCCGCGAGCGGTTCGACGCGACGTTCCCCGTCGCCCCGGCGCTGGCGACAGTCGCCACCACCGACGACCGACAGGGCGTCGGCGTCTCGGGCGAGGAACCGACGGTCGACGCGGCGACGGACCGCCTCGAATCGGTCGGCGTCGACACGCTGGCGTGGAACGACCCGGCTCCCGAAGGCGCGGTGTTCGACGCCCGTGTCGAGTCCACGAAGCGGAGCGGTGCGGTCCTCGACCTCGGCGAAGACGACAAGGGGGGTATCGAGGGCTGGCTCCACTTCTCGCAGGTCGACGACCGCATCGAGGCGGGCGACGCGCTCCGCGTCCAGATTCGGGAGGCGGTCGCACCCTGGAGCGACGACCGGCCGGTGTGTACGACCGACCTCACGGTCGAGACGGAACTGGCACGACTCGTCCGAAGCGACCAGAGCGACGCGACCACGGGCGGCGTCGAACTCGCCTCGCTGTTGCCGACGGATCCGCGTGACGGGTGGGCGGTCCGGTGGGACGAACGCGCGGACGACGCGGACCTCGACGCACTCGGCGCGACGCTCGACCGACTCAACGAGCGGGCCGCCGTCCTCGACGCGCTCCCCAACCCGGCGTCGGCCGGCGAGTCCGGCGACGAACCCGGGCGTCTCACTGACGGACTGGCGACGACGTGGTGCTGGTTCGGCCGCGAGTCGCGGTTCGCGCTCGACGACCTCAGACGCGAGGTGACGCCGACGATGGGCGGCCACCACCGCGCGAAGGCGGCGACGAACGCCGCGAGCGCGGCCGTCGACTTCGCCGAGGCGGTCTGCGACGACGCGGGCGACGGCGGCGAGTTCCCGTTCGCCGCGCTCACCCGGCAGTTCGGTCCCCGCGAGGGCGACACGCTGGCCCTCGGCCACGGGAAGCCAGCCGGCCACCTCGTCGTCCTCGGCCGCGGCGAGGTGACCGACTACGACCCCGTCGGGAAGGTGACGCTCGAACGCGAGATGACGCCCGGCGGCACCTACGACGCACTCGGCGTCGAACGACGGGCGGGCGACGTGGCCGTCACGAAACTGCAGGAGGGTCGCTGGTGGTACCCGACGGTGTACCGCGGCAGCGACGGCGAACGCCGCGGGACGTACGTCAACGTCTGCACGCCGGTCGAACTGTTCCCCGACGTGGCGCGGTACGTCGACCTCCACGTCGACGTGGTGAAACACGCCGACGGCCGGGTGGAGCGGGTCGACGACGACGAACTCGACGAGGCCGTCGCCGTCGGTGAGATTCCGGAGCCGCTCGCGGAGAAGGCGCGAGCGGTGGCGAGCGCCGTCGAGAACGCGCTGCGCTGAGTCGGCCAGTTACTCGTCGTCGTCCTGTCCGCGGAGCACTCGCCACGCCGCGAGACCGCTCCCGGCGACGCCGGCGGCGATGCCGAACCCGGGACCGCTCCCGGAGGAGTCCGTGGTCGTCTCCACGGTACCCGAGTCGGTAGCGGCCACCGTCGTGTCGCTGACGACAGTGCCGGTCCCGTTCGTGGTGGTACCGCCCGACGCGGTCCCGCCAGTGGTGTTACCGCCGTCCCCCGTCCCGTTCGCGGTGCCGGTCGTCGAGTCCGTCGTGCTCGTCGGCACCGGCGTCTGGGTCCGGGTCGACTGCTCCCCGCTCGGTGCGTCTGGGAACGCGACGAGGCCGGCGAACGCGCCCTGCTCACCCCGGTGGTTCTCGGCGCTGGCGACGAACGTCTCGCCCGGTTCGACGGCCACTGCAGCCCAGAAACTCAGCTCCTCGCGGTTCTCCCACTCGCGGAGGATACCCGGGGCGCTCGGGTCGCTCACGTCGAACACCTTCACGCCGCCGCTGTACCACGAGGTGTAGAGGCGGTCGCCCGCGAAGTCGAAGTTGTGCGAGGTGGTCCAGACGCCGCTGTAGGTCGGCTGGTCGGTGGGTGGCGGGGTGATGGTGGCCAGCGACTCGGCGGTCGTCGGGTCGGAGATGTCGAACAGTTCGATGCCGCTCGGACCGTCGTCGTCCTCGTCGGCCTCCGTGTCCCACGACTCCATCCCGACGCCGAGCACCGAGGCGTCGTCGTTCACGGCGACGTAGTGGTCGTTGCCCGGCGGCTGGAGGTTCTCGTTGGTCACCTGACTCCCCGACAGACTGGCGAGTTCCTCCGGTGGCCGACCGCGGACGTGGTTGATCACCGACGGCGAGGCGGGGTCGCTCACGTCGAGGAGCCACGTCCCGGCGTCCCAGTACGCGAGGTACGCGACGCCGTCCTGCACGTACATGTCGTGGAGCACGCGGAGACCGGTGTAGACGTCGCCCCAGGCCTCGTTCTCGTCGACGGGCGACCAGCGCCCGAGTTCCTCGCCCGCCTCGACGTCTATCATGACGACCGGGTTCTCGCTCTGCAGGCCGTCGGCGTAGTTGTCGCCGCGGTACGCGACGCCGTCGCTCAGGAAGACGTTGTGGTTGATCGACTCGGTCTCGTAGACGCCCACCTGTTCGGGAGCCGCGGGGTCCGAGACGTCGTAGAGCACGAGAGCACTCACGCTGTTCTGCGTCGACTGCGCTGGCCCGGCGACGAGCAGGCGGTCGCCCTCGACCTTCACGTCGAAGATCTGTTTCATCGGACCGTTCTCCCGGTCGGCCAGGAGGTCCGTCGGGTTGGCGAGTACAGACGGGTTCTCCGGGTCGGAGACGTCGACGCTGGCGAACCCGTCGCTCGTCGCGAGGTAGGCGACGTCGCCGGAGACGACGACCTCGGTGGTGCCGGGCACCTCGACCCGGCCGAGGGGGCCGTAGTCGTCCTGTGCCGTGGACTGTGCACTCGCGACTCCCGAGAGGGCGGGGAGCGTCGCCGCCGCGCCGAGCGTCCGGAGGACGTCGCGGCGACTGCGGGGAGTTGGGGACTCCATGGGAGAACTGAGCAATCGCCCGGTGTATGCGTTACGGTCCCTGGACTGTCACGTCCGGAGCCAGGTGAGGAGCGATATCGACGCCGGCGCTCGGCGCCAACGCCCGACTCGCGACCGCTCGGTCGCTATCGACCCGTCGGTCGCTCGCCCGTTCCGCCGGTGAGGGCGCTCGCGAGCGCCCCCTTCACGACTACCTCGTCGCCGAGCGTGGTCAGTTCCACGTCGGGGACGTTGACGAGCAGGTGGTCCGCGAGGCGTTCCCTGATGGGGTCGAGCACCGTCTCCGGGTTGTTGAGCGCGACCGAGCCGCCGACGTAGACGACGATGGGGGCGTAGGCGTGACAGACGTTCGCGACACCCTGCGTGTTCCAGTCGGCGACGCGTTCGAGCGTCCGGGCCGCCAGCGGGTCCTCGGGCGTCTCGAACACGTCCACCGCAGAGAACTCGTCGTCGTCCAGCGGGAGGTCCGTCGGGATGTCCTCCCGGTCGGCGAGATGGCGGGCGTACCGGGGGATGTTGTTCCCCGAGCAGTACGCCTCCCAGTGGCCCGGCGCGCCACAGCCACAGGTCATGTGACCGTGGGGGTCGAGCGTCATGTGTCCCACCTCGCCGGCGTTCCCGTCCCAGCCGTTCAGGACGTTGCCGTCGACGGCGACGCCCGCACCGATACCGGTCGACATCGTGACGTACACCACGTCGTCGGGCGTCCGCGGGCCGTAGAACCGCTCGCCGATGAGTCCCGCGATGGTGTCGTTGTGGAGGTACACCTCCTCGCTGTCGACGAGGTTCTCCAGCGGTCCGGTCAGCGGGATGCGGTCGATGTCGTCGGGCAGGTTCGCCGGCTGTTCGACCGTCCCGGCCGCGAGGTCCAGCGGTCCGAACGAGCCGATACCAGCGGCTGTGATTCGATACGGTTTGACATCGGCGTCCGCGCACGCACCCCGGACGGTGTCGAGGACCGCCTCGGTGACGGCGATGCCTGCCGGTCCGGTCGGGGTCGAACTGCGAGCGCGGCCGACCACCTCGCCTCGGGCGTCGGCGACGACAGCACGGATGTGCGTCGCCCCAAGGTCGACGCCCACGTAGTAGGCCATCGGTTCGTACACCAACGCCACGACAGATAAATCCTCCACACATTATCTCGTTCACGCGTAAAAACTTCGTGCAGACCTACGCACCACCACTCCGTCGTCTTCCGGTTCTCTCGACGGCCCTCGGTTCCACGGGGAGCGACCGACGCCGACCGCAACCACCGTCGCTTTGCCGCCACCGGCCGAACCGCCGGTATGATTCGACCGGACCTCGACGGCCGGGTGGCGCTCGTCACCGGCAGCGCGACGGGACTCGGCGCGGCGCTCACGGAGTCGCTGGCGGCCTGCGGCGCGGACGTTGCCGTCCACTACCACACGAGCGACGCTGCTGCCCGCGAGGTGGCCGACGTCGCCGGGGACCACGGCGTCGAGACGGCGCTCGTGCAGGGCGACGTCACCGACCCCGACGCTGTCGACGACCTGTTCGCCGACGTCGAGTCGGACCTCGGGAGCGTCGACATCCTCGTCAACAACGTCGGGGCGTTCGCCCCGGCCCACTGGGAGGACGTCGAGTGGGACCGGTGGCGGACCGTCGTCGAGACGAACTTCTACGGCACCGTCCTCTGCTCGAAGCGGGCGCTCGGCGGCATGCGCGAGCAGGAGTGGGGTCGCGTCGTCAACGTCGGCTACGCCTCCGCGGAGAAGGGGCTGGTGAACCCGAAGAACTTCCCGTACTTCGTCGCCAAGGCGGGCGTCCTGATGTTCACGCGGATGCTCGCTGCAGACACGCAGGACGACAGCATCACCGCCAACGCCGTCTCGCCGTACGTCATCGAGAACTCCGACGAGTTCCCCGAGAACGCCCCCCGCGGCCGCTGGGCGCAGTTCGCCGACGTCGCGCAGGTCGTCCGGTTCTTCTGCGACGAGGGGAGCGAGTACGTGTCCGGCGAGAACGTCGAGGTGGACGGCGGCTGGTTGCCCGAGGACGTGTGAAGGGCGGGATTCGACGCAGGGCGTGCGTGGCACGCTGCGTCGGCGTCGGAGTCGCGCGTCCTGCGTAACCGGCCAGACGGAGCCGATGCCACCCGCAGCTACTTACGTGTCTGTACAGTAGCGGAGCGGTATGCTGGAGGTGGCGGCGGTGACGGGTGCCAGCGCGGGTCGGGGAGTCCCGCTACAACTCCAGGGGGCGAAGTGGACGGTGTTCGAGGGACTCGCTCTGACGATGGTCGTCTGTGTCGTGCTGTACGGCGTCCTGATGCTGTACTACTGGTCTGCGTTCGACTACGAGGAGCGCTCGCTGGTCGTCGCCACGACGGCGATGCTCGGCCTCGTCACGGCCACCCTCGTCGGCCCGGAGCTGTTCCCGACCCTCCGCCTGCCGCTGTGGCTCGACGTCGCCATCACCCTGGTCTACCTGACCGTGACCGGGGCGCTCGTCGTCCTGCTCCGCCGCACGTTCAAGAAGCGTCGAGACACGAAGACGGGGTGACGCGAGAAGTGATACTCGAAGGAGGAACCACGGTCAGTCACCGCTTGTCTCCCCCGACGCGGACAGTATCTAGCGGACGCAAACGCTCGCTACGCCACACGTTCTCGCCGCTACGCTACGGTCTCGGGGACCGACCCGCGCGCGGCGCTGATGGCGTCGCGGCCGCCGAGGGCGAGCGCCGACAGGCCGCCGACGGGGAGCGGCGCCCAGAACGTCGCCGTCCGGTAGAGCAGGACGGCCGCGGAGGCGGGCGGGACGGCCACCCCGGCGAACGAGACGAGCAGCCCGACGAGCGCCGCCTCGACGCCCGCCGTCCCGCCCGGCGAGGGCACGAGCGACCCGATGCCCGACAGCGGGAGGACGCCGAGGACGAGCGGGAACGACACCGCCGAGCCGACGGCGTCGAGCGCGAGCCAGAGGCAGGCCGCGGCGGCCACCTGCCCGACGGCGACGAAGAGGACGACGCCCGCGAGTCGGCGCGGCGAGCGCGCGACGAGTTCGACAGACTCGACGACGCCCTCGACGCGTTCGGTGACCGACTCGGTCGAGGGCGGCGTCTTCGAGGGAACGACTCGACCGACGAGGCGGACGGGGACGGCGACGCAGCGACCGACCACCTCGACGAGGCGGTCGCGGACTCGCCACGCGGCGAGGACGAGCAGTGCGAGGAGGGGGAGGACGACGAGCGCTCGCGGATCGGGGCGGACGGTGCCGCCGAGTCCGGCGAGCGCCAGCGTGAGTCCGACGACGCTCACGGTGAGGTCGACGGTGACGACGGCCGCGAGGCTCTGTTCGTAGCGGGCTTCGGTGGCCGAGGAGACCAGCAGCCCGTTGACGGGTCCCGCCGCCGCCTTCCCGCACGGGGCGAGACAGCCGAGGAACGTCGTCGCGAGGAAGACGCCGATAGCGCGGAGCGGGCCCACGCGCGTCCCGAGGATGTCGAGAACGCCCCGGAGCGCGATACCGCGACACGACAGCGCGACGAACGCCAGGACGAGCATCAGCCCGACCGTCCGGGCGTCGACGCCCGACGGCAGCGAGAGGGGACCGACGGTGACGAGGGCGAGCGCAGCGGCAACGACCACACCGACCGCTACGGCTCGCTTCGCGCCGACCCCGGTCACCCCCGCTACCAGCGTTCGCATGACTGTCCGGTTGTCGGGACGCATCGAGCTAAGTGACGGTGGGAACGTGTGTAGCCACCCGGCTTGCGTGAGCCTACGTGCGTGCCCGGAGGCGGTCGACGACCCCCGGGACGCGTCGGCGGACGAGCGTGTAGACGGTCCCGACTGCGAGGAGCCCGACGACCAGCCACCGGGTCAGTCCGGAGACGACCAGCAGGGCGACCCCCGCGAGCACCGCCGAGCAGAGCAGGTCCTCGGGCGCGCCGTCGTAGCGCACCCACCGCTTCGCCGTCAGCCACTCGCCGGTGAGGTGGCAGTACACCGCGCGGTCGGTGTTTCGCTCCCAGCCGCGCCACTCGACACCGCCCTCGGCCCAGTCCGACAGCGCGTGGAAGGCGGCCGCGGTCGTGAAGCAGGCGAGCGCGACCGACCACGGGCCAGTGACGAGGACGGCCAGACCGACGGCAGGGACGGCGACGACCCAGCCGTACGCGGGGAAGTGCAGCGTCTTGCGGTGGGTGCCGACCACGGCGTCGAGGTCGGGGAACAGGCCACCCGCCGCGCCCGCGAGGAGCGCCGTCGTCGCGTGGTCGGGGACGAGGAGGGCCGCCACGCTCGCGACGACGATGCCAGCCAGTGCGTGCGTCGTCGCCATCATCGGGTGGAGAGAGGGCAGCCTGCGGGATAACTCCCGGCGTCGGGTCGCTCGGCGACGGCCACCGTCGAGCGCCCTCGGTCGGCGTCGTCCGTCGTCGGACGGTCATTCACTCCTCGTCGCCGAGGCCAGCGCTGAGCGCCGCGCCGAACGCGGTGCCGAGTGCCACGCCGAGCGCTATCCAGAGGCCGAGGTTGTCGGTGGCGATGCCGAGGGCCGTCCCGATGGCGACGCCGAGTGCGATACCCATCCCCATTCCTGCCGGGTTCATCGCGCCGTCGCCGTCCGCCTCGCTCTCGCCGATGCCGTCGTTCGCGTCGGTCGTCATACGGGGGGATTCGCGGTGGTAGAGATAACGGTTCGCTCGGGACTGCTCAGTTCCCTTCGAGGGCGTCGATGGCGCAGGCGGCGGCGACGATGGCCTCGCGCGGTGCCTCGCCCGTGTCGCCGACGGTCACGTCGTAGATGTCGCGGAGGGAGAAGCGCTCCTTGATGGTGCCCATCGACCGCCCGCCGGGACCAGTGATGGAGTAGGAGTGAGGGAGCAGGCCCGCGATGTCGGAGAGCGACTTCAGGGCCATCACGACGGCGCTCTCGGACTCGATGCGCCCCCAGTGTTCGCCGTTCGGCGAGCGGACGTCGTAGGTGTGTTTGAACAGGGTGAACTTCTTCTCGATGACGGCGATGGTGTCGCCCGAGCGCTCGTCGACGAGCGTGTAGTCGCCGGCGATGTCGAGGACGTTCTTCGCCTTGAGACGGTAGATGGTCTCCCCGTCGGGCGTCGTGAACGGGAAATCCTCCTTCATCTTGAACAGCTTCTGTTTCCCCTTGAGGACGGTCTGTCCAGAGGAGTCCAGGACGGCGTACTTGTTGCGGATCAAGCTCTGCTTGATGACGTAGTGGTCGTCGGTGAGGTCGATGCCACCGATGACGTCCTGTTGGCTCATGGACGGCGCTACTCTCGTCGGTCGTATCAAGTCATCGACTGGGACAATCGACCGACGAGGACCGACCGGACGAGGGGTTCGGCGTGACCGAGCCCCCTGGCCTGGCCGACCGGTCGAACGGCCAGCGAGTGCCGACGGTCGACCGCTCGAAACCGCCCGAGTGCTCGCCAGTGGTGACTGTCAGTCAGCGAGTACGATGACGTGACCGACAGGGTTTCAGGCGGTCCACTCGTGGCGCACGTAATGAAAGAGAACATCGAGGTCCGAGGGGCCGAGGAGCACAACCTCAAGGACGTCGACGTGACCATCCCGCGAGAGGAGTTCACCGTCGTCACCGGACTGTCCGGGTCGGGGAAGTCCTCGCTGGCCTTCGAGACCATCTACGCCGAGGGGCAGCGCCGCTACATCGAGTCGCTCTCCGCCTACGCCCGCAACTTCCTCGGGCAGATGGACAAGCCGCAGGTCGAGACGGTCGAAGGGCTCTCTCCCGCCATCTCCATCGACCAGAAGAACGCCGCGAACAACCCCCGCTCGACCGTCGGGACCGTCACCGAACTCCACGACTACCTCCGCCTGCTGTACGCCCGCGTCGGGACGCCCCACTGCCCGGAGTGCGGCCGCGAGGTGGGCGAGCAGAGCGCCCAGAACATGGTCCGGCGCATCCTCGAACTGCCCGAGGGGACGAAGGCGAAGGTCGCCGCGCCGGTCGTCCGCGACCAGAAGGGCGCGTTCGCCGACCTGTTCGACGACCTCGTGGCGGAGGGGTACGCCCGCGTCGAGGTCGACGGACAGGAGTACGACCTCACCACGGAGCGCCCGGACCTCGACGAGAACTACTTCCACACCGTCGACGTGGTCGTCGACCGCGTCAAGATCAGCCCCGAGGCGCGCTCGCGCATCACCGACAGCGTCGAGACGGCCCTCGAAGAGGCCGAGGGCTCGCTGAAGCTCATCATCCCGAACCCGCCCGAGGGCGTCGACATCGGCGGCGAGAAGACCCGCTCGACCGGCGACCTCGCGGGGACGGCAGACGACGATGACGACGACGCGGAGGAGGTCGCCACGGAGCGCCTCGTCGTCACGTTCTCCGAGGACCTCGCGTGTACTCACTGCGGCATCGACCTGCCCGAGATAGAGACGCGGTCGTTCTCGTTCAACTCGCCACACGGCGCGTGCCCGGCCTGTGAGGGCATCGGCGAGACGAAGGAGGTCGACGAGGACCTCGTCGTCCAGGACCCCTCGAAACCGCTGAAGGAGGTGTTCGAGCCGTGGAGCTACTCCCGGTCGTACTACCGGACCCGGCTGGACGCCGTCTCGAAGCACTTCGGCGTCTCGCTGTCGACGCCGTTCGAGCAGTTAGACGAGGACGTCCGGCAGGCGTTCCTCTACGGCACCGACGAGAAGGTCGTGTTCAAGCGCCGGACGAAGAACGGGACGAGACGCAAGGAGAAGCGCTTCGAGGGCGTCATCCCGAACCTCGACCGCCGGTACGTCGAGACGGAGTCGAAGGGCACCCGCGAGCACATCGAGGAGTACATGGCGACGACGCGCTGTCCGGCCTGCGACGGCACCCGCCTCAAGCCCGAGTCGCGGGCCGTCCTCGTCGACGGCACCGCCATCACGGCGGTCAACCGGATGTCCATCGGCGACGCCCTCGCGCACTTCGAGGGGATGGAGGAGGGGATGGACGACCGCGACCGCACCATCGCCGAGGAGATTCTCAAGGAGATTCGCGCCCGCCTCGGGTTCATGACCGAGGTCGGCCTGGAGTACCTGACGCTGGACCGCGAAGCCTCGACGCTCTCGGGCGGCGAGAGCCAGCGCATCCGCCTCGCGACGCAGGTCGGGTCGGGCCTCGTAGGCGTGCTGTACGTCCTCGACGAACCCTCCATCGGCCTCCACCAGCGGGACAACGACCGCCTGCTGAACACCCTCGAAGGCCTGCGGGACCTCGGGAACACGCTCATCGTCGTCGAACACGACGAGGAGACGATGTGGCGGGCGGACAACGTCATCGACATGGGTCCCGGCCCCGGCAAGCGCGGTGGCGAAATCGTCGCCAACGGTCCCGTCGAGGAGGTGATGGACACCGAGGCGTCCATCACGGGCGACTACCTCGCTGGCCGCAAGCAGATTCCCGTCCCGGAGGAGCGCCGCGAACCGACCGGCCACCTCACCGTGAGGGGCGCTCGCCAGCACAACCTGCGCGGCCTCGACATCGACGTCCCGCTCGGCAACTTCACCGCCGTCACGGGCGTCTCCGGCTCTGGAAAGTCGACGTTCCTCCACGAGATTCTGTACAAGGGGCTCGTCAAGCGGATGAACGGCACCGACGTCCGCCCCGGCGACCACGACGACATCGAGGGCATCGACGACATCGAGACGGTGCGCCTCATCGACCAGTCGCCCATCGGCCGCACCCCGCGGTCGAACCCGGCGACCTACACGGGCGTCTTCGACCACATCCGGGAGCTGTTCGCCTCGACGAAGCTCGCCAAACAGCGCGGCTACGAGCGCGGCCGGTTCTCGTTCAACGTCAAGGGCGGGCGCTGTGAGGCGTGTGGCGGGCAGGGGACCGTCAAGATAGAGATGAACTTCCTCTCGGACGTCTACGTCCCGTGCGAGGAGTGCGACGGGAAGCGCTACAACGACGAGACGCTCGACGTGACGTACAAGGGCGCGACCATCTCGGAGGTGCTCGACATGAGCGTCGAGGAGGCCTACGAGTTCTTCGAGGCGAACTCCCAGATAGAGCGCCGCCTCCAGTTGCTGAAGGACGTCGGCCTCGACTACATGCGTCTCGGCCAGCCCTCGACGACGCTCTCCGGTGGGGAGGCCCAGCGCATCAAGCTCGCCGAGGAACTCGGGAAGAAGGACACCGGCGAGACGCTCTACCTCCTCGACGAGCCGACGACGGGCCTGCACAGCCACGACGAGCGCAAACTCATCGAGGTGCTCCAGCGCCTCACCGACCGCGGGAACACCGTCGTCGTCGTCGAACACGAACTCGACCTCGTAAAGAACGCCGACCACATCCTCGACCTCGGACCGGAGGGTGGCGAGAACGGCGGCGCTATCGTCGCACAGGGTACCCCCGAGGAGGTGGCCCGGAACGACGACTCCTACACCGGCCAGTACCTCCGCGACCACCTGCCGAGGGTCGACCTGGAGGGGCCGCGCTCCGAGCGCGAACGCGGCCAGCGCGCCGACCCGCCCGCCGCCGACGACGACTGAGCGCCAGCACCGGTCGCTCTCGTGGTGGTAGCGCGAGAACTGCGAGAACGGCGCGGTTCTACTCTTCGCCCGCGTTCACTGGAACCGAGACCTGCTCGAAGTAGCCACGGCCGCTGAACCGCACCTCGTACTGCCCCGACAGCGACTCGCGGCGCTCCGTCGGTGGCGAGTCGGAGACGACGAGTCGGTACGCGTCCCCGGTCGCCCGGTAGAGGTACACCGTCTCGCCGGGTGCGAGCGAGTCGTCGAGCGCCGCACTCGCTCCCGAGTTCCCCTGCATGAGAGCGACCCGCGGACCGAGTTCGACGGACCCGGTGTTGGTGACGACGACGTAGTCGTCCTCGACGTGCGCATCGACGCGCGGCGTCTTCTCGACGGCCGTCTCCACCCACGACGGCCGCTCGACGGCCGCGGGGTCGGTCGAGAGGGCGAACCGGTAGCGCTGGTCGAACGTGATGTTCTCGATGACGAGCGTCGTGTCGACCGACAGCGAGCGGACGCGGCCGACCGCGTCGACGGTCGCCGTCGCCTCGAACGCCCGGACCTCGTACGTCCCGAGCGTGCCGTTGTGCGTCTCGCTCGCGACGAGCGTCCGCGTCCCGTCCCCGGCCGTCGACTCGACCGCGAACGACCCGGCGCGGAGGTACATCGGGACGAACCCGGAGAGCGAGAGGGGCGTCTCCACAGAGTCAATCGGTCCGGACAGGTACTGCACCGCGTCGTCCTGGAACGCCACCGACCGGACCTCGCGGGACGCGCCGAAGGTGCCGTTGCTCCACCGCGCGGTCTGGCGGTCGGTGCTGAGGCCTCCCGTCTGGTTGTACTCGGCGACGTACGACGTCCCGCCAGCGCCGACCCGCACCGTCCGGTTCATGTAGTTCACCGGGACCGCCGCGTCCTGCGCCCGCGTCACGGCGCTCGACTCGAAGGAGAACCCGGTGCCGTTCGTCGCCCGTCGGTGGCTGACCACCAGCGACGAGGTGTTCGCGAGGCGACCGTCCTCGAAAGCCGGTGCGGCCTCCTCCGAATCGGGGGTCGACGGTGCGGTGGTCGCCGACGAGTCGGTCGTCGGCCCGTCGAGGGTCGCGGTGGCCGTCACGTCGCTCTCGACGCCGACGTCCGGCGTCGACGTCTCCTCGGACGCAGGCAACACGCCGCTGCACCCCGAGAGGAGGAGGCAGGCGACGAGTGCGACTGCCGCGAGTGATTTTCCCATGTGAAAGAATAACAAGTATTCCGATATAAATTGCGGGGATGCGGCGGGGGCGGACGCGGGCAGCGGCAGTCGTTATCCCCCTCCGACACCTGCTAGGCGGTATGACGCTGTACGCTGCGCTCCGCGAGGTGCTCCTCGTCGTCCGTGACGAGCGCGAGACCCCCACCGTCGAGCGACGGCGGACCGACTACGATATCGCGTGCCTCGCCGCGCACCCCGACGTGCCCGACACCGTCCTGCTCGGCACCCTCGACGACGGGCTCTACCGCTCGACGGACGCCGGTGCGTCGTTCGAGCGGGTCGGCGCGGACGCGGAGATGAAACCGCGCGTGATGAGCCTCGCGGTGAACCCGAACGACCCCGACGAGTGGTGGGCCGGGACCGAACCGTCGCGCGTCTACCGCTCGACGGACGCGGGGCGGACGTGGACCGAGAAGCCCGGCCTGACCGACCTCCCGAGCGCCGAGGACTGGTACTTCCCGCCGCGCCCCGACACCCACCACGTCCGATGGCTGGAGGTGGACCCGGGCGACCCATCCCATCTCTACGTCGGCATCGAGGCCGGCGCGCTCGTCCAGACGTTCGACCGCGGCGAGACGTGGGAGGACAAGGTCGCCACCTCGCGGTTCGACAACCACTCGCTCGCGACCCATCGAGGAGCGCCCGAACGCGTCTACTCCGCCGCTGGCGACGGCTACGCCGAGAGCCACGACCGCGGCGCGACGTGGCAGTACCCGCAGGCCGGGCTGAACCACCGCTACACGTACTCGGTGGCGGTCGACGCCGCGGACCCCGACACCGTCCTGCTCTCGTCGGCGAGCGGTCCGGGGAAGGCGCACTCGCTGCCCGCCGAGTCGTACGTCTACCGGCGCGTCGGCGACGGCGCGTGGGAGCAGGCGATGGACGGCCTCCCCGGCCCGGACGGACTCATCCGAGCGACGCTGGCGTCGGGGGCGAGCGACGAGTTCTTCGCGCTGACGAACCGCGGCCTCTTCCGGACGACAGACGCCGCCGAGTCGTGGACCGCCCTCGACGTCCCGTGGGACGAGGGCTACGAGTCGCAGGCAGGGAGTGGCCTCGTCGTGGTCGAGGACTGAGGTACACCGGGGTGTGACCGCAACGGTTTTTCGTCGGCTATCCGAACGGTTCGGTCGATGCCCTCCAGTGAGACCGGCCTCTTCGACAGAATCGCCAACGGCTTCCTCGACCTCGAACTGTTCGTCGGGTTGCTCGTCTGTTCGGGCGCACTCGGCTACCTCGCGTACGAGTCGCTGCTGTCCGCGACGAGCGACGTACTCGCCGTCGCGGGTGGCGGTGCGGTCGGCGTGCTCTCGGCGGTCGTTCTCGTGACACTGGCGCGTCGTGTGGTCTGAGCACGGAGCAGTCCGAGCGACCGGGCGACGTGCACTGGACGCACCGACAGGCCACGACCGAACCGGGAAGATATTTCCGCTACCGTGTCGGAGTCCCGCCAATGCACGACTTCGTCGTCGTGGGTGCGGGGCCCGCCGGGGCGCGGTTCGCCCGGAGCGCGGCCGACCGCGGCCGCGACGTCCTCGTCCTCGAACAGGGCGAGATCGGTCTCCCCCTCGCCTGCTCGGGGCACGTCAGCCTCGACGTCTGGGAGTACGTCCCCGACGAGGCGCGCGACGAACTGTTCCAGAACGACATCTACGGCGCGCGGTTCCACGTCGGCGGCCCCGAGACGGCCGGTGAACCGTTCTACAAGCGCGAGGT
Organism: Halomarina salina; assembly: GCF_023074835.1. Lineage (NCBI taxonomy): Archaea > Methanobacteriati > Methanobacteriota > Halobacteria > Halobacteriales > Natronomonadaceae > Halomarina > Halomarina salina. The sequence goes on from NZ_JALLGW010000001.1 coordinate 152,796, forward strand.
CATCTCGAACGCCATCGACCGGGTCGGTCTCGACAAGGCGCTCGCCCGCGCGGCCGGCGACGCGGGGGCCGACGTCCGTGACGAACACACCGTCACCGACGTCGAGGAGCGACGCGACCGGGTCGTCGTCACCGCGAGCGGTCCCGACGGCGTCGACGTCCACGAGGCGCGGATGGTCGTCGGCGCGGACGGCCCCCGCTCGCGCGTTCGCGAAGCCTGTGACCTCCCCGAACCCCGCGAGTTCCTCCACGGCGTCCTCGGGTTCGACACCGAACCGGACGCACAGGACTACGTCGACGTCCACCTCACCGTCCCGCGCTTTTTCGCGTGGCGCATCCCGCGTGGCGACGACGGCGTGGAGTACGGCCTCGCCGCGAAACCGGGTGACGACGTCTCGGGTCGCTTCGACCGCCTCTGTGAGGAGTACGGCGTCACGCTCGACCGCCGGTGCTCGGGGCTTATCCCCATCGGCCCGCCGAAGCGGGTGACCGGCCACCGGAGCCTCCTCGTCGGCGACGCGGCCGGGCAGACGAAGCCGTTCACCGGCGGGGGCATCCTCTACGGGATGCGCGCCGCCGACCACGCCGCCCGCGAGGTGAACCCCGAGTGGCCCGCCACGCTCGACGACTACGAGGACGCGTGGCGCTCGGAACTGAAGAACGAGATTCGCCTCGGCCACGCGGTCCGACTCGCCTACTCGCTCCCGAGACCCGTCCAGCGAGCGGGACTGCGGGCGCTGTCGGGGGAGATCGCCGTCCACATGGACCGCCCCTCGACGCTGTTCACCCGCGAGGGGTTGCGGGCGCTGGTCGGGCGCTGACGTCCGTCGACACTCTGCGACGCAAGAATTATGCCCGCAACGGTCCCCTCACGGGGTATGGGTCTAATGGACAAGCTCATCGGTGGGCGCGGCACGCGCAGCACCGACGAGTACGTCGAACTCGACGTCGACGACTTCGAGGCCGAGTCGGGCGGTGCCGGGACGAGCATCCACATCGCCAAGATCGGTGACAAGCAGGACATCATCGCCATCAAGGACGCCGTCTACGACGGCGACATCGTCGTCGCGGACATCACGCGACACACGACGAGCGACCGGACGATGGAGCACATCTCGGACGAACTGAAGCAGGTCGCTCGCGAGGTCGGTGGCGACATCGTCCAGAAGGACGACGACCAGCTCATCATCACGCCGACGGGCGTGAAGATCAGCCGCGAGAAGCTGACGCGGTAGTCACGCCACTGCCCGATTCTGCGGTCGAGCCTCACGGCGACCGCTCGCTCTCTCCGCTCTCGGACCGCCAGCGACGCTACCGACGAGCCAGCGACGCCACTGTCGGCGGTGAACGCGTGGCGAGTGGACGGTCGCCTCAGAAGTCGGGAGAGTCGTCCTCGACCGCGCGCTTCAGCGACTCGCGGCGACTCTTCGCGTCGCGTCCGGTCGCTTCGAGCAGGAACTCGTTCTTCGCCGAGACGGCCTCGCCCGCGGACTCGAGGTCTTCGGGCGACAGTTCGGCGGGGTCGCGCTCGACGAAGTCGACGGCGAGTTTGTCCTTCTTCCCGGAGTACGAGACCGCACCGGCGACGATCCGTTCGAAGACCGGGTTCGAGGGCTCGCCGACCACGTAGAGGTCGCTGCCCTTGAACTCCTCCGTCTCCGTGATGGGGCCGAAGTAGTCCTCCACGCTCGCTTTGAGGTCGGGCATTCGGTCTTCGAGGTGTTCACCGCGGCGCATCTTGTACTCGCGCATAGTTGAGTGCGTAGACGAGGGAGGGTTTAGGGGTTCCGTTCACTGACGAGGTACCCGGAGTGACAGTCGGGACAGGCGTCACCCTTCCGGAGCGAGACGGCCTTCGCGGGGCTCTGGAACCCGCAGTTCCGACACCACAGCATCGTCTTCCCGTCTGCGACGGCCGCGGTCTCCTCGAACTCGGGACCGTCGTCGGCGTCGTCGCCGTCCGCGTCCGGCGCCTCGACCTCGGCGTCGCTCCGACCGTTGCCCATCACCTCGGCGACGGTCGGGCCGTCGTCCTCGTCCTCGTCGTCGGGACGGTCGAGGAGTCGGTCGGGGTCCCACGGCCGGTATCGCTGGTCGTCGTGCGCGGGCCACTCGCCGTACTCCCGCTCTTCGGGCGCGTCGGTGAGGATGACGGCGTCGTCGTCGGACGGCTCCCCATCCTGACCGTCTGCCGAGGTCGCCTCGGCCCCGTCGTCGGTGTCGCCCGGAGCGTCGGCCGCGTCGCTCGGCGCTCCCTGGTCGGTCGCCGCTGCGGCCGTCTCCTCTACGTCCGCGGTCTCGTCGAGGCCGCCGACCTCGGTGGACGCCTCGCTCTCGACGAGTTCGGCCCCCTCGTCGGGAATCTCGTCGTCGGCTTCGACCGTCTCGTCGGCCAGCGCCTCGTCGACGACGGACTCGTCGACCGCCGGGTCCTCCACTCCGGTGTCCCCCAGCGTACCCTCGTCGTCCGCGACCGACCCACCCTCCTCGAAGAAGACCGCCTCGTCGTCGTCGTCAGCCGACGGAGCGAAGCGGTCGTCGGCCGCGTCGACCTCGCCCGTGTCGGCCAGATCGGCGTCGACCGAGTCCGCGTCGACGATACTCGTCACCTCGGTGTTCTCCGAGAGCACCCGCTCGGCACCGCAGCGGTCGCAGACGGCGACCTCGCGGATGGAGGTGACCACCTCGCTGCCGCGCTCCTCGCGGTCGCGGACGACCTCGTAGTCGTCGAACGCGTGACCGAGGAGCGAACACGTAAGCGCCATTGGCTCTTTCTACCGCGTTCGATACATAAAGGCTACTCCTTGGCGGTCCCCGCACCGACCGCCACACGTTAAGAGAGCGGCCGTGGTACCCGGACGTATGCGCGCCAAGCGGGAGTACCGGAACCGCGACGACACCGAGGTCGGGGTGCTCGACACCCTCGTCGGTCACGGGGAGGGGATGACCGTGTTCGAACTGCGGACGCGCGTCGACGTCGAAATCGACGCGCTGGAGGAGGCGCTGGCCGGTCTGAAGGAGGACAGCCTCATCACGACCACCCGGGAGGACGGCCGGCTGGTCATCCGGCCCGCGGACCGGGTGGTCCCCGACGTGGACGACGAGGACGACGACGAGTCGCTCGTCGACCGACTGCGCGAGCGGTTCCCGTTCTGAGGGGTCGCCCCCGGTCCGAGTCGGGGTGATATCCACGCCGAGTAGCGGCCGGTCTCGCGGTCGGCGGGCGTCGGAGCCTGGGTCGACAGGAGTCGGAGCCGGGAGTCGTGAGACCGGTGGCGTCTTACTCCGAGCGGGACAACGTCGGGGTATGACTGTCATCGAGGAGGCGCACACCGATCACGGAGCGACGTTCCGGACGGTCGGTGGCCGTCGCGTCGTCGAGGACTACGGGCGACCAGAACGCACCCACCGCGCGGTCCGCAACGGCGTCGGCGTCTGCGAGATGGGCTACGGCGTCGTCGAGGTCACGGGCGAGGACCGCGTCGACTTCGTCGACAACGCCGTCTCCAACCGCGTCTCGGCGGCGGACGGCGAAGGTGTCTACGCTCTGCTGCTCGACCCACAGGGGCGCATCACCACCGACCTCTACGTCTACACGACCGAGGAGCGACTGCTCGTGTTCTGTCCGCCCGACCGGGCCGAACCGCTCGCGACCCAGTGGCGCGAGAACACGTTCATCCAGGACGTCTCCATCCGCGTGGCGAACGACGACTTCGGCGTCTTCGGCGTCCACGGCCCCCACGCGACCGAGAAGGTCGCGTCCGTCCTGAACCGGGCGGGCGCGCCCGAACCCGCGCTCACCTTCGTCCGCGGGTCGATGGGCGACGCCGGCGTCACCGTCGTCGCGAGCGACTGCCCGACCGGCGAGGACGGCTACGAGGTCATCTGCGCGGCCGACGCCGCGAGCGAGGTGTTCGAGACGCTCGTCGTCCGGGGGAACAACGCCGCGCCGTTCGGCTACCGGACGTGGGAGACGCTCACCCTGGAAGCCGGGACGCCGCTGTTCGACACCGAACTGTCGGGGAAGGTCCCGAACGTCGCGGGCGTCCGGAACGCGCTGGACTTCGAGAAGGGCTGTTACGTCGGGCAGGAGGTCGTCTCGAAGGTCGAGAACGTCGGCCAGCCCTCCCAGCGACTCGTCGGCCTCGCGCCCGAGGCCGTCCCGGAGGCCGGTGCGCCCGTGTTCGCGGGCGACGACGAGGTGGGCGAGGTGACCCGCGCCGTCGCGGGACCGAGCTACGAGGCCCCCGTCGCGTTCGCGTACGTCACGTTCGACGCCGCGAGCGACGTGACGAGCGTCGGCGCGCCGGAGGGAGCGGGAGCCGACACGGTTCCGACCGACGTCGTCTCGCTCCCGTTCGTCGAGGGCAGCGGCCGGTCGGCACGCCTCCCGACGTACCCCAGCGAGTGACGGGCCGACCCCAGTAGGCGGCGAGCCAGCGACGCGTGGTTCTGGCGAGAGGAGGACCGAAACGTATCGAATTTGGATTATGTCGCCCGTCGCAGTCGGTGCGAGCGCGTCGCAACCGGCGCGAACGGGGAGAAGGAATATACTCTCCGGCGTCGAGTTATGTCAGTAATGAGGACGAAGCTGGTAGCGGTTGCGCTCGCGGTACTCGTCGTGCTGTCGGGCTGTAGCGCCATCGACATCAATCGACCCGCGGACAACGCGTCGAACACGACCGAGGCACCCGGCGGGGCGGGTGCACCCGCAGAGGGAACGGACGACGCCGAGACGGGCGACGCGGACGAGACGGTGACCGAGCAGGCGGCCGACCCGGCGACCCGGACGGCGACGGCGGACGCCGGGACGACGGAGCCGACGGCCACACCCGCCTCGAACGTACTCCGACTCAGCAACGGCGACGACGAGGACTACGTCGTCGCGGTCACGGTGACGAAGGGGCCCATCGAGGCGGTCAAACTCCACAACGGGGACGACTCGACGGACATCGTCGTCCTCGACGGGCGCTCCGTCGACGACGTGCTCACCGCCGACACCGTCGACGTCGAACCCATCGAGGTCGTCCAGGCCAGCCAGGAGTTCGCGGTCGACTCCGGCGAGACCGTCACCGAGACGCTGCCCGGCGGCGAGCGCCGACACGTCCTCGTCGAGCTACTGACCGACGACGAGGCGGCGACCGTCGTCGGCGCGGGCGTCGTGACGTGCACCGCGGGCGACACGATTGGCGAAGTGTCGGTCATCGTCGACGGTGACGACGTGGAAGTGACGCGGCAGTGCGGCGACTGAGGAGGAGTAGACCGGCCGTACCCACTCGAAGAGTGCAGTGCGGACGGCTCAGAACGTCTGTTCGTAGAGGTCGTCGCCGACGTGGTGGAGCGACTCGACGACCTTCCCCGAGTCGCCGACGAGGTCCGACCCGGATTCGAGGGCGCGGCCGACCGCGAGCACCTTGCCGTGGGTCTCCTCGGCGATGGCGACGAGGTCGCCGCTCTCGATGCGGTCGTCGGCCTCGACGATGCCGGGACGCATCACGTCCGCGCCGCCCGAGACGAACGACACCGCGCCCGCGTCGACGGTGACGACGTTCTTCTCCGGGGGGAACGCGTTCGCGCCGCGGACGGTGAGGAACGGTTCGTCGTCGTCGCCGAAGTACGCGACCAGCGGGTCGCCGTCGACGAGGACGAGGTTCGTGTCGGCGTCCTCGAACTCGACGTGTTCGAACGAGTCGCCCGTCAGGTCGACGCCGAGGCCCTCGCTGAGCGCCTCCTCGATGCGCCGTATCTCGTCGCTCCGGAGGTGATGGCGGGACTTCACCTGCATACGTTCACCTCGCGCCCGGACCGGATAAACCGCCCGACACGCGGTGCGAACGAGGGTGGCGACGACGGCGCTCTCGCCTGCCTCGACGTCGGTGTCGTGAGTCCCGTCGTCTCGGTCGCGACGTATCCCTGCTAGTGACTGTCGTGCGTCGAGCGAAAAGCGATAAGGCGAGCGCGGCGTAGTGTCAGAACGATGTGGGGCTGGCGAAAGCGTGGTGCCGACCGCGTCGACTGTGTCGCCTGTGGGGCGTCAGTCGACCGCTCGTCCGCCCGCGAGTACGACAAAGAAGGCGACCGCTGGAACCGCGAGGCGAAGGAGTTCGAACACGTCTGCAAACCCTGCTATCGAGAGCTCTGTCACCAGCCACGGGCCGAACTGGAGACGCTGCTCCTCGACGTAGAGGGTGACGGGGGACTCAGCCGCGACGAGTTCCTCCGACGCTACGACGAACTGGTGACCGAACGCTACGGCTCGCTCGAATCGAAGTGAGGGACTCGTAGGCGTTCTTTTCGAGGCTGTGTACTCTGTCGCTGAGCGAGTGTCCTGGGTGATGGTCGTTCAGGAGCGTTCTCTGGAAGAGAGTGCATCGCGAAGACTTCGAAAGCCCTCGGGCGCTCCTGAAGACTCGCTCCGCTCGTCTTCCGTGCTCCCGTTCACTTCGTTCACGGGAACTCCGGTCGCGCGAGGCACGCTGCGCGCTTCGCTCGTTCCCGTGAGTCACTCGCACCAGTGCTTGCGACCTCGTGCTTCCCGTACCGCCCTCGCCCTTTCAGTCCTATGCTGAACTCGCTTTGCTCGTTCAGCGAGTTCCCGTTCGCTCCGCTCACGGGAACCCCAGGCCCGCGACCGCACCGCGCCTACCTTTCCCGTCGGCCGCGCACGAGCGCGCGGCCAGCCGTTGCGGTTAGCAGTGGCCGGGAGCGTGTGTCCGAACTCCGTGAGGACCGCGCGACCCGGGGAAGGGCAGGGCTGCCGGTGTTGCCCTGGCGGACTGAAAGGGCGAGTCGGGAGGGCGAAGCTCGGCGAAACAAGCACCGCAGCGAAGCGAGGAGCGCAGCGAGCCGCGCGAGTCCTCCCGGTGAGGGCTTTCGAAGCGTTCTCCACTCGACCATCACCAAGGCGCACGCATCACCCTAGCCCCGACACGCCTAACTGCGCGCTCTCGCTACACGAGTCCATGAGCGAACAGGAACAGGATTCTACCGACGAGAAGCGTGCGGCGCAGTCGGAGGCCGGCACGGCCGAAGGGCAGGGGCCGGTCGAGATCGACGAGGAGCTGGCGCGCCACCTCGCCAACAAGCGCGAGGACCTCTTCGAGAAGTTCGAGATACGCGACGGGTTCCCGCAGGCGGTCCTCGACGAGGCCGAGGAGCGGACCGAGGGCGTCGAGGAGGAGATTCAGACGGAACTCGACGACCGGAAGGACCTCCGGGACCTGACGACGTGGACGACCGACCCGCTCGACGCGCAGGACTTCGACGACGCCATCTCGGTCGAGCGCACCGAGGACGGCTACCGGCTGTGGGTCCACATCGCGGACGTCAGCCACTACGTCCACCCGGGCAGCGAGATGTGGGCCGAGGCCGTCGAGCGCGGGAACACCGTCTACCTCCCGGCGTACACCATCCACATGCTGCCGCCGGTGCTCGCCGAGACGGTCTGCTCGCTGGTGCCCAACGAGGACCGACTGGCCCACACCGTCGAGATGGAACTCGACGGCGAGACGCTCAGCTACGAGTCCATCGACATCTACAAGTCCGTCATCCACTCCGACGAGCGCCTGACGTACTCGCAGGCCGAGGCGCGACTCGACGACCCGGACCTCCCGCTCCACGAGGAGTGCTCGCTGGTGTTCGAACTCGCAGACCGGATGCACGAACAGCGCAAGGAGGACGGCTCGCTCGTCCTGAACCCCTCCAGGGACCGCGCGCACACCATCATCGAGGAGTGCATGCTGAAGGCGAACAAGGCGGTCACGCACGTCCTCATGTTCGAGCGCGGCGTCGAGGCGATGTACCGCGTCCACCCACAGCCCTCCCCCGACGAGTGGGACAAGGCGCTCCGGGAGATACAGGAACTCGACAGCGTCTCGATTCCGGGCGACTCGTGGGACGACCCGCGGAAGGCCGTCAACGCGACGCTCGAACAGGCACCGGGCCGTCAGTTGCGGAAGATACAGCGCGCCGTGATGCGCGTGATGCCCCGCGCGAAGTACATGAACGACCCGTTCGGCGGCCACCACGCGCTCAACTTCGAGATATACGGGCACTTCACGTCGCCCATCCGGCGGCTGTCGGACCTCGTCAACCACTGGATCGTCCACGAGAACGACGTCCCCGAGGACCTGCTCGAACTCTGTGACCGCGCCAGCGAGAAGCAGAAGCGCGCCGAGCGCTGCGAACGCGAGTACAAGCAGTTCCTCTCGGAGGTCGGCCTCGACGCCTACGCGGTGAACAACCGCGGACTGGTCGTCGTGGAGGACGACGAGGACGGCGAGGCCGACCAGCAGGAGGCCTCGGAAGACGGAGCGGAGAGCGAAGCGAACCGCGAGGACGACGACGCCGACACCGAGGACGGAGACGGCGAAGAACTCGAAGTCGGGGAGTAGGCCACGCACGCCTCACCTCCGAGTTCGAGAGTGTGTTCGCGTCGGAGGGACCGGGTTTGCCCGCGAGCGCCGGTCAGAAGCCGGAACCGTCGCCACGTTTTTGCGCGACCGGCGGCTATGCGGTACAATCGATGCCACGCCGTTCGGTCCCCGCCGCGCTCGCCCTCTCGGTCGCGCTGGTCGTCTCGCTCGGAGCCGGTGTCGTCGGAGTGAGTCCCACCGCCCTCGCCCAGGAGGTGCCCGACGCGCGCCTCACCGTCACCGACGCGACGGTGACACCCGCGGAACCGGTGACCGGCGCACCCACCACGATTGATGCGACGGTCTCGCTGTCGGGCGGGAGCACGTCGCCGGTCTCGCTCCAGCGGGTCGACCTCGTCGAGGGGGGCGAGACCATCGCCAGCGCGGACGACCTCGGCGCGCTCTCCGCGGGCGGGACGCTCACCGTCCCCCTGACGGCCACGTTCGACCAGCCGGGGCAGCGCGACCTCGAACTCGTCGTCGTCGGTGAGAACGCGAGCGGAGGCGAGGTCAGCGCGACCCGACCGCTGACCGTCGTCGTCGAGTCCGCACCGCCGCTCCTCACCGTCCAGTCGAGCGAGGCCGTCGCGGGGACCCAGTCACAGGTCGCCGTCGAGGTGGCGAACCCGACGACGGCGGCGATGCGGAACGTCGTCGTCGACGTGCAGGCCGGCGACGCGACGGGACGGGCGACGCTCGCCACGCTCGCCGGCGGCGCGACAGAGACGGTCAACGTCACGGTCGCCCCCGAGTCGACGGGCGACGTACCCGTGGACGCGACCGTGACCTACACGACCGCGGCGGGATCCGTCGCGGAGACGACGACCAGCACGACGCTCGCGGTGTCGGAGTTGCGGGAGGACGTCGGCGTCCGCGTCGAGCGGGCGAGCCAGAACCAGCAGAGCAGCGGTGGCGGCAGCCTGCAGGACCAGCTCGGCAGTCTCGTCGGTGGCGGGGCGACCGGCGGCGCGGCAGCCCAGCAGGGTAGCGAGAACGACGACGAGTCGAGCGGGTCGCAGGTCGCGGTCACCGTGACGAACTTCGGGAACGCACCGATTCGGGAGGTGGTGGTCCAGCAGCGCTCGAACGGGAGCGACGGTCCGCGATACGCCGTCGGGACGCTCGCGCCCGGTGCCAGCGAGTCGGTGCCCGTCGACCTCTCGCGCGTTCCGGGTGGGCAGGTACAGTTCGAGACGACGTACTCGCTCGCTGGCGAGTCTGGCAGCGAGACGGCGGCGTACGACTACCGCCCGCAGACCGGCGCGATTCGCGTGACGGGCGTGAACCTCACCGTGACCGACGGCACCCTCAGAATCGAGGGGAACGCGGGCAACACGGGCGAGGCGACCGTCTCGGGCGTCGTCGTCGCCGTTGCTGAGTCGGAGTCCGTCGGCCCGGCGTACCCGCAACGCGACTACTTCGTCGGGAGCGTCGAGGGCAGCGAGTTCGCCCCGTTCGAACTCACCGCGGACATCGACCTCGCCAACGCGAGCAGCGTCCCCGTCGACGTGACGTACGTCGTGAACGGCGTCGAGCGGGCCGACCGCGTCGAGTTGCCCCTCGACGGCGTCGAGGAACGCGAGCGCGGCGGGTCGGACTTCCCGCTGAGTCTCTCGAGCGCGTTCGTCGTCGTCCTGCTCGCCGCGGCGGCCGTCGCCGTCGCGGTCCGGTTCAGATGAGCGACGACGGGGCGAGCCCGGACGACGGCTCGTCGTCGACCGACGGCGCGACCCCACCCGACGCCGCTGCCGAGTTCGTCGTCGAACTCCGCGGCGTCACGAAGGAGTACCGCTCGGCCAGCGAGACGGTCGTCGCCCTCGACGACGTGGACTTCACGGTCCGACCGGGCGAGTTCGTCGCCGTCGTCGGCCCCTCGGGGTCGGGGAAGTCGACGATGCTGAACGTCCTCGGCCTGCTCGACGTGCCGACACGCGGCGAGCAGTACCTCCGGGGACGCGACGTGACGGCACTCACCGACGAGGAGGGGACCGACGCGCGCAAGCGCGCCATCGGGTTCGTCTTCCAGGACTTCCACCTCATCCCGACGCTCACCGCGACGGAGAACGTCGAACTCCCGACGCTGTTCGACGGGCACGTCGCGGGGACCGACGAGGACCCCACAGCGCGCGCCCGCGACCTGCTCTCCCGCGTGGGGCTCGGCGACCGACTCGACCACGACCCGACACAGCTCTCGGGCGGACAGAAACAGCGCGTCGCCATCGCGAGAGCGCTCGTCAACCGGCCGGCGCTCGTGCTGGCCGACGAACCGACGGGTAACCTCGACCGCGAGACGGGAGCGACCATCCTCGAGGAGTTCCGGCGCATCTGCGACGACGGCGTCAGCGTGGTCGCCGTCACGCACGACGAACTCGTCACGCGGTTCGCCGACCGGACGGTCGAACTGGTCGACGGCGTGTTGCGCGAACGCGAGGCGGGCGAACCGACCGACGACGTCGGGTTCTCCGCGAGCACCGACGGCGGGAACGAGGCGGCGGACGGCGAGAGCGACGACGCGGACGTGATGGGCGGCGAGAGCGACGACGCGAATGGGCCGGCCGAGTCGGAGCCGGTCGCCGAGGACGAGCGATGAGGCGCTTTCCCGCCGTGCTCATGGCGCGCCGGAACCTCTCGCGAAACCGCCTGCGGTCGGGGCTGGCGGCGCTGGGCATCGTCATCGGCGTGTTCGCCATCGCGACGCTGGGCATCTTCGGGACGGTCCTCCAGCTGTCGGCGACGAACGAACTCGGCGACATCGGGAACCAGGTCATCGTCTCGCCGAACGCCGACGCGGGCAGCGACAGCCTCAGCTCCCGCGACGTCCGGGAGATTCGCCGGGCGGCGAGCGGCCGCGGGACCGTCGTCCCGCTGGTCTCCGACGGCGGCGTGGTGTCGGCGGGCGGCGACCAGACGTTCTCGCAACTGTACGGCACCGACGACCCGGCGACGCTGTTCGAGGCACAGGACGGGACGCTCCCGGCGGTCCACCGACAGGGAGCCATCGTCGGTTCTGACGTGGCCGAGACGCTGTCGCTGTCGGTGGGGAGCGTCGTCGAGATAGAGGGCAACCGCTACCGCGTCGTCGCGGTGCTGGCCGAGAGCGACACCATCACGCCCATCCGCCCGGACGACGCCGTGGTGCTGCCCCCCGGCGAGTTCGTCCAGACCGAGCCGACGCAGGTGGTCGTGCAGGCCGACTCCGGGAGTGCGGCGACGGCCGTCGCGAGCGAGGTCCGGTCGACGCTCAACGCCCGAACCGAGCGCGTCTCAGTCTTCGAACTCTCCTCCATCCTCTCGACCATCGCGGAGTTCTTCGCGCTGCTCAACGCCTTCCTGCTCGGACTGGCCTCCATCTCGCTGGTCGTCGCCGGGGTCAGCATCTTCAACGTGATGCTGATGAGCACGACCGAGCGCCGCCAGGAGATCGGCGTCCTCAGGGCGGTCGGCGTCCAGAAGGGCGAGGTGCTGCGAACGCTGCTGGTCGAGGCCGCGTTGCTCGGCGCTCTCGGCGGCGTCGTCGGGGCACTGGCGAGCGGCGCCGTCGCGGTCGGGCTCGCCGCGTTCGTCGAGCAGATATCGTACGACGTGGTGTTCGTCGCACGCAACGGCGCGTACCTCGTCGGCGGGTTCGCGTTCGGCGTCCTGGTGAGCCTGGTCAGCGGGCTCTACCCGGCGTGGACGGCGGCGAGCGAGCGACCGGTGGAGGCATTGCGAGATTGAGTGTCGTTCAGGTGGAACAGCAGGCGCTCTCGGTCGCTCGTACTTCTTACCCCCTCCGAGCAGTGATCGCATCGCCTCGAAGAGCGCCGCCACTGCCGGACGAAACACGAGACCGAACAGGCGGCTACGAGAGACGAAAGGCCTCCTGTTCAGTCCAGCGTCCAGAACGACTTCGACGGGTCGCTGAAGTCGAGGAAGTTGAACACCCAGAACTGCGACTCGGTGTCCGTCTCGACCTGATACGCGAGTTCGCCGCGTCGGGACTCACCGGGGGCGATGTCCGAACCCTCTTCGTAGGCCTGGTCGAGCGAGGACGACCCCATGAGGTCGCCCGTGAACGAGAGGCCGGTGCCGGTCTTGACGCGCATCTGGAGCAGTGTCGAGACAGTGAGCGCCTCGTCCGTCCCGTTAGTGATTTCGATGTCCGGGATGACGTACTCGGAGCCCTCCTCTGCCTCCGCGTAGTCGCCGAGCGAGGACTCGCGGCGGACGCCGTGGAGTGTCACGGTCACGCCCTCGTACGTCGCCTCGGTGCCGGGGTCGTTCACCTCGACGCCGAGGTCCTGGGTTAGGTCCGCCGCGGAACTCGCTTCCGAGGCGAGGTCGATGGTGACGCGGTCGAAGCTGGTGAAGTCGAAGGCGCTGAAGTCGAACTGCATCGTGAGGTCACCGGTGCCCTCCGGAACCTCGAACACCATGTCGCCACGCGAGACTTCGCCCGGAGCGAGGACACTGCTGTCGATGGGGTGGTCCGTCGAGTTGAACGAGGCGTCGTAGACGTGGTTCTCGCCGTCTTTCAGCCGTGCTTGCCAGTAGCTCGAGAACTCGGCGAACGCGTCGCTCGTGTTCTTGACCGCCATGCGGACGACGACGAACTCGTTGCCCGACTCCGCCTCCGAGTACTCGCCGAGCGAGGTCGTCCGTTCGGTCGAACGAGCGACGAGCGAGAGGTTGTCCCCCTCCGCGACCTCGCCGAGCGTTACGTTCGCCTCGGCGGACCCGCCAGTGGTCGATTCTGCGTCGTCCGTCTCGGTAGCGGTCGCCTCCTCGCTGCCCTCGGTACTCTCTGACTCGTCGGTGTTCGACGTTGCATCGCCGCCGTCGCCACCGTTCGTCTCGTTATCCGCTCCGTCCTCGCTCGCACAACCGGCGAGGAGCGTCATTCCGGTGCCGACGCCAGCCAGCACTCGCCGTCGGTTAATGTCGTTCTCCATTAGCATGTTTTAGATACAATACAGATATTTGAAAATTCTTGAGGTGGAGTAACATCCTACAGTGTATCAGTTTGCGAGCAGCACTGTGCGTTCGAACCGTCGGATTCTGGCACCTGATGGCTACTCTGGCGGGGTCCTCGATGCGGGGGCGACCTGACTCGTCCAGACGGTGGGACGGCTCCTCATCGCTCCCGGTGTACACGCCCCTCCGAGTACCATCACTGAGAACCGAGAATCGAGAAGACTCGCCGGGAGTCCCGCGAGGGAGCGAAGCGACCGAGTGGGACTACGGCGAGTCCACTGACCGAAGTGAGCGAAGCGAACGAAGGGAAGTGGACTCGCCGGGATTTGAGACGCCGGGCTTCGCCCGCCGTGGCGATCTTCACCGTGAAGCTCGATTCTGCGGCGGATCACCGATCCCGCCGTGCTGGGTCCCAGGTCGCCGAGTCGTAGCGTCTGTTTCCGCGTTCGCCCAACAGCAGACTATGAACGCAACACCGCCCCACGACGCGAAGAACCGCTACCTAAAGGACAAATCGACTGAGGTGACGGATTCGACACTGGCCAACTACAAGACGACACTCAACATCTTCTGTGACTGGCTCGGTGACCGGGGAATCCTGTTCCTCAACACGCTCACCAGCGACGACATCCAGCAGTTCAAGGAATGGCGGGGGGAGGGCGTGAAGACGATCACGCTGAAAACGGACATGACCTGCATCAAGGGCTTCGTTCGCTTCTGTGAGCACATCAACGCTGTTCCAGATGGGCTCCACATGATGGTTCGCGTTCCGAAGCCAAATCACGAGGACGAGGTGGCGAGTAGCATCCTCTCACGGAACGAAGCCACTGCAATCCTGGCGTATCTCGACAAGCACGAGTATGCGTCGCTCCGGCACGTCATGTTCCTCCTGCTGTGGAAGACAGGGATGCGACGGAGCGCGCTGTATGCCCTTGATGTAGACGATTTCGACGGTGGGCCGAAACCGCACCTCCGATTGCGTCACCGACCTCACGAAGGAACTCCGCTCAAGAACAAGCATCGGGGGGAACGGGACGTGAGAATCAGCAGCGAAACCGCAGCGGTGATTTCGGACTTCCTCAAGTGGAATCACCCTGGGGCCGAAGATGAGTACGGACGGACCGCGCTCATCATGTCGTCTCAAGGGAACCGCTGTGAGCCCTCAACCATCCAGCGGAACATCTACACCGTTACTCGACCGTGCCACTACACCGGGGAGTGCCCACTGGGTCGTGATTTCAGCGAGTGTGAGGCGACTTCGTACAACACCGCGAGCAAGTGTCCCGCTTCAGTTGGCCCGCACGCCCTCCGACGGGGATACGTCACAGAGTCCCTGAACGCCGGGCAGCCGAAAGACGTGACCGCAGATCGGGTAGATATGAGCCTTGAAGTGCTGGACAAGCACTACGACCACGCGACGAAGAGTCAGAAGATGGAGCGTCGCGAGGATTATCTGATAGATATCTAACCCAGCCTACGCAGACTTGCTCTGAGTCAGCTCGATCATCTGAGTAAACATACGACCAATTGCCTTCGGAAGTGAAACTGCCCCCTCTGCCACAGAGGGGACGAATATTTCCTCGACAAATATCGAAAACGCCCGCTCATCGTATTTTTTGATTCCAACTGCCGACACGGTATTGAGCAAGATTCGTCCCTCTTCGACTGCCCCTTGATTCCAACCTCGCGCAGCCATTAACCACTCCACCGAATGTGGTTCGGGTGTTGAGGATATCGCCAGAGATTCAACTGCGGTGATTCGGAGTGATGCGGATAGAGCGATAACAAGGCTTGCCACGAAGGTAATCCAGGGTGACACGAAGAACCCACTGATACCGAAGAGAAGCGCGAGGACGAATTCACCGCTTGAGATAATAGAGCTGGCTCGCCTCCGAGATTCGTCAATTTCCTGTTGCAACTCCTCCGGCGACTCTTCAATCTCAGTCTCGCTCTCTTCCAAAATAGTCGCTGTACGGCTGATGAGTTCGTCCCTGATTTCGGTAGCGGTCTCCTCGCTCCCGATGGCCCAGTTGAAAATCCACCCGTGAAGCTTAGCGGCTGGCAAGCGTTTACCGAGAAATCGTGTGATGGCATTCGCAGTTGAAAACAGAATCAACACGGGAAACAACAACACCTGACGGCGCATTTCTAATCGTCTATATTCAGTAGATTCAGATTATAAAACCATTTCTTCGAGTTAGGCCGCTTCCCTTCACAAGAAGTTCGCACCGTCGATCTCGGGGTGCCGGGGGGAGGGGGCGGAATCGGCCGGAGTAGATGCAACTTCAGACTCTCTTGGTATACATAGGATGATTCCTGATAGGACTTTACAAGCGTTTACAGGCCTCTGTAAACCGGCCCCTGGCTAAGGGCCGACGAGTTCAAGTACCGATACAGCGTCTCTACTCATGATAAGTTATGAATGACCAAGAGTCAGGAGAGATATCTATTGAGTTAACAGATGAGCCGCGATGGGTCTCCTGGGTGAACTGGAGCGAGAATACCGACGAGACAAGTAGGGACCGAACCCATGTTCACACTCAACCTGTAGTTTGGGTCTCAAACGAACACGCAAATGCATCTGGGTCAAAGTCAGGGGCAGCGCCCATTATGTGGGAAGTTTGCCCGTTAGTGCCAAATCAGACGTATCTCAGCATGAAGTCTCATGAGATACGAGAGCGTAACATCCCGACCAGGTGTCTATCACCAGATATCCGGCGTAAAGATCCGGTTCACACGAACTATCGTCGGTTAGAGCTTGTTAATCGAGATCTCTGGAATTGGGAGTGGGAGAAAAAGGAAGTGGTTCATCCAATGGACTACTGGCGAATTGCTCATGCCATCATGAATCAATTAGAAATGACAGATTATCAGAAACAGCGGTTCCACTACCTATTCTGGAAGATCACTCCTCAAGAGAGGCAAAGATTCGGAGGGTCAGTGGAGAAGCTGATCTTCGGAGTATGTATGCTCGTCTGCTGGGAGGACGGTCGGAGAACGTCTCCCCGACAGAGACCATGGGATACCGAGTTCAAACGCCTTGCACTGGATCTGGGTATCCGCAAGCCCCTGTCAGTACTTGAGAAGACCAAACGGCTGATTGCTCCTTGGCTCAAAGATGAGCAGCAGCGCCGATTCCCTCCGAAACCACCTAAATCCCCTCTCCTTTCTGCCGATCTCAGAGACGACCCAAACAGTACGACTCCCGAGGTTGCAGCCTGAGAGTGGTATATAAACCCTCTACCATTAGTATGGGTGAGAACCCCGGTAGCCCGAACTGCACCGTTTTGATTCCCGGGGAATGTGGGGTGTCAGGCAGGTAGTCAGAGATACCTGGCATTCAACGCCGGGACTCGCAGGTATACGTGAGCCAAATTACGACTCGCGCGGTAGTTCCAGGGGGAGTTGAACGATTGTACCAACTGCGACGGCGACGCCAGCCCCCTCCCCCTGAAATAAGTTCGAAGAATTGTGGGGGAGATAATGGAGAGGAACAGACCAAGAGATTGCCCAGCAAACTTGCCATAGTGCCTTAACGAGCTTGGTGAGGGCTTTCCTAATAGAAGACCAAGATTTTGAAAAATTCTGTTAGAGGGACCATGAATCGAGAGAGTCGCTTTACAGTCATGTCACAACTGGATTCTTGCCAGTGCTTCTCCCTCATGTCCGAGGTATGAGCAGCACCCGTTGTCCCCTTCAGTTGGCCAGGGAGGTTAGGTTCTTCCGTAGACTATCCAGTCTGGCGGCCGTTTATTCGGTCATGAGGGGCTTCCACTACCTGTTTTCCAACGCTTCGAGCCGTCGATATGCCCGGAAAACTTCCTCAAAGTCAGTACCACTCCATCGAGAACTTCGCAATCACCCGACTGTATGACTTGCTTCAAGGAATGGCCACCCACCCTTACCCCGATGTTCGCATTCTCAATTAGGTTGCTTGCGATATTGTACCATAACACAGGAACGTTGACCGTATCCCGAAGGCCCGAGATCGGGAGATCTCCACGGGACGAGTCTGTGGCACTCGCTGAGAGAGATAATCGAACGGATCTGGCCAAATCTACCCAGACGACCCTCACGGTCGCCCGCGAGCGATTGTAGCCTTTTTCAGTGGGTGGGTGAGGAATTTTCCCCCAGGGGATAGGGCGCGCTGAGCGACGAATAACAACCACGGGACCACGAGTGATAGATTGCCGCTTTTGATAGACTCAGAGCGTGAGTCTAACGTATCTTCCCGAAAGTATATTCCAACACACAGCAATCACCAACATATGGTCTCGCTCGGTCTCTCACAGGTACAATTCCTCGTCGCCCACGTAGCTATTGCCGGGGTAGTCTACGTGAGCGTGCAGGATTATGGACGGAGTACGGCACTACTGGCCGCTCTCGCGGCGGTTGCACTGCCGTTCGCCCTCGCGTTCTTCGGTGTCGGGCTGGTGAACACATTGGTGATTGAACTGGTGGTGCTATCGGCCTATTTCATTCGCAACCAGTATCGAGACGGTCGCATATCCCACTCACTCAACCACTGACGGGGGCCATTCTACCATTGGCTCGTGATACACTCGCGGCACGTACCTAACAGCTGAGTCATCAAACGTTTCCATGGAATAAAGTTGAGGTAATAGTCGGATGCTCGTCCCCTAATCATCCCCTGAGTAAGTACTGGTGATAACCTAATTTGGCCCCCTTGGGAACAAGCCCGTTGATGAGCCGGGGGCGTTGATTCCGGTGAAACAACCGTGGGTTCTTCTTTCGTCCAGACTCGCGAATAGACCGGACAGGCGATAAATGGGGTTATGCCGAGAGGGTGGTATATAAACCCCCTACCATTAGTATGGGTGTAGAACTCCGGTAGCCCGAACTGCACCGTTCTGGTCCGGGGGGAAGGGAGGAAAGCGTCGGACGGGGCACGGGAAAACGAGTGGTCAATCTTGGCTAATCCCCAATCCACAGGACAATTCGCGAGCCACGCGGTGTTTCCCGGGTGGGGTGGGCGACTGCACCAACTGTGACGGCGACGCCCGCCCCCTCCCCCTGATACCAGTGCGTTTGATTACGGGGGAGAGTACGCATGCAGGAACCGAGGAATAATTAGGCTGATCGGTCAGGTGTCGGAACCAGCCGTTCAAGCGACCTAATAGAAGGTCTGGTGTCGAAAAATTCTGTCTGAGTGACCACGGGTCAAGGAAGTCGCTTTCCAGTCGTGTCACAACCCCCTGTGAATTAGCCAACTTGCTACTTCCAGAACACGATTTTCCGAAGGAGATGGAGCAATACGAGAACGAATTCCCCCGCTGAATCAAGTATACCCTCGATTGCCTTCAATCGATTCTGTTTGCGCTCGTAGCCTTGTTTCTCGATCCGGCCCTCCGCGCGAGCAAAGTTCATCCGTATCTTCGTTGCTTCTGTCTCTATTTTCCGCCGGAACCGCCGTAGTTCCTCGTGTGTCCATGGTTCCAACCCATAGATTTGCGCCAACGTTGGTGTAACGAGGCGGCCTCTGTTATATTCCGCCTTGGTACGGTCTACTTCATTCTCGTAGAGTAGAGCTTTGGAACGCAATTCGCTGGCCGTCAACTCTTCTAACGCTCCGACAGAGTACACCTCCTGCCAGGTGCTGAGTTTCTCTTCAAGTTCAGACGGGAATGCTGACTCACCCATTATCTACTGAAAGTACCCAAGTTATATAATTCAAATGTTTGAATAGTTTGGGGAGGCTGGACAAGCCTTGTATCAATTACCGGGCGGGCAGCTGCCGAAACCATCTACCGGCGACTCCCCTCGGAACGGGTGGACGAAGTGCGCAACAGTGGTCACTATGAGAAATCGTGTGACGGGCAAGCTGGGACTCGCAGGAATCACCAAGACGCAGGCGGCAATCCGCGCCGCATGGCTGTACCAACTCGTCGATTATAGGCAGGTAAAGGGTAAATAGAAGCCGCGCCTCAGTGCGATTACTGAACGCGCGCAGCGCGTATGGACTCGCCGGGATTTGAACCCGGGGCCTCTTCCTTGCGAAGGAAGCGATCTGCCACTGATCTACGAGCCCGCGTGTTTTCGTATCGCCGTCGCGTACTTGTAGCTTCTGTTTCGAAGAGGTGCGTCAGGCCGTGACGCCCCGGTAGCCGCTCGCCTCCGCGGTAGTGCGGCCGCTACCGACGTGATGAAAGAGAGAATCGGGAAGAGTCCGTCAGTCCTCGAGGACGATCTCGATGCTGACGTCGTTGGGCACCTGAACGCGCATCAGCTGGCGCAGCGCCCGCTCGTCCGCATCGATATCGATGAGCCGCTTGTGGACGCGCATCTCCCAGTGCTCCCACGTCGCCGTCCCCTCACCGTCGGGAGACTTGCGGGTGGGTACTTCGAGTCGCTTCGTGGGGAGTGGGACCGGACCCGACAGCGCGACACCCGTCTTGTCCGCGATGTCGCGGACGTCGCCACAGATGTCGTCGAGGTCGTCGGGGCTGGTACCAGCGAGTCGGACGCGTGCTTGCTGCATCTTATCGCTCGTCGACGCTCAGGACCTTGCCTGCGGCGATGGTCTGACCCATGTCGCGGATGGCGAAGCTCCCGAGTTCGGGGATCTCACCGGACGGCTCGATGCTGAGCGGCTTCTGCGGACGGATGGTGACGACGGCAGCGTCGCCCGACTGGATGAAGTCGGGGTTCTCCTCGGCGACCTCACCGGAGGCCGGGTCCAGCTTCTGGTCGATGGACTCGATGGTACACGCGACCTGCGCCGTGTGGGCGTGGAAGACCGGCGTGTAGCCAGCGGTGATGACGCTCGGGTGCTGCATGACGACGACCTGCGCCTGGAACGTCTCGGCGACCGTGGGCGGGTCCTCGGCCGGGCCACAGACGTCGCCGCGGCGGATGTCGTCCTTGCCGATGCCACGCACGTTGAACCCGACGTTGTCACCGGGCTCTGCGCGGGGCACCTCCTCGTGGTGCATCTCGACGGTCTTCACCTCGCCGCCGACGTCCGAGGGCTGGAACGAGACGTTGTTGCCCGTCTCCAGCACACCGGTCTCGACGCGGCCGACCGGGACCGTCCCGATGCCCGAGATGGTGTAGACGTCCTGAATCGGCAGGCGGAGCGGCGCGTCCGTCGGAATCTGGGGCTCCGGCAGGTCGTTGAGCGCTTCGAGGAGCGTCTGGCCGTCGTACCACGGCGTGTTGTCGCTCGCCTCGGAGACGTTGTCGCCCTCGAACGCCGAGGTGGGGACGAACGTCGCGTCGTCGGACGGGAAGCGGACCTGCTTGAGGAGCTGGATGACCTCCTCCTTGACCTCCTCGTAGGACTCCTCCTTGTAGTCGACGAGGTCCATCTTGTTGACCGCGATGATGAGCTCGTCGATGCCCAGCGTGCGGGCGAGGAAGACGTGCTCGCGGGTCTGGGGCGCGACGCCGTCGTCCGCGGCGACGACGAGGACGGCGTTGTCTGCCTGGGACGCGCCCGTGATCATGTTCTTCACGAAGTCGCGGTGACCCGGACAGTCGACGATCGTGAAGTAGTAGGAGTCGGTGTCGAACTCCTGGTGGGCGATGTCGATGGTGACACCACGCTCGCGCTCCTCGGCGAGGTTGTCCATGACGTAGGCGAACTCGAAGCCACCCTTGCCCTTCTCTTCGGCTTCCTCTCGGTGCTGCTCGATGACGTGCTCGGGTACGGACCCTGTCTCGAACAGGAGTCGCCCGACCATCGTACTCTTCCCGTGGTCGACGTGGCCGATGACGGCCAGGTTCTGGTGCGGTTTGTCTGCCATGTATTAGTCCACGCGCAGATGCGCTGTGGCGAAAGCTTTTGCCTGAACCGGATAAAACCATTTCGATAGACGCTGCAGGCCACCCCGCCGCCGTCCGGCGGTTTGGCACAGGCTACCACGATACGAAGGCCCTCGGTTTATATCCGGACCGAGGGGAGAGTCAGGAGTTCCGACCGGTCGGTCGGGACAGTCGGCCCACGTCCGCGAGCACCGCCGTCGCCGTCTCGGGACCGCCCGCACCGCGGCCCGAGATGTTCAGGCGACCCGCGTGGTCGGTCTCTATCTGGACGATGTTGCGCGTCCCGGCGACGGCGAGCGTGCCGTGTTCGGGGATGAGCCGCGGCCCGACCCGGATGTCGCCGTCCTCGACGCTCCCGATGAGGCGGACGGTCATCCCGTCCTCGCCCGCGAGCGAGAGCGCCTCGCTCGGCAGGCCGTCGATGCCCTCCACGTCGGCGTCGGCCAGCGAGTAGCCGCCGCCGTACAGCACGTTCGCGAGGATGACGCACTTCAGCGCCGCGTCGGTCCCCTCCACGTCGAACGAGGGGTCGGCCTCGGCGACGCCGAGGTCCTGCGCTTCCGCGAGGACGTGTTCGTAGTCCAGGCCTTCGGCGGCCATCCGCGTCAGGACGAAGTTCGCCGTCCCGTTGAGCACGCCCCGGACCGCCGTGACGTGGGACGGGCCGAGGTCGTCGATGGTCGTCACCGCGGGAATCGCGCCGCCGACCGTCGCCTCGAACAGCACGCGCCCCTCGCTCTCGCGTTCGGCCGCGCGCAGGTCGTCGTAGCGTTCGGCGACCGGCCCCTTGTTCGCCAGCACGACGTGGCGGTCCCGGTCGAGCGCCGTCTCGACGTGGCCGTAGCCCGGTTCGGCGTCGCCGAGCGTCGTCGGCGTCGCCTCGACGAGCACGTCGTAGTCGGCGTCCAGCGCCGCCTCGGGCGCGTCGTCGCCGACGGTGCCCGCCTCCTCCTTCCGCCCGAGCACCGAGTCGGGGTCGAGCGTCTCGCCCGACGGCGCGACGGCCGCGGACGAGGAGTCGGCGACGGCGACCACCTCGTGGTCGTACGACGCCGCGAGGTCGACGACCGCACGCCCGACCGCACCCGCACCGACGACGGCGAGTCTCACGGCGTCACCTCCACGAGCGGTTCGACGACGGTGAGTCCCTTCTCGTCGGCGACGTCCCGGAGAGCGTCGAGCACCGAACGCGCCGTCCCCGACTCGGCGTCGAGGCGGACGCGGGCGCTCGTCACGCCGTCGTCCACCTCGCCGCGCGCGAGGCGCAGCGAGAAGTCCACGACGGTGGCGCTCGTCGAGCGCTCCAGTTGCGAGAGGGTGTCCGAGAGGTCGGTGTCGACGAGGTGACCGACGAGGACGACGGTCAACTGCTCGCCGTAGCGGTCCGCACCGGCGCGGACGACGTTGACGCCGTTGTCGCGCAGGGCGGTGACGATGCGCTCGAACCGCTCGGGCGTCGCTTCGAGGTCCACCTCGACCGGGATGTGTCCGCGGGGCGTGACGTGGCCGCGCTCGTGGAACACCGAGAGGAGGTTGCCCCCGTTCTCGGCGATGGGGCGCAGCGCGTTCAGCAGTTCGCCCGGTTCGTCCACCAGTTCGAGGCGGACGGTGTACGCCCGCGGCGAGTCGCTCACGGGCCCCTCGGGCGCGCTCCCCGAGTCGTCGCTCATCGGTCGGCCCTCGCACGTCTGGTCATATCTCGTGGGGAGCGCTCCCCCGGAGAAAAGCGTTCAGGCGGTGCCACGTATTACCGGCACATCGGGCGCACGTCGAGCGCCCACCGAGCACCCGACGCGTCGGCGACGCTACTGCCCGCTCCGTGCCGTCGCCTCGGCGAGCCAGTCCGGCTCCGCCACGGTGGTCGAGCCGAGGTCACCGACGACGCGCTCCAGTTCCGCGTCGTAGGTCACCCCGTCCTGCTCGAACGTGAAGCTGAACGACTGGGAGCGGATGACGCCCTCGCCGTCGACGAGGACCGCGGCGGCGGCACTGGAGAACGACGCGTCGGACCCGTCGTCGAGACCCGCGTTGACGATGTCGGTCACCGCCGGACCGCTGGCCTCGTAGCGGGTCACCTGGACGCCGTCGTACGTCTCGGTCCCGACGCGGGTGAACTGGACCTGCCCGAACTCCTCGCTCGACTCGTTGGCTCCGTCGTCGGGACTCCCGACGAGCGATTCGAGGCTCACGGGCTGGATGGTGCCCGCACCGGTGACGGACACGTCGTACTGCGTCTGCGAGAAGTCACCCATGGAGACCACCTCGCGCTGGTAGGTCGTCGCCCCGTCGGTGTAGCGCTCGGACGCCGAGGAGACGCTTCCGAACTCGTCGGACGCGCCGGCCACCTCGCTCGTCGTCTCGGCGAACCCTCGGTCACCCGCGACGTCGACCCGCGACACCGTCTCGAAGGTCGCCTCGGCGAACGACGCGCCCGTGTCGTCCGTCCGTAGCGTCATCCGCTCGGTCGCGGTGAAACTCCCAGCGGACTCCAGGGCGGTGACGAACCGCGTGTACGTCGCCCCGTCGAGCGACTCGCCGCTCTGTCCGCCCGTTCCGGACTGGGTCGTCTCCCCACCGGTCGTCGCCGTGGCCGACCCGCCGTCGGTTCCGGTCGTGTCGGCCACCTCCGTCCCGGCACCCGCGCCGCTCCCGTCGGTGGTCGCGGCACCACTCGACCCGTCGTTCGACGGCCCCGCACCGCAGCCAGCGAGGACGGTCAGTACACAGAGCACCAGTGTGAGAACAGTACGGTTCATCGGCGAGAGAAAGGCGGTCGGTGGAGATAGCCGTCGCGTCGACTCCGGCGACGGCGCTGAACGAAAGAACGTTCCGAAGACGAGAGAATCCGGGAGACGGGAGAATCCGGTGAGCAGCGTCGGGCGCTCGACGGCGAACCGCCTCAGTCGAGGTTGATGTCCGCGGAGGAGTCCGCGCGGAGGAAGGTGACTTCGAGGATGCCGTTGTTGAACGTCGCCGTCGCGGAGTGCTCGTCGACGCGGGTCGGCAGTCGAAGGCGCTCCTCGTACTGGCGGCGGTCGGTCGCGGCCGCGATGGTGAGCGTCCGCCCGTCGCACTTGATGTCGATGCCGTCCTTCTCGACGCCGGGGAGGTCGGCGACGACGTAGACGTGTTCGTCGTCCTCCTCGGTGGTGATGTGGACGTCGTCGCCGAACCCGGCGTCGGCGGCGCTGTGCACGTCGACGCCCATGTCCGCGCCGATCATGTCGTCCATCATCCGACTTAGTTCGCGAAAGATATCGTCGAAGGGGTCGCGGTCGTCCCTGTCACGAGGTCCCATGGTGACTAGCAAGACTCTCCGACACATGAACTTTCTGTGTACGCCCGTAGCGATGGACAGTCCACTCGCGAGCAGTGAATCGGTTTCGAGACGGTTCGAGCGCGCTGAATCTCGGCGTTGCGCGGCTCAGAACCCGAGGCCCATCGCCTCGTCGGTGCGGGCCATCGACTCCTCGCGGTCGGCCTCTCCGAGGACGGCGCGAATCGCGTCGACGTTCTCGGGGACGACGTCGGACTCCTGGTGAATGGCCTGGAACAGGTAGAGGTCGTCGTCCTCGACGGTGATGGACTCGTCCCAGATGCAGTTCTCCCAGATGTCCGCGCGCGGTCGGCCGTGGTCCATCGCGAACTCCTTCAGTTTCCCCGCGCCGTCGATGGCGTACTTCTCGGGGACGAGGAACAGCCGCGATTCCGCGCCGAGCAGGTCGCGGACCTCGTCGGCCGTCGGAACCTCCTCTAGCTGGACGTTGACGGAGTGAGTGTGCATCAGCGTCGCCGGCACCTTCATCCCGAGCGTGTCGATGTTCAGGTCCGGGAAGATGGTGTTCACGTCAGGGCCGTGGTGGCTCGGGAGCGTCACCGGGTTCGGCAGGATGTCGTTGATGGGACCGCGACCGGTCTGGCCGGGGTCGCCGCCGCGACGGACGAGCGTCACGCGCGCCTTCTGTACGCCGTACTCCTCCTGCAGCGGCGCGAGCAGGCGCGAGAGGCCGGTCGTGTTACAAGAGACGACGCGGACGTGGTCCGCGCCCTCCGCCTGCGCGTAGTTGCTCCGCGCGTTGAACGAGGTGTCCACGAGGTCCGCGTCCTCGCCGCCCTGGTAGAGGGCGGGCGTGTCGTACTCCTCGTAGATGGGCTTGTTCTCCGCGCCGATGCCCGACGGGCAGGCGTCGACGACGACGTCACTCGCCTCGACCAGGTCCTCGACGCCGCCGGCGACGTCGATATCCGCCTCGTCGAACAGGTGCCGACGGTCCTCGACGGCCGCGTACAGCGGGTAGCCCTTCGACACCGCGGTCTCGGCCTCGAAGTTCGGGCGCGTCTTGGCGACGCCGACCAGTTCCATGTCGTCCTGGGCGGCGACGGCGTCCGCGACGCGCTTCCCGATGGTACCGTAGCCGTTGATGCCCACGCGTATCATGTCCGCACCTCCCCCGTCGCGGGGCATAATTATTCCGTGGCTACCGTCCACAAACGGTCGGTATTGACTCGTCTTCGAGTGAATTCGTAGGCGCACGGGGACGGGCGACGGCCAGCCTCGGCACCCGATTCGACGCGGGGCGGTGCGCCCGAACCGGACGTCCCCCGTCACACGACGGTACCGAACGGAGCGATGTGGCAAGGGCTAACTCTGGGGGTCGGCAACGCCGAACCATGACGGACCTCTCGGCACCAGCCCTGACCGCCATCGAGCAGTGTCTCGCCCTCGACACGGACGAGTCGTGTCTCGTCGTCACCGACGAGAAGCGCGAACCAATCGGCGAGGCGCTGTACGACGCCGCCCGCGCGGTCACCGACGACGTGAGCATCGTCCGCTACCCGCCGGGCGACCAGCACGGCGAGGAGCCGCCTGCGCCCGTCGCCGCCGCGATGCGCGAGGCCGACGTGTTCCTCGCGCCGACGACGAAGAGCCTGAGTCACACTCGTGCGCGCTCGCAGGCGACCGCGGCCGGCGCACGCGGCGCGACGCTCCCCGGCATCACCGAGGAGGTGTTTACGACCGGCCTGGACACCGACTACGACGCCATCGAGCGTCACACCCGCGAGACGTACGAGCAGGTCGCCGGAGCCGACGAGGTCCGCGTCACCGCCCCGAACGGGACCGACATCACGTTCCGCCCCGGCGAACGCGAGTGGTTGCAGGACACCGGCATCGTCCACGAGGCAGGCGGGTTCTCGAACCTCCCGGCGGGAGAGACGTTCGTCAGCCCCGAGACCGCCGACGGCACGTACGTCGTCGACGGGACGATGATGCCCTACGGCCTGCTCGACGGGCAGGAGCTCCGGTTCGAGGTCGAGGACGGATACGTGACGGACATCTCCGACGACGAGGTGCGCGAGCAGGTCGAGACGGGTGCCGAGGAGGTCGGACAGGACGCGTACAACCTCGCCGAACTCGGCATCGGGACGAACGTCGCCGTCACGGACCTCGTCGGGTCCGTTCTGCTCGACGAGAAGGCCGCGGGCACGGTCCACATCGCCATCGGCGACGACGCCGGAATCGGCGGCGACACCGACGCACCGCTCCACCTCGACGGCATCATCCGGGAACCGACCGTGTATGCAGATGGGGAAGAGGTCAGCCTGCCGTCGCCGAACTGAGTTCGTCGTCTATCGACTGTCAGCGTCTCCCGCGAATCGTCGCGTGACCGCGTCCTTTTACGTCCCGACCGGGAACACGCGAGTATGAGCGAACCAGCACAGCAGGTCGCGGTCCCCTGCCCGGCCTGTTCGCCGGACCTCGAGACCGTCCACGAGGTGCTCGCGCCGGGGGACACGCTGACCGTCCGCTGTACGGAGTGCGACCACACGCACAAGACGTCCATCGAGGAAGAGGAGGAAGTCGAACGCCCGGTCATCGTCTCGCAGGACGGCGAGTCGTTCAAGACCCGCGTGAACGCGCCGCCCGACGAACTGGTCGCGGTCGGCGAGGAGTTCATCGTCGACGCCGAGGAGGCGCTGATGACCGTCCGCATCACGAGCCTCGAGGTCGGCGGCGAGCAGCGCGCCGAGTCCGCGCCAGTCGCCGACGTCGAGACGTTCTGGACCCGCGCCGTCGACAACGTCACCGTCCCCGTCACGCTGAACCCGAAGGACGGCAGCCACGACGGGACGCGGAGCGTCGACTTCCTGCTCCCCGGCGACCACGAGTTCGTCGTCGGCGAGACGGTCGAGCTCGGCGACGAGGAGTTCACCGTCAAGTCCATCCGCATCCGCGAGGACGCGGTCGGCCCCGGCACCGACATGACCCAGTTGCGCTACGACGGCGACGACGCCATCGCGAAGGACATCAAGCGCGTCTACGGCGACGACGAGACCAGCGACGCCTGGTCGGCGTGGTGACCCGACGACCGTGAGCGACGACACGGACGACGCGACCGGCGACGACGCGACCGGTGGCGACGGGACCGACGAGCGGTTCCGCGACGCGCGGAACCGCCTGCTCGACGCCCTGCGCGAGAGCGGCCGGGTCCAGCGCGAGTCGGTCCTCGAAGCGCTGGGCCGCGTCCCGCGTCACGAGTTCCTGCCAGCCGACCAGCGTGACGCCGCCTACGAGGACCGACCGCTCCCCATCGGACAGGGCCAGACGGTGAGCGCGCCGCACATGGTCGCCATCATGGCCGACCACCTCGCGCTCTCGCCGGGCGACCGCGTCCTCGAGGTCGGCACCGGCTGTGGCTACCACGCCGCCGTCACCGCCGAACTCGTCGGCGGCGAGCACGTCTACAGCGTCGAGTACCACGGCGACCTGGCCAACCGCGCCCGCGACACGCTCTCGCGACTCGGCTACGACGTCCACGTCCGCACCGGCGACGGACGAGAGGGCTGGGCCGAGCACGCCCCCTACGACGCGGTGTACGCGACGTGCGCTCCCGCCGACCTCCCCGATTCGCTGGTCGACCAGCTAGCACCCGGCGGAACGCTCGTCGCTCCGGTCGGCGACGACAGCCAGCGACTCGTCGTCGTCGAGAAGGACACCGACGAAGACGTCTCGCGGCGAGCCGAGGGACGCGTGCGGTTCGTCCCGATGCAGGGCTGAGGCGACGGAGACCGTTCGGGAGGACGCTGTGCGGTCACTGTTTTGGCGGTGGGCCGGGAACTCGACGACATGCCCACGCAGGACGCCGGGGACGACGACTACCGCGAACTGCTGCTCTGTCACACCGCGCGTCGAATCGGTGTCCTCGACGCACTGGCGACGACCACCGGGACCGCCGAAGGCGTCGCCGCGGAGACGGGTATCGACCCGCACGCCGCCGACCTGCTGGTCGAGGCGCTGGCCGACCGCGGCTTCCTCGAACTGGTCGGCGGGGAGTACCAGCCGACCAACCGGATGCTGGGGTTCCTGACGAAGACCGACGTCCGCTCTATCGGTCGGCTCTCCCACGACCTCGACCGACTCGACGCGTGGCTCGCCTTCCCCGAGACGGCGCGCGGTGAGGACCCGCCACGCTCGCCGGACTGGACCTCCAACGAACTCGGTGCGCGGGCGGCCCGCCCCGAGACACAGGTCCGAGCGGCCGTGACCGCCGCGCTACGTGAAGCGCCCGACGCAGAGCGCGTCACCGTCGTCGGCGACGCGCCCGGTCCGCACGCGGTGGAGTTCGCCGCCCGAGGGCGGGCGGTAACGCTCGTCGACACCAGCGACCGCGTCGACGCCTCGCGTGCCGGCCTCGAACACGAGTCGGTCACCCTCCTGGCTGGCGACCCGGCGAACCCCGACGACCCGTTCCCCGCGTCGGACCTCGTCGCGGGCGTCGGGGTGCTGCACCGACTCGAACCTGAGGGGGTCGACACGGTGCTCCGCAAGGCCCACGACGCAGCCCCCGCCTGCGTCTTCGTCGAGCCGGTCGCGGGTGTCGAGGGTGACGGTGGTCGCTCGACGCTGGCGGCGCTCGACGCCTACGCCTGCGAGGGGACGGCGAGCGTCCACGGCCGCGAGGAGTTCGTCTCGCGGGTCCGGGCCGCCGGGTTCGACGCGGCCGCCGTCGTGGAGATACCGGGGCTGTCCGACCGGGCCGTCGTCGGTCGATAGCCGCGCGATATTTACCGCTCGAACTCGGAGTTCGGCCATGGACCCGGCCGTCCTTCGGGAGGACATGGTCGACAGCCTCCAGTACGAGGCGAAGGGCGTCGTACGGAGCGACGAGGTCGGCCTCGCGATGCGCGACGTCCCCCGACACGAGTTCCTCGGCGACGACCGTTCCGCGTACGCCGACCGCGCGTTCGAGCGACACGGGACGACCGTCCTCGCGCCGAGCACCGCCGCCCGCCTCCTCGAAGCGCTCGCGCTCCGGGAGGACGACAACGTCCTCGTCGTCGGCGCGGGCATCGGCTACACCACGGGCGTCGCCGCGGAGATCGTCGGCGCGGCGAACGTCCACGCCATCGACATCACGCGACGGCTCGTCTACGAGGCCCGGCGCAACCTCTCGTCGGCGGGCTACGGTGAGGTGCTCGTCGACCGCCGGAACGGGATGGACGGCCTCCCGGAGTATGCACCCTACGACCGCATCCTCCTCGAAGCGGCGGCCATCGAGCCGCCACGGGCCCTGGTGACCCAGCTGGCCGACGACGGCCGGCTCGTGATGCCTCTCGGTGCGGGCAGTCAGTCGCTCGTCTCCGTCGGTCCGACGGGCAGCGTCGAGGAGCGTCACGGCCCGGTGCTGTTCAAGCCGATGCTCGTCGAGGGCGAACAGGCCGACACCGTCGAGCGCAACCGGACCGTCCGCGAGGACCGCGAACACGCCGAACGCGGGTCGTCCCGTCGCAACGGCTGGGAGCACGAGTGGCTCGACTGGGACGAGCGACTCCAGGGAACGCGGTAGGCTCACACGACAGAGGCTCCCGCTCGTTACTCCGACGGCGGGCGTCGGGGTCGACGTCGACGATTCTCGGTCAGTTCTCGGCGACCACCAGCAGCCTCGTGTTCGCCCGTCGGTCGACGAACTCGCCCCCTGCGGGCGGTTTCACGTCGAACGTGACGGTGCCGTCCGCCTGATTCGGTCCGAGCGTCGGAGCGAGGTCGAGCGTCGCCGTCCCGTCCGTGTCGGTCTCCGCGGTGACGACGCCGTCGAGTCGGGCCGTGTCGGCTTTGGCGACCACCGTCGCGCCGGCGACGGGACGACCCTCCGGCGTGACCACCCGGACCTCGACCTGCTGGTCGCCGGGGGTCACCACCTCGGGGGTCGGCTGCGTGTCGAGTTCGGTGACCGCGAGTCCCGAGACGCCCGAGAGCATCTGCATCATCACGCCGAGGCTGGCGACGCCGACGACCAGCGCGATGACGAGTCTGATGGGTAGTCCCTCGATAGCCCGTTCGTCCCCGCGGAGTCGCCGGAGGTCGTCGCGTGGATCGAACCGGGCGAGGCTGTCGAACCTGTCGAACATGGCCCGGCGTGGTCCCGTGCGCCTACTTAAACGCTCGGACGAGAGTTGAAACGCGACGGCGCGACCAGCCCCGCCATGCACGTCCTCGGCAGCACGGCCGAACTCGGTCCGGTCGCCCACCTCGGCGCCTACCGCGCCCGCGACGGGAGCCCCGGCGAGGAGGTCGGTCTCGACGTCGGCGGCCCGCACGCGGCGCTCGTCGTCGGCAAGCGCGGGTCCGGGAAGTCGTACACGCTCGGCGTCCTCGCCGAGGAACTGGCCCGAACCGACGGCGTCGCCCCGATCGTCGTCGACCCGATGGGTGCGTTCCGAACGCTCGCCGAGGCCCCCGACGACGTCCCGGCGAGGGTCGTCGAGCCTCGGGTACGCGCCGACGCACTCGAACCGAAGGCGTGGTGCGCGCTCCTCGGTCTGGACGCCACGGGCGCGGTCGGCGCGCTCGTCTGGCGCGCCGCGAGCGAGGCGACGACGCTCGACGCGATGCGCGCGTTCGTCGACGCGAGCGACGTGGCGCGAGAGGTCCGACTGGCCGCCGAGAACCACCTCGACCTCGCCGACTCGTGGGGGGTGTTCGACGGCGACCCCGCGGACCTCTCGGGCGGCGAGGCGACCGTCGTCGACTGCTCCGGACTGGACGACGCCCCGATGAACGCGGTCTGTCTCGCCGTCGCCAGCGACTGCTACCGGGGCCGACTCGACGGGTCGGTCGAGCGGCTGCCGTGGCTCCTCGTCGACGAGGCGCACGTCTTCTTCGAGGGCGTCGCCGCGAGCGCGCTCCGGCGGGTACTCACGCGGGGGCGTGCGCCCGGCGTCAGTCTCGTCTGTGCTACCCAGCGACCGAGCGCGCTCCCCGGCGTCGCCGTCTCGCAGTCGGACCTCGTGGTGATGCACCGACTGACCGGTCGCGCGGACCTCGCGGCGTTCCGCGACACCCGGCCGACGTACGTCGACGAGGGGTTCGAGCGCCGGATGCCGGAGCGTCCGGGCGACGCGCTGGTGGTCGACGACGCCACGGAGGGCGTCCACGCGATACGAGTGCGCGAACGGCTGACGCCACACGGCGGGTCGAGTCCGCGGGTCGAAACCGACGACGGCGATGCCGGGAGAGAGGGAGAGAACGAGAACGCCGACGGGAGGGGTGACGATTCCGGTGGAGAGGAGTGACGGGTCCGATGTGGAGGGGCGACGATCCCGATGCGGAGGGGGGACGGCCCCGACACGACTGGGTGCCGACCAGTCGAAAGGGTAGTACCGGCTCGTCCACTACTCGTCGCCGATGCAACGGGGTCGGGCGCTCGCGCTGGTCGCTGCGGGCGCGTTCGTGGGTGCGGTCTGTCGCTACCTCCTCGCGGTGTGGCTCCCCGACTCGACGGCCTGGCTGCCCGGGACGCTCCCGTGGGGTACCCTCGCCGCGAACGCGCTCGGAGCGTTCGCGCTCGGGGCGCTCACCGCCCGAGAGCGCGCTCCTGCCGTGTCGCTCGCCGCCGGCACCGGGTTCTGCTCGTCGTTCAGCACCTACAGCACGTTCGCCGTCGAGACGGTCGGCCTCGGCGGCACGGCCGCAGCGCTGTACGTCGT
This sequence comes from Halomarina salina, assembly GCF_023074835.1. Lineage (NCBI taxonomy): Archaea > Methanobacteriati > Methanobacteriota > Halobacteria > Halobacteriales > Natronomonadaceae > Halomarina > Halomarina salina. Next base: position 184,933 of record NZ_JALLGW010000001.1, read on the forward strand.
CGGGACGTACGGCGTCGGTCTCCTCGCAGTGGTCCTCGGTCGGTCCCTCGCCCGGTACGAACGCACGGCGACCGGAGGTGCCGGCCGCTGATTCCGCCCGCCGTCGCCGTCGGAGTCGGTGGCGTCGCCGGTGCGGTCGCTCGCCACCTCGTCTCCGAGCGAATCGAACGCGGACTGCTCGACACGTTCGCCGTCAACCTAGTCGGGAGCTTCCTGCTCGGCGTCCTCGTCGCGGCACCGGTCGACGGGACGGTCGTGCTCGTCGGGGGAACGGGGTTCTGCGGCGCGTTCACGACGTTCTCGACCACGGCCGTCGAGACGGTCGAACTCGCGGCAGAGGGGCGGTCGAGCGCCGTCGCTGTCGTCCTCGCGATGCTCAGCGGGGCGCTGGTGGCCGTCGTCGCCGGGAGTGCGGTCGGGGGGCTGTTCTGACTCTCGGCCGAGGCGGAGACTGGGGAACTTTACCGCAGCGCGGAGACTGCTCCAGTCGTGACTTCTGGACAGCCACTTCGAATCGCGTCCATCGGTGCTGGCGGCTGGGGCGTCCACGTCGCCAGTCAGGTGCTCGGCGACGACCGGGCGTCCCTCGTCGCGCTCGCTGACGTGAGCGAGGAGAGTCGAACCCGCGCCGGTGCGGAACTCGGCGTCCCCGCCGAGATGCGGTTCGAGGACCCCGGCGAACTGCTCGAGACGACCGACCTCGATGCCGTCATCGTCACCACACCGCACGCGCTCCACTACGACCACGTCAGTGCCGCGATGGACCGGGGGCTCCACGTCTACTGCGAGAAGCCGTTCACCACCGACGTCGACGACGCGCGCGACCTCGTCCGACGGGCGGAGGCCCGCTCCGAGGTGACGATGGTCGGCTTCCAGCGCCACCACGAACAGCCCTACCTCGCCGCGCGGGAGCGAACCCGCGACGCGGCGCCGAGCCTCATCACGGCCGAGATAACGCAGGACTGGATCGAGAACTTCCGGACGACCTGGCGGGCGAACCCCGACCTCAGCGGCGGCGGCCAGCTGTACGACACCGGGAGCCACCTGGTCGACGTCGTCCTCTGGCTGGCGGACGCGAGGCCGACGTCGGTCAGCGCCGAGATGGTGTTCGACGACGCCGAGCAGCGCGTGGACGTCCAGGCGCTCCTCAGTATCCGGTTCGACTCCGGCGCGGTCGCGAACGTCACCGTCTCGGGCGACTCGGCCACCGTCCGCGAGCACGTCCACGTCTGGACCGAGGAGGGCGCGACCTACGTCGACGGCCGCGGCTGGACCGAGCGCTCGCTGCGCGTGGTCGACCCCGAGAACACGACCAGCCAGCCGCTCGTCACGGAGGCCGAGACGCGCGGGAAGATGGAGGCGTTCGTCGACGCCATCGTCGGCGGCGAGTCGCCGCCGGTCACCGTCCGGCACGGCTTCTACGTCACCGCGGTCCTCGAAGCCGCCTACGAGTCGGCCCGCGACGAGGGCCGACGGGTCGCCATCGACCTCGACGCGTGACCGGGCGCCCGCCGACGGGTCGGTGACGAACCGGCCCGCCGGGGCGAGTCGATGGATTGATTCGGTCGGCACGGGCTATCTCGTGCGTGAATAGAGAGGGCTTCGTGGCGACCGCTGCCGGGTTCCTCCTCGCGGGGGCCGTGTTCGCGGTCATGTTCTGGCTGGTCGACGCTGAGGCCGTCGTCCGGGCGCTGAGTCGCGCGGACGCCGGACTGCTCGCCGTCGTCGCCCTGACCATCGTCTGCTGGAACGCCTCGTGGGGCGTCGCGCTCTGGAACGTCCTGCAGGCACAGGGCGTCACCGTGCAGTGGTACCAGGCACTGCTGGTCAACGCGGCTGGCGCGTTCGCCAACCACGTCACGCCGTTCGGACAGGCGGGCGGCGAACCCGTCACGGCGTGGCTGCTCTCCCGGACGGCGGACACGGACTACGAGGTGGGTCTCGCCTCGGTCGCCAGCCTCGACGCTATCAACGTCGTCCCGTCGCTGTCGTTCGCCGCCCTCGGTGCGACCTACTACGTCGGGGTCGTCGCCGTCGGCGACCGGCTCGGCTATCTGCCGGTCGCCGTCGTGGCACTGGCCCTCGTCGTCCCCGTCGTCGCCGTCCTCGTCTGGCGGCAGCGGCGAACGGTCGAGCGGTACGTCGGGGCGGCGCTCGCCCGCCTGTGGCGTGGCGTCGCCACCCTGGTGCCGCGACTCTCGCCGCCCCGTCCGGGGGCGCTCAGAGAACGGGTCGAGGCGTTCGTCGAGGCGGTCGAGCGCGTCGCCAGCGACCGACCGCGGCTGGCGGCCGCGCTGGCGTTCTCGGCGCTCGGCTGGCTGCTCCAGTCCGTCGGCCTCTGGGTGACGTTCGTCGCGCTCGACGCACCGATACCGGCGTACGTCGCCTTCTTCGTCGTCCCGATGGGAACGTTGGGGAGCGTCTTCCCCACGCCGGGCGGTCTCGGCGGCATCGAGGCCATCAACGTCACGCTCATCACCATCGTGACGGACGTCGCCCCGGCGACCGTGGCGGCCGCCGTCACCATCCACAGCGTCGGCGGCTACCTGCTGACGAACGGTATCGGTGCCCTCGCGACCGGCGCGCTCGGCGTCCGGCCGTGAGCGTCCGCGTGAACGTGGAACGAGCAGCCGAGAGCGTCCAGAGTCGACACTACAGGTAGCCGAGGTCCCGCAGTCGGTCGTCGACGTCGAGGCGTTCGGCCTCGTCGAGCGCCCCGTCGGTGGTCGGGAGGAGTCGCCGGAGTCGCGCGGCGCGGTCCGGGTCCGCCACGGGCGCGAGTTGCCGGGGGTCGGCCGCCAGGTCGTACAGTTCGGGCGACCAGTCGCGGTCCGGGTACTCGACGTAGCACAGCCCCTCCGCCCGAATCGCCCGTGCGTGGTTCTTCTGCCGGTGTAACGAGGTGCCGCAGGCGCGCATGTACGCCGGGCGGTCGTCGACGCCCGCTTCCGGCCTGATGGCGTCGCCGTCGACTTCGACGTCCGCCTCGACACCCAGCGCGTCCAGCAGCGTCGGGAAGACGTCGACTTGACGAACCTGTGCGTCGACCGTGGCTGGGCTGATTCCGGGGCCAGCGAGCACGAACGGGACGTTCGTCGTGAAGTCGTAGACGTTCTCGCCGTGGCCGTTCTCGATGAAGTGGTCCGCGATATCCGGTCCGCGGTCGTCGAGCGCCCTGTTGAGTCGGCCGACGACGTCCCGGGTGTCGACGCCGCCGTAGTAGCGCACCGCGTCGCGGACCGACTTCGCGAGCAGGCGGAGCGGGTTGTGGCGGTGGGTGACGCTCTCGCCGTGGTCGCCGACGACGGCGACGACGGTGTCCTCCGGGACGGCGTCGACCAGTCGGCGCAGGTGTCCGTCGAGCGCCGAGAGCGCCCGCCCGTACGGCGTCTCGCCGTACCGCGGCTCGTCGAACGCGGGCGGGACGTGGACGTCCTCGTGGAGTTCCCAGAGGTGAACGAACGCGAAGAAGGGGTCGGGGAGCGTGCGGAGGCGGCCGAGTGCTCGCTCGCGCCAGTCACCGAACAGCGACGCCGAGCGCTCACGGCAGTCGTACTCGTCGAACCCGCGGTCGAGACCGGTCTCCGGGAGGAGCGGCCCCGTGACGAGCGCCTCGGTGTGGTAGCCCCGGTCGCCGAGCACCTCGGCGAGCGAGCGGACGTCGGGCGACAGCGACCCGCGCTGGAGCGACTGGACGCCGTTGCGCTCGCCGTACGTGCCCGTCAGCAGGCTGGCGATGCAGGGCGTCGTCGTCGTCGCCGTGGCGTAGAGGTTCGGACACGACCGCCCGCGGGCCCGCAGGTCGTCCAGGAAGGGGGTCTCGGTACGGTCCGTCCGGAGGAAGTCCTCGCGGAGGCAGTCGACGCAGACGAGAAGCAGGTTCGGCCCACCGTCCGCGGGTGGGTCCGCTTCCCCAGTCACGGCCGGTAGCCGAGACTCCGCAGTCGGTCGTTGACCAGTTCCTCCTCGCTGGCCGTCGGTCCCTCCGACTCCTCTGGACCGCCGTCGGTTATCGCAGACTCCGCTCTCGTCGCCGTCGCGGACGCCGCGCCCGCCTCGGCGTCCATCAGGCGCGTCCCGCGGTCCGTCGCCGTCGTCTCGCACCACGGCACCTCCCGGAGACACGGGAGGTCGACGCCTGCGGGGTGGCCGTACAGGTACCGCTCGCCGAACGCGTTGCCGTGGTCGGCGGTGATGACCGCCCGGTCGGCGTCGACGTTCGAGCGCAGCGCCTGCACCTCCTCGAGGACGAGTTCGAGGTTCGTCCGGTAGCTCTCGCGGACCGACCCGACGTCGCGTCGGCCGATTCGGATGTCGTTCCAGATGGACATCGGCCGGTCGCCGAACTCCGCTAGCGTCACGCCCTCGTCGTCGGGGACGGTGAGCGAGGGGAAGTGCGGTTGCATGTAGTGGACGATCATTCGCTCGGGCGACCGGCGTCGCCCGACGCGAATCGCCCGGTCGGTGACGGCGCGGGGTGGGACCGTCCCGAGGTCGTCGTCCCAGCCGTCGTACCAGACCTCCTCCAGGTGACCGAAGCGGCTCTCGTCGAGCAGGTCGGCGGTGTAGGGGTTCCCGGTCACGTACGCGAGGGAGTCGAGCGCCTCGTCGTCGGCCTCGCCGAACACCGACGCGAGCCACTCATCGGAGGAACTACCCGGCGACCGCCGGACCTCGCCGACGTCGAGTCCCTCGTAGTCGCCCTCGCCGACGACCGTCTCGAACAGGTCCGCACGGCAGGCGTCGAGTACGATCAGGAGGTCCCAGTCGGCATCGAGCACGGGGTCGCCGTCGTCCGACGGGCGCATGGAGAGACACGTTCGCGACGCAACCTCTCGAACTGCGTCGAGGCCGGAGTGACGGAGAATCCGGCCAGCACTCAACAGGGGAGGCGTCATCTGATTGGCCAGTTCGTATCGAAGGTGGTAATGCATTCCTATCTACGATACGGTCCGGCTCGCCGGTGTTATCGGGGTCGGCACCAGTCAGCCACGCGTCAGACGACCCCGCCCAGTCGGCGATTTTTCCGTACCGGGAGAGCCGGGTCGGCGAGGCGATTCGGTCACCACGATCGTTCGTGACGCCTCGCGGGCGACTGTACGTTCCGAGGAGCGAGGCGGGGTTCGAACCTCGCTCGCACGGTCCCTCGCTTCGCTCGGGCTGCGTGCTCGCTGGTTCGGATTCCTTCGTCGCCGCACACTGATTTCCGTCCAATCGCGCAGAGGCTCGTCTCTGCGCGATTGGAGATCGAAGAAGCGCCCGAGGCGGGATTTGAACTCCAGTCGCTCGTTTCACTCGCTCCCCAGTTCGAATCCCTTCTGTGGTCGTTTCGTTGCTCACGAGAGCCGAGCACACGCTACGCGGTGTTCGGCGAGTAGTTCGCAACAGAAAGCGCCCGAGGCGGGATTTGAACCCGCGTCACGACCGTGACAGGGTCGTATGATGGGCCACTACACCACCCGGGCTCCCTGCACTCATCCGTACCCCGGAGATACATTTAAGCCTTTTCAAACGTTCGCTCCACCACCCGTGGTATCGTCCGACAGAGGGACAGATTGACGGTCCCCTACGGCGTAGGGAGAGTCGACCCCCTGACGGGGCGGGAGTAGCGCCGCTGCCCGCCGATAGTAAGCGTTTTGTCCTCCCAGTGAATAACCCGCTGTAGTATCTCGTGATAGCTTTCTCCACCGTCAGGAACACATGGTAGACGCAAGCCAACACAATCTCGTCCCAGAGCACTCCATCGTCGACGAGGAGGAACTCGAAGGGGTCCTGGACGAGTACAACATCGACCGTACAGACCTGCCGAAGATCAAGCGACGCGACCCGCCGCTCCGCGAGCTGGACGTGGAGGTCGGGGACGTCGTCCGCATCGACCGAGAGTCACGAACAGCAGACCGAGCAGTCATCTACCGACTGGTTATAGAATGAACAGGTCAGACCGACGCACGATCTCGCGAGAGTACTTCTCGCGCGACCGCCTCGCAGAACACCACTTCCGGTCGTTCAACGCGTTCCTCGAACGCGGCATGCAGGAGGTCGTCGACGAGAAGGAGACCATCGACACCGACATCGGCGACAAGGAGGGCCAGGAGCCCGTCTACGTCGAACTCGGTGACGTTCGAATCACCACCCCGCGCGTCCGCGAGGCCGACGGGAGCGAGGAACTGCTCTACCCACAGGAGGCACGCCTCCGGAACATCACGTACGCCGCGCCGGTGTTCATGGAGATGACCATCATCCGCGGTGGGAAGGAGGAGGAGGAGCACGTCGTCGACACGGCCGAGACGAAGGTCGGCCGGATGCCCATCATGGTCGGGTCGTCGAAGTGCAACATCCACGGCTTCTCCGACGAGGAACTCGTCGAGATCGGCGAGGACCCCGCCGACCCCGGCGGGTACTTCATCGTCAACGGCTCCGAGCGCGTGCTGATGACCTCGGAGGACCTGGCACCGAACAAGATCCTGGCCGAACACGACACGAAGTACGGCGACGACATCCAGGTCGCCAAGACGTTCAGCCAGCGCCGCGGCTACCGCGCGCTCGTGCTCTGTGAGCGCAACCGCGAGGGCCTGCTCGAAGTGTCGTTCCCCTCCGTCTCGGGGAGCATCAACTTCGTCACGCTCGTCCGGGCGCTCGGCGTCGAGTCCGACGAGGAGATCGTCCACCGCGTCAGCGACGACCCGGAGATTGTCAAGTTCATGCTGGAGAACCTCGAAGCGGCCGAGGTCCAGTCGACCCCGGAGGCCATCGAGACGCTCGGGAAACGCGTCGCCTCGGGTCAGGGGAAGAACTACCAGCTGAAACGCGCGAACTACGTCATCGACCGCTACCTCCTGCCTCACCTGCACGAGGACGGCATCGACGAGGAGGAGGTCCGACTCAACAAGGCGTTCTACCTCTGCCGGATGGCCGAGGCGTGTTTCGAACTCGCGCTCGGTCGACGCGACGCCGACGACAAGGACCACTACGCCAACAAGCGCCTGAAGGTCAGCGGCGACCTGATGCGCGACCTGTTCCGCACGGCACTGAACAAGCTGGCACGCGACGTGAAGTACCAGCTCGAACGCGCGAACATGCGCAACCGGAACCTCTCCGTCTCGACGGTGGTCCGTTCGGACGTGCTCACCGAGCGCCTCGAACACCCCATCGCGACGGGCAACTGGGTCGGCGGGCGCTCGGGCGTGAGTCAGCTCGTCGACCGGACGGACTTCATGGGGGTCCTCTCCCACCTGCGGCGGCTTCGCTCGCCGCTCTCGCGGTCGCAGCCACACTTCGAGGCGCGCGACCTGCACGCGACCCAGTGGGGTCGCATCTGTCCCTCCGAGACCCCCGAGGGACCGAACTGCGGTCTGGTGAAGAACTTCGCGCAGGCGATGGAGCTGAGCCAGGACGTGGCGGACGAGCGCGGTCTGAAACGGGAGCTGTCGGCGATGGGCGTCGAGGGCATCCCGGGTATCGAGACGTTCGACCAGCAGCCAGCGGACGACTAACATGAGTCAGGGACGAGAAGCCAAAGTCTACGTCAACGGAAGCCTGGTCGGGACGCACCCCGACCCGAACAAACTCGCGGGAGACATCCGACAGGCGCGCCGCCGCGGCGACGTCAGTCAGATGGTGAACGTCTCGGTGCGCGAACGCACCGGCGAGGTCATCGTCAACGCCGACGCGGGGCGCGCCCGACGGCCGCTCATCGTCGTCGAGGACGGCGAACCGCGTGTCGACGAGGAGGACATCGAAGCGCTCGAAGCCGGACAGCTCGACTTCGAGGACTTCGTCGACACCGGTGCCATCGAGTTCATCGACGCCGAGGAGGAGGAGGACATCTACGTCGCGGTCGACGAGGAGGAGGTCAGCGAGGACCACACCCACCTCGAGATCGACCCGCAGCTCATCTTCGGCATCGGTGCCGGGATGATTCCCTACCCCGAACACAACGCGTCGCCGCGTATCACGATGGGGTCGGGGATGGTCAAGCAGTCGCTCGGCCTGCCGAGCGCGAACTACCGCATCCGGCCGGACACGCGCCAGCACCTGCTGCACTACCCGCAGCTCTCGATGGTCAAGACCCAGACCACCGAGCAGATCGGGTACGACGACCGGCCCGCCGCACAGAACTTCACCGTCGCGGTGATGAGCTACGAGGGGTTCAACATCGAGGACGCGCTCGTCATGAACAAGGCGTCCGTCGAGCGCGCGCTCGCCCGGTCGCACTTCTTCCGCACCTACGAGGGCGAGGAGCGACGCTACCCCGGCGGTCAGGAGGACCGCTTCGAGATGCCCTCGGACGAGGTCCGCGGCGCTCGCGGCGAGGAGGCGTACACCCACCTCGACGACGACGGCCTCGTCAACCCCGAGACGACCGTCGACGAGAACGACGTGCTGCTCGGGAAGACCTCTCCCCCGAGATTCCTCGAAGAGCCGGACGACATGGGCGGACTGTCGCCCCAGAAACGCCGCGAGACGAGCGTCACGATGCGCTCGGGCGAGGACGGCGTCGTCGACACCGTGACGCTGATGGAGGGCGAGGACGGCTCGAAGCTCTCGAAGGTCTCGGTGCGCGACCAGCGCATCCCCGAACTCGGGGACAAGTTCGCGTCGCGCCACGGCCAGAAGGGGGTCGTGGGCCACCTCGCACCGCAGGAGGACATGCCGTTCACGCAGGAGGGCATGGTCCCGGACCTCATCCTCAACCCGCACGCGCTGCCGTCGCGGATGACGGTGGGGCACGTCCTGGAGATGCTCGGCGGGAAGGTCGGCGCGCTCGAAGGCCGACGCGTCGACGGCACCGCGTTCCAGGGCGAGGACGAGGAGGAACTCCGCGAGGCGCTGGAGGAGAAGGGCTTCGACTCGGCCGGCAAGGAGGTCATGTACTCCGGCATCACCGGCGAGCGAATCGAGGCCGAGATCTTCATCGGCGTCATCTTCTACCAGAAGCTGTACCACATGGTCTCGAACAAGATTCACGCGCGGTCGCGCGGGCCGGTTCAGGTGCTGACCCGCCAGCCCACCGAGGGGCGTGCGCGTGAAGGTGGCCTGCGCGTCGGGGAGATGGAACGCGACGTGCTCATCGGCCACGGGGCCGCGATGGCGCTCAAGGAACGACTGCTCGACGAGTCCGACCGCGAGTACATCGACATCTGTGGCAACTGCGGGATGACGGCCGTCGAGAACGTCGAGCAACGGCGCATCTACTGTCCGAACTGCGAGGAGGAGACGGACATCCACCGCGTCGAGATGAGCTACGCGTTCAAACTGCTGCTGGACGAGATGAAGGCGCTGGGTATCGCCCCGCGCATCGAACTGGAGGACGCAGTATGAGTGTCAACGCTTCACCCAAGGAGATCGGGTCTCTCAGCTTCGGGCTGATGAACCCCGAGGAGTACCGCGAGATGTCGGCGACGAAGGTCATCACGGCCGACACCTACGACGACGACGGGTTCCCCATCGACATGGGGCTGATGGACCCGCGACTGGGCGTCATCGACCCCGGACTGGAGTGCAAGACCTGCGGGAAGCACAGCGGGTCGTGTAACGGCCACTTCGGCCACATCGAACTGGCCGCACCGGTCATCCACGTCGGGTTCTCGAAGCTCATCCGCCGGCTGCTCCGGGGGACGTGTCGCGAGTGCTCGCGGCTCTGTCTCACCGAGGACGAACGCGACGAGTTCCGCGACAACCTCGAACGCACCCGGCAGCTGGGCGACGACCCCAACGACGTGACGAAGGCCGCCATCCGGCAGGCCAGGAAGAAGAACCGCTGTCCGTTCTGCGGCGAGAAGCAGTACGACATCAACCACGAGAAGCCCACCACGTACTACGAGGTGCAGGACGTGCTGGCGGCGGACTACACCGAGCGCATCGCCGCCGCGATGGAGGGCCGACCGGTGGGCGACGAGGAGGAGGGCGACGTCGACCGAGAGCCGCAGTCACCGGCCGACGTGGCCGACCAGACGGGCATCGACTCCTCGCGTATCGGCGAGATACTCTCCGGGGAGTTCCGGCCGCGACCGGACGACCGCAAGGCGCTCGAGAAGGCGCTGGACGTCGACCTCACCGAGGAGGACATGAACAAGCTGATGCCCTCGGACATCCGCGACTGGTTCGAGAACATCCCGGACGAGGACATCGGCGTGCTCGGCATCAGCGCCGAGAAGTCCCGCCCCGAGTGGATGATCCTGACCGTCCTGCCGGTGCCGCCGGTGACGGCCCGACCGTCCATCACGCTGGACAACGGCCAGCGCTCCGAGGACGACCTCACGCACAAGCTGGTCGACATCATCCGCATCAACCAGCGGTTCATGGAGAACCGCGAGGCGGGTGCTCCCCAGTTGATTATCGAGGACCTGTGGGAGCTGCTCCAGTACCACGTGACGACGTTCATGGACAACGAAATCTCGGGTACGCCGCCCGCCCGGCACCGCTCCGGCCGACCCCTCAAGACGCTCAGTCAGCGTCTGAAGGGGAAGGAGGGCCGGTTCCGTGGCTCGCTGTCCGGGAAGCGCGTCAACTTCTCGGCCCGGACCGTCATCTCGCCGGACCCGACGCTGTCGCTCAACGAGGTCGGCGTCCCCGACCGCGTGGCGAGCGAGATGACCCAGACGATGAACGTCACCGACCGCAACGTCCCCGAGGCACGGCGGTACGTCCAGAACGGACCGGACGCCCACCCCGGCGCGAACTACGTCAAGCGCCCGGACGGTCGCCGCCTGAAGGTGACCGAGAAGAACTGCGAGGAGCTGGCCGAGAAGGTCGAAGCCGGCTGGGAGGTCAACCGCCACCTCGTCGACGGCGACATCGTCATCTTCAATCGACAGCCGTCGCTCCACCGGATGTCCATCATGGCCCACGAGGTCGTGGTGATGCCGTACAAGACGTTCCGACTCAACACCGTCGTCTGTCCGCCGTACAACGCCGACTTCGACGGCGACGAGATGAACATGCACGCCCTCCAGAACGAGGAGGCCCGCGCCGAGGCGCGCGTCCTGATGCGCGTCCAAGAGCAGATCCTCTCGCCGAAGATGGGCGAGAACATCATCGGTGCCATCCAGGACCACATCAGCGGGACGTACCTGCTGAGCCACGAGAACCCGCAGTTCAACGAGACGCAGGCGCTCGACCTGCTCCGTGCGACGCGGGTCGACGAACTGCCCGACCCCGACGGGGAAGACGACGACGACCTGCCGTACTGGACGGGTCGGACCATCTTCTCCGAACTGCTCCCGCCGGGACTGGAACTGGAGTTCACCTCGTCGACCGGCGACACCGTCCTCGTCGAGGACGGCGTGCTGGTCGAGGGGACCATCGACGAGGACGCGGTCGGTGCGTTCGGCGGCGAGGTCGTCGACACCATCTGCAAGCAGTACTCGACGACGCGCGCCCGGATGTTCATCAACGAGGTGGCGACGCTCGCGATGCGCGCCATCATGCACTTCGGGTTCTCGGTCGGTATCGACGACGAGTCCGTCCCGCCGGAGGCCGAAGAGCAGATCGGCGAGGCCATCGACAACGCGTACGAACGCGTCGCCGAACTCATCGAGACCTACGAGAACGGCGACCTGGAGTCGCTGCCGGGCCGGACCGTCGACGAGACGCTGGAGATGAAGATCATGCAGACGCTCGGCAAGGCGCGTGACTCGGCCGGTGACATCGCCGACGAGTTCCTCGAGAGCGACAACCCGGCGGTCATCATGGCCCGGTCGGGGGCGCGTGGCTCGATGCTCAACCTCACGCAGATGGCTGGCTGTGTCGGCCAGCAGGCGGTGCGTGGCGAGCGCATCAACCGCGGCTACGAGGACCGCACGCTGAGCCACTACCCGCGCGACGACCTGTCGGCCGACGCCCACGGGTTCGTCGAGTCGTCGTACCGCTCGGGACTCAGCCCGCGGGAGTTCTTCTTCCACGCGATGGGTGGCCGCGAGGGCCTGGTCGACACGGCGGTCCGGACCTCGAAGTCCGGCTACCTGCAGCGTCGGCTCATCAACGCGCTCTCCGAACTGGAGACGCAGTACGACGGCACGGTGCGCGACACCAGCGACACCATCGTACAGTTCGAGTTCGGCGAAGACGGCACCTCCCCGGTGAAGGTGTCGTCGGACACCGAGAACGAGATCGACGTGGAGGGCATCGCCGACGCGGTCCTCGAATCCGAGTTCGGGGACGACGGCGAGGAGTTCCTCCGCGACACGCAGACCAACCTCTCCGAACAGATGGACAACTTCGTCACGGGTGACGACTGATGGCGGTGAGCAACGACGTCGAGACGGTCGTGGAGGGCTCCGACCTCCCGCGACGACTGAAAGACGAGGTGTACGAGGTCATCGAGGCCAAGGGCATCTCGGACACCGAGACCGCCGTCGAGGTCGCCGAGGCCGTCGAGGAGCGCTACCTCGACACGCGGGTCGACCCGCTCGACCCCGTCGGCACCGTCTCCGCGCAGTCCATCGGGGAGCCGGGGACGCAGATGACGATGAACACGTTCCACTACGCGGGCGTCGCCGAGATCGACGTGACGCAGGGGCTGCCGCGCCTCATCGAACTGGTGGACGCGCGGAAGACGCCGGACACCCCGACGATGAAGGTCCACGTCGACCCCGAGTTCGTCGCCGAGCGGATGGCCGAGGAGGGCGAGGAGTACACCGAACGTGACGCCGCCCACGAGGTCGTCTGGCAGATCGAGGCGACGCGCATCCTCGCGCTGGGCGACGTCTCGACGAACGTCGCGGACATGCTCGTCCGCATCGACCTCAACGAGGAGACGCTCCACGAGCGCTGGCCGACCGCGGAGTCGACGAGCGAGATCACCGCGGAGATAGCCGAGACCATCGAGTCGAAACTCGGCGTCGACACGGTCGACCCCGACGACGCGACCATCGAGTTCGGGCCCGACGAGCCGTCGTACCGCGGGCTGCTCCAGCTGGTCGAGGAGCTCCGCGAGATCGTGTTCAAGGGACTCGGCGACGTCACACGTGTCGTCATCCGCAAGGAGGAGACCGAGGCCGAGGACACCGACGACGAGGAGTTCGTCCTCTACACCGAGGGGTCGGCCTTCGGGAAGGTGCTCGACATCGAGGGCGTCGACGCCTCGCGGACGACGTGCAACAACATCCACGAGATCTACCGGCAACTCGGCGTCGAGGCCGCCCGCGAGACCATCATCAACGAGACGATGAACACGCTCGAAGAGCAGGGGCTTGGCAACGTCAACATCCGCCACCTGATGCTGGTCGCGGACATCATGACCAACCCCGGCACCATCGAGTCCATCGGTCGCCACGGCATCTCCGGCAACAAGGACTCGGTGCTCGCGCGGGCCGCGTTCGAGGTGACGGTCAACCACCTGCTGGACGCCGCCATCCACGGCGAGGTCGACGACCTCGACGGCGTCACGGAGAACGTCATCGTCGGCAAGCCCATCAAACTGGGAACCGGCGACGTGACGCTCCGGATGGGGTCGCGGACGGAGTCGGACCGCGAGAGCGCCGACTGAGATGCGGGTCACGCTGTCGGACGACGCGCTGCGCTACATCACGCTGTTCGAGGACGAGACCGAGGTGTCCGCCCGCGACTGCGTCGTCGAGGACGACCGCCTCGTGTTCGTCGTCCCGCCGGGCGAGATGGGGAAGGCCATCGGCCCGGACGGTCGCCACGTCAAGCGGGTCGAACGGCAGGTCGGTCGTCGCGTCGAACTCGTCGAGGACGCGGACACCCCCGAGGCGTTCGTCGCCAACGCGTTCGCACCGGCAGCGGTGTACCACGTGACCATCAGCGAGAACGACGACCGCGTGGCGTACGTCGAGGTCGCAGACGAGGACCGCGGCGTCGCCATCGGGAAGGAGGGCCGGACCATCGACCGCGCCCGGACGCTCGCCGAACGGCACTACGACGTCGACGACGTCGAACTGACCTGACGGGGGACTGCGAGACCGTTCGGTCGAGCGGGACGCGACGATTTTTCCGAGAAGCAGTGTGGCGAGCGACCGCGCCGTGACTCAGCGGCGGATACGGCGCACGAGGGCGGCCACCCCGACGACCACGCTCAGGAGGATGCCGATGAGGCCGAGGCTCAGGAAGATGGCGATGATGACGTTCATCATCTCGCTGTCGTCGACGACGCCGTTCGACGCGAGCCAGTCGATGAAGAACCCGATGACGAACATCAGGACGATGAAGCCGGCGGCGCGGAGGGCCAGCGACGACCCGAGCGACGACGAACTGTCCTCCTGTGCCAGTCGCTCGCGGTCGGAGGACCGCCGCTTGGACGTTGTGTCTGCCATGTTCCGTCGGTACTGTGTGGAGATACATGAGCGTTCGGAGACGACTCGGTCGTCGAACGCCCTGTCGGTTCGCTCACGCGGCGGACGACCGACCTCGACGAACCGACCCCGGCGGCCGGCGACGACGACGAGAACCGCCGTACGGGGGGCGTGACCGAGTCGCACGCGGTGTCGAAAAGGGAGCCTTAAGTAGCTCGGGTAGGTAGTTCGCTCCACTATGGCGAACGGCAAGTACGCCGCGCGGAAGCTTCAGAAGGACCGCCAGAACCGACGGTGGTCCGACTCGAAGTACGCGCGTCGCGCTCGCGGGCTGGGCAAGAAGTCCGACCCGCTCGAAGGGGCCCCACAGGGCCGCGGTATCGTACTGGAGAAGGTGGGCATCGAGGCGAAACAGCCCAACTCGGCCATCCGGAAGTGCGTCCGAGTGCAGCTCATCAAGAACGGGAAGCAGGTCACCGCGTTCTGTCCCGGCGACGGTGCCATCTCGTTCATCGACGAGCACGACGAGGTCACCATCGCCGGTATCGGCGGTGCGAAGGGTCGTGCGATGGGCGACCTCTCCGGTGTCAACTACAAGGTCGAGAAGGTCAACGGCGTCTCGATGATCGAACTCGTCCGCGGGAACGCGGAGAAGCCGGTGCGATAATGAGCGAGCAGGACGCCCCGGAACCCGACGCACCCGCAGGCACCGACGACGAGGAGTCCTCGGTCGACGCGCTGCTGTTCACGAAGTGGGAGGTCTCCGATATCGTCTACTCGGACCCCTCGACGGAGCGGTACATCACCGTCACCCCCATCGCGCACACGATGGGCCGTCACGCGAACAAGCAGTTCAAGAAGAGCGAGATCAGCGTCGTCGAGCGGCTCATCAACCGCCTGATGCAGACCGACGAGAACACCGGGAGCAAGCAGAAGACGACCCAGATCGTCCGCGACGCGCTCGAGATCGTCCACGAGCGCACGGACGAGAACCCGGTGCAGGTGCTCGTCGAGGCCGTCGAGAACTCCGGGCCGCGCGAGGAGACCGTCCGCCTCAAGTACGGCGGTATCTCGGTCCCGAAGGCCGTCGACG
Source organism: Halomarina salina (assembly GCF_023074835.1). Taxonomy (NCBI): domain Archaea; kingdom Methanobacteriati; phylum Methanobacteriota; class Halobacteria; order Halobacteriales; family Natronomonadaceae; genus Halomarina; species Halomarina salina. Next base: position 200,281 of record NZ_JALLGW010000001.1, read on the forward strand.
TCGCCCCGCAGCGTCGCGTCGACCAGGCCCTGAAGTTCATCGCACAGGGGACCCAGAGCGGGTCGTACAAGACGAAGACGTCGGCCGCCGAGGCGCTCGCCCGCACGCTCATCGGTGCCGCCGACTACGACGTGCAGGCGTACCCCATCAACCAGAAAGAGGAGAAAGAGCGCGTCGCCGCCGCCGCCCGATAACACGCGGACTCCGTTCTCTCCGTCTCTCTTTCGTTCTTCACCCCGCCAGCGGCTGCACCGGGGGGACCCTCACCGAATCCACCCGGAGGCGGCTGCGTAACTGGCCGCCTGCCGTACGTCTTTCAGTCGCGAACCCCTACCGTGCGGTATGGCCGACCTACGCCGCGAGGTCGTCGACGAGGCGGGAAGCCGGAGCAAGTACCTCACCGCGACGGAGTTCCTCACGCTCGTCGAGCGCGGTCATCCGACCGACGGACCCGGCGTCGAACGCGAGACGTTCGACGCCTACACCGAACGGCTGGGCGAGGAGTCGCCCGCCGTCGACGGCGAGTCCTTCCAGACGAGTCTCGACGACCGGGTGAGCGACAGCGAGGAGTGGGTCGACGACGAGACGGTGTACCGACTCGGCGACGGTCGCGTCAGCCTCTACCCGGCCTCGTGGCACGAGCAGCTGGGAGGCGTGTCCGACCCCAAAGCGTACCTCGAGACGTTCTCCGAGACGGGGGCGTTCGAGCGCGGCGTGCCCGAGTCGACGCTCCTGGAAGCGATGGCCGCCGTCGGCGGTGTCGACCGCGAGACGGCGAAGGGGAACCTGGAGGCGTTGCGTGAACGGGACGAGATAGTGGAGGACGCCGACCAGCACCCCGAGGCGAACGTCTACCTCGCCGAGGAGCGCCCTGACATCGACGAGGCGAAGGACGTGTAGGGGTCGGGAACGTAGACGCGCCGACAACCGACATATAAGTTACATAAACCACCTTCAGCCAGCGCTTTTCTCGGACGCCTCCGACGAGTAGACGATGGCCGACCGCCTCGTCGCCAACTACTACGTCTACCGGGCGACGCTGTCTGTCGGGTTCGTCACCCCGATATTCACGCTGTTCCTGCTGCGGACACTCTCGTTCACCGAGGTCGGTGCCCTCTCGGCGCTCTACTCCGTCGTCGCCGTCCTCGGCGAAGTGCCGACGGGGTACGTCGGCGACCGACTCGGTCGGCGAGCGAGTCTCCTGCTGTCGGTGGTGTTCTCGGTGGCCTCGCTCGCGGGGTTCGTCTTCGCCCAGGCGTTCGCGTGGTACGTCGTCCTCTACGTGCTGTGGGCGCTGGCGCTGACGTTCCGCTCGGGGAGCCTCGACGCGTGGCTCTACGACCTGCTCGACGAACGCCTCGACAGCGACGACTTCACGCGCGTCCGGGGCCGCGGCGACGCCGTCCAGCAGTGGACCAGCGCGGCGACGATGGTCGGCGGTGGACTGCTGTACGGCCTCGACCCGACGTATCCGTTCGTCGCCGCAGTCGCGTTCAACAGTTTCGGGATACTCGCACTCCTCCGCCTCCCGAAGAACGCCCGGTACGCCGCGGAGACGACGGAGCGACCGCCCATGCGCGAGACGCTCGGCGTCGTCCGCGAGCAGTTGACCCGACCGCCGCTCCGCTCGCTCGTCCTCTACGTCGGCCTGCTGTTCGCCGCCATCGGCGTCGCGCGGGGGTACGTCCAGCCGATGGCCGTCGAGACGCTCGGCCCGACCGCGGCCGGACTCGGCGTGGACCTGCCGGAGGGCGGTGCGGTCGCGGCCGCCCGGTCCGGCGAGGCTGGCGCGACGCTCGCGCTGGGGCTGGGCGTGCTCTACGCCGCGTTGTCGGTCGTCTCGTCGGTCGGCGGCTACTACGCCGGACCGCTCGCCGACCGTCTCGGCGTCCGGGGGACGCTGCTCGTCGTCCCGATGGTCGTCGGCGTCGCCGTCCTCGTCCCGGCGTGGCTCTCCCTCCTGGCGCTCCCCGCGTTCGTCGTGATGGGCGTCGGCGTCCCGCTGGTCCGGCCGGTGGCGAACGGCTACCTCAACGACCGCGTCGCGGGCGTCGGACGAGCGACGACGCTGTCCGCCGCGTCGATGTGCTACATGACGCTTCGGACGCCGCTGGCGCTCGGGGCGGGCGCACTCGCCGACGGGACGACGGCGACGACGGCCGTCGCCGCGATGGGCGGGGTCGTGCTGGTCGGTGGCGGAGCGGTGTGGCTGGTCGGACGCGTCGCCCCCGACGCGCGACTGGAACCCACGGGTGGAGGTGGGGAGGACGCCTCCGTCGACGGCTGAGAACTGTCGGGGGCGCTCCGTCAGTCGGCCGCCGTCCCCGACCCGGCACCCTGGCCCGCGTCGATGGCGTACGCGCGAGTCACGTCGACCAGCGCCTTCCGGTACTCGCTCTCGCCGGGGTCGGCGGTGAGCGACTGGAACCGGCGCTTGAACTGCTCGACGCTCACGCCGGGGGCGTCGCTGCCGGCGGCGGCCGCGAGGTCGTAGAGGCGGTGGTCGTCGTCGACGAGGTCGTGGCGCTCGACCAGCGCGAGGGCGAACGCGGCGTTGACCGCCGTGATGTCCGGGTCGGACGCGGGCGTGAGCCGTTGCCAGGCCTGCGGGGCCTGTGCGGGACGCTCCGCGAGCGCCGTGGCGAGGCTGGATTCGAGGAAGTCGACCAGTTTGTCCGCCGGGCCGACGTCGAGCGTGATGTCGTCGGCGTAGATGTCCTTCATGTGGTTCGCGATCTGATAGCAGTGGGTCAGCTTGCGCTGCTCGACGCTCCGGCCCGTCAGCGCGAGGAACAGCGCCTCCTCCGTCGACTGCACGTGTGAGGGGTGAGAGTGCTCGTAGCGGTGCATGTGGGCGTACTCGTGGAGTGCGAGTTCGCGGGCCATCGCGCTGGAGGCGGCCGACGCCGAGATGTTCAGCACGTGGTGGTCAGGGTAGTGACCGGTGTAGGTGCGTTCGTCGGGGTCGGTTCGAACGCGCACCTCGACCGGCAACGAGAGGTCGTACTCGGTCTCGAAGAGGTCGCGGGCGGAGAGAAACGGGTCGGGAGAGCAGCGGCCCAGCACTCGAACATCCATGCTTATTGGTATCACGGTCCGCTGGCGTATCACTCTTGTGCGCTCCTGCAGTGACGGCGGCCGGAAAGTCCGAGAACTGACAGGATGTGGGACGGACGGGACACTTACGTCCTCTGAGCGACGATATCGACCGTGAACAGGTCGTCGGTCGCAATCGCGCTGGCGGGATTCCTCGCGGCGTGTGCCCTGCTCTGTGCGCTCGCGGGGTTCTTCCAGCCCCTGTTCTGGCCCGCCGCCGCGGCCAGCGGTGCGACGAGCTACCTCCTCTGGAGCTACGGGCGTCGCCGCATCCTCGTCGCGGGCTACGGTGGGGCAGGCGTCCACGAGCGAGAGCACACCCGCGACGAGCGCCGACGCGTCACGGCCGAGGACTGGCACCGCGGCGGGTTCGAGTACCGGCCTGGAGACCCGTCACCGAGCGACGACGACTGGGACGACTGGCAGTGGCCCGGCGCGTTCTGGAACGACGAACCGAACGGGGCCAGAAGGGACCGAACTGCGACGGACCGTGCCGGAACCGACCGTACCGCGACCGACGGCGACGGCAGCGGCCGGAGCGCGACCGACGAGGCCACGACCACCGGAGGAGCGACGACCACCGATGGGACCACGGCCGACGACGGCGAACGCGTCGGCCGGGGTGACCGGTGGCGGGACGACGAGGCGTACAACTGGTGGGGCGGGTGGGACGACGAGACGGCGAGCGACCAGGGCCACGGCGGAGCGAACGGCGAACGAGGGCGACCGGGCGAGTCGGGTCGACGGAGCGACCGACGCTCGACTGGCGGAACGACCACTGGAGGCGCACAGGGTGACGAGGGCCGTTCCTCGGGCACTCGACAGCGTCACCTGACCCGGAGTCGGGAGGAGGCCGCCGCGGTTCTCGGCGTCGAACCCGACGCACCGCCGGAGGACATCCGGGCGGCGTACCGGGAGCGGGTCATGGAGACGCACCCCGACCACGGCGGCGACGAGGCGGCGTTCCGCCGGGTCTGTTGGGCGTACGACCGGTTGCGCGAGTGACGATCGGGGCACTCGTCGAGAACGACCGTCCCCACCGTATGCGGTGGATTCGCACGCTGTTCGAGTGCTGCGCCGGAGTTGGAAACACTACCCTTTTCACTACGCTATCGGTAGGACACGCTAATGGGCCGACGTAAGAAAATCGTACAGGAATGTGAGAAGCTGATGGGCAAACCGGACCAGATCCGGAACATCGCCATCGCTGCTCACGTCGACCACGGGAAAACGACGCTTTCGGACAACCTCCTCGCGGGGGCCGGGATGATCTCGGACGAGACCGCTGGCCAGCAGCTCGCGATGGACACCGAAGAGGACGAACAGGAACGCGGTATCACCATCGACGCGGCGAACGTCTCGATGACCCACGAGTACGAGGGGAAGAACCACCTCATCAACCTCATCGACACGCCGGGCCACGTCGACTTCGGTGGCGACGTGACGCGAGCGATGCGTGCCGTCGACGGTGCGCTCGTCGTCGTCGACGCCGTCGAGGGCGCGATGCCCCAGACCGAGACGGTGCTGCGCCAGGCGCTCCGCGAGGGCGTCAAGCCCGCGCTGTTCATCAACAAGGTCGACCGCCTCATCTCCGAACTCCAGGAGGGGCCCCAGGAGATGCAGGAGCGCCTCCTGAAGGTCATCCGCGACGTCAACGACCTCATCCGCGGCATGACCGACGACATGGACGACGTCGGCGACTGGACCGTCAGCGTCGAAGACGGCACCGTCGGCTTCGGCTCCGCGCTGTACAAGTGGGGCGTCTCCATGCCCTCGATGCAGCGCACCGGGCTGGACTTCGGCGACATCATCGACCTGGAGCAGGCCGACAAGCGTCAGGAGCTCCACGACCAGACGCCGCTGTCGAACGTCGTGCTCGACATGGTCTGTGAGCACTTCCCGGACCCGCTCGACGCGCAGCCCCGTCGTATCCCGCGCATCTGGCGCGGTGACGACGAGTCCGACGTCGCCGAGCAGATGCGTCTGGTCGACGACGAGGGCGAGGTCGTCCTGATGGTCACCGACATCGGCATCGACCCGCACGCTGGCGAGATCGCCGCCGGTCGTGTCTTCTCGGGCACCATCGAGAAGGGACAGGAGCTGTACGTCTCCGGGACCGCGGGCAAGAACCGCGTCCAGTCCGTCGGCATCTACATGGGCGGCGAGCGCGAGGAGGTCGAGCACGTCCCCGCCGGGAACATCGCGGCCGTCACCGGCCTGCGCGACGCCATCGCCGGCTCCACGGTCTCCTCTATCGAGATGACGCCGTTCGAGTCCATCGAGCACATCTCGGAGCCGGTCATCACGAAGAGCGTGGAGGCGAAGAACATGGACGACCTCCCGAAGCTCATCGAGACGCTCCGCCAGGTGTCGAAGGAGGACCCGACCATCCAGATCACCATCAACGAGGACACCGGCGAGCACCTCATCTCCGGGCAGGGTGAACTCCACCTGGAGGTCATCACCCAGCGCATCGAGCGCAACCAGGGCATCCCGGTCATCACCGGCGAACCCATCGTCGTCTTCCGCGAGCAGCCGACCGGTGCCTGCGAGACCGTCGAGGGTATCTCGCCGAACCGCCACAACCGGTTCTACATCACCATCGAGCCGCTCAGCGAGGACCTCGTCGAGACCATCCAGCTCGGCGAAGCGTCGATGGACATGCCCGAACTGGAGCGCCGCGAGGCGCTGCAGGAAGCGGGCATGGACAAGGACACGTCCCAGAACGTCGAGCACATCTACGGGACGAACATCCTCATCGACGACACGAAGGGGATTCAGCACCTCAACGAGACGATGGAGCTCGTCATCGAGGGCCTCGAGGAGGCCCTCGACGACGGCCCGCTCGCCGCCGAACCCGTTCAGGGCTGTCTCATTCGACTCCACGACGCTCGACTCCACGAGGACGCCATCCACCGCGGTCCGGCCCAGGTCATCCCTGCGGTCCGCAACGCGGTCCACCGCGGCCTCGTCGCCGCCCACGTGAAGCTCCTCGAACCCATCCAGAACGTCCGCATCGACGTGCCCAACGAGCACATGGGTGCGGCCTCGGGCGAGATCCAGGGTCGACGTGGCCGCGTCGACGACATGTACCAGGAAGGCGACCTGATGATCGTCGAGGGCATCGCGCCCGTCGACGAGATGATCGGGTTCTCCTCGGACATCCGCTCCGCGACCGAGGGTCGCGCCCAGTGGAACACCGAGAACGCTGGCTTCCAGGTCATGTCCGACAGCCTCCAGGGCGAGACCATCATGGAGATTCGCGAGCGCAAGGGTATGAAGACGGAACTGCCCGAAGGCATCGACTACTTCTAAACCCGACCTTCTTCTTCGTCGGGTGCGCTCACTCCGTTCGCGCACCACTCCTCGAAAAACGTCCCCGGAAATCGAAGATTTCCGGTGTGCGCGTCAGAGCGAAGCTCTGACGAACGTCGATGAATAATTCGTCTACTCGCTCGCCTTCGCCTCGCTCGTAGCCGGTGAATCGCGCCGCGGAGCGGCGCGAACGCTCACCTCTGCAGACTCTAGAATCCTCTCTGGTCCGCGAGTTCAAGTACGAGACCACGACCACCCCTCTCCATGCGCTGAGCAGTGCCACGGGACGTAGCGCGGGAGAGCGAAACCGCGTCTCGTGGTCGGGAATCGGTGACGCCTGTTCGCTATCGCATCGGCGAGCGCAGCGTCGAGATGCGGGCGTTCTCCTTCAGCGAGACGCCGGCGGCCGGCACGGTGAGCGGTATCTTCGGCACCTTGCTGACGAACAACGTCGGGTGGGTGACGCCGCGTTCGACCAGTTCGTCGCGTGGCTGGAGGACGAACAGCGACTGCGCCGCGTCCACCGACTCGTTGTACTCGACGAGATACGTCCCGGCGTCGAGGTCCCACCAGCCGTATTCGTCGCCCTCGTCGCGATGCTCCGGTTCGACGGTGGTCGTCTCGGCGTCGGCGAGTTCGTCGCCACCGAAGTCGACCGCGCCGGATTCGTCGACGCGCTCGACCGACGCGAGCGTCAGGTCCACGCTCCCGTCGCCGACCTGCGTCTCCTCGTGAACGAACCCGTCGACGAACGACGTCACGTCATCAGCCATGGACGAACTGTCGCGTGGGACCCCGAAAAGGGTAGGGCAGGCACCGTCAGAGCTTCGGCGGCGGTGTACCGCTGAACGAAGGTTACGGCAACCCGAACCACATCACCGCTCGCTAGCGTTCGCCGTTCGGAAGCACGAGATTCTCGCTACTCCTCGAACGCGTCTTCGCGGGTCGCTGACGCTCCCCGCTCCGATTCGAGGCCTCGTTTCACTGGGCCTCCCTACTCCTCGAACCAGAACGCTCCGTCCCGCTGGACGACCTCGCCGTCGACCTCGATGCGGGAGTCCTCGCTCACGTCGGTGAGCATGTCGACGTGGACGGCCGACTCGTTCGCCTCGTCCTCCCGTCCCTCGGGGAAGTTCGAGTCGTACGAGCGACCCAGCGCGAGGTGGACGGTGTCGCCCATCTTCTCGTCGAAGAGGATGTTATCGGTGAACCGGTCGATACCCCGGTTCATACCGATGCCGAGTTCTCCGAGGCGACGAGCACCGTCGTCGGTCTCCAGAATCTCGGTGAGGACCGACTCGTTCTGGGCGGCGCTGTAGTCGACGACCTCGCCGTCCTCGAACGTGAGGCGCACGTCGCGGACGGGCTTGCCCTGGAGCGTCATCGGTACGTCGAACAGCACCTCGCCCTCGGTCGCTTCCGGCGCGGTGAACACCTCGCCGGAGGGGAGGTTGTGCGAGTCGTAGGCGACGCTCGCCGCGGAGTTGACCGCCGTTCGGCCCTCGATGGACATCGTGAGGTCGGTGTCGCGTGTCACGAGACGGACCTCGCTCCCCTCGTCGAGGACCTCCTTCACCTTCGCCATCCGTCCGGCGAGGTCCTCCCAGTCGCGCAGGATGGCGTCGTAGGCGAACTCCTGGTACTCCTCCAGGGACATCCCGGCCTGCTGGGCGAGCGAGCGGTTCGGGTGAATCGTCGCCACCCAGTCGGTCGCCAGACGGGCGTCGCGGACAGCCTGGTCGGCGCGAGCGGCCCGCTGGCGGGTCTCGCTCGGCACGTCCGCGGTCGCGCTGGTGTTGCGTCCGCCGCGAAGCGAGAGCACGGCGTCGGCGTTCTCGTACAGTGCGCGTTCGTGCCCGGACTCCTCGAACTCGCCGTCGTGGTTCGTGAGGTACGCTCGTGTCAGCTCTCCAGACTGGTACGTGAACGTCGGGTTCGCACCTCTCTCGCCGAGTTGCTCGGCGACGGCCACCGCGAGGTCGTGGGCGTCCATGCCGACGACGACCACGACGTCGTCGCCCGCCTCGATGCGGGCGCTCCACTCGACGAGGACCCGTGCGTGTTCCCTGATGCGCTCGTCCATGACGACACCACGGGAGAACTAGGGTAAACTCCGGCGATTCCGAGTCACTGCGGGGCCGTCCCGACGGCCCGAACCGTCTCCAGCAGTTCCCGTGACACCGTGCTGACGACCCGGTCCAGGGTGACGACGCCGACGAGTCGGTGCGTGTCGTCGACCACGGTCGCCTGGCGGGACGTGGTCCGGTGCATCGCCCGGAGCGCGTCGACGATACCGTCGTCGGCGTGGACGGCCGCGACGTCCTCGTCCATCAGGTCGCCGGCGTCGAGTGCCGTGGCGTCGAACGCGTCGGTGAGCGACAGCGCCAGTTCGCGGTCGGTGACGACGCCGACCGGTCGCGACTGCTCGGTGACGACGACGCACCCGACGTTCTCCTCGAGCATTCGCTCGGCGATGGTCGGAACGGGCGTCGAGGGGTCGACGGAGACGACAGCGTCGCTCGTCAGTTCGCGAACCGGCATCGGTGTCCTCGACCTTGGCAGCCAGCCTTGTGAATGGCGGGGGCCGGTCGGTCCCCGAGTGCTGGCCGGCGAGGGGCTCAGCCCTGGTAGATGAGGACCGTCGTGCCGTCGAGTTCGAGCACGTCCACTTCCTCGCCGCTGGCGGCCTGCTGCTCTTCGAGAATCTCGAACGCGTCGGCGTCGAGGACGACGACCTCACCGCCGACGTCGAGTTCGACCTCGCCGCTCGTCTCCTGCTGGGCCTTCAGCGTGGCCGGGTCGGCCGATTCGAGCGCGCCGATGACCGCGCCCGCCTCGTCGCGGAACTCCGGCCCGATGCTGGCGTGGTCCGGGTCGACGCCGACCGGGACGAGTTCCACGTTCGGTCGCCCGGATTCGAGGTAGACCGGCGCGTTGACCGCACTGGAGAGGTCGTACGTGTCGAGTGCGGACTCGTCGCCGAGGTCCGAAAACACCTCGATGCGGTCGAGCTCCGCGTTGAGCGCCATCCCCTGGTCGGACTTCCACGAGCGGATCTCACCGGCGACGTCGGCGACGATGCTGCCGCGCTCGATGGCGTCCTCGTCGGGAGCCGGGAGGTCCGGCCAGTCGGCGGTGTGGACGCTCCCCTCGATGCCGGGGAGGGCGTCGTACGCCTCCTCTGCGAGGAACGGTGCGAACGGTGCGAGCATCCGGAGCGAGGCGGAGAGCGCGGTCAGCAGCGCGTGCCGTGCGGCGTTGCGCTCGCCGGGACGCCCCTCGTAGAGCCGGCCCTTGACCAGTTCGAGGTAGTCGTCGGCCAGGTCGTGCCAGACGAACTCCCGAATCTCGCGGAGCGCGGTGTCGTAGCGGTACTCCTGCATCGCCTCGTCGATACGGTCGGCGACCTGCGCCGCCCGACCGAGTATCCAGCGGTCGGCGTCTCGATACGCCGGGTCCTGGATGTCGACGGTGCGCTCGTCGAGGTGGCCCGCCGCGAACTTGGTGATGTTCCACACCTTCGTGTTGAACCGCGACGCGGAGGTGGCCTCCTTGGGCTGGAACTGCACGTCGGCACCGGGCTGTCCCCCGAGGGCGAGCGCCTGCCGGACGGCGTCAGCGCCGTACTCGTCGATGGCCTCTGTTGGCGTGACGACGTTGCCCCGCGACTTGGACATCTTGTTGCCGTCGGGACCGAACACCATCCCGTTGATGAGGACGGTGTCCCACGGTCGCTCGCCGGTGAGGTTGCCGGTCCGGAGCAGCGTGTAGAACGCCCACGTCCGGATGATGTCGTGGCCCTGTGGCCGGAGCGCGACCGGTTCGAACTCGTCGACGTCGAGGTCGTCGGGCCACCCCGAGATGTGCAGCGGCGTGATAGAGGAGTCCATCCACGTGTCCATGACGTCCGTCTCCCCCTGCCAGTGCTCGGCGTCGCACTCGGGACACGCACCGACGGCCGGGTCGGACTCGGTCGGGTCGACCGGCACCTCGTCGACGCTGGCGACGTGCCAGTGACCGCAGTCGAGACACTCCCACGCCGGGATGGGCGTGGCGAAGACGCGCTGTCGGGAGATGACCCAGTCCCAGCTCATCCCCTCGGCCCACTCTTCGAGGCGGGCGTACATGTGGTCGGGAATCCAGTCGACCTCTTTGGCCTTCTCGACGATGGCCTCCTGGTCGACGCGGACGAACCACTGCTCGGTCGAGAGGATCTCGATAGGCGTGTCACAGCGCCAGCAGACGCCGACGGCCTGCTCGGTGTGGTGGTGGTCGACGAGGTGGCCCGCGTCGTCCAGCGCCTCGGCGACGTTCTCCTTCGCCTCGTCGATGGTCTGGCCCTCGAACTCCCCGGCGAGGTCGTTGAGGCGGCCGTCCTCGGTGAGGACGGGCCGCAGGTCGAGGTCGTGGCGCGCCCACCAGTCGACGTCCTGCTTGTCCCCGAACGTACAGATCATCACCGCGCCGGTCCCGAACTCGCCGTCGACGTCCTCGTCGGCGATGAGTTCGACCTCCTGCCCGAACAGCGGAACCTCGAACGTGTCGCCCACGCGGTCCTCGTAGCGCTCGTCGTCCGGGTCGACCGCGATGGCGACGCAGGCCGGGAGCAGTTCGGGGCGGGTGGTCGCAATCTCGACGTCGTCGTTCCCGACGCCGTCGAACTGGACCTCGTAGAGCGTCCCGGTCCGGTCTTCCTTCTCGACCTCGGCGTCGGCGATGGCGGTCTCACAGCGCGGACACCAGTTGACCGGGTGTTCGTCGCGGTAGACGTCCTCCTCCATCTCGACGAACGAGCGCTGGGTCTTCGCCCAGTACGACTCGTCCATCGTGCGGAACTCCGCCGACCAGTCGATGGAGAAGCCGAGTTCGTCCATCGTCTCCTTCATCGAGTCGATCTGCTCCTCGGTGTGCTCGATGCACATCTCGCGGAACTCCTCGCGGGGGACGTCGGTCCGGTGGATGCCCTGGTTCTCCTCGACCTTCACCTCGGTCGGCAGGCCGTGGCAGTCCCAGCCCTGGGGGAACAGCACGTCGTCGCCCTTCAGTCGGTGGTAGCGGGCGGCGAAGTCGATGTACGACCACTGGAGACCGTGGCCGATGTGGAGGTTCCCCGTCGGGTACGGGGGCGGCGTGTCGATGATGTAGTCCGGGCGCTCCTCGTGGTCGGTGTACTCGTAGAGGTCGGAGTCGCGCCACTCGTCACGCCACTGCTGTTCGATACGGTCCGGGTCGTAATCGTCCGGTAGGTCTGTCATGGTTCGTCGGGGTCGGTCGCCGGGCTGTGCGTCGTGAGAAGAGGCTTACACACGTACTACGGACGACCGATACATACCAGTGAGAAGCGGAGTGAACGGGATAAATCTTCCCGTGTTGGGGGCGGGGAGGCAGTTCGAGGAGGGCCGACGAGGGGACCGGAGAGGACAGACGCGGTGAACGGCGGGAGCGAGACACGGGCCGCGCCAGCCGTCGGGACCGACCGGAAACGTGTCACCGTTCGTACCGAAAGAGACTCCAGTCGAAACGATTACAGAAATTTCGTCCAGATTACACTTATCGCGTGGGGCGCGTTCGGTCCACCTGTGAGACACCTGAGCCACACCGACCGGCCCGCTGCTCCCGCCGGGAGTCGGTTCGAATCGACCCCCGCCACCGACTGCTCGCTCGTCGTCACCGCGCTGTTCGCGCTGGCCGCACCGCTGGCCATCTGGGCGGTGAGTCACCCGGTGCTGGTCGTACTGCTCGTGACGAGTTTCGTCGGCGGAGTGCTCGCCGTCCGGGGTCACGGACGACTCGTCGAGGGTGGCGTTCGACCACTCGGGGTCACCGTGCGTCGCCCACACCGACGCTGATTGCTCTCCGACACTCCCGTCAGGTCTCTGCGACGCGTCGGCGAGTGCGAGGCGACTTCGACGGCGACCCGTAAGCGCACTGAACTTTCCCCTGCAACCCCCAGGCGTATCGGCGTTCCCGCGGGACTGTCCTCCATGCCCGACATCGGTAATCCCGCGGGGTTCGACATCGCGACTGTGTTGACCGGGTCCGGACTCACGCTGCTCCTCTCGGCCGCTATCATGCTGTACGGCGACCAGTTCCAGTTCTCCTCAGGGGAGCTGTACGCCATCAGCGGCGGCGTCCTCGTCGTGGTGGGCTTCCTCTTCGGTCTCTTCCTCGTCACGACGGGGAATCGGTAGCGGGCAGCCCTGGCACCCGTCGCGGCAGCGACGGGTCGAACCTCCCTCGTGCCGACCGCCTCGCGGAGACCCACTTCATTGAAGCCCTCCCGCCGTGTCCGTGCGAGCCATGGCAACGGAACAGACGCGCTACGACGAGTTCGTCGAGCGGGTCCAACGACTCAGCTACCTGCAGGGAGCCAGCGGTATCCTCTCGTGGGATCAGCAGGTGATGATGCCGGGCGGTGGCACGCCCGCCCGCTCGCGCCAGCTGTCGACGCTCTCGACGATGGGGCACGAACTGCTGACGAGCGACGAGATGGCCGACGACCTCGACGCGCTGGAGGCCGACGACGGCCTCGTCGCCCCGCAGGAGGCCGTCGTCCGTGAGGTTCGCCGAAAACACGACCGGGCGGCCCGCGTCCCCGGCGACCTCGTCGAGCGCACGTCGCGCGCGACGAGCGAGGCGCTGAACGTCTGGGAACAGGCCAAGGCCGAGGACGACTTCGACACGTTCGCACCGAAACTGGAGGAGCTCGTCCAGTTGAAGCGCGACTACGCCGAGTACATCGACCCCGACGCGGACCCGTACGCGGTGCTGTTCGCCGACTACGAACCGTACCTCGACCTCGAGACGGCCGAACGCGTGCTGACGCGACTCCGCGAGGAACTCGTCCCGCTCATCGACCGCATCCGCGAGAGCGACGTGGAACTCGCAGTGGACGCCTTCTCGGGCCAGTTCGACGCCGAGAAGCAGGAGGCGGCCTCCCGCGACGCACTCGACATCCTCGGCTACGACTGGGACCGCGGTCGCCTCGACACCTCCTCCCACCCGTTCACGTCGGGGAACCAGTTCGACGCCCGCGTGACGACCCGGTTCGACGAGTCCGACCCGCTCGGTGCGCTCACCGCCACCATCCACGAGTTCGGCCACGCCCAGTACATGCTCGGCCTCCCCGACGAACACTACGGGACGCCGCTGGGCGACGACCGCGACCTGACCGTCCACGAGTCCCAGTCCCGCCTCTGGGAGAACCACGTCGGTCGGACCGAGGCGTGGTGGGAGCTGTTCCTCCCGACGTTCAAGGACCACTTCCCGGCCGTCGAGGCGTCGCCGCGCGACGCCTACGAGGCCGCCAATCAGGTGTACGAGGACAACCTGATTCGCGTCGAGGCGGACGAACTCACCTACCACATGCACATCGTGCTCCGCTTCGAGATAGAGCGCGACCTCATCGCGGGCGACCTCGACGTGACCGAGGTGCCCCAGGTGTGGAACGACAGGATGGAGGAGTACCTCGGCGTCCGCCCCGAGACGGACGCGGAGGGCTGTCTGCAGGACATCCACTGGAGCCACGCCAACTTCGGCTACTTCCCGACGTACTCGCTGGGGAGCGTGCTCGCCGCGCAACTCGACCACGCCGTCCGGCAGGACCTCGACCTCGACACGCAGGTCCGTGCGGGCCAGTTCGACCCGCTCCGCGAGTGGCTCTACGAGAACGTCCACCAGCACGGCGCGCGCTACACGACGCCCGACCTGGTCCGGGAGGCCACCGGCGAGGACTACACCGCCGACTACTTCCTCGACTACGTCACCGAGAAGTACGAGCGTCTGTACGACTGCTGAAGCGGTCACCCGTCCCGACCCCTCGCACCGGCCGAATAGTTCCCCTCTTATGGACAGTTTCGACGACAAACCGGTCGGTAACGCGGACGGTCGCCGTTCGAGTGGTCGGGGGTGACAGGACTGCTATCGTCGCCAGACGACGGTACGAACAGTTTACTGAGCCAGGCACCGTCGAAACACGACGACGGAGCCGGGATACGGACCCCTATAGAGCCTAACGGATTCATAACAATCCGACCGGGGAGACACTGTGTCGACGATGGTAGTCGACCGCGCCCTCCGTCACCTTCGTCAGGGAGGAGTCGAGCAGCTCCTCTCGAAGACGCGCGACCAGTTACGGTTCACCGGCGAGTACGCGCTGTTCGGTCTCGAACGCGCCCTCCTGACCGACCGCCAGTGGTACGAGTACACCGTCTGGCGGAACCGACGCGGCGTGGACGCCGCCGCCGACCCGCGACAGCTCCGGTCCGTCGACCCCGCGCGCATCCAGCGGACGAGCCCGTTCGAGACGCTGTTCTGCTTCCGGAAGCTCGGGGCCGTCCGCGACGGGGACTGGGACCAGGACTGCGAGCGCCTGGACGACCGCTTCGACTACATCTGGGAGGCGCTGGCGACCCGGTACGAGGAGGGCCGGGCGTGGGAGGACGTCGAACTCGTTCAGGAGGTGCTCGCGGGCGAGCAGCGCTGGCGGTTCGCCACCGGCGAGGAGGTGTGGGACTGGGTCGAGCGCCTCGACGACGTGTACGAGAGCATCCGGTCCGAGGGGTACTACCCGGCCCGAACACTGCTCGACGCGACGTTCGAGGAGGCGAGCGAGCCGACGCACGACTCGCTCGCCGAGCGCTTCACGCCCGTCGCGAACGAGTCGATGCTGTTCGAGGAGTGCGACGACGTGGCGATATTCGACTGGCTCGCCGACATCCAGGTCGACATCGGCCGCGACGGCGAGGTGCTCCAGCACAACGGTCGTCACCGCCTCTGGATCGCCCAGCACCTCGGTCTCGACGAGATACCCGTCTGCGTCTTCGTCCGCCACGAGCAGTGGCAGGACCTGCGCGACGAGGTCGCCGCGGCGACCTCGGTCGACGAGCTGAGTGACCGCGCGCGTCGCCACCTCGACCACCCGGACATGGTCGACGTCCGCGGGTCGCTGGACCCGGCGCCGGACGCTCGCCCGACCGTCCAGCAGGCCCCGATGGCTCACGCGGACGACTGACCACCGAGGGCGGACCGCTCCCAGGGACGGACGCCGCAGGTCCGAATCGCCGGTCCCGCAGAGTTAACACACACCGCGACGCGTCTCGGCTATGGCCTCGCCAGAAGCGGACGTCGCGGACGACGCCCCGGACGCCTACGTCGACCTCCTCGACCACACGACGACGCTCACCTACCTGAACGACGGTGCCGGCATCGTCTACTGGGACCTGCAGGTGATGATGCCAGACGGCGGGATGCCCGCCCGCTCGAAACAGCTCTCGGCGCTCTCGTCGGTCGCCCACGACCTCCAGACCGACGCCGCCGTCGGCGAGGACCTCGACGAACTGACCGACGCCGACCTGACGGACGAACAGGCGGCCGTCGTCCGCGAGATCCGCCGGGGCTACGAACGCGCCGTCGACGTCCCCGGCGACCTCGTCGAGGAACTGTCGGAGACGCAGGCGAACGCCCAGCAGACCTGGCAGCGCGCGAAGGCCGACAGCGACTTCGACGCGTTCGCCCCGACGCTCGAACGACTGCGCGACCTCCACCGCGAGCGTGGCGAGCACGTCGACGGCGACCAGTCGCCGTACGTCACGATGTACGAGGACGGTGCGCCGTACCTCCCCCTCGACACCGTGGAGGACATCTTCGACACCCTGCGCGAGGAGCTCGTCCCCCTCATCGCGGAGATTCGCGAGCAGGGCGACGACCTGCCCGCCCCGTTCGACGGCGAGTACCCCGACGAGGACCAGATGGCACTGTGTCAGGCCGCGCTCGACTTCCTCGGGTACGACCGCTCGCGCGGGCGACTCGACACCGCACCCCACCCGTTCATGTCCGGGACGCAGTTCGACGCCCGCGTGACCACCCGGTTCGAGAACGACCCCATCGACGCGCTGATGTCGACGACCCACGAGTACGGCCACGCCTCCTACCAGCTCGGCCTGCGGCAGGACGAGTACGGCACGCCGCTCGGTCAGTCCCGCTCTTCGGGCGTCCACGAGTCACAGAGTCGCTTTTGGGAGAACCACGTCGGCCGTACGAAGCCGTTCTGGGAGGCGTTCGCGCCGACCGTCAACGAGCACCTCGGGACGGACGTCGACGCGGAGACGATGTACCAGGCGGCCAACCGCATCTACCCCGAGAACCTGATTCGGGTGGAGGCCGACGAACTCACCTACCACTTCCACATCATCCTCCGGTCGGAGATCGACCGCGCGTTCGTCGAGGGCGACGTCGGCGTCGAGGAGATTCCCGGTCTCTGGAACGAGAAGATGGACGAGTACCTCGGCGTCACGCCGCCCGACGACGCCCGTGGCTGTCTGCAGGATATCCACTGGTCCTCCGGGTTCGCGTCGTTCCAGAACTACACCGTCGGGTCGGTGCTGGCCGCACAGCTGAACGCCGCCATCCGCGAGGACCTCGACGTGGACGCGCTCGTGCGCGAGGGCGAGTTCGACCCCATCCGGGAGTGGATGGGCGAGCGGGTCCACGACCCCGGCTGTCGCTACGAGACGCCCGAGTTAATCGAACGCGCGACGGGCGAACCGCTGACGGCCGACTACTTCGTGGAGTACGCGAGGGAGAAGTTCGGGGAGCTGTACGGACTGTAGAGGTCCCCGTCTCTCGTCGTCGGTCGCGCTTCGCGTGGCGGTTCCGTCGTGAGCCCACCGCGAGTCGGCCGTCCGGGCACGGTCGGTGAACCGTGCCCACGGTGTTCGTTCGGGTAGCTAATGGGGCGCTCCCCTCGGCGGTCGGTCCCGAGTCCACGTGGAGACCGGGAGCGTGCGTCTCCTACCGCACCCACCCTTATTTAAAGACCATCGACCACAAAGGGTATCCTCGTTGCCAGTCAACACAGAGGCAACGGGACCACGAACTCGTACTGTGTGTCGTGTCCCTCCGAGAGGGGCAGATGGATGCCGGTCGTCGTGTCACCGTGACATGGTTCATTCGCGTGGCCGCCACGCGGGATGCAACACGGCGTTTCACGCGTCCCACGAGCGGCACCCACGAGACCCATGACCTTCGACAACCTCGTCGCACCCACAGGCGACCCGACCGGTTCGACCGACTCGACCGCCCCGACCGACCCGACCGACGCGGACGACGCCCCCGACGTCGAGGAGGAGGAGACGAGCCTCGTCATCGAGTTCACCGTCGCCGCCGAGGATTTCGTCCTCGCCGAGACGCTCGACGCCGTCCCGGAGAAGACGCTGGAGTTCGAGCAGTTCGTTCCGACCAGCGAGGAACTGCTCCCGTACCTCTGGGCGACCGACAGCGGTATGCGCGAGTTCGAGGTGGCGGCGACGAACGACCCGACCGTCGAGTCGCTTCGTCGCGTCGGGCACTTCGGCGACGGCGCGCTCTACCACGTCACGTGGAGCGACAGTGCCGACCACCTCCTCACGTGGTTGCGGGGCAACGACGCGGTGGTGCTCCAGACGGAGACCACGAACGACGGCTGGCTGGTCAAACTCCGCGTCGGTTCGCGGACGGCACTCGGCGACCTCCAGTCGTTCTGCCGGGACCGCGACATCTCGTTCGAGGTGATTCGGCTCTACGAGTTGACCCAGCCGAAGATGGGTCAGTTCAACGTCTCGGAGAAACAGCGCGACTGTCTGCTCGTCGCGCTGGAGATGGGGTTCTTCGACATCCCTCGCGGAGCGACGCTCGGAGACGTCGCCGACCGCCTCGACATCTCCACGCGGTCGGCGTCCGAACGACTGCGCCGGGGGCAGACGAACCTCCTCAACAACACCCTCACCATCGGCGAGCCGACGGGGGTCGGCGTCGGCGAAGATATATGAAGTAACGAGCTCACCGACCAGAATATTGATATAAAAGGTTCCGCTCACGAGGCCAGAGAGGTATCACCCGCACTCTCCCAGTCCCTGCTATGGCACTTGGTGAGACGATGCAACGCGGGAAGTCGGAGGAGGCCAACCGGAGCGAGGACGTCCTCGTACAGGCACGAGTCACGTGCGAGGACTTCGCCCTGTCGGAGGCGCTCTCACAGCTGCCCGAAGCGGTAGTCAGTAGTGGGGCCATCGCCGGGGCGGGAGCCGGGGTGCTGCCGCTGCTGTGGATACACGCCCCGGACCACGACCGGGTCGAGCGGACACTCCGCGACGACCCGACGACGACGGACGTGACTCGACTCACGGCCCACGGCGAGGAGTGCCTGTATCGTCTCTCGTGGGGGCCGACCGTCGGCTTCGTCGTCAAGCTGCTCACGTCGAGGCAGGCGACGATACTCGACGTCTCGGCGAACCACGACGGCTGGCGACTGCGGACGTTGTACTCGTCCCACCGTGTCCTCAGCGACGCGGTAGAGTGCTGTACGCGCCACGACATCGACGTCGATGTCCTGTCCATTCAGCCGATGACCGGCGATTCGTCCGGACAGTACGGCCTCACGGAACCCCAGTACCAGTCGCTGAAGCTGGCTCACGAACGGGGGTACTTCGAGATTCCCCGTGATACGGACCTCGGGGAGCTCGCGGAGCTACAGGGAATCTCGCATCAGGCGCTCTCCGAGCGCCTGCGACGTGGGACGGAGAAGCTCATGTCACAGGCGCTGTTCTGTAGCAACAAGGGGGCACAGAACCGTCTCTGACCAGCAACGACCACCATGCCCGAACAACTCACCGTCAAATGCGCGCAGTGTGGCACCGTCTACAGCGCTCGAAAGGAGAACGGTCAGTTCGTCCTCACGACAGGAGCCACCAGCTGCTCCTGTGGCAGTCGGTCGTTCGTCGAGTATCCGCGCGGGAAGCGGACGGTCGTCCCGTAACGCCGGTCCCCCGACACTCGTTCCCCGACCGAGAGGTCGCAGGGAGGCTCGTGACGGAGAGACGACGAGAGAGCGCCACAGTGCAACCGGAACGACGATACGTCACGGCGGCAGCAACCGGACCGGAGTTCGTGACGACGCCGACTCGAAGCGCCGTCGCGCAACTCGGCCGGAAGCGCGTGACTCAGTTCACTCGAGGTCGAAGCGGTCGAGGGTCATCACCTTGTGCCAGGCGTCGACGAAGTCCTCGACGAACTTCTCCTCGGCGTCGTCCGCGCCGTACACCTCGCCGATGGCTCGGAGTTCGGAGTTCGACCCGAACACGAGGTCGAAGCGGGTCGCCTCGTAGACGACCTCGCCGGTGTCGCGACTCTTGCCCTCGAAGACCTGGTCGTCGTCGTCGACCGATTCCCACTCCGTGTCCATGTCGTACAGGTTCACGAAGAAGTCGTTGGTCAGCGTCCCCGGTCGGTCGGTGAAGACGCCGCGGTCCGACCCGTCGTAGTTCGCGTCGAGCGCACGCATCCCGCCGACGAGGACCGTCATCTCGGGGGCCGTCAGCGTCAGCAGCTCCGAGCGGTCGATGAGGATCTCCTCGAGCGGTCGGTCGTGTTCGTCGCCCAGGTAGTTGCGGAACCCGTCGGCCTCCGGTTCCAGCGCCTCGAACGAGTCCACGTCGGTCTGCTCCTGCGAGGCGTCGGTCCGGCCCGGTTCGAACGGGACGTCGACGTCGTAGCCCGCGTCCGCCGCCGCCTGCTCGACGGCCACGTTGCCGCCGAGGACGACGAGGTCGGCGAGCGAGACGCGCACGTCGTCGGACCGGGAGTCGTTGAACTCCGATTTGATGCCTTCGAGCGTGTCGAGGACGCTCGATAGCTCCTCGGGGTTGTTCACCTCCCAGTCGCGCTGCGGGCGGAGTCGGAGCCGGCCGCCGTTCGGCCCGCCGCGCTTGTCGCTGTGGCGGAACGTCGACGCTGCCGCCCAGGCGGTCCTGACCAGCTGGGAGACCGAGAGCTCGGAGTCGAGGAGCGCCGTTTCGAGTTCGGCGACCTCCTCCTCGCCGACGAGCTCGTAGTCGGCGTCGGGGATGGGGTCCTGCCAGAGCATCTCCTCGTCGGGCACCTCGGGACCGAGGAACCGGGTCGGCGGGCCCATGTCGCGGTGGATGAGCTTGTACCACGCCTTCGCGAACGCCTGCTGGAACGCCTGTGGGTCGTCCTGGAAGCGCTCGATGACCTCGCGGTAGTCCTCGTCGTGCTTCAGCGCGACGTCGGTCGTGAGCATCATCGGCGACTGCATCTTCGTGCTGTCGTGGGCGTCCGGGACGGTGTCCGTGAGTTCGTCGTCGACCGGCCGCCACTGCCACGCACCGCCGGGGCCCTTGTGGGGCTCCCACTCGTGGTCGAGCAGGTTGTCGAGGTAGCCCATGTCCCACTGGATGGGGGCGTCGGTCCACGGCCCCTCGATGCCGCTGGTGATGGTGTCGGCCCCGCGGCCGGACTCGTGGTCGCTCTCCCAGCCGAAGCCCTGCGCCTGCATGGGAGCTGCCTCCGGCTCGAAGCCGACGTGTGCGTCGGGGTCGTCCGCACCGTGGACCTTCCCGAAGGTGTGGCCGCCGGCGATGAGCGCGACCGTCTCCTCGTCGTTCATCGCCATGTTGCTGAACGTCTCGCGGATGTTGTGCGCCGACCCTTCGAGGTCGGGTTCGCCGTTGGGCCCCTCGGGGTTGACGTAGATGAGCCCCATGACGGAGTTCCCCAGCGGCGCCTTGAGGTTCCCTTCCTCGTCGAACCGCTCGGGAGAGGTCGTCTCCATCTCGTCTTCGGGCCCCCAGAAGGGCGCGTCGTCGGGTTCGTAGGTGTCCTCGCGACCGCCGCCGAAGCCGAACGTCTCGAAGCCCATCGACTCCAGGGCGACGTTACCGCTCAGCACCAGCAGGTCGGCCCACGAGAGGCTGTGACCGTACTTCTTCTTGACCGGCCAGAGCAGCCGGCGGGCCTTGTCCAGGTTCGCGTTGTCCGGCCAGCTGTTGAGCGGGGAGAAGCGCTGGCCGCCACGGGACGCGCCACCGCGGCCGTCGCTGACCCGGTACGTCCCGGCGCTGTGCCACGCCATCCGAATCATCAGCGGCCCGTAGTGGCCGTAGTCGGCCGGCCACCACTCCTGCGACGTCGTCATCACGTCCTCGATGTCCGCCTTCACCTCGTCGAGGTCGAGGGACTCGAACGCCTCGGCGTAGTCGAACTCCTCGTCCATCGGGTTGTTCGCCTCGACGTTCTGCTGCAGGAGGTCGACGTTCAGCTGCTCGGGCCACCAGTCGGGTTCTGACCTGTTCATCACTAGGTCGTTATCGCGTTCGGAAGTTAAAATTGTCTACTTCACGAACGAACCTTCGCTACCAGCCAACTAATTTACCGAGTGCGAAAACAATTCTCAGCGATGCACGCGCGTCGGCTCCGGCGGGTGGTTTCCCGGAGTCGGGCGAGCAGCGCCGAGCAGTCGAGGACCGTGACGTCACGAACCCTCCCCGCCGACCACCGCCTCGACCTCTATCTCGACGCGCATCGCGGGGTCGACGAGCCGCGACACCTCCACCATCGTCGCCGCCGGTCGGACCTCGCCGAAGGCCTCCGCATGGGCCTGTCCGACGGCCTCCCAATCACCCTCGAAGTCCGTGACGAACAGGCGCGTGCGGACGACGTCGTCGAGACCCGCACCCGCCTCGGTCAGCGCGCGGTCGACGTTCCGAATCGCCCGCGTGGTCTGGGCGGCGGCGTCGCCGTCGATCACCCCCGCCTCGTCCGTCGCGGTCGTCCCGGAGACGAGAACCCGGTCACCGACCCGGACCGCCCGCGAGTAGCCGACGCGCTCCTCCCACTCGGTGCCGCTCTGGACTCGCTGTCGTCGCATACGAGGTATTCGACGGTAGCGGACAAGAACGCGCGTACCGGCGGTGGTACCGTGGCGCTCGAACCCGTTCGCACGACCGTTCGTTCGTCCCGAGCGACAGTAATCGTTCCGGATAGCAAGCCCAAGAAACTAGGCCGCCCTCCCCTGATTTCGACCATGGCGTTTCCCACCTCGTGGACCGACCCGCGCTACCTCGTCGCGGTGAGCGGCGTCCTCGCGGTCGGTGCCCTCGCGGTCGTCCTCCGTTCGTCCGGGGAGTTCACGCCGCTCCTGTTCGGTGCGGGTGTCCTCGGCGTGACGGTCATCGCGGCCGCCGCGATGGTCCTCTGGCCACGAATCGACTGACTCGGTTCGGGGGTCGCGGTCGACGACGCGGTTCAGACGACGCGGTTGACCGGCGACTCCTCCCGGTCGAGTCGCCGCGCGTTCGCGACGACCAGGTCGCCGACCGCCTCGTGGTAGTCGTTCGTCATCGCCGCGCAGTGCGGCGTGACGAGCACCTCCGGGAACCCCCACAGCGGCGAGTCTTCCGGCAACGGTTCGGGGTCGAGCGCGTCGAGCGCCGCGCCAGCGACGGTCCCTTCTTCCAGCGCCGCCACGAGCGCGTCCTGGTCGACCACCTCGCCGCGGGCGACGTTGACGAGGTAGGCGTCCTCGCGCATCGCGGCGAGCACCTCGGCGTCGACCAGGCCGGTCGTCGCCTCGGTCAGCGGGACGGTGAGGACGACGAACCGGGCGTCGGTGACGGCCTCGTGGAGCGCGTCCGGAGTGAACACCTCCTCGACGCCGACGACCCCGGCGGGCGTCTGCCGAACGCCGACGATGGTCATCCCGAGGGCGTCGAGTCGGGCGGCGACGCCCCGCCCGAGCGTCCCGAGGCCGACGACGCAGGCGCGCTCGCCGTCGAGCGTGAACGCGGCGTCGTACGGGTCGCGCTCCCACCGGCGGTCGTGCTGGCGGTCCCGGTAGCGGTGGAGTCGCCGCGCGAAGGTGAGGCAGTGCCCCGCGACGCTCTCGCCGACGCTCGTCCCGTGGATGCCCGTCGAGTTCGTGAACGCGACGCCCGCCTCGCGGTAGCGCTCGGCCGGGTAATTGTCGTAGCCCGCGGTGATGGCGTGGACCCACGGCGCGTCGAGCAGTGCGTCGTCGTGGTCGAACGCGACGCACCCGTCACAGGCAGCGGGCGGCCGGTCGGTCGTCGCGTCGAGGCCCTCGCTCCGCAGGTAGTCGACGAGCAGGTCCGGGTCGAACACCGGAGTGACCGAGTCGTGGACGAGGATGCGCATACGCCACGCTCGCGGTGCGAGCACTAAAGCGCGTAGTTCGGTGCGGTCCGGTGAGCGAGAGGTGGCTCAGGTGTATGCCGTCGTCACAAGGGGCTCGGAGGGGGTAACCGTCATCATCGCCACCTGCGAGCGCTTCGTCGCTGTCGCCCAAGAACCCCGCGTTTCCGACCGCAGGTGGTGGCAGGAGTCGACTACCACCCCACGACCCGCCGAGACGGTGACTCGGTCGTCAGCAGCGAACTGTAGATAGCCAACTTTCCGACCGGCAAAACCGACTGTCTGTTCGACTAACCCTCAGCCGAATTAGGTGTATAATGTCTTAACGCATCCCCAGAAGATGCCATACGTCGGTACCAGTCCACGTATAATTTGAACGTGTATATGGAGTAGCCTTATCTACTGATGTCCGGGACGCGCTCGCATGGAACAGAGACACACGGGAACCGACACCGCCAGCGACTGGACGGTCGGTGACTGACGATGCCCCACAAGAAAGAGGCGTGGAAGACGGAGGCGTACGGCGACGAGGTCCGCGAGAAACTGCTGGAGTTCGCCGAGCGCGGCTGGCACTCCATCCCCGAGGACGAGCGAGACGAGTGGTTCTCGCGGTTCAAGTTCTGGGGCGTGTTCCACCAGCGGTCGGGCCAGGAGAGCTACTTCATGCTCCGCCTGACGAACTGCGGCGGCGTGCTGGAGCCGGGGCAACTGCGCGCCATCGGCGAGGTGGCGCGCGAGTACGCGAGCGGTCCCATCGAGAACCCGGAGTTCGGCGACGCCTGGGTCGACTTCACCACCCGGCAGTCGATTCAGCTCCACTGGTTGAAACTGGAGGATATCCCGGAGGTGTGGGAGAAACTCGAGGCGGTCGGCGTCTCCTCGCGGTCGGCGGGCGGGGACACCATGCGCAACATCTCGGGCTGTCCGGTCGCCGGGAAGGACGCCGAGGAGTACGTCGAGACGCGGCCGCTGCTCGACGAACTCCAGGCGGACCTGCGCGGTGACGACGCGCTGGCGAACATGCCCCGGAAGTTCAACATCTCCGTCACGGGCTGTCGGCAGGGCTGTGCGCAGGACTCCATCAACGACGTGGCGCTGGAACCGGCTCGCAAGCTCGTCGCGGGTGAGCGCGTCCGGGGGTTCAACCTCCGGGCCGGCGGGGGACTCGGCGGCCGCGAGCCGCGTCGCGCCCGCTCGCTCGACGTGTTCGTGACGCCCGAGAACGCCTACGAAGTGGTCCGGGCGTTCGTCGAACTGTACCACGAGACCGGCGACCGCGAGAACCGCAACAAGAACCGCGGCCGGTTCTTCGTCGACGAACACGGGACAGAGACCATCCGCGAAGAGCTCGCCGAGCGCGTCGACTTCACGCTCCGTCACTCGGGGACCGACCTCCGCGGCGAGTACACGTACAACGCGGGCCGACCGAGCGAGGACGGCCGCCACGACCACGTCGGCGTCCACGAGCAGGGCGGTGGCCTGCACTACGTCGGGCTGAGCGTCCCCGTGGGGCGCATGGGCGCGGAGGAGACCGTCGAACTGGCGGCCCTGGCCGACGAGTACGGCAGCGGCGAGGTGCGCCTGACCCGGCGACAGAACCCGCTGATAATGGACGTCCCGGAGGACGCCCTCGACGCGCTGCTCGCCGAACCGTTGCTGGAGACGCACTCGCCGGAGCCGTCGACGTTCACCCGCGGCACGATGGCGTGTACCGGCACCGAGTTCTGCTCGCTGGCGCTGACGGAGACGAAGGCGCGGACCGCCGTGATGCTGCGCTGGCTCCGGGCGAACGTCGACCTGCCGGACGACGTGGACCAGTTGAAGATACACTTCTCGGGCTGCACCGCCGACTGCGGGCAGGCGCTGACCGCCGACATCGGCCTGCAGGGGATGCGCGCCCGGAAGGACGGCGAGATGGTCGAGGCGATGGACGTCGGCGTCGGCGGCGGCATCGGCGCGGAGCCGTCGTTCATCGAGTGGGTCCACCAGCGCGTCCCAGCCGACGAGGTGCCGGGGATGCTGCGCAACCTCCTCCACGCGTTCGCCGCGTTGCGCGACGAGGGCCAGACGTTCCGGGAGTGGGTCGACGCCACTGGTCACGAGACCATCGTCGAACTGGCCGACCCGGAGGAGACCGACTACGAGGACCCGTGTCTGTACGACGCCAAACAGTCGTGGTACCCGTTCGCCGACGGGGAGAGCCCCGCGCCGACCGCACCCGACGGTACTCCGCTCGCCAATGACTGAGGGCGTCACCGTCGCGGCCACGGCCGTGGAGGACTGCCCGTGACCGACCCCGTCCCGACGACCTGCATGCGCTGTGCGGTCGGCTGCGGGCACCTCCAGCACACGGCCGACGTCGGGCAGGCCATCGACGTCGTGAGCGGCGACGTGAGCCACCCGGTGAGCCGAGGGCTGGCCTGCCAGCGCGGTATCGACGAGAGCGCCAACCCGAAGGGCGAGTGGCTGTCGCGCCCGCTCGTGCGCGAGGACGGCGAACTCCTCCCGACGACCTGGGATCTGGCGATGAGCCGCGTCGTCGAGCGGTTCTCGGAGGCGCTCGCACGCGACCACGACGCCGTCGCCGTCCTCGGCAGCGGCCAGCAGACCAACGAGGCGGCGTACGCGCTCGGCAAACTCGCCCGCGGCGGCTTCGGCACGCGGTTCTACGACGCCAACACGACGCTCTGCATGGCCAGCGCGGTGACGGCCTACTACGACGCGTTCGGCAGCGACGCGCCGCCGCCGACGTACGACGACATCCCCGACGCGGAGACGCACCTCGTCTGGGGAGCCAACCCCGCGGTCGCCCACCCGGTCATGTTCCGCTGGATCACGGAGAGCGCGGAGGACGGTGCCCTCGTCGTCGTCGACCCGGTCGAGACGCGGACCGCCGAGGTGGCGGACCGCCACGTCGCGCTCGAACCGGGGACGGACCTCGCGCTCGCACGGGCAATCCTCGCCCGCATCGTCGAACGCGACGAGGTCGACGAGGCGTTCGTCGAGCGAGCGACGGTCGGCTTCGACGACCTCCGGGCGACGCTACCCGACGCCGCGAGCGCCGCCGCCACCGCGGGCGTCGACGAGGAGACGCTGGACGCGCTGGCGACCGCGTTCACCCGGAAGACGCTCTGCTACTGGGGAATGGGCGTCAACCAGAGTACGCAGGGGACGGCGACGGCGGGTGCGCTGGTCGACCTGTGTCTCGCCACGGGGAACCTCCGGCCGGGGAGCGGCCCGTTCTCGCTCACCGGCCAGGCGAACTCGATGGGCACCCGCGTCTGCTCCTCGAAGGGCTCCTGGCCCGGCCAGCGTTCGTTCACGGACCCGGACGAGCGCCGGACCGTTGCCGAGGCGTGGGGCGTCCCGGTCGACCGACTCCCGGACGACCCCGGTCCGGGGCCAGTAGAACTCGTCGAGGCCGTCGACGACGGGCCGGTCGAAGCCGTCTGGACCGTGGCGACGAACCCCGTCGCGGGGCTGCCGGACGCGAGCCGCGCCCGCGAGCGACTCGACGACGCGTTCCTCGTCGTGCAGGACGCCTTCCGGACGGAGACGGTCGAACTCGCCGACGTGGTCCTCCCGGCCGCGACGTGGGGCGAGTCCGAGGGGACGACGACGAACATGGAACGTCGCGTCTCGCGCGTGCGGGCCGCCATCGACCCGCCCTCTGGCGTCCGAACCGACCTCGACATCGTCCAGCGCATCGGCGACGCGCTGGTTCCGGGCCTGTTCGGCGACCACGACCCGGAGGCCGTCTTCGAGGAACTGGCGGCGCTCACCGCGGGCACGCCCGCAGACCTCTCGGGGATGAGCTACCCCCGCCTCGACGCGGAGGGCGCGGTCCGGTGGCCGGCACCGGACGCCCGGTCGGCGGGCGGCTACCGGTACTACGAGGGTGAAGCGAGCAGCGAGGACGCAGCGGACGACGCACAGGGTGGCACGGAGCGCTGGTCGTTCGCCACTCCGTCCGGTCGAGCGCGCTTCTCGACCGGCGGTCACGGCGGCCTCGCGGAACCGACCGACGAGTCGTACCCGCTGACGCTGACGACGGGCCGCGAACCGGACGGCTACAACACGGGGGTCCGCTCGCGCGGAGCCGACGCGCCGGAGCGACCGACCGCGCGCGTCCACCCGGCGACGCTGGCGTCGGTCGGTGGCGGCAGTGGTGACGGCGGTGACGCTGGCGACGACGGACTCGCCGTCGAGTCGCGGCGCGCGAGCATCACCGTCGACGTGGACGCCGACGAGGCCGTCCCGGAGGGCCTCGTCTGGCTCCCCATCCACCACCCGAGGACGAACGAACTGACCCTCCCGGCGACCGACCCGCGCTCCGACGAACCGAACTACAAGCAGTGTGCGGTCAGGCTGGTACCGGTCGACGACCCGGTCGCCGCGACCCACCCACAGCGAGCGAGCGGCGACGACTGACGACGAGGGCGGCACGGCCAGCGCACCGACCGACCTGGTCGGCGACGGAGGACGCTCGCGGGGCGAGCGGTGGCCCGAGGAGCGACCGCTAAACACTCGCTAGAGGGCCTGAAATCGCAGATATCCCTAGAATACCTTCAACCGGTACCGACGCATGACCCAGTCTCCGAGGGCCACCCAAGAGTGAATGTTCGCTTCAGGGGAGCGCTTATTACGGAAATACCGCACGGAACCATCGAGGAACGACACATGAGACAGAGCAATCTGACGATACAGGTGACGAAACGTACACTACCGGAGGGTCGGTGAGATGGGACTCGTTCGGATGACCAAGTGGCGGACGCTCGTGCTGGCGACCGTCGGGTTCAACTTCTCCTTCCTCATCTGGTTCTCGTTCGCACCGTTCACGGGGCCGATGGCCGAGGAGTTCGGCCTCTCGCTGGCCGAGATCGGTATCCTGGCGAGCGCGGCCATCTGGCTCGCGCCGTTCGGGCGCATCCTGACGGGGTGGCTCTCCGACAAGTACGGCGCGCCGACGGTGTTCGCCATCGTGCTGGGCTACGTCGGCGTGTTCTCCATCGCGTCGGCGTTCGCACAGTCCTACACCGTGTTCTTCGTCGAGCGGCTCATCGTGGCGACGGCGGGCATCACGTTCGTCATCGGCATCCAGCACGTCTCGGAGTGGTTCGAGGAGGAGGAACTCGGGACCGCGGAGGGCATCTACGCGGGCATCGGGAACGCCGGGGCAGCGGGTGGGGCGCTCATCCTGCCGCGGGTGTTCCCGAGCGACTGGAGCGGACCGCTGTTCTCGACGAACTGGCGGGCCGCGTTCTTCTACACCGGTATCGTCTCCATCCTGCTGGGGGTCGCCTACCTGCTGCTCGGCGAGGCGGCCAAGAGCGAGACGAAGCGCCAGGCGACGAAGGAGAAGGCGAGTTTCGACGAGTGGTTCTACACCGCGACCCGGTACGGGACCGTCGTCCTCGCGCTGGCGTACGTGATGACGTTCGGCCTCGAACTGTCGATGAACGGCTGGCTCGCGACGTACTACCGCGAGGGGTTCGACACGAACGACCTCGTGCTGGCGAGCACGTTCGCCGCGACGTTCTCCGTCGCCGCCGGACTGCTCCGGCCCGTCGGCGGCTACGTCAGCGACCGCCTCGCCCGCGCCGAACGCGACATCCTGCCGGTGTTCCACGGTCGCTACCGCGAGCAGTGGACGTTCGTCTCGCTGTGTTTCGTCGTCCTGACGATGTTCGTCATGACGCTCGCGGGACTCAGCGGGCAGGTGCTGCTGGCCGTCGCCGCGGGCTTCCTCGTCGGGATGGGCTGTGCGTTCGCCGAGGGGGCCATCTTCGCACAGGTGCCCGCGATGTTCCCGGACAGTTCGGGGGCCGTTGCGGGCGTCGTCGGCGGTATCGGCACCGTCGGCGGCATCGTCTACCCGCTGGTGTACGCCGCGCCGATGCTGCCGAACCTCCACACCGGCTACGCCGTCGTCGGGGTGTCGATGGTGCCCATCCTGCTCCTCGCGGCGTGGGTGTTCCGGCCCACGGTCGCCGAGCAGGCCACCACCGCCGGATTCGTCGGGAGCGACGACTGAAGCGGCGCAGCTCCCGCTCACTCCAACGGACTCACTCGTCTGCGTCGATTCGTTCGTCCCATCGTCCCCGTTCTCGCGCTTCCCGAGCGACCGCTCTCACCTCGTCGGGAGCGAGGACGCCGTCCTCCGTCACGAGCGTCGCCACCCCCGCGGGCGTCACGTCGAACGTCGGCGCGAGCACGTCCAGCGAGGCGTCGCCCCCGTACACGTCTTCCGGGTCCTGCGGTTCGAGGTCGGTCTCGTCGTGCGGACTCACCTTGTCTCGGGCGGCGACGACCACCGCAGGAACGCTCTCGCGGTCGGCCAGCAGGAGTGCGGCCCGCGTACCGACCTTGTTGACGACGCGCCCGCCGGGGAGGACCGTGTCCGCGCCGACGAGGACGGCGTCGACGCTCTCGTCGTCTTCGACGTGGTCACCCGACAGCGCGTGAGCGACCGCGCTGTCGGGCAGGAGCGTCACGTCGCACTCCTCGGCCAGCGTCTCCGCGACGCCGACGCCCTCGCCGCCGGGTCGGGACTCGGCGACGGAGACGCGCTCGGGGTCGAGTTCGGCCAGCGTCTCGCGGACGGTCCCCGACCGCGAGAGCGTCAGGACGTGGCTCGCGCCGTCGAGTGCCGCGGCGGCGTGTTCGGCGGCCGCCGAGTCGGCACGCAGCGCGTCGGCGAGGACGGCGCTCGCGCTGTCGGCGACGGTCGCCGGGACTGCAGCGTCGCTCGCGCCGGCCAGCACCCGGTTCACGCGGTTCTCGACGACGACCATGCTCGGTCGGGCGTCGCGCAGGTCGCGGGCGAGTGCGGTCAGTTCGTCCCGGTCGTCGGGCGGTTCGCGGTCGTCACGGTCGTCGCGGTCGACGCCGTGGGCGAGTTCCGCCGCCCGGTCGCGCAGTACCTCGCAGGCACGCACCGAGAGTGACGCCGACCCGTGCTCGCGGTCTTCGCTGATCGACTCGACGCTCGGCGCGACCCGTCGGTAGGAGGTCCAGAGGTCGGGCACCGTCTCGCGGTCGAGGACGGCCGTCGGCGGTACCCACTCGTACTCGGCCGTCTCCTCGTTCGTGATCGCGTCCCGCGAGTCGCAGTCGAACAGGTACGGGTGGACGACCCACTCGCCGTGGTCCGGGTCGTGGACCGAGAACGGGTCGCTCGCCCGGACGAGCGTGCAGGCGTCGAGCAGGCCCGTCTCCTCCCGTATCTCCTCGCGGGCGAGCGCGTCGGGGTCGCCCTCGGCGTGGCCCGCGACGCCGCCCCACCGACCCGCGTACGACCCGACCGCATCGCTCCGGCGGCACAGCAGGACGTCGGTCCCGTTCCGGAGGAAGCAGGTGACGACGTGGGTCGCGTCGTCGTCCCCGTCCATCGATTCGTCGTCGGACACGACCGGTTTCAGGGGGGCCCGACGCAAGAGTCCGTCCCCGACGCTCGCGACCTGTCGAGACGCGTGGGTACACCGGATGCCGACAGGTCGGGACGGGGAGGGCTGTAGCGATTTATGTTCCCTCGTAAACAACAGTTCGGTATGAGCACGCAGTCGCACTCGGGTCCGGACTGGCTTCCGCAGTCTCCACGGCGGGCGTTCTGGTGGGCGGTCGCCGCCCTCGTCGGCCTGCTGTTGCTGTGGGTCGGCTACCGCTACGTCGGGACGTTCGCGCTGGGGCTGTTCGTCTACTACGCGACCCGACCGGTCAACAAGCGCATCGAAGAGCGACTCGGCGGGGCCGGACGGTCGGCGATGGTCTCGCTGTTCGCGGTCGTCCTCCCGTTCATCGTCATCCTGGGACTCGTCCTCGCCACGGTCGTCAGCGCCGTCGTCGGACTCCGCAGCACCATCACCGGACAGTTCGGTGCCTTCGTCGACCCGTACCTGGACAGTCTGGCCGGGATTCAGACGCCCCAGCAGGCCGTCGACTACGTCCAGACGCTGCTGGCTGACGCGACGGTCCAGAGCGGGCTCGACGCGATACTGGGGACCGTCGGGGCACTCGGCGGCGTCGTCTACCAGACGTTCCTCATCGCCGCGTTCGTCTACTTCCTGCTCCGGGACGACAGCCGACTGGTGGCGTGGTTCGAACGCGAGGTGGCCGAGGCGGACAGCCCCGCCAACCGGTACCTCCGCGCGGTCGACCTCGACCTGGGGAGCGTCTACTACGGGCAACTGCTCACCATCTTCGCCGTCATCGTCATCTCCATCGTGCTCTACGTCGGGTTGAACCTCGTCGCCCCGCCCGGCATGGACATCCCCCAGCCGGTGCTGTTCGCCGCGCTGACCGGCGTCGCCACGTTCATCCCGCTCATCGGGCGCGGAATCGTCTACTCCATCATCGCCGCGTACCTCTCGTTCGTCGCGGTCACGACCGACCCGGTGTTGCTGTGGTACCCGCTGGTGTTCCTCTTCCTGACGTTCTGGGGCCTCGACAACGTCGTCCGCTACGTCGTCCGGCCGCGACTCGCCGGCCGGGACGTGCCCGCGTCGCTCCTCCTGTTCACGTACCTGCTCGGCGGCGGCCTGTGGGGCTGGTACGGCATCTTCCTCGCGCCGCTGCTGTTCGTCCTCACGTGGGAGTTCCTCCGGGTCGTCTTCCCGCGACTGGTCCGCGGGGAACCGCTCGACGCCGGGACGCCGCCGACGGCCATGCCGTCGACGCAGGCGACGCTCGACGACGCCGACACCGACGACGTCGGCCCGTCGCCGAAGGGCACCTGAGCGAGCCGGGGCGAACCGGAGCGAGCAGACCAGAGCGAGCGAATCGGCCGAATTCGCCGCGAATCGGGGTCTGGACTTATACGGCCGCCCGACGACCCACCCGCCATGCGCATCGCCGTCTGTTCCGACACGCACGTCCCGTCTCGCGCCGACGCCATCCCGGACTGGGTCCGGGAGGAACTCACCGAGGCGGACCACGTCATCCACGCCGGCGACTTCGACTCGCCGGCGGCGTACGACGACGTCGCCGACCTCGCGGCGGAACTCACCGCCGTCCGGGGGAACATGGACCGCGACGTCACCGACGACGACCTGCCCGAGACGGCCACCGTCGAACTCGACGGCGTACTGTTCGTCGTCACCCACGGGACGGGGAGCGTCGAGGACTACGACGAACGCGTCGCCGCCACCGTCGAGGAGGCGGCCGGCGAGACCGAACTCCCCGTCGTCGGCGTCTCCGGGCACACCCACCAGGTGCGCGACGAGACGGTGCCCGCGACCGGCCCCGACACCGACCGGCAGACGCCGTTCGCCGACGGCATCCGGATGCTCAACCCCGGCAGCGCGACGGGCGCGGACCCGGCGACGCGGACGACGATGATGGTCCTCCACGTCGACGACGGCGAGGTGGAGGTCCACCTCGCGGAACACTGACCTGCCGAGAAGAACCTGCTCACTGCCGTAGACTCCGCGACTCTGCGTCCCGACCTCGCTCCTCAGACCCGGTACTGGCTCGTCGCCGAGCGCTCGCTGGCGGGCGTCGACGGTTCGAGGACGTGGAGTCGCCCGGCCACCAGGCCCACCAGGAGCCCCGCGAAGTGCGCGTAGAGCGCGACGCCCGGCCCACCGGTCAGTACCGTGACGACGACGGCGAGGACGGCGAAGACGACGACCTGCACGCCCCGAGTCAGGCGGAGGCGGGAGAGCGCCACCTCCGAGATGGGGTTGGCGGTGACGATGTACCCGATGAGCGCGAAGATGGCTCCGCTCGCGCCGAGGACGCCGCCACCGCCGTTGAGGACCACCTGCGAGAGACCGGCGAGTATCCCAGTCGCGAGAAAGAACGTGTGGTAGCGGACCGTCGTCGTCGAGCGTTCGAGCAGGAGCCCGGCGAACGCGAGCGTGATGGCGTTCGCGACGAGGTGTCCGACACCGGCGTGCGCGTAGACGCTCGTCACGAGCGTCCACGGCGCCGAGGGGAACCACGGCCCGAGGACGAACAGCGACGCCCCGGTGACGACGGGGAGGAATCCGGCGAGCGTCCGCACGCCCCAGTAGAGGAGACTCACGACGAGCATGAGGGCGAGCGTCTGCACCGTCGGACTACCGGAGAGCCGACCCATACCGTAATTGGTCGCTCCTATTACAAAAGTCCACGCACGCTACCGACGGTACGGTCGGACCGTGTTCGGCCCACGAGACGTTCGCGTTCGACGGAGAGCGCGATTCTGTACGCCGTTCGTACTGTCTAACTATAGGTGCAGTCACCGAGCGTGCCGCTATGGACCCCAACAGCCGCCTCGCGGTCCTCGGCATGGGTGCCGGCATCGTCGCGTTCGGCCTCGTCGTGCTCGTGGGCTACGCCCTCGACAGCAGCGGGACGCTCTCGCTGTCCATCGGGACCCTCGTCCAGGCGGGTGCCATCGCCGACGGTCTCGTGTTCGTTGCCGTCTTCTTCGGCGGACGCGCACGCCTCGACCTCGACGCGGCACAGTGACGCGAAGCCTCTCCGGTACCGCGCCCGTTTAAGCCGCGCGCTCCCGACGCACGGCCATGGAACTGTTCGCGCTCGCCGACGTGCCGGAGATACGCGAGGGCGGCGAC
The DNA here is from genome assembly GCF_023074835.1 of Halomarina salina. Taxonomy (NCBI): domain Archaea; kingdom Methanobacteriati; phylum Methanobacteriota; class Halobacteria; order Halobacteriales; family Natronomonadaceae; genus Halomarina; species Halomarina salina. The sequence goes on from NZ_JALLGW010000001.1 coordinate 234,237, forward strand.
CTCGCGGCCGTCGTCGAGGAACGCGTCGACCTGCGGGCCGACGACGTACTCTGCGTGGCGAGCACCGTCGTCTCGAAGGCCGAGGGACGCACCGTCGACCTCGACGACGTGACGGCGAGCGACCGCGCCCGCGCCATCGCCCAGCGACTCGAAGACGTCACGGGCGAGGCGAAGGACCCCCGGTTCGCGCAGGTCGTCCTCGACGAATCGACCGACCTCGTGACGGAGGCACCCTTCCTGCTGACCGAGACGCACTTCGGGCACGTCACGGTCAACGCGGGCATCGACCGCTCGAACGTCCCCGAGGCCGACCTGCTCCTCCTCCCGGAAGACCCGTCGGGGAGCGCCGCGCGACTCCACGAGGAACTGGGCGTCCCCGTCGTCGTCACCGACACCTGCGGGCGGCCGTTCCGCCACGGCCAGCGTGGCGTCACCATCGGGTGGGCCGGGATGTCCGCCTCGCGTGACTGGCGCGGCGAGACCGACCGCGACGGCCGGGAACTCGGCGTCACCGTCGAGTCCGTCGTCGACGAACTCGCCGCAGCGTCGAACCTCCTCACCGGCGAGGGCGACGGCGGGACACCGCTGGTCGTCGTCCGGGGGTTCGAGTTCGGCGACCACGACGGCTCGGACAACCTGTTCCGGGAGTACGACGACGACCTGATTCGACAGGCCCTGCAGGCCTGGGAGTTCCCCGGATGAACGGTATCGAACTCACGCCCGAACACGACGTCGACCGGGTGGCGGGCCTCGCCGCGAGCGCGGAGGACGCGGGCTTCGACACGGTGTTCGCGACGTGCCACTACAACAACCGGGACCCGTTCGCCGCGCTGACGCGAATCGCCGACGCGACGGCGTCGGTCCGTCTGGGACCGGGCGTCGCCAACCCGTTCGAGACCCACCCCGTCCGCCTCGCCGGGCAGGTGGCGACCCTCGACGAGCTGTCGGGCGGGCGCGCCGTGTTCGGCGTCGGGCCGGGCGACCCCTCGACGCTCCGCAACCTCGGCGTCGGCGACGAGCGAGGACTGCGACCGGTGCTGGAGGCGTTCGAGGCCGCCCGCGACCTGTGGGCGGGCGAGCGAATCGACCACGAGGGGAGCTTCGAGGCGTCGTCCGCGGGACTGAACTTCGAACCGCCACAGGGCGCGTCGATACCGGTCTACGTCGGTGGCGAGGGGCCGCAGATGTGCCGGATGGCGGGCAAGTGCGCCGACGGCCTGCTGTTCAACGGCTCGCACCCCGACGACCTCGCGTGGGCACGAGAGCGCGTGGACGAAGGCCTCGACCAGCGCGACGAAGCGCCGAGCGACGGCGACGACGGAGCCGACCGGTTCGACCTCGCCGCGTTCGCCAGCGTCTCGGTGGGCGAGGACGCGGAGGCGGCCCGCGAGGCGGCGCGGCCCCCCGTCGCGTTCATCACGGCGGGCGCGGCACCGCCGGTGCTCGACCGCCACGGTATCGACGCCGACGCCGCAGAGCGCATCGGCGAGCACATCTCGTCGGGCGAGTTCGGCGAGGCGTTCGAGCGGGTGACGCCGGCGATGCTGGACGCGTTCGCGGTCGCTGGCGACCCCGAGACCGTGACCGAGCGCTTCGCCGCCATCCTCGACCACGCCGACAGCGTCGTCGTCGGGTCGCCGCTGGGACCGGACCTCGACCGCGCTATCGAACTGGCCGGGCAGGCGCTGGTCGACGCATCGGGTCGAGACGACTGAGAGGAGAGACCGCGACGGTTCAGTTCCGGTGGCGGTGGACCTGCTCGCGGTACTCCTGGTCGCGCCGGTCGCGGTGGCCGCGGTTCGGCGTCGGGAGGTTACCGAGCGGTCGGACGAGCGCCCCGAACGCGAGGTAGCCGAAGAAGACGACGGCGATGCCGACGAACAGCGCCCCGGACAGCAACAGGGCGAACTGGAACGGGTCGAACCCGCCCGCGCCGAAGGCAACCTCTCCGAACTGTCGGATCATCTCGGGGATGCTCTCGAGCAGTTTGACGACTGCGTTCTGCATACCCCGCGTTCGGAGCGTTACTACTTGGGTGTGTCCGTCCACCACGGCTATCACGCTGGGGGAGCGACTCCCGGTATGGACCGGTCGCTGGACGAGTTCGTCGGTGGGAGCGCCGAATCGGCCGAGAGTGGGGGCGAGACGGACGACGTGGACGACACCCCCGAGCACGCCACGGAGACCGGCGAGAACGGCACCGACTCGAAGCCGTCGCTCACCGTCAACCCCGCCGAGTCGACGATGGACTGGACGCCCGGCGGAGCCGCCTGCGGCGCGTGCGAGTCGACCGTCGAGCGCCGCTGGCGGGACGACGGCCGCCTCGTCTGCATCGACTGTAAGAACTGGTGACCACGGCGACAACGATTGATGAGTATGATTATCACATAGCTCACGAATCCAGCAGAGTTACGGTACTTCGGCACGTTCCAGGCGTGTAAGACATCCTCCCCCACGCTATGAGCCACACAAGAGCTTTACTCCCGTTGCGAACACGTCACACACAATGAGTGATAACCTCGCTGCCGATTCCGGCGGCGCGACGGACGTGGAGACGGCCGGAGCCCTCGCCCGGCGCGTCACGGCGAACGTCGAGGAGGTCATCGTCGGCCACCACGACGTCGTCGAACACCTCGTCACGACGCTGCTGGCCCGTGGACACGTCCTCCTCGAAGACGTCCCCGGCGTCGGGAAGACGATGCTCGCGCGAGCGGTCGCCCGCTCGGTCGACTGCTCGTTCAAGCGCGTCCAGTTCACGCCCGACCTCCTCCCGACGGACGTGACCGGCGTGAACGTGTTCAACGAGAAGGACCGCGAGTTCGAGTTCCACCCCGGCCCCGTGTTCGGCAACGTCGTCCTCGGCGACGAGATAAACCGCGCGCCGCCGAAGACGCAGTCGGCCCTCCTCGAAGCGATGGAGGAGAACCAGGTCACCGTCGACGGGACCACGCGGAGCGTCCCGGACCCCTTCATCGTCATCGCGACGCAGAACTCCGTCGAACGCGACCGGACCTACGAACTCCCCGCCGCCGAACTCGACCGCTTCATGAAGAAACTGCAGATGGGGTACCCCGATAAGAGCGACGAGTCCGAGGTGCTCGCGCGCGTCGTCGGCGAGCACCCCATCGAGACGCTCGGCCCGGTCGCGACCGTCGACGAGGTCGTCGCGGCCCGTCGAACGGTGGCGAACGTCACCGTCGAGGACGCCATCCGGGAGTACGTCACCGGACTCGCCCGGTTCACCCGCGAGCACGCGACGCTCGGCGTCAGTCCCCGCGGTTCCATCGCGCTCCTCCGCGCCGCACAGGCCCGCGCGGTCCTCAACGACCGCGACTACGTCATCCCCGACGACGTCCAGCGGGAGGCGGTCGTCACGTTCGGCCACCGGATTCGACCGGCACCGGACGGCGACCACACGGGTCGAGAGCTCGTCCAGGAGGCCCTGGAGCGCGTCGACGTATGAGACCGACGCGGCGAGGTGTCGTCGTCGGCCTGGCGACCGTCGGCGCGTTCGTCGTCGGCGCGATGTTCGGTGCCCGTGCGCTCAACGCAGTCGCCGCGCCGTCCCTGATAGCCGTCGGCTACGCCCTCGTCGTCGTCTGGCGGGCCGACCGACCGACGGTCGAGCGACTCGTCCCGCCGCCCGGCACCCCCGGCGAGACCCGGTCGATGCGGTTCAACGTCGACGCCAGCGGGACCGTCGACCTCGAAGACCGACTCTCGAACGGACTGCGACCCGACCGGTACACGACCGCGCTGACCGGCGACGGCCACGTCGAGTACGAGGTCGAGTACGCCAGTCGCGGCGCCCACGGCGTCGGGCCGCTCACGATGCGGGTGATGGACCCGCTCGGCCTCGTCGTCCGGACGTTCCGCTACGAGAGCGACAAGGAGGTGCTCGTCTACCCGACGGTCCGGCCCATCACGGACGGGGCACCGCTCGCGGGCCTCCTCGACCGGGCCGGGATGCCCGACCGACAGGCGTTCGACCGCCTGCGCGAGTACGCGCCGGGCGACTCCCTGCGCGACGTGAACTGGAAGACGACCGCGAAGTACGGCGACATCGTCGTCACCGAGTTCGCCGCCGAGGACCAGGGCGCGGTCAGCGTCGTCGGCGAAGCGACCGCCGACGGGTCGGGCAGGAACGCCGACGAGATGGCGAGCGCCGTCGCCAGCATCGTCTCGTTCCTGCTCGACATGGGCATCGAGGTGGAACTGGTCGTCCCGCGCGGCGAACTGGAGGCGGGAATCGGCGACCACCACCGACAGACCGCCCTCGACCTGCTGGCGCGGACGCCGCCGGGTCGGGTCGGTGGTGACGCCGTCGCCGACGCCGACGTCCACGTGTTCGCCGACGGCGAGACGACCGTCGAGGTCCGCGGTGCCGACGTCAGCTACTCCGACCTCGTCGGGAGTGGGGAGGTGGTCGCGTGAGTGAGCGTCAGCGAGCGAGCGCAAGTACACCAGAGCGAAGCTCTGGGGGTGGTCGCGTGAGTCGTATCCTCGACCGGTTCGGTCCGCGCGCCGTCGCGATGGGCGCGATGGTGGTCCTCACGGCGACGTACCTGTCCGTCCTCTACGAGGCGGTGAACGTCGCGGGCGACGTCGAGTTGTTCGCGCTCGTCGTCGCGGGCGCGTTCGCCAGCGGTCTCGTCCTCGGGCGGTTCCTCCCGGACGCGCTCGCCGTCCCGCTGGGCATCGCCATCGCCCTCGGCGGCGCGTTGCTCTACGTCCCGACGATCCCGAACGGCGGGATGCTCCTGTCGCGTATCGACCTCGTGTTCGACGACATCGTGGCGCTCCTGACGGGGCTGAGCATCCTGAAGATCATCAACGCCGGGGTGTGGGCGACCGCGTTCGCCCCGGTCCCGGTGTTCCTCTCGTGGTTCTTCGTCGGCCGTCGCCGGTACTCACTGGCCGCGTTCGTCGGCCTCAGCGCGCTCGTCTTCTTCATCCTGACGACCAACGCGGGCGTGATTCTCGCGCTGTTCGGCGTGCTCGCGGCCGCCACCGCGGTCGGCGTCGGCGACGTCGACCTGCGCGGCGGCCACCTCGCGGACGCCGACGGGGTGGCGATGGTCGTCGCCGCGATGGTGGTGCTGACCGTCTCCGTCTCGCTCGTCCCCGGCGGTGCGAGCCAGCCGCTGCTACGGAGCGGCGTGGGCGGCGCGGACACCATCGAGTCGAGCCTGACGCAGACCAACGGCGAGGTGACCATCCAGGGCTCCATCAGTCTCAGCCCCGAGGTCAGGTTCCGCGTCGACGCCGACGAGAGCCGCTACTGGAAGGTCGCCTCCTACGACCGGTACACGGGCGACGGCTGGGTCCGGACCGCCGCCGTCGGCGAGTTCGACGGCTCCCAGTCGTGGCCACCGGGGCCGACGAACCGACTGGTCCAGACGGTGACCGCCGAGACGGAGCTGTCCGTGCTCCCGGCGGCGTGGAAGCCGGCCACCCTGAACGGCGAGGAGTCGCAGGTGACGGCGTTCGGCGGGTTGCAGACGAACGACCCGCTCGCCAGCGGCGACCGCTACGAGGTCGTCAGTCGCGTCTCGACGGCCACGCCCGACCAGTTGCGCGAGGCGGACACCGACTACGAGGACGTCGACGTCGAGCAGTACACGCGACTGCCGGAGAGCACGCCGCAGGCGCTGACCGAGTACACCACGACCCTCACCTCGAACGCGAACAACAGCTACGACACGGCCCGCGTCGTCGAGAATCACCTCGAAGAGAAGTCCTACTCGCTGGACGTGGAGCGACCGAACGGCGACGTCGCGAGTTCGTTCCTCTTCGACATGGAGTCGGGGTACTGTACGTACTACGCGACGACGATGGTCGCCATGCTGCGCTCACAGGGTATCCCCGCCAGATTCGTCACGGGCTACACGCCGGGGCAGGACGTCGACGGCGAGTACGTCGTCCGGGGACTGAACGCCCACGCGTGGGTCGAGGTGTACTTCCCCGGCTACGGCTGGCAACAGTTCGACCCGACACCGTCCGGCCCGCGCACGGCCGTCGAACGCGACAGCCTGGACCAGGCGCGCTCCAACGGCACCGGTGGGGTCGACGTGCCGGGGTCGACGCCAACACCGACGCCCACGGCGACGCCCACACCCGACACGACGGCGGCCCCCTCGGGCAACGACACCAACGACTCGCAGGGCGGAGTCCCGGACGGCGTGGCCCGGACGGAGACGCCACCCGGCGGGCTCGGGGGTATCGACGGGAGCTTCGGCGGCGGCGGTGCCGTCACGACCAACAACAGTTCGACCGGGGACGGCGGCTTCTCGCTGCCGTCGCCGACCCGCGAGGAGACGGCGCTCGGCGCGGTCGTCCTCCTCGGCGTCGCGGCCGCCGTCCGCCGGAGCGGGGCCGCCGACCGCGCCTACCGCGTCGTCTGGCTCCGTCACCAGCCACGGACGGACGACCCGGTCCACGACATCGAACGCGCCCACGAGCGGATGGAGTACCTCCTGTCCAGGGAGCGTCGACCGCGACACACCGGCGAGACGTCGCGGCGGTACCTCCGGTCGCTCGGCGACCGCGACGCGATGCGCGTCGGTGAGATATACGAACGGGCCGTCTACGCCGGGCAGGCCGACGAGGCGGCCGCAGACGAGGCGGTCGAACGCGTCGACGACCTCGTCGGCAAGTACCGGCGGTTCTGACCGCCGTCCGCCCGGCGGCAGACCTGTCTCCACGTCGTCAGTTTCGGCGTGCCGTCACCTGAGAAGGGTCTCGCCGCCGGTCTCTCCGGTTCGTTTCGTCACGCCTCCCGACAGTCTTTAATAGAGCCATCGAGTACCCCCAACTCGTAATGTCGGAAGTCTGCTCGACGTGTGGATTGCCCCAGGAACTCTGCGTCTGCGAGGACGTCGCCAAGGAGTCCCAGGAGATCAACATCCACATCGACGAGCGCCGATACGGAAAGGAGGTAACGGTCATCACGGGGTTCGACCCGCGTGACGTGGACATGGACAGCCTGTCCTCCGACCTGAAGTCGAAGTTCGCCTGCGGTGGAACCGTCGAGGACGATTCCATCGAACTGCAGGGGAACCACACCGGCCGGGTCGAGGACTTCCTGCGCGAGAAGGGCTTCAACGTGGCCTGACCGACCGTCCGACCTCCACGTTCTCGTCGTCACTCAGAACGCCACCAGCGACGCCACTGCTCAGAACGGTGCGTCCGGCCCCTCGTCCGTCGTGTCTCCAGTCGCTGGGTCACCGGCCGTCGCGCTGGCCCCGTCGTCTCCTTCGCCGCGTCCGTCGCTCCCCGCTTCGAATCCGAACTCCCAGCCGTCGATACCCCCCGCGAGGCTCTCGACGGTGGCTCCGTTCGCCCCCTCGTAGGAACCGACGAGCCTGGCGGCCTGTATCGAGGACTTGCCGACCGGACAGACCGTCACGACACGGTTCGCTCCGTCGAGCGACTCGACGCGCTGCGGGAGTTCTGCGAAGGGGATGTTCTCGCTGCCGGGGATGTGACCCTGTGCGAACGCGCCCGGTGCGCGGATGTCGACGATGCGGACGTCGGCGTCCGACTCGATGAGGTCACGGAGCTCCTCGGCGCGAATCTCGCCGTCCATACCGAGACACGGGACGCCGGCGGCTTAAGCTACAGGAGACCGGCCTCGCGAGCGAGGAACAGCGGCATCGCCAGCCAGGCGACGGCCGACGTCGAGCGGACGTACTCGAACGCCTCCGTCACCGACCGATGGTGGACCTCGATGTCGGACTCGCCGGAGTGGAGTTCCGGGTCGCCCGCTTCGAGGTCGGTGGCGACGACGACGTGCTGACGACTCCGCTCCCAGCCCGAGGGGTAGTACGAGCCGACGTGTTCGAGGGCTCCCGCCCGATAGCCGGTCTCCTCGCGGAGTTCTCGCGCCGCGGCGTCCAGTGGGTCGTCGCCCTCGGTGCTTCCGGCGGGACACTCAAGGAACGTCCCGCGGAGTCGCGGTCGGTACTGCTCGACGAGGACCAGTTCGCCCTCCTCCGTGACCGCCACGACCGTCACGTCGTCGGGTTTGTCGAGGTAGTAGTAGTCGCCGGGCGTCCCGTCGGCCTGCTCGACGCTGTCCCGGCGGACCGCGAAGAACGGGTTCTCGTACTCGACGCTCGTGTCGGTGACGGGCCAGTCGTCCATACGGCGCGTCCGACGACGACCTCGGAGTAGGTTCCGCTTCGCCACGGTCGACCGTCCGGCCCTACACTCGGGCCGCCGTCCCTCGGTCCGGGAGGAAGACGTAGACGACCGTCGCGACCGCCGTGAGGAGGGCCAGCAGGAGGAACGCGACGTCGAACAGCCCCTGGTCGGCCATCGCGCCGACGGCGACGGAGCCGAACGAGCCGACGACGAAGAACGCGGTTCGGAGCAGGCCCCACGCCGTCCCCTGCACCTCCTCGGCCAGCAGGCGGACGATGTAGCCGTTCGAGAGCGGCCCGACGGCGAGGCGGACGCCCAGCGTGATGGCGACGGCCGAGAGCGCGAGGACGCCGTCGACGAACGGGAGCGCGACCAGCGGCAGGACGGAGAACGCCGAGACGGCGAGCATCACGCGGTGGTGACCGAACCGGTCGGCCGCGCTCCCCGCCAGCCACTGCGAGACGCCGCCGCCGAGGAACAACAGCGCGTAGACGCTCGCCGCCGTCGTCTCGGTGAGTCCCTTCTGCTCGTGGAGGTACGTCGGGAAGAACGCGGTCAGCCCCTGCATCGCGAACAGCATCACCGTCATGGCGAGGACGGCGAGCACGACCCCCCGGTTGGCGATGGCCGAGCGGACGGCCCCGACCGAGAACTCGACGGCCGACCCGCCGCCGTCGTCGGGGAGGACGAGCCACGACACGACCCCCAGTGCGAGGAAGACGGGCGCGATGCCGCCGAGCGCCGTCCGCCAGCCGTACTGCTCGGTGAGCCACGTCGTCGCGATGGGGAGCCCCGCCGCGCCGACGGAGCCAGCGGCGAGGACGATACCGAACGCGACGCCGTCGTTCTCGCGGAACGTCCGGGTGAGGATGGTTGCGCGCGGCGGGCCGAACAGCCCCGTCGCGAAGCCGAACAGCGCACACGCGAGCAGGAAGACGCCGACGCCGGGGGCGACGTAGAACACGAGCAGGCTCGCGCCGCCCGTCAGGAGGCTGACGGCGAGCAGCGGGCGTTCGCCGACCCGGTCGGCCATCGTCCCCGCCGGGAACTGCATCAGCGCGTAGGTGACCCAGATGACGGTGACGACGACGCCCGCGAGCGTGCTGGAGAACGCGAACTCCTCGCGGACGTACGGCAGGAGCGCGGGCACGACGTAGCGCGCCCCGAGGACGACGAACCAGCCGGCGGCGACGGTGCCGAGGACGCTCCCCTTGCCGTCGCCGGTCAGGCCAGACACGTCAGAGCAGCCCCTCCGCGCGAGCGAGCAACACGCCTTCGAGGGTCGCGTCGTTCGCCGGCTCCTCGCGGATGCGGTCGAGGACGCCGTCGACGGGCACCCGGCGGACCTCGATGAACTCGTTGGAGTCGAGCGTGCGGTCGGTCTCGGTCAGGTCCGTCGCGAACACGAGCCCCCGGCGATGTCGGAGGACGCCCGTCGAGACCCAGAAGTCCTCCAGTGACACCGTCGTCTCGGGGTGCCAGCCGGTCTCCTCGGCGAGTTCGCGGGCGGCGGCCGACTCGTACGCCGCGGGCGCGATGGTCTCGTCGCCCGCCAGGTCGCCGTCGGGCGAGTCCTCGTCCTCGACGATGCCCGCCGGGAGCTCCAGACAGTGGCGCTCGATGGCCGGGCGGAACTGCTCGACCATCACCAGTTCGTCCCCGTCGCGCGCGACCACGACGACGGCGGGCGGCAGTGCCGCCCAGTAGTAGTTCTTCTCGGTGCCGTCCGGCTGGCGGTAGCGGTCGTAGCCGCCGGTGTACCAGCCGGTCTCGTACTCCGTCACGGACTCGACGAACGTCCAGTCGTCGGGGATCATCGCCCGACCCCGGCGAGTCGGTCGGTCGGGGACCCTCCGGTCGTCCTGCTCGCCATGCTCGTCGCGTTCGTCGCGTTCGCCCGGGGCACCGAACCCGTCGCGTTCGCCGCCTCTTCCCCGCGGACGAGTTCGAGTCGGTAGGTCGCGTTGCCCCGCGTGACGAACCCCGTCCGGTTCTCGACGGCGCTCGCGTTGCGCGCCGCCAGTTCGCTCAACTCGTCGAACGGCGAGTGCGTGAACGCCTCCTTGAGGCCCAGCGGGCCGTCGTAGTACGCGTCGCTCCGCCCCGAGTCGAGTGCGGCCGTCGTGTACGGGAACCGTCGCTCGGAGAGGGCCGTCGCGTTCACCGTCGCGGGCGCGCTCCCGTTCTCGACCGTCTGTGCGGTGAGGTAGTACGGGTCGCCAGACCGGAGGAGGCTCGGGAGCGCCCCGAGCGCCAGCAGGAGGACGAGGACGGCGAGGACGACGAGGACGACGTTGCGGGTGATTCGCCTCATTCGCCGGTCGCCCCGGCACGTTCCAGTTCCGACCGGTACAGTCGCCCGAACGCGATACGCCGGAGCGTCCCGACGGCGGCCTCGCGTTCGTTCTGGTAGGTCGCCGCCACGACGGTCTCCGCGAACGGGACGGCGTGCCAGACGACGTTCTCCACCGTGTCGCTCCCCTCGACGTGGCGGTCGTAGTCGGGGTGGTCGTCGCACCACGTCTCGAACTCCTCGCGCGTGCCGACCTGGACGGTCAGCAGCGACGCGAACAGCGCGTCGTGGGCCGTCGCGTACACGTCGTTCGTCAGGCGCTCGTCTCGTTCGACGCGGTCGAACTCCATCCGCCGGACGGACTCCTTCACGACCGTCGCCGCCGCCGTCGCGAGGTCGGCGTACTGCTCACGTGCGTCGGCGGGACTCTCGGGAGCCAACAACCCCTCCGTTTCCATGCTGCGGGCTACGAGAGCGCGATAGTTAGGTGTCCTGAAAGCGGGACCGACCGCACGGTCACTCGTCGGTCGCGGCGTCGCCTGCCGCGTCCGACTCGTCGCTCGCCTCGGTCTCGTCGGTCTCGTCGGTCTCGTCGGTGCGGTCGCGGTCTCCTGGGTCTTCGTCGTCGGCGGCGTCGTCGCCCAGCATCTCCTCGGTCATCTCGCGGGCCTCCTCGTAGATGGCCTTCGTCTCCTCGTCCAGCTCGGGAGACTCCTGCGAGCGGACCTCGTGGGGGACGCCGTCCCGACCGGGCGTTCGCACCTCGTCCTCGAACAGGCGCCCGGACCGCTCGTGGTCGTGCTGGTGTTCGCCGTCGACGTTGACGGTGTCCTCGAACACCTCCTGGTACTCCGCCTCCTCCGCGTGGTCGGTGACGCGGTCGGCGAGTTCGGCTTCACCCACCTCGTTCCAGTCGGGCAGGTTCTCGTCCAGCCACGCCTCGTGCTCGCCGCCGTGGAGCATCGCGGTGAACGCGAGGTGGTTGGCGAGGTGGCGCGCGTCGGCCTGTGGCGTCTCGCAGACCGGACAGGCGTATCCCATACCTGCGGTTGCGGCCGCGACGGGAAAGCCGTGGCGTCCGCCGAATCCATCGTGGTCGTGCGTGACACGCCACCACGATTCGCGGGACTGTGTTAATATAGCATATATGGATTAATATTATATGTACGTACGGGATAGCGACAGTCATGTACGATGGAAGAACCGCCACCGCGGCGGTTGCCATCCGGACGTCCGTGGACAGCCCTCCGCTCGTGACAGCAGCACTCGCCACCGCACCGTCGGGGGAGGGTCGCTGATGGCGACGACGGAGGACGCTCCGGAGGAGGTCGACCCCGAGTCGGAGTCACCGCTGACGACCGCCCGCCGCCAACTGGAGGCGGCCGCGGCCCACCTCGACATCGACGCGAACGTCGTCGAGCGACTGAAACACCCCCGGAAGGTCGAGCGCGTCGCCGTCCCCGTCGAACGCGACGACGGGAACATCGAGGTGTTCACCGGCTACCGGGCCCAGCACGACTGCGTCCGCGGGCCGTACAAGGGCGGTCTCCGCTACAACCCGCACGTCACCGAGGACGAGTGCATCGGCCTCGCGATGTGGATGACCTGGAAGTGCGCCGTGATGGACATCCCCTTCGGCGGCGCGAAGGGGGGCGTCGTCGTGGACGAGCGCACCCTCTCGAAGGGCGAGAAGGAGCGCCTGACGCGCCGGTTCGCACAGGAACTGCGCGACGCCGTCGGCCCGAAGAAGGACATCCCGGCACCCGACATGGGCACCGACCCCGAGACGATGGGCTGGTTCATGGACGCCTACTCGATGCAGGAGGGGGAGACGACGCCCGGCGTCGTGACCGGGAAACCGCCCGTCATCGGCGGGAGCTACGGCCGCGAGGAGTCGCCCGGCCGCTCGGTGGCCATCGTCACCCGCGAGGCGTGCGACTACTACGACATGGACCTCGACGACACCACCGTCGCAGTGCAGGGCTTCGGCAGCGTCGGCGCGAACGCCGCCCGCCTGCTCGACGACTGGGGCGCGTCGGTCGTCGCCGTCAGCGACGTCGACGGAGCCGTCTACGACCCCGACGGCCTCGACACGCGCGACGTGATGGGCCACGACGAGCGCCCCGGCATGGTGTCGGGCTACGACGCGCCCGAGACGCGCACCAACGAGGAACTGCTCGAACTCGACGTGGACGTACTGATCCCCGCGGCCGTCGGGAACGTCCTCACGGCGAGCAACGCCAACGACGTGCAGGCCGACCTCGTCGTCGAGGGGGCGAACGGCCCGACGACCACCGGTGCGGACGCCATCTTCGAGCGCCGCGGCGTGCAGGTCGTCCCGGACATCCTCGCCAACGCGGGCGGCGTCACCGTCTCGTACTTCGAGTGGCTCCAGGACATCAACCGCCGGTCGTGGACGCTCGAACGGGTCCACGAGGAACTCGAATCCGAGATGCTCGACGCCTGGGAGGACGTGCGGTCGACGTTCGACACGAGCGACGACCTGTCGTGGCGCGACGCCGCCTACGTCGTCGGCCTCCAGCGTGTCGTCGACGCGCACAACGCCCGCGGTCTCTGGCCGTAACGCGCCCGGACGACTCCAGACTGCGGTCCGTGGAGACGACGTGAGTACGAAGAGAAACGTGAACCGACACACGTGCCGTGTCGGCCCACGCGACGGTTGTCAGAGGCTGTCAGAGGCACCGGCGACGCCGTGTTTCGGCGCCGCCTAGCGCGGACCGTTCGTCACGGGGCGTGCCGGAACTCTTCCACCGTTTCCCACGTGCCAGCCGTGACGAACGCGTCCACTACCCACGTTCGCTGGCATTCTAATAAAATTGTGTGTATGTCTAGTATTCAGAGACGTTCTTGGAGATTGTTGATACTCGGGCCGGATAACTATCAAGCAATGAAAAGTGAAAAAATAAACTTGGGACAGTTGTTGAATATCTCGAACTCGGAGGCGAGTTCCAACGCGACGCGTCGAAACGTCCCGGCGCCTCTCGGCCGACGCGCAGACGGACGACGCGAATCGACTGGTCGGTACTCCGAGAGACGGGCGGCGACGGCGTCCGTCGTCCGTCGCACTCCCTTCTCCCGACCGGGGGCCTCCCACGTAGCACAGGGTTCGTGAGTCGGTACCACCGTTCATTACATAGTTATTACAAGTGCCACACTCTGCCACGGTATGCAGTCCGACGAGGACGCACTCGGGACGGCGATGCTCGACTTCCAGCGCGGCGGCCTGCGTGGCGACGCCATCCACCGCGACGGTGGCGAGACGTGGCCCGCGTTCGTCGAGGAGAACTACTTCGGCGACCACGGTAGCTGGCTGGCCGCCCACGACGAGGAGCGTGCCCTGCACGAGTCGCTCTCCGGGCCGCTCCTCGACGTGGGCTGTGGGGCGGGCGGACACAGCGCCTACTACCAGGAGCGCTTCGAGACGGTGGCGTTCGACGTCTCGCCGAACGCGGTCCGGGCGGCCCGCGAACGCGGCGTCGAGGACGTCCGCGTCCTCGACATGTTCGAGGTGGGTGACGCGTTCCCGCGCGGCCGGTTCTCGTCCGCGCTCGTCAACGGGACGCAACTCGGCCTCGCCGGGTCGTTGCCCGGTGTCTCGGCGTTCCTCGCAGACCTCGCGCGGGTCACCACCGACGACGCGGTGGCGCTCGTCGACAGCTACGACCCCACGCACATCGACGGCGAGACGGCCGCCGAGTTCGGCGGCTACCGACCCGACCCCCGCGAGGGCGTCTGCCGACGCACGTTCCACGTCGAGTACCACCGCGAGACGGAGTCAGCGAGTCGAGAACGACTGGTCGGGCCGACGCTCTCGTTCGTGCTGTTCTCACCGGCGCGGCTCCGGGACGCCTGCGTCGGCACGCCGTGGCGAGTCGCCGACGTCGTTCGGCGCGAGGTGTACTACACGGCGAAACTCGTCAGAGAGTGAGGAGTCACGTCGAGGCGCTCGAAGCGCTCACTGCCGTTCGCGGACCATCACGAGCGCGTTCTCGCCGTCGGCGTAGTAGCCGGGGACCGTCCGGCGGTGGACGAACCCGTGGTCGCGGTAGAGTGTCATGGCGGCGTCGTTGCTCGCCCGTACTTCGAGGCGTGTCGCGGTCGCGCCGCGCGCCTCCAGCGACGCCAGGGCGTGTCTGAGCAGGAGTCGGCCGAGCCCCTGGCCCCGGAACGACTCGCGGACGGCGAGGTCCTTCACGTGGCCGATGTCCCGCCCGAAGTTCGGCGTCAGGTCCGCGACGACGTAACCCGCGATGGTGGTGTCCCCGGCGTCGCTCACCGACTCCACGACCATGAACCCTGGTTCGTCGAGGAACCGCTCGAACGCTTCGAACGGCCAGGGCTGGGGAAACACCGACTGCTCGATGCGGTAGACGTCGAGCAGGTCCGCTCGCTCGACCGGTCGGACCGTCGGCCCCGCGTCCGCTGCCTCGGGCGGCGTCGTGGTCACAGGGTGGTTTCGAGCCGAACGGGCATGAGTCATCGGGGTCGGGTGCAGCCGGTGCGCCGCGGTAGTCCACGAACTCCGAGCGTCTCGCTCGGCGAGGCGAAAGAGAGAGAACGTCCGGGTCGCGGGTTGCGGGCAAGTGGCCCGCAACCGCATGCCGTGGCGTTCACGAGACGCGGAGCGACCCGGTTCACCGTGTTCGAGCGCGACGCGCTCGAACACGGCAGTTTTTAGTCCACCGCTGAACTCGCGATGCTCGTTCAGCGAGTTCCCGTTCACTGCGTTCGCGGGAACAGGGTTTTGCGCCGAGGGGTGGCGGCGCAGCCGCCACCTGAGGCGTAAAAACGTGGTTAGTCGTCGGCGGGCGTCGCGCCGGAGCCGCTGTCCTCGTACTGCTGGCGGGTCAGCGACAGCTTGCCGCCGGCCGAGAGGATGCGCCGTTCGCGCTCGGAGGCGTCGAGGTGGCCCGTCGCCTCCCAGTCGTCGTTGACGCGGATGGTGAACTCCTCCTGCCCGGAGTCGACGGCCTCGCTCACGTCGTCGACGATCTCGATGTCGTCACCCTGCTCGATCTTCGAGTAGGTGTCCTCGTCGATGGTGAGCGGGAGCAGGCCGAAGTTGAACAGGTTCGCCTTGTGGATGCGGGCGAAGCTCTGTGCGAGGACGCCCTCGATACCGAGGTACATCGGGCACAGTGCGGCGTGCTCGCGCGAGGAGCCCTGGCCGTAGTTCTCGCCGGCGACGAGGAAGCCGCCGTCGCCCTCCAGTGCGCGCTCGGCGAACGTGTCGTCGACGCGCGAGAGCGTGAACTCCGAGAGCTTCGGGATGTTCGACCGGTACATCAGGATGTCCTGCGTCGCAGGGATGATGTGGTCGGTCGTGATGTTGTCCTCCATCTTGAGGTGGACCTCGCCCTCCAGGTGGGCGTCGAGCGGGTCCTTCAGCGGGACGTCGCCGATGTTCGGCCCCTTGACGAGACCGTCGTCGACGGCCTCGTCGGGCGCGATGAGGTCGGCCTTCGAGCCGTCGTACTGGTCGGGCATCTCGAAGCCGGGGTCCTCCAGGTCGCCGAGTTCGTCCGCGAGGTCACGCGGGTCGATGATCTCGCCCTTGAGCGCCGCCGCGGCGGCGACCTCCGGCGAGCAGAGGTAGACGTTGTCGTCCTCGATGCCGGAACGACCCTCGAAGTTGCGGTTGAACGTCCGCAGCGAGACGGAGTCGGAGGCGGGCACGTGGCCGATGCCGATGCAGGCCCCGCACGTCGCCTCGGAGAAGTTGACGCCGGCGGCCATCATCTCGGCCGTCCAGCCCTCGCGGGCGAGAATCTCGCTGGCCTGTTTCGAACCGGGCGCGACGATCATCTCGGTCTTCTTGTTGATCTGGCGGTCCTCCAGCATCTTCGCGGCCGGGAGGATGTCCTCGTAGCCGCCGTTCGTACAGGAGCCGACGATGACCTGGTCGACCGACTGGCCCGCGACCTCGCGGACCGGGACGACGTTGTCGGGCATCGACGGCTGAGCGATGAGCGGTTCGAGGTCCGACAGGTCGATGACGAGTTCGTCGTCGTACTCCGCGTCGTCGTCGGGCGAGAGTTCGACGTACTCGTCGCCGCGACCCTGTCGGGAGAGGTACTCCTCGGTCTTCTCGTCGGTACCGAACAGCGAGGAGGTCGCGCCGAGCTCCGTCCCCATGTTCGTGATGGTCGTGCGCTCGGGGACCGACAGCGAGTCGGCACCGGGGCCGGTGTACTCGAAGATCTTGCCGACGCCGCCCTTCACGGAGAGGCGACGGAGCATCTCGAGGATGATGTCCTTCGCGGTCGCCCACTCGGGCAGTTCGCCCTCCAGTCGCACGTTGACGACCTCGGGCATCTCGATGTAGTACGGTCCGCCACCCATCGCGACGGCGACGTCGAGGCCACCGGAGCCGATGGCGAGTTCGCCGAGACCGCCCGGCGTCGGCGTGTGGGAGTCCGACCCGAGGAGCGTCTTGCCCGGTGCGGCGAAGTTCTCCTTGTGGACGTTGTGGCAGATACCGTTGCCCGGGCGCGAGAAGTGTGCACCGAACGTCCCCGCGGCCGAGCGGAGGAAGCGGTGGTCGTCCGTGTTCTTGAAGTCGAACTGGTAGGTCTGGTGGTCGCAGTACTGCGCGGCGAGTTCCGTCTGGACCTCGTCCAGACCGAGCGCCTCGAACTGTAGCCAGACGAGCGTCCCGGTCGTGTCCTGTGTGAGCACCTGGTCGATCTCGATCCCGATCTCCTCGCCGGTCTCGAGTTCGCCCTCGACGAGGTGGTCATCGAGGATCTTTTCGGTAAGCGTCTGTCCCATATCACCCGAACGTCGCCATGCCACGAATATAAATTACCCGTGTCCGGCCACGTTTGCGTTAGGACGGCCTAAAACAGCGGAATTCGGCACTTGCGGTACGGTGAGCGTACACAACCCGCACGAACGTTCACGAGAGATGTGTGGGTGTCCATACCGCACGACAGAGCAGGGGCCGCCCGAGTGACCGACAGCGAGAGCGGGAGTTCAGTCATACTGAACGAATCGCCACGCCGGTCGAACCAGTACCGTCTTGTCGCATCCCTCGTCAGGTCGGCCATGTTCCGAAGCGGCGCGTTCGTCGCCGAGCAGTGTGACCCGATCCGCGAGCACCAGGTCCAGCCAAACGGCCTCGACCTGACGCTCGACGCGGTGTTCGAGCAGGTCGGACCGGGCCGCATCGAGAGAGGCGGGAAGCAGGTCGGCGAGCGGACACGGGTCGAGTCGCTGTCGGGACCCGACGACGCGACGTACCGGCTCTCGCCGGGGGCGTACGTCGTCCGCTACGAGCAGACGATTCGCGTTCCCGCGGACCACGTCGGGTTCGTCTACCCCCGGTCGTCGCTCCTGCGCAACTCGGCGATGCTCAACACGGCCGTCTGGGACGCGGGCTACGAGGGCCGCGGCGAGGGACTGCTACAGGTGGGGCACGAACTGGAACTGGAGGAGAGCGCGCGCGTCGCGCAACTCGTCTTCGCCCGCGCGGAGCACGAGGAGACGTACGACGGCGACTACCAGGGCGAGAACGTCGAGTGACGGCGTCCGCTCGTCTGCGTCGGCGAATCAGACGGAGAGAAGCGAATCTGGTCGGGTCAGAACAGCGAGTCGAGGTCGTCGTCCGGTTCGCCGCTCGCCGTCGGCTGTGACGCCTGGTAGTCGCTCCCCGCGTCGTCGGTGGACTCGAACAGCGTTCCGTCCCTGGCGACCGACCCGTCGTCGTCCGCGGTCCACTCCTCGTCGAGGGTGCCGGTGCTCTCGAGCAGGTCCTCGGTCGCGTCGGTGAGGTCGTCGTCGCTCTTGGCCGGTGCGGACTCGGCCCAGAGGTCGTCGAGACTGCCCGTCTCCTCGGGCGTGGTCGTGTCGGCGCTGCTCGCCGTGGCGGTGCCGGTCGTAGCGGTCGTCGTCGTGGTCGACTCGCTGGACTGCCGCTCGCTCGCCGAGAGCTGTTTCTCGACGTCGGCGGCGAGGCCCGCCCCGCGGTCCCGGTCGCTCGCTGCCGAGCGTTCCGTCTCCGTCGTCGACTGCCGTTGCGTGGACGGTTCGGAGTTCGTCCGACTCGTCCGGTCGGTGCTCCCGCGCTGCCGGGACGGAGCGCGCTGTGTGGAGCCCAGTCGGGTCGAGTCGCTCGACCCCCGGATTCGGAGGACGGCGACGGCGACGAGACCGACGAGCACCACCCCGACACCGAGTAGGGCGACTGTAGTCGTTTCCATCTCGTGAGACTGTCACGTTTTCGTGTACAAATACTCGTCGGTGATACACATAGTCACGGTCCCGGTAGTCGAATCCGTCGGCGACGCTTCGCGGTTGTGTCGTGCCTATCGTCGTCACGTCGCCGAATCGTGCCGCCGATTCGCGTCGTCGTGTCTCGGTAGCTGGTTCCAGAGCAGTCTGGAGTCCCGAGTCTCGTCGGCTGGCCGCCCGTAACCGAGGCCGTCAGTTCGGGACGGCCGCGCGGTCGCCGTCCTTGTAGACGGCGGCCACCGACTCGCGTAGCGCCGAGACGTCCGCCAGCGGGTTCGCGTCGAGTGCGAGCAGGTCGCCGCGTGCGCCCACTTCGACGCGCCCGATGTCGTCGTCCGGGACGGTCCGGGCGGCGACGCTCGTCGCGGCCTTCACGGCCTCCATCTCGCTCAGCCCGATCTCCTCGACCAGCAGTTCGGCCTCCAGCGCGTTCTCGCCGTGCGGGACGAGGTCGGGACCGATGAAGTCCGTCCCCAGGGCGATGGGGACGTCCGCCTCGTAGGCCCGCCGGACCGAGTCGACGTGTGCCTCGTACGCCTCGCGGGCCTTCCGCAGGCCCCACTCGGGCATCTCGTGGTCAACGCCGTGCTCGACGATGCGGTGCATGATGGCGAGCGTCGGGACGAACGTCGCGTCGTGCTCGTGGAACAGTTCGATGGCCTCCTCGTCGAGGTAGAAGCCGTGTTCGATGGTATCGACGCCGTTCTCCAGTGCGCTCACGACGCCCGGCGTCCCCTGCGCGTGGGAGGCGACGGGGATGCCGACGCGGTGGGCCTCCTCCGTGAACGCCCGTATCTCGCGGTCGGTGAACTGGCTCTGGTCGGGCGCGTCGAGTTCCGAGAGGACGCCGCCCGTGGTCATTATCTTCAGGCAGTCGACGCCCTCGCGGATTCGTTCTCGGGCGGTCCGGCGACACTCGTCCTCGCCGTCGGCGAGCGTCGAGAGCCCCGAGTCGCTCTTCACC
This sequence comes from Halomarina salina, assembly GCF_023074835.1. Classification (NCBI taxonomy): domain Archaea; kingdom Methanobacteriati; phylum Methanobacteriota; class Halobacteria; order Halobacteriales; family Natronomonadaceae; genus Halomarina; species Halomarina salina. Next base: position 253,892 of record NZ_JALLGW010000001.1, read on the forward strand.
AGGTCCAGCGGGAGCGAGTGACTGTCGCCGTGACCCGCCGTCTGCGAGATGCTCTTGCCGCTGGTGTAGACGCGCGGACCGGGAATCTCCCCTTCGGCGACGGCCTGCTTGAGGCCGAGACCGGTGGCGCTCCCCACGTCGCGGACGCCGGTGAAGCCGGCCGCGAGCAGTTTCCGGCAGTCGGCCGTCGCCCGCGCGGTCAGCGTCGCCACGTCCTCGGTCACCCAGTGCATCGGGTCGAGGACCCGACTCCCGGCGAGGTGGACGTGGGCGTCGATGAGACCCGGCACCACCACCTCGTGGTCGTGGTGTTCGTCGTCGGCGTCGATGTCCTCCGGGTCACCGACGGCGTCGATGCGGCCGTCGGCGAGGCGGATGCGAACGTCGTGTCGTGGCTCGTCGGCGATACCGTCGACGAGCGTCCCGCAGTCGATAGTCGTCACGTGGTACCACGGCGCTCCCGGAGAGCGCATCAACCTACCGGAGTCGGGACGGCGTCCCGCGGTTCCGTCCCATCGGCGTCAGTTCTCGCGGTGGGCGTGGGCGACTGCCTCACGGACGCGTTACGGACCGCGCACCCGCTGGCCACAACCTTACGACTCTCACACGTGTCTCGGGTGCCATGTCGTACGACGCCGAGGTGGTCTCGACGCACCACGTCACGCCGCGCGTGAAGCAGTTCCGCCTCCGGGTACCGGGCCACGAGTTCGACTTCGAACCGGGGCAACACACCACCGTCCAGTTCGAGTTCGACGGCGAGGGACAGGTCGGCGAGGCCGAACCGGGCGACACCGTCGTCAGGCCGTACACCGCGACGAACACGCCCGACGGCGAGCAGATAACCCTCGCCATCAAGGTGTACGACGACGGCCTCGCCTCGGCGTACATGCACCAGCGACGCGTCGGGGACCGCGTCACGCTCGGCGAGTTCGAGGGGAACCTCGCGGTCGAGGACCTCGACGAGGACGTGGCGTTCGTCTCGACGGGCACCGGCATCACGCCGATGGTGGCGATGCTGAAGCAGTACCTCGAGGAGGGGTCGGGGCACGTCCAGTTCCTCTACGGCGAGAAAGACGAGGAGAGCGTCATCTACCGCGAGACGCTCGAACAGCTGGCGAGCGAGCACGAGAACCTCGACTACACGCTCGTCCTCTCGGACTCGGACTACGAGTGGACGGGCCGCGTCGGTCACGTCCAGGAGCACCTCGACGACGTGTTCGACGCGGTCGACGACCGCGACTTCTACGTCTGCGGCGTCCCGCAGATGGTCGTCGAGACGACCGACGAACTGGCCGACCTCGGAGCGCCCGACGACAGGGTGCACACGGAGGGCTGGGAGGACGGTGCGGTCGAAGAGGAGGAGTGACGAGTCGGACGCGCGAAGGGCGGCAGGTCCGCCTCAGGCGCTCTGGTCGGCTGTCGCGAGCAGGTCGCCGTAGCCCTCGTCCTGCGGGAGCTGGCTGACGACGTCCTGAATCAGTCCGGTCCCCGTCGCCTCGACGGCGACGCCGACGACGGAGCGTGCGGTCGCGGTCGGGGCGTCCTCGACATCGTCGGCCTCGGTCTGCTCCGCGACGCGCTCTGCGAACTCGTCCGCGTCGAACTGCTGGGCGTGCTCCTCGACGTCGGTGAGATAGCGGCCGACCTCCATCGGGAGCTGGGCGGCGATGTCCTCGGCCTCGTTCTCGGTGATTCGTTCGCCGAGCGTCGTGAGCGTCGCTCGGGTGGCGCTGTCGGCGGCCCCGCGGGAGGCGAGGTCCGCGCGCTGCTGGACGGTGCCGATGAACGTGTCGTGGTCCATGCGCGTCGCACCGAGTCACGTGAGTCGTATCAGGATTCTACCTGCATCTGCGCGGTGGGCCGGCACGCGGGAGAAAGGGACGGAGAGAGCGTGTGAATCGTCACCAGGGCCGGTAGCTCCCCTCGTACTCGTGGATGCGCTCGCGTTCGCAGTCGGAGAAGACGAGCATGAGGCGCGGAGCGCGGCCCTCGGGGCGGACGAACTCGCAGCCACAGGAGCCCCGCTCCACGTCGAACTGCTGTTCGCGGACCGCCTCGGTCTCCCAGGGGTAGCCGCTGACCATCGGGCTGACGACGAGTTCGTCGCCAGCGGGTTCCATGAAACCGTCGCGGTGGTCGAGGCCGAGCGCGTGCCCGCACTCGTGGAGGAGCACCTGGAGGGCGTAGGCGGGGTTCGACCAGCCGACCACCTCGGGACACTTCTCGACGGGCGGGAGGTCCGCCAGCGCCTTCGCGCCGCCGACGGCGGCGACGTGCGGGATGCCAGCCCCCGTCGGGAACTCGTTCATCGAGCGTGCCGTCACGAGGAGGTTCACGTCGTCGCAGGGCTCGGTCGGACCGCCGACGGCCCCCTGCGCGAGCATCTTCGGCCACTCGCCGCTCTGGACGAGTCCGTACGCGTCCTCGCTCGACGTGTCGACGACGCCACCGTGTTCGACGATGACCCGGTCGCCCGCCGGGTCGAACGCTCGTTCGACGTGCCCCCGGAGCGTCTCCCAGCCGTCGTACTCCATCGCCTCCTCGGTGAACCATATCTTGACGTTCACCGCCGCGTCGGGACTGGAGAGCGTCGCACCGCTGACGCTCGCGGACCCAAGCGCGGCAACCGATAGGAAGAACGAGCGACGGGTCAGTCCCATCGCCGCCCCTCACCCAGTTCGCGTGCCAGTTCGTGTGCCATGATTGTGTGTGTGCCAACGCCCGTTTCCGGGCAAGGCCCGTTTCCGGGCGTATCACACACTCACGACCAGTTTCCCATCCCCTGTTCCACTACATAATCGAACTCCGATACGACCGTCCGGCTATGTATATTACTCGGGACTGTGTCGGGTGTCGATAAGTCCCCACAGAAAGTGCGTCACGGAACGCGTCCGGTCGGGCGATGGGAGTGTTTAACGGAACCGGGCGTGAGCTAGGGTGCGTGAACGCGCCCCCGCTCGTCCAGTCCTCGGTGACGATACCGGAGGTCACGACGGGGATGCTCGTCGTGTTCGGCGTCGTCCTCGTCACACTGGTGCTGTTCGCCACCGAGTTGCTGCCCATCGACGTGACCGCCCTCCTCGTCGCGGTGACGCTGATGGTGCTCGAACCGTTCACCGGCGTCACCGTCGCACAGGGGCTCTCGGGGTTCTCCAACCCGGCGACCATCACCGTGCTGGCGATGCTCATCCTCTCGGCTGGCATCTCGAAGACCGGAGCCGTCCAGATCATCGGCCGTCGGATGGCGCAGTTCGCGGGCACCGACCGCCGGAAACAGCTCGCGGCGACCATCGGCGTCACGAGCGTCTCGTCGGGGTTCATCAACAACACGCCCGTCGTCGCCATCCTCGTCCCCGTCATCTCCGACCTGGCGCACAAGGGGAAGACGTCGCCCTCGAAACTGCTGATGCCCCTCTCGTTCGCCTCGATGCTCGGCGGGATGCTCACCCTCATCGGCACCTCGACGAACATCCTCGCCAGTTCGACCGCGGCGACGCTCGCGACACAGGAGCGCTACCAGGGGCTCGGTCTCCACGCCTTCTCGGTGTTCGAGTTCACCGACATCGGCCTCGTCGTCCTCGTGGTCGGCTCGCTCTACCTGATGACCGTCGGCTACCGGCTGACGCCCGAGCGCATCCCGCCCGAGGAGGGGTACGTCGAGGAGTACGAGATAGAAGGGTTTCTCACCGACGTCGTCGTCGACGAGGACTCCGTGCTGGTCGGGATGCCCGTCTCGCAGGCCGTCGACGAGTCGCTGTTCGACGCCGACATCCTCCAGCTCGAACGCGAGGGCGAGCGGTTCGGCGAGCCGCTGGGCACGAAGGAGATACAGTCCGGCGACACCCTCCGCGTGCGCGCGGACCGCAACACGCTCCGCCGGTTCATGCTCGCCGACGGACTCAGTCTGCTCGGCGGTCCTCGCTCCGACGAGGACCTCACCGAGACCGACGAGGGAGCCGACCCGGAACTCGTCGAGGTGGTCGTCCCGCGCGGGTCGTTCCTCGTCGGCGAGACGCTCGCCAGTTCGACGTTCCGCCAGCGCTACGACGCGAACGTCCTCGCCTTCCGCTCGCGGGGGGAACTCATCCGGAACCGGCTGGAGGACCTCGTCATCCAGGTCGGCGACACGCTGCTCGTCCAGACGACGACCGACAGCCTCGACCGCCTCTCCCAGAACCGCGACTTCATCGTCGCTCACGAACCCGAACGCCCCGCCTACCGGACCGACAAGATACCGCTCGCCGTCGGTATCATCGTCGGCGTCGTCGGCGTCGCCGCCCTCGGCCTGCTCGACATCGTCGTCAGCGCCCTCGCGGGCGTCGTCGCCATGCTCGTCACCGGCGTCATCCGGCCCAACGAGGTGTACGAGTCCGTCGAGTGGAACGTCGTCTTCCTGCTGGCGGGCGTCATCCCGCTCGGCCTCGCGCTCCAGAACACCGGCGGCGCGCAGTTGCTCGGCGCGCTCGTGGCCCTGACCGGCAACTACCTCCCCGCCGTCGGCGTGCTGTGGGTGTTCTACGTCGCGACGAGTCTCATCACGAACGTCATCTCGAACAACGCCAGCGTCGTCCTCATGCTCCCCGTCGCCGTCGACGCCGCCGTCCGGGTCGGCGCGAACCCGTTCGCGTTCGTCCTCGCGGTGACGTTCGCCGCCTCGACGGCCTTCCTCTCGCCCGTCGGCTACCAGACCAACCTGTTCATCTACGGACCCGGCGGCTACCGGTTCAGCGACTACGCCCGCGTCGGCGGCCTGCTCCAGTTGCTCCTCTCGGTCGTGACCGTCGCCGCCATCGTGGCGCTCCGGGGCGTCGGGGTCTGAACCGGCCCAGAGCTTCGCCCGAACACGACCCGAAATCGGAGGCTGATTCGAGGGGAGAGACAGTCACGAGGCCGTGAACGGCACGCTGTGCCGCCATCACGTTTTTCCCTCCGTCGCCACTTCGTCCGGGTATGTCCGACACGGTAGACATCGAAATCGAGAACGACGAGGAGGAGATGGCCGACGACATCGACGCGGAGTCGGTCGACCCAGGCGTCGCCGCCGACAAAGAGACGGACGAGGACGGGACGGAGGAGTCGGCCACCGAGGAACCCTTCGAGGGCGAGCGTGCCGTCGACTTCTCGGAAGCGACGGGGACGCTCGCGGAGACGTTCGACATCGACTCCCGGAAGGGCGAGACCATCACCGACCTCGAGACGGTCGAGTCGGAGGAGGGCCGCCAGCTGGTCGCGACCGTCGAACACCGCCGCCGAACCGCGCTGAAGGCCCGCTTCGACAGCGCACGCCGGACGGGACGCCGTGTCGGTACCGTCGCACTCGTCCTCGGTATCGTCGCACTCGCCGCCTCGGCGCTCCGCCGGTCGCGCACGAGCGAGAGCGACGGACTCAACGTCGACACCGCGAACGAGCTCGACGCGGACGACGACATCTGAGCGCGGCGAGATAGACCTCCTCGTTTTTCTGTGGACGCGGTGCTCTGGACCCGACACCGCGAGCGACGCGTCGGTCAGTGAACCCCCGCTCACGAGTCGGGACTTGCGACTGTCTGGGTTGGGAACTATCCGTCTGGGCGTCGTCGCCAGGATATGGTCGACGTACTCGGTCACCTCGGAATGGCGCTGGTCTGGTTGTCGCCGTGCTGGTTGTTCATCGACGACCAGCGGACGGCAGTCACGTTCCTCGCGGTCGGGTTCTGGTTCGGGATGCTCCCGGACGTGGACCTCGTCCTCTCGAACATCGACGCGCTCGGAATCCACCACCACGGAGTCGTCCACACGATCCTCTTCGTTACGCTCGCTGCAGTGACGGTGGGACCGCTGCTCGGTCTCGCGATGCGACGGGTGTTCGGCGGGACGAAGTGGTTCTCCCGTCGGGCGGCGGCACGCGCCGTCCCACTCGGCGTCATTATCGTCTTCGTGACGGGACTCGCACACCTCTTCGCCGACACCCTCTCGGCACCCGATAAGTCGACACGCCTCGAACTGCTCTGGCCGCTGGTCGAGGGACCGATCGTCTACACGGACGTCCTCTACTACAAGTCGTTCTGGGCGACCATCGCGCTGTTCGCCGCGGGCCTGGCGTTCAACGCCGCGTTCTGGTACCTGACCTTCGGTCGGTCGGGGTCACGGGCGGTGGGCGACGCGACTCGGTGACGAACGGTCCGACTGCTTCTCGTCTTCGTGTGAACTCGACGCGGGAGAAGAGGCGGTCGAGAGGCGTTCGAATCGTGCGCTCACTTGGTTCGCGCTGCTCGTCGATTCAAACCCACCGACGGTCTGGCGATTCCTCTCTCACTTTCGTTCGAGAGAGAATCGACGAGCACGGAGGGATTTGAACCACGGTCGCTCGCTGCCGCTCGCTTCCTGCTTCAAATCCCTCAGAAGGAGTTCACCACGCCTCACGTCCGTTCGGCGGGTTCACGAGCCCGGAGGGATTTGAACCCCCGACAACCAGGTCCGGAACCTGGCACTCTATCCACTGAGCTACGGGCCCTCGTTCCCGGATACCGGACGGGCGGTGTTAACCGTTGTGAGTTTCAGTCCTCGGCGACCGCCGTGGCGGCCGGTTGCTCGTCGACGACCGTCTCCTTCCACGTCCCGCGGAGGAACCAGGCCACCGCGCCGAACGCGCCGACGATGTTGCCGAGGGCCATCCCGGCCCACAGTCCGGTCGGTCCCCACCCGGCGACGAAGACGAGGTACGCGACGGTCGGCACCCGGCCGACCCACAGCGCCATCAGGGAGAACGCCAGCGCGGTCTTCGTGTTGCCAGCACCTCGGTACGCGCCGAGGACGACCTGAAGGACGCCGATGAACGCGAACTCGACGGTGCGGATGCGGAGGTACTCCGTGCCGTGGCGGATGGTCTCGGCGGCCTCGGCGGTGCCGGTCGCCATGAACACCGAGACGATGGGTTCGGCGAACAGGTAGGCGACGACGGCGACGAGGAACATCACGCCCGCGCCGACGCTGGCGGCGAGTTGCACCGCACGCTCCGCTCGCTCCGCTTTCTGGGCACCGAGGTTCTGACCGACCATCGTGTTCGTCGCCCGACCCAGCCCCATCGCGGGGAGGAACACCAGCGAGATGAGCCTGTTGCCCAGCCCGTACGCGGCGACGACCGGGGTGGCGAACGTCACGACCATCGCGGTGAGGGTTATCATCGCCAGGGCGCTGGTCGACTGTTCGAGGGCGCTCGGCACGCCGATGTCGACGATCTTGCGGACAGTCTCGCGGTCGGTCTTCAGGTAGTCGAGTCTGAGGTCCGGCCCGAGGTCCGTCCCGAAGAGGACGTAGACGCCGACGACCGTCGCCGCCGCCCGGGCGATCAGCGTCGCCAGCGCCGCCCCCTCGACGCCCATCCCCGTGAACCCCGTCTGTGCCGCGAGGCTCGACTGGACCCCCTCCGCGCCGAGCATCGCGAACAGCGGGTTCTCGGTGAACCCGAAGATGAGGATAGGGTCGAGGACGACGTTGAGCACGACCGACAGGAGCATCACGAGCATCGGCGTCCGGGTGTCGCCGTAGCCGCGCATCAGCGCGGAGAAGACGAAGAAGCCGAACAGGAACGGCGTGCCGAGGAAGAACACCCGCATGTAGTCGGCCGCCAGCGGCACGACCTCGCGGGCCGTCTCGGGGTCCGTGGGGAGGAGACCGAGCATCGGTCCCGCCGCGACGAAGCCGAGTGCGCCGAGCACGACGGCGAGTTTCGTCACGAACGAGAGCGTCTGTCCGGCGACGAAGTCGGCGTCGCCGTCGCTGCCCGCGCCGGTGTACTGCGCGACCAGCGTGCTCCCGGCGACGGTGAACCCGCCGCCGACCGACAGCAGGAGGAAGATGAGCGGGAAGGCGAGGCTCATCGCGCCGACGGCGGCCGCGGAGTAGCGGCCGAGCCAGATGGTGTCGGCGAGGTTGTACGCCACCTGGAGCAGCTCAGTGACGACGATGGGCCACGCCAGCGTGAACAGCGGCCACGCCAACCCGCCCTCTGTGATAGTTCGGTCTCGACTCACGGGGAACCCACTCTCGTCAGGAGTTCGGTTCCGTCACTATAGGGCTGGCGTGAGATTCAGTGACTATAGCACTCCATCGTCACACACGGTTCGCGTCACGGCGACAGTCGACACTGGAAGTCGGGGGTCGAGAGAACGAAAACGGCAGACGCGGAACGAGAAGCGCTCGGTCGGTGCGTGTCGGCCGATGCGTGTCGGCCGCGTTACGGGCTCTCGCCCGTCTCGATGGAGAAGTCGGACTGCGGGTACGCGACGCAGGTGAGCGTGTAGCCGTCGGACATCTCGGCGTCGCCGAGCATCTCGTTGGTGTGGTGTTTCACGTAGTCCTCGGCGTGTCCGCCGGAGGTGATGTGCCCTCCACAGGAGATACACTGCCCCTCGCGGCAGGCGTAGGGGAGGTCCCAGCCCTGGTCCTCTCCTGCTTCGAGCACGGTCGTGTTCTCCTTGATCTCGATGGTCTCTCCCTCCTTGACGAACTCGATTTCGTACGTCTCGGCCTCGTCGTCGGGAATCGCCGAGGGGTCGTCGTCGCCCGCCGCCTGGCCCTCGCCCTCGCCGTCGTCCAGTTCGCCCTCGGACCCGGCCCCGACGGCACCCGCCGCGACGCCGCCACCGCCGATGGAGCGGTTCATCGGTTCCGGGAAGTCCGTCTCGGGGACCGTCGAGGCACGCCGTTCGAGGATGTCGTTGGAGATGTCCTCGGTGGGCGTCCACTCGGTCCCGCGCGAGAAGTGAAGGACCACGACGAAGAGGACGATAGTCGCCCCCACGCCGATACCCAGTGCGTCTACCATGCTGGCGAGTTGGCGAGGGGGCGTTAACAGCATTGCGATACCACGTTTTGCTGCACTCACGTCGCGGCGACACGCTCGGCGGTGCCTCGCGGTCGCCGCTGGTTCGCTGGCAAAATCTGGACTAAAAACCTGCGTCGCCCCCTTCGGGGGCTCCTTGGCCCGCTCGCTTGTTCGCCGCTCCGCGGCTCACTCGCTCGCGGCACAACAGAAAGCATGACCGCACAGCACCGCGCCCGCTCGGCTCCGCTGACCGCCCGGCATCGTACCGCACCCACACCTCCGACTGTCTCAGTCCGCTCGCACTCGCGCCAACGGGTCGCCGTAGGCGAACACCTCGTTCTCCCCGACGAGGCGTTCGGTGACGGTACCGGTGGTGGGCATCTGGACATCGATGGCGACCTTCTCTATCTGAATCTCGCAGATGACGTCGCCCTCGTCGGCCTGGCTCCCCTCGCGGACGAACCAGTTGCTGACGACGGCCTCCTCGACGTCCATCGCGTCGTCGGGCCAGTAGGCGGCCGAGTCGACGAGCGTCTCGGACTCGCTCATTCGGTGACCGTGCGAATCGCCTCGGCGATGTCCGCGGTGCCCGGGTTGACCGCCTCTTCGAGCGGTCGCGCGTACGGGATGGGCACGTCCGGGATGGCGAGGCGCTGGACCGATTCGAGGTCGTCGAGCGCCTCCTCGGCGACGCGAGCGACCACCTCGCCGGTCAGTCCGAACGACCGGTAGTCCTCGTCGACGACCACGAGTCGTCCCGTCTTCCGCACCGACTCGATGACCGTCTCGGTGTCGAACGGGACGAGCGTCCGCAGGTCGATCACCTCCGCGTCGATGCCGTCGTCGGCCAGTTCGTTCGCGGCCTCCATCGCCCGGTGGACGTGCAGGCCGAGGGTGACGACGGTGGCGTCGCTCCCCTCGCGTCTCACCTCCGCGTCGCCGAAGGGAAGGGTGTACGCCTCCTCGGGGACGTCCGTCTTCGGTCCCTCCGGGGCGGGCATCCAGCCGATACCCATCAGGCGCTTGTGGAACATGTAGACGACCGGGTCGTCGTCGCGGATGGCGGCGTGCATCAGCCCCTTCGCGTCGTAGGCGTTCGAAGGGACGACGACCTTCATCCCCGGCAGGTGGGCGAACGTGCCGTAGAGCGTCTGGGAGTGCTGGCCGGCGTCGTTGTACCCCCCGCCGACCGCGGTGGTGAGCACCATCGGGACGTTGACCGCCCCGCCGCTCATGTACGTGTTCTTCGCCATCTGGTTGTAGATCTGGTCCATGCAGACGCCGAAGAAGTCGACGAACATCAGCTCCGCAATCGGGCGCATCCCGGCCTGTGCGGCCCCGACGGCCGCCCCGATGTACGCCGTCTCGCTGATGGGCACGTCCATGATGCGGTCGTGCCCGAACTCGTCGAGCAGGCCCTGCGTGGAGTCGAAGATGCCGCCGTAGTCGGCGACGTCCTCGCCCATGTAGAACACCTCCTCGTTCTCGCGCATCTCGTGGGCGATGGCCTCGACCATCGCCCGACTCATCGTCAGTTCGCGTCCCTTCGCTACCTGCTGGGTCATCGGTCCGCACCTCCGTTCGCCGCGTCCGTCTCCGGTGGTGTGTCGCCGTCACCGTCGGTGTCACCACCCCCGCCGTCGGTCACCACCTGTGCCCGCGGTGGCGTGACGAACACGTCCTCGTACGCCTCGTCGGGGTCCGGTTCGGGTTGCTCCTTCGCCCACTCGATTGCCTCCTCGACTCGCTCGTGGGCGCGCGCTCGAATCTCGTCGAGTTCGTCGTCCGCGATACCCTCCTCCCGCAGATCGTCGGCCAGTCGCTCGATGGAGTCCAGGCGCTTCGCTCGCTCGACGTCCTCGTCGGGGCGGTACCCCTCCGCGTCGCCCATGAAGTGACCCATCCGCCGGTGGACCTGCACCTCCAGCAGCGTCGGGCCGTTGCCGTTCCGGGCGCGTTCGACCGCATCGTGGGCCGCCTCGTACACCGCGACAGCGTCGTCGTAGTCCACCCGCACGCCCGGCATGTCGAACCCGGCGGCACGCTGTGCGCCGTTCTCGACGTCCGTCACCCGCGACTTCGGCATGCTGATGGCCCAGTCGTTGTCCTCGACGACGAACACCACCGGTAAGTCCTGGACGGCCGCCAGATTCAGCGATTCGAGGAACCCGCCCTGGTCGATGGCTCCCTCGCCGATGAACGAGACGGCGACGTCCGTCGTCCCGCGTTTCTTGGCCGCGAGCGCAGCCCCGACCGCGGGCGGACTCCCCTGCGCGATGATGCCGCTACAGGCGAAGTTGACCTCCGGGTCGAACAGGTGCATGTGCCCGCCTTTCCCCTTGCACAGCCCCGTCCGCCGCCCGAATATCTCGGCGGTCATCCGCTGGAGGTCGACGCCCTTCGCGATGGCGACGTGGTGCGGTCGGTGCGTCGCGGTCACGGTGTCCTCGGGCCGGAGGTGCGCACAGACGCCCGCCGCGGCCGCCTCGTGGCCCGCCGCGAGGTGCAACTCGCCGGGAATCGGCCCCGCCGAGATGTCGAACGCCGGCTGTTTCCCCTCCAGATACTCCTCCTGTAGGCGCTCCTCGTAGTGACGCGCGGCCACCATCGTCTCGTACATCCGCTCTCGAGTGTTGACGCTTATCATGGTTCTCCCCGGCATACTCCTTTTCGAGAAACATAATAAACGTTAGTTACGTACAGCGGCAGAACGGTCCGACACTGGGACGCTCCCGGTTGGCGAGTGTACGACCGGCGTACTCGGCTACGCGTCGTCCAGTCGCTGGACCTCGTGGCGGCCGAACCCGTACCGGAGCCGATTGGCGAGGCGTCGGGAGAACCGTCCCTCGTCGGCCCGCGACCCGAACCGTTCCGAGAGTGCGGCGTAGATGAGGGGCAGCGGGACCTCCTGTGTGAGCGCCTCCTGGACCGTCCAGGTTCCCGTCGACCCGCCCTCGATGCGGTCGGCGACGGTGCCCAGTGCGACGCCTTCCTCCCGGAACGCCTCCTCGCAGAGTTCGAGGAGCCACGACCGGATGACAGCGCCGTTGTTCCAGACGCCCGCGACGGCTTCGAGGTCGAGGTCGTACCGTCCCTCGTGGAGCAGTTCGAACCCCTCGCCGTACGCCTGCATCAGCGCGTACTCGACGCCGTTGTGGACCATCTTCACGTAGTGACCCGACCCCGCCGGCCCCATCCGGGCGTGGCCGTCGGGACCCGTCGCCACGGCGTCGAGCACCGGGACGAGTTCCTCGTACGCCCACGCGGGACCGCCGACCATCAGCGAGAAGCCGAGTTCAGCGCCCGCAGGGCCGCCGGAGGTGCCACAGTCGAGGTACGCCGCGGGCGTCTCCTCGGCGCGGCGCACCGAGTCCTCGAAGTGGGAGTTGCCGCCGTCGACGACCACGTCGTCGTCGCTCAGGTGCGGTTCCAGTTCGGAGAGGGCGGCGTCGACGGCGTCGCCCGCGGGCACCATCAGCCAGATGCGTTTCTCGTCGTCGAGTTCGTCGGCCAGCGCGGCCAGCGAGTCCGCGGGCGTCGCTCCCGCGTCGGCCGCGTCCTCGCGAGCCGCTGCGTCGATGTCGAACGCCACCACGTCGTGGCCCGCGTCGAGCGTCCGGTCGACGACGATGCGGCCCATCCGTCCCAGACCGACGACTCCCAGTTGCATGGACGGGGCTTCGAAGGCGACAAGGTAGCAGTTGTGGTTCCGTCGCTCGGGTCGCCGACCGCGCGGTCAGAAGAGTGGCGGTCCGAAGAGTGGCGGTCCGTCGAACGCTATCGGTCCGCCGACCGGTTGCCGAGTTCCCCGACCCGCGTGGCGAGGTCCCGGACGAGTTCCTCCTGTTCGTGGGTGGTGTCCTCGATGTCGTCGAGGTCCTCGCTGACGGTCCGACTGCTGTCCGCGACGTCCTCGACCAGCGCGGTCACCTCGTTGACGCTCTGGGCCTGCTCGTCGTTCGCCTCGGCGACCTCGCGGATGCCGTTGGCTGCCTCGTCGACGCCGTCCGCGACCTCGTCCAGCGCCGAGAGCACGTCGTCGATCTCGTCGTCGGTGCCCTCTATCTGGTCGGTCGACGCCTCGACGGCCTCGATGGTCTCGGCCATCTCGTCCTGAACGGTCTCTATCTCGTCTCCGATGAGTTCGGTGTGTTCGCGGGTCTCCTCGGCGAGGCTCTTGACCTCGTCGGCGACGACGGCGAAGCCGGACCCGGCCTCCCCGGCGCGGGCGGCCTCGATGGACGCGTTGAGCGCCAGCAGGTTCGTCTGGTCCGCGATGTCGTCGACGACGTCCACCACGTCCACGACCGAGGCGATGCGGTCTTCGAGCGACCGGACCTGCGCGGCGAGCGAGTCGCCCGTCTCGACCATCTCCGTCATGGCCTCGCTGGCGGCCTCGCCCGACTGCTGGCCGACCGTCGCGGCCTCCTGTGCGCGGTCGGCCGCGGCCGCGACCTGCTGGGAACTGGCGGCGACCTCCTGCATCCCCGCGCTGAAGTTCTCCATCTCGCCGACGACGGCGTCCAGGTCGTCGCGCTGGTCGTCGACCTCGCCGGCGATGTCGCTCGTCCGCTCGACGGTCTCGTCGATGCGCGTCACGAGCGCCTCCGTCCGGCCTTCGACCTTCGCGACCGTCTCCTCGATGCTCTCGGCGGTCGCGTTGACGTGGTCGACGACGGCGACGAGGTCGTCGTCCAGCACGCCGTTGCCGTCGTACTGCGCGCGCGCCGAGAGGTCGCCCCCGCCGAGCGCGGACAGCGTCCCGTTGACCTCGGTGACGAGGTCCTCCATCGCGCTCTCGGTGGACATGTCCTGCACCAGTTCGACGACGCCGGTGAACTCCCCGTCGCGGTACGTCGGCGTGGCGGTGAACCAGATGTCGACCTCTTCGCCGTTCGCGTTCAGCATCGTCGACGTGTCCTCGTAGCGCGTGTACGACACGTCAGTCGAGCGGTTCACCTGGAACTCGGGGTGGCGGTGGGCGGACTCCGGCGCTTCGACCACCTTGTCCGCGAGGGTCTTCGCGCGGCGGCCGTCCTGGTAGAACGCCACGCTCACGTCCTGCGTCCCCAGTACCTCCTCGCGTGGCGTCCCGGTGAACCGCTCGGCCTCGCGGTTCCAGGCGCGGACCGTCCCGTCGACGTCGAGGACGAACACGACCGCCGGAACGGCGTCGAGGATGGTCTGTGCGTCGAGCGGGTTCGCTGGCGTGTCGTCGGACTCCTCGGGTGCGCCGGACGGACCCGACGACTGCGGCGAATCCGATACGTCGGCCCCCGCTCCTCGGGGACGGCCCCGTTCGGCCGCTGCGGCCCCGTCGCTCCGTGCGCGGTCGTGGCTTTCGGACCGCTCCGTCCCGTTCGTTCCGACTGACTCGTCCGTCCCTTCCCGGCCGTCTCTGCCGTCCGCACCGTCCGCACGTCCGTCGTGGTCTCGTTCGGTCACATCACCTGTGCTCATGACCAGACCTGTCGGATAGGACTAAAAGAATCTGCTGTAACCATTATCGACTGTGATATTTAGCGTCGTAATCACGACCGTCCGACAGTTAGGTGTGAAGGTAGTCACAGCGATGGCTTCGACCGAGTTCGTACTCCCGAGTGAGCCACTAGTACGCGCTCGACAGCACACGACGCACCGCGTCTGCCGTATCGGGTCGGCTAGCGTCCCGACGTGAGGACTCACACATCTGTCAGACCACAATCATGACTGGAGACTCCTGTCAGTCTAGAAATGTGCGAAATCTTAATAGATATCCCCCGGTTGTAGAGGATGGACGCGCTCTCCGCCCCCTGGTATCACAGTGGCGAAGAAGGTGGAAGAGTTTCGTCATGCTCCGTGGCGAGCGCGTCTGCCCACACGACGGTCGAGAACGACCGTTTCGAGTGCCTCTGACAGCCTCAAACGTCGTCGCGTGGGCTGCCAGCACCGTTCTCGTGCTGGCTTCTTTCGACGACATCCCTTACACAGGAGCACCCGCTCTCCGCCCGCAGCGCAGTGACCGCCTCGGGCCGGGTCGGGACCGCGGTCCGCCGTGTCGAGTAGCGGTCGCTGGTCGAGTCCGCTCGCCGGTCACGCCGTCGTCGCCGCATCGTTCCCGAGCGCCGACGGTAGCGGTGGCCGGGTGTCCGACGGTCAAAAAGCAGGCAGCGTGAACGTCTCGGTAGACGGCCGCCCGACGCTACCGAGCGGGGCATTCATCGGCTGCTGTCGCGCGTTCGACCGCTAGTCTGCACTCCTCACGGTCGACTTCTGGTCGAGGTCGCGTTCCACCGCTTCGAGTTCCATCGCCGACTCGGTGAGCGTGTAGCGCTCACCGTCGACGCTCTCGACGAGTCCCGCCGCCTCCAGACGAGGCAGGTGGACCTCGGCGAGGTCCTCGCGGAGGTCCTCGAACCGTGCCGACTCGACGTCCTCGACCCCGTGCTCGACTCCCCAGGCGAGCATGCGGTCGGTCAGGTCGTACACCGGTACCGGGTGGATGTGCGTCAGTAGGTCGTTCAGTACGAACCGACGGCGCACGTCGGCCAACACGGTTTTGTATTCTTGACTTTGTCTGTCCTCGGACAATCCGAGTTTGGTTGTTTTTCCATTTGTTCGTCCCCAGAATCATAAGTCACGTCAGATTGGTTAATACTAACGGCTGGCACACCAAGGCCTCAGTCTAGCAGCGCCGTCCGACGGACCGCGTTCGCGTAGATTCTCGCACAGCGCTCGACGACCGGAATCGAGACGCTCTCGGTCGCCGTGTGGGCCTCTCCCGGCTCCGACGCACCACACACCACGCACGTCGTCCCCGCCTGTGCGAGCCACCCCGCGTCGGTCGCGTGCGGTTTGCTCACCTGCCGAGGTGTCCGCTCCTGTTCCTCGTCGGCCGCGGCCAGCACCGCGTCGGCGAACCGTTCGTCGTCGCAGGCCATCGGCGGGAGGTCCTGGTCGACGGTCCACGAGACGCCCGGAACGTCCTCGACGCGTTCCAGCGGCGCGCGCTCGCCCGCGACGGTGCGTTCGTCGACGGTGAACGAACACGTCTCGGGAACCACGTTCCAGCCGCTTCCGCCCTCTATCTCCGTGACGGCGACGCTCCCGGACTGGGAGACGCCGAGCACCTCGGCCGACGGCACCTCGACTGCTCGGACGAGGTCGACCGCCTCTGCGGCCCGGTAGATGGCGTTCTCGCCGCGTTCGGGTTCGCTGGCGTGACAGGCTCGCCCGCGTGCGGTGACGGTACTCCCACGGCGACCCTTGTGAGCGATCACGACGTCTGTGACGCCCGGCGTGGCGTAGCTCGTCGACCCCTCGCCCACGATGGCGTAGTCGGGCGCGAATCCCTCGTCGATGGCGTGGCGCGCGCCCACGCCACCGACCTCCTCTCCGCGGAAGGAGGCGAACGTACACGGCACGTCGACGTCGCGGAAGGCGACCATCGCGGCCGCCACGGAGCCTTTCATGTCGGCGCTCCCCCGGCCGAACAGTCGTGACTCCTCGTCGCCCGCTCCGTCGCTCCTCTCGACCGTTCGCTCCTCGACGACGTACCCTCCCGACTCGTCGACCTGCGACGGGTCCGGTGCGACCACGTCGTGGTGCCCGACGAGCGCGACTCTGTCGGCGGCGTCCGCGTCGCCCCGACGCGCCACGACGCCCGCCCCCTCGGGGTCGTGGCTGACGGTCGCGTCGGTGTTGTCGCGCAACCAGTCGGCGACGACCTCGCCGACGGCCGACTCGTCGTCGTGACTCGGCGTGGCGACGAGTCGGCGGGTGAGCGCGACGGCGTCTGCTCCCGTGTTCGCGTCCGTGTCCATGTCCGTCGCTCGCGCTCGGGCGTCGAAAGCGCTCCGACCCGCGACGCACCCCGACTCGCACAGTCCCGCCCCTGTACTCACGCAGTCCCGCCCGTGGAGAGAGCCAACGAATACCACGGAGTACGGCCGCCGACACGTCGCGTTACGTACCCTTATCAGGCCCGCCGTCCGAACGGACTGTATGAACGTCGTTCCGGACACGAGCGTGGTCGTCGACGGCCGCGTGTCCGAGCGTGTCGAAAGCGGTGCCTTCGCCGACGCGACGGTGTACGTCCCCGAAGCCGTCGTCGGCGAACTCGAAGCGCAGGCGAACTCCGACCGCGACATCGGCTGGCAGGGCCTCCAAGAGCTCCAGCGCCTGGCCGACCTCGCGGACGACGGACGAATCGACGTCGAGTTCGTGGGTCGACGAGCGAACACCGAGGAGATAGAGCGCGCCCGAGCGGGCGCCATCGACGCCCTCATCCGCGACGTGGCCGCCGACTACGACGCCACGTTCGTCACCAGCGACATCGTGCAGGGCGAGGTGGCGAAGGCCCAGGGCCTCGACGTCGAGTACCTCGAACCGTACGACGAGGAGATCGGCGAGCTCGCCCTCGAGTCGTACTTCGACGACGAGACGATGTCGGTCCACCTGAAGACCGGCGTGCGCCCGATGGCCAAACGCGGGGACGTCGGCGCGGTGCGCTACGAACCCATCGCCGAGGAGGCACTCGACGAGGAGACGATGCGCGACTACGTCCACGACGTCCGCAACGCGGCGGACGCCGACGACGAGGGGTTCACCGAACTCTCCGAACCGGGGATGACCATCGTCCAGTTCCGCAACTACCGCATCGCCATCGCCGAACCGCCGTTCTCCGACGGCGTCGAGATAACCGCCGTCAGGCCGGTCGTCAAGACGACGATGGCCGACTACGACTACAGCGAGGAGATCGAAGAACGCCTGCTGGACCGCCAGCGCGGCGTCCTCATCGCCGGGGCACCGGGTGCCGGGAAGTCGACGTACGCGCAGGCCGTCGCCGGGTTCCTCTCCGAGGCGGACTACTCCGTGAAGACGATGGAGAAACCCCGCGACCTGCAGGTCGACGCGGGCATCACCCAGTACACGGAACTCGACGGGGACATGGACAAGACCGCCGACGCCCTGCTGATGGTGCGCCCGGACTACACCGTCTACGACGAGGTCCGCAAGACCGACGACTTCCGGACGTTCGCCGACATGCGCCTCGCGGGCGTCGGGATGGTCGGCGTCGTCCACGCGACCCGCGCCATCGACGCGCTCCAGCGACTCATCGGCCGGGTCGAACTCGGGATGATTCCCCAGGTCGTCGACACGGTGGCGTACATCGAGGCCGGTGACGTCGAGACCATCTACGACGTCGCGACGGAGGTGAAGGTCCCCCACGGCCTGATGGAGGAGGACCTCGCCCGCCCGGTCATCGTCGTCTCCGACCACGAGACCCAGCGCCCGGCGTACGAGATATACACCTTCAACCGGCAGGTCGTCACCGTCCCCCTCGACGACGCCGACGGCGAGGACGAGACGGGCGTCGACCGCCTCGCCCGCAACGAGATCGAGCGAGAAGTCCGCTCGGTCGCCCGCGGTCACGTGCAGGTCGAACTCCAGAGCCAGAACCGCGCCGTCGTCTACGTCGAGGAGGACGACATCTCCTACGTCATCGGGAAGGGCGGCGGCCGCATCGACCAGATAGAGGACTCGCTGGGCATCGACATCGACGTGCGGACGCTCGACGAGCGACCCGACCACCACCGGAGCACCGGCGGCGCTGGCGGGGCCGGTGGTTCGGGGGGAAACGACAGTAGGGTGAGCGAGGGGCCGGGCCACGCCGGCGAGGTCGTCACACCCGAGATAACCTCCCGACACATCATCGTCCCCGTGGAGGGCCGAGGCGGCGAGACCGTCGAGGTCCGCGCCGACGGCGAGTACCTGTTCACCGCGACCGTCTCGCGAGGCGGCGAGATTCAGGTCTCCCGTGGCAGCGCCATCGCCGAGGAGATGGAGCAGGCCATCGACCGCGGCCAGCAGGTGACGGTCGTCCCGTCCTGAGACGACGGGCACTCCTCTTTCCGCCCGCTTCACTCCCCGAACAGCGACGCGAACGTCGTCACCTCGACGCCGCGGTCGCGGGCCGCGTCGACGACCCACCCGACGCGCTCGGGCGGGACCGACTCCCACGCGCTGTGGCCAGCCAGCACGCCGACACCGCCCGTCTCGGCCACCGCGTCGAGGTACTCGCCGAGTTCGACCCTCGTGAGGTGCGTCGTCTCCAGGTAGTACCGTCGGAGGTTCGTCGGGTCGGTCCCCGGCGGGTTCGGTAGCGAGCGGACCGCGGCGTTGGCGAGCACGTCGTACGCCTCGCGGACGGCCCGCCACGCCCGCACGTCGGCCGCGCCGTACGGGAGGACTAACGTCGTCGGGTCGTGACCGAGGTCGGCGAGTCCTTCGCGCGCGCCGCGGACTTCGTCGTCAACGACCGACGCTTCGGGCCTGACGACCGCCTCCCCCGCATCGAACGACCGAGAGAGCGGCGTCTCGACCGCAATCGTGCCCCCCTCGTCGGTGGCGGTCACGCTTGCGACCTCGACGGTCTCGCTCGTCTCGCCGTCGGTCACCTCGTAGCGGTCGCCGGCGAGCGTCCCGTGGCCGTCGGCGTGCACCTCCCCCGAGACGTGGAGTCGGTCGTCGCCGGACGCGGCGTCACGACGGAGGTGGTGGGCCTGCAGGTGGCGGTGTCGTCGGCCGTGGGCGGCGAGTTCGTGGCCCGCGTCGGCGAGTTCGTCGAGTCGTTCGGCGTCGAGGTGGCCCGGTTCGCCGACCCACGTCGGGACGATGGCGAACACCGCGGGGACGTCCCGGTCGGCCAGCACCGGGCGTATCTGGTCGAAATCCTCCGCGTAGCCGTCGTCGAACGTCAGCACGAGGCGACCGCCGGAGTCACGCTGTCCGGTGCTCATGCGTGGCCCACCGAGCGAACCCACATTATCGTGCGGTGTCGGAGACTGGCTCTCGAACCCGCCGGTGGGCTCGGGTCGTCGGCTTCTCCGCGACCACGATCTCCGCGGCGTGTTCGTGGGGCGTGTCGTCCGAGTCGTCCTCGAACACCAGTTCTCGCTCGTCGAGTATCTTCCACCCGTCGTAGTACGACCGGAGTTCGCCTGGCTGGTAGAACCGCTCCTCGTCGGTCCAGTCGGGCGGCGTCGGCACGTCGGGGTGGTCGACGAACGCGAAGACCACGTGGACGCCACCGGGCCTCGTCGCGTCTCTGAAGTGCGCGAACTGCTCGGTGCGGTTCTCTGGACGAACGTACTGCACCGCGCCACAGGAGTACAGCAGGTCCACCGGCTCCGGGAGGGTCAGGTCGTTCGCGTCGGCTTCGAGCGTCCGTATCGAGACGCCTCGCTCCTCGGCGAGTCGGTCGGCCTTCGCGAGGCCGTTCGGCGAGACGTCGGTCGCGTACACCTCGAACCCCTGTTCGGCGAAGAACACCGCGTCGCGACCCTCGCCCGCACCGACGTCGACCACGGTCGGCGCGGGGGAGCGGTCGGGGACGTACCCGGCGGCCTCGTGCGCGAGGTCGTTCGGCGTCGTCCCCCAGTAGTACTCCTCGCGGCCGTAGCGTCGTTCGCGCTCGTCGAACTCCATCGCCGCGCCGCTACTCGGCGTCCACTGTTGAACAGTCCGGTCCGATGGAGGGCGAGCGACGAAGCGCAGAGAACTGTCGGAGAGGTGAGTCGCTCGACTACGCCGACGACGAGGGGCGACCGGCGCGTTCGATGACGGACGGCGACACCTCGATGGGGCAGTCGAGGCGGAGGGCGAGTGCGATAGCGTCGCTCGGGCGAGCGTCGAACGAGAGGTTCCGGCGCTCGCCGTCGCGGTACTGCTCGGTCTCGATCTTCGCGAAGAAGGTGACCTCGGAGAGGTCGTCGATGCGGACGCGGTCGACGGCAGCGCCGAACTCGGTGGTCATCTCCAGCAGCAGGTCGTGGGTGAGCGGGCGCTCGAACGACCCACCTTCGAGTGCGAGGCGGATGGACTGCGCCTGGTCGTCGCTGACGAAGATGGGAACCACGGACTCGCCGACGTCGAGCATCACGACGGGGGTCCGGTCGCCACCGTCGTCGACGCTCACGCCGACGCCGCGGACCGTGGCATCTGGTGACATAGTAGCGTATTCACCAACCGGGTATGTAAGGTTAGCCCCTGTACAGTATACCGTGGATTCACGTCCTCAAACGGGGGTCAGTATCGGTTCGGCGACGCTCTCCGAATCGGTTTCGTTCTACGTGGTCCGACAGGAATATATCCACGTCGTCGGTGACTCGCCGAACCGGGCGGCGAGTGTGTCCGTTGTGAACAGTTGTAAAACCGAAACGGGCGGCATCCCTTTACGCCCGCCCCGAGTTTCCGAGCCTATGGGCACGTACATGGCGTTGGTCGACGTGGTCGAGTCGCGCGTGCAGAACGCCCAGGAACTCGCGAGCGTCTGGGGCGACCTCCGCAACGACATCGCGGACGTGGGTGGCGAGATGAAGGACGCCTACGCCATCCTCGGGGACCACGACTTCCTCATCCTCTTCGAGGCCCCGGACCACGAGACGGCGCTCCAGATATCCATCGTCATCGAACGCCGCGGCCTCGACATGCAGACGCACGAACTGCTCCCGGTCGACGAGTTCGGGTCGCTCGTTCAGGACGTCTGAACCGCACCGCTACGGCCGTCTACGCGCCGTGCGAACGGCCGAGGCGCGTCGTTTTTCCCGTTGCGGACCCGACGGCCGATATGGCCACGGAGTTCACCGTCTCGCGCAAACTGGCGAGTCTCTACATCGCCCCGTTCGTCCTCCTCGGCCTGGCCGACATCGCGCTGTTGCTCTTCTGGGGGCTCGACCCGCTCTGGGGGTTCATGATCCTCCCCCCGATCCTCTTCATCAGCGTCATCGGCTGGATAGCCATCCGAACCGGGTTCGCCCGCGACCGGGTCGACGACGAGGAGGAGACCGGCGTCGACGAGGAACTCGCCTGAGCGACGAAGAGCAACCACATCAGTTCGACTGCTGGTGTCCGATCTCTCCACCACCCTGAAAGCCGAGGGAGAGATACCAACAGCCACACGGCCTCAGCCTTGCGGCACGACTCTTGGTCCGTGAGACTTGTCCGTGAACTCGGCTTCGAACCCGTCTGGGTAGGCGGTGAATCCGCCGTTCGGCGTCACTGTTCCGGACTTCAGGGCGAGTTGGCCGTCGCCCGTCCGCCGAGACGACTGTTGGCCTCGACGGACGTACCGCAGTCCGATGTTCTTCGCCGCGTTGTAGTCGGCGTTCGCTTCAGACCCACAGTTCTGACACAGGAATTCGTCGCGCGTTGGTCGGTTCTCGTCACCGATGAACTGGCACTCCGAACACTGCTTCGACGTGTACGATGCGTCGACCTTGCGCACCGCGATGCCGGCTGATTCGGCCTTGTACTCGACGAATTCGCACAGTGTTCGAAACGCCCACCTGTGCCCCCACGTTGCAGACGTTCGTTCCCGGATGTGGGTCAAGTCTTCGAACACGATGACGTCACAGTCGTACCGTCGAGCTTCAGCGACGATGACGTTCGATGCACTGTGGACGACATCACGAACGTGCCGAAGTTCACGGCCACTCGACCGTTCGAGCGTCCGACGTGCGCTTCGGGAACCGGTTTGCTGGAGCCCCGACCGAACGTTCTCGAATTCGTGGATATAGTGAGCCAGTTCTCGCCCGCTGAAGAAGGACGCTGTGCTGGTGACAGCGAGGTTCTCTACACCGAGGTCGACCCCGAGGACCGTTCCGTCCTCGGTGGTATCACGCTCGGTATCGGTCTTGTGACGACGGAATCCGATGTGCAAGAAGAACTCGCCGTCACGAATCGTCAGCGTACTCTCGGTGACTCGCCAGCAGTCGGAATCGAGGTACTGTCGCTGATAGCCATCGTCGTCCTCTGGGAGGGCCAACTGGCATTGAACGCGACTCTCCGTCGTCGAGAGCGACACCGTTTCGTCGTCGAAGAAGGTCATCGTCCGACTGTCGTATCTGGCAGTCGGTGCGGTGAACCGGGGTTTGCTCGCCTGTCGGCCGTTCGAGCGACGCTCGACGCAACTGGAGATGGCCTGAGCGGCGTGATGAGTCGCGAGAACCGCGTGTTGACTACCCAGCCCCGTCTGCTCGCGGATTGTGTCGTAAGCGAGTGGTTGTACGTCGCTCTTCGTGTGGTAGTTCCCCCATGCCATGTCCGTGGCGAGTTGGCAACCGTGCTTCCACTCCGAAATAGTGGCTTCGAGCAGTTCGCGTTGCTGAGCAGAGACAGAGAGGCGGGTTATCGCGGTTCGACGCACGTACTCGTCGGCCACAGAGACGATAAAAGCTCGATTCGGTATAAAATCGCGGACAGTAGCGAGATTCACGAATCACTACGCTACCGTTCGAGACCTTCCGAGGATGAGAGTTGGACTACGCCCGAACGTGCTCGCTTCGCTGCGCGCGTCCGGTCTCGTTCAAATCTCACGTGAGCGTCTCGCTGCACGGACGACTCGCTACGCTCACGGCTCCGCCGTCGCGTCCGAGGCCGCACGCGGCCTCGCTATCGCTCGTCAGGTTGTGTCGCGAAGAGCGCCGAGGATGAGATTTGAACTCATGTGTCCGTGAGGACAGCAGATTTCGAATCTGCCGCCTTGGCCAGGCTAGGCTACCTCGGCTCACCCGACAGTTCAGCGTCGTCCACTTAGTCCGTTTCGGTTCACCGTGAGGGCGTGACGGGGTGCCATGCGGTAGGTTCAAACCGGGCGACACTAACGCCCCTGCATGGACATCGAGACGGCCGCCGCGGAGTGTGCGTCGGTCACCGATTCCGTGCTGTCGGGCGTCATCGCCGACGAGACGTTCGTCGAGCGCATCCTCCTCGGCGTGCTCGGCCGGGGGCACGTCCTGCTGGAGGACGTCCCCGGCACCGGCAAGACGCTCACCGCTCGCAGCGTGGCGACCGCCCTGGGACTGTCGTTCTCCCGCGTGCAGTTCACCCCCGACCTCCTCCCCTCCGACGTCACCGGGACGCACGTGTTCAACGAGAAGGACCGGGAGTTCGAGTTCCAGCCCGGCCCGATCTTCGCGAACGTCGTCCTGGCCGACGAGATCAACCGCGCGCCGCCGAAGACGCAGGCCGCGTTGCTGGAAGCGATGGAGGAACACCAGGTCACCGTCGACGGCGAGACGCGCCCGCTCCCGGACCCGTTCTTCGTCATCGCGACGCAGAACCCCGTCGAGCAGGAGGGGACGTTCCCGCTGCCCGAGGCGCAGATAGACCGCTTCACCGTCAAGACCTCCATCGGCTACCCCGACCACGGCGGCGAGGTCGAACTCCTCCTGCGCCGGATGGGCCGCGAGACGCGGAGTCCGAACGTCGAGACGGTGCTCGACGAGGCGTCGGTGACGGAACTGCGGACCGTCCCCGAGTCGGTCCGCGTCGAGGACGACCTGCTCGACTACATGGTCGACATCGCCCACGGGACCCGAACCGACCGGCGCGTCGAAATCGGCGTCTCGCCGCGCGGGACCCAGCGCCTCTTCGAGACGGCACGGGCACAGGCCGTCCTCGACGGCCGGGACTTCGTCACCCCCGACGACATCAAGGATATCGCACAGCCCATCCTCGCGCACCGACTCGTCCTCACGCCGGACGCGAAGGTCGAGAACGTGAACAAGCGCGACATCGTCGCGGACGTGCTGAACTCGGTCGAAGTGCCGACCATCTGAGCGGGGCAGCGCCGCACCGACCCCCGACGCTTCCGCCCGCTCAGAACGACGGCAGCACTTCTTCTTCGTAGAAGTCGAGCGCCGCCTGCTGGTCGTCGCCGATCTGGTGGACGTAGACGTGGTCGTAGCCCGCGTCGACGCTCTCCTGGATGCTGTCGATGTGCTGCTGGGCGTCGTCACCGAGCATGATGCTGCTCTCGCGCATGTCCTCTTCGCTCACCATCTCGCAGGCCTGCTCGAAGTGCGTCGGCGTCGGGAGGTGCGCGTTCAGTTCGCCGGGGAGCGCGCTGTTGGGCCACTGCTGGTGGGCCGTCCGGGCGGCTTCGTCCTCGTCCTCGGCGACGCAGGCGTGGAGCTGCGTGTACCGCGGCCCCTCGCCACCCGCCTCCTCCCACGTCTCGACGACGTCCTGCGGGCCGACCGACCAGAAGCCGTCGCCGAACTCGGCGGCGGCGGCCGCGGCGCGGTCGCCGAACGCCGAGACGCAGATGGGCGGGTTCTCCTCGGGCAGGGTGAACAGCTTCGCGTTCTGCACGTCGTAGAACTCGCCGTGGAAGCTCGTCTGGTCGCCCGTCCACAGTTCGCGGATGACCTCGACTGCCTCGTCGAGCATCCGCAGGCGGACCTCGTGTTCGGGCCACTGGTCGCCGAGGACGTGTTCGTTGAGCAGTTCGCCGGTGCCGACGCCGAACACGAACCGGCCGTCGAACATGTCAGCGGTGGTCGCCGCCGCCTGCGCGAGGATGGCGGGGTGGATGCGCATCGTCGGGCAGACGACGCCGACGCCCACCTCGACGTCCTCGGTGACGGCGGCGACGCCGCCGAGCGTGCTCCAGACGAACGGGGACTCGCCCTGCTCGCCGACCCACGGGTGGAAGTGGTCCGAGATGGAGAGGAAGTCGAATCCGACCTCCTCGGCCCGGCGCGCCTGGTCGACGAGCGCCATCGGCTCGTGTTCCTCGCTCGACAGCGTGTACCCCAGTGACAGGTCGCTCATAGTGGAGCGTCTCGGGGAGCCACCGTATTCGGTCTGCCCGCAGGTGAAAGGGAGGGCGGAGACATTTCACTCACCGAGCCTCTGCGCACAGGCCACAGTGCGCTCAGCGCAGCGCCGACGCGAGCAACACCGCACCCACGAGCAGCAACACGAGCGCACCGACCGGTCGCCCCCCGCCGACGGCGAGGTAGACGCCGTACCCGACCCCGGCGGCGACGCTGGCGACGCCGCCCGCGACGGCCGCGTGGACCGACAGCGCCCGCTGGGAGACCGCCTCGCGCCCGACCGTTTCCCCGAGAGCGAGCGCCTGGTTGGCGGCGTCCCACGCGACGAGGAAGCACGTCGTCGCCGCGACGACGAACACGACGCCGACGCCCGTCAGCGCACCGACGACGACGCCCCCGAGCGACGCGACGAGGCCGAGCGAGACGACGCGGCCCGCCCCGACGGCCGTCCCCCCGGCGAACAGGAGCGTCCCGAGCAGGCCGAAGACGAGCGCGTTCGGCGACGTGAGGAGCGTCACCGCGCCGACGGTGCCGACACCGCCGACCAGTGCCGCGTCGTTCGTCGACGGCCGGGTGTCGACGACGCTGCTCACGCCGACCACCGCCGGACGGCGTTGGCGACCGTCGACTGGAACGACTCCTCGCCCCAGTCGACGACCGGGATGCCCGCCTCCCGGAGCGTCGAACAGCGTAGCGACCGCTCGACGCGGGCGAGCCGCTGGCCCGACGTCCCACCGACCGTGGGGTCGGGGCTGACGACGGTGACGCGGTTCCCCGACGCGTCGATGCGTCGGGCGGCCTGCATCGCGTAGTCGTCGACGAGCGGCGTGCAGAACACCACCTGCGCGTCCGTCGGGAGCGTCCGGCGGAGCCGCCTGATGGCGATGACGCCGAAGAACGGGTCGTCGTCGTCGGGCAGCGGCGCGAGCGCCTCGTGCGTGCCGAGCAGGTCGCGGACGCGAGCGCGGTGGCCGCTCCCGGACCCCGGCGCGAGCCAGCACTCCGTCGGCGACAGCGCGGCGACGCCGACGCGGTCACCGACGAGGCGGCGACCCTCGTACACCGCCCCGGCCGCCTCGATAGCGCGTTCGAGGACGGTCCGGTCCGCCGCGTCGCTGGCGACGTACCCCGACGGTCGCGCGTCGAGGAGGAGGACGACCGTCGCCGAGCGCTCGCGCTGGAACTCGACGGTCGAGAGGTCGCCCGTCCGGGCGGCCCGGTTCCAGTCGATGCGGTTGAGCGGGTCGCCGCGGCGGTACTCGCGGATGGTGTGGAACGCGACGCCAGCACCGCCCTCGGGCGTGACCGTCTGGCCGGTGATACCGGCCGCCGTCGCCCGCAACGGGAGCGCCGCGGGAATCGGGAGCGCGGGCACACAGCGCAGGTCGGTCGCGACGGGTATCTCGGTGTGTCTGGCGGCGTCGCCGCTGCTGTCGTGGGCGACGACGTACAGCGGGTCGAACGTGTGGTGGCCCCGCTCGGCGGTCACCTCGTAGTCGAACGTCGTCGACTCGCCGGGGCGGAGCGCGGTGGCGTGTCGAGGCGACCCGTCGGCCACCGACAGCGCCTCGGGAACGCCGTCGATGAAGCGCAGGTCGGGGGCGGTCGACTCACCCTCGTTGGTCACCGAGACGCTGACGACGACGTCCTCGTCGCGTTTCGGACTCGCGGTCGACAGGGTCCGCTCGACGGCGAGGTCCACGCTCGGAGGCGTCCCCGCTCGACCGTGGGCCGCCAGCGCGACTGCGACCACGGACGCGAGCACGAGGCTCGCCTGCCCGGTGAGGACGCCGACACCCGCGAGTCCGAGGGCGGCGGCGGCCATCCCGCGACGCTGCCCGGTCCGGCGCGTGAGCGGGAGACTCATCGACCCCCCGCGACCCGTCGGTCGAGCACGGCGACGACGTGGGCGGCCTGTCGTCGGAACGCCGAGTCGCTGGTCACGAAGAACCTGACGCGGTCGGCGACGGTCACGCTGGAGTCGGCGTCCGAGCCGAAGAACGCCGCCGCGTGCGCGTCGTCGGTCCACGTCCCCTCCGCGAGCCGTCGGCGGGCCTGCTCGGGCGTGTCCCCGTCGTAGCGCGTGAGCACCTCGACAGCGACTTCTCGGAGTCGGTCGCGGACCGCGTCGCGGTCGGTCGCCCCGCCGATGCGGCCGTGGCGGGAGGCAGACGCCAGCGACTCGTCGAACTCGTCCCCCGGCACCGTCGCGGCCTGGCGACGCTCGGGCGTCGGCAGGACGGGCGCTTCGGAGGGGCCGAGCCCCTGGCGGGCGGCCTGGAGGGCGACGAGCACCGCGACGAGACCGACGACGGTGACGAGCGCAGACGGGAGCGGGACGGTCACGAGGCCGACGGCGGCGACGAGACCGACGACGACTGTCACCACGCCGACGGCGACGGCCTTCCTCATCGGTCGTCACCGTAGGTCCGCTCGATGCGGCGGAGGGCGGTGGTCGCTCGCTGCTCGCGGCCCTCGTCGACCGCGACGCCGCCGTAGCGAGTGCGCTCGAACAGGCGGGTCAGTTCGCCGACGTCGTCGCGGCTCATCCCCGCGTCGACGGCCGCCGCGGCGAACTCGCCGGGCGTCGACGTCTCGCGGGAGAGGTCGAGCGGGTCCGTCATCTCACGCCACGCGCGGTAGATGGCGTTCTCCACGTCGCCCGTGGCGTCGATGCGGTCGGCGGCGCGACCGGCCGCCGCGCCCACCTCCTGGACGCTCGGCTCGGGGTCGTCGAGGTCCGGGTCGGTCGGGGCCTCGTCGCCGTCGCTCCCCAGCAGCGACCGGAGGACGACGGCGACGACCGCGAGGAGGACCACGCCGATGACGGCGAGCATGACGACCGACGGGTCGGTGACGACCTGCGAGACCTCGGAGTTCCCGCCGCCACCGCCCGGCAGGACGGTGCGCAACTCGCCGAGCATCCCGTTCTCCCCGGAACTCCCCTGTCCGCTCGTGAGCCACTCCAGCAGGTAGTAGAGGAGGAGGAGGACCGCCGTCACGGCGAACGCGACGAGCGCCACCGTCTTGACGAAGTCGAGTCCCTCGGTCCAGATGCGGTAGAGGATGCCGACGAGACCGAGTAACAGGAGTACCCCGACGACCAGTTGCGCGAGCCACGTCGGGAAGAACTGCTCGTCCGGTTGCTCGGCGGGCGGCCGCCCACCGAGGTCCATCTCACCCTGTTCGCCGTCGGTGAGGCCCGGTCCCTCGCTCTGTCCGGTGAGGGGACCGTTCGTCGCCGAGTCGAGCGTCGCCGCGCCGACTGCGAGCGCGAGCACCGCGAGGATGGCGACGACGAGCGGTACGAGGCGTTCGCGCTGCACAATCCGGGTAACAGGTCACGTGGTTTAAGGATTCACACATCCCGTGCCAACGCTCAAACGGGAGCCGACCCGACGTGGAGACATGCGAATCGGCCTCGTCTCGGACCTCCACGCCAACGCCGTCGCGCTCGATGCCGTCTGCGACGCGCTGGCCGACGACACCCCCGTCGACCGTCTCGTCTGTGCCGGCGACATCGTCGGCTACAACCCGTTCCCGGCCGACTGCGTCGAAGCGCTCCGCTCGGGGCGGGCCGCCGACCGAGTCGGTGCCGACACCACCCACGTCGTGGAGGGGAACCACGACCGGGCGGTTCGGACGCCCGACCGCTACCGGCACAACGAGATGGCGTTCGCCGGGCTCCAGCACGCTCGCGACCACCTCGACGACGACCAGCTCGCCTGGCTCGGCGCGCTCCCCGTCGAGACACGGCTCGCGGACGGGCGGGTCCGCGTCGTCCACGACCACCCGACCGACCGCGACCGGTACGTCAGACCGGAGCAGTTCCCGGCGCTCGCGCCGCACCTCGGCGACGAGTCGGTGTTCGTCCTCGGACACACCCACGTCCAGCACCACGAGTGGGTGGACGACACGCTCGTCGTCAACCCCGGCAGCGTCGGCCAGCCACGCGACGGCGACCCGCGCGCCGCGTTCGCCGTTCTGGACCTGCCCGAGGACGGCGCGCCGTCGCTCACCGAACACCGGGTGCCGTACGACGTCGAGCGGGTGCGTTCGGCCGTCGCCGAGGCCGGACTCCCCGAACGGACGGGGCGCCGCCTGGTCGACGGTCGGTAGTCCCGCGTAGTCGTCACGCGCGCGAACGGACCCCGGGCTCTGGGCTAGAAGCAGCGTGCTACGGACCGTACAGCCGCGTCGTACGGCCCGCACGGTACAGCGACGGCGACAGGACGCTCGGTCCGGTCCGTCAGCGGGCCGGCGACGGCGCTCGCGATACGGTCCGAGACGGGTGCGTCGCTATCGGGTTCGGCAGGAACGTCGGGCGACAGCTATCGTAGCGTGTCGCTCAACCGACCGCGTCGTACGAGGCGAGCGAGTAGTCGCTCTCCTCGGAGGCGACGTCCTCACCGCCAGCACCGCTGTCGTTCGCTGGCGTGTCCTCGGGCGCTATCGTCGTGATGGTGCCGTTCCCAGCCCCATCGGTCGAGTTGTTCGTGGCACTGGGGCCAGCACACCCGGCGACGACCAGCATCCCGGTCAGGAGCAGCGCCGCGAGGATGGTTCGAAGAGTCGGTCTCATGTGCAACTGGACGGAGGACAGCATCCCGAATAAACCGGGTCAGTCGTCCCGACGTTTGCAGGCCCAGACACCTATCGTTGCAGACCGTTTCACGGGCAGAGTCCGGCCTCACAGCCCGAGAGACAGATAGACGCGCGAAAACAAGTCCGATTCGCGACAAAAAAGGTCTATGGTACCAGACGTTAAGGGATAGATTACGAGCACATGCAGAGGCCTCCGCACACGACCACCGGTCGAACCCTCGCTCTAGTCGTCTGTCTCCTCCTCTCTAGCCTCGCCGTCAGCGGTGCCGTCGGCGCCGCCACCCCCGTCGGAATCGACTCAGTCGAGTTCTCCGGAAACGGCGTCGTCGCGACGGACAGCGGTGTGACGTACATCGCCGGCTGGCAGAGCGAAACGATAAACGTCGGCCTCTCCGGGAGCGAGACGGCGCAGGTGTGCGCACGACTCGGCGGCGAGAACGCCGAGTCGCTCGCCTGCCAGTCGACCACCGGAGGTGGGAGCGTCAGTCTACGCGTCTCCAACTGGGGTTCGACCGGCGAACAGACCCTCACGGTCACCGCGAGCAACGGGTCCGGCGTGATGGACAGCGCCACGCGGACCGTCCACATCCTGTCGGCGGGCGGTGACGTCGACGAGGA
This sequence comes from Halomarina salina, assembly GCF_023074835.1. Lineage (NCBI taxonomy): Archaea > Methanobacteriati > Methanobacteriota > Halobacteria > Halobacteriales > Natronomonadaceae > Halomarina > Halomarina salina. The sequence continues at coordinate 284,525 of NZ_JALLGW010000001.1, forward strand.
CGGCCTCTCGAACCGGGCGGAGTCCCAGCGACAGACGAACATCCTCTCCTCGGACACCGACGGCGACGGCCTGAGCGACGGTGACGAGGTGAACGTCTACGAGTCCAACGCGACGAACCCCGACACCGACGGCGACGGCATCCAGGACGGCGCGGAGGTCAGCAGCGAGAACGGCTACGAGACCGACCCCACGAACCCCGACACCGACGGCGACGGCATCGAGGACGGGAAGGAGCAGACGTCGCTCGGGACCAACCCCGCGAAACCCGACACCGACGAGGACGGCATCCCCGACGGCGAGGAGATCGTCAACGGCTCGGACGGCTACCAGACGAACCCGACGAACCCGGACTCCGACGGCGACGGCCTCACCGACGGTGCCGAGGTGAACCAGCACGACACGAACCCGACGGACCCCGACACCGACGACGACGGCATCGAGGACGGTGCCGAGTTGAGTTCCGACAACGGCTACCAGACGAACCCGAACAAGTCGGACACCGACGGCGACGGTCTCAGCGACGGCGAGGAGATCAAGAACTACGGGACGGACCCGACCGTCCCCGACACGGACGGCGACGGCGTCCCCGACGGCGAGGAGGTCCAGCAGGGCTCCGACCCCGCCGAGGGTATCGGTGGAACGGGCCTCGACGTGAACGGCCTGCCGATGGTCCTCGGTCTCCTCGTCGTCTACGCGCTCCTCGTCGGCGGCATCATCTGGGTCGGGCGGTCGCGCGACGACGCGGGCGACGCCGCACCGACACCGACCGACGGTGGGGGGAGCGAGGGCGCCGGGAGCGCGGTCAGCCCCGCGCCCGAGCCGATGACGAACGAGGACCGTATCCGGCAGATGCTGGACGCCAACGAAGGGCGACTCAGACAGGCGGACATCGTCGAGCAGACAGACTGGTCGAAGTCGAAGGTGTCGCGCCTGCTGTCGAAGATGGAGTCCGACGGCGAGATCCGCAAGATATCCATCGGCCGCGAGAACCTCATCGCCCGGCCGGGCGACGAACCCGAGAGCGCGCGCTCGCCATTCGAGGAGCAGGACTGACTAGCTCCACCGCTCGCGCCACTCGTCTGCGGACTCGTGGTACGCGACCGCCACGACGACGAGTGCCACGACGACCAGCGCCGAGACGACCAGCGGACGTTCGTGGACGACCGCCAGCGCCACCTCGTACACCGACTCCCGGACGCCGACGTAGACGAACCCGGCGACGGCGGCGTTGAACGCCAGCGCTCCGACGGCGGTGTACGCGGTGAACACGCCGCGATGCATCTCCGCGAACCCGGCCGGGATGGAGACGACCGAGCGCAAGACGGGGAGCAGTCGGCCCCACAGCACCGAGTGGCTCCCCCACCGGCGGAACCACCGTCGCGCCCGGTTCGCGTCGCGCCGGTCGACGCGAACCCAGTCGTGGTCGAGGGCGTGGTCGCCCGCGCGGCGGAACACCTCGTAGAGGACGGCGCTTCCGACGACGCCCCCCGCGGTGGCGACGAGCACGAACAGCGCGAGCGACGCGGGCGACGTGACGACGATGGCGGCCGACGCGGGCAGGACCACCTCGCTCGGCAGGAGCGGGAACAGCATCGACGTCTCCAGGAACATGAACACGAAGACGAAGAGGTAGCCGTAGGTGCGTGCGAGGTCGAGCGCCGTCGTCGTCAGGTCCACGACCGACCTACGACGGGAGGGGGTTTCGGCGTTCGGGCTTCGAACGCAGTCGAGCGAAGTACACCTCAGAGCGACGCGCGCTCGAACCGACGGAGGCCGAGCAGGAGCGGGGCGGCGAACCAGACCAGCAGGACGAGGAGCGCGGACCACGGTTCGCCGCCGAGGACGGGGGGCACGTCTCCGCCCTGGACGAACGCGGTGGCGAGCGTCTGGTAGGCGTCGAACGGACCGAGCGCGACGAACGTGTCGGCCCACGCCGGTTCTCCGGCCCCCTCGAACCCGTTGAGGAGGTAGGTGACGAGCCCCGGCAGGGTCGACCAGAACAGCTGTGTCACCAGCCAGACCCCGCTCGCGGCGACGACGGCGCGTGTCGTCGTCGGGACGGCCGCCGAGACGCCGACGGCGACGCCGACGTAGACGGCGAGTACCACGCACAGCAGGGCGAGGGAGACGAGCGTCGCGCCGAGGTCGACGGTACCCCCGCGAATCGAGAAGACGACCAGCGCGACGGCCAGCGACCCGAGCGCCGCCGCGACGAACCACGCGAGGCGGCCGAGGAGCGTCCCGACGACGACCTGTCGGCGGGAGAACGGCAGCGCCAGCAGTCCGCGGAGACGGCCGCTCTCGCGGTCGGCGGCCAGCACGTCCGCACAGCGAACCACGACGAGGAACGGTGCTACCTGGGTCACGACGGCCACGATGGAGGAGAACCCGACCTCCCCGCGGCCCGCCTGCGTGTAGGCGAACAGGCCGGCGACGAGGAGGAACAGGACGACGGTGACGTACCCGGTCCCCGACCGAATCGGGTCGACGGCGCTCCGCCGGACGAGGACCGCGAGCGAACCGGCCCGTGGAGCGGTGTCGGTGGGAGCGGTGTCGACAGTGGACCTGGCGGTGTCGTTGGCGGCGGCGGTGGAAGTCCCAGTGGCGTCGGCGTCGGTCGACGACGAGGTCGTGTCCGCCACGCTCACCGACCCCCGGTGTACGTCGCGAACAGGCGTTCGAGCGAGGCGTCCTCGCTGTCGATGTCGAGGACGGTCGCACCGTCGGTGCGAACGGCGTCGACGACGGCGGCCTTCCGGTCGTCCGGGCAGGTGACGGTCACGCTCGTCCCGTCGACGGTCGCCTCGGCGACGCCAGCGACGTCGCGGACGGCCGCGAGCGCCACCTCAGAGAGGTCGTCGACGGTGACGACGAACGACGAGCGAGCGCCGGTCGCCTCGCGCAGGTCGTCGATGCTGTCCTCGGCGACGACCTCGCCGTCCGAGAGGATGCCGACGCGGTCACAGACCGCCTCGACCTGTTCGAGGATGTGGCTGGAGAAGAACACCGTCGCACCGCGAGCGTTCTCCTCGCGGACGATACGTCGCATCTCGCGCGCGCCGTTGGGGTCCAGCCCCGCCGACGGTTCGTCGAGGACGAGCAGGTCGGGGTCACCGACCAGCGCCATCGCGAGTTTCAGGCGCTGACCCATGCCGGTCGAGAAGCCGTCGGCGGTGAAGTCGACCACGCGACCGAGGCCGACGCGTTCGAGCAGGGCCACGGGGTCGTCGTCGCTCCCCTTCGCGTCGGCGACGAACTGGACGTGCTGGCGGGCGGTGAGGTGGCCGAACAGACGCATGTCGGGAAGCGCGCCGACGCGCTCTCGGACCCGTTCGCCCTCCTCCTGGGCGTCGTGCCCGAAGACGCGGGCGCTGCCGTCGGTCGGCCGGACGTAGTCGAGGACGATGTCGATGGTCGTCGACTTCCCGGCACCGTTGGGACCGAGGAAGCCGAACACCTCGCCGCGACGCACCGTCAGGTCGACGTCTCTGAGGGCGACGACGTCGCCGTATCGCTTCTGGAGGGAACGCAGTTCGAGCGCGGACATATCTCTCGTCGTGACAGCGAAATCAAGTAACTATCGACACGTCCGAACGCAGTGAAAGGGGGGAAAGGGACGGACGGTCGTAGAACCGCCGTTGTGGGGGTGCGAAACCGGGGAGGGGGGAAAGGTCCCAGTCCGCTACCCACACGTTCTATTCGTACCCGGACTGTATTATATCTTTCCATCTCGTGTAAAATTAACAATCAGTGAGAACCTCGAAACCAGTCGAGCCGACGCCAGTAACGGGCGACGGGACGCCGATTTCAGGCGGCCGCCGCCTGAACCCCCACGCTTTTCCGACGAGTGGGCGTCTGGGGTGGCAGGTACGTCGTCGGTTCGCGACGGCGTCAACGCTGGCTCAGTGCCGATTCACGTCGACCGAGTTCATCAATGAACGACCGATATCGACCCGAAGACGGGCAGTGCGGGGCATCGATTCGTGGCTGACTCACCCGACGACACCGACGAGCAGTTGGGCGGCCTGTTCCGGGCCGACACCGAGCGCGAGCCGGGCGACGGCAACGTCCGGCGCTGGGGGTTCGACGTCCACCCGAGGGTGTTCCCCGCCGCGGCGGCGCTCGCGGTCGTCTTCGTCGTCCTGACCCTACTGTTCAGCGACGTCGCCGCGCTGTTCGGTCTCACCGGGCCCGAGGGCGCCCCGATGACCGCGGCCGACGCCTTCGGAGCCGTCCTCGGCGGCGTCTCCGGGACGTTCGGCTGGTTCTACATCCTCGCGGTGAACCTGTTCATCGTGGTCGTCCTCTACTTCGCGCTGAGCGGCTACGGGAACATCAGACTCGGCGGCCCACACGCCGAACCGGAGTTCAGCGACTTCGCGTGGTACTCGATGCTGTTCAGCGCCGGGATGGGTATCGGCCTGATGTTCTGGGCCGTCGGCGAACCGCTGACGCACCTCACGACGGTGCCGCCGTTCTTCGACGTGCAACCAGGGACGGCGGCGGCCGGACAGGCTGCCCTCGGCACGACGTTCTTCCACTGGGGGTTCCACCCGTGGGCCATCTACGCCCTCGTGGGCCTCGGCCTCGCGTTCTTCTCGTTCAACCGGGGGCTGCCGCTGACCTTCCGGTCGGTGTTCTGGCCCATCCTCGGCGAGCGTATCTACGACTGGCCGGGGGACGTCGTCGACGTGCTGGCGGTGGTGGCGACGCTGTTCGGCCTCTCGACGTCGCTCGGCCTCGGCGTCCAGCAGATCAACGCCGGCCTCACGTTCCTGTCGGGGCGCTACCTCCCGTTCGGGATACCCAGTTCGCCGCTCGTGCAGGTCGGTATCATCGCCGTCATCACGGCCATCGCCACGATGTCGGTCGTCGCGGGGCTCGACGGCGGCGTCAAACTGCTGAGCGAACTCAACCTCTATGTGATGGCCGCCCTGCTCGGCGCGGTGTTGCTCATCGGCCCGACGGTGTTCCTGCTCGGGACGTTCGTCGAGACGCTGGGATTCTACGTCAGCGTCCTCCCCGAACTCGCCTTCTGGAGCGAGTCGTTCACCGGCACGTCCTGGCAGAACACGTGGACCGTCTTCTACTGGGGCTGGTGGGTGTCGTGGTCGCCGTTCGTCGGCATGTTCATCGCGCGCATCTCGAAGGGCCGGACCGTCCGGGAGTTCCTGCTCGGCGTGCTCGTGCTCCCGTCGCTGTTCTCGTTCCTCTGGATGGCGACGTTCGGCGGGAGCGCGCTGTTCGTCCAGCTGAACGGGAACGGCGGCCTCGCGTCGGCGGCCGAGAACGACGTGGCGACCGCCATGTTCGAACTGTTCTCGGTCCTGCCGTTCACCGTCGTCACGAGCGTCGTCGCCGTCGTGCTGGTGACGACGTTCTTCGTCACCTCCTCGGACTCGGGGTCGCTGGTCATCGACCACATGACCGCGGGCGGGAAGCGCGAGGTGCCGACCACCCAGCGCGTCTTCTGGGCGACCGCGGAGGGGGCCGTCGCCGCCGTCCTCCTCGTCGGCGGTGGCCTGAACGCGCTCCGAACCGCCGCCATCACGACGGGTCTCCCGTTCACCGTCGTCCTGCTGGTGCTCTGTTACACGCTGTACCGCGGGCTCCGGAAGGAACGGGGGATGCTCGAATCCGACCGGTTCAGTGCGCAGGTCGAGCGACTCGTCAAGCGGGGGGACGTGGAGGTCACGACCTCCAACCAGACCGTCGTCACCGACGTCAGCGACGGCGAGTCGGGGGCGTCGAGCGAGAGCGGGGCCTCTGGGGGGTCGGCTCCGACCGACGACTGAGGCCGACCGCTCCCCTCAGTGGCCGTCGTAGACCACGCGGAACCGCTCGCAGACGACCGGCATTCGCTCCGTCGGCGAGCGGTCGTGAGCCGAGAGCGTCCGCGAGAAGTACTGCCAGTGGTCCTCGCGCCACTCCTCGACCGACTCGTACCCCTCTCCTTCGTCGCGGGCGAACGCCTCGTCCACCTCGTCGAACGGGACGACCCGTACCTCGACGGTCTCGACGACGCACAGCGGGTCGCCAGAGCCGTCGAGGACGACGCTGTAATCGCCGGGCGCGGGGGCCCGTTCTCCCTCGGCCTCGAACGTCCAGCGTGCCTCCGCCGTCGCCGTCTTCTCCCCGGCGACGACGAGCGCGCCCAGTTCGTCCGCTAGCTCGGGCGAGTCGCCGAACGAGAAGACGTTGTCGTACCCGTCGGGAGCGGACTCGTCGGGCACGCCGTCGAGAAACGCCGACCAGAACTCGTCGACGGAAGGTGTCATAGTCGGAGGAACGCGCGCCTCCGACATAGCGGTCGCGTCGCGGTAGTTACGACTCGTCGTCGTCCGCGTCGTCCGGGACAGTCGACGCGTCGTCCGCATCGGTCGGGTCGGCGGCGTCGTCGGCGTCGTCGTCAGGGCCGTCGGCGTCGTCAGCGTCGTCAGCGTCGTCGGCAGTCGCGTCGGGGACGTCGTCCTCGCCACGCACCTGACTGCGGAGCGTCTCGAGTTCCGACTCCACCTCGGCGTCGACGCGGGCCTGTTCGGCGTCGAGTCGCTGGCGTTCTTCCTCGTCGAAGAACCCCTCCGAACGGAGTTCCTCGAGGGCGGCCGCCCGCGCCTCGCTCTCCTCGACGTGGTCGGTGGCGTCCGCGACGCGGCGGTCCGCCGTCCCGTCGCCCTCCTGGCCGAGTGCGTCCGCGACGGAGGCTTCCGCGCTCGCGGCGCTCTGTCGGGCGTTCAGTTCGGCGCGCTCGGTGCGGAACCGCTCGATGCGCTCCTTGAGTTCGTTGCGCCGCGACTTGAGGTCCGACTCGGCGTCGTGCAGGTCGGCGATGCGCGCGTCCACGTCGTCCAGTCGGCCCATGTCCGAGCGCTTGTCCTCCAGGTGGTCGCGGGCGCGGGCGTCGTCGCCCTCCTCGACGGCCTCGCGGGCGCGGTCGTTGTGGTCCGCGATGCGGTCTTCGAGGCGGTCCCGCTCGCCTTCGAGGCGCTTGCGCTGGGTGACCAGGTCGACGAGCGCTTCGTCGACGCGCGCCAGTTCGTCCCGCAGTCGTTCGTAGGTGTAGTCGAGGCTCTCCTGTGGGTCCTCCACGTCGTCGAGGAGGCGGTTGACCTCGCGTTCGAGCGCCTCGGTCGTCCTGTCGAACAGTCCCATACCCGAGAGAGGGCTGTCGACCAACTTATGCGTTCGTGCGAGCGTGTCGTCGCTCACGGCATCAGGACCAACCAGACGTGCTCAGACGAGAGGCCGTGAGACGGCGCGGAGGCCGGACACCCGTCTCTCGTCCAGCGTCCGCTCCCGGCCCCTAACGCGAGTTAGAGCCGACTTGCGCCTCTTGGCCGGTCGAAGGGTTCCCGGAGTTGTGGACACCGCCGGGTCGACGGGCTACCGACGCGGTCGAGGCTGGCTGGGTCGCGTCGGCGTGGCGGACAGCGTCGTGGCGGCCGTAAGCCGTTCCGTCGCTGGTGGTAGCAGCCGTTCACGAGAACTGGCCCGAAGGTCGGTGGCTGGAAACTGCTTGCTGGCGCTAGCAGGCCGGAGACATACCCGCGCGTCGGGAGTCTCAGGGAACGCAATGGCACGAGACTTCACGACCGACGACCGCGACAAGCCAGTGTACACGTCCGCCGGAGACCGCGTGGGTACCGTGACGGACGTCAACGACGACACGGCTCGCGTCCGACAGGACGACGACTCCGAGGGGCTGACGGACAAGATCAAGGACGCCCTCGGCTGGGACGACGACGAGGACGAACACGACCTGCGAAGCGACGACGTCGACCGCTACGACGACGACGGCGTCTACCTGCGCGACCGATAGTCAGGACGTGACGGTCCGACCGACCCACTATTTCTCTCACTGATGGGATACCCCGGCAGTGACGACGCTGACGATGTTCGCTAGTGACGACACTGACGAGGCCTGCTGGTGACGACGTCAACGCCTCCGGCAGAGTACGCCTCACTCCGCGTCCGCGTCGGCCGACGGTCGCCGGTGAGCGACCGCACAAGCTTTTTTACTCGCCTCCGCGAGACGAGTGACCATGCCACACACGCCCGTCGACCCGGACGGGGGAGACGACGGCGGCGGTGCCCCCGGCGCCGACTCCGAACCCGAAGCGGACGGGCAGGACGCGGACGTCGTCGAGATAAGCGACGGGCGCGAGAAGTACGTCAGCCTGCTCACGACCGACGGCGACCGCGTCGAGCGCGGCGACGTGTTCCTCCAGCACTCGACCGACGCGTTCGCCGTCTCCGACGACCCCGCGTTCCCGGCCGAGTCGACCGACCGGTACGCGAAGGCCGACCTGCTGCGCTTCGAGGTCAAACAGCACCACTCGGCGTGTTTCGTCACCACCGCGGCGGCCGGCGACGGGGAGACGCTCGACGACCTGCGCGGGTTCCGCGACGGATGGCTCACCAATTCGCGTGTGGGAGGCACGCTCGTCGCGGGCTACGAGCGCGTGAGCCCGCCCGTCGCGCGGACGCTGGCGCGCCACCCCGACTCGCGGACGACGCGGGTCGTCCGTCGGCACGTCGACCGCTGCGCTCGACTCGCCCGGCGACAGGCTCGTGAGCGGTCGCGCGTTCGCGTCGCCGGGCTGGGCGTCGTCCTCGTCGTGCTGTACCTCGTCGGCGTCGCGCTGGCGGTGGCCGGTCACGCGGCCATCAGGGCGCGCGAACTGGTGGCCGGAGAGGCCGAGGCGGCGTACTCGGCCTCCGACTCCCCCCGGCTCACTGGCCGAAGAAGCGACGCAGACTCGCGGTCGGACTGAACCCGACGCCCGCGCGGCGTTCGAACCCGACGTCGTTGCGCCCGGTCCACGCCTCGACGGCGTCGAGGCTCTGGTCGGTGTCCTCGTCGTGGAGGCGGTACGCGAACGAGTCGCCGTCGGCGAGCGTGAGCGTAATCTTCTGCCGCCCGAACCGGCCGCCGTCGTGAACGACGACGCGGTCGAGGTGGTCGGCGCTGACCCAGTTCACGACGTTCGCCTGCAACAGCACCTCGTCGATGCCGTGGACGGCGTAGATGCGGGCCATCCCGGTCGCCTCGCGGCGGTGTTTCTTCGTTCCGAGGCCGAACATCGGCGTCACGTAGCCGTACTCCGCGACGTACGCGCCGTCGTCCGTGAAGAAGAGGTCGGCGAGGCGGAGCGGGAACGTCCCCGTCATCCCGAAGTGGACGTGCGCGTCCACCTGGATGGCCGTCGAGGGCAACTGCTCGACCCCCTCGGGGTCGATGTCGAGGTCTTCGTAGACGTCCTCCGGCGTCTCACCCACCGTTCTCACCTCGGGACTGGACGGCGAGCTGGGCGAACAGGTACGCGCCGACGACGAACACCACGCCGTAGAGGAGGTCCACGGCGACGGCGACGTAGACGCCGAGCGCGATGCCCGCGATAGCGCCCACGAGCGCCAGGCGGGTCCGCCAGTCGAAGGAGTCGCCGAACTGGTTCGCACCGCGCTCACCGCTCCTCTCGCCGTCGTCACGGCGGTCACTGTCAGTTCGGGCACCGTCGTCGTGGTCGCCTGCGTCGCTCCGGCCGCCTCCCCCGTGGACGAACCGGCGCTCGCCGAGGTAGGTCACGGCCATGACCGCGAGGACGATACCGACGACGAGACGGCGCGCAGAGAGCGGAACGGAGACGTCGGCGTACTCCAGCAGCGTCGGTGCCGCGATGGCCGCGAGACCGCCGAGGTACACCACGTACCGGAACTCGACGAGGACGTGGAGCAGTGCCGTCGCTCCGGCCGCCGGTCCCGTCGACGCCGTCGCGGAGGTGTCGTCGGTGCGCATCGGGGAGTCAGGCCAGGAAGCCGGACGCCTCGTCGGCGTTGGCGACGTTGCCGCTGGCCTGGAGCTTCGCCCGACCCGACCGGTACATCGTGTACACCTGCACGAGCAGGAAGACGAGCCAGAGGACGTACCCACCGGCACCGCTCCCGACGACACCCAGCGTCGTCTCCATCACTGGGTAGCTGAGGCCGTACTCGGCGTTGTTCAGCACGCCGCCGATGAGCAGGACGGTGAAGTACCCGAAGAACCCCGTCGCCCACCACATCGCGACGACGCGACCCCACCCCGGCTGGAGGTGTTCCGGCAGGCGCGTCGTGTTGTTGATGATGGTGAGGGCGTTGTACGGCCACATCATCGCACCCGCGATGGCCGCGCCGATGACCAGCAGGAGCCACGGCTGCTGGAACTGCAGCGCGATGATACCGATGCCCCAGAGCGTGAATACCGTCAGCAGCCCCAGGAACACCCGCGGGAGGTTCCAGCCGGCCTGTCGACCGTACCCCTCGTAGATGATGTCGACGCTGTTCCGGACGAACGACTCGACGATGGCGTACTGCGTGCTGAACAGCGCGATGAACAGCACCGCGTAGAGCAGGAACGCGTTGACCGCGTCCATCTCGGGGATGACGACGGTGAGCCACATGCTGATGGCTCCCTGGTCGGTACCCGAGGCGAACTCGGCCGCGATGGTCATCGCGATGGTCGCGACGACGAGCAGGCCGACGACGAACGTCAGGAAGTGCTCCTGCTGGACGACGCGCCACCACTCCCGCCAGCGTCGCAGGTTCTTGTCCGTCGGTTCGAACGTGAAGCCGTTCTCGTGGACCTCCTCGGGGTCGGCCCCGCGAAGCGGGTTCTTGATGCGACCCTGGTAGGTCCCCATCCCGAACCCCTTCTCCCGTGCCCAGACGCCCTGGGAGAGGTTGATGTACCCACCAGCACCCGCGTAGGCGAGGCCGCCGAGGAAGACGGCGATGTCCATATCCTCGGGCAACGCCCCGAAGTTGACCGCGCCCGCCGGCACGTTCGCCAGTTGGCCCGCCGAGCCGATGATGAACACCAGGACGACGGCCCCCGCGATGGCGCCGATCATCAGGGCGACCTGGATACGCTCGACGACGTTGTAGACGAGCGGCCCGGCCAGGTACGACAGCCAGATGAGCACCATCGAGGCGATGCCGATGCCGACCCAGTTCTCCGGCCCGAGACCGACCCAGGCCGCCAACACCTCCGACCCGCCCGCGGCCCACCCCGGCCAGCCGAGGTGGAAGAACCCCGCGACGAGGAAGAACCACGGCCAGAACCTGCTGATGCGCTCGAACGCGCGGAAGATGCTCTCGCCGGTCGCCAGCGTCCAGCGCTGGAGTTCGGTGTTGATGAAGAACTGCGTGAGGACGCCGACCCAGAACGCCCAGTACAGCCCCCAGCCGTTCTGGGCGACGAGCAGCGGCCAGAACTGCGTCTCGCCGCTGCCGAGCGACGCCCCGAGCATGATGGCGCTCGGGCCGACGAGGTGCCGGACCTTCGGCACCTTCGGCAGGTCGGCGATCTTGAACCGGCCCCCCTTGCTCGTCGACGGGTACTCGGCGGTCTCGGGTGCGGTCTCGAGGCCGTCGTAGTCGACGCCTCGATACACCGAGTCGCGATACTCTGCCCCGACCTCCTCCGTCATGAAGACGTCCGAATCCTGCGCCGCGCCGCCGTCGGGCGCGATATCGTCACCGTTGGTCTCGTTCGAATCACTCATGGTTCGATGTGCTGCGTCGGTGGGCGTTCTCCCCGCGGCCTCCCGCCACCTACTCTGGAACGCCCACTGGTCTCACCCCGATTCCGTCGCCGTCGTGGCATCGGATGTGGATGATACGCATGGGAGTATAAATCATACTTAATAGTGTAGAATATTAAGCCGGATAGAACATACATCGTTCGGCAAATATTGTCTTTGCCACAACATCGTAAAGCAGCGGGGCGGGCGGAGCGACCCGATATCCGACAGTTCGGCCGCTGGTTTCGCAACGCACACCCTCATCCGGCCCGTCTAGTACATCGATGTCAGGGCTCATGGGACTCGTCCTCCTCAGAACGATACTCGTCTCCACGGTCGTGCTGACGGCGTGGCTCAGCTGGCGCGGGTACTTCCTGCTCGCCGGGGGGATGGTCCTCCTGCTCGGCGGGTACGTCTACCTCTCGCTGTGGGGCGGCCGACCCGCCGAAGAGCGGTACGTGCGGGAAGCGAAGTAGCCTAACCGGAAGGTCGCCGCGACGAGTAAACGAACAGCTTCACTCAGCGCTCCCGGTCGCGGCCGGTGAACGTCCGCTGACCACGCAGCCCGGCGTCGAGCGACCGGGTCGCGACGACGCCCTCCTCGTCACCATCGGCTCCGTCCGCGCCGTCACGGAGTCGCCGGACCTGTCCCGGAAGCCCCGTCAGGGCGACGAGGGCGACGAGCACCGCGACGGCCCCGACCGCTGGCGCGAGGAGCGTGCCGGTCACCGCCGCGAGCGCACCCACGCCGAGTGCGAGCGCCCCCGCGACCGTCCCCAGCACGGCGAGCGTGACGAGCAGCGCCTTCTGCGCGTTCGTCCGGCGGTTGTAGCGGATCCAGTCGGCGTACCCGGCGACGAGCGACGCACGGAACGCCTCGGGGGAGGTCGTCGCGCTCTCGTCGAGCGCGCCCGGACCGACTCCCACTTGTCGACCGGCGACGCCGTAGGTGAGTCCGGCGGCGGCCGCCGAGAGCGCGAACAGGGCGACGCCGACCCCGACGGCCGGGTTCGTCAGGGCGACGGCGTCGGCGACGTCGCTCGCCGCGGCCAGGGAGAGCGCCGAGAGGAGGACGCCCGCGAGCGCGACGTTCAGGCGGAAGACGGAGAGCGCCTTGGCGTCGATGTCGTCGAGCGTCGCCAGTTGCCCGTCGAGCGTCAGGCGAGCCTCTTCGCGGGCGAGGTGCAGTGCGTCGTCGTCGGTCCCGTCTGCCATGGGGACAGTGCGGGCCGGCGGGTTAAAATTCCAACCGACAGTAGAGCGAGGAATAGTCCGGTGGCGGCCTCTCGGTTACTCTCGCTCGGTTACTCCCGCGGCCGCCGAACTCGGCAGCCCGCACGATGCTCCAGTCGAAGCGATGGGTGAACGCGCGCCGCCAGCGTGGTCGTCTCGCTCGCTACGCGTCGCTCACGTCGAGGACGTAGCGGCTCTCAGGGTACGACTCGCCACCGACGGTCGTCCGCTGTTCGTCGACGTGGTCGAACCCGAAGTGCTCGTAGAACGCCCGTCCCGGCTCGTTCGCCGAGAGAACCATCGCGTTGACGCGTTCGACACCGAGGCCTGCGAGTTCGGCCGTCGTCCGGTCGAGCAGTTCGCGGCCGAGGTTCTCGCGTCGATGGTCCGGGTCGACGTACAGTCTGAGGAGGTACCCCTCCCGGTCGGCGTCGGTCCACGTCGCGTGGGCGAAGCCGACCACCCCGTCGTCGGTCTCAGCGTCTCGTTCGGCCACGAGCACAAGCGTGCGCGAGTCCCGGAGTTCGGCCCGAATCTGGTCGGGCGCGTACCAGTCCTCGACCGCCTCCGTGGCCGTCTCGCGCGTCAGGATGTCCGGGTAGTCGGTCGTCCACGACCGCTCTGCCACCGCTCGAATCCCGTCGACGTCGTCCCCGGTCGCTCTGCGAACCGTCATGCGTGCCAGTACCACACCAGGCCGGTTAGCGTTTCGTGCTCCGGTGGACAGGTCGGCCGGTCGACGGAATAGGTCGTGCCGAGGTCGCTCACGGAGTCGCCGTCGGGGTACGCGCCGACACGTCGCGTCGAGCGCGACGACGTCGGCACGACTGTAGTCTACGGAGCGCCCGGGCGAGCGTGACGCTTCATTCCACCCAGTTCCATGGAAGGTTTTAAAATCCAACACCGACGCAGCGTAACACATGACCGATTCGAACTGTCTCTCGGAAGTGACAGTACCCGCGCCGCTCCCGCCGGACGACCCCGACGCGTGGTACGCGCCGGACGTTCGCCGACAGGAGGCGGTCCACCCGGGCGTCGTCGTCACCGTCCGGGGCGAGCGCGACGGGTTCGAGTACGAGACACGGACGCCGTCGCTCTCGGCGGCCGGTCACGACGCACTGGCGGACGTGGAGTCGTACTTCGAGGGGGCGAGCGTCGAGCGACCGCTCACCCGCGAGGGCGCGGCCGAGCGGATGGCCGACGGGTTCGCCCCGAAGTACGACCGGGCGATAGACCGACTGACGGACCTCACGCCCGCGATGCGTCGCCGACTGGAGTACCACGCGCTCGCGCGGGTGACGTGTCTCGGGGCGCTGACGCCGCACGCACTCGACGACAGCGTCGAGGTCGCCGAGGAGCGAGACGGCGAGGTCGTCGTCCACACGGAGTCGTTCGCTCCCGCGCGGACTGGGCTGACCGACGCGCCCTTCGCCGACCGGTTCGCCAACGAGCGCATCGCGCGCTACACCGTCCCGTTCCTCGACTTCGACGTGCCCGTGGTGCTCTACCGCGAACACGTCCTCGGCGCGGACCCGTTCACGACGAAGTACGCCGTCAGGGAACCGGACCTGCTGCCCGGCGACCGCGAGCGCATCGAGGAGTGCAAGGAGCGCATCTGGGAGGGACGGGTCGACGGCGTGGTCGAAGAGGCCGACCGGGCCGCGTTCGTCCGTGGCCGCGCCGAGCGCGTCCTCTCCCGTCGACTCACCGCCGACGGGACGAAGGCGTGGCTCGACGCGACGCGGTACCGACTGCGGTCGGTGCTGGCCGAGTACGACCTCGCCGTCCCGCCGGTCGACGACCAGTACGCCCCCGACCGACTGGACGACCTCGCCTACTACGTCCTCCGTGACTACGTCGGCTACGGGAAGCTGACCATCCCCATCCGCGACGGCCGACTGGAGGACGTGGAGGCCAACCGCGTCGGCGAACGCGTCAAGGTGGTCCCGCGAGGCGTCGACGAGCGCGTCCCGACGAACCTCGCGTTCGAGGACGAGACGGCGTTCGTCAACGTCGTCACCCAGCTCGCGGCCGCGGACGGCGTCGAGGTGAACGCCTCCACCCCCAGCGCGAAGGTGAACCTCAATCCGGAGCGCGTCGCTGGCGGGAGCGACGACGCCACGCAGGACGTCGACGAGACCATCCGCTGTGCCGTCGCGCTCCCGACCATCAGCGAAGGCGGCCCGCACATCTCCATCCGGAAGCAGTCCCGCGACCCGCTGACGCCCGTGGACCTCGTCCGGGACGGTAGCCTCCCGACCGAACTCGTGACGCTGCTCTGGTTGCTGTACGAACACCACGGCGTCGTCCTGTTCGCCGGACCGACCGGCGTCGGGAAGACGACGCTCCTCAACGCCCACGTCCCGTTCATCCCGTACGACGACCGCCCGGTCAGCATCGACGAGGGCTCTCGGGAGGTCAGACTGCCCCACGAAACGGGCGTCTCCCTCCAGACCCGCGACCACGAGAGCGGCTACAAGCAGGTGTCGATGGCCGACCTGATGACCGAGACGAACTATCTGAACCCCGACGTGGAGATAATCGCCGAGATAAACACGCCCGCGTCGTTCGAGACGTTCGGCGAGGTGCTGGCGACGGGCCACGGCGTCCTCGGGACGACCCACGCGGAGGACGTCGAGAAACTCGTCAACCGCGTCATCGAGCAGGGCCTGCCCCCGCACCTGCTCGCCGAACTGGACCTCGTCGTCTTCCCGCGACGCAACGACGGGGAGCGCTACGTCGGTCAGGCGGTCGAACTCGTCGGCGAGGACGACCACCACGACGGCGTCGTCGACCGACCGGGCGCGACGGTCCACTACAACACCGTCTTCGAACGGACGACCGACGGCGGGTTCGACGTGCAGTTCGGTCCCGATTCGCCGGGCCACTCGCGGACCATCGAGCGCATCGCGGACCGCACCGACCGGACCGCCGAGGCCGTCGAGTCGGAGTTCCGCGAGAAACACCGCTACGTCCAGTACCTCGTCCGGGAGGGCGTCGACGACGCCGACGACCTGTTCGGCTTCCTCGCCGACCTGCGGGCCAACGAGACGGCGACGGTCGAACGCGCGGCGGCAGACCGCCGTGCCACGGACGCTGCGGTCGAACCTGAGCACAGAGAGCGGGTGCCGTACGAGGAGTAGTTTCCAAGCTATCCATTGTGCGCAAGGAACCAGTCTTTTGGGCACGCCGCGAGTGGCAGTCAGACGATGGTCGACTTCTCGAATGCGTATACCTACGCCGTCGGTGCGCTGTTGTGCTGGGGTGTCTGGGGTATCGCCGCGAAGTACTCCGTCGAGCGACTGGACAACATGTCCGTCCTGCTGGTCACCTACGTCGTCGGTATCGGACTGGTGCTCGCGCTCGACCCGACCTCGCCCCTGGACGTCACGTTCGACTCGGGACTCGCGTTCTCGGCGCTCGCGGGGCTCTCGATGAGCCTCGGGAGCGTCATGTTCTACCGGGCGCTCGACCTCGGCCAACTGTCGGGCGTCACCGCCATCCCGGCGCTCTACTTCGTCGTCGCGTTCGTCTACGGGGTGGTCGTGCTCGGCGAACCCACGAACCCCTCACAGATCGGCGGCATCGGGTTGGCCTGCGTCGCCGTCCTGTTGCTCGTGCAGTGACCGGGGAGGCGGTCCCCGCGTCCCGACGAGGCTCACCGTAGCGACTCTCGCGCCCGTCCTCGAACCCAGGAACCCACCAGAACTGCGGGACGACTGTGTCTACTCGTCATCTGGCACCGAACCATGTTCATAGTTACCGTGGAACGGATATATTACACAACATCATTGTACACATTTTTTAGAAAAATTTTCGTTTAGATGCGGTGAACGGTTAGGTATGTCCGATGGACATTCCGTCAAGTCGTACGTCGCACAGCACCCCAAACTCGTCGGCATGCTGTTCACCGCCATGCTGTTCGGCAGCCAGCTCGGTACCGTCGCCGCCGACGGCAGCACGCACGTCGGCCCCTAGAGTCGACGTCGAGAATCAGCCGAACGGGACGTCTTCTGCGGCGATGCTGTCACCCCAGTAGAGACAGCCGTCGAACCGGACGGGCACCGACTGCGCCGTCTGGAGCAATTCGCGGAGTTCGCCGGCGTCGGCCACCCTACTCGTGATGTGTCCGGAGTTCAGGTAGAACGTCGTGTTCGACCCCATGTACGGCGTGTAGGTCGCCCCCAGCGGGGCCTGACGGGAGGGGTACCCGTAGTACTCCACCCGGAACGCGTCGTCGGTCTGCTCGATATCGTAGCGCAACGCGGTCCCGTCGCTGGTCGTCGTCACGGCCGCGTTGCCGTCGCCGACGATGACGTACTGGCGGCCGGTGGTCGTCTCCGACCCGACGACGTCCAGCGCACCCCCCAGCGAGAATCCGTTGTTCAACAGGCGTGCAATCTGTCGGCCCACGGTCGTCGCTGGCGAGTTCGCGACCGTCGAGAGGGTGACGACACCGCCGATGGCACCGCCGTCGACCAGCGCCCGGCCCTGCGCGTACGACCGACACGCGTTGAGTATGAACGCCCGCATCCCGACCGTCTCCAGCGTGCGAGCGTCGAGGAACCCGTCCGCACACTGGAGGCCCGCTTCCGTCACGTGGCCGATGTAGTGGAGGAGGTCGTGGTCGGACTGGAGGAGGGCACGGGTCTCCGCGACGGTCTGCTCCTCGTGGATCTCGACGTCCATCTCGATGAACTCCCGGAGGCCGTAGATCTCGCTCACCGAGCGTTCGTCGCGCATCTCCGGGGCGTTCGCCACCACCTGCACCTGGACGGGGCCCTCGCCGACCGGGTCGAGTCGCCGTTCACAGGCCGCGGCGGTCGGCTTCGACGCGCCGATGTGGACCCCCTCGCCGACCCACGCGTGTTCGATGGTGTCGACGGGGTCGGCCCCGACGAGTCGTGGCTGGGCCGCCTCGGTCGACTGGAACTCCTGGACGGTGCCCGACGGCTCCGCGCGGGAGAACTCCCGGAGACTGTCGGCGAACGCGTCGTCGGCCGAGACCGACGACTCCGTGGCTCGCGGCACGCGGACGTGCGCGAGGTCGTACGCCGCGAACGGGAGGAAGGCGGCGTGGCGGGCCGCCGGTTCGACGTCGGCGGTCAGTTTCCACCCCGGACGGACGTCGGCGATTCGGTCCCACGGGACGGAGAGGTACGCGTTCACCTGCGTCGCGAGGTCGGCGTCGTACAGCGCCGGGAAGTCGAGGTCGACCCGCCGCTCGACGACCGACCGCTCGTGGAGGTCGATGGGGTAGAACCCGTCCGTCCGGGTGACGCAGTCGAACAGGAAGAGCTGTTCCAGCGTCCGACGGACGGTCTGCTCGAAGTCACCAGTCCTCGTCAGCGAGTGTTCGACACCGTCGGCGACCAGCAGGGGCCGCTCGCCGGGGACGACCGCAGCGTCGAGGTAGTACGCGAGCGAGGCGACCGGGTAGACGTGTTCGAGGGTCGGCGGTACCTCGATGTGGACGGGGGTATCCGTCCGTTCGAGTCCGGCAGGTGCCTCGAAAGGACCGTCCTCGACCCTGATGAGCGGGGGGCAGCCCCGAAGCGACGGCCACGACCGTTCGGGAGAGGTCGTCTTCAGCGCGGAGCCGAAACACGAGACGGCACGCATGACGTCACGCGGGTCGTCGGGGGTCCGGACGGTCGCTTCGGGGTGGTGTTGCAACGACCGGATGCCGAGTTTGACGGCGGAGCTACCGAACACCAGCACCCGTTCGCCGTCGTCGACGAACGTCTCTATCGGCCCCTCGACGCGGAGGTAACAGATGAACCCGAGCGAGAGGACCTGGACGAGGTAGTCGCCGTCGGGGACGCACGCCGACGCTTCGTTGACGGCGTTCGCGACCGGCGTTCCGTCGGGCGTCATGACGAACACGTCGACCAGTTTCGGGACGCGGAGGTCGCCGGTCTCGACCCGTGCGGCGGCGTCGACCGGGAACCGGAACGCGTCGGTCGAGACGGCGGTCGGCGGCGCGTCGGGGACGGTGTCGAACTCGACGCTCAGGCCTTCGATGGGGTCGGTCACCAGCAGGTAGCCGCCGGTCGTCTGCCCGATCGAAGGACTCGCGGACGCCATCAGTTGGTACCGCTCCGTTGCGATGGCGTCACCAACAATCCATCGGCAGCCACCCGGTCTGCTCACCGTAGTTCAGGAGCGTCCAACGATGCTCAGGAGTGCCGTCGCGGGCTCGCCGGAGTTCGACGTGGACGTCGACGACGTGGAGGAGTGCGTCGCTCGCCGTCGTCCCGGACGGCATGCCGAGGTGGAAGTGCGCCATCCCGCGGGACCGGACCGTCTCGCCACCGACGACGCCGACGAACCGACGGGTCGCGTCGAGGCCGTGGTCGTCGAGGAGTGGGCGAAGCGTCGCGACCCCGACCCGGAGTTCGGAGGGTCCGGGCGTGCGGGTCGCCCGGTGCTGTGCGATAGCGTCGACCAGCCGGCGTCTGAACGGCTGCGTGCTGTCCGCTGCTGGCTGTCCCTGTGCCGCCCGACTCGCGCTGCTCCGGACAGCCGACCGCCGAACCAGGTCGAGGTCGGACGACCCGACGGCACAGGACGTCGGGAGGTGGTCGGCGACGACTCCGTCGCCGACGTCGGTGACGCCGACTATCCGGTGGCGGCCGTCGGCCGACCCGAACAGCGACCGACTCTCACAGGCGCGAACGGTCGTCTCGACGTCGCCGGTGAGCAAGAGCCGACAGCCGGACTGCTTCAGTTCCGTCAACGCGTCCCGGAACCGCCGCTGACCGCGAGTATCGTGGCCACCGTCAGCGCCCGACATGGGGGGCATCGTTTACGCTCTCAATGTTATCCAGCATAAATCATCCGGTCGTCGTGCTTGATATTAATCGACGCGTAAACGGTCCGTCGTCCGCCGAGACGCCAGGGCGTGTGAACGACTGTGCTCGTCGAATCGAAGCGGACAGCGTCACGACGAGACGAATCGGAGCGAGAGCGACGCCACTCACACGGTGGGATCAACGGCGCCCGTGTGGGGAACGGACGCCGAACTGGAAGCAGTTTCCGCGCGGTCCCTCACCAGCCTGGGCCACAGGTGAGCCAACGGCCGTGGGAGGGCGTTGGACCATGCCAACATATACCCTGCGGTAGCGGAGGGAACTGCGGGGCAGTTCGGGGTGCCCGAGGGGGAGTGAGTCGAGAAGCAACCATCGGTGAAAGTCACTAAATTCTAAAATTTTAAGTCAGAATAGTAACCGAGACACGGCTATGAACGCGAACGCCGAACGGGTCGTGCGCTATCGCGACTCACGTCCGGGGACCGGTGGGGTGCCCCATGGCCGACACTGAGGGCAGTACGCTCGACCGGAGCCTCTACGCGCTGTTCTCCCGACACACCGACCGCACCCGGCACGACCGGGACCGGCGTCGCTACCGGGCGGCGAACGTCGGGTCGAGTTTCGACGTGTTCCTCGCGCGGGTCTACGGCCTCTCGTGGGTGACGTTTCTCGCGGTGACGGTCGGTCTCACCGCACTCACGCTGACGGTTCCGACGGCCGTCTGGCGGGCACTCGGCGGGACGCTCCACGCCGCACTTCCGGTGGTGAATCGAGTCGGCGCGCCGGACGTACCGCGTCTGTACACCGCCCTCCTCGCGGCACTCGTCGGGGGACTGCTCGCCAAGCGGGGCGTCGTAACGGGCAGCGGCGTCTACCTTCGCTGGACCGCCAGCGCCCGTCGGAGCGACATCGAACGGACGCTACCGGGTGCGGTCCGGTACCTGCGGGCGCTCTCCGCCGGGAGCGACGGCCACAGGACGATGCTCCGGAAGGTCGCCGAACAGGACGCGTACGGCGAGACGGCCGTCGCGTTCCGGAGCGTGCTGAACCGGGCGGCGCTCACGGGCAGCCTCGACTCGGGGCTGGAGATGGTCGCGCGCGATACCCCCTCGCGGGACCTGCTGTCGCCGTTCCTCCTGAAGTTCCGCGAGCACGCCGCACAGGGTGAGGACGCGCTCGGCGCGTACCTCGACCTGGAGTCCCGGATGCTCTCGCACCGGCAAGCGCGGGCACGACAGCGTGCGAGCGACTTCCTCGAACTGCTCGCCGAACTGTTCATCGTCCTGCTCGTCCTGCCCGCGCTGCTGGTCATCGTGCTGACGGTGATGGCAGTTCTCTCGCCGGGGCTCTCCGCACCCGTGACGACGCCGTTCGGGTCGACGACGCTCCGGGCCGTGTTCGTCTACGGTGCGGCCGGGTTCTCGTTGCTCGTCGGGGCGGGCGCGGCGTGGCTGGTCGACGCCCTCCGGCCGCCGGATCAGGCTCCGCCGTCGTACTCGCCCGCGAAGACGGTGACTGGGGTCCTGTCCGGTGCACCGTCGAATCCGGCGAGTGCGGCGCTCGTCTGCGTCCCCGTCGCGTTGCTCGTCACCGCGGGGTGCTGGTCGCTCGGCTACCACCCGGTGAACGTCGGGCTGTTCGGCTACGTGGCGTTCGGCCTGCCCGTCGGTCTCGTGGCCGTGCGTCGCGCCCGCCGCGACGACGCGAAGGACCGCGAACTGAAGGACTTCGTCCACGCCGTCGCGGGGCACGTCAGCCTCGGGAAGCCGTTCTCGGCGGCCGTCGAGCGGGTCGCACGCGACGTCGACCTCGGACCGCTCCAGGCGGACGTCGACGACCTGGCGTTCAACACGAGCCTGATGACCGGCCGCGGCGCGGACGTGCGCACCGAGGCCCTCGACCAGTTCGTCGAGCGGGTCGGGACGCCGCTGGCCGCCCAGACGATGGGGCTGGTGACCGGCGCGCTCGACGTCGGGAGCGACGCCGAAGACGTCTTCGAGACGCTCCAGACAGAAGTTGGCCGCCTCGTGCATGAGCGAAAGGCGCTCCGGTCGTCCCTGATGGTGTACGTCGCCGTCGGGTGGACGACGGCGCTGCTCGTCGTCGGCATCACCGTCGCCGTCAACCTCTACGTCCTCGACGGGTTCGCGCAGTTGTCGACCGTCGCCGACGGCGGGATGGCGCTGGACCCGAACGCCGTCGACCCGGCCCGCGACCGCCTGCGCTTCTACGTCGTCACGCAGACGACGATGCTCGCGTGTGGCTGGTTCGCCGGAAGCGCCTCCCGGGGTCGGTACGAGGCGCTGCTCCACTCCTCGCTGCTGGTCGTGCTGACCTACGGCATCTACGCGGGGGTGGGACTGCTGTGAGCCGCGTCCCGTCCGAAAGAGCGCGAGCGACGGCCACCTCCACCGACCGCGCACAGTCACACGTCGTCGGCGTCGTCCTGTTGCTCGGTGTAACAGTCATCGCCATGGGGGCACTCACCGCCACCGTCGGCACCGTCGTCGAGCAGAACGCGGCGGCCGCCGACGCCGACCGCGTGGCGAACGACCTCGACGCCGCCCTCGACCCCGTGGAGGCGACGGGCCGCCATCGCGGGCACGTCTCGTTCGCCGACGGGCGACTGTCCGCCGCCTCCCGCGACCTGCGACTGCTCGACGACGACGGCGTCGTCCAGCACGTCGAGACGGACGCGCTGGTGTTCGAGGCCGGTCGGAACCGCATCGCGTTCGTCGCGGGTGCCATCGTCCGGGGGAGACCCGGCAGCGCGAGCCTCCGCGACCCACCGCTGGTGACCGCGTCGCGCGGTGACGGGGGCGTCCTCGTCGTCGGCGCACCGCGAGTCGGCGACCCGAACGCCGTCGGTGGCGAGCGCGTCTCGCTGACGCTCGCGACGAACGTGAGCCACGAGCGGTTCGACCACGGCGACGGCCACTGGCGCGTCGCCATCGAGACGACGACACCCGGGCCGTTCGCTCGCTGGTTCGACGAGACGGGAGCGACCGTCGAGCGCCGGGACATCGACGACGACGGCGTCACGAGCGTCGTCGCGTCGTACGACGGCGAGCGGAGCGCGTACCTCGTCGTCCACACACTCAGGACGGAGGTCGAGGCGTGATGCGGTCCCGCAGTGTCCGGCGACTCGTCGCCGACGACCGTGCCGCGACACCGGTCGTCGCGAAGGCGCTGGAAGCCGCCATCGTCGTGCTGTTCATCGGGCTCCTGACGAGTACGCTGTTCGGCGGCGTGCTCCCCGGCTACCGCTCGACGGCGGGCGACGCGGTCGGGGAACGAGCGCTGTCGGCCGCCGCCGCCCGGGTCGAGCAGGCCGTCCCGGCGACGGCCGACGCGACGGTTCGACTGCGGGTCGGCCTGCCCGACACGATTCGCGGCGACACGTACCGCGTTCGGAGCGACGACGGAGCGCTCGTCCTCGACCACCCGCACGAGGCCGTTGACGGGCGAGTCCCGCTTGCACTCCCGGACCGCGTCGCTCGCGTCGAGGGGACGTGGCGGAGCACCGGCGAGGCAGTCATCCGCGTCGAGTCGAGCGACGGGCGCGTCGTCGTTCGACTGGAGGAGGCCGAGCGATGACGCGAGGGCCAGCAACCAGTACGTCCCCCTCGCGCGGACAGGCGAACCTCCCGGCGCTGGCCGTCGCCTTGCTCCTCGTGACGACGGCGACCGGTCTCGGGTTGGCGATGGCCGACGGCGCGTTCGCGAGCGCGGACCGTGACCCCCGCGAGCGACACGTCGCCGTCTCGCTCTCGGAGCGACTCGTCGCCGCCGACGGTCCGCTGACGACTCGCGGGAACACGCTGAACCGGTCGCGCGTCGCGAACCTGACGGCCGACCGACTCGCGGACTGGTACCCCGTCGCCGACGGGAGCGACGTTCGACTCCGACTCGACGGGGAGACGGTCGTCGAACGGGGGGACCCGACGGGTGGCACGACGATACGCCGCGTGGTACTGCTCGAACGACGGTCGGCGACGACGCTCTCGGACGTCCCCGGCGATAGCGTCACGCTCCCGCGTCGGACGCCGCGAGTGACGCTCGTCGTCGACCCGCCGGCGGCGACGACGGTGACGACCGTTCGGGCGAACGACCGGGTCGTCCTCCACGACCCGTCGGGACTCGACGGCACCTACGAGGTGTCGCTGTCGCGGTTCGAGACGACGACGCTGGCGTACGAACACACCGGCCCGCTCCCGCGGGGGAGCGTCGAGGTGACGTACTACCCGGCCCGGACGACGAAGGCGGAACTGGTGGTGACGGTCGATGGGTGATCGGCGACCGAACGCTGGGCGGCGACCGACCAGTGTGTCGCCGCTCTCCGGGCCGCGCGGGCAACTCTCGCTGTCGGTCGTCGAAGCCGGCGTCGGCGTCGTTCTCGTCCTGGCGGTCTCGATGGGGTTCGTCCTCGGCGTCCCACAGCCGGACACCCGCGACGCGCAACTCGACGCGTACGCTCGCGACGCGTCGAGCGTCCTCGGGAGCGAACCGCCCCGACACCGCGGCGTGACGCGACTCGCCGAGGTCGCGCGCTCGGCGTCCGCGTTCGAGCGCGAACGCGCGGCGCTCGACGAGCGCGTCGACAGACTGCTCCCGGACTCGCTGCTGTACCAGGTCGAGACGCCCCACGGCACGGTCGGGTACGAGAAACCGGGGAGCGTGGCCGTCGGGACGGCGACCGTGACGACGGCGAACGGCCCCGTGACGGTACGGGTGTGGTACGTGTGAGCTGGCATCCGTGCGGTCGCGACCGCGCACAGTTCGTGCTCGCGGCGGCGGCCGTGGTCGCCGTCGCCCTCGCACCCGCCGTCCTCGCGTACCTCCAGCTCGGCTACCACCCCGACGTGGCGGCAAACGACGACTACGACGCACCGCTCGCCGACGCCGACCGGCTGCTCTCGCGGAGCGTCCACGAGGCGGGAACGAACGTGACCGGCGCGGACTGGACGAACCGAACCGCCGTCGCCGACCGCGTCCGAGAACTACTCGACCCACGCATACGGACGCTCGAAGGCTCGCGCGTCGCCGACGGCGTCGGGTACGAGGTCGAGTACAACGGGTCGGCCGCTAGGGAGTGGGCGAACGAGCGCTGTCCGGAGGGAGACGGCCGCCGGTTCGGCTCGTGCGAGACCGACGGCGGGGTAGTCGTTCAGGAACGCGCGAACGAGACGACGGTCGTGGCCGTCGCGTTCGACGTGCAGGTGACGACCGAGCGTGGCGCGTACGACGCGACGCTCGTCGTCCGAGTCGTGGAGTAGTCCCGACGCCGAGTCGACGACTCCCCGACCTCAATCGAGAGTGTTGCTCTAATTGTATTATTGCAACTAACAAGCCACGATAAATTACCTTCAAATACGAACTGTTTTAATTAACCGTGCTGGAGTCGGATGGCTCGATGTCCGGACAGAACGAAACCCGTCGAACCTTCATGAAGGTGACCGCGGCGACCGCCGTCGGGGTCGCCGCGGGGGCAACACAGAGCGTGACAGCAGCGGTGAACGGCTGGTCGGAGGTGTCGTCGCCGACCGGGAAGACCGTCTACGACGTCGTGATGACGACGGAGGGACCGTTCGCGGTCGCTGGCGGTGGCGACGTTCTCGCACGCAGAGCGGACGGGTGGGAACTGGTACTCGAGAAGGGTCCGGCGGTCCAGTCGAACCCCCTCCGCGGCATCGACGTCACCGACGACGGGTCGGTCGTCTGGTTCTGCGGGGGTAGCGGCGTCGTCGGCCGCTACGACGTGGTCGCCGAGGAACTCACGGACTACTCCGCGCCGAAGGGGAAGACCAGCAGTTGGCTGACGTGTTCGGTGACCGAGCAGGCCGGCGGCGAGAAGGTGTACTTCCTCAACGGCTCGGGGGAGTTCCTCTCGGGCGAGTACGACGACGGCGGGATGACGTGGGGCGAGGTGGTCAAGCCCGGCGGCGGGTCGAGCGCTCCCGGTCTCGACTTCCACGAGGACCAGGAGGGGTTCGCGTGTGACACGAACGGGAAGGTGTACGAGACGCTGGACGGTGGCGAGGACTGGTCGACGGTCGGTATCGACGAGGCGAGCGTCGCGCTGTACGACATCTCCGCCGCGAGCGCCGACACGGTCGCGGTCGCTGGCGGTGGGGGCTACATCTTCCGACGGGACGACTCGGGGGGCTTCACCGGCGTCCGTGTGGGCGAGAAGACGGTCCGCGCCGTCGATAGAACGTCGGGTGCTGGACTCGCGGGCGGTGGCGGCGGGTACGTCTACGAACTGACCGACACCGGGTGGGAGCAGTTCGAGACGCCCGTCTCGACCACCTTCCACGGCGTCGCCCTCGACACCTCGGGGAGCTTCCCGGACGTCGCCGTCGGCGGGAGCGGCACCATCGTCGAGCGAGGCGAGTACACGCGGACGCCGCCGAACACCGTCCGCATCGAGACCAGCGCGGACGCGACGACGGGCTACGGGTTCACCGTCGACGGCGCGGTGGAGAAAGCGAGCAGCGCCGACAGCGGCGACACCGTCGACGGCGACACGGTCACGGGCAGCGTCGGCGGCAGCGACACGGTAGACGCGTACGACTACTCCGGGGAGATAACCGACTTCGCGGTGACGAGCGGTGACGCTGAGGACATCACCGTCTACGTGAACGGGACCGCGACGGCCATCGAGGACCTCGACGACGACCCGTGGACCGAGGTCTCGTCGCCCACGTCGAAAGGCCTGAACGCAGTCGTCGAGTCCGCCGACGGCGCGTTCGCCGTCGGCAATGGCGGCGACGCACTCGTTCGACGCGACTCGGGGTGGGAGCAGGTGCTCGACTTCGGGCCGGGCGGCGAGTCCAACCCGCTCCGTGGAGCGTCGGCGTCCGACGACGGCCAGAACGTCTGGTTCGCCGGTGGCTCGGGCGTCCTCGGAAAGTACGACGTCGTCGCCGAGCGGTTGACCGACTACTCCGCGCCGCAGGGCAAGACCTCGACGTGGGAGGACGTCGCGGCCGCCGGACCGGCGGGTGGCGAGTCCATCGTCGTCGCCAACGGGTCGGGCGAGGTACTGCCCGGAACCGTCGACGACGGGGCCATCTCGTGGGGCGACGTCGTCAAACCGGGCGGTGGCGCGTCCATCAAAGGCGCGACGGCCTTCGACGAGGACACGTTCTTCGTCTGCGACACCAACGCGAAGGTCTACCGGAGCGACGACGCGGGAACCACCTGGACGGCCATCGGCATCGACGGTGGGTCGGTCGGCCTCTACGGCGTCGCCGCGGCGAGCGGCGACGACGTGAACGCCGCCGGTGGGGACGGGTCGGTGTTCGCGTACAACGGCGCGGTCTGGACGAAACTCGACGCCGGTGGTAACGGCCTCCTCGCCATCACCCGGTCGGGCGAGGACGGCCTCGCGGTCGGCTCCAGCGGAGCCGTCTTCGAGCGCACCGCCGACGGCTGGGAACCGGACGACGACGTCCCTGTGAGTAACACGCTGAAGGGCGTCGTCATCGGGTCGAGCGGCCCCGACGTGGCCGTCGGTGGGAGCGGCACCATCCTCGAACGCCGCGGCTGAGGCGAGCGGTAGCGGACGTGGCACCTTCCCTTTTTTCAGGCCTCGGTAGTCGCATGCGGCATCAGGTTCGCAGGGCGACCTGACGGAGGCTAGCAGTCAGGCGACTGAGTGAAAGAGGACGCCACGACGTTGGTGATTCGGGCCGCGGGAAACGGCGAACTGGAACGTCGACATCGGATTCGAGTGGTCAGTATGCGCGCTGAGCGACGACCGTCCCGTCGTCCGAGACGGTCACCGTGTCGCCGCCGTTGTTCCACACCGCGCCGGAGCGCCCCCAGTAGACGTCGCTCGATGTGTCGGTCCCCGACCCGGAGTGGAGCGTCACCGACTCGTCGGACGCGAGCGAGCGACTCCCGGACGGTAATCGGATGTCAGAGCCGTGTTCGAACGAGCAGTCGACGGTCGACCTACGTCGCCGTATCGAGTTCGGCGGGACGGCACCGAGCCAGCGTCGCCACTCGGCACGTGTGGGGTCTCCAGAAATTGCGGTTTGTCGCGTCTCCCGCGCGTTCCGCGCGTGAAGACAGGTACGTCCGGCGTTCGAAGGACGACTTACGCTTCGGTCGTCGTCTCGTTGCCGATGGTGAGGTTGCCCTCGGTCGTCATGTTGCCGGTCATGTTACCGTCGGTCATGTTGCCGTCGGTCATGTTGCCGTCAGTCATGTTACCGTCGGTCATGTTGCCCTCGGTCGTCTCCTCGCCCATGGTCGTCTCCTCACCCATGGTCGTCTCCTCGCCCATAGTCGTCTCCTCACCCATGGTCGTCTCCTCACCCATGGTCGTCTCCTCGCCTGCTGTCGTGTTGTTCGCGTCTCCGCCCGGACCCGCGCAACCTGCGAAGAGCAGGAGCGCAGCGACCAGGAGCGCAGCAACCGTCCGACGGCTTGGCTTCCAGTTCATTGCAATCCATCGAACTCCGGCAGACCGGATAAAGCGGGCCGAACGTGCCGACGCTTGCGACCGTTGGCGAGAACGTTCCCAGACTGTTTCGTGCCTGTGTTTAACAGCTTTATCGTCCGTTCAGCTGCATCTACAGAACTATGGCGCTGAGGGTCCAGAACCACCACAATACGGCGTGTCGGCTTCGATTAACAGCGACCGTATCGGGCGTAACCCGGAGTATGTCCGACCTAAACAGCGATATCGACCGATAGTAATACTATTCTAGTTGGTAACATGTAGCACGATTCTGAGCGAACCGTCGAGGGGCGGGCTGACCGGTGAAGGACGGTGACCGCCCGGCCGGTCCGACGGACCCACTGCCGCCCGGTCGAGTCGCCGTCAGTACGGCGGTGACCCGCCTCGACGACGGGGAGGCCGGACGACGTGATCCTCCATCGTCTCGGTCAGTTCGAACAGGCAGGTATCGAGGCCGACGGTCACGACGCGTTCGCTCATCACGTCGCGCGCCGTCGTCGAGGCGGCCGGATGGTCGTCGGCGACGAGACGCACGGTCAGGCCGCGGTCGGTGATCAACCCGACCGGCCGGTCGTCCTCCGTGACGACGACACATCCGACGGCCTCGTCGCGCATCGTCCGTGCGAGGTCGACCGCTGACGCGTCGGGTGGTACCGTCACCACATCGGTTCGCAAGAGGTCTGCTACAGTCGTGGACCCCAGCATGCTAGTCGTCGACACACACGC
The DNA here is from genome assembly GCF_023074835.1 of Halomarina salina. Lineage (NCBI taxonomy): Archaea > Methanobacteriati > Methanobacteriota > Halobacteria > Halobacteriales > Natronomonadaceae > Halomarina > Halomarina salina. The sequence continues at coordinate 313,328 of NZ_JALLGW010000001.1, forward strand.
ACACACCTCTTATCGTTCGAGTGACATCACAACGCCCTAGGACGAATCACCAGACCGGCCGGAGCAATCGACAGCGTCGTTCCGTGTCCACTCGCAGGGAGGGCTACCTCCAGGGCCGAGACCGCTGGCCGCGCCCCGGCGCGGGACTGTTCTCCCTGCAACCGACCCCCCGAGACGCCGTTTGGGCACCGCCTAACGGTCGCAACTGGGCGGCGGTTTCGGGTGAAACAGCGTGCGGAGGCGGTGGTGACCCTCGACCACCGCTCGTCGAAATCGTGGAGCGTTACGTCCGGCGGCATCGGGGCGAAACACGTTTGGCCGACTCGCGGTTGTGTTCGGTACAGATGTCAAGCGACACTCGTTCGGCGACGGAGCGACGTGACGAGGTACGACAGCGCCACCAGGAGGCCGCAGACGAGGTCCTCCCGGAACAGACCGGCCTCTACATCGACGGCGAGTTCGTCGACGCTGCCGACGGCGAGACGTTCGACACCGTCGACCCGACGACCGGCGAGGTGCTCGCGTCGGTCGCTCGCGGCAAGGAGGCGGACGTCGACGACGCCGTCGAGGCCGCGTGGACGGCGTTCGACGAGGAGTGGTCGGACTACTCGGCCGGTCGCCGCCAGCGCGTCCTCACCGCCATCGCGGACGCCATCGAGGACCACGTCGAGGAGCTCGCGCGACTGGAGACCCTCGACAACGGCAAGCCCATCTCGGAGGCGAAGATAGACATCCGGGGCGCGGCCGAGCACTTCCGGTACTTCGCGGGCATCGTCCGTGAGAACGGTGGTGAGACGATGAACGCCGGCTCGCGGTACGGCCAGGTCATCAAGGAGCCGTACGGCGTCGTCGGGCAGGTCATCCCGTGGAACTTCCCGCTGATGATGGCGTCGTGGAAGCTCGCCCCGGCGCTCGCGGCGGGCAACTGCACGGTCCTCAAACCGGCCGAGCAGACGCCACTGACGGCGCTCCGACTCGCGGAACTGATAGACGACATCGTCCCCGACGGGGTCGTCAACATCGTCCCCGGCTACGGCGAGGAGGCCGGCGCGGCGCTGACCGGCCACCCCGACATCCGTAAGGTCGCGTTCACCGGGTCGACCGCGGTCGGCAAGCAGGTGATGAAGAGCGCGGCCGACACCGTCACCGACGTGACGCTCGAACTCGGCGGGAAGAGCCCCGTCGTCGTCTTCCCGGACGTCCACCCGAAGAAGGCCGTCGCCCTCGTGAAGTCGGCCATCTTCTACAACACCGGCGAGTGCTGTGAGGCCGGCTCGCGGCTGTTCGTCCACGAGGACATCGCCGACGACGTGCTCGACGGCCTCGTGAGCGCAATCGACGACATGACCATCGGCGACCCGCTCGACGAGGAGACGGACCTCGGCCCGAAGGTCTCCCGCGAGCAGGTCGACCGGACGATGGAGTTCCTGGAGAAGGCCCAGGAGGAGGGCGGGCAGTTCCTCGCGGGCGGCGGTCAGCCGGAGGACGAGGCGCTCTCGGACGGCTGTTTCGTCGAGCCGACCCTCATCGAGGGCCTCGACCACGACAGCGAGGCCGTCCAGGAGGAGATCTTCGGCCCCGTCCTCGACGTGTTCCGCTGGGACGACTACGACGAGATGATGGCACTCGCCAACGACGTGGAGTACGGCCTCGCGGGCGGCGTCATCACCGACGACATCACGAAGGCCAACACCACCGCCCGCGACATCGAGGCGGGCTACATCTGGATCAACAGCTACCACGACCTGGTGGCGGGCCTGCCGTTCGGCGGCTACAAGCAGTCGGGCATCGGTCGCGAACTCAGCGCCGACACGCTCGACCACTACCAGCAGACGAAGACCATCAACCTCTCCCTGCGGTAGTCGGACCGCTCGGCCCCGAACGAGGCCGACCCGTTTTTCCGAACTCGCTCGCGACGAACCCACAGTCCGTCACCGGTTTGTCTCCGAGAGCACTCGGTTCACGTATGAGCCCCGGAGTGCACGTGCAACTGGCCGTCAGCGGCGTCGACGCCTGTCCCGCCAGTCTGGCGAGTCGGTCGGCGACCGTCGAGTCGGTGACGACGAGTCGGCCGTCGAGCGCAGACGGCGACGGTGTCGTGGGCGAACTGACCGTCACGGACGGTGACGCGGTCGAGGCGTCGACCGACCTCGACGGACCGGTGTTCTCCGACGGTGACCGCTCCGTCTACCGGTTCACCGCATCGGGCGAGGACTGTCCGTGCGGAACCGTCCCCGACCACGGCTGTCCGGTTCGCGACCTCCGCGCCGACGGGGGTCGCCTCGTCGTGACGTTCGTCGCGGACGACGCCGAGACGGTTCGGTCGGTCGTCCTCGACCTGCAGTCGTGCTGTGAGACGGTCCGGTTACAGCGGCTCACCCGGTCGGCAGACGGCGACGAACCGACACTCGTCGTCGTCGACCGGACCGCGTTCACCGACCGGCAGTACGAAGTGCTCCGCACCGCCCACGAGATGGGCTACTTCGACCGACCGAAGACGGCGACCTCGGACGAGGTCGCCGCCTCGCTCGACATCACCGTCCCGACGTTCAGCGAGCACCTCGCCGTCTCCCAGTCGAAACTCCTCGACCAGGTGCTCGCGACGTAGTGCTCCGCGACGTTAGTTACCACCCCACACGTTCCTTAAATAACACCTACTGTGCTAGCGATGGGCTGCAACCGGTCTCGCGACCGACCACCGAACGAGACCGATGTCACAGTCAGTGTACCACGAGATCGGTGGTCGAGAGGCAGTCGAAGCCGTCGTCGAGGCGTTCTACGACAGGGTGCTGTCGGACGACCGGCTCGCGCCGTACTTCGAGGGGATGGACATGACCGAACTGCGGGCCCACCAGGTCCAGTTCATCAGTTCGGTCGCCGGCGGTCCGGTCGACTACTCCGGCGCGGACATGCGCGAGGCACACGCCCACCTCGACATCGGCGACGCCGAGTTCGACGCGGTCGCCGAGCACCTCGAGTCCGCACTCCGAGTGAACGGCGTCGGCGACGAGAACGTGACCGCCATCCTCGACGAGGTGGAGTCGCTACGAGCACCCGTCGTCGGTCGGTGACGCTACTCACGCGGTCTGCTCTTCGAGAGAAACCACCGGAGTGGATGGGGACGAACGACTCCGATGGCTGGTGACGGAGACGGTCGAGGGGACGTGCTACCGTCGGCGACGTTCCCCCCACAGCCCCCCCACCGACTCGGTGATGAATCCGCAACTACATTTAGTTCGTACTTGCCTCTTCAGCAATCGTGGCCCGGCGGGCGCCGCGTCCCTGCGCGCAGCGTAACGAGCGCTTATTGTCCCGACTCGCTCACACGGAACCGATGCCCCGCAGAGACGACCAGACGCCGACCGGTCGCTCGACTCCCTCCCGGCGCACCGTCCTCCGCGCCGGTGGCGTACTCCTGACCAGCGCGCTCGCTGGCTGTGGGAGTGGGAGCGACCCGACGACGACGCAGTCGACGACCGCTCCGCCCACCACGTCGCCGCCGACGAGCGACGGGACCGACGCGGAGACGACGACGCCCGATTCGACGACCGGGACGCCGGACGACGAGGCGCTCCGCACCGCCGCCGAGCAGTTCGTCGGCCACCTCGCGGCGGGCGAGTACGACGCCGCGACCGAGCAGTTCGCGCCCGCGCTGGCCGAGCAGGTCGACGCGGCCACCCTGGAGACCGTCTGGAGCGACCTCCAGCGACAGTACGGCGCGTTCGTCGGTATCGAGGCGACGGACCTGACGACGGTCCAGGGCTACGACGCCGCCGTCGTCTCGACCCGGTTCGCCCAGGGACTCGTCGGCCTCCGGGTCGTCCTCGACGACGAGGTCCGGGTCGCCGGCTTCCAGGTCGTCCCCGTCGAGCAACCCGAGGAGTGGTCCCCGCCGGAGTACGTGGACACGGGCACGTTCGAGACGACGAGCGTCTCGCTCGCCGGGCCGGACTCCTGTACCCTCCCCGGCGAACTGGCGGTCCCCGTCGACGCTGGCGGGGAGACAGCGGAGTCGAGCGCCGGCGACAGCACCGACGGCCCGAGTGACGACGCGGGCGTTCCGGGCGTCGTGATTCTCGGCGGGTCCGGCCCGACCGACCTCGACGGGAGTATCGGGCCAAATCGGCCGTACCGCGACCTGGCGTACGGACTCGCCACGGACGGCGTCGCGTCGCTGCGCTACACGAAACGGACCGCGGTCTGTTCGGTCGACCCGGCGACGCTCACCGTCGGCGACGAGTACACCGAGGACGCCCTGACCGCCATCGACCGGGTGCGCGAGACACCGGGCGTCGACCCCGACCGGATCGTCGTCCTCGGCCACAGTCTCGGGGCGTCGCTCGCGCCGCGCGTCGCCGCGAGGGCGGAGGGTGTCGCGGGCGTCGCCATGCTCGCCCCGCCGGGGCGGCCGCTCCACCGACTGCTGGTCGAACAGACGCGCTACCTCGCCGAACTCGACGGCACCGTCACCGACGAGGAGCAGGCGCGCCTCGACGAGGTCACCGCCGCAGCAGACCGCATCGACGACCTCGCACTCGGCGACGACGAGGTCCTCCTCGGCGCTGGGAAGGCGTACTGGTCGAGCCTCGCCGAGTACGACGCGTTCGAGACCGCGCGGTCGCTGTCGGTTCCGCTGTTCCTCGCGTACGGCGGCCGCGACTACCAGGTGACCGCCACGGACCGCGAGCGCTGGGCGGACGCCCTCGACGGCGACGACGCTACGGTGACCGTCTACGACGACCTGAACCACCTGTTCGTCCCCGGCGAGGGGCAGTCGACGCCCGAGGAGTACACGACGCTTGGCCACGTCGCCCCGGCGGTCGTCTCCGACCTCTCGGCGTGGGTCGAGGCGCGCTGACCGAGGGGCCCGTTCGACGGACCACGTTCGAGGTTCGACGGACGACGACCGACGCACACGACCTGTGGCACACGACGACCGGAGCCGTGACGGCTACCCGGCGGTCACGGCGGTCGGTGCGAACGACGCGGCGACTGCGGACGTGGCGAGCGGCGACGCGACCAGTTCCGGCACGAGTTCCGACGGGCCGGGCAGGAACCCCAGGTAGGCCGCGGCGATGTACGCCGCGAAGAACAGCGCGATGAGCAGCAGTAGCACCATGAAGTAGTCGTACGCGCCCTGGATCGTGATGAGGCTCGGTATCTCCATTCGTTGACCACCTCCGTCCGACGGTCGGACGGCTCTACGGGTACGAAGACGGTACGTCCATACGTGTCGACGGCTTTCGACTGCAGGGTCGGCGAGCGGCAGCGCGCGGTTCGGAGACAGGGCGGTCGTCGTCTGCCAGCAACATCACTAACCGGGGTCGCGGTGTGAGACAGGGTATGGGACGGCTCGTTCCGACCGGGACGGACATCGACCGCGAGACGCTACTCGACATCACGGTCAACCTCATCCCGATGGGGATACTCGTGTTCTTCGTCGTCCTCTTCCTGGTGTTCACGCCGTTCCCGCCGAACCTGTTCATCGCGGGCGTGAGCCACTTCCTCACCATCTTCCCGCTAGTCCTGCTCGCGCTGTTGACCTACGTCGCCGCGAAGGTCATCGCCCGCGACGAGAAGAAACTGGAGGAGCGGTCGAACGAGGGGCAGGGGCTGGAGGCCCGTTCGACGGCGGGCGAGGAGCAGGCCCCGGCGACGGGCGGCGAGGGGCAGTCCGGCAGCTCGGTGAGCGACGGACAGGTCGACGAGTCCCGGAGTGCGACCGACGGAACGACCGCGGACTCGGCACCCGACGCGCGGTCCGACGACGACACCGTCGAGTCGGCGGTGACGCCGGCGGACGACGGCGGCGAACCGGCGTCGACGGACGGACCAGACGCCGAAGCCACGGACGACTCGGCAGCCGACGAGCGCAGCGGGGACGAGAGCGAACGGTCGACGGATGAGTGACGCTGACGGCCTCCCCGGCCGTCACGCGTCGCCGTGGCTGGCGAACGCACCGGAGACGACCTACGACTCGCTCGACGGCGACGCGACCACCGAGAGCGTCGTCGTCGGTGGCGGCATCGCTGGCCTGACGACAGCCACACTGCTGGCGGAGGGCGGCCGCGACGTCGTCCTCCTCGAACGGGACCGCGTCGGCGGGGGCGTCACCGGCCGCAGCACCGCGAAGGTGACGTCGCAACACGGGTTCCAGTACGCCACGCTCGAACGGCGACACGGCTCCGAGACCGCGCGCAAGTACGGTCTGGCCAACCAGCGAGCGGTCCAGTTCGTCGCCGACCGCGTCGAATCGTTCGACGTCGACTGCCGCCTCGAACGTCAGCCGGCGTTCGCGATGACCGACGCGACGGCGGAGATTCCGACCGTCCGTCGGGAGGTCAGGGCCTCACAGCGTGCTGGTCTCCCTGCCACGCTGGTCGAGGACGGTCCGGCCGACGCCGTCGCTGGCGTCAGGTTCGCCGACCAGTTGCAGTTCGACCCACAGCGCTACCTGCTCGCCCTGGCCGACGCGTTCGTCGACGCGGGCGGGCATCTGTTCGAGGGGACGCGCGTGACCGACGTCGACGGTGGCGCCCCCTGTCGCGTCGAGACCGAGTCCGGGAGCGTCACCGCCAGCGACGTCGTCCTCGCGACGCACTTCCCGCTGCTCGACCGGGCGGGCTACTTCGCCCGCCAGTACCCCAAGCGCTCGTACGTCCTCGCGGTGCGCGCGGACGACCCGCCGACCGACGGGATGTACTACTGGCCCGGCGAGACCTACCGCTCGACGCGGACCGCCGAGGTAGACGGCGAGACGCTGACGCTCGTCGGCGGCCAGAACCACAAGACGGGACAGGGCGGGCGCACCCGCGACCGGTACCGCCGCCTCGAATCGGCGGCCCGCGAGCGGTTCGACGTCGAGGACGTCGTCTACCGCTGGTCGACGCAGGACTACGTCTCCGTCGACGGCATCCCCTACGTGGGCCGACTCGGCGCGTTCGCGTCGAACGTCTACGCCGCCACCGGGTTCGGTGGCTGGGGGATGTCGAACGGCACCGCCGCCGGCCTGTCGATAGCGGGCACGATTCTCGACCGCCCCGAGGAGTGGGCGGACGCGTTCGACCCGCTCCGGGTGACGGTCCTGTCGTCGGTCCGGGAGCTCTCGGCGGAGAGCGCCAACGTGGCGCGGCGGTTCGTCGGCGACTGGGCCGAGGGCCTCGCGACGACCGGGGACCGCCTCGGACGCGACGAGGCGACCGTCCGTCGGCGCGGCACCGACGTCCTCGGCGTCTACCGCGACGAGGACGGCGAGGACCACGTCGTCGACGCCGTCTGTCCCCACATGGGCTGTCTCGTCCAGTGGAACGACGGCGAGCGCTCGTGGGACTGCCCGTGTCACGGCTCCCGGTTCGCGGTCGACGGCCGCGTCCTCGACGGCCCGGCGACCGAGGACCTCCCGACGGAGCCCTCGGAGGACCGCTCCCCGGAGTGAGGGCGGCGCGACCGGTAGGGCCGTCGAGTCGTCGCGTCGTGGGGTTGCACGTGCCAGCTTACCGCGTATTGGTCGGACGGTACAATCCCGTCACGAATGACGACACGGAACGACGCTCCCGGACGGTCGACGCGGAGTACAACGACGCGGGCGCTGCTCGGAGCCGGAACGTTCGGGTTCGGGTTCAGCGGTCTCGTCGACGTGCTGTTACTACACCACGTCCTGCAGTGGCACCACCTCGTCTCGGCCGTCTACTCCCCGTCCACGATGGACGGTCTGCGGACGAACATCCTCGCCGACGGCCTGTTCTCGCTCGCGATGGTCGTCATCGCGAGCGTCGGCGCGGGGCTCGTCTGGCAGGCAGAGCGACGGACGAGCGTCCCGCTCGCGATACGACCCGTCGCTGGAGCGGCCGTCGTCGGGCTCGGCCTGTTCGACCTGTTCGACGTGGTCGTCGACCACATGCTGCTCGGCCTCCACCACGCCGTCGGGCAGGGTGGGCGGTACGACCTGCACTGGGCCGTCGTCAGCCTCCTCATCGTCGCCGTCGGGGCGTACATCTACCGAACGAGCACTCCGGGGCGCGACGCCACCGACGAGGCGACCTGAATGGCGCCACCCCCAGGAGTGCTCGCACCGTTCCTCGCGCTCGCACCCCTCCACGGCGGCGCGACGGGCGGCCAGCCACACGTGCTCGTCCTCGCCGTCGCCGTGGTGGCACTGTGGGGCCTCGTCGCGGGGCTCGTGGCCGGTATCGACCGACTGCTCGTGGCCGTGGACGGTAACTGAAGGCAGAAGACGCGGACGACACGGGCGACGCGAACGGTCGCGTCCGTCCGGTCCGAGACGCGGTCGCTACGACTGCCCGGCCCGCGACCCGACCCAGACGCCGAGCGTGAGGCCGTAGACGAGGTGGCCCGCGTGGAACACGACCGACTCGTCGCCCTCCAGTTCCATCCCGACGAGGTACGGCAGGACGACCCGTTCGCCGAACACCGAGAGCGCGAGGCCGTACAGTGCGCCGGCGACCAGTCCGACCGTCTCCGGATGCTCCTCCCGCGGTTCGAGCCACCGCCACGCGAACCCGAACCCGATGCCGCCACCGACGCCGTAGAGCAGGTGCACGGCGAGCGCCGATAGCGGGTAGTCCTCGGGCGACCCGCCGAGCCAGCGACTGAGGAAGTGCGCCGTCGGCGGGAGCGACCGGGCGGCCGGTTCCCGGAACAGCGTCATCACGAGCGTCGCCATCGCGCCGCCGACGCCGCCCGCACGGAATCTCGACTGGCGGTCGTCGGCCGACGAACCGGTGTGGTCCCGGTTCACTCGTCTATCTTCGACGTGATCTCGGTCGCCCGGTCGCGCGCTTCGGCCTCGTCGTCGACGGCGTCGGTCGGGAGGAGGACGCTCTGGACGACCCAGTCGTCGCCGCCCTCCCGGTGGCCCGTCCGGACCTCGCTCCCCTGGACGACCGACTCGGCGGGCGACCGCGCCCAGTCGGGCGTCCGTATCTCGTCGAACTCGTCGGGGTCACGGAACCGGACGTGGTAGAACTCCTCGGTCCGTTCCACGTCGTCCACTGATGGCGTCTCGACCATGGACGCCGGTTCGAGGGAGCCGAGCAAGAACCGCCTGCCAGCAGTGGCCGCGTGGTTATACGACCCGACGCGGCGCGTCCGTCGCCGACGACACCCGCCGCCCTCACCGACGGTGGAGAGGCGCGGTGACGTGCGGGCGTGGCCGAGGTTCAGTTCGCCAGCAGACAGTGGTCGAGCGCGAGAGACCGGACCCTGCTGGTGGTCGTTGGTATCGACTGGGACTCGGCCACCTGTAAAAATAGATGTGTCGTGAGGAGTCGGACTACGGAGTTACGCCAGGTCCGTCGTCTCCGCCTGCTCGTCGAACTGCTCGCCCATCTGCGAGAGCTCTTCGAGCGCTTCCTGCTCCTCGCGGAGCGTCTCCTCCAGCGTGTCGGCGACGTCGTCCAGGCCGAGGTCCTGCGCCATCGGCGTGAGGTTGCCGTAGAGCGCGATCTCGTAGTGCTCGGACTTCTGCCCGGCGGCGACGTTGAACCGGTCGAGGATCTGCTGGTCGGGGTCCTGGCTCGTGAACTCCTCGTGGTCCTGGATGAGCCCCTTCACCGCGTTGTCCTCCTTCTCCTCGGGCGACTCGCCGATCTCGTCGAAGACGTCTTCGAGTCGCTGGACGTGCTGCTCGGTCTCCTCTCGGTGCTCCGAGAACGCGTTGCTGATCTCCTCGTCGCTCGTTCCCGAGGAGAGCTCCTCGAGCGCGTCGAGCAGCTGGTTCTCCGTGTAGTACGCCTCTTTAAGGCCGGCGACGAACAGGTCGTCTAGACTGTTTACACTCATCGTTTTCTCCATCCGAACGGACTCCTGCAGTTTCAGTAAGTACCGGGCTTGTTCAGGCCAGTGCAGTCGGGGCGGACTGTTCGCCACTGTCGGTACTCTGCGTCACCGACCGTTCGGCGACGCTCCCCACGAGAGCGACGGCCGAGACGCTCGTCGGCAGGAGAGTGAGAGAGAAAACGACCGGCGTTGGGGCGCACGCGACCCCTCGTCGCGTGCGCCCCACGAACCGGTGAGCGTCCCCGGGGCGTCCGTACTCGAACCGGGGTCAGGGAGTCGTCATCATCCCGTCGAGTTCGATGAACTCGGTACTACCACAACGACAGTTCTCGTCTGCCGTCGGGAGCATGATACTGCCGTCGTCGTGAACGACCGCTGACGACCGGCGTCTGCAGTCGACGCATCTGACGAATGTGCGTTTGGGCATGTCTCTGGTGTCGAGTCGCCGGACGGTGACCGAAGCCCCCTCCGGTGGCGTGGCCCGGTCGGGGCGACTCGATACCGAGAGGTCACTCGCCTTGACACATACACTCACGCCTTGCGAAATGGAGAACTGCTCGACTGCGGGAGGGTCGAGGGCGGACCGGTCCGGGTCAGTCCCCGTCGTACTCGTCGGTGAACTGCTCCGTCTTGCTCTCGATGATGCGTGCGAGCATCGTCGCGAAGCGCGTGTTCGCGCTCCACATCGCGCTCTCGTCGTTCGGACTCGCCGTCGCGTCGAGCATCCCGATGAGCAGGGTGTGACCGTCCACGATGAGCATCCGGTTCGACTCGGGGTCGTGGAACCGCTCTTCGGTGACGCGGACGGACTGGACGCCCTCGATGTCGCTGAACCGTTCGAGGACGGCCGGGTTCTCGCTCATCCCGACGACGCTCACGCCTCGCTCGACGAGCGACTCGAGCGTCGCGACGAGCGACGGCGGGAGCAGCGCCGGGTCGCTCGCGGCGAGCAGGACCCGCTCCTCGGCGTCGCCGAGCAGGTCCTCGACCCGGTGCGTGACGTTCTCGGTTCCGCGCGTCACCCAGATGTCGGGTCGGTGTTCGTCGGTGTCGCTGGCGAGCGACCCCTGGACCTCGCGGAGGTACTCGGTCGCGCGGCGGCGTTCGCGCTCGAAGCGCTCGGAGAGGCGGGCCATCGCCTCGTCGAGGTCGACCGCACGGAAGCGCGTCGGCGAGGCGTTCTGCACCTCCAGCAGCCCTCGCTCTTCGAGGGAGTCGGCGGTGCCGTACACCTGCGAGCGCGGCACGTCGGTGACGCGAGCGATCTCGCTCGCCGTGGCCGTCCCCAGTTTCTGGAGGCCGACCAGCACCTTCCCCTCGTAGCTCGTCAACCCGAGGCGTTCGAGGGCGTCGAGGGCGTCCGACTCGTCCATCGTCGAGTCACCCATCTAGTCCTCCGCGGTGGTCGACGTCGTCTTCCCACCGGCGGTGGTCGACCGTCCCGGGCCGAGGTAGCGATACCAGACGACGAGCAGACTCGGGAGCACCAGCACGCTCGCGAGGAACGCGTAGATGATGGTCAGCCCCGTGATGATGCCGAACTGGCGGAGCGGCGGGAGGATGGCGAACGCGAGCACGCCGAACCCGCCGACCGTCGTCGCGGCGCTGCCGAGCAGTGCGCCTCCCGTCCCGGTGACGGCACGGCGCATCGACTCCCAGAGGTCGCCCGTCCGTTCGAGTTCCTGGTTGAACCGCTCGGAGAGGTGGATGGAGTAGGCGACCCCCAGCCCCACCGTGAGGCTGGTGATCATCCCCGTCAGGATGTTGAACGGGATGTCCATCAGGTACATCGTCCCGAGAATCCACGAGACGCTGAGCGCGACGGGGAGCAGGGTGACCGCCCCGAGCGTCGCGCTCCCCTCCGTGATGCGGTAGGTGAGCATCAGGAAGGCGAACGTCGCGACCAGCGTGATGATGAGGCTCTCGACGACCGTCTGGAGCAACTGGTCGGAGACGATCTTGAACAGGATGGTCTGACCGGTCGCGGTCGCGGTCAGGCCGTCGACGTCGACGTCGCTCGCGATGGCGCGCATCTCCTCGGTGACGGCGTCCATCGACGCCGACCCCTTCGTGGAGACGACCATCCGGACGGCCTCGTACTCGCCGTCCTCGGTCTGAGAGATGACGCCCGCCGCCTGGTCGGGCGCGACCTGGAACAGCGTGTCGAACACCTCGCCGACGTTCTGGTCGGGGACGCCGTCGCCGTCGGTGTCCGCGGCGGTGAACGTCGCGTTGAACGTCTCGTTGCTGGCGGCGACGGACTCCATCACCGACAGCGGACTGCGAATCTCTGCCTCGTCGTTCGAGAGGACGACGACCACGCCGCTGGAGGCGGCGCGCTCCTCGGCGTCACCGAGCTTCTGCATGGCCTCGGCGCTGGCGACGCTCGTCCCGCCACTCTCGACGAGTATCTGTGACTGCGAGTCCTGCCGGACGAAGTTCTCGTTGACGTAGTCGAGGTTGTCCTTCGCGGAGTACTGACTCGGCTTGAACGGTTCGGGGAGGTCGTACGTCCACTGGGGCGGACTGTCCGCGATGAAGTCCTCCTGGTTGAACGACGTGTCGACCTGCGACGCGCCGTACGCGCCACCGGCACTGATGAGCAGTGCGACGAGGATGACGACGAACGGCGCCTTCCGGGCGGCGGTCGACCCGGCGGCGAGCACCGAGGAGAACCGGCCGCCGCCGGTCCCGAACGCGCTCTTCGTGCGGTCCCAGCCCCGGCCTTCGAGGAAGCCGTCGACCTCGATCTTGATGGCCGGGATGAGGATGCCGAACACGAGCAGGGCGGCGGTGATACCGAACGCGCTGACGACGCCGAACTCCTGGATGGGTGGGAGCGGACTCGTCAGGTTCGAGAGGAACCCGATGACCGTCGTCGCCGTCACCCAGACGAGCGCGATGCCGACGCCCGTCAGGGCGATGCGCATCGACTCGCGGACGCCCGCCGAGCCGTGCTCGTTGCGCTCCTCGCGGTGGCGCATGAACACGTGGATGGCGTAGTCGATAGAGAGGCCGATGAGCAGGACGGGCACCGCGACGAACAGCTGGTTGAACGCGATGTCGGCCCAGCCCATGAACCCGAACGTCCAGATGAGCACGGTGAAGATGCCGAGCAGGCCGAGCACGATGTCGAGCACGTCGCGGTAGGCGACGATGAGCGCCAGCAGGACGAACAGCAGCGCGAGCGGCCCGACGATGGCGAGGCTGTCGGTCATCGACTGGGTGATCTCCTCGCCGATGATGCCGGAGCCGAAGACGAGCACCTCGTCGACGCTCCAGTCGTTCTCGGTGGCGATGTCCTGCATCGCCAGCTGGGAGTTCGAGATGGCGTCGCTCGTCTCGCCGGTCGGGGCGCTCGACTGGCCGTCGGTGGTCTGCGTGACGACGACCATCGTCGCCTCCGCCTCGGTCGTCCCCCTGTCGAAGTCCGTCGGCACGAGCGCCAGCACGGCCGAGCTACCGCCGTCGCCGCCGTTCTCGCCGAGCAGCAGCGAGAGGACGCCGTCGATCTGTGACTGGTTCATCGACTGGAGCTGTTCGAGCTGCTCGTCGAGCGTGGCGTTCGACGCGTTCTGGAGCTCCCCGTTCAGCGTCTGGAGTTCGCCGCCGAGTTCGCGGAGGCGTTCACCCTGCGCCTGGAGCTCCTCACCGCGCTCCTGCAGGTCACTGTACTGGTCGCGGAGCACGCCCTGGGTCCCCAGCTGGTAGGCCTGTTCGACCTGCGACTGGTTCTGGGCGTTGCGGACGCCCTGTGCGGCCTGCTGGAACGTCCCGTAGTCCTCCTGGTCGAGTTCGACGCTCGTGTTCGAGCGCACCTGCTCGAACGCCGCCTCGACGGAGGCGTTCGGGTTCTGCTGGAGCATCCCCAGTGCGCGCTGGAGGTCCGCCGCGGTCGCGTTGAGCGTGTCGCTGCGGTTCTGGAGGGCCGCGCGCTCCTGGGAGACGGTGGCGTTGAGCTGCTGGAACTCCGCGTTCGTGCGCTGGAGTTCGCCGCCGACCTGCTGTTGCATGGCGGTCGTCGCCACGATGTTCGGGAGGCCGACGATGGAGTCGTTCTCCACCAGCGTCCCCTCGATGGTCTCGTTGGTCTGGAGCCGCTGTTCGAGTTCGAGGATGCCGACCATCGACTCCTTGTCGAGGACGTTGTCGTCCCTCGCGATGAGCTGTACCGACGTCGTGTTCTCCGCGCCGGTCGAGAAGTTGCCCTGGATGTAGGTGAGCTTCTGAGACTCGGGGGAGTCGCTCTGGAACTGGTCGAGCGACGACGACTGCTCGATCATCCCGGCACCCGCGCCGAGGACGACGGTCAACACGAGCATCACCGCGATGGCGATGCGGGTGTGTCCGGCCACCGCGTCGACGAACCGGTCGAAGCGGCTCACGGAAGCACCTCACACGTCGGCGAATAATTGTGTAGTATCATACTGACAGCGTTGTTGTTCGGTCGCTACTAACAAGTAGAGATATATGAATACATCGGAACTGGTCGAGGGGTCCGGCGAGTCAGAACGACCACCACACGGGCCAGAACGCCCCGATTCCGTGATATCGGTGTCGGCAGTCGGGAGACGGTCGTGCGATACAGCGGTCCGCTGGTCCCTCGGTCTCTTCGGGACCCGGTCCTCGCGGGACCCATCCTCGCAGAAGACGCAGTTCTCCCGGAAGCCTCAGTCGTCGGTCGCCGCGACGGTCGGCGGCGAGTCGTCGACCACGCCCTCCGCCCACCGGCCGCGGAGGAACCACGCCGTCGCGGCGAGCATGCTGAGGACGTTCGACGCAGCGACGGCGTACCAGACGCCGGTCGCGCCCATGTCGAACCACCGGAGGAACGCGTAGGCGAGCGGGAGGCGGAACACCCACAGCGAGACGATGGCGAACGCCATCGCGGTCCGGGTCGACCCGCTCCCGCGGAACCCGCCCTGGACGACCTGAAACACGCCGATGAACAGGAACGTCGGGCCGATGATGCGGAGGTAGTCCGCACCGATGGCGATGACGTCGGGCGCGCCGGGGATGAACACCGCCGTGATGGGTTCGGCGAACGCGTAGGCGACGACGCCGAGGAGCGCGAGCACGACGGCGATGATGGCCGAACTGTAGCCGACGGCGCGTTTCGCGCGGTCGGCCTGGCCGGTGCCGAGGTTCTGCCCGACCACCGTCTCCGTCCCGCGCGCGAGGCCGAGCGCCGGGAGGAAGACGAGCGAGTTGATGCGGTTCCCGATGCCGAGCGCGGCGACGGCGTCGTCGCCCGCGAACGCGACCAGCGCGGTCAGCACCATGATGCCGAGCGCTCGCGTGGACTGCTCGACGCTCGCTGGGGCGCCCAGCGAGACGATGCGCTTGACCATCTCGGGGTCGAGTCGCAGGTCGTCGACCGAGAGGTGGATGCCCACCGCGCCGGAGAACAGCCACGCCATCGCCAGCACCGTGGCGACGCCCCGCGAGAACACGGTGGCGATGGCCGCCCCCTGGACGCCGAACCCGGCGAACCCGGTGAGGTCGAACAGCCACGTCTGGAGACCGTCCAGACCGAGCGACGTGAGGAGGACGTTCCCCTCGAACCCGAGCACGAGGAACGGGTCGAGGAACACGTTCAGCGCGACGCTGAGCGCCATCAGGTAGAGCGGCGTCCGGGTGTCGCCCCAGCCCTGGAGGAGCGCCTGGAAGACGAAGAAGCCGAACATGAACACGATGCCGACGAAGATGGTCCGCGTGTACTCGACGGCGAGGGCGTACTCGAGGGACCCCGGCGACGCGCCGACGAGCGACATCAGCCACGGGCTCAGGACGTAGCCGAGCACGGAGAACCCCGCCGCGACGAGGAAGACGAACGCGATGGTCTGCCCCGCGACGTAGTTCACCCGGTCGTCGTTGCCCGCGCCCTTGTTCTGGGCGACGAGCACCGTCCCGGCGACGGTGAACCCGCCGGCGACCGATATCATCAGGAAGACGACGGGGAAGGAGTACGACAGCGCCGACACCGCCTCCTGGCCGAGTCGGCCGACCCAGAACGTGTCGGCGACGTTGTAGCCGACCTGGAGCAGCTGGGCGAGGACGATGGGCAGCGCCAGCACGACGAGCGGT
Source organism: Halomarina salina (assembly GCF_023074835.1). Lineage (NCBI taxonomy): Archaea > Methanobacteriati > Methanobacteriota > Halobacteria > Halobacteriales > Natronomonadaceae > Halomarina > Halomarina salina. The sequence goes on from NZ_JALLGW010000001.1 coordinate 329,213, forward strand.
TTCAGCAGGTCGCCGCCGGTGACGTCGACGTCGCGCCCGCTCACTGTCGCCCCCGGAGCGTGCTGTCGAGGTACGACGCGAGCGAGACGCGGACGGCGGCGGGGGCCTGGTCACGGTTCGTCGTCGTCCGGGAGGCGCGCGCACCGTTCACCGTCGCGACGACGTGTTCGGCGACGCGGGTGGGGTCGACCTCCCGGAACGACCCGTCCTCGACGCCGCGTTCGACGATGTCGCGGACGGTGTCGACCAGCAGGTCGTCCATCTCGGTGAACTGCTCGCGGAACGCCTCGTTCGTCACGGCCTCCGAGCGGAGTTCGCTCATCACCGTCCCGATGGCCTCCTGCTCCTCGTTCAACTGGATGGGGAGCAGTTTCTCGACGATGTGTTCGAGGTTGGCCATCGGGTCGTCCTCGGGCGTCGAGAGGACGGCCTCCTCGAACCGGTCGCTGGCGAACCCGAGGAAGGCGACGAGCAGGTCGTCCTTCGAGTCGTAGTGGTAGTACAGCGACGACTTGCTCATCTCGAACTCGTCGGCGATGTTGGCGATGGAGAGGTCGTTGTATCCGTGTTTCAGCAGCGCCCGGAACGTCGCCTCCATGATGCGTTCCTCGGTAGTCGGTGGTTCCTCGCCCGACTGGTCGGCGTTCATCGCTCCCCCTCCGCGGGCCGCGCGACGCGGAACTCGTCGAACTCGGTGGTACACCAGTGACAGAAGCCGAGGTCCGCCTCCAGTTCGCCGCCGCAGTTCGGACAGTGGGTCAACTCCCCACCGGCGGTCGGTTCGGCGCGCGACCGGAACTGCTGGTACTGGGCGATGAGGTACGCGTCGAGCGCACAGAGCGCCCCGACGAAGAAGATGGGCGCGAGCGCGACGACGTCGAACGCCTCGCCGGCGGCGGCCGCGTCGAGGGCGGCCTGCGGGACGACGAGCGTCGCTCCGGCAGTGATACCGAGCCACGCGACGGCGCGGAGCCACCGGCGCAGGTAGAGGTGACCGAGCCCCGAGACCGCCACGCTGAGCGCGACGGCGAGCCACGGTCGTCCGGTCGTGGACCTGTCGTTCATACTCTGACTGAACGTTCAGTCAGATAAAAGACTTGTGTTCCGACGGGGTTCGGGGGAGGTCGTCCACCGTAGGACGACGGGAGCCGGCGTCTTCGTCGCCTATCGATGACGGTGGGGAGAAGATGAGCGGAGGGACCAGCGTCGTCGACCGACCGTTCAGTCAGACGACTCGGTCGTCCCCTCGACCACCAGACGAGAACGACGCGACAGTTGGCCCCAGAACCGATTCCGCCAGCAGGTCGGGACTCAGACGATGTACCGACCGACGAGGGGACCCACGTCTGTGAAAACGAAAAACTGATAGATTCATAGATTCAACGTCCGTCAGAGAGAGTGTCGTACATGCCAGTTATCCAGACCGAGGGGCTGACCAAGTACTACGGCGACGTCCGTGGTGTCGAGGACCTCTCGTTCACCGTCGAGGAGGGCGAGGTGTTCGGCTTCCTCGGCCCGAACGGTGCCGGGAAGACGACGACCATCCGGACCCTGATGGGGTTCCTGTCGCCCACCGACGGGACCGCCAGCGTCCTCGGTGCGGACATCCGCGACGCGTCGGCGCTGCAGGCGGCCCGCGCACGCGTCGGCTACCTCCCGAGCGAACCGGGGTTCGACGAGGGCGTGACGGGCCGACGACTCGTCGAGTACCACGGCGCCCTGCGTGGCGACGTGCGCAGCGAGGACCTGCTGGAACTGTTCGACCCGCCGCTCGACCGGAAGGTCGGCGAGTACTCGCGCGGGAACAAGCAGATGCTGGCCATCGTCATCGCGTTCATGCACGACCCGGACCTGGTCGTCATGGACGAACCCACCTCGGGGCTCGACCCGCTGAAGCAGGAGCGGTTCCTGGAGTTCGTCCGGGCCGAGCAGGCGCGCGGGAAGACGTTCTTCTTCTCCTCGCACATCCTCGGCGAGGTCCGGAAGGTCTGTGACCGCATCGGCATCGTCCGTGACGGCCTGCTGGTCGAACTGGAGGACGTCGACTCGCTCATCGACCGCACCGGCAAGACCGTCCGCGCCAGCGTCGGCGGGTCGGTCACCGCCGCGGAGTTCGACATCGACGGCGCACACGACGTGACGGTCGGCGGCGACGGCGACGTGCCGACTGAGGCGGGCGCCGACCACGCAGGCGTGAGCGACGCCAGCGCAGGAGACGACGACTGGTCCGACGAGGAGACGACGGTGTCGTTCACCTACACCGGCGCGTACGAACCGCTGCTCCGCCACCTGCTGGAGTACGACCTGCGTGACCTCGCCATCGAGGAAGCGCCGCTGGAGGACGTCTTCATGCGCTTCTACGGCGAGGACGACGCCGAGGCGGTCGTCGAACGCGTCGAGTCCGGCCGGGCGAATACCGAGACGGGGACCCCCGATGCTTGAGACCGCCCGCTACGACGCGGAGCGACGACTGTCCGGGTCGGTCGTCCTCGCCCTCGGCCTGTCGGCGTACGCGGCGCTGATGATACTGATGGCCCCGAGCCTCCTCGGGGACATCGACCTCGCCGCGCTCGTCGAGCAGTACCCGCCACAGCTCGTCGAGGCGTTCAATCTGGAGCTCATCGGGACCATCGAGGGCTACCTCGCGCTGGAACTGTACCAGTTCGCGTGGGTGCTCGGACTCGGCGCGTACCTCGCGTACAGCGCCGCCGGGAGCGTCGCTGGCGACGTCGACGACGGCCGGATGGACACGATACTCGCCGCGCCCGTCTCGCGCGGGCAGGTCGTCGTCGAGAAGTTCCTCTCGCTGCTGGTGCCCGTCGTCGTCGTCAACGTCGTCGTACTGGCCGTCGTCGCCCTCGGGACGTCGCTCGTCGACTACCCCGTCCCGGCAGCCGACCTCGTGGCCGTCCACGCGCTGTCGATTCCCTACCTCCTGTTCTGTGGGGGGCTGGGGATGCTCGCGTCGGTCGTCGCCCCCCGGCGGTTCGTCGCGGAAGGGGTCGCCGTCGGCCTGCTGGTGGGGACGTTCCTCCTCGACTCGGTCACGGCCGGGACGGACCTCGACTGGCTGAGCGCCGTCGCCCCGATGCGCTACTACGACCCGGTCGCCATCCTCACCGCGAGCGAGTACGACCTCGTCGGGGCGGTGGTCCTGCTCGGGGTCGCCGTCGCCCTGCTGGCTGCGAGCGGCGTCTGGTTCCGGCGGGTGGACGTCCGATGAGCGACGCCGCCACCGGGTCGGTCGACGACGTCGAACGCGCCGACCGCCGCGAGCGCCACACCGCGAGCGCCCGCGACGTGTTCCGGTTCGAGGCGGAGCGACGCCTCCGCGTCACCGCGGTCGTCGCCGCCGTACTCGGCCTGTACGCGGCCATGTTCGTCTGGATCGGTCCGCAGTTGACCGGCGGCGAGGAGCTCCAGGCGTTCGTCGAACAGCTCCCCCCGGCGATGACCGCGCTGTTCGGACTGGAGCACATCGGGTCGTTCGAGGGCATCCTCGGCGAGTTCTACAGCATCGCCTGGCTCGTCGGTCTGAGCGGGTACGTCGCCTACAGCGCCGCCGGGAGCGTCGCCGGGGCGCTCCGTGACGACCGGATGGACACGCTGCTGGCGGCGCCCATCTCCCGGACGAGCGTCCTGCTCGGGAAGTACGCCGCGCTGCTGGTGCCCATCGTCGTCCTCAACGTCGTCGTGCCGGTCGTGCTGTACGTCGGGTCCGTCGTCGTCGACGACCCGCTGTCGTTCGTCGACCTCGTGACGCTGCACGTCCTGTCGATTCCCTTCCTGCTGTGCTGGGCCGCCGTGGGGCTGTTCCTCGGCGTCCTCGTCCGCGGCGGGCGACGGGCCGGACGACTCGCGCTCGGCCTCGTGTTCGCGGGGTGGCTCGTCGAGTCGGTCGTCGTCGGCAGCGACTTCGAGTGGCTCGGCAACGCCTCGCCGATGCGCTACTTCGAACCGACCGAGATTCTCGTCGACGGGTCGGTCGACCTCCTCGGGACGGCGCTCCTGCTGGCCGTCGCCGCGGTGGTCCTCGTCGCGAGCCGAACCGCGTTCGAGCGGAGTGATCTGTGACCGGCGAACCGTCAGGCGAAAGCACGCCGGGGCCGGAGGGTCGGTAGATGCGGAGTTTCAGCGACGACGAACGCTCCCGAATTCGCCAGCAGATACGCGAGACGGGACGGGACCTGTTCTCGCGCTACGGCCTCCGGAAGACGACCATCTCGGAGCTGACGGAGCCGGCGGGTATCGCGTCGAGCACGTTCTACCAGTTCTACGACTCGAAGGAGGAGCTGTACATCGAACTGCTGGAAGAGGAGGGCGAGGAGACGACCGAACACCTGCTCGCCATCTCGTTCGAGCGCTACGACGACCCGCAGGCGGCCATCGAAGCGTTCCTGCTGGGGATACTGGAGGTGATAGAGACGAACCAGCTCGTCCGTCAGATAATCGTCAGCGACGAACTCGACCGACTGCGCGAGCAGTTCACCGACGAGGAGATGGAAGAGAACCGGCAGCAGGAGCTCGCCATCTTCCTGCCGTACCTCGAAGCGTGGGACGAGGCGGGGCTGCTCCACGACGTCTCGCCGGAACTCCTCGCCTACACCATCCACGCGATAATCTTCGTCGGTCTCCACGAGGACGAGATTCCGATGTACCAGGAGGTGAAACAGACCCTCGTCGGGTCGTTCGCGCGCGGCGTGACGAGCGACGACCCCGACCTCGACGCGGTCGACGTTCCGGACGTGGACGTCGACGACCTCGTCGCGAGCGCCTCCGGTGGCGACCGCGACACCGCAGCGTCGGGGCTGGACGACGACGCTACCGACGGGCAGTGACGGTCGTGTGGAGCGCGTCCACGTCCCGTTCGAGCAGGCGCGCTGCCTCCAGTCGGACCCGACGCGCCCGCTCCTCGGGGATGGTGTCGCCGGCGTAGAACTGGCCCGACAGCGGGTGGTAGCGCGTCGTGTCGATGCCGTACCGTTCGAGGTACTTCCAGACGAACGGCGAGGTCAGCCCTCGCTCGATGGCCGCCGAACTCAACTGCTGGAGTTCCGCGTACGCCGGGACGCCGATGGCGTCGTTGGTGACGCCGGGGTCGCCGACCTCGACCGGCAGGTCGTCGGTCTGGGCCATGAGCGGCGCGAGGTCCTCCAGGAGCGTGACGACCTGGCTCGGGAGGGAGGTGTCGGGCGAGCGCCACTCGACGGTCGGCGTCTCGCTGCGCAGGCGGATGGGCGTCATCACGACGTTCTCCGGGTCGAAGTAGTCGGTGTACTCCTCGGTCGAGACGCCGCGGTTGAGCGCCATCGACCGCAGTTCCTCGTAGAGCCACTGGAGTCGTCGCTCCCACTCGTCGGGGTCGTCGGTGTACTCCCAGAGGTCGCGGAACTTCCCGAAGTTGTGCCCGGCCTTGTACCGGTACGCGTACGCGCGCGAAGAGGTGGCCAGTCGCTCGCCCTCGTAGAACGGCGAGGAACTCACCAGCGCGAGCGCCGGGTCGAGCGCCGTCAGGAGGTTCAACTGGCGAGCGACGTTCCCCTGCTCGAAGTGGACGTGCGTCCCGGCGCAGTTCTTGGCGACCTCGAACCCCTCGCCGTAGATGCGTTCGAGCATGTCGCCACGCGAGGAGGTGACGGGCGACCCGTTGGCGGTCAGCGGCGTCCCGAGCGGGACGAGCCGACGGTTCGTCTCGCGAGCACCCCGGAGGAGCGTGTCGAGCACGTCCGTGAGGCTCTCGGCGATACCGGCGGTAGAGCCCCGTGGCGGCGTCGTTATCTCGACGAGCGACTCGACGAACTCGGGCACCGCGTTCTCGTGAGCCTCCGTGAGGTCGTGGCCGGCACAGAGGTCACCCATCTCGTCGACCACCCAGAACTCCATCTCGACACCGAGTTGCATACGTCGTGGAGTCTATCTGCGCGGTTAGCGCTTGCCCGGCGTGTGCCGTATCGGAGAGGGACGGCGAGGGGTTCGACGAGACGGCGGACGGTTCGAGACCGCCTGTCGGAGCGCCGCTCGCCCCCCTGGCTCAGTTCTCGACGACGAACTGGCCCGCTATCTCGGTCACCTCGGCCATCGTCTTCGGCTCGTCGACGGCCATCGGGAACGGCGACTCGACGTTCAGTTCGTTCAGGAACGAGGCGTGTCGCGCCTCGACGCTGTGGATGCCGATGGCTGCCTCGAACACCGCGTCCGCGGCGACGGTGCCCGCCGCACCCTTGTACGCGGCGACGCCCGTGTTCTCCAGCGCTCGCGCCACGCCGAGGAACTCGCTGGGCGTCTCGTAGCCGAAGTCGTACGTCGCCTCCTCGACGGGCGTCCCGCCGAGTTGCTCGACGGTGTCGGTGATGGCCCTGACGTGTGCGGCCTCGTGTTCGCCCACCATCTCCAGGTGGTAGCGGACGTCCTCGCGGACCGTCTCGCCGAACCCCGAGAGCGCCTCCGCGTCCATCAGGTCCTCCTGACTGAACGCCTCCAGCCCCTCGCGGTAGAACGCGTTCTCCAGGTGTTCGAGCGTCAGCGCGTAGTTGAGCACGGCCACGTCGTCCGTGTCGTCCTCGGCCTTGCGCTGCTGGTCGGGGCGGTCATCGCCCGTCTCGAAGACGCTCGGGTCGACCTCGGAGGTGACGAACTGGCCAGCGACGTCGAGCACCTCCTCGACGGAGTTCGCCTCGTCGACCGCCTTCGGGAACGGCGACTCGGCGTTGACGAGGTTGAGGAAGCTCGCGTGACGCGCCTCGACGCTGTGGATACCGGCCGCCGCCGCGAGCACGTCGGCGTTCACCACCTTCGGCGCGGCACCGGCGTACGCGGCGACGCCGGTGTTCTCCAGCGCCTTCGCCACGTCGAAGAACTCGCTGGGCGTCTCGTAGCCGAACTCGTACTCGCCTTCCTCGACGGGCGTCCCGCCCAACTGCTCGACGGTGTCGGTGAGCGCGCTCACGTGGGCGGCCTCGTGTTCGCCCACCGTCTGGAGGTACCTCGGTACGTCCATCCGAAGCCGTTCGCCGAACGACGAGAGCGCCTCGGCCTCCATCAGTTCGTCCTCGCCGAACGTCTCCAGTCCCTCGCGGTAGAACGCGTTCTCCAGGTGTTCGAGCGTCAGCGCGTAGTTGAGCACGGGGACGTCGGGCGCTGGCGTCGACTGGGTCGTGGTGGGGTCGTCCGTCGTCTCGTTCGTCCCCATCGTCGTCGTGGCCGGGGCGTCGGAGGTCTGCGGTGGTTCACTCGTCGTCGTGTCACCACCGTCGTCACCGCCGCCCATACAGCCAGCGAGGGTGGCGATACCGAGCGTCGCGGTGGTGCCGAGGAGTGCGCGGCGCGTCGTGTCGGGGGTGTCGTCGGGTGCAGTCATCGCTTCGTCTTCACCGAGTCAGTTCCCCCTAAAGAGAATTCTCCGATTTCCGACGGGAATCCCACCAGACGGTGGCGGAACTCTCACCCAACTCCGGTCGGAACTCGCAGACCCCGGTGGCGATAGACGGCCAGTGGTGGCGACGACCGGTGACGGACGACTTCGTCAGACCAGGCGTTCTCGAAGCGAGCACTGTCCGCTCGCTCAGTCCTCGCGCGAGTCGAGCCAGTTCGCTACCTTCTCGCGCGTGTAGCGGCTGTACCGGTCCGCGTGGTGGACCGGGTCGTCGAACTGGTGCTCGCGGTTCTGCAGGCCGTTGGCGAACCGTTCGGGCGGCTCGTCGCTCCCCTCCCACGTCGTGCTGGCCTCCTGCGTCCAGAACCAGCCATCGTTCGGTTCGAGGAGGTACGACCAGCACATCGGCGTCAACTCGGTGTAACAGCCGTTCGCGTCGACGCGGAAGTCGCCGTCGGCGTGGCTCGCCCCGTAGGCGTGACCAGCCTCGTGCCACGTCATCCCACGGACCTCCCAGGAACCGACCGAGAACGGGTCGGCGTACACCAGCGCTCCGCGCGTCCACTCCCCGTCGTCCGTCACGTAGGTGTCGCTCTGACCGTACCCCCACTGCGCCACGTCGTGGGCGATGAGGACGTTCTCCTCGGCGGTCAGCGAGCGATGCTCGTCGAGCCACGACATCGCTCGCTCGATGAAGGAGTGCTCGGTGTCGACGAACTCCGCGGGTGCGACGCCCAGTCGGCCGAAGTCCCAGAACTGCCAGTCGGCGTCGGTGGTGTCGTCGAGGTAGTCGACGACGTTCCGGGCCTCCTCCCGGACGAGCGTAGCCCACCGGGGCCAGCCGGCAGCGGCCGCGAAACTGACGTACGGCATCGGTCACGCTCCGAACGGTCGCACCGCGCGCACGCCGAGGTGCTCGACGGTCACCGTCGGCGTCGCCGGTCGTTCGACCGCCTCGAAGGCGGGCACCGTCACCGTCTCGCCGGGGCGTTTCCCGGGAGCGGTCCGGGTCCGACCGGTCGGCCGGCGGACGGTGACCGAGCTGCTCGGGAGCAGTACGTGTTCTCGCTCCGCCGGGCCGAGGACCGTCGACGCTCCCGCGACGGTGGCACGAACGCGCAGCTCTCCGACCCGTTCGAGGTCCACGGACGGCGGCCTCACGCCGTCGAGCACTCGCACGGCCCGTCCACCGTCGAGCGGCAGTCGGTCCGTCGGCGTGGCCCCGAAGACGTCCGCCCCGAACAGGCCGTCGACGGCCGCCAGCAGCGAGCGCGACTGGACGACGGCGAGGCCGTCGGCCCCCGCCAGCGCTCGTCGGGCCGTCTCGTACGCGGGACGGGAGAGCCAGAAGACGCCCGACGACGGGTCGCTCCGGACGTGCGAACGGCCGCAGTCGTGTTCCACGTCCACCCCGGCGTCCACGTCGTAGCGTAGGCTGGCCGTGACGACGGGCATCTCCCCAGCGCCGCCACCGCCGTCTCCCGTCCCGGTCGTGCCGAGGCGGTCGAGCGAACTGCCGAAAGCCGCGAGCGCCCCCGCCGCGCCGACGAACTGGCGACGGCTCAGCGACCCGTTTCCGTGCCGGTCGAGTGCCGTCCGCCCGCGGCCGACGGCGCCGTTCCGTACCGGTCGTACCGTCCTCACGTCCATCGACTCGACCCTCCGTCTCCCGTCGGCCGCACGAGTCGCTCGACGTCCACACATCGCCGATTCCCGGACTCCCCCTCGCTCACCCTCACTCGTCGTACGAGAGATGGCAGACGCATAACCGTTTTCTAGTCATTCTCTAGACATGTTTGTGGACAGGTCGCGGAGTCGTATCGAAAAACGGGAGGGACGAGCGCCGTTCGCTCAGCCCAGGAAGGACGCGAGGATGGCCTCGTAGGCGTTGACCACGTCCGCGACGAGTCCGTTCTCGTCGTCGGAGTCGTCGATACCGTCGTCGTCCTCGTTCTCGTCGTCGCTGGAGTCGACGCACTCGGAGTCGTACGACTCGCCGTAGTTGGTGTCGTCGGACTCGGACTGCGAGCTCTCGGTCTCGAAGTCGGCGTCGGCGTCGGTCCGGGTGTCGTCCCGGGTGTCGACGTCTTCGCTGGAGTCGCTCTCCTCGAAGTCGGACTGGCTCTGGCTGCTGGAGTCGCTCTCGCTGGAGTCGCTCTCGCTCAGGTCGGACTCGCTGTCCTCGTCGCTGTTCGTCTCCCACTCGACGTCGTTGTTCTCGGCGGTGTCGATGCCGTTGTCGCTCACGCTCTCCGTGTCCACCGACTGCTCGTCCTGCACGGACCGGTCGCTGTCGTCGACGGAGTTCTCGACGGAGTGCATGCTCTGGTCGCTCTGACTGACGCTCCGGTCCATCGAGGACTCGCTCTCCTCGTTCTGCGTGCTGGACTGTTCGTTGTCGTTGTCGGTCGTCTCGAGCGTGCTGTCGCTCTCGTCGCTCGCGCTGTCGCTGCTGTCGCTCTCGCTCTCGTCGCTCGCGCTGTCGCTGCTCGCCGACGCGCTGTCCGAGTCGGAGCTGGAGCTGTCGCTGTCGCTCGACGCGCTGTCGGAGCCCTCGCGGTCGCTCTCGCTCGACTCGCTGTCGCTCTCGTCGTCGGAGCTGGACGCACTGGCGCTGTCGCTCGATTCGCTGTCGCTGTCGCTCGATTCGCTGTCGCTCGACTCGCTGTCGGTGGAGTCGCTCTCGCTGTCGGAGCTGGAGCTGGCGCTGTCGCTCGAATCGCTCGCGCTCGAATCGCTCTCGTCGGAGGCGCTGTCGGTGTCGCTCTCCTCGAAGTCGTAGCTGTCGCGGTCGTCGTCGCCGCGGTCGCTCGATTCGCCCTCGTCGGTCGAGGACTCGACGTCGGTGTCGCTCGACTCGCTGTCGGTGGAGTCGCTCTCGTCGGAGGAGCTGTCGTCCGAAGCGCGGTCGCTCTCGCTCTCGTCGGAGGCGCTCGCGTCCGACGCGCGGTCGCTCGACTCGCTCTCGCGCTCGTCGGAGGCGCTGTCGCTCTCGTCCGAGGATTGCGAGTCGCTCGCGCTCTCCTCGCGGTCCGAGTTGGCGAAGTCGCTGTCGTTGGACTCGCTGTCGCTCGCGCTCTCGTCGCTCGCGCTGTCGCGGTCTTCGGAGTCGCTCTGACTGTCGCTCGAATCGCGCTGGCTGTCCTGTGAGGCGCTGTCGCTCGAATCGCTCGCGCTCTCGCTGCGCGTGCTGTCCTGGTCGCTCGCGCTGTCGGTCGCGTCGTTGACGGTGCGGTCGAGGGTGCTCTCGTCCTCGTCCATCTGGATGTCCATGTCGTCGACGTCGCTCTGGCGCTCGCTGTGGTCGCTCTCGTCGACGTTGTCGACGGAGTCCTCGCTGCTCATCTCGCGGTCGTAGTCGCGGTCGTTCACCTCCAGCGAACTCCCGTCGCGGTACGACTCGCTGTCGCTCGCGCTGTCCCGGTCGCTCCGGTCCATCGACGAGGCGTCGGCGTCGTTCGCACTGTCGCTCTCGCTGTCGCTCTCGCTACTCGAAGAGTCGCTCGAACTCTCCGAGTCCTCGCTACTCGAGCTATCTCGGTCGTTACTGCTCCGGCTCTCGCTCGCGTCCTCTTCGTCGAGGGTCGACGCGTCGTCGTCGAGGCTTTCGTACTCATCGCACTGGTCGTCCGTCTGGGAACTGCTGCTGGTCTGGGCTGTCGCCACACTCCCAGCACCGGCTAACACCAAGAGGAGAACCATCACGATGGCTAGTGCTTTGTTGGTCATTCGAATCTCTGTGACCTCTGTTGTAGGTCAGTTACCGGTTCGCTCAGGAGCGTTAAGAACAGGCGACGAAGCCCTGGGAACGTCCGGAGGGGATGGGGTCAATTCTCCCCCGAACGAACCCCCGGTGCTCGGCCGAGGGGAAGAGACTCTTCGACACGCCGTGGAATCCCCAAAACGCTCCGCGGAAACCCCCCGAAAAAGCAGTGGGTTCGACCGGTCCTCGTCGGGCGACCCCGTCAGTCGAGTTTGCTGACGTCGATGTCGAACGAACCGTCGGCGTTCTCGACGATGACGCCCTTCCGTTCGAGTTCCGACGGACTCTCACCGGTGACGATCATCCGTTCGGTCGTCGTGTCGCAGGTGGAGTCCCGGGTCTGGTCGCGCTGGGTCCGGTCCTGCGTGCTCTCGCTGCGGTCGCGCTGACTCTCGCTCTCGGAGTCGCTGCGGTCGCTGTCGCGCGATTCGAGGTCGTGAGCGCGGTCGCTCCGGTCCTCCTGGCTCGCACGGTCGCTCTGTTCGGCGCGCTCGCTACGGTCGCGCTCGCTCAGGTCGGACTCGCTGTCCGTCTGGCTGTTCGACGCGCTCTCGACGTCGTTGTCCAGTCTGGTGTCGACGCCCTCGTCGCTCACGCTCTCCGTGTCGCGTGCGGACTCGTTGGACGCGTTGCGCGTGCTGTCGCTCGCGTCGCGTTCGTCGGTGTACGTACTCCCGTCACGCGCGCTCGAGAGTCGGTCGCTCTCGCTCCCGCTGTCCGTGCGGGCGCTCTCGCTCTGCTGACTGTCGTTGTCGGTGCGGTCCAGTCGGCTGGCCCGCTCGTCGCTCGCCGACTCGCTCGCGTCGCTCGCGCGCTCGTCGCTGGCGGACTCGTTGCCCGACGACTTGCGCTCGGAGTCTGCGCTGTCACGCTGACTGTCGCTCGCGGCGCTCTCGGAGCCCTCCCGGTCGCTCTCGTCGACGCTAGAGTCGCTCTGGTTCTCGGCGCTCGACTCGCTGGCGCTGTCGGAAGCGGCGCTGTCGCGCTCTTCGCTGGCGGCGTCGCTGCGGTCGTTCTCGCTCGAATCACGCTGGCTGTCCTGCGAGGCGCCGTCGCTGGACTGGTCGGCGCTCGACTCGCTCTCGTCGGCGGCGCTCTCACTGTCACTGGAGTCGCCGTCGTCGTCGCGCTCGCTGCTGTCGCCGTCGCTCGACGCTTGCTCCTCCGCGGAACTGTCGTCGGAGACACTGTCACTCGAATCACTCGCACGCTCCTCGGCGGCTCGCTGGTCGGAGGCGTTCTCCGCGGCCTCGCTCTGGCTCTCGTTGCTCGTGCTGTCGCTCTCGTCGACGGACTGGGAGTCGCTGGCGGCCGCCTTGCGGTCCGCCTCGGCGTACTCGCCGTCGTTCCGCGCCGAGTCGCTCGCGTTCTCCGCGGACGCGCTCTCGCGCTCCTCGTCGGCGCTCGCCGACTCGCTGGCGTCGCTCGCGCGCTCGTCGCTAGCGGACTCGTTCGCACTCGACTCGCTCTCGCTGCGCGTACTGTCCTGGTCGGACTCGTTCGCGGCCTGCTCGCTGACGTCGTGGTCGCGCTCGCTCACCTGCTCGTCGGTCTCGACGTCCCTGTCGTCGACGTCGCTCTCCTCGACGCTGCGGTCGCTCTCCTCGACGTCGCTGGCGTCGCGTTCGCTGCTCGCCTCGCGGTCGTAGTCGCGGTCGTTCACCGCCTCGGAACTCCCGTCGCGGTACGACTCGCTGTCGCTCGCGCTGTCCCGGTCGCTGGCGTCGCTCGCGCTCTCGTTGCTCGCGCTGGCACTCGCGCTCGCACTGTCGCTCGCGCTCGCGTCGCTGCTCCGGTCGTGCTCGGCCAGCGCGCTGTCCGCCCGATTTCGCTCGTCCTCGCTCTGCTGTTCGCTCTCGTCGACGTCGCTCGTGACGTCGACGTCCTCGTCGAGGTGTTCGCTCACGTCGCACCGCTCGTCGTCGAGCGTGTAGATGACGGTCTGGTCGTCGCTCTGCGTGACCGGGGTAGCCGCAGCGACGATGCCCGCCAGTACCAGCAGCGCGGCCACCGTGAGCACACCCACTTTGTCGATCATGTGTTCTCTCCTGAGTATCTAGTGTATCCGTCAGTCACGCGGTGAACACGGCTTGGGACACGCCCCTAGATCGTGCGCATCTTCGCCTGTCTCGGGCAAAAAGAGGCGACGAAGGGTAGGGAAGAATCGCGCTGACGGGGGGACGCGGGACCGACGCCAGGTCACCGCCGACACCGGTCACCGCCGATTCCCGTTCGCCACCACGCCTCAGTCGGCCGACCGGACGACCACTCGCACGTCGTCGCCCGCCCCGTGGTTCGCGTCCTCGACGGACTCGACGCCCTGGAGTTCGTACTCCCGCGGGTCGACGGGGTCGCCGTCCACGGTCACGGTGACCTCGTCGCCGTCCGCCTCGGCGTACTCGCGCCCGTCGATGGTCGCGCTGTCGCTCGTCACCGTCATCCCGAGCGTCTCCAGGGCGTACTCCAGCGTCACGTTCTCGCAGTGGGCGTGCCACACCGCCGACGCCGGTGTGTCGCCGTGGTGGTCGCTCCCCGCACCGCGTTCGTGGTCACTCTCTTCGTACGTACTCGCCTCGTCGTCACTCCCCCCGTCGCTCTCGTCCTCGTGGAAGTGGAAGCACTCGTCCGCTTCGAGGTACCGCGGGTCGGAGAGGTCCACGGTCTGGTCGTCGTACTGGACGGTGATGCGGCCGTGTTCGTGCGTCCCGTTCGTCGGATCGGGCGTGACCGCGGCCGAACTCGGGCCGGGGCCGGAGGAGACGGCCACGAGGCCGTACCCGAGCACGAAGAGGAGCAGGACGCCACCGAGGCCGGCGTAGAGGACCAGTCGGCCGCGGTTCGGTCGGTTCCTCGCTGCCCGCACCCGGCGGCGGTCGATGGCTGTCAGGTCGTCCTCGTCGTGTCCCCGGCGGAGGTGGCTCACGTACGCGTCGTCGGGGACCGAGTCCCCGCAGTACGGGCAGTCGGTAGTCATGGGCGAATACGACGAGCAGACGGCGACGAGATATGAAGACTGGTCGAAGAATCGGGGCGACGGCCGCGGCCGGGGACGGCGTACCGACGCGGCCGGGTCCCCCACCACTCGGGGCCGGGGACATCCGCGCAGGCCGTCTCCCATCCGGTGCCGATTCCCACCCAGGGTACATGCCACGTGGAAGACCGGAGTCGGGTATGGACCGCATGGACCGTCGAACGTACCTCGCGCTGGTCGCCGGGGGAGCGCTCGCACTCGCTGGCTGTGCTCGTGCCAGCGCCGAGCGCCAGTCCACGCGCGGGCGCGGCGACGAGTCGCGGGGGCCCCAGACGACGGCGAGCCAGTCGCCCGAGTCGCCGGAGTCGTACGGTCTCGGCGACCGGTTCGGCGTCGGCGACCTCGACCTCGTCGTCTACGGAGCAGACGTCGTCGACCGAGTGGACGCCCCCTCCGACGACGACCCCTTCGAACTGGACACGGAGTCCGACGAGAACGTCCTCGCGGCGACGGACGGGTCGGCGTTCGCCGTCGTCGACGTCGCCGTCCAGCACGCCCGCGGGAAGGGAGTGGTGGACGTCGACCGGGAGCTGACGGTCGCGCTCGGTGACGGGACCGACCGGCGGTACGCGGCGGTCCGAGCGCTCCGCCCCGAGGCGCGCGCGGTCACGGCAGGCCGCCTCGCCCCCGGTGAGGTCGTCCGCGGCGACCTCGCCTACGAGGTGGGCGACGACGTCCGGGACCTCGTGGTCGAGGTCGGACCCCCCGGTGCCGGCCCGTCGGCCGTCGTCGGCACCGGCGAGAAGCGGAGCCAGGGAGTGGGGGAGAGACTCCAACAGGACCTCCAGGGCGTCCACGAGTTCTCCCAGGGCGTCGAGCGAGGTGGCGTCGAGGTCCGCATCGCGAGTCTCGAACGGGGGAACGACCTCGGTGGGTTCCTGGACGCCGACGACGGCGAGGAGGTCGTCGTCCTCGGCGTCACGGTCGACAACACCACGAATCGGGAGCTGCGCCTCTCGCCCGCACAGCTCCAGCTCAAAGACGAGTCGGGGCGGGTCTACGACGCGAGTTCGACGATGGTCGGCGCACTCGGCGACCTCTCGGAACTGTCGGTCGCCGCCGAGGAGAAGGAGGAGGGAGAGGTCGGCTACCGGGTCGACGAGGGGAGCGGAGAACTGTACTGGCTGTTCGACTTCGGCGAGTGGGGCACCGACCAGCGAGTCGCCTGGCTCCTCCGGTGAGCCTGCTATCGACGGCGCCACCGGACGTGCCACGAGATGGGCAGACCCTGCGGTAGCCGCGACCGGTCGGTGGCGCGTCGCTCGCGAACGTCTCGCGTGACGTAACACGGGTCGGGAACGGTCGGTGACGGTCGTGAAGAACTGCGCTCGGAGGGGCCAGCTCTCGGGGGAGACCAGCTCTCGGTCGAGAGTCGACGGTCGCCGGAACTACCGGAGGGCGTTGTCGACGCGGATGGCACTCGTCTCGTCGGTCTCGTAGGCGGCCATGATGAGGCCGACGACTTCGGGGTTCGACGGTTCGTACCCGAGTTGCTGTTCCATCGTCCGCTTTATCTGTTCGAATCGGTCGCTCTTCGAGCCGTAGAGTTTGATGTGTGACGTCATGAGTTGTCGTTGGGGTCGAACGGGCACGGCCGTCCGTGCGTGTCGTTCGTGGTCGCTCCCGACGGTGGAGACGCGTCGTGACGGCCACCGGAGCCAGTCCGTCGTCGTTCGTCACCGGGAGGGCACCGACCGACCGCCACCAGGACGCATCCCGTTCGACGGTCGTTCGCTGCCACAGTTGCACGAACGACGCCATCCGGTACGAATCGTCGACCTACGTAGTTGGATACGGGAGACCCTACGTCTCTCGGGTGGGTGGGTGTGGTCGGTCGCCGAACGCCGACCGGTTCAGGGGAACGTTCGGTCCGTCAGGGCGGTGTCCCAGTCCCGACCGGCCATCAGGAGGCCGAGCACCTCCGGATTGCTCAGTTCGTAGCCCATCCGCTCGCTCATCTCGGCTTTCAGCTCCTCGAAGCGCCGGGCCTTCGGCCCGTGGAGTTTGATGTGCGTGGTCACGGTCGCTCCGGGTACTGTTCGGTCGCCGCACGGTCGGTCATCCGAGTACCCCACGCTCCAGTGGGTGGGAGGGCACACTCCGGACGCCGAGTATCCGAACGGTGCCGTCGTCGCCACGGGCCACTGTCGCCGGGTGAATCTGTCGTCTTCGTACCATAGCTGGTGTCCGGACACGACTCCGAGCGAGTCGCCGCCGTCCGGCGAATGCGTTGCGGTCCGACGAGTGCGTCGCCGCCGACCGTGTCCGTGTTCGCGGGACGACGCGACGACCGGGCGTAAAACCCGGTCGAAGCTTCGCCGGGTATCGCGGGGGAAGGGGACCATCTGACCCCCGTATCCCCGGAACGCCGAAGAGCACCCCGCAGGCTCCAGCCACGCGGGGCGACGGCGGGCACTCCGACGTAATAAGCGAGTCGAGAAGTCACCGTGCGACCGTCTGGCCCCGGTGACCCGCCCCACGCGTCGGTAGGCCCGTCGAATCCGTACCGTAACTGCCAGCCTACACTGTATTCTAGGGGAATAGGCTACATCGGTTTTACCGCTGCGGACCCTCCTCAGAGCTGTCGAAGAGATTGGACGACGAATCGCCACCAACACGGACACGTCGAGTCGGCAGACCGACCGACGGTCCACGAGACGACCCGACCGCCGGACGCTGCCGGGGCGTGAGCGTCGGAGCGTCCGACGCGCCGCTGGTGGCGTCGGTCGGCACCGAATCGACGACACTCGAGGACCCAGGCATGGCACACGAAGGCCCAACGATCGGTGGGGACGCCAGATGGAGTGGTATCGACGCGGCTGGTAAGGGCGTCGTCGGCGTCGACGAGTCGGGTAGCGTCGCGTTCGTCACGCCCGCCGGGGCGCGACTCCTCGGTCGTCGCGTCGACGACCTCGTCGACAGTCCCCTCCAGGAACTCGTCCGCGACGACGACCCCGACGCCGCACTCTCCCGTCTCCGGGACGCGGCGGCCGAGACCGGCGGAGCGGACGCGCCGGACGAGACGCTGACCGTCCGTCACTGGGACGGTCACGACGTCTCGCTCCGGACGGCCGTCGAGACGGTCAGCGAGAACGGACAGGAGCTTCTCGTCCTCGTCGTCCACGACGTCGAGAACTACCGGTACGACGGTGAACGGACGGGCGACGGTGAGCGACCGAGCGCCCGCGTGCAGGAAGGAGACGGACCCGACGGCGGCCGTGGAGCCGACGACGACGACCACGAGGCCGACGGCGATTCGGCGTACACCGTCGAGATGGTCCGCGGCGTGTTCGACCACCTCAACGACGCGTTGCTCATCACCGACCCGGAACACGACGTGTTCCGGGCGTGCAATCCCCGCGCGTGCGACCTCCTGCAGTACGACGCCGACGACCTGCTGTCGCTCCCGCCAGCGGCCCTCTTCGGCCGCGACGGCGAGTCCTACGCGACGTTCGTCGAGGAGACGTTCGAGCGAGGCGCTGGCTGGACCGACGACCTCACCGTCGAGACGGGCGAAGGGACGGCGCTCCCCGTCGAGGTGTCGGTCGCCGTCGTCGAGTTCGACGGCGACCCCCGGATGCTGTGGAGCCTGCGCGACATCAGCGACCGCCTGGAACGGGAGCAGGAGCTTCGCCAGCGGGTGGTGGCGATGGAGTCGTCCATCGACGGGATGGCCGTCGTCGACGCCGACTGGACGTACCTGTTCGTCAACCCGGCCCACGCCGACCTGTACGGCTACGAGTCGCCCGACCGCCTCGTCGGCCGGTCGTGGTTCGACCTGTGCGACGAGGCTACCAGACGGCAGTACGAACGGGAGATACTCCCATCACTCGACGCGCAGGGCTACTGGCGCGGGGAGAGCGTCGGCCAGCGACGCGACGGTGCGACCTTCGAACAGGAACTCTCGCTGGCCACCGTCGGCGACGGCGACGTCGTCGGGGTGGTGCGCGACATCAGCGACCGCAAGGCGGCCGAGCGACTCCTGCGCGCGCTCAACCAGCAGAGCCGCGACCTCCTGCGAGCGACGACCGAACGGGACATCGCCCAGCGCGGCGTCGAGGCCGTCGAGGACATCATCGGGTTCGACATCAGCTGTATCCGGCTGTTCGACCCGGAGTCGAACGCGTTCGACATCGTCGCCCAGACCGACCGCGCCGAGGAGTTGATCCGGTCGCGACCGGTGTTCAACCTGCGCTCGACGTACGCGGGACGGGCGTTCAGACGCGGCGAGACCGTCCAGAAGGTGGAACCGGACGGTCCGGACACGCCGTACGGCGACGACGCCATCGAGACGGGGGTGCACGTCCCACTCGGCGAGTACGGCGTGCTGACCGTGCTCACGACGGTCGGGCAGACCATCGACGAGCGGGACGTCTCGCTGATCGAACTGCTCGCGTCGGACGTCACGATGGTGCTCGAACACACCCGGCGCGAGCGACTGGTCAGCGACCACGAACGCGACCTGCTCATTCAGCGCGACCGCCTCCGTACCCTCGACCAGATCAACGCCGTCATCCGCGAAATCGTCCAGCGACTGCCGCGAGCGACGGCCCACCGGGAGGTCGGTGAGGTCGTCTGCCGGTGCCTGCTGGCCTCCGAACTCTACCAGGACGCCTGGATCGTCGAGTCGGACCCCGGTACCGGCGTCGTCGCGACCGAGAGCGTCGACGGGGACGACACCTGGTCGGCCGGCGAGTCGACGCGACCCGACGCCGTAACGACGGCCATCGAGACCGGCGTGATACAGGTGACGCGTCAGTACACCGTCACGGGGACCGACGCGGAGTGCGAGGACGACCCGACCACCTTCGAGGCCAGCATCGCCGTCCCGATTCGCCACGGCGGGCGCGTCGAGGAGGTGCTCGTCGTCAGCACCGACCGCCGAGACGCCTTCACCGAGTCCGAACAGGCCGAGTTCGAACTGCTCGGCGACACCATCGAGTTCGTCGTGCGCTCGCTCACGACCAAGAACCTCCTGATAGCGGACAGCGTCGTCGAACTCGGCATCGAGGTCGCGGCGGGAGACGACGTCTTCCTCGACCTCTCGTCCCGGTTCGACTGTCGCTGCGTCGTCGAGGACGCCGTCCCGCTCCGAGAGGGTCGCCTCCTGCAGTACGCCACCGTCGAGGGCGCGCCGCCCGAGGAGGTGTTCGACCGGGCGGGGGAGACCGACAGCGTCGAGACCCGGCGTATCCTCGACCAGACCGACGACACGACCGTACTCGAACTCGTCGTCACCGAGTCGCCGATTCACGACCTCGTCGACCTCGGCGCACACGTCCGGTCGTTCTCTGCGGAGGGGGGCACGGCTCGTCTGGTCATGGAAGCGCCCGCCGACGTCAACGTCAGGGGCCTCCTGGACGTGTTCCGGCGTCGGTACGACCACGCCGAACTGGTGGCCAGGCGAGAGACCGGTCACCGGGTGGCACCGGGCGTCCAGTCGGTCAACGCCGCGGACCGGTTCCTGACCGAGCGCCAGCGGACGGCCATCAGAGCCGCCTACGCGGCCGGCTACTACGACTGGCCGCGCAAGAGCACGGCCGAGCAGGTCGCCGAGTCGCTCGACATCACCTCGGCGACGCTCCACCAGCACCTCAGGAAGGCCGAGGAGAAACTCCTCCACGCGTACCTCGGCGACACCATCTACGTCCCGACTCGACCGGCCGAGGGAAACGACTCGTGACTGGCCGAGATGGACGCGTCTCTGACTGGCACGGAGAGCGTTCCAGCCGAGTCGTCGTTCGCGATTCACCGTCGCTCCCGACGAGGAAGGCCGCGACCGGCACGCACCCCGAGCGCGCCCTAGCTGTCGTGAGCGTGCGGGCACTAGCTACCATGGCACGCCGACCTTGGCACCACCGCGCCTCGGTACGGTCGTGAGGTAGACAGATGTACGTTGAGGCACGGGGGACGAGCGGTTCGACGGACCGAGCATCGGCGGCGCGTCGAGGTGGTCGCTCGCAGTCCCCGGGCAACCGAGGCGGGCTGGTGAACGAGCGAGGGTCGCCGTGAACAGAGTCGACGGCGGAGCGAACCGCGACGCGTCGACCTACGACCCGGTCGAACTGCAGTACACCGCGACCGTCCGTGACGGGAGTGGGCTGGTCATCGTCGACCTGAACGACCTCCGCGCCTGGATTCGCTCGACGACGTCCGCCGACCTCTCGGAGATGCTCTGATGGGACGGAGCGGGGACGTGTCGCGACGGGCGACAGCCTCGGAGGCTCCGCCGTGACGGTCTACAAACGCTGTCCGTTCTGCGACGAACTGTTCGCGATCGGCGCGGAGGACGACGCCCCGATGCGCAGACACATGGAGGACGCCCACGGAGAACTCGGCCGACCACCGTCCCCGCCGGAGACGGCCAGTGCCATCTCGTTCCAGGACGTTCGGCGCGCGCTCGAAGACGAGGCGTCGCCGCGGGGCGTCCTGCTCGCGTGCGTCTTCAAACGCGACGTGCTCACGGAGGTGTTCGGCCAGTGGTACGGCGTGCCCGAATCGGCGGTCGAGGCGCAGTTCGACCTGCTGGAGGCCGACCTCTTCGAAGAGGCAGCGAGGTCGGACGACGAGTCGTTCTGACGCCCGCTCCCCTCGTCGCTGTCGACGCTCCTCGTCGCTGTCGGCCGCCCGTACTCAGGTCGCGATGCCGAGCGCGGCGGCGACGTCGACGACGCCCTGTCCCTGTTCGTCCTCGTCGAGCCCGACGTCGGTCGCCGTCTCCCCGAGTCGTGCCCGCACCTCGTCGCTCGAACACCCCTCGGCCATCAACAGGGCGGCCGCACCGGCGACGTGCGGTGCCGCCATCGACGTCCCCGAGTGCTCCTCGTACTCGTCGCCGGGGACCGTCGAGAGGACGTCGTCGCCCGGTGCGACGAGTTCGACCTCGGGTCCGGTCAGCGAGAAGTCGGCCAGTTCGCCCTCGTCCGCGAGCGCACCGACCGCGAGGACCGACTCGTGTGCCGCCGGGTAGCGGACGACGGTGTTGTCCTCGCCCACGTCGACGTTCCCCGCCGCACCGACCACCAGCACGCCCGCCTCGGTGGCGTAGCGACAGGCGTCCGCGATGAGGTCGGACGGGTCCTCGTCGCCGAGGCTGAGGTTGGCGACGTGCACCCCGCTGTCGGCGGCGTACTCCAGCCCCGCGGCGATGTCCGCCGACTTCCCCCCGGAGTCGGACCCGACCTTGATGGCGTGGATGGACGCCCCGGGGGCGACCCCTCGAACGCCCTGCTCGTTGTCCGATGCCCCGACGATGCCAGCACAGTGCGTTCCGTGGCCGTCGGTGTCCTGCCACGCCGGGAGGTCGGCCGCGACGTCGGCCGCTCCGCTCTCGTCGTCCTCGCCGTCACCCACCTCGTGGTCGCTCTCGACGAACGCCTTCCCCTCCCCCAGGTTCTCGCGCAGGTCCGGGTGCCTGCTCGCGACGCCCGTGTCGAGGACGGCGACCTTCGCACCCGCGCCGGTCAGGCCGTTCTCGTGGGCCACTCCGGCACCGATTCGCTCGACACCGCTCGGGAGGGTCTGTTCGGCGTCCAGGTCGGCCACGGACGCGGTGTCGAAGAGTCGCTTCTCGGCGTTCGCTTCGACGTACCGGATGTCGGTACGCGCGGCGAGCGGTTCGACGAGACGCTTCGGGAGGCGGAGCGTCACCGCGTCGAAGCCGAACTCGCGGCCGACGGTGGCCGCGTCGCCGAGTGCGGCGTCGAGACCCGCGGGTTCGTCGTAGCCGACGTTCACCTCGACGAGTTCGACGTCACTGGTCGTCACCCAGCCACCGACGCCGAGTGCGAGACCGCTGCCTGCCGCCCCGACTCCCGTCAGGAACCGCCGTCGGTCCATAGCCGTCGCTGCTGGTGTCTGATTCGTGGTCATGGTAGGTCGCGTTCCGTCGCCCGGTGGGGCGTACCGGAACGATACCGAACGTCGTCTATAAACCTTCCCATACACCAACTGATAACCAGACATCCGTTATCCTAATCAGCTATTCCACAGAACAATTTACGGAATCGACCGTCATCGGCGGCCGAACGTCTCGCCGGTAACATCCGGAATCGGGACGGAGCGAGCAGCGCCGATCCTCGTGAGAACACCGTTTTACGTGCCCCTGTTCCGATACGTCCGGCGACCAGTGAAGTCGGCTGAAGCGTCCTGTCAGTAGACGGCCCCGTTAACCGGCGCTTGACCACCGCGTCGCACGACCACGGGCGGCGGAGCGTCGCGCTGGACGGACCGACTCGGCTCGCAGTCACTGTCCACGTGGTAGTCGTCGCGCGCTCGCGAACGTCGGCGCGAGCGTCATCGACCTCAGGCGCGAGCGACATCGACCGCGGGAGGGAACCTACGTGCGTAGCGCGTCGCCACGCTAGGGAGGTAGGTCGTCGGTTCTTCGAACCGCTCCCCCTCTCTCGGCCCGATGACACAGAATCGTCGTGTGGGCGTCGCAGTCCTCGTGTGCGTCCTGCTCACACTGGCAGTCGTCGGACTCGTCAGCGGCGGGGCACCCCCGCTGCTGGGCGGGTCGACCGAGGCCGACGTGGCGGCCGACCGGACCGCGGAAACCGCAGAGCCGACGGACTCCGAGGAGTCAGCGAGGGCGACGTCGCTCGAGAACGTGGTCCGGGAGGACGCCTCGCCCGAGGAGGTGGTCGACGCGTACAACGAACTGGTCGACCGCGCTCCGGCGGTCATCGACGAGCGGTTCGCCGACGACCCGGACCTGCGCGAGGTAGCGCACCTCGCGTACGAGCTGGCGACGGACCGGCTCGCAGACCAGGTCGTCGAACTCCGCGTGACGACCGACGACGGCGAGGTCCAGACTTACACCGTCGTCACGGACGAGGCGGCACACGTCGTCGACTACGACGTCGGACCGACCGACGACGAGACGATACGCGTAGCGTCGGACGAGGCGACGCTCGGGACCATCGCGACGGCCGAGGACCCGGTCTCGGCGGTCGTCGACGCCCACGAACGGGGCGACCTCTCGGTCGAACACGTCGGTCCCGACGGGGAGTTCGCGGGCGACGGTATCGGTATCGTCGGCGAGACGGCCGGAATCGCCGCACCCTGAGTGACGGCCCGACTCGCCTTCAGGCACCCCACGTGAACCGCGAGTCGAGTGCGTAGCGGTAGAGCCCGCTGACGACGATGGCGACGCCGTTGGCGAGGAGGTAGAGCACGCCGGTCCACTCGACGAGGACGAACAGCACGCTCAACTGGATGGGTATCGCACTGCCGCGGACGACGTTCGTCGTGAGCAGTCCCCGGAGGAACGCCCGGCGGCCGTCGTTCCGGCGTTCCCGAAACGTCCACGCGTTGTTCAGGACGTACTGGAAGACGATGGTTATCTCGATGGCCACCGTCGCGCCGACGAGGTAGTTGAGACCGGCCCACTCGACGAACAGCGAGAGGAGCACCGTCTGAACGGCCGCGGCCACGGCTCCGACGACGACGAACCGGCGGAGTCGAACGGCGAGCGGCCGACCGAGCACCTGCTGGACGTACTCCGTTCCCATCTACCGCGACGTGAGCGAGCGGTCGGGGGTCGGGACACCGGTCGGGCGACGCCGTTCGTGGGAGACCACGGCGCTCTGGCCGCGACGACGGGAGCTTCGAGACACAGTCACCCGTCGAGATAGGCGACCGGCTCGTCTCAACCTTGCGGTCGGCGAACGTGGCGGTCGCTCGGTCGTGACGGCGTCGTCACTCGAAGCGGGCGGGTGCCGGAGAAGCGTCGTCGGTAGGCGAGCGTGAGTGATCTACAGCGCCTGCTCGAAGAGGTCCTGGTTGGGACAGACGAAGACGCCGTCGTCCGTGTCGTCGAGGTCGACGAAGCCGGCGTCGGCGAGCATCGGGAGGTGGTTGTGGTAGAGCGTGACGAGGACGCGGTCGAACTTCTCCTCATCGAACGCAGACCAGTCACCGTCGAGTTCCTCGGCGACGACCCACTCGGCGACACGGTCGAGTTCGAAGACGCCCTCGCGGGACTCCAGCACGTTGAGGAGAGCGCGACGACGGGAGTTCGAGAGGATACGACCGACGAAGTCCTGAGACGGCTGCGTCGATTCGGCGGCGGTGAGCGACCGGGCGGCAATCTGCGATGACATTCTGATTTCCCTATCCGTCCATTCACGCGTTCGAACATATGGTCACTCCCTAAAGAGATTGGCCCGAGCGTCAGACGACTCCGCAAACCGCCCGGATAGAGCCACAGACCCGCCATTTCGAGCGTTTCGAGAACGGAGCCGAACCGGACGTAGCCGGTTCGAGTGCCCGACCGAGCGAGAATCCTGACGTTAGACAGGAACGAACTGTCGTTGAAACAAGGGCGGAACATCTATACGAGAGTCGGAAATCGGTGGGGGTATGCAGGAGGCGCTCGAGCGGGTCTCGACTGGTGTCGCCGGTCTCGACGAAGTGCTGAACGGAGGACTGGTGAAGAATCGAACGTACATGGTCCGCGGCCAACCGGGCGCGGGGAAGAGCATCCTCGGCCTGGAGTTCCTCGTCGCCGGGGCGGACGAGGGCGAGGACGTGATGTACGTGAACATGGAAGAGCCAGAGGCCGAGATTCGGAAGAACGCCGCCTCGCTCGGTATCGACGTCGGCGACGTCGAGTTCCTCGATTTGAGCCCGGACTCGGAGTTCTTCTCGGAGGACCTGAGCTACGACATCTTCGCGCCCGAGGAGGTCGAGGACGGGGCGATAACCGACCGAATCTCCGAACGCGTCGAGGAGACGTCGCCCGAGCGCATCTTCGTCGACCCCATCAGCCAACTGCGGCACCTCTCGCCCGACGAGTACCAGTTCCGCAAGGAGGTGCTGTCGTTCATGCAGTTCCTCAAGGAGCAGGGGGCGACGGTGCTGTTCACCTCGCAGGCGACGCCGACCACTCCGGACGACGACCTCCAGTTCATGTGCGACGGCGTCGTCGAACTGGAGCGGACGGAGCAGGGTCGCAGTATCACCGTGCCGAAGTTCCGTGGCTCGCGAACGCTCGACGGCGACCACGTCCTCCGTATCGACCACGGTGGCATCACCGTCTACCCCCGTCTCGCGCCCCAGCAACACGAGAAGTCGTTCGAACTGGAGACGCTCCCCTCGGGGGTCCCGGAACTCGACAGACTGCTCAACGGTGGCATCGAGCGTGGCACCGTCACCATCGTCACCGGGTCGCCCGGCGTCGGCAAGACGACGACCGGCGTCCAGTTCATGAAGGAGGCGGCCGGCCGGGGCGAGCGCTCGGTCGTCTACTCCTTCGAGGAGGCGAAGAACACGCTCGTCCACCGCTGTGAGTCCATCAACATCCCAGTCGAGACGATGATGGACAAGGGGACGCTCGCCATCGAGGAGGTGGAGGCGCTCCAGCTCTCGGCGACCGAGTTCGCCCACATGGTCCGACAGGAGGTCGAGGAGAACGACACGAGCATCGTCATGATAGACGGCGTCGAGGGGTACAAACAGGCGCTCCGCGACGGGGACGACGAACTCGCGCGGGAGCTCCACTCGGTCTGTCGCTACCTGAAGAACATGGGCGTGACGGTCATCCTGATGAACGAGATTCCGACCGTCGTCGGCGAGTTCCAGTTGACGCAGGCCGGCCTGTCGTACCTCTCGGACAGCATCGTGTTCATCCAGCACATCGAGATGAACTCCCGGATGCGGAAGGTCATCGGCGTGCTCAAGAAGCGCACCAGCGACTTCGAGCGCAACGTCCGCGAGTTCCGCATCACCGAGTACGGCGTCGACATCGGCGAACCGCTCGACGGCCTGACCGGAATCCTGACCGGTAACCCGACGTTCGAGCACACGTCCGGATTCCCCGACGAGCCCAACTCCCGGCGACGCGCCCGTGAGAACACCCGCGACATGTTCGGTACCGACGACCGGGACAGTGCCCGTCGAGACGTCGACAGACACGCCGACTACCCGACCGACGAGAGCGGCAGGGACCACCCGTGACTCGTCCACGGTCCGGTAGCCGTTCGGGGCGTCCGCCCCGTCCGCGACCGGACGATGGGGGCAGGCCACTGTGAGCCGTATCCTGTTGTTCACCGAGGCCGACGAGAACCGGCGGCTGCTCGCCGACTGGCTGTCCACCGAGTACGACGTCGCCACCGGCGACGACGCCAGCGCGCTCGACCACGAGTTCGACCTCGCGCTCGTCGACCGGACGATGTTCGGGCGGTACGAGGACGAACTGATGGAGCGCAAGCAGGACGAACGACCGGTGTTGCTCCCCTTCCTGTTCGTCATCTCCCAGCGCGAACTCGACCGACTTGGACCGGACCTCTGGCAACGCATCGACGCCGTCGTCCGCAACCGCGTCGACGAACTCATCACCGCACCCATCAAGAAGGCCGAACTGAAGGCGCGCATCGACAACCTGCTCAACTCGCGGGGGCTCTCCGTCCAGTTGCGCGACCAGCGCGAGCAGTACCGTCGGCTCCTGAGCGTCGCCCCCGAGACCATCACCACCGTCGACTCGGAGGGGACCATCAGCTACCTCAACGCGCGTGGTGCGGAGTTGTTCGGCGTGGACGACCCGGCGGACCTCTACGGCGAGTCGCTGTTCGAGTTCCTCCCCGAGGACGACTGTGCGGAACTGGCGGCGCTCATCGACGCCGCGATGGACGGGGAGCCGGAAGACGAGGACAGCGAGTTCACCGACGCCCGCTTCCAGCGCGACGGGGAGACGCGCTACGTCGAGGTGGGAGCGACGCCCATCACCTACGACGGCGAGCAGGCGGTCCAGCTCGTGATTCGAGACGTCACCGAGCGTCGTCAGCGCGAGCGCCAGATCGAGCGCCAGCGTGACGCGCTCCGGACGCTCGACCGACTGAACGAGGTCATCCGGAGCATCGACCAGTCGCTCGTCCGGGCCTCGACCCGCGGGGACATCGAGCAGGCGGTCTGCGACCGACTCGTCGAGGTCGACCGCTACGTCGCGGCGTGGATCGGCACCGACAGCGCGACGAGTCGTGACGTGACTCCGCGGGCGACCGCGGGCGCCCTCGACGACTACCTCGACGCCGTCACCATCAGCGCGAGCGAGACGAGCGACCCCGCCGGTCGGACCGTCGCGAGCGGCGAGGCGACGCTCGACGACGACGTGACCGCGGCCGGGAACGAGGGCGTCGACCCGGGAGACGAACCGTGGCGTGACGCGGCCGTCGACGCCGGGTTCGCCTCGGCCATCGCCGTCCCTATCGTCTACGAGGACACCCGCTACGGCGCGCTCGCCATCTACTCCGACCAGCAGGACGCGTTCGCGGCGGCAGACGAGGTGGCCGTGCTCCGGGAGCTGGGCGAGACCATCGGCCACGCCATCACCGCGGCCGAGAGCAAGCGGGCGCTGCTGACCGACCGCATCGCGGAACTGGAGTTCGACGTCCAGATGCCCGAGTCGTTCCTCGCGCGGGTGTCTGAGGCCGTCGACGGCTCGTTCGAGTTCGCCGGGATGGTGTCGACGACCGACGGGTCGTATCTGGAGTACTACTCCGCTCCCGTCTCCGACCCCGGGGCGGTCCTCGACGAACGCGCCGACGGCGACGCCGTCGAGCACCTGCGACACGTCGGCGACCACGGCGGCGAGGCGCTGTTCGAGGTGGTCTTCTCGGACGACCACGTCGTGCAGGCGGTCGGGTCGCTCGGCGGACGCACCACGGGTCTCTCGGTCGAGGACGGCGTCTACCGCGTCACCGCCGAGTTCCCCTACGACGTGGACCGCCACGCCATCGCCGACGCGCTGGCCGCGAAGTTCGACGCGGCGACGCTCCGCGCCCAGCGCGAGACCGAACGCGAACTGAGTTCGCGCCAGGAGGTCTGGGAGACGTTCCGCGACCACCTCACCGACAAGCAGTGGAGCGTCATCCAGACCGCCTTCTACGCGGGGTTCTTCGAGTGGCCGCGCGCCAGCACGGGCGAGGAGGTCGCGGAGTCGCTCGGCATCTCCCCGCCGACGTTCCACGAGCACCTCCGGGCCGCCCAGCAGAAACTGCTCGAAGCGCTGCTGGACGGCTGAGTCCTGGGACCGTTCGTCCTCGCACGGCGAAAATTTGGTGTCGGTCCGACCGCCAGTGAGTCCGTGAACGAGCCCTCCGCCCGGCCGACCGACCGCGACTCGTCCACGAGCGACGACTCGTTCGCTCGGCTGCTCCTCCTGTTCGTCCTCGTCGGGGGCCCACTGGTCGGGGTCGGGGTCGGTCTCGCCGACGCCGCGCCGACGACGTTCGGCCTCTCGGTCGTGGGGACCGGCTGCCTGGTCGGGACGCTCGCGTTCTGTGCGCTCTGGGTCGGCGGGTTCCGACCGTCGCGGGCCAGCGCACTCTCCTTCTTCCTCGCCGTCCCGCTCGTCGACCTCCTCTTCCTCCCCGCCGTCGTGGTCGCGTCGCCCGGACTGGGTTCGTGGTCGCCGGTCCTGTTCCGGGTGCTCTCGGTCGGCGTCGCCGCCGCGCTCGTGTTCGGCGGGCTGGGACGACGCGGGGTGAGGTGGGCGTACCGCCGCTTCCGGGCGCTACTGAAGCTCCCGTCGGATGGCGAGAGGGAGGGGCGTCGCTGACTGCGTCGCGCGTCGCCTACGCCATCACCGCTCGCATCGTCGCGCGCTCCTGTTCGGGGGACATCCCCTCGACGAGACCGACGCGGACGGCGTCGACGCCGTCGATGGACCCGAACGCGTCGAGTTTCGCGCGGACCTGCTCGGGCGTCCCACACGCCGCCAGCGAGTCGAGCAGGTCGTCGGGGAGGGCGGCGGCCATCGCGTCGGTGTCCCGGTCCTCCCACGCCGCTCGAATCTCCTCGACCACGTCCTCGTAGCCCTGCTCGGCGACCGACTGGCCGTAGAACGGGCCGTACGCGCCCAGCAGGAACGCGACCATCGACCGGGTCGCCTCGCGGGCAGTAGCCGGGTCGTCCTCGCTGGCGAAACACCGTATCAGGGGTGCGACGCGCACGTCGTCCGTCGAGCGGTTCCCCAGGTCGGCGCCGCGTTCGAGGTCCTCCAGCCGGTCCGCGAGGCCGTCTGGCGTGAACAGCTGCGGGACCCACCCGTCGGCGAACCGCCCCGCGAGTTCGACGGCCTTCGGGCCGAGCGCCGCCACGTCGATGGGCGGCGGGTCGTCGGGGACGGGGCGGTCGTACGAGAGGCCCCCGAGGTCGAACACGTCGCCGTCGTAGCTCACGCGGCCCCCGTCGTACACCTCGTGGACGATGTCGACGGTCTCGCGGAGGCGACGGAGCGGCCGGTCGAACGCCGCGCCGTGCCAGCGTTCGGCGATGGCGGGCGAACTCGTGCCGAGACCGAGGCGGAACCGCCCGCCGGTCGCCTCGTGCATCGTGAGCGCGGTCTGGGCGAGTACCGTCGGTGCGCGGCCGTACGGCGAGAGCACGTCCGTCGAGACGCCGATACTGTCGGTCCGTTCGCCGACGACGGTGAACGTCGTCACCATGTCGCGGCCCGTCGTCTCGCCGGCTGAGACGCGGGCGAATCCGAGGTCTTCGGCGAGGCGAGCCTGGTCGGCGACGGCGTCGAGCGAGTCGTGTGCCGACACTCGAACGACGAGGTCGTGTGGGACGGCCATGCGCCGGGCCACGAAGCGCTCGACGGTAACTGTTGGCACGGAGTCGGGAGGGCGCTGCTCGCGCCGACACCTCGACGGAAGGCGCTTTCCCGCTGGCCGCACAGTCCCGACCATGGGACAGCGAGCGTTCTCGCCGGGGAGCGTCACGACCGTCTTCGCGCCGAGCGACGACCACGATGGCTCGCTCGGCGTCAGTTTCGCCGTCGCCGACGGCGTCACCGCCACCGTCGAGTCGACGGACGAGCACGGGAGCAGCGGGACGCAGGTCCGACTTGACGGTGTACGGACGGCCTTCGACCCGGTCGAACGGGCGCTCGACGACCTCGGCGTGGCGGCGGCGGTCGACCTGGAGGCGACGATACCGGTCGGCTGTGGGTTCGGGGCGAGCGGTGCGGCGACGCTGGCGACGACGCTCGCCGCGAACGAGCGGTTCGACCGCGGACTCGCCCGCGAGGACTGCGTCGCCGTCGCTCACCGCGCGGAGGTGGCGGCGGGCACGGGACTCGGCGACGTGTTCGTCCAGCACCGGGGTGGCATCCTCTGGAACGCCGGGGACGGCGTCGAGCGACGGGCGGCCTCGACGCCACTCGAGTACGAGACGTTCGGCGGCATCGCTACCGCGGACGTGCTCGGCGACGAGGCGACGCTCGCACGCATCGACGAGCGTGGCCGCGACGCGCTCGCCGACCTCGACCCGCCGGGGTCGGTCGCGGCGCTGTTCGACCGCTCGTGGACGTTCGCCCGCGAGACCGGTCTCCCGACGGCCGACGTCCGCGACGCCGTCGACCGCTGCGAGGCGGCCGGGGGTCGGGCGACGATGGCGATGGTCGGGGAGACGGTGGTCGCGACCGGTACGGACGGGACGCTGGCCGGCGAGACGAGCGTCACCGCGGACGGCGCGACGCTTCGCCCGCCGACCGACCGATAGCCGGGCCGGAGAGCGGTCGAAACAGTACCGTCGAGCGGACGGTCGGTCAGCGGTGACGGACGGGCGGACACCACCCAGAGAACCGTTTCGGGTACGGGACCGTCCGTCGCTCACCAGCGTCCGGTCGTGCGGACGGTACCGGGCGTCGACCGGACAGGCGGAGCCATCCGGGAGCCATCTCCGGGGTCGATTCGGGCGGCCTGGCGGTTATCCGAAGCGGAATCGTCACCACCGGCTGACAGTTCTGGTCGGTGGACAGCGTTTTCGTCTCCAACCGTCGTTCTGGACGCTGTGAGAGGTCGAGAGGTGGTAAACGGCGGCCTGTTCGGCGGCGAGGACAGTTGTTCCTCGCAATCGTCCTACAACTGTGTCGTGGGAGAGTAGAACGACCTTCGGGGATTATCCCCTGAAACGGCGTCCCGTCAGAGTGTATGACAGCTGAAATATTTGCTCGATTGTCATCAGGTCGACGGCCACGCAGGATCGCCTTCGTCCTCCTCGTCGCACTGATGGTTACCGTCGCCGGGTGTGGCGGCGGTGGTGGAGCGAACAACACGACCGCGGGCGACGGCGGTGTCGGAACGGGCACCGAGGACGGCGTCGCGACCGGTACCGAGGAGACGACGATGGACGGCAACGAGACGACGACCGGGAACGAGACGGCGACCGACGGCAACGCCACCGACAACGAGACCGGGACCGCGAACCTCCGGGTCGCGCACGTGGCCGCCGGTGCGCCCGCCGTGGACGTCTACGTCAACGGTGAGGAGTTCCTGACTGACGTCGACTACGGCAGCATCAGCGAGTACGCTCAGGTGCCCGCCGGTGAGTACAACGTCACCATCACGGCCGCCGGCGAGGACGAGGTCGTCCTCCAGGAGAACGTGACGGTGGAGGCGGCGAACTACACCGTCGCCGCGATTCCGCTCGCCGAGAGCGAGGAGAACGCTACCACGACCGACACCTCGACCGACGAGACCACCGACGCGAACGCCACCGACTCGATGAACGAGACCACCGAAGCGGACGCGAGCCAGTCGCTCATCGAACTCCTGGTCCTCGAAGACGGCGTGCCCACCGCGGGCGACGGGAACGCCACCGAGACGACCACGGACGCGTCGATGAACGAGACGACCACGGACGCGAACGCCACCGACTCGATGAACGAGACCACCGAGAACGAGACGAACGCGTCCGAGAACGCCTCGGTCCGCATCGTCCACGCCTCGCCCGACGCCGGGCCGGTGAACGTCGTCGTCAGCGGGACGGACACCGTGCTGGCGGAGAACGTGACGTTCGGCACCGCGACGGAGTACGTCGAAGTGCCCGCGGGCGACTACACCGTCGACATCGTCCCAGCCAACGACACGGAGACCATCGCCACCAGCGTCGCCCTGTCGGTCGAAGCTGACGTCCCGTACACCGCCTACGCGGCAGGCTACGCGACCGGCGACCAGGCCGACGAGACACCGCTCGAAGTGTTCCTCGCCGTCGACGATCCGGAAGTCCTGGGCGAGACCGGTGATACCGGTGACGCCGGTGAGGACACGACCACGACCGAGTCCGACGCGACCGAGACGACCGAGGAGACCACCACGTCCGAGGCCGACGCCGAGGGCGAGGGTGCCGGTGGAGAGACGGACGCGTCGGACCCCGACGCGCCCGACACGCCAGAGACGCCCGACACGCCGGACGACCCGGCCGGGGACAACGCGACTACCACCGAGGGGTCCGCCTAGAACGTCCTCAGCCCCGCTCGTCGACCGGAGCGAGCGGACGGGACCGAATCGAGTCACAGATACGCACGTTTTCGCCGTTCTCTCCGAGTCGAACCCCCGTGGAGAGCGCCGCTGCTCGACGTCGGCCTGGCTGTCGCCCTGCCGGGGAGCCACAGGAGTCGGGGGAGGGGTGGCCACAGGTCGGTCGGGACTCGACCGGGAGTCGGCCAGGGTTCCGTTCCGGTCGAGGGGCATTCGAACCGCACCCGTGTGACTCAATACTTAGAGACATTCCCAGATGTGATGATGTGTCAACAGTTGCCACAATCAAAGCGGACATAATTAACCCCGGTATACAAACGAATGGATCCGTCGCTACCGTCTGTCATTCCCTTGTGATAGGATCCGGGACGCCGGCCGCCGCCAACGGCCGGTGCCCAAACCTGCCACCGCAGCGACTCGCCTCCGACGAGCGGACGCTCCACGCCGGGGGCTCAGTCGTCGCGGTCGTCCCAGTACCGTAACCACTCGGCGAGCGTCGCCCGGACGCCCTCGGTCCGGACGGTCACGCCGCCGTCGAACTCCCAGCGGTAGTGCTCGGCGTCCTCGCCGAGTTCCGCCGGGACCTCCAACGTGAACTCCGAGAGGTGGGCCTCTATCTCGTCCTCGCCCGCGATGTTCTCGTCGAGCACGTCCTCCATCACGTCCAGCCAGGACGGCGCGCCAGCCCTCCTCGCCGTCTCGTCGGTCATACTCGACCGTCGGGGGGCCATCCCCATAGCTCTCACCCCGACCGCGGGACGGCCCGACCGTGCAGGCGTTCTGTCCATCGAACTGTCCACTGTTCGACATTGATGCGTGACGACCGACTACCGGGTGGTATGTGGGAACTCGGCCCCGATTCCGACGAACCTGAGTGGCGCGTCGTCGACGACGTCCCCTTCGAGAAGACGCTGTTCGCCGTCGTCAGCACGGCCGACGGCCCGTTCGCCATCGGCGACGGCGGGACCCTCCTCGCCGACCGCGGCGAGGGCTGGGAGGTCATCTTCGACAGCGGGCCACACACCCGGGACAACCAGTTGCGCGCGCTCGACGTCACCGACGACGGGAAGCGCGTCTGGTTCACCGGGTCGTCCGGTGCGCTCGGCTGTTACGACGTCGAGAGCCGCCGGAAGTTCGACTACTCGATGCCCAAGGAGATGACCTCGACGTGGGAGGCCGTCGCCGTCGCCGGCCCGCGCGGCAACGAGAAGGCCCTCGCCTCGAACGGGTCGGGCGAGGTGCTCCCGTTCACCCTCGACGGGTTCGACGTCGACTGGGGCATCGCGCGCAAACCCTCGGGTGCTGGCTCGACGATGGCCGCCCTCGGTGCATCGCCGGAGGGCGTCGGCTACGCCGTCGACACCAGCGGGAACGTGTTCAGGACGACGAAGAACGACGGCTGGGAGCGCATCGGCATCCGCAACGCGCAGGTGAAGTTCTACGACATCTACGCGGGCGAGCAGGGGCGCGTCTACGTCGCGGCGGGCGACGGCCGCGTCTACCGCTACGACGACTCCTACAAGAACTGGACGCCCATCGGCGTCACCGACACCGCCTCGCTCCGGGCGTTCAGCGCCTACGAGGACGAACTCGTCGTCCTCGGCAACGGCGGCGAGATATACGAACGCGTCGAGGGCGACCGCTGGGAGGCGGTCCACGCCCCCACCGAGGAGGACCTGTTCGACGTCGCGCTCGGCGACCCGGACGTGGCCGTCGGCGCGGACGCGACGGTGCTCGAACGACCGCGCGGCGAGGCGAGACAGGCCGGCAAAAGCGAGGACGGCGACCAGTTCGAGGGTCGTGGCGAGTACCACGACGGAGATGGCAACGAGCCCTCGAAGTCGCAATCCGGGTCGGATTCGTCGTCCGGGTCGGACGCGAACTGAACCCCCGACCGGCAGCCGCTACTTCACCTGCTGCCGGAGCTCACGGACGCCGCCGAGGACGCCGTCGGCGAGCGACTTCGCGTCGGTCGCGAGCTTGTGGAGGCGGTCGTGTCGCTTCAGGTTGTAGTAGACGACCGGGTCGGGCGAGAACTTCGCCTTGTAGCCACAGAGGCGGCGCATGTTCGCGCCGACGAGGTCGTAGCGCTCGGCGCCGCGCTCGCGGGCCGCCTGCATGATGTGCCAGTCGAGCAGGTCCGTCGCGGGGACGTTCCCGCCGTACTTCACGCCGCCCTGCCAGCGGTAGACGGTGTCGCCGAACTCTAGCGTCACCATCCCCGTCACCTGCTCGCCGTCCTGTTCGACGACGTAGGGACGGACCTGCCCCTCGGGGAGTCGCTCGAAGCAGTCCGCGACGAACGGCACCGACATCGCGTACGGTTCGTCCTGCTCGTGGTGACGGCGCTCGACCTGCCGGATTATCTTGCGCACCTCGTCGACGCCGCCCTCGCGCACCTCCGCGCCCTCCTCCTCGGCGTCGCGGACGTTCGTGCGCGCGTCGCGGCTGAACGACGCCAGCAGGTCGTCGGGGTCGGGCGTCAGGTCGACGACGTAGGTGTAGCTGGGCGTCGACTCGTAGCCGTTCCAGTGGAACGGCCGCACGTCGGAGACGGCCGGGCTCGCGCGGACGTGGACGTACGAGGGCTGGAGGTGGTCGTCCAGCCACTCCTCGACGGCGTCGACGAACTGCGTGCGGTAGCGTTCTGCCTTGCGTTGTTTCGTCTGCCCCAGGTTGAGAAATGCTGGGCCCAGCGGGAAGCTCTCCAGCATCCCCGGCGGACTGCGGACGAGCGTCTGGCGGCCCGTCGAGCGTTCGTACAGCGGGAACACCGCTATCGGCTGGTCGCCGTTGTAGCCGACCAGCGGGTGGAGCGTCCACCCCGAGAAGTCGGCGACGGTCTCCAGCCCCTCCCACTGGTGGAAGGGGTTCGTCCCGGTGGCCTGCGAGACGTGGTCGTTCCAGTCGGTCGATTCCGTGTCGTCGAGTCGGCGGACGGTGATGCTCATGGTGTCGTCGGTAGGAGTCGGGCGGACGCCTCGACCGTCGGTCGCGTGACCGACGAGGACGCGACGGTCACAGGTAGCCGAGGTCCGCGAGGCGGTTCTGGACGTCCGCGGTGGAGCGTCCGTGCGATGCGTGGTCGGCGCGAGGGTACTCGCGCATGCCGGGGTCGTCGAAGGCGGGCAGGACGCGCCCGTCCATCCGGTCGGAGAGCGGGACGCCGAGCGACGCCAGCACCGTCGGCGCGACGTCGAGCAGGTGCGCGTCGGTGACGTCCACGTCGGGCGCGTCGGGGCCGCCGACGGCGAGGTAGCCGTGGAGTTTGTGGTTCCACGGTTCGTCCGGCGGGGCGAACAGGTCGCCGCCGACGCGGGCGCTCGACAGGTGGTCGAACGCCGCGGGGACGGTGACGACGTCGACGCCCGACTCGACCTCCGGGCCGTGGAACACGTCCTCGCGGGGGAGGACGGCGTCGTAGACGGGGTCGCCCTCGGGCGTCTCCGCCGACCGGAGGTACTCCATCAGGGCCGAGCGGACCGACTCGTACTCGTCGGCCGGGACGACGCCCTCGGGGTCGCGGCCCTCGACGTTGAGGCGGACGCCGAGTTCGACCGGGAGTCGACAGTACGCCGTCGAGTTCGGGAAGTCGACGGCCTCGTTCGCGCCCGACGCGGTCCGGAGGCTGGCCGGGGCGACCCGCTTGGCGACCCCGAGCAGTCCCACCCGGTCGAGCGTGTCCGCGACGCGGGCGGGCGAGAGACCGACCGACTCGGCCGTCGCGAGCGCCCGGTCCGCGAGGGAGGGGTCCGTCTCGTCGTC
This sequence comes from Halomarina salina, assembly GCF_023074835.1. NCBI lineage: Archaea > Methanobacteriati > Methanobacteriota > Halobacteria > Halobacteriales > Natronomonadaceae > Halomarina > Halomarina salina. The sequence continues at coordinate 365,413 of NZ_JALLGW010000001.1, forward strand.
CGCGCCGTCCGCCCCCTCGCGGAGTTCGTCCTGCCAGATGGGGACCCACGACGGCGAGGAGCCCTCGCGGGTCGTCTCGACGTAGCCCGCCCGTCGGAGGTACTCGTTGACGCGGAACTCGTAGCCGTCGTACGGGCCGATGCCGTGGTCGGAGGCGACGACGACGACGTCCGGGTCGCAGGCCTCGATGGTCTCGCCGAGCTCCGCGTCCACGGCGCGGTAGACGTCGCCCAGCAGGTCCCGGTCGCCCGGGAAGTCGTGGACCACGGTGTCGGTCCCCTGGAACTGGACGAACCCGAACTCGGGGTCGAACCGGTCGGCGAGGTAGCGGAACGCCGCCCCGCGCATCCGGACGAGGTCGAGGTACTCCCCGCGGCGCTCGCTGCGGTCGGCGTCGGCGAACTCGCTCGCGCCGTAGACGCGGTAGTCGCCGACGGCCTCGCGCACCTCGTCGAGGATTCCCTCGGGGTGACACGGCGGATTCTCGGGGGCGGTGAACCCCGGAATCACGGCCCCGTCGATGGGCGCGGGCGGACAGGTGACGGGGACGTTGACGACGACGCTCGACCGGTCGTGCGCGTCGAGCACCTCCCAGAGCGCGGGTTCGCGGACCGACCGCGAGTCGAGGACGTCCCAGTCGTACCCCTCGTACGAGAGGAAGCTGAACGCGCCGTGCTTGCCGGGGTTGGTGCCGGTGTACAGCGACGGCCACGCGCTGGGCGTCCAGGGCGGAAGCTGGGACTCCAGCGGTCCAGACGACCCGCCGTCCGCGAGCGACGCGAGGTTCGGGAGGTCGTCGGCCGCGAACAGCGGGTCGAGCACCTCCTCGCAGGCCGCGTCGACGCCGACGAGCAGCGTCCGCATCAGCGCTCACCCGGACGCGAGTCGGCCCACTGGCGGAGCGCTCGTTCGCTGGCCGGGGAGGCGTCGCCCGGAGACCGGTCGTCGTCGGTCGAGGGGCGGTCGTACCGGTCGACGAGGTGCTCCGTGACCGGCATCCGGAGCAGGCCCAGCAGCATGTACAGGTCGTCGTCGTTCCCGCCGTCGGCCAGGTGGTCGCGGTAGCAGCGCAGCGCCCCGTCCCACGAGACGAACGGGAGGCGCTCGAGCGCCTCGCGGGCGTTCCCGATGGTCTCCATGCCGAATCGGTCGCGCTGCAGGAGCTTGTCGATAGGCGTCCACGGCCCGTGGCCGAAGTAGTTCTTCGGCGGATTCTTTCCGGGGAGGAACCGACGCCTGATGGACGCCAGCCGAGCGGCGACGAACTGGACGGCGAACGACCGCGACGCCGCCGTCCCGGTCCGGGCGTTCGGAATCGCGGCGAGGTCCGGAGCCACCCGGTCGAGCGCGTCGTTCACGACGTTCCGTCTGAGCTGGTACTTTCGCGGCATCGTCAGCGAGAGGTCGACGAGCCGGTTGTCGAGGAACGGCGTCCAGTGTGGCATCGTCTGGGTCAGCCCGTAGTAGAACAGGTCCGGGTCGTTCGACATCGGGTAGAACTCCCAGCAGCCGACCAGTTCGGCGAGCGACGGGTAGACGACGCCACGGTGCTCGATGCCGCGGTCGGTCCGGCGGATGTCGGGGCGGAGCAGGTCGGCGAGCGACCCCGAGACGGTGAGGTACTCCGGGAGCGGGCGGTCGACGGTGCTCAGGAACGACTCGACCGAGTCGACCGAGCGCGACAGGGGCAGGTCGAGGTTACCCAGCGGCCCGAAGTCGGCCGTGCGCTTCGGGAGCGGTCCGCCCTTGAACAGCGAGTCCGCGTACAGTCCCGAGACGAGGACGTCCGCGTCGCCGAGCGTCTCCTCGAACCCGGTCGTGTGGGCCTGATCGAACCGGCCGTAGAAGTTCATCATCCGCGAGTTCGACGCCAGCGCCCGGCGATGGTGGTCGCGGTCACGACGGAGCCACTCCAGGTCGACGTCGGCGGCGTGGGCCGCGCGCTCGGCGGCGGTGGCTTCAGGACTCATCCAGTCGGACATGTGGTACGCCGTCAGGTTCGAGGGCTGGGTGGCGAGGAGCAGTCGCGAGTCGCTCCCGCCGCTCAACAGCAGCCCGTGGCGCTCGTCCGGTCGGTCGTACTCCGCGACGACCTGTCGGAACCGGTCGACGAACTCGTCGACGAAGTAGGAGTACGGTCGGTCGAGCGGCCGATACCGGGGGAGCCAGTAGCGGACGCGTCGCGACGACCCGCCGAGGACGTGCGTGTCGACGGTGCCCGGCGGCACCTCCTCGATTCCCTCGAACGGGGTCGCACAGCCGCTGACACGCCCGGTCGCGAGGTACTCGGCCATCAGTCGGTCGTCGGCCGTCGCGTCGACCGACTCCGCGAGGCCCTGCAGGTTCGTCGAGAAGACGAACCCGTCGTCCGTCGACGCGAGGTAGAGCGGGTGCGTTCCGAGGCGGTCGGTGACGATGTGGAGGACGTCCTCGGCCTCGTCGGCGACGAGCGCGACGAACGTCCCGTTGAGTCGTTCGGCGAACTCCGTCCCGTAGCGCGTGTAGAGGTCTGCACACACCGCGGCAGAGCGGTCGGGGTCCGTCGGGGTGTACTCCTGCCCCTCGTAACCCCACACCGTCCCCCACGTCCAGACGGAGACGGAGCCGTTTCGCGTCCGTACTGGCTGGTCTGCGGTCCCCGCCGTGTGCGTCGCCAGCGTGACAGAGAGGTCACCGCCCGCGTAGGAGGCCGTCTCCTCGCGGCCGGTCCACTCCAGACCGGCCGCGAGCGGTTCGATGTCGTGGTCTACCGCACCGAACGACCCGCACAATCCTGTCATGTCGATTCGGTTCACGAGTCACTCGCCCTTTGTTAATCGCCACAGGGCCTGGTTGCGGACGGTCCCTCGTACGCAACAGAATCAGTATCGGCGAAGTTAACGACCACTGTCAACTTATACGGACACTCCTTCGCGGCTGAAGGAGTCCGACGCCCGTCACACTGTCAGAACGCGGCGTTCGGGAGGAACGAGCGGACGTAGCCGAAGAGCGTGCCACGCAAGGAGCCGTGTGCCAGGACGAGGAGGCCGTATATGACCGCTCCTAACACCACGAAACCGACCAGAACAGTGAGGGATTGGACGACGACGAACCCGTGGAGCACGGCGAGGACGCCACCCATCACGGCGGCGGCGACGCCGCACCAGACGAGTTCGTCGAGGGGGATGCTCAGCGGGACGAACGTCCCGAGGTAGTGGACGCGCAGCGCCGTCCCGACGGTGAACGAGAGCGTCGTCGCCAGGGCCGCGCCGACGAGCCCCAGCCAGAGGACGAGCGTCACGTTCAGGAGGAGGTTGCAGACGAGCGAGACCACCGTCGCGCGGGCGACGAGGTCCGGCCGGTCGAGGCCGAGCAACGTCCTCCCGACGACCATCTGGACCGCTTCCGGAGTCTTCCCGGCGACGAGGACGACGAGGACGAGGCTCGCGGACGTGAACTCCGGCCCGAACAGCAGGCCGAGGATGTCCTCGCCCAGGACCGCCACGCCCGCGACGGCCGGGAGGACGAACACCAGCGCCGGGGTGAACGCCGCGCTCACCAGTTCGCCGACGCGGTCGGTCGACCCCTCGGCGTCCCACGCGCTCGCCTGCGGCATGATGGCGACGCCGATGGACCCGGCGAGGAGCGTCGTCACGCCCGCGACGCGCCACGCGATCTCGTAGGCACCCACGTCGCTCTGCGTCAGGAACACGCCGATTATCAGCACGTCCATCCAGTTGTGGACCTCCAGACCGACGCTCGGGATGGCGTTGTACTTCGCGTAGCCGAGCAGCGACCGGGCGTCGCTCCGGGTCGGGCGGGCGAACGCCGGTCGGAGCTTCACCACCGCCCAGGAGTTCGCCGCGGCCAGCCCCGCGAGCAGTCCGAACACGAGCGCGTAGACGTCCATCCCGTTCCAGACGAGGGCGGCCGCCAGCCCGTACTGCACGCCGAGTCTGAGCACCGAGAGCCCCGCCAGTTCACCCGCTCGCAACGACCCGCGGAGCGCGGCGTCGAGGAGGCGACGGGCGGCCATGAGAGTGAGTGCGACGGCGAGCAGGAGCGCGAGGTCGGCACCGAGGTAGCCCGAGACGACCCCCCGGAGGAGGACGACGCCGAGCGCGAGCGTCCCGGCGAGTCCGGCGACGAGGGCGGCACCCGACCAGAAGACGCTCATCCCCTCCCCCGCGCTGATGCGCTTCTCGACGGCCGTGCCGATGCCGAGGTCCGCGCCCATCACCAGCATCGACAGCGCGGCCTGGAACAGGAAGAACACGCCCAGTTGCGCGCTGCCGAGTTCCCGCGCGAAGTACGCCAGCGCGAGGAACGTCATGAGCGTCGTCCCGACGCTCCCGGCGAACAGCTTCAGCGAGGACCGCGAGACGCTCATCCGACCACGCTCGCCAGCGCGGGGACCTGGTCGGGCCGGTCGACCGGGAGCGCGAGCAGCGTCCGCGCGAGGTCGTTGGCGACGGGGTAGGCGTCACCCTGACCAGCCACGTCGCGGGGGAGTCGCGGCCACGCGAACGCTCCCGACACCGCCCGGGCGAGCGTCGGTGCGTCGTCGACCACGACGGGGAACATCCACGGGCAGACCCCCGGGTCGAGGTCGTACAGGGGCGACGCGTCGAGCGCCGTCGTCCAGCGCTCGTAGCTCTCGCGGCGCGGCGCGACGACGGACGCCGGCGAGAGGAGGGGCAGCTGGTGTGCCGTCAGCCACGACATCGGGTGTTTCGCTGCCTCGTAGGTCCGCATCGACTCGTACGGGATTGGCGTCCGGTCCGCGTCTGCCGATAGCAGCGAGCCGTCTCCGAGGCGCGAGAGCGCCGAGAGACGAGAGAGACGCGACGTATCTGAAAGCCGAGCGGCGACCTTTCCCGCGACGAACCGCGCGTCGTCTACCGACGGCCGGTCGGCGACGCCGAGTAGCGGGTGGTCGACGTCACTAACGGCCGACCGCGACCCGCCGGTGAACAGCACCGCACCGTCCGGGACGGGCAGGGTCTTGTGGAGGCTCGTGAAGCCGAACCCGCTCCCGGTGCCGAGCAGTCGGTCCTCGGGCGCGCTGAGCGCAGCGTGTGAGTTGTCCTCGACGACGGGGACGTCCGCCTCGGCGGCCACCTCCCGTATCGCGTCGGCGTCGGGGCTGGCGAACCCGAAGTAGTGGACGAGCACCACGGCGACCGTGTCGTCGTCGAGTCGCGCCGCGAGGTGGTCGAGGTCCGCGCCGAGGGCCGGCGTGACGCGGTGGTAGCGCGGTTCGACGCCGCGTTCCCGCAGCGGTTCCACGAACCCGTGGGGTACCGCCGCGGGGAGGACGACGTTCTCCCCCGCGTCGGCGTCGAGTGCGTCGAGCACCACCCGCATCGCGGCCTTCCCGGACCCGGTGTAGTGGTGGTCGCCGGGAGCGTCCGCGAGGACGTCGGCGACGCTCGGGACGGGAGCGACGCGGTCGAGGAGGGGAAGGGACGGCTCGCGGGACGCCTGTGTGGCGGCGAGCGACCAGTTCATTGCCGGGGGAGACGCCCGCCCGGGCTTTCGTTATTGCGAACTTTCGTCGCCCGTTGCAGTCCGTTCCAGGAGGAACCCGCCCGAACCGACGGCGACGGCGGGGTCGGTGAGCGCGACCCCCCGGATGGCGGCGTCACCGTCGACGTCGACGGTCGTCCAGTCGCCGTCGCGGCCGACCGACAGGAGCGCGCCGTCGCCGCCGGCGAGCAGTTCTCCCTCGGCGTCGTCACCGCCAGCGCCCCCGTCGGCGCGGTGGTCGACCGACCGGACCGTGCCCCCGCCGACGTCGAACGGGACCCAGTGGTCGTCGCAGGCGTACACCCGGCCGTTCGACCCGCCGACGAGCAGGCGGCCCTCGCGGGCGGCGACGCTCGTGAGCGTGCCGTCCGCGTCGTCGATGCCGATGCGCTCCCAGCCGTCGGCGGTCGTCCGCCAGACGTCGCCGTCGCCGTCGACGCCGTAGCCGAGCGGTCCGTCCGCGGCGAGAGCCGCGAGCGCCGTCCCGCCCGTCGGCGTGGTGGCCCGGTCCCAGTCGACATCGTCCTCGCCGACCGACCCGGGGACGACGTTCCCCGACTGGTCGCCGACGAGCAGTTTCTCCTCGCCGCGCGGGCCCGCGACGCAGAGCGCGACGAGCGCACCCTCCAGCCCGTTCGGCCGGGAGCGGTCGCTCCGCTCGCCGGTCGTCAGGTCGAGCGACCCGAGCGCACCGCCTGCGCCCGCGAACCAGACGCGCTTCCCGTCGGCCGTCGCGGCCACGGTATAGAGCGTCCGGCCGCGGGCGGCGGGGCCGTCCTCGACGACGACGCCCCAGCCCTCGCTGTTCCGACCCAGGACGACGCCGCCCGCGCCGACGACGACGGGGCCGTTCGCGCTGTCGGAGACGTCGTACAGGGTGCCGGAGACGGGCACCGACGCCCGCTCCCACGTTCCGGGGTCCGGACCGTCGAACTCCCACATGCCCGAAGCGAGGCGAGCGAGGCGGATGAACCCCGGCGACCGTCCGGTTCGACGCTCAGTTCCGGCGGACGGTCGTCGGTCGCCTCGACGGGTCGCGGTCGGGGGTGCGGTCGGTGCATCGCCGGGCGCTGTGGGGGAAACGCTAAGCGATAGCGCTCGAACGCCCGGCAATGCACGTCATCAGCGAGGTCCACATCGTCCCCCTGGGCTACGAGTACGACCGCATCATCGGCCCGATTCGGGAGTACGGCGTGGACGTGGTCTACCTGCTCGAACACGACGGTCCCCCGAATGAGCGCGTCGACTACCACGACGACCTGAAGGCCGAACTCCGCGAGGAGGCGGAGGTGCGGTCGCAGACGGTCGACCTGATGGACATCTACGACGTGCTGGGGGCGGTGACGACCGTCGCGGCCGACCACCCCGAGGACATCGTCCGGGTGAACGTCTCCAGCGGGTCGAAGCTGTCGGCGGTCGGCGCGGCCATCGCCTGCATGTGCACGGACGCGACGCCGTACTACGTCCACCCCGAGGGGTACGCCCACGCCGACCGGGAGGAGCGCCAGAGCTACGGCTACGCGGGCGACGAGGTGCTCCCCTCCTACCCCATCGAGGCACCGACGCGCGACCAGGTGGCGACGATGGAGTTCCTCGCGGAGACCAACACCGACCAGCGGACGGCCAAGAAGAAGGACCTCATCGAGTACGCCGAGGCGGCCGAACTGTCGTTCATCGCGGAGAACGAACCGGCCAACGACAAGGCGAAGTTCGCGCTGCTGAACGCCAACGTCGTCGAACCGCTCGTCGAGGACGGCTACATCGACGTCGAACAGGTCGGGCGGCGCAAGCAGGTGACGCTGACCGACACCGGCCACGACGCGCTCCGAGCGTTCAGACACAAGCTCTGAGCGCTCGTTTCTCGGGAACGCTGCCCTCGGCGTGGGTGACAGTACTATCGATAGTATCGATAGTTTCGGGAGTATCGAGAGTACTCGTACTATCCTTCGTTGCGTTACTAATGAGATAGTATTGAATACAGGTTGGACGGATGATTCACTCGGTGCCCGACACCGGGCACCCCGCCACGAGGCGGCCGTCGGCGGCGCGGACCACGGTCCGCACCGTCGACGGAACCGAGTCGGCACGCTACGAGGGCGTCGCCGACAGTGCGAGTTCGCTCGCACGCCGCGCGGCGAAGTCAGTCACTCCCAGCGAGTGAGTGTGGACGCCGCGGCCCCCCTGACCGCGTGCGCTTCGGCCCTCCATCCGCGCGGCGCACTTCGTGCGCCGCACCGCACGCTCGTCGGTGTGTTCTCCGCGATGAAGCGTCTCCCCCAGAAGGCGTTACTCCGAGACGGCCGTCGGCGACGACTGTCGGGTCGTCGCGGCGTCGAACGGCTGCTCCTCGACCTCGATACTCCCGTCGGCGTCGACGGTCACCGTGTACCCGCAGTACGAGAACACGACGAACCCGTTCATCGACTCACCACGGCAGAGCGCGTCGAGCGCGTCCGGGTCGATGACGTCGTTGAGCGGTGGTTCCAGGTCCATCGGTTCGATCTCTTCCCTCGTGGCCACCGCTTCGATAACGGCCACACTCGGTGGAAATGCTCCGGTCCCCTGAGGCATACCCGACCTGCAGGACAACAGGAACATAAAGTCAACGGATACAGTCATCGACTACCACGGTGAACAATATCACATCACACGATTTCGGTCGGGCCGCGCATCGTAAGGTGTTCGTCTGTCCGGTCGATAGAGGCAGTCAATGGACGCGAACGGGGGTCGCGGGGCGGACGCGAGCCACGACCGACTCGCCTCGATGCTCGCTGGCGACGACCTCGCGTTCGCCGAGTCGGCGACGACCGTCGACCACCCCTTCGTCGCCGACGACGCCGATGCGGACGACGTGTTCCCCCAGTCCGTCGCCAGCGGCGGCCCGACGCCGACGGGCGTCATCCTCTGGACCCGCCTCGCACCCGACGCGTTCGACCCGGAGGTCGGGGTGGGCGTCGAAGTGGCCCACGACCCCGACTTCGACGACGTCGTCTACCGGGGCGTCGTCGACGACGCCGACCGCGTCGCGACCCACGACCACACGCTGAAGATCGACCTCGACGGTCACCTCGACCCCGACTCCCGCTACCACTACCGCTTCGTCCACGACGGCGTCGCCTCCCGGACCGGGCGCTGTCGGACGCTCCCCGCCCCCGACGCCTCGCTCGACTCGCTCCGTCTCGCCGTGCTGGCCTGTCAGAACTACGTCCTCGGCTACTACGGCGCGCTCTCGCACGTCGCCGAGGAGGACGTCGACTTCGTCCTCCACGTCGGCGACTTCGTCTACGAGTCCTGCACGGACTGCTTCACGGGCCTCGGGAGTCGCGAGTACCCCGACCGGGACCTCTCGCTCCCGAACGGGACCGACCGGGTCCGGGACCTGACGGACTACCGCGCGATCTACCGGGCCTACCGCGAGGACGAACACCTCCAGCGGTTGCAGGAGCGCCACACGTTCGTCCCGGCGTGGGACGACCACGAACTCGTCAACGACGTCCACTGGGACCCCGAGACGGGCGCTCCGGCCGGCGACCACCCGAGGGGCGACGACCCCGAGTTCATGACGAACCTCGTCGCCGACGCCCTCCACGCCTGGTGGGAGTACATGCCCGCCCGCCTCCAGTACGACCCCGACGCCGACCACCTCCACGAGCGGTTCCAGCTCTGGCGGTCGCTGCAGTTCGGAGACCTCGTCGACCTGACGCTCACCGACGAGCGCCTCTACCGCTCGCCGCCCCGCGAGACGCTGCCGACACGCGGCGCTATCGACCCCGAGCAGGAACCGGCCGACCGGACGATGCTCGGCGGCCCACAGCGCGAGTGGCTGGTCGACCGACTCACCGACGACACCGCCCGGTGGTCGGTGTGGGCCGACGAGGTGCTCACCATCCCGTACCGGTTGGGCTTCGGCCGGGCGTCGCTGTTCCCGGTCCAGGGTGGCTGGGACGGCTACACCCGCGAGCGACGGGCCGTCAGCCGGGCCATCGCGGCCGACCCGCCGCGGAACCTCGTGACGCTCACCGGCGACATGCACGCCTTCCTCGCGGGGTACAAACAGACCGAGTACGCCGTCCTCGGCGACGACCCCGGCGAACGCCTCGGCGTCGAGTTCATGGCCCCGCCGACGACCAGCCTCAACGTCGCCGAGGCGCTCGGGCTCTCGCGTGGCCTCCGCGCCCGCCTCACCGAACCGATACTGACCGGACTCTCCGACCTGATGAACCCACATCTGGAGTACCTCAACGCCCACCGCTGGGGCTACTCCGTCGTCGAATTCACCCGCGACGACTGCACCTACCTCGGCTACGCCGTCGACAAGGAGGACCCCGAGGACCCCGACCGGGAACTGCTGATAGCGATGCGCGTCCCCGACGGCCGGGTCCAGTTGCAGGACGTGACCGAGGACCGCCGCCGACGCGTCGGCGAGAACTGAACCGGACCATCGCGTCGACCGCCGCGAGAGGGCGACGTCCGCACGACTTAACCGCTATCCCGCGGAACCGCACGACATGACCACCGTCTTCGAGGAGCGCACCCGACGCGCCCAGGAGCGCCTCCGCGACGCCGACGCGGACCTCGTGCTGTTCCCCAGCCACAACCTGTTCTACCTGAGCGGGTTCGCCGAACACCCCGGCGAGCGCCACCTGCTGCTGTTCGTCCCTCGGGACGGCGACCCGACGTTCCTCGTCCCGTCCCTCTACGGCGAGCAGGTCCGCGAGACGTCGTGGGTCGCGGACGTGCGGACGTGGGACGACGACGAGGACCCGCGCGAGCAGCTCGCGAGCGTCGTCGCGGACCTCGACCTAGGCGACCGACTGCTCGTCGACGACACGATGCACGCCCGGTTCACGCAGGACCTCGCGGCGGTCCACGACGCCGAGACGGGCCTCGCCAGCGAGGTGCTCGCACCGCTCCGAGTCCGGAAGGACGAGGCCGAACTCGACGCGCTCCGGCGGGCGGGCGCGGTGGCCGACGCGGCCGTCGAGGAGGTGCGAGCGCTCGGTGCAGACGCCGTCGGCACGACCGAACGCGAACTGGCTCGGACCGTCGAACGCGCCCTGGTGGACGCGGGCGGCGAGGAGGTCTCCTTCGAGGTCCACACGGCCTCGGGACCGAACGGCGCGATGCCCCACCACACCCACGGCGACCGGCGAATCGAGCGCGGCGACCCCGTCGTCCTCGACTTCGGAGCCTACCTCGACCACTACCCGAGCGACCAGACACGGACGGTCGTCTTCGCCGGTGACCCGCCCGAGGGGTTCGAGGCGGTCCACGAGGTGGTTCGGGAGGCGCAGCAGGCGGCCGTCGACGCCGTCGCGCCGGGGGTCACCTGCGAGGCCGTCAACGCGACGGCCCGTGAGGTCATCGAGGACGCGGGCTACGGCGAGCAGTTCGTCCACCGGACGGGTCACGGCGTCGGCCTCGACGTCCACGAGGAACCGTACGTCGTGGCCGGCAACGACCGCGAACTCGAACCGGGGATGGTGTTCTCCGTCGAACCCGGCGTCTACCTCCCCGGCGAGTTCGGCGTCCGCATCGAGGACCTCGTCGTCGTCACGGGCGACGGCTGTGAGCGTCTGAACCACACCGACCGGGGGTGGCGGTGTTAGGCGACGCCGCTCCCGACGATGACGTCGGGTGGATCGTCCCGTCGAACCGTTCCGAATAGGAGACAATTACCGAGAGAGCGTCAGGAACTAACGAAGGTTCGACAGGTCGAGGAGTAGTGCGTACTATGCCCACACGCGCCGCTCTTCTCGCCTGCCTGCTCGTCGTCGTCGTCGCCACGGGTGGCGTCGCCGGAACCGTCCAGCCGTCGGCCGCCTCGACCAGCGCCCAGGCGACGACGATAACGGAGTGTACCGTCATCACGAATCCGGGCGAGTACGTCCTCGGGGACGACATCGGCCCGACGACCGACGGGAGTCCCTGTCTGATAATCGGGACCGACAACGTCTCCATCGACGGTGCTGGTCACACGGTCGACGGGACCGTCGACGTCGGGGGTGACTCACTGGGTGAGTCGAGCGTCGCCGACGTCGACCTTCGTGACCTGCACGCCGAGCACGTGATTACGGTCCGGGGCGTCCGCGACCTGTCGCTCTCGTCGGTCGACCTCGACGACGGGATACGGGGGCTGTTCTTCCGAAACGTCACAGTCGTCGACAGTCGTCTCGGCGGTGGCGGATTCTACGTCGACGAGGACTCGCGCGACATCCACATCGCGAACAACACGTTCGACGGTACGCAGGGCGTCCGTATCCTCGAGTCCATCGTCGGTGCTCGCATCGTCGACAACGTGTTCGAGATGGAGCAGTCGCGCAGTTACGGCGTCGTGGACATCCAGTCGACGCCGGGCGATAGCGACGACATCCTCGTCGCCGGGAACGTCATCGACGCTGGCGGGAAGGATGGCATCAGCACGTCCGAGGGTGTCAGCGGCATCACCGTCCGGAACAACGTCGTGACGAACGCCTCGGCAGGGATCGAGTTCCTCTCGTCGGGCCACATCGTCGGGAACGACGTCCACGACAACGGCGTCGGCATCAGCATCGCCGCACCGTCGACGATGCTCGGTGACCTCCTCGTAGAGAACAACACAATCACCGACAACGGCGTCGGGGTCGCGGCAGGGTACGTCAACGACGACATGCAACTGCGCGGGAACCTCATCGACGGGAACGCCGAGTACGGCGTCACGGTCTACGAATCGGGCGACGCGGTCCTCGACGCCCGGAACAACGACTGGGGCGACGCCTCCGGCCCGTCGAGTGCGCCCGCCAACGACAGCGACGCGCCGTTCGCCGACCCGGTGACGGGGGCGCTGGCGAACGGGTCCGGTGACGCCGTCTCCGAGGGCGAGACGCCCGGCGTCTCGAACGTCCGCTTCGACCCGGTGAGCGGCGACGACGCACCGGTCGAACCGGAACCCGAATCCGCGTACTATCAGGTCGACTTCGTCGAGGGGCCGGCCATCGAGCAGTTCGGTGCTCCCGCCGGTGACGGGTTCTACAGCGACCAGTCGCGCCTGATTCACTTCCTGCACGGGAGCGACGAGACGGCCGTCGAGCGGTCCGGGAGTCCCTCGACGATAGCCGACGACACCGCCGCCTGCGTCGCCGTGGACTCGGTCGACGTCACCGAAGACAGCGTGACCGTCCAGTTCACCGTCGAGGAGGGCTGTGCCCTCGACCTGACGCTCGCCAGCTACGAGAAGCCCGGCTCCGAGTGGAGTCGCGCGACCGCCAGCGAGCAGGTGCTCGTCGACGCCGCGAGCGGGACGTTCGGACCCGGTCAGCACGAACTGACCGTCTCGCTCCCGACGAACGACAGCGAGTCGGCGTCGACGTAGTCCGGTAGGTCACTCGAACCGACGACCGTCCTCTTCTCGCGACCAGTGACGAGCGGCAGGCCACACACTAACCCGTCAGGAGAGCGTCCCGTCTACCATGTCTGGACTCACCGACACGCTCGGCTGGTCGCTGCTCACCTCCGGAATCGTCACGATCGCGCTCATCGCAATGCCTTACGACTCGCTGTACTGGGGCATCGGACTGCTCGTGGTGGGCATCCTGCTGCTCTCGCGGCGAGTGCTCTGAACGACGGAGAACTGCCGTTTCGACGACTGGACGACCCTCCCAGGCCCTCAGTTGACCTCGTTGTGCATCTCCTCGATCATCGCCTCGACGTCCGCGAAGCCGTTGCCGGGCTGGCGGCCGTAGTCGAAGCGCCCCTTCCCGTCCGGTGACTCGCCCTGGGTCCAGGGCGTCTCCGGGTCGGGTCGCTCCTCGTCGAACGTGGACATGAACGTGTAGCTGTAGTCCTGGTTCTCCTTCTCCTGCGGGAAGCTCGCCGGGACGGGCAGGTGCTCGCCCAGCGAGTCGACCGCCGCGTGCCACTGGTTCTGGTGCATCGTGTCGCGAGCGATCATGTACGACAGCATGTCCTCCATGCCGGGGTCGTCGGTCATCTCGTACAGTCGCGTCGCGAGCAGTCGGCCCGTCGACTCGGCCATGATGTTGGCGTACATGTCCGCCGCGAGGTTGCCGCTGGCGACGATGTAGTTGCCCGTGAACGGGACGCCGTTGCTGTCGACGGGCATCGCGTGGAGTCCCGACGACAGCGCCTGTCGGGGCTGGCCGTGGCTCATCATCGCGTCGATGACGGCGTCCTCGCGGGCGGCCTCGCGGGCCTCCTCGGGCGCGCCCTCGAGGTTCTTCGTGATGGCCGTCGCCAGCATCTCGATGTGGCCCAGTTCCTCGACGGCCGTCTCCATCAGGAGCGTTCGGTACTCCTCGTGCTCACGGGGGACGGCGAACGCCTGGAACATGTACTGGAGTGCGACGCGCATCTCTCCCTCGGCCCCGCCGACCGCCTGCTGGAGCATCTTCGCGAACTGCGGGTCCGGTTCCTCGACCTCGACCTCGTACTGGAGCGTGTCTTCGTGGTAGAACATGGTTCGTCTCGTCGGAACGGAGGTCCGTGACCGACAAGAAGCCGCGCGAACCCGCGGAACTTACCGGATATTTGATACTATTTCGAGATGGTGCTTGCACCCGCCAACCCACCATGAACGGCAGTCAGAGGCAGCGTCACCACTCAACCGTCGTCGAACGGTCCGGAAAACGGAATGTCTCCTCAGCGCTCGTCGACGCTCAGGACCTTGCCTGCGGCGATGGTCTGGCCCATGTCGCGGATGGCGAAGCTCCCGAGTTCGGCGATCTCCCCGGACGGCTCGATGCTGAGCGGCTTCTGCGGTCGCAGCGTCACGATGGCCGCGTCGCCGGACTTGATGAAGTCGGGGTTCTCCTCGTCGACCTCGCCCGACGCCGGGTCGATCTTCTGGTCGAGCGACTCGAACGTGCAGGCGACCTGCGCCGTGTGGGCGTGGATGACCGGCGTGTAGCCAGCGGTGATGACGCTCGGGTGCTGCATGACGACGATCTGCGCCTGGAACGTCTCCGCCACGCTGGGCGGGTCGTCCGCGGGACCGCAGACGTCGCCGCGGCGGATGTCGTCCTTGCCGATGCCGCGCACGTTGAACCCGACGTTGTCACCGGGACCGGCCTCCGGCACCTCCTCGTGGTGCATCTCGATGGTCTTGACCTCCCCCGAGACGTCGCTGGGCTGGAACGAGACGTTGTCACCGACGTTCAACATCCCCGTCTCGACGCGGCCGACCGGGACCGTCCCGATGCCCGAGATGGTGTAGACGTCCTGAATCGGCAGCCGGAGCGGCGCGTCCGTCGGCGGTTGCGGTTCGGGGAGGTCGTTGAGCGCCTCCAGCACGATGGGGCCGTCGTACCACTCCATGTTGCCCGTGCGCTCGGCGATGTTGTCGCCCTCGAACGCCGAACACGGGATGAAGCTCGCGTCCTCCGAGCGGAATCGGACCTGTTTGAGCAGGTTCTGGACGTCGGCCTTCACCTCGTCGTAGGTGTCCTGGCTGTAGTCGACGAGGTCCATCTTGTTGATGGCGACGATAAGTTCGCCGATGCCGAGCGTCCGCGCCAGGAAGACGTGCTCGCGGGTCTGGGGCGCGACGCCGTCGTCCGCGGCGACCACCAGTACCGCGTGGTCGGCCTGGGACGCGCCCGTAATCATGTTCTTCACGAAGTCGCGGTGACCCGGCGTGTCGACGATGGTGAAGTAGTACTCGTCCGTGTCGAAGCGCTGGTGGGCGATGTCGATGGTGACCCCGCGCTCGCGCTCCTCGGCGAGGTTGTCCATGACGTAGGCGAACTCGAACCCGCCCTTCCCCTTCTCCTCGGCCTCCTCGCGGTACTGCTCGATGACGTGCTCGGGGACGTTCCCCGTCTCGAACAGCAGGCGACCGACGAGCGTGCTCTTCCCGTGGTCCACGTGGCCGATGACGGCCAGATTCTGGTGCGGTTTGTCTGCCATGATGATGCCTCGCGCGCCCGCGGCGCGCTGGGTTGGCTATAGTTACCGAGGAACGGCAAAAACGGTTGTGCAGGAGAGCGACACGTTCCCACACCCGGACCAGTTCGGTACCGAAGAACCGCCCGCAGTCTGGCGGTCGGTCGACGGTCGGCTACTCGCGCCCTACGTCCGGTTGTCGCCCGGCGAGGTTCCAGTACGCCTTCGCGGACGGGGCCGACGGTGCTGCGAGGACGACCGGTTTGCCGAGCGTCTGACTGCGCGGGACGGCCGAGTCGCGGGGAATCGCCGCCGCGATGGGGACGTCGAGCCCCTGTCTGACGGCCTGTAACTCGTCGCGGTCGCTGACCTTCGTGACGACACAGCCCTGGACGGAGGCGTCGACGCGGTCAGCGACCTCCGCGGTCGTGGCCGCTGCGTCGACCGACGCCTCGTCGGGCGTCGTCGCCAGCAGTACGCGGTCGGCTAGCTCCATCGGCAGGAGCGTGTCGTGGCTCAACCCCGGCCCGCCGTCGACGACGACGACGTCGTACTCCTCGCGGAGCGTCCCGACGGCCGGTCGAAGACGAGCGATGTCGACGCCCGCGAACGCCGCTGCGCCGGGCGTTCCGGGGAGGACGTCGAAGCCAGCGTGCTCGACGACGGCGTCGAGCACGTCGGCCTCGTCGGCGAGGACGTCGTGTATCGATGGAGTAGCGGAACTGCCGAGATGTGAGGTGAGCGACGGCGTCGCGAGGTCCGCGTCGACGACGACCGCTGTGCGGTCGCTGGCGCCGAACATGGCGGCGAGGTTGGCCGCCGTCGTCGACTTCCCGACGCCCCCCTTCGCGCTGGTGACGGTGTAGACGCGTCCGTCGCCCCCCATCTCGCGCTACAGCTCCTCCGTCTCGCCGTCCGCGGTGGAGACGGTGACGCGGCCGGTCGTCAGGTCTAGTTCGACCGTCCGACCGACGTCACCGCCGACCGCCTCGGCGACGACCGGTACGTCGAGCGAGTCGAGCTGGTCGCGGGCCGCCTCGACGTTCCGTTCGCCCGCCCCGGTGGCGAGGTCGCGGAGTTCGAAGATGGTCGCCCCGCCGACGACGTACGCCTCGATATCGCCGAGACCGGAGCCCGCGGCGATCATGTCGCGCAGGAGCGCCTCGACTGCCGCGTCGACGTACTTTCCGGGGTTCCCGCTGTCCGCCGGCTGGTTCGGCAGCATCGCGTGGGTCAACCCGCCGACGCCCTCCGACTCGTCGTAGAGGACGACCGAGACACACGCCCCCAGACCGTAGGCGACGAGCGTCTGTTCGCTCTCCCCGACGACGTAGTTCGAGACGCCGACGAGGATGCGGTCGGGGCCGGGAGCCTCCTCGGCACTCGACGAGTACGTCTTCACAGGTCCACCTCCTCGATCTCGCCGATCTCCTGCAGGTCGTCCGAGTTCGGGCCGCCCTGGGCGGCGGCGAACTCCGCCTGCACCTCGACCGTCTCGACGTCGGTCACGTCGAGCCGTTCGAGCGCCCGTTCGAGGTCCGTCTCGTCCGGAATCGCGTAGATGTCGAGGTCGAACTCGGTGTCGACGGCCTTCAGTCGCGTGTCGAAGACGAACGCGAACTCCTGGCCCTCGGAGAGGCCGACGATGAGGGGGTCGACGACGGCCGCGCCCATGTCGTGGGCGAACGTCGGCGTCGAGTGGTCGATAGTCGTCTCGAGCAGGTTCGCCCACCCGTCGAGCATCCCCGACGCCATGATGTTCGACAGCTCCTGGACCGCGTCCTGCCCCATCGGACTGAGTCCCGCACCGTCGGACGACTCGCCGACCGTCGCCTCGACGAGCTGATTGGCCGAGCGCTCGCTGAACAGGAACAGCAGGTAGCCCGACGGCAGGCCGTCGAAGCTGAACGCGACGCTGACCTGCGGTTCCGCCGGGATGTCCTCCGGGATGGCGTCGAGCGAGACGAAGTTGATGCGCCGGATGTCGACGTCCATGTCGATACCGGTCATCTTCGTCAGGTTCTCCGCGACGGTCTCCGCACCGCGGTGGGCCATCCGGTCGAAGCCGACGAGCTTCTCGTACTCCAGCGAGTAGCCGGACTTCCGGCGCTCGAACAGCTCCTCGACGGAGTCGCGTTCGGGCATGAAGTAGTGTTTGAACGCGAACTCGGTCCCGACGGCCTCGATCTGGCTGCGGAACACCAGCGCCAGTTCGTTCTCCGGCGCGATGTCGTCGGCGTCGAGGAACGCGTCGGGCGTCCGCCCGTCGACGTACTCGGGGGCCGAGACGTCGATCTCCGTCTGGAGGACGTCCGCCCAGCCGTCGACGAACCCGCTGTTCATGATCTGGCTCACTTCGGCGACCGCGCTCTGGGTCAGGTTCTGCTCCATCCCCTCGGTGAGCGTCGCCGCGACCTCGCGGGCGCTCTCCTCGTCGAACAGCAGGAGCGACGTCCCTTCGACGCCGCCCGACAGTTCGACGTGGATGCCGACCTTCCGCACGCCGTCGTCCAGTTCGGCGCGGATGGCCGGACCGGTCGTGAAGTCGAGGCGCGTCACACCGACGCGGGTCTGGATCTCCGTCATCGGCGTCAGTCGGCCGGCGGCGAGCTCCGCGCCTTCACGAGCCATCTCGTAGAAGGTCCCCAGCGCCTCCACGTCCAGCATCATGGTCGGACTCGCTGGACGTCGATGCGTTCGAGGATCTGGATCAACACCGCGTTCTTCGGGAACAGGAGGACGTCGAGGCTGATGTCGTACGCCGGGAGTCGTACCGCCGACGAGACGTACAGCCCGAGGTCGTCGCCCTCTTCGAGCACCTTGCTGACCAGCGCCTGCTCGGTCGCCTGGACCGGCGAGGGCGCGCCGAGGTCGATCTCCTGTTCGAAGGTGTCCGCCCACGCGTCGACGAACCCGGCGGCGATCATACCGCCGAGTTCGGTGATAGCGCTCCGGGCCATCTTGTGCGAGGGCGCCTCGCCCTCCTCGATGACGTCCTCCAGCATGAGGCGAGCGGCGTTGTTCGCGCTCGTCATCGGGAACAGCACGAGGGCGTCCCCGAACGGTGCACCGGGGAGGCGCATCCGGACGCCGACGCGTTCTTTCCCCGAGAACGTCACGTCGAGCAGATCCTGGCGGGCGAACCCGTGTGCGACCTGCTCGGAGGTGACGTTCGCGTCGTTCTTCAAGCGCTGGAGGCGCTGTTCGATACCACCGATGCCGATGTCGCCGAGGCGGTTGAGGACCGCCAGCGACTCGACGTCGATCTGGTGGCCTGGTGCGCTTCGGCTGGGATTACTCGTTTTACTCATATCGTTGCTACGTCGATGATGTTGACCAGTTCACCGTCACCCAGCAGCGTCGCGCCGCTGAGACCCGGCACCTCGCCGAGCGCGCCCTCGAACGGGCGGATGACGACCTCACGGGTCTCCACGACCCGATCACAGTACAGTGCTGCCTGCCGCGTCTCCGGACGGAGACGGACCGCCACGCCGGTCTCGTCGTGCGTGCCGGGCGTGTCGAACGCCTCCGCGAGGCGAACGAGCGGGAGTCGTGCGTCCGCGTCGGCGGACTCGCCGTCCGAATCTGCGGACGCACTGTCCGTGCCGGCAGGCACGCTATCCGTGCCAGCGGGCACGCGCTCGCCCACGGTACCGGCGACGACGTGCCGTTCGCCCTCGTCGGTGGCGACTACGGACGGGTCCTCGACTTCCGCGACTGCGGTCATCGGGATGCCGTAGCGCTCGTCGCCCGACTGGACGAACATGACCTCCGCGACCGCCACCGTGATGGGCAGCCGGAGGCGGACCGTGGTCCCCTCGCCGGGGGTGCTCTCGACGGTGACGCTGCCGCCGAGGTCGGAGGTGACGCGGTCGACCACGTCCATCCCGACCCCACGGCCGCTCACGTCGGTGACCTCCTCCGCGGTCGAGAAGCCGGGCTCGAACACGTAGGGATACAGCTCCTCCGGAGAGAGGTCGGCGGCCTCCTCGGCCGACAGCATGTCGTTGTCGACGACGCGCTGGCGCACGGCGTTGACGTCGATGCCGCGGCCGTCGTCCTCGATCTCGATGACGACACCGTCGCGGGCGCGCTCCGCACGCACCTCGACCGACCCCTGGGGGTCCTTGCCGACCGCTTCGCGAGCCTCCGGCGGCTCGATACCGTGGTCGACCGCGTTCCGGACGATGTGGACCAGCGGTGCGCCGATGCTGTCGATGACCGACCGGTCGAGACCGACCTCGCGACCGCTCACGTCGAGCGAGACGCGCTTGTCCTGGGCGCGGGCGGTGTCACGCACCAGGCGCTGGAGGTCTCGAGTGGCCGTCTCGAACGGCATCAGGCGCAGGTTCATCACCGTCCCGCGCAGGTTCGCGGTGACCGACTGGAGCCCCGAGAGGGCGTCGACCGTCTCCTCGGAGCGAGCGCCTTCGAGCGCCGACTCCAGGCGGAACCGCGTCGCCGTCAGTTCCTCGACCATCGACAGCAGCGCCTCGGCGTTCTCGACGTCCACGGTGATGGACTGGACGCGGTCGTCCGCCACGGACTCGCGCTCGTCGGCCGGGTCCGCGAACAGGTCCGCGCGGGAACTCTCGGCGAGCGACGTGACCATCTGGGTGACGACCGCGTCCTCCGCGCCGAACATGTCCCCGAACCGGCTCTCGAACGCCTCCGTCGCGGTGTCGCGGGCGAACTCGACGTCCGTCTCTCGCTCCTCGAAGGAGGACTCGAGCAGTGCGTCGATCTCCTCGTCGGGTTCCGGTTCGTCCTCCTCGATCTTCGCCTCGGAGAGGTCGTCGACCTCGGTGTCGGCGAGCAGGTCCTCGACGTCCGTGTCGAGACCCGAATCGTCCGGCACCTCGACCTCGGCGAGGTCGTCCGCTGGCTCCTCGGCCACTTCGTCTACTGGCTCTTCAGCGAGGTCGCCCTCGCCGGGAACGTCGGGAACGTCGACGTCGCCGCTCGCTGCAGCCACCGCGGGCCGAAGGTCGTCCGGAACTTGCGGGGCGGCGGGGGCGTCGGTCGGAACGTCGGGGACGTCGACCGGGCCGTCGGCGGCCGTGACCGCCGACGTGAGGTCGGTCGGTACCTCCGGCACCTCGGGGGTGCTCGGAGCGTCCTCGACCGACGCCTGGTCGTCCGTGGCCCGGTCCGCGTCGTCGGTAGTCGACTCGTCTACCGGGACGGAGTTCTCGGAGTCCTCGGCGGCGTCTGCCGCCTCGGCGTCGACGTGGGCTGCCACCGAGATGGCGGCCTCCACGTCGGACCCGTCGTCGAGCGCCGCGAGCGCGGCTTCCACCGCTGCCCGAGTCATACCGGGTCTGTAGACCGACCGCTCGGCGGCGTGGCTCTGGAGTTCGCCCCAGGCCAGCGCCTCGTAGTCGACCGGTGCCGCGTCGGCGTCGACCACGTCCTCGGTCGCCGCCTGGTCGGTCGTGTCGCCGGTCGACTCGGCCGACTCGGTCGGCACGTCGGGCACCTCGACCGACTCCGTCGCCGCCGTGATGGCGGGCGTGAGGTCGTCCGGGTGCGCGGGAACGTCCGGTGCGACCGAGGGCACGGTCGGTTCCGGTCCCTCCACGGCGACGATGGCCGCGGACAGGTCGTCCGGTACGACCGGCACCGACGGTTCGGCGGCCGTCTCGGCGACGGGTTCCTCGTCGGTGACGGCCTCCTCGACGGTCGCCTCCGTGGCGACGTCTTCCGTGGCGGTATCGGGCCGAGTCGACGTCTCCGCATCGGACTCCGGTTCGGTCTCGATGAGTTCGCTGATGGAGAGGTCGTCGTCCTCGTCGAACTCGCCGAACGTCACCGCGTCGATGTCGTTCTGGAGCTCCTCGAGGTCTGCTGCCTCCTCGGTGGCCACTTCGGCCTGCACCGACGCGAACAGGTCGTCGTCCTCGTCGGTCGCAGCACCGGTGGACGCCGTCGCGGGTTCGGGTTCGTCGTCGGTCTCCGCGTCAGCGAACGGACCGGAGCCGTCGAAGCCGCTCGTCGGTTCCGGCGACGCCTCGGCGTCGTCCGACGTTCCGAACGGCGTTCCGAAGCCGTCGTCGACGTCGTCCGTCGCCGCGGACGCCTCGACCGCAGGCTCCTCGGCGTCGACGAGGTCCATCTCGTCGGTCGCCTCGCCGCGGTCCTCGCCGAACCGGAAGCCACCGTCGTCGACCTCGGGAGCCGCCGTGGCGTCCTCGGTGTCGACGGTCGACTCCGACTCGGTGGTGTCCGTGGAGTCGGCAGTCTCGACGTCGTCTCCGTGCGTCTCGGCTCCTTCGATGAGTTCGTCGATGGAGAGGTCGTCGTCCTCGTCGAACTCGCCGAACGTCACCGCGTCGATGTCGTCCTGGAGCTCCTCGAGGTCGCCCGCCTCCTCGGCGGCTATCTCGGCCTGCACCGACGCGAACGGGTCGTCGTCCTCGTCGGACGCAGTACCAGCGCGCGCGGATTCGTCCTCGTCCTCCTCGTCGTCCTCCGGTTCCGCGAACGGACCGGAGCCGTCGAAGCCGCTCTCGACGGAGGAGTGAGTCTCGGCCGGGGGCGGGTCCGCGAACGGACCCGAACCGTCGAACGATTCCTCGTCAGGTGACTCCTCGTCACTCGACGACAGGTCGCTCTCGACGGCGGAGTTCGCCTCGGGGGCGACGTCCGGCTCGTCGGCCGGTGCCGCGTCGGCTCCCTTTCCGAGCGACTTCGCCTCGGGGAGGTCGGGAATCTCGTCGAGACCCGTGTCCTCGTCCATCGCTGCGAGGAGTTCGTCGAGGTCGTCGTACTCGGCTGCGGTGTCGAGCGCGTCGAGCACGTCCGAATCCAGGTCGGCCGGCGGGTCGGCGTCGTCATCGTCGGTCGACTCCTCGACCGGTTCTCGAGCGACCGGCGCCGCGTCCGCGTCCGCCTCCTTGCGGGCCGCGAGCGTCTCGCGGACCGTCTCGACGGTCGCCTCGTAGTCGACGTCGTCCGTCTCGCCCTGCTTGGCGGCGGCGATCAGGTCGTCGATGGTGTCGGTCCCGTCCAGCGCCGCGTCGATGAGGTCCGGTTCGGGGAGCGCCTCGCCGGTTCGAACCGCACTGAGAACGTCCTCGACCGCGTGCGCGACCGCGCTCGCTTCGTCGAGGCCCGCCATCGCACAGTTACCCTTCAGGCTGTGAGCGGTACGGAACGCTTCGTCGAGCGCCGCCGCGTCCTCGGGCGCCTGTTCGATGGCGATGAGCCCGTCGCTCAGCGCCCGGAGCTGGGACGTGCTCTCACGGACGAACTCATCGCTGACCGTCATACGCGGCGCTCCTCCCGTCCGCGGTGGTCGACAGCGATGCTCGTGGTGTAACTCATGCTAGGACGCCGTCGATTGCCTCGATGATGTCGTCGTCGTCGAACGGTTTCGTGACGTAGCCGTCCGCACCCGCGCGGGCCGCGAGCTTCATCTTCTTGCGCTGGCCGACCGACGTGCACATCAGGACGCGCGCGTCCGGGTCGATGTGCTTGATGGCGGCCGTCGCCTTGACGCCGTTCGCCTTCCGCATGACGATGTCCATGAGGATGACGTCGATCTCGTCGGCGTGTTCCTTGTACTTCTGAACCGCCCACGCGCCGTTGGGTGCTTCGTCGACGATGTAGTACCGCGTGTCGTCGAGGACGTTCTTCAGGCGACTCCGCATGTAGTCGGAGTCGTCGACGATGAGGATGCCGATGGTGTTGCTGCTCATTGTGTCGTAGTCTCTTGTTCGATGTCGATGCTCGCTGCCAATCGCTCGACGCCGAGGACTGCAACGTCATCGTCCGCAGTTGTCTCCGCACCGACCACGGCCGTGACCCACGGCCCGGCGACGGCGCTCGGTCGTTCCTCCGGTCGCTCTATCGCGTCGACCGGGAACCGTTCGATGTCGCTGATGGCGTCGATGACGACGCCGATACGCTGTGCCTCCTCGTGCTCGCGTTTGAGCACCAGGAGCTTTCCGTCCTCGTCGCTCGGCGGCAGGTCGAAGGCCGTGCGCATGTCGAGCACGCAGACCATCTCGCCGCCGACGCTGGCGAGCCCTTTCACGAGGTCGACCGTCCGCGGCAGTCGCGTGACGTTCGGGACGTCCGTCACCTGTGCGACCCGACCGACCTCGAACGCGTATCGAGACGGGCCGACGTCGACGGTGACGAGTTCGACGACCTCGCGGGTCTCCGCCGGGCTGGCCTGTTCGGCCTCGCTCACGCTGACCACCCGCGGTGGACGACCGAACGACGATTCTGGACGTGCATCTCAGTCACTCCGTTCTGCAGGAACCGCGTCGTCCGCGTCCTGATCGGACGGGTCGTCCTCGGAGGCAGCGTCTGCCTCGTCGGCGGCTTCGGTCTCGTCCACTTCCGACGCGTCTGCGTCGGCCGCGTCCTCCGCGTCCGCGGCGTCGCCGACCGACACCTCGTCGCTCTCGGAGTCGGCGGTCTCGAAGCGGTCCAGCGCGTCGCTCAGGCGCGTCGCCTGCTCCGCGAGGTCACCGGCACCGTCGGACATGTTCCGGAGCGCCTGCGTCTGCGTCTCCGCGGCCGTCGCCACGAACTCGGACTCGACGGTCGTCTCCTCGGAGATCGAGGCCGCCTCGTCCACCGTCCGCACGATGGATTCGGTCGAGTCGGCCTGCTCTTCGGTGGACTCGGAGATGCCCTGGATACCGTCGTTGGTCTCCTGGGCGTACCCGGCAATCTCGTCGAGTGCGTCGACCGCGTTCTCGACGGACCCGGTGTTCTCGGAGATACGTTCGCTGTTCTCGCGGACCTCCGCCACCGTCTGTTCGGTCTGGGCGCGGATGCGCTCGAGGCGGTCCTCGATGTCACCCGCAGTCTGACGGGTCTCCTCCGCCAGGTTCTTGATCTCGTTCGCGACCACGGCGAACCCTTCGCCGGACTCGCCCGCACGCGACGCCTCGATGTTCGCGTTCAGCGCGAGCATGTTGGTCTGCTCTGCGACGTCGGAGATGAACTCGATGAGCTCGTCGACCTGGGCCACTTCCTGTTCGAGCCGTTCCATCTCGTCGACCGTCTCGGTCGACTGGGACTCGATCTGTTCCATGGACGTGATCGCGTCCTGAGCCGCTTCACGACCGGCACGGCCGGTCTCCGCGGTCTCGCGTGCGATGGACGCCACGTCGTTGGACGACTCCGCGATCTCCTCGATGGTCGTCAGGTGGGAGATCATGTCCTCGGACGCTTCCTGCAGCGTCTCGCTCTGTTTCCGTGCGTCCTCGCTGATGTCGTTGAGCGACTCGCTGGTGTCGGCGGACTCCTCGGAGATCATCTCCGCGTTCGCCGCCACCTGCTGGGTCGAGGTCGCCACGTCGCCGCTGAACTCCTTCAGGCGGTCGACGGTCGCCTCGATCTCGTCGATCATGTCGTTGAACTCCGTCGCGACGTCGGCCATCGCACGGCTCTCGTCGGCGGGTTCCATCCGGCGGGTGAGGTCACCCTCTGCACACGCCTGCATGACCTGGCTGTACTCGTCCGCGCGCCGTTCGAGCTGGGTGTTCAGCTCCTCCGTCTCGGCGCGAGCGGCCTCGGTCTGTTCGATCTGTTCCCGAACACGGTCGCGCATCGAGGCGAACCCCTGGTAGAGACGACCGTACTCGTCGACGCGCGAGGTGGACAGGTCGACGTCGAAGTTACCCTCCTCCATCTGCTCTGCCTTGCCGCGCAGGCGGTTGACGGAGCGTGCGGACGTCGTCCCGAGGACGACACCGAACACACCGATGAACAGCACTGCGAGACCCGAACCGAGCAGACTGAACTGCGTGATGTCCGTCGAGTACGCGGCGGACATCGGCGTGGTCGAGACGACGGTCCAGCCCGTGTCGCCGACCGTGGCGTAGCTCTGAATCTCCCCACCACTGGAGAGCAGCCCGCCGAACGCACCGGGAGCCTCACCGATACGGATGGTCTCGGAGCGCGGGTTCAGCTTGAGGCTCTCGAGCTGGCCCGACTCACCCTCGAACGAGGAGAAGGCGAGGCTGTCGGACTGGTACGGCTCCGGGACGTCGGAGCTGCCGACGGTCGCGTTGATGCCGCTCTGGCTTCGTTCTTCGACTTCGGCGCTGTTGAGGTTGCCCGGCACCCAGCTGCCGCCGAGCTCACTCGAAGAGCGCATGATGGTCTTGCCGTCCGCGCTGACCACCGCGAGGTCGGACTGGGACTGGTTGCCGCCGGCCGAAATCGACTGGTAGCTGTCGAATCGAATCGTGACGATCATGAACGAGTTGGACTGCCCCTCGATGGGTGCCGCGTACGCGACGAGCGGGACCGCGTGGTCACCGTTCATCACGAGGTACGGGTCGGAGACGTACTGCTCGTCACCGAACCCGGTGTAGGAGGCGGTCTCCGCGAACACCTGACCGTCGTCGGTCCAGGGCGCGTCGATGTCCCCCATCGACTCGTCCACGTAGTCGTCGTTCGTCGACGCGCGGACGTCGTTGCTGATGTAGTTGACGTAGTGGATGCCGTGGGTCCCCTCCGGAAGCTGGGACATCCACCCGTTCAGTGAGTGCTGGATGACGACTTCGTCACCGTCCTGCACAGCGTCGGACTGTGCGATGGAGGGTGCGAACCCGGAGTTCCTGCTGTTCCACGCTTCGAGACTGTGTGCCTCGCTGGCGGCGTAGCTTGTGTACTGTTCGTCAGCACCAGTGTTCAACTGCTGCTGCATCTGTGCGGTCGTGACTACACCGACAAGTCCGACGGAGATGCCTAGTATCAGTAGGACGATCCCGAACTTGCGGGCGTAGCTCTTTCGGATGAAATCCGGAACGACCGAGCGGAGCGATCCCGACATGTCCGGAGTTCAAACTTACTTCTTCTTAAACTTTGTCCAAATCATGTAAGTCCTGAGCTTCGGAATTATGGAGCAGCTATCAGCACGGTAAGAGTCCACTAAACCGCAACACTGCAGAGTAATGGTGGCCGTCGAGTGGCATCCTGGGAGGAGACGATTAATCCACCATTAGACACCGTCGAACATCGAGTCGAAACGGAGGGGCGTCGCTATTCTCGCGCGGCCGACACCTTCGGTCTCGCTCGACGGAGTCCCCCGGTTCACCGCCTACGGGAACTCCCCTGACCGCCGACAGTGGAACGATGTCGCGGTGACCGGAGCCACCGCCGCGACGTGGTGCGCGGCCGACACACCGCGAAAAGACTTTTTCCCCCGGCCGATGATACGGCTACGACCCAAGGGCGATGCTCGACGTCACCCTCGACATGGAGCAGTACGACTGCCCGTTCATCGCGGCGAGCGATGCCCACGACGTCGCGTTCTCGGCGGCGCACTGGGAGTACGACCCCGTCGACAGTCGTCTCGACACGCGGATGGTCGTCGAGGGCGACTCGCCCGCCGCACTCGACGCCGGGTTGCGCGTGTTGCGCGACCACCGGGGCCTGCGCGACTACGACCTCCTCTCGCGGACGGGCGACGTCGCCCACGTCCGGACGACCATCGACGAGACGGCGGCGATGGCGACCATCCGCGACCACGACGGCTACATCACCGGACCGTTCCACATCGCCGGCGGCCGCGAACTGTGGCACGTCGGGTTCGACCGCGACACCGACGCCGACACGGCCCTGTCGCTGCTCGACCGGGAGAACGAGTACGACGTCGTCTCGCGGGAGTCGGTCGACCTGACCGACCTGAGCGGGTTCGTCCAGAACGTCGGCGCGGCGATGACGCTCATCGAGGGGTGTCGCGACCTCTCCTCGCGCGAACGCGAGACGCTGGAGGCGGCCGTCGACGGTGGCTACTTCGACAGTCCGCGCGGCGAGACGCTCGGCACGCTCGCCGACCGCTTCGACGTGTCGAAACCAGCCGTCTCGAAGACCCTCCGACGCAGTCAGGCGAAGACCATGACTCGCATCACCGACGTCCTCGGGGAGCTCGACGGCGAGGGAATCAGTCCAGTGAAGCGGGCCAGTGGCGCACCCACCGACGTCCCCACCGAGAGCGAGGACGACTGACCCCGACGGAGACAGGGTAGAGCCGACGTCTCCCACGGATGCTGTCGACGCCGACCGGACGGGTCGTCCGGCGGACGTCGGCGTCGTGGGAGACGGACAGTGGTCGACGGCGCTCGTCGGCGCGCAGTGCGTGGCCACTGTCGACTCGCTCTGGGACTCGTCGACCCGCTCCGAGGTGGGGACCCGTCCCGGAACGGTATCGGAAGCGGCCCGAATCGAGCGGTGACGAACGGGAGCGGGGCCGAGACCGTCGTCGATGCGGTATCGGAACTATCGGAACGGACCCGGTCGCGGTTTTCTCCACGCGTATCGACTATCGGGCCATGTCATCGGAGACCGAACTGAACTGGACGACGCTGAGCGGGTTCGAGCGAGACGTGCTCCAGGCCGCGGCGGCGCTGGAAGCGGAGGAGGGTGCGACGACGGGCGTCGCGTTGCGGCAGGCGCTCGAACGGGCGGGCTACGACGCGGTGAGCCACGGCCGGGTGTACCAGAACGTGAACCGGCTGCGTCAGCGGGGCGCGATGGAGCGGGTCCCGGTCGACGGGCGGTCGTACCACTACCGGCCGACGGAGCGGGGTCGGCGCGTCGCGAGAGACCACCTCGACGCGGTGGCGACCGTCTTCGGCGAGGCCTGAGTTCGCTGCCCGGTCGGCGCGCGACCGGACTGGCGGCCGCTCAGGCGAACGACCGCTTGTGTTCGACGTAGAGCACGCCGGTGAACAGAGCGAACGGGACGAGACCGAACACGGCGAGTCCCATCGCGAGCACCAGCGTCGTCGGGATGGTGGCCTGCCCCATCAGGAACAGCACGGCGGCCGCACCGGTGCCGATGAACGAGAGGACGCTGGCGATGGCCAGGCCGAAGCTGAGTTTGCGGAGCTTCCACGGCAGGTCGTCCGCGCTGCGGAGCATCTTGATGAGCACCGCGATCGGCGGGATGGACAGTGCGACGAGCTGGAGCAGTCCGAGTGCGACGTCAGTCTGGAGTGTCATTGGTGGGTTCGTGGAGTGGGTTCGAGGGTGGTCAGCGGCGATACGATACTCGAGTGATGTCGGGGAGTGCGAGCGACGGCACGACTCAGACGACGAAGAACGCCGTCGAGGCGAGCGTCCACGCGAGGAAGCCGACGAACAGCGCCATCGGCCAGCGAGCGCGGGTCAACGCCCGGACGGTGCCCGACCAGACCAGCGGCGACAGCACGACGCCGACGACCGGTAGCCAGCCGAGGAGCGCCGTCGTCAGACCGCCGAGCAGGAGCGCGAGCAGCGCCACGCCGACGGCGTACGCGTACGTGACGGCCGTCCCGGTCCGGACCGCGAGTCCGACGTAGACGACCGGGCCGGTGACAAACGCGCTCAGGAGCCCCCCGACGAGCAGGTCGACGAGGAACATCTACTCGGGACCGCGACACGGTGGCTCACCTGGTGGGGTCGACGCGCCGTCGTCGGTGGCGTCCCGGTGACGACAGTCCGTCCGCGAGCAGTCACCGCACGTGCAGTCGCGACAGAGGCAGGTGGAGCAGCAGGCGGACATCGTCAGTACCGCTTCCGCCGGTCGGTGGTGTCGTCCCCGCCGTCTGCCGACGTCTCGCTCTCGTCGTCCGCGCCGTCCGCAGCGCTGCACTCGCGGCCGAGGCAGACGGCCTCCCACTCGCAGTGGGCGCGGAGCGCGTCCCGAGCCTCGTCGGTGACGCTGTAGGTGTTCGTCCGGCCGTCGACCGGGCGCTTCTCGACGAGGTCGGCGTCCACGAGGTCCCGGAGGTTGCCGTAGAGGCGGCCGTGGTTGACCCGGTCGCCACGCTGGTCGGAGAGCTCCTCCTGGATGGTGACGCCCGTCGGGACGGTGCCGTCGAGGCTGGCGACGACGAACAGCAGGTCGCGCTGGAACCCGGTGAGCCGGGCGAGCACGGACGGTGTGGTGTCTGATTGCGATTCGGCTGTCGGTGTGGTGTGGTTCACTGACATCACGGTGGGTGGCGGTTGCCCGCCGAGGTCACGTTCGGGAGTCGAACCCGGTCCTGGCCTGACCAGACGTGAGGAGCAGCGTGGTTCGGAGTGAACGAGCGCAAGCGAGTGAGCGAGAACCACGAGAGTGCGAGCGGGGAGTGAAACGACCCGCGAGCGGCGCGATTGTCGCCGACTGGCGACGATCGCGGAGTTGTGAATGGCGATCGGAGGGAGCCGCGCGGCCCGTCACTCGGCCCCCCACTCGCGGGCCTCGATGCCACGTTCGTGGAGGCCCCAGGGGTCGTCGCCCGCGGGGTCGCCGACGAGCAGAGCGCGCACGACGGCCCAGACGAACAGCAACTGGCCGACGCCGAGGACGAACGCCCCGAGGGTGGCGACCGCCTGCAGGGGGGCGAACTGTGGCGGATAGGTCGCCATCCGGCGCGGGAGGCCGCCGAGGCCGAGTGCGAGCAACGCGCCGAACGTCACCGTCACGCCGACCATCGAACACCAGAAGTGCGCGCTGGCGAACCGACGGTCGATGCGGCGACCGGTCAGCAGCGGGAACCAGTAGTAGCCGCCCGCGACGAGGCCGAACAGGATGGTGCCGACCAGCAGGAAGTGGAAGTGCGCGACGACGTAGTACGTCCCGTGGAACACGCGGTCGACGGGGATGGCGGCCAGCAGGACGCCCGTGACGCCGCCGACGACGAACCAGGCGACCGCGCCGAGACAGAACAGCATCGGCGGTTCGAGCCTGAGCGACCCGTTCCAGAGCGTCGTGATCCACGCGAACGTCTTGATGGCCGACGGGAGCGCGACGGCCAGCGTGAGCGCCATGAACGACGCCTGGACGCGCGGGTCGATGCCCGTCGCGAACATGTGGTGGCCCCACACCCCGAAACTCAGGACTCCGATGGCAAGCGTCGAGTAGACGACGGCCCGCTCCCCGAACAGCCTCCGGCCCGCGAAGCGCGGGAGGACGTAGCTCAGGACGCCCATCGCTGGGAGCACGAGGATGTACACCTCCGGGTGGCCGAAGAACCAGAACATGCTCTGGAACGCCAGCGGGCCGCCGGGTGGAGCGAGGAAGCTCGTCCCCAGCACGCGGTCGGCCAGCAGGACGGCGATGGCGCTCTCCAGCACGGGGAAGGAGAACACGACGAGACCGACGGCGACGAGCATCGTCCAGGTGAACACGTCGAGGCGCGCCCAGGGGACGGTTCGGTCCTCCAGAATCGTCACGAGGACGACCAGCGCGGTGACGATGGTCGAGAGCGTCCCCAGCGAGAGCCCCAGCAACAGGAGGGTGACGCCGGTCCCCTCCTGTACCGACATCGGGGGGTAGAGCGTCCAGCCGACGACCGGCGGGCGGACTCGCGTCGCGACGAGGCCCGCGTCCGCCAGCACGTCGATGAGTGCCGAGGAGCGCGCGAGGAGGAGTCCCGGCGGAAGGAGCCAGAACCCGAGCGCGTGGAGCCGCGGGAACGCCAGGTCGTCGGTGCCGACGAGTCGGGGGAGGACGGCCGTCGTCAGGCCGAACGCGACGGGCGTGGCGAAGAAGAACAGCATCGTCACGCCGTGGGTCGTGAAGAACGCGGCGTACGTCTCGGCGGGCCAGATGCCCTGCCCCGGCGTCAGCGCCTCCGCCCGGAGCGCCATCGCGTCTGTCGCCCCCCAGAGGCCGGCGACGACGCCGACGACGATGTAGAGGCGCGCGACCGTGAGATGGTCGATGGCGAACGGGTCGAGCGCGCGGGCGACGGCCGCGAATGCGCGGGCGACGGCCGCGAATGCGCGGGCGACGGCCGCGAATGCGCGGGCGACGGCGGAGAGCGCGTCGGTCAGCCGCCGGAGCGCTCGTCCGGCGAGCGACGGGGAGTCGCTCACCGCGCCACCCGCCGGAGGTAGGTGACCGTGCCGACGGTGCCCGCCGCGCTCGACAGGACGAACGCCGTCGCGGGGGCGACGGCGAACAGCAGGCCGCCGACCAGTGCGGCGGGGACCAGGACGACGGCGCGGGCGGCCCGATAGGTCGGGTGCCGGTCGCCCAGCAGTTCGTCTACCTCGTTGTCGACGACGGTCCAGCCGACCTGACCGACGCCGACGGCGAGGAACGTCACGGCGAACGCCAGCGGCGTGGCGGGCACGAGGAGGACCGCCAGCGGGGCCGCCGTCGCGACGCAGAGACCGAACGTCGCGAGCAGCGGCCTCGTCCACTCGCCGACCGCCCGAACGCGGGGGAGGGCGCGGTGGGCCGCCCCGGCGGCACCGACGGCGAACGCGAGCGAGAGGGCGACGACGCCCGCGCCCTCTCCCAGCCCGTCGCCGAGGCGCTGGATGCTGAACGCGACGAACAGCGGCCCGATGAGCGCGAGGCCGCTCCGCGTCCAGGTGTCGGCGAGCAGGAGTCGTCGGTCGCTTGGCGAGAGCCGCTTGCCGGACTCGACGAACTCGGGCATCGAGAGCGACGGGTACTCCACGGGCGAGTCGTCGACGCCGAGCGTCAGGACGACGACGCCGAGCGCGGTCACGACGGCGAAGGCGGCCTGCAGGCCAGCGACGAGGCCACCCGCGGCCAGCAGCGGCGCGATGACGACCAGCGCGACGGCGGGCGGGAGCGCCGACCCGAAGACGACGGTGACGGCGTCGGGACGGGAGCCGACGCCGCCGTACGGTGCCACGCCGAGGAGGCCGACGTAGAACCACGCCCACACCGGGATCCCGGTCAGCGGGCCGACCAGTGGCGCGAGCGTCCAGAGCGCGAGTCCCGCGACGGCCAGGCCGTGCCGGACGACCGGTCGGCCGAGGCCGAGCGCCACCAGCAGTCGGTCGGCGTGCTCCGGGCGAGCGAGCGCCAGCCAGAGACCGCCGAACAGCCCGATGACGGGCAGCGGCGTCCCGATGACGAGCAACTGCGCGGGGACGAACCACGTCGCCGCCCCGAAGGCGGTGTCGAACGCGCGGTTCGCGGCGACCCGCTCCCCCGGAAGGTGTGGCTGGAGCCGAGCGGCCAGCGACCGCGCGCCCGCCAGTACTCGGCTCACGCTGAATCACACCCCGAGTCGCACGATACCTCGGCGGTCGAGTCCGAGGAGGCGCCGTCGTCGGACTCACGCGACGGCTCGTCCCCAGCGTCGGACCCGTCACGGCCGACGCGTCCCGGGAGTCGGGAGCCGACGCGGCGCCGGGCGACCGCACCGACGGGAGCGAGCGAGCGGGTCGAGCGGACCGTCGCGACGGTGGCGTGAGTGCCGAGGACGGCGTCTCGGGTCCGTTCGTACGTCCCCCACAGACGGTCGCGCAGGCCGTCGACGCCGTAGACGAGCACCAGTTGTCCGAGGAAGACGGGCGTGAACACGCCGTTGAGGACGAGCGTGTAGCCGTGGTCGACGGTGCCGCCTACCGCTCCCGTGGGCACGATGCCGACGCCGATGGCGACGTAGTGGACGACGACCCCCGCGACGACGGCGGCCAGCGCGAGTGTCACCACGATGACGCCCCCCATCAGCGTCCCGTATGACCGCCGGTAGATGCGGAGCAGCGGCGGGATGAGCAGGTCGGCGTAGACGAACGACAGCACGCCGCCGAACGGGAGGCCGTTCTGCCACAGGACGAGCGCGAACGGGATGTTGCCGACCGAGCACATGAACGAGAGCGCGCCGAGCGCGACGGCGAGGGCGACGGTGTAGACGACGCCCTCGACGCCCGAGCCAGCGCCGAACAGCGCGGTCCACCACTCGGTGGGGACGAACCCGCCGACAACACCGGCGAGGACGAACCCGAGGGCGATGTCCGACCACAGCATCTCCCAGTCGCCGACGGTCGAACTGGCGGCGCGCTTCCAGCCGGCGAGCGTCAGCAGGCCGCCGGACGGGTTCTCGACCGACGCGCGGTACGATTCGAGACAGCCAGCGCCACAGAAGTACTCCGTGCCGCCGGGCGTCTCCAGCAGTTCGTCGGGTCCCGCCCCGGTCGGGTCGACGCTCATCCCGCAGGAGGGACAGGTCGCCTCGCGGTTCTCGGCGAGGTGGTCGCGGGCGTCCTCGACCCAGCGCGAGGGGACGTGGCGGGCGACGAGGGTGACGACGGCGACGGCGACGAGGCCGCCGAGGAACTCGCCGACGACGAACTCCCAGCCGAGCAGCACCCACATGACGAGGCCGAGTTCGACGACGAGGTCCGTCGAGGCGAACATGAACGCGAGGCTCGCCGCGAGCGACGCGCCCTTCGAGAACACCGTCTTCGTCGTCGCGACCGCGGAGTACGAACACGAGGAGGAGGCCGCGCCGAACAGCGTCGCGAGGCTCACCTCGCGCCAACCGTCGTCGCCGAGCGTCTCCGACATGCGCTCCTCGGAGACGAACGCGTGGACCGCACCGGAGACGGTGAACCCGAGGACGAGCGCCCACCACGTCTGCCACGTCATCTCGACGACCAGGGAGACGGCGCGGGCGAGGGATGCGAGGACGTCCATCAGAACCGCTCCGCGATGGTGCCCTCGGTCCCGACGGCGACGTCGGCGAACCGGGCGGTGCCGAGCGCGACGCCGTGGAGCGAGGCGTCGGGGCCGTCGTCGTCCCGCCAGCGACCGTTCGTGAGGATGCGCACGACGCCGTCGCCGACGGCGAGGCCGCGACCGCCGACGCGGTCGACGGCCGCGAGCGACTTCTCGGCGTCCGCCGCCCGGAGCCAGTTGTGGCCGTTGTACGAGGAGATGCCGCCGCTGTCGGTGACCGCGTCGAACACCGACCCGGACACCGCGGCGACGTCGGTGATGGACGCGCCGGGCGCGTCCACTCGGTTCCACTGGCCGTTCGCCCGGCGGGCGACGGCGTTCTGGCTCGCGAGGAAGACGACGCCGTCTGCGTCGTCCAGCGCGATGGCGTTGTTCCCGCCCGTCGGTTTCCGTGGCCCCTCCCACGTCGCCTCGCGTCCGTTGAGGGCGGCGACGAGTAGTTCGCCCGACCCGTTAGCGACGAACACGCGCTCCTCGCGGGCGGGGCCGATGACCGTCACCGCCTCCCAGGTCGACGTCTTGCCGCCGGGCGCGGAGTAGTCTCGGACATCGCCGTCCGCGAGGTTCAGGCGGCCGACGGCACCCGACGACCCGAC
This sequence comes from Halomarina salina, assembly GCF_023074835.1. NCBI lineage: Archaea > Methanobacteriati > Methanobacteriota > Halobacteria > Halobacteriales > Natronomonadaceae > Halomarina > Halomarina salina. The sequence goes on from NZ_JALLGW010000001.1 coordinate 399,844, forward strand.
GAACCACACGTGCTGGCCGTCGTCGGTCGCCGCGACGGCGGACAGGCCGTTCGCGGCGTCCGCGGGGCCGTCGTCGTCGACGGTCGACCACTCCTCGCCGTCGGCGCGGTGGACGACGGTGCCACCCCCGCCGACCGCGACCGGCCCCTCCTCGGTCATCACGACGTCGTGGAGGGCCGCGCCGGTCGGCGAGTCGACGGTGACCCAGCCGCGGCGCGGCTCGGACCCGGTCGAACAGCCGGCCAGCGCCGCGACGGTTCCGGCGGCACCGGCGAGGAACGCGCGTCGCGTCCGACTCATGGGCCGTCGAGCCCCCGCGCGGGCGACGCTGGCCACGGTCTGGCGACGGCACGGGACTGAGTGGTACGCCGTGAGGCTGTACCTCGTGACGCCGTGGCTAGTGGGGGAGCGATGCGACTCGAGGCGGCAGCTCGGTGTGTCGTGTTCATCAGTCGTAGGTGCGGTCTATCTCGCGGTATTCGGGCGTCTCGCGGCGCGGCGTGAACGCGCCGGGAGCGGTGGTGCGCTTGACGATGGTGGCGATGCGGACCATGTAGGAGACGAGGATGGCGAACGGCGAGAACGCGAGCGCCAGCGACGCGCTGACGACCACTTCGAGGAGGACGGCACCGCCCAGCGGCGTCCCGCGAGCGAACAGCAGGATGAGGAACACCGACGTCAGGAACGACGCGATGCCGCTGTAGGCGATGAGCCGCGAGAGGTTGGCGAGTTCCTGCTGGACGTACAGCGCCTTGAAGTACTGGCGCAGGACGTCCATCGAGACGAACAGTTCGCGCAGGTCCTCGACGAGTTCCGTCGCGCGTCCGGACAGCACGTCGTCGTACTCGACGGCGATGCGGCGAGCGTCGGTGACGTTCCGGGAGTAGCTGTCGCCCATCATCGGCACCAGTACCTCGATGAGTCGCTGGTGGGTGCCGTCGAGCTCCTCCTCGATCTCCTCGCACTGGACCTCGATGGTCTCGACGTACGTCTCGACGGTCGAGCGGACGGCCTGTCCGCGGTCGCCCGTCCCCGCCCCGCGACCGACGACCGCACGCAGTTCGTAGGCGCGGTCCATGACGAGGCCGAGGACGTCCGAGAGGAAGCCGGCGGGTTCGGTCGGGGCGGCGGCCCCCTGTGGGAGGCGGCGTTCGATGCCCTGCCGGAACGACCGGACGCTCTGTATCTCCTGTCTGAGCTGTTCGGGCGACCCGAACAGCTGGGAGACGGTGAGCTGGTTCACCGCGACGACGATGGGGACGAACGAGAACAACCCGGAGATGACGGCCCCGAACATCGAGGTGACGAAGCCGTGGTCCTCGATACCGACGACGCCGAACGCGCCGAGGAAGAACGCCGAGAGGAAGACGAGCGCGACCATCCAGCCCGCGATGCGCATCCGGTCGCCTTCGAGGAGGAACCAGCGCTGGAACCGGGTCCGGCGCTGGGGGTCGACGGCGAACGAGACGAGGAACAGCAGGGCCATCACGCCGACGCGGCTGACGACCCAGAGGATGCGCGTGCTGAGGATGAAGCCGCGACGGAGCCACGCGAGGAACTGCCGCTCGTTCACGGCCACCACCCTGGCAGGGTGCCGTCCGCGAGGCCGCCGAGGACGACGGCCAGCGTCAGCGCCACGACGGCGAGGACGAGGACACGGACGAGCAACGTCGAGCGCGCTCGCCTGAGCGCGGCCCACTCCGCCGGGTGGTAGCCGAGCCACCACAGCGTCAGGATGGCGGCGATGTTGACGGCGACGACGTTGACGAGGACGACGGCGGCCGCGCCGACGGCGGCGACTGGGTAGCCCCACGCCGCGGCGACGCCGATGACGCCCAGCGGCGGGACGACGGCGGCCGCTATCATCACGCCGACGAGGTCGAGCGTGTCGTCGGTCGAGAGGCCGACCGCGCCCGCGATGCCCGCGCCGAGGGCCACGAGGACGAGCAGGAGGCTCGGTTCGACGTAGTTCGAGATGTTCTCCAGCGCGCTCAACGGTGGCCCCGGGATGCCGGTGAACCGGAGTGCGAACGCCGTCACGGTCGACCCGACGGCACCGGTCGCGACGCCGCCGATCTGTCTGATGAGGCTCCGACGGAACAGCGAGGTGTCGTCGACGGCGGTGGCGACGCCCGCGACCATCGGCGGACCGATGAGCGGGGCGATGACCATCGCGCCGACGAGCACCGCCAGCGAGTCCAGCAGGACGCCGGAGACGGCGACGATGCTGGAGACGACGGTCAGCAGGACGTGGATGCCGAACGACGGGAGCAGGCTCTCGGCCGTCGAGCGGAGTTCGCCCCGGGAGACGCCGTGGTAGTTCCGGCCTATGACCTCGTCGTACGGGTCCTCCTCGAACCGGGAGGAGAGGACGGCCTCGGGAGCCAGGACGACGGTGTAGAGGTCGTCGCCGACCCCGGAGAGGCGCTCCTGGAGGTGTTCGACCGACCGGGTCGGGACCGGGACCGAGACGATGGCCGGCCCCTCGGGACCGTTCGGGTCGCCCGAGACGGCGTAGTCGAGGTCGTCCTCGTCGAGCAGTTCACGGACGCGGTCGCAGGACTCCGGCGAGAGCGCGAACACCTGGACGATGCGGATGTCGTCGCGTGCGAGCGCGCCGGTCATGGAGTCAGCAGGGACTGGTGGTGGTGGGCGTATCGGTGAGTCATGGAGGTCAGAGTCGGAGGACCGCGTCGGCAGCGAGGGGGTCGGCGTCGGGGAAGGCGTCGTCGTACAGCGAGACGACGTCGGTTCGGATCGTTTCGAGAGCGTGGTCGCCCTCGGGCGAGCAGCGGACGCCACAGCGGGCGGTCAGGTCGTCGCCGATGCGCTCGTAGCGCAGGCGACCGTGACACGCCGGACAGCGCAACGCGGCGTGAGCGTGCATCCACTCGGCGTCGTGGCCCAGCGCGTCGAGTCGCCGTTCGAGCGCGTACCAGACGACGACGTCCGGTGGCTGGGTCTCGCGGGCGCGGAACAGTCGATAGACGAGCAGCGACGCCGTCCCGTAGAGGTCGGGGTCGACGGCGGCGTGGTCGGCGTGACACCGGCGGAAGTAGGCGACGAGGGCGGACCGGGACGACCGGACCGACCCGCCGGTGAGTTCCCCCGTCGTCCCGGCAGCACGCGCCGCGTCGTCGTCGCAGACCGCTCGCAACCCTCGTCCGTGGGCGTCGTAGTGACGCTCGTCGGAGAGCGATGCACCGCTTTTCGGACAGAACGCGTCGGTTCCAATCATAGCTACTGCTGGGTGGTGAGCCACGGGTCATCCGCGCCGACGCGCGTCACCGTGGCCGACACTCGGTTTCTGAATACAACACCATTAGTTAAAAATACACTAGATAGAAGAGAAAAAAAGTCACTCGGGCCGTCAAATGTTGGAATACTGTTTCACAGCCCGGACGGTGCGCCAGCCGCGCGCGACGCCACGTTCATCGTGCGAATACAGTCTCTTCACGCCCCAGTTTCACTTTCACTCCGCGGACGGCTGACCTCTAAGGTCCGAGCGTCGAACCTTCCAGTCATGAGCATCGACGTGGTGCGGACGACTCCCGAACGAACGTCGGTCCGCGAACGCCGAGACGACAGCGAAGCGCGCTCCGAGGACGCTGGCGGCCGCGGAGCGAGGCTACCGAGACTGATCGACGTCTCGGACGTCAGCGCCGCTACCGTCGCGGAGTACGCCCGCGACGCCGTCGGCACCGACGACCTCTACCTCGAACGTCGGCCCGGCCGGACGTTCCTCGTCGTGCGCTGACTGCGCGGCCTCAGACGATGGACCGGTCCTCGTGCGTCAGGGTCTCCTCGTCGAGTAACGCGACGAGCGACCCGTACGGGACGAACGCGACGAACTCTCCGTCCCCCCGGAAACAGTCGATTCCGTTCTCCGTTCGCTCGTAGTCGTCACACTGGATGTCGCCGTCCGCGATGATGGCACGGTACCGCATACCGAGCCATGGACGGTCGAGACACAAGAACCTGTCACCGACTGGTCAGCATCGCGGAACGAATCGTAGAGCGCCATCGCCGGGTGACCCCCCGGCGTCACTCCGAGAGGTGGTCGTCGAGTCCCCACTCCTCCGCCCGGCGGGCGGCCTCCGCCTGCGCCTCCTCCTGGATGGCCGCGATGCGCTCCTCGTCGGCGAGGAACGCCGCCAGCGGGTCGGTCCCCGCGTCGTCCTCCCGGTCGGGTGCGCGTTCGCGACAGCGGTCGGCGAGCGCCTCGTCCCCCGCGAGGTGCTCGGCGGGTGCGCCGGGCGGAACGCGCAGGTCGGGCGTCTCGTGCGCGGTGGCGAGCGCCTCGGCGGGGAGCGTGAACAGTTCGACCCGGCAGGGACCACCCGCCGGGAACGCGGTCAGAGCGTCGGTGCCGCCCGCGTCGCTGGCGAGGTGGTACGCGAGGACCGGAACGCCCGACTCGAACGTGAGGACGCACTCGGCGTCGTCGAGCAACAGCGCCGCCTGCGGCGTGACGACGGCGTACCCCGTCAGCGAGCGCTCGAACGCGGCGTCGAGGGCGACGCCCACTCCGTCGACGACGCGCGAGAGGACGAGCGTCCCGTGCGGGATGTCGACGCTCGGCACCTCCCCCGACCTCATGGCGGGTCGGGGATGACCGCGCTGCGGAACCGGGCGGCGACGTCCTCGGCAGCGCCCGAGCGGACGTCGAGCGCCTCCGCCGCCGACCGGTAGGCCGCGGCCGCGGGACTCGCGGGGGCGTGGGCGAGGAGGGGTTCCCCGGCCTGTCGCGCCGCCTGCACCGCGTCGGACTCGGGGACGGCCGCGAGCGTCGGGCCGTCGAAGTAGCGTTCGGCCTGTTCCGTGACCCGGTCGATGCTGTCGGCGGCGTCGCGGACGCGGTTGAACAGGATACCCGCGGTGTCGGTGCCGTACGACCGGGCGTACTCCTGGACCTTCAGCGCGTCCGACAGCGACGGGACGGTCGGGTTGAGGACGACGACCACGCGGTCGGCGAGGACGACGGGGAGGACGGCGCTCTTCGACCCGAGCGCGGCCGGAGAGTCGAGGAGGAGGACGTCCGTGTCCCGCGCGAGGTCCGCGACGACCGACCGCAGTCGGTCGGGGTCGGCGTCGCGAAAGCCCGCGAGACTCGTCCCGCAGGGGACCACGCGCATCCCGAATCGGTCGTAGGTGGCGTCTGTGGTGGGTGCGTCGCCCGCGAGCACGTCGTGGAGCGTCACGTCCACGTCGGCGAGTCCGGCGTGGAACAGGAGGTTCGCCATGCCGGTGTCGGCGTCGACGACCGTCACGTCGTACTCCTCGGCGAGCGCCATCCCGAGCGCGAGCGTGCTCGTCGTCTTGCCGGTGCCGCCCTTCCCGGAGGCGACGGCGAACGCTTCTACCATTCGGTCGGACTGGTTCCTTATCGAAAATAAATCCTCGGACTCGACGGCCCTCGCTCAGGGCACGAACGGGAGCGTCAGGTCACCGCCGACGGCCCGAGCGGCGTCCTCGACGGTGCCCGACGAGAGGTCGGGGAGCAGACCACAGATGGGGAGTCCGATCTCCGCTTCGAACCGTTCGACGCCGGGCGCGAGCGCCTCCGCTTCTCCCTCGGGCACACGGGTCAGGGCGCACGCACGAACCTGCTCGCGCAGGTCGTCGGGGAGCAGTTCGAGCGTGCCGACCAGCGAGGCGAACGCGCCGCCGTCGCTGGCGTCCGCGACGAGTACCACGTCCGCGTCGGCGAACCGGACGAGTTCGGCGGAGCCGAGCGGTGGACCGTCGACGACGCCCTCCGAGAGCGGGTCGGTGCTGGCCGCGACCAGCAGGTCGAACCGCTCGGCGAGCGCGGCGTGGGCGCGTTCGGCCGCCTCGCGTGCTTTCCCCCACCGCTCGTCGTAGTAGCCGTCCGGGACGCCGAGGTCCTCGCCGTCGACGGTCAGCGCTCCGTCCGGACCGCGGAGGACGGGCGAGAGGGCCCGTTCGGGGGTGACGCGAGCCGCGAGCGCCTGCGTCCGGACCGACGGTGCGACGGACGCACTGATGGGGGCGTCGGCGAGGGCGGCGAACGGTGCGACCGTCCGTCCACGACCGACGAACCCACGACAGAACGCGGTGACCAGCGAGGAGACGCCAGCGTCGCGCGTCGTTCCCGCGAACAGGACGGTTCGGGTCATACCGGTGGGTCCACGTACGGCGTGATAACCGTTGTCCCGGCGCTCGATTCTCGCCCCCTGGGAATCGCCTTCTGTTTATATACTGTATCCTGACGAAGCTGAAATCGTAAGTGATAGAAATGAACTCGACTGCAAACAACTTCGAAAGCACCGTCGGCGGAATCACTGTCCGTGGCCGCGCCCACAGCCTCAGCGCCTGGTTCGTCCTGGCGCTCCGGCTCGTCATCGGGTTCGCGTTCCTCTACTCGGGCGTGGACAAGATCATCAACGGCTTCAGCGCGAACGGCTACCTCAGCGGCGTCGCCGCGACGAACGGCAACCCGCTCGAAGGCATGTTCCACTGGATGGCGACGACCCCCTGGTTCGTCGACTTCGTGAACGTGGCCGTCCCGTACGGTGAGGCCGCCATCGGCCTCGGCATCATGGTCGGCCTGCTGACCCGCCTCGCGGCGTTCTTCGGCGCGTTCATGATGCTCATGTTCTACTTCGGCAACTGGGACATGGCCCACGGCTTCATCAACAGCGACTTCATGTACATGTTGGTGTTCCTGTCGGTCGCGGCCTTCGGCGCCGGCCGCATCCTCGGCCTCGACACCCTCGTCGAACAGTACGAAATCGACGGGATGGCACTCATCGAGCGCTACCCGCGACTCGACTACATCCTCGGGTGACCGGGAGTATCCCGGCACACCGCCATCTCAGAACCGTATCCTGTCACCCGCGTCGTCCGCGTTCTCCGTCCGTTCTTCCTCCCGAGCCGTCGGCTCACTCCGTGTACAGCGAGTAGGTGATGACGCCGAACCCGGCGGCGGTGAGGACGCTCTCGATGAGCAACACGGATTCTGTGTCGAGGCCGACCGCCTGGTGGGCCGCACCAGCCAGCAGCGCACCGAGCGTCACCATGGCGAACCCGAGGGCGAGTGCCCCGAGCGACCGTGACCCGGTCCGCCGGTAGGCCTTCAGCGTGAGGTAGGTGATGACCCCGCCGAGCGCGAGCGTGACGGTCTTGAACGCGACGACGAGCGTTGGAACGAGCGTCACGCCTCTCGCCTCACCTCGGTCCACATCGTTTCGAGGCGTTCGCTGGGGGCCTGCGGCGGTCGAATCACGTCGACGGTGAACGTCCGGCCGTCGTCGAGCGTGATGGTGACCTCCTCGAAGGCGAGGCGGTACCGGGTCGTGTGGTGACCGTCCGTTCGGACCTCCGTCTCCGTCTCCAGGAGCGACGCCTCCGTCAACCGGTCGAGTTTCCGGTAGGCCGTCGAGAGCGGGACGTCGGCGTCCGCGGCGAGTTCACTGGCAGTCCGGGAACCGTCCGCCGCCCGGACGAGGGCTCTGCAGGCGGGGTCGTCGAGGGCGTCGAGGACCGTCTCCAGTCCCGGCGGGTCGTCGCGACGAGGCATCGTTCGATGGTACGACTGGTGAGGACAGTAGGTGTTTCGGCACACTCGGCACCTGGTCGGAAGGGGAGAACGGCCGAAACGGCCGCACGACGGGCGACGCGTGACACTCGCCCGTCAGTGTGAGATTCCGGACTCGTAATGAGTCTTCTGTCGTACTGTCTGACGGTGGTCACGCGCCCGTCATCGGGCGGCCATCGGAGGAGTGCAATCGGCGCTCGAACGGCAGTAGGAACGTGTTAACTCGACACAGTGTGTAGTCAGGATGCCGTTGCCGTCACCGGCCGGAACTGTCTCGATACCGTAGGAGTCCCGTAACTAAGCCCCGTTCCGACGTAGCGAGTCGGTATGTCAGTGAGCGTCCGCGTGGAGTGTCCCTCGTGTTCGACTGCCGTCACGGCGGAACCGAACCAGTCCGGCGACGGCGACACGCTGTCCGGTCGGAGCGTCGCCTGTGACTGCGGTCACCGCATCGACCTCTACTACTACTGAGACCGTCCCCGCAGCACAACCCTGCTTGCCCCCGACGACAACTACGGTGGGAAACCCTCTTGCGAGTCGGCGTGCAACGCCGGGTATGAACGGTGAGGACGGCCGCGACGTCGCGGTGTTGCGGAACAAACGCGACGCTTCGCGCTACCAGATTCTCGTCGCCATCGCGGCGCGCCAGCCCGCCGTGAGCCAGCAGGAGATCGCGAACGCGGTCGGCGTCACCGCGCAGGCGGTCAGCGAGTACGTCCGCGAACTCGTCGAGTCCGGTGCCGTCGAGAAACACGGCCGGGGGCGCTACGAGGTGACCAAGGAGGGCGTCGACTGGCTCATCTCACGGACCGAGGACCTCCGGGCGTTCACCGAGTTCGTCACCGAGGAGGTCATCGGTCAGGTCGACGCCGACACCGCCATCGCCGACGGGGCGCTCGACCCCGGTGACCAGGTCACGCTGGCGATGAACGACGGCGTCCTCCACGCCACGCCGGGCGAGGAGGGCGGTGCGACCGCACGGGCGCTCACCGCCGCCGAGACGGGGGAGGACGTGGGGGTCGCGGAGTTCGAGGGGCTGCTCGACTACGAGACGGGACAGGTCACCGTCGTCGTCCTCCCCGACGTCCGCGAGGGCGGCAGTCGCGCGGTGTCCCCCGACGAGGTGGCGTCGCTCGCCGACGACCACGACCTGCTGGCGACGGCCGGAGTGGAGGCGCTGGCGGCGGCACGGCGTGCCGACCGCGACCCGGACGTCCGGTTCGGCACCGCACAGGCGGTCCAGGAGGCGGCGACGCGTGGCCTGTCGGTGCTGTTGCTCGTCGGGCCGCGGGCGCTCGCCGCGCACACGGACCGACTCCGCGAGGGGTCGGTCGGGTACGAACTCGTTGATGCGAGATAGCGAGGCTCGAGCGCAGCGAAAGCCTCGGAGATACCGAGCGGGGAGCGAAGCGACCCGCGAGGTGAGCGCGATTCGGAGCGAACACAGTGAGCGAGAATCGCGGAAGCTCGAACGGCGACCGGAGGGTGCCGTGAGATAGCGAGACGCGAGTGTAACGAGCGTCTGGGAGGTACCGAGCGGGGAGTACATCGAACCGCGAGAGAGAGCCGTGAGTCAGCAGCGCGTATCGAAAACCCGAGCGAGCGGCGGTCAGGGGAGACGCCACCGCCCGGGAGTGAGACACGGGAGCGACGGTCGACCGCCGCGGGGTTGGGGGAAGAGTGCGGCGGTCGGCCGTCCAGCGGTCGGGGGACCGCAGTTCGGTGTCGCCGCTCCGGGTACCAATATGCACCGTTCGGACACTGTCGCAGGGGTTGAGACACTGCGAGGCGGGCGAACTACTATCACTCAAACTATGTTTATCTCCTCGGCCGCCCTACAGGGGGCCTGATTATGGCATACGTTGGAAGTCAGCCGATCTACATCCTGAGCGAGGGGAGCCGACGCACGTCCGGACGCGACGCCCAGTCGATGAACATCGCGGCCGGGAAGGCCGTCTCGCGGGCGGTACGGACGACGCTCGGCCCGAAGGGGATGGACAAGATGCTCGTCGACACGTCGGGCACCGTCGTCGTCACGAACGACGGCGTCACCATCCTCGAGGAGATGGACGTCGACCACCCCGCCGCCCAGATGATCGTCGAGGTCGCCCAGACCCAGGACGAGGAGACCGGCGACGGGACGACGACGGCCGTCATCATCGCTGGCGAACTGCTCGCCCGCGCGGAGGACCTGCTGGAGAACGACGTCCACCCGACCGTCGTCGCCAACGGCTACCGCTTCGCCGCGGCCGAGGCCCGCGAGATTCTGGAATCCATCGCGACCGACGTGGAGGGCGACGACTCGCTCCGCGAGATCGCCATCACCGCCATGACGGGCAAGGGCGCGGAAGCTTCGCGTGACCTGCTCGCCGACCTCGTCGTCGAGGCGATTCGAGCGGTGGAGTCGGAGGACGGCATCGACCTCGACGACGTCGTCGTCGAGACCATCGTCGGCGGCGGCGTCGCCGACTCCCACCTCGTCAGCGGCGTTGTCATGGACAAGGAGCGCGCCCACGAGAACATGCCCAAGCGCGTCGAGGACGCGAAGGTGCTCCTCCTCGACGCCCCCGTCGAGGTCCGCGAGACCGAGATCGACTCGCAGCTCGACATCACCTCGCCCGCCCAGCTCGAACAGTTCCTCGCCCGCGAGGAGGGCGAGATGCGCGAGATGGTCGAGGCCATCGTCGACTCCGGCGCGTCCGTGGTCGTCTGCCAGAAGGCCATCGACGACCTCGCGGTCCACTACCTCTCGAAGGCGGGCGTCATGGCCGTCAAGCGCGCGAAGAAGTCCGACCTGCGTGCGCTCGCCCGGGCGACCGGCGCGACCATCACCAGCGACTACGAGGACCTCGACGCCGCCCTCGGCGACGCCGGTCTCGTCGAACAGCGCGAGCTGGGCGACGAGACGCGCATCTTCGTCGAGGAGTGCCCCGACGCGAAGGCCGTCACGCTCGTCCTCCGCGGCGGCACCGAACACGTCGTCAGCGAAGTCGAGCGCGCGGTCCACGACGCCCTCGGCGTCGTTCGCGTCACCGCACTCGACGGTCGCGTGCTCGCGGGCGGCGGTGCACCCGAAGTCGAACTCGCGCGGCAGCTCCGCGACTTCGCGGACTCCGTCTCCGGCCGCGAACAGCTCGCCGTCGAGGCGTTCGCCGGCGCACTCGAAATCGTCCCCCGGACGCTCGCCGAGAACGCGGGGCTCGACCCCATCGACTCGCTGGTCGACCTGCGCGCTCGCCACGACGCGGGTGACCTGCACGTCGGCCTCGACGTCTACACGGGCGCGACGGCCGACATGATGGCCCAGCACGTCGTCGAACCGCTCCGCGTCAAGCTCCAGGCCGTCGAGAGCGCGACGGAGGCCGTCGAACTCCTCCTGCGCATCGACGACGTCGTCGCCGCGGGCGACCTCAAGGGGAAGGACGAGGCGTTCGACGAGATGGACTTCTGAGCGGCCGACACCGCCGTATTTCTGCGCTCGCCGTACGATTCCGATGAAGCGACGACCACGACCGGCCGACGGACACGTCCATACCCGGCCCGGGTGGCGATACTGCACCGTCATTAACTTTTATTATAGTCCGGGTCGTCGGTGGGAGTGAGGACGGCGTGACCGTCCACCTACCATGACAGACCAGCGACGACCGACCGACGACATCGATCCGCTCGTCCCGCGACTTCCGACAGACGCGACCCAGGAGACCCAGGCCCGGGTGCCGAAGGCAGACGGCGGTCTCCCCGCCCCGGCGACGGACGTGCCGTTGGTCCCGGACATCTCCTGAGCGACACCGGGTCACGGTAGCGCTCTCGGAGTGCTCGCGTGAACTGTTCCACTTCTCCCACGAGTCGTCCCGCGAGTGGTGACGCTCGCGGGTCGCTGCACCTGCGACGACGGGGAGCGGCCGCTACGTGACGTGGCTCTTGCGGTCGCTCCCTGGTTCGACACCCCCTCGACTCTGCGTCACGGTCGCTAGTGCTCCCGGACGCAGAGACTTCCCGGTCGGAGTCGAACCGACACCGGACGGAGCCGGTCCCAGCGGTCTGCGGGAAGCGGTCGCCGTCTGCGAGCCCCCGCTCACGCCTTCCCCTCGGCTTCGAGGACGCCGAAGCCCTCCGCGATGGCCTCGGCGTCGGCGTCGGGTGCGAGGTAGACGCGGGCGTCGAGGTCGACGCGGATGTCCGTCGCCGTCGGGCGGAAGCCCGTCACGTCGAGCGTCTCGATGCGGTCGACTGCCTGTACGTCTTCGAGTACCGTGCGGGCACCACCGGCGAGGTCGCCAGCGGCACCGCGGGGCACCCACAGCTTGACGGCCACTCTCGTGACCGCGAGTTCCATCGACATGGAGACGTCCGCCGGGAGTCGAACCCGGAAGGTGGCCACGTCCACACGGACGCGGTCCACCGGTTCGCGAGCCGGAGTGTCGGAGACACGTGACACTCCGTCCGGCGTGTACTGTCGGCAGAGAGAGACCCTCGGTCACACCCCTTCCGACGCACGGCCGGACGGGAAGTGCCGTCCGGAACTACGCGAACGGGGTGGACCGAGTGCAGTCAGCGTTCCCGACCGTCCCACGCTCGCTGTACGCGTCGCTGGCCGCCCCAGCAGACGCGTAAACGAGGTGGAACTTCATCTGGGAATCACCGAGTTGCGATGTGTATCTCTCGCTTTCGAGGCGACCATCTTAATGATTGTGCAGGTCTGACACGTGTTGCCACAGAGTCGCTCGTCGCCCACGTTCACGCACCGAGAAATGTTTATCACTCTGGTAGTGCTGCGTCATCACATGCCAATGGGCGACGACGGTGACGCCGACGGTGGGCCGACCGGCACCGGAGGGACGACCGCACTGGAATCGCTCGACGCCGCTACCCTCGAATCGCTGGTGTTCGACCTCCACGAAGCGGAAGGGGACGAGGTTGAGTGGGCCGCGCCGAACGCGGAGGGCGGAATCGTGCTGGTCGCACGGACGTCGCGACTGCTCCGCGGCCCCCGGACCACCGTCGTCGCGGTGACGACGGCCGGAGCGTCGGTGACGCCGGGAAGCCTCGACAGACTCAACTACGCCCGCGAGATGAACGGCGCCGAACGGGCCGCACTCGTCCACCCGGGCGACGTCCCCGAGAAGACCCACGAGGCCGCCAGCGGGACGAAGGTCACCGTCGTCGACGGCGACGCGCTCAGCGCGCGACTGGCCTCCGCCGACCTCTCTCTTCCGTAGCACCAGCGAACAGGGAACGCCGACCACTTCTCGGAGACGGCGACACGGGACTCTCTCCGCAACACGTGAACCCGTCGCATGCCATGATATTCGCTAGCATACTGCATAACACATTTACTCCACTGCCGAGTGACCCGAACTATGGGACGCACGGAGCTCAAAGCGGCGGGCCGCGAACTGGTCGTCGCTTCCCGACTGGCGGATGGAACCGTCGAACGACGACTGCACGGCGAGGTCATCGAACTCACGAAACTCTCTCTCGCGGAGGACGTCCGACCGACCGGCCTCGACGACCGCATCGAGACGCTCCGCGACCTCGCGCCGGACGCCGGTGCCGGGGGCGAACACGTCGAACGGGCGCTCGACCACGTCGAGACCGCCCGAGAGACGGTGCAGTGACGAACGCAGGGTTTTCGTCGTCGGTGTCGTAACGCGAACCATGAGCCGAGCAGAACTCACCACCGCAGCAGAGCACCTCGAGACAGCCGCGGCCCACGCCGAAGGGGAGCGACGCGACCGCATCGAGAGCCAGGCGGAGTCGCTCACGGACCTCGCCGACCGCGACCGCGGCCCCGACCAGGGCCGACTGGACCGCCACATGAACGTCCTGCGGGAACTCTCGGCCGAGGACGACGAGGCGTCCGAACACGTCCGGGACGCGCTCGACCACGTCGAGCAGTACCGCAGCACGGTCGGCGGAATCTGAGGGCGGGGCGAACGGCAGGGACGGTACCCGAGGACGCGACCTGAACACCCAGTGTGACGACCGACCTCCTCGATTTTCCGACTCCGCCAGCGAGTCGCCGTCGGCCGAGCTGCCGCCCGTGGTCAGTCGACGATGTCCTGCACGTCAGGGTGGTCGAGTAGCACGGTGAGTTCCGACGACCGTTCCCGGCGCGGTGTCTCCTGAAGCTCGTCCCGGCGGCGCTGCCAGTGGACGTGTCGCCGCAGGACGTAGACAGGCACCTCCTCGATACCCGCGAACTCCGCCAGTGCGTGGCGGTGGAACCCCTCGCTCCAGACAAGTTCGCCGTCACGGCCGACGAGGACCAGCGGTTCCATCTCGTGGATGTACTCGATGTCGGCCGGTGAGTCGTACGTCGTCTCGTAGTTCGGTCGATACCCGTCCGTCCGCATCCGTTCGTAGAGGTCGTCGAGCGCCGAGCAGCGACGCTCTCTGAACGCTCCGATGCTCTCGAATCCACGGACGGTCTCTCCCTCGTCGAACCGCGCCTCGGCCCGTTCGTAGAGCCGCGTCTCCTCCCAGTCACGTCCCTCGACGAACCGTTGTTCCAGCCCCCGGTACGTTCCGGTCTCCCGGAGCCGCTCGCAGTGTTCCTGGCGGTCCCAGTCGCCGTCCATCACCGCCCCGAGCCCCCACTTCAGGGAGACGACGTTGTAGAACTCCACGTCGGCAGGGTCAACCCATCTCACTTCCCACGGGTCCGCAGGCGCGTCGTATCGCCGTTCGTTACACCACCGGTGCCACTCCGTCCCGAGGCGGAATCGGTCGAGGACCACTGTGTTCACGGCGAAAGCGATGTGCCGGCAAATCCGTTGTGTCGTCGCCTCGGCGAGAACGCTCGTCGTGTTGCGTCTTCAGAAGTGGGCTCGGGCGGATTCGAACCACGCCCGAGAACCTGCTCGCTACCGCTCGCAGAACCTCGGTCTGGTACGAACCTCCCTCGGTTCACGGTTCGCGCTCGCTGTCGCTCGCGCAGAAGGAGTGGGCTCGGGCGGATTCGAACTACGTCGAGACGGTCGCTCGCTATCACTCGCGCTGCGTCTCGCCTCGTTCGGAATCCTACTCACGTTCAGAAACCCCCGTCGCTGTCGCTCACGGGGTTTCTTGGGCTCGGGCGGATTCGAACCTCAGTCGCTCACTCCGTTCGCTCCCTGCTTCGAATCGCCCTCTCGTCACAGATTTGTGACTCACCGTTCGGTTCGTCACAAAATCTGATGGGCTCGGGCGGATTCGAACCACCGACCTCAGCCTTGTAAAGGCCGCGTCATAACCGACTAGACCACGAGCCCTCGTTCGTTCATTCCGATGCCCGCCGATAACCCTTGCGACAGCGACCGGGCGAAGACGGAGTCCAGACTCAGGCCTCGGTCGCCACCAGCGCGACGATAGCGACCAGCGCCAGCGCCAGCGCGACGGTGCCAGCACCCGACGGCACCGACGCGGCGGGACCGACGACGAACACGGTGAGCATCGCCACCGTGACGCCGACGACACCGACGAGGACGCTGGCGGTGGTGTGCGCGAGTACGCCCTGTCGGCCGTCGACCGACGGGAGTTCCGCGCCGAGCGTGGCGGCGTACTCGCCACCGTCCCAGACGAGCAGGATACCCGCGAACCCGGCGAACACGAGAATCGCGGGGGCGCTCTGTTCGGCGACCACGAGCACCGCGAGCCCGAACAGCCCCGCCGCGAGGCCGTGCCCCGACAGCGGGACGAGTCCGGGGCCGTCCCGGAGGGTGACGAAGTCCCAGGCGACGAACACGCCGAGGAGGACGACGATCATCACGAGCGCGACGAGGCCTATCGCTCCGAACCCGCCGAGCAGCGGCGCGACGGGCGTCACGGACGCCGAGGGGAGCGTGAGCAACCACGCTGCACCGACGAGCGGGACGACCAGACCGCCGGCGGCGTCGGCCGCCGTTCCGGTCGGGTCCTCGTCGCCCACGCCGACGGCGAATCGCTGTATCTGCCGCCCGACGAGGACGACGCCACAGACGCCGAGCGGGAACAGGAGGACCGCGAGGACGACGCCGGATTCGAGCACGGCGGTGATGACGCCCCCGAGCACCGAAAGCTGGGCGAGCACCCAGTCGAGCAGTCCCGGCGCGAGCATGGCGACGTACACCTCCGCGACGAACCCGACGACGAGCAGCCGCGGGGCAGACCTGACGTCGGCGACGGTCATGCCCATCTCGGAGAGCCGGTGTGAGTGGACCGACTCCCGTTCCGGGAGCCACCGTTCGAGTGTCCGCGTCGTCGGGGGAAGTGCGAGCAACAGCGCCACCGCCGCCACCTGGAGCGACACCAGCGCGACGAACGGCGTCGAGGTAGCGACGTTCCACAGCGCCACGGCACCGTCGGCGACGACGGCGAGCGCGGCCGGGTTGGTGAGCAACGAGAGCGCGACGACGAGGACCAGCGCCAGCACCGACGACTGGAGCACGTCGGGGAACCGCGACTCGGTGAGAGAGCGCGCGCCGAGGGACACGCCGAGCGCGAGCACGGCCAGCGCGCCGGTCCCGACGACGGCGGTCTGGACCGGCGGGTAGGTGTAGCCGATGCCGAGCGCGAGCATCCCGAGACCGCAGACCGTGGCGATGCTCGTGGCGGCCCGCCGTCCCGCCGAGGCCCCGTCGGGACAGGCCACGGCCCACGAGACGCCGAGCACACCGACGACGGCGACCAGCGCCTGGACGCCGACGCCGACCGCGTAGCTCAGTCCGACGGCCAGCACGGCAGCGATGCCGAGCGTCAGTCGTCTCCCGAAGCGGTTGGGGCGACGGTCGGCGCTCACGCGGACCACCGCCGTTCGGCGCGAGCCATCGCGACCGCCAGCGCGTCGTCGGGCGACCACTCGACGACACGGACGCCGGCACGCCGGAGCGTGTCGACGCGCTTCGACCGCTCGATGCGTGCGAGGTTACCGCCAGTCGTGTCGGGAGTCATGTCGGGAGAGACGACCGTCACCGCGTGACCGCGTGCCGCGAGCGTCTTCGTCGTCCCGACCGCGTCGTCGTCGGTCAGCGGCGAGCAGACGACGACCCGCGAGCGCCGGTCGAGGTGGCGACAGAGCCGGTCGACCCCGTAGCGACAGACGTTGGCGAGGACGCCGGGTCGCCCCTGCATCGACTCGGGGTCCGCGAGGAATCGCGTGATACGAGCGCGCTGTTCGCGCCCCGTCGCCGGCTTCACGTACCCGCCGTCGGCCAGGGAGACGACGCCCACGCGGTCGTTCGTATCGAGCAACGATCCGGCGAGGCGGCCCGCCGCGTGTCGGGCGAGCGAAGCGCCCGTCTCGCCGTCCGGTTCACGGGCGATGCGTGCCGACTCGCGGTCGTCGACGATGACCGACACCGTCGTCGCCTCGTCCTCGCGGAACGACACCGTCGACAGTTCGTTGGTCCGCGCGTAGCGTTTCCAGTCGATGCGGTTCATCGGGTCGCCGCGAGCGTACTGGCGCGTGCTGTAGAACTCGATGCCCTCGCCACCGTCGTCGGTGGCGGTCTGTCCGGGGTACGGGAGCGTCCGCCCGTGGAGCGTCGGCGTGTCGAGCGTCGTGTCCACGCTGATGGACGAGTCGACGTCGGCGGTCACCTCGCGGCGGACCGTCCCGCTCGCGTTCCGGGCGACGAGTCGCGGCCCGGTGAACGTGTGGTCGCCGCGCTGGGCCGGGAGTTCGTAGGTCAGAACGGTCGACTCGTCCGACCCGAGGCTCACGCACGCCCGGGACTCCCCGTCCTCGACCGAGAGCGCTCCCGGCACACCGTCCGTGATTCGGAGGTCCGCGATGGGGCGGTCGCTCACGTTCGTCACCGCCAGCGTGACGCCGACGGTGTCGCCGGGGAGCGGCGCGGTCGCAGACACCGTCCGTTCGATGTCGACGTCCAGCGGCGGCGGTCGCGTGACGTAGCCGTAACAGGCGTACGCGAAGCCGACGACCGCCCCGAGGAACACGACCGGGTTCTCCAGTGCGACGCCCGACGCCCCGGCGAACAGGGCCAGGACGACGCCCGTCGACCACCGGTCGACACCCTCCGTCTCGACGGCCACCTCCCTCGTGGAGACGACCCGCTCGTCGTCGTCGGTAGCGTCTGCTGTCGCATCGTCGGTCGACTCGGCGGACGATACCTCGTCCACCTCGTCGGTTACGTCGACGGAGACGTCTCTCAGCGACTCGTCTTCGGACCGCTCGACGGTGCTGCTCATCGCTCCCCTCCGTCGGCGCGGATGCGGACCGCGTGGGTCCGCTCGCCGCCGCGACTCGACCGCCGAGCGAGCGAGTCGTCGGGCAGCCGAATCTGCGACGAGCGCTCGGAGAGCGCCGTGATGACGGTCCTGGCGTGGCGGGCGAACCGGTCGCCCTTCAGCCACTCCTCCAGTCGGGTACGGAGCGGCAGGACGACCTCGCCCTCGTCGGCGAGGAACGACGCCGCGATGGGGTCGTCGGTCCACGTCCCGCGAGCGAGTCGCCGTCTCGCCTCGGCCTCCGAACAGCCCTCGGTCCCGACGAGGACGTAGACGACGGCCGCGGAGAGGCGTTCGCGAACCAGCCGCCGTGACTTGATTCGCTCCCACTCGTGGGTCTCGCTGTAGGTGTCGAGCGCCGCGTCGATCTCGTGGCCGAGCGGGTCGCCACGGTCGACCGGGGCGGCGTCGTCGATGTCGAGCGTGTCGTCGCTCGACCCGAGGGACGGCAGGCGGAGGACGAACAGCAACCCGAGCACACCGACGACGAACGCCGCCAGCGAGACCACGGGTCGTGCGGTGTCGGCGAACGACGAGAGCGCACCGAACCGGTCGGGAGCGAGGAGGACGGCCGTCGCGGCGAGGAGCGTGCCGACCGCGACGACCGAGAGGAGCGCCCGAAGCGGGAGCCGGGAGCGCCACCTCATACGTCGTCACCCTCGTCGTCGATGTCGTCGTAGGCGTCGCGAGCGGCGTCGAGTCGCTCGCCGGTCCCGTCGCGGTCGCCGTACCGAACCTCCTGAAAGGCGCGGGTGAGCGTGCCGACCGACCGCGAGGGTAGTCCACGTCGGACCGCCTCACGAGCGTACTGTCCCGGCGTCGCGGCCGAGCGGTTCCGAATCGGGACCCGCGCGGTCATCTCTGCCCAGGCCTCCTCGACGGTGAGCGGACCGCGGGCCTCCGCGTCGGCCCGGTCGTCGCCAGCGGAGGTGTTCGCTGCAGTGTCGGACGACGGCCACTCGCGACTGGTCTGGCCGCCGAGCGAGGAGACCGCCCCCGGCAGCGCACCGAGGGCGCTTCCGATACCGCTAGTGAGACCGCTCGCCCCGGCGGCGAACGCGGCCGGAACGGCGGTGACCGTCACGACGGTCGCTCGGGCGGCGCCGCGAGCGACCGTGCCGACGGCCGACCCGGCGGCAGCGACGACGGTCGAGGTGTCGTCGAGGAGTCGCGGGAGCGTCGCCGAGAGGCCGACGACGAACCCCATCGTCACGCGGGGGACGGTGCCGAGCGCGCTCCTGACGAACGCGGGCGGGATGTCCGGGAGGGTCGCGTGGACGAGCCAGAAGCCGCGCCGCTCGTAGCCGAGGCGGTTCAACGCGAGCCCGAGTACGGCGACGAACCCGAGCAGTAACGCGACGGGCCAGAGCCCGCCGCCGGAACTGCTCTCGTCACGGGGAGGGTCGGAGTTGTCTGCCGGTGCGTACGTCGTCGTGGGGGCAGTCGTCGTCTCCTCGGTGGCGGGTTGTGGCTGGGCCGGAGTGGCTGGCTGCTGGACCGGGTCGCCACCCGAACCGAACATCGGCGGGCCACCCGGCGCACCGCTCCAGACGTCGGAGGGGTAGGTTCCGAGCCCCGTCGCGGGGAACAGCGACGCGGCCAGAACCACCGCAATCGCACACAGCGCGAGGAGGGCTGCGCGGCGGGGTGCGTACACGGAAGAAGTATTATTTTCCGGGAAATATATGTGTTTCGCGTCCGTCAATTAATCTATGTCTTCCCTCCCCGCTCGCGATACGGCGCTCACCAAGCGGATGGTAGCGACCCTCGGGGCGGTGCTCGTCGTCGACGCGCTCGCCATCGCCGTCCTCGCCCTCCTCGTCAGACCGTGGCTCGCCCCCGTCGCCGGCGCGGCGGGTGACGCGCTCGGCGTCAGCGCCCCGCCTGCCCTCGCGTGGCTGGCCCTCGGCGTCCCCGCGCTCGCCGCGTTCGTCTGGGTGCAGCTACGCTACACGCGCCGGGAGACCCTCGACGCCGTGGACGCCGAAGTCGTCGGCCCGCGAGAGCGACCCGACCTCCACGCTCGCGTCACCCGGCTCGCCGCGCAGGCCGACGTCCAGGTGCCGACGGTCGCCGTCGCCGACAGCGAGACGCCGAACAGTTTCGCGGTCGGAAGCCCCCGTCGCTCGACGGTCGTCGTCTCCACGGGCCTGCTCGACGCGCTCGACGACGCCCAGCTCGACGCCGTCCTCGCGCACGAACTCGCGCACGTGAAGAACCACGACGCCGCGGTGATGACGCTGGCCTCCTTCCTCCCGGCCGTCGCCCGCGGCGAGTACTCGCTGCTCGACGCCATCACGCCGCGCGGCGTCTCCCAGTCCGTGACGTTCACCGCCATCGCCGTGCTGTTCGGTGCCGGCGCGCTGGCCGCCGCCGCGACCGGTGCGCCCGGCGGGTCGCTCGTCGGCGCGGCCGTCCTGACGGGGTTCGTCGTCCTGTTCGGCGGCGTCATGCTCGGGCTCGCCGCCGCGCCGGTCGTCTACCTGAGCGAACGGCTCGCCCACGACCGGGAGTTCGCCGCCGACCGCGCTGGCGCGCTGGCGGTCGGCAGTCCGGCCGCGCTGGCGAGCGCGCTCCGCACCCTCGACTCGGCCGACTCGCCCGCCGAGGACGCCCGGACGCTCACCGTCGACGGCCTCTGCCTGCTCCCCCACGGGTTCGGGGGCGTGGCGACGGCGACCCACCCCTCGACCGCCGACCGCATCGACCGCCTCAAGGCGCTCGCCACGGCCATCGAGGGACGCTGACCCGGCCACCGACGCAGTCGAGGGTAGAACCACCGGACGGAACGCTTACCCACCGCAGACACCTCCTCGTACCATGAACAACGGGAGATCGGCGGCGTTCGTCGTGGCCGTCGGCCTCGTCGCCGTCGTCCTCCTCGGATACGCCCTCTACCCGGTCCTCGCCCTCTCGGTTACCGGTCCACCCACCGACTACGAGCGGACGACCGTCACCGCCTACGACGGCGGCGACGGGGGCGACGGAGGGGGCCGTCTCGGCAGCGTCGACGTCCGAATCGCCGACGACCGCGTGAAGCGCTACGCCGGTCTGAGCTACACCGACAGTCTGGGCGAGGACGAGGGGATGTGGTTCGTCCACGACGGCACCGACTCGCGGACGTTCGTCATGCGCGGGATGTCGTTCGGTATCGACATCGTGTTCGTGAGCGCGAACGGGACGGTGACGGCGATTCACCACGCCGAGGAACCGCCAGAGGGCGTCGACGGCGAGTCGCTCAGCTACAGTGGCGAGGGGAAGTACGTCCTCGAACTCCCCTACGAGTGGACCACCGACCACGGCGTCACCGTCGGCGACTGTCTCGACGCGGCGGGGTACGACACGACGTGTACCTCTTGAGGCGTCGGGGACGCTGCTCTCGGCGTCGCGAAGCGGAGTCGATTACCGGTACCGATATCGGCGCAGCCTCTCGGTTTGCCAACCCTTTTCCGCGCTGAACAGCTATTCAGTTCTCAATGAGCATCACCGCGGACGAGGACGACCCGTTCGAGGAACAACGGGAGAACGCGGAGAACCCGATGCGACGGCTGTTCGCCGAGTACGGTGCCGAGAACCGGTTCGCGTTCGTCGTCGGTATCCTCTCCAGCGTCACCGCCCGCATCCTCGACCTCCTCCCCATCGTCCTCCTCACCCTCGCCATCGACGCCATCTTCAACCAGACCCGAGAGTTCTCCCTCCTGTTCGTCCCGCAGGCCTGGATTCCGCCCACCCGCGAGGGCCAACTGCTCCTCTCGGTCGCCCTCATCGGGGTCGCGTTCTTCGGCGGTGCGGCGTTCCACTGGACCCGAAACTGGGGGTGGAACTCCTTCGCGCAGAACATCCAGCACGACATCCGGACGGACACGTACGACAAGATGCAGCGGCTGAACATGGACTTCTTCGCCGAGAAGCAGACCGGCGAGATGATGTCCATCCTCTCGAACGACGTCAACCGCCTCGAACGATTTCTGAACGACGGGATGAACTCGGCGTTCCGCCTGGGCGTGATGGTCATCGGCATCGGGGGCATCCTGCTGTACTGGAACTGGCAACTCGCCGTCGTCACGCTCTCCGTCATCCCCCTCATCGGCTTCTTCACGTACAAGTTCATCCAGACCATCCAGCCGAAGTACTCCGACGTGCGCTCCTCGGTCGGGAACATGAACTCCCGGCTGGAGAACAACCTCGGCGGCGTGCAGGTCATCAAGACCTCCAACACCGAGAACTTCGAGTCGGACCGCGTCGACGACGTCTCGCAGGACTACTTCGACGCCAACTGGGACGCCATCGGCACGCGCATCAAGTTCTTTCCGAGTCTCCGCGTGATGGCCGGCGTCGGCTTCGTCAGCACGTTCCTCGTCGGTGGCTGGTGGGTGCTCACCTACGAGGCGACCGGGAGCGCCCCCTGGTTCTTCACCGGGTCGCTCTCGTCGGGGGAGTTCGTCGGTTTCGTGTTGTTCACCCAGCGGTTCATCTGGCCGATGGCGCAGTTCGGCCAGATCATCAACATGTACCAGCGCGCCCACGCCTCCAGTTCCCGCATCTTCGGGCTGATGGACGAGCCGTCGCGCATCGTCGAGGACCCCGACGCCGACGAACTCGTCGTCGACGAGGGCGAGGTGGTGTACGACGACGTGACGTTCGGCTACGACGAGGAGGAGACCATCGTCGAGGACGTCTCGTTCCACGTCGAGGGCGGCGAGACGCTCGCGCTCGTCGGCCCGACCGGGGCAGGGAAGTCCACCGTGCTGAAACTCCTGCTCCGGATGTACGACGTGGACGAGGGGGCCATCACCATCGACGGGCAGGACCTCCGGGACGTCACCATCCCGAGCCTCCGCCAGAACATCGGCTACGTCTCACAGGATACGTTCCTCTTCTACGGGAGCGTCGCGGAGAACGTCGCCTACGGCACGTTCGGCGCGACCAGAGAGGAGGTCGTCGAGGCCGCGAAGGCCGCCGAGGCCCACGAGTTCATCGAGAACCTCCCGGAGGGGTACGACACCGAGGTCGGCGAACGCGGTGTGAAGCTCTCCGGCGGCCAGCGCCAGCGCATCTCCATCGCACGGGCCATCCTGAAGGACCCCGAGATTCTCGTCCTCGACGAGGCGACCAGCGACGTCGACACCGAGACGGAGATGCTCATCCAGCGCTCGCTCGACCAGTTGACCGAGAACCGGACCACCTTCAGCATCGCCCACCGCCTCTCGACCATCAAGGACGCCGACCAGATCGTCGTCCTCGAAGACGGCCGTATCGTCGAACGCGGCAGCCACGAGGACCTGCTCGCGAACGACGACCTCTACGCCCACCTCTGGGGCGTGCAGGCCGGCGAGATAGACGAGCTTCCGGAAGAGTTCATCGAGCGCGCCCAGCAGCGTCAGGCCCGGACGAGCAGCGACGACGACTAACGACCGTTTCTCGCCTCGGGTACGCCGCCGGCGCACCGCGCGGCGTAGAACCCTCGACGAGAGAGCCCACTCGACGCGCTTCGCGCGTCTCGCGGTGAACCGCGCTCGCTTCGCTCACGCAGACGTCGGGTCAGTCGTTCTCACGTAGCAAGGAGCTGATTCAGCCGCTAGACAGAGAGCGTGGGTCTATCGGTGATGCGTTCAGTTCTCGTCACTGGCTCCCGGCTCCCCGGCATCGAGGATGGTCACCTGCTGGCCGCTGATGACGACCTCGTAGGACGAGATGGTCCATCGACCATCGACGCTCACACCGTTGGCTCTGGCGGCGCGAATACAGTCGGTCAGGTGAGTCGAAAACGTGCGCCGATCACCAATCGGCGGCGTATCCGCCGTCTCTTCCGTCCCCGTCTGATCCTTGGGTAGCGTCTCCGAGGTGGACTCGTCACTCCCGGTCATATCCGTTCACTCTGCAGTTCGTCACACAATATCATCACACTTCGGCATCGGTATCGAAGGGTTTCCACATTCGCCATGGTCATCCATGCTATCCGTCTATTAACGTTCGGTCTGGTGACTCTCACCACGTGCGAACGGCGGTGTAATGGTACACCATGCCGCGCACTTATCCGGCTGGCCTTCGATATCCAGCATGAACGATTGACTCACGGTTCCTGTCGACCGTGGCAATTCCCTTAGGAGACCGTCTTCTCTGTGCACTGCCCCTGAATCGCGGATTGCTCGTTCAGAGGCATCCAATGACCAAATCACCGGAGACCATCGACGGCAAAGACGCGTTCACCGAGGCACTGACCCGACTGATAGACACCGCCGAAGCGACTCACGTCGACGTGCGGGGAGCGTACGATATCGAAACTACCACTGACGAGAGACGGTACGATGTCGTGGTGACCGACGTCGAGCCGACCCGAGACTGAGACACTCGCGGCACACGTCCATCAATACCGGGAATTCGTGCGACCGGCTACAGCACAGCCAGACACACCGTACGACAGTCACCGGATGGGGCGTCGAGGACGCCCTACAACGACTCTTCGTCGTGTTCCTGCCCGCTCTCCTCCGTACTTCCGCGGTCGGAGTAGTCCTCTCGGCCGACGGCGTCGTCGCTCAGCATCGTCATCACGGCCTGTCGGAGGTCGTCGGGGTTCTGAATCTCGTCCTCGTACCCCTGCAACACTGCACCGATGGTGGTCTCGTCGCCCTGCAAGTCGAGCGTCACGTCGCCGTACTCGTCGCGCAGGTCGTCGGTCGAGATGGGGTAGTCGATGTCCTCCGGGTCGAAGTTCTCGAACGTCACGCCGTGGGTACGGTCGTCGTCGGCCATGGTCGGTTCTGAGGCGTGCCCCCGTGAAAGCGCTGTGGCCTGCCGGTCCCGTCTCTCCTCGGTCGCTCCTCACGATTCGCGTCTCCCCGGTCGCTCCCACCGATTCAAGACGCCGCGCGTGCAGCGACGGGTATGGACCTCGCCGCGCGGACCTGGACGGACCTCGCGGAGTGCGAGACGCGCCTCGCGCTCCTCCCGGTCGGGAGCACCGAACAGCACGGCCCGCACGCACCGCTGGGCACCGACCACCTCGCCGCGGCCGCCGTCGCGGAGACGGCTGCGGACGCCCACGACGAGGAGGTGGTCGTCGCCCCCACGGTTCCGGTCGGCGTCTCGGAGGAACACCGCGCGTTCGCGGGGACGCTCTGGGTGGGCGAAGACACCTTCCGAGCGTACGTCGGGGACGTCGTCGAGAGCCTCGCTCACCACGGGTTCGACCACGTGGTCGTCGTCAACGGGCACGGCGGGAACGTCGCTGCGCTCCGGGAGGTCTGCGGTCGACTCACCCGCGACGACGTGGCCTACACGCTCCCGTTCACGTGGTTCGACGGCGTCACGAGCGACCTGCCGATGGGTCACGCCGGAGCGCGCGAGACCGCACTACTCCGGCACGTCGTCCCCGACCTGGTCAGGGAGGAACGCGTCGAGGACGCCCGCGAGGAGGCCGCCGACCGCTGGGGCGAGTGGGTCGCGGGCGTCAACCTCGCGTACGACACCGACGAGTTCTCGCCGAACGGCGTGGTCGGCGACCCGGACGCTGGCGACGCCGAGGCGGGAGAGGTGCTCCTCGACGAAGCGGCGACGGCGCTCTGTGAACTACTGGCAGCGATGGCCGACCGCTGACGGCTACGTCCGCCCGCCATCGGCCGTCGAGCGTCGGCCGTCGAGCAGGATTACCCACGAAAGACACGACTGCGGACGGCTCGCTACCGAAATACTGGGCAAGTAAATAGAGTATACTGGCGTACCGATTCGTTTATCTCGGTAATCAGACTAACGAGTGTGTGGCAGGATTCGACGACGAGGAACGCGAGCGAATCAGAGCCGACCTGCTCCGTGCGGGCGAGGACCTGTTCGTCCAGTACGGACCGAAGCGGGCCACGATAACCGACGTCACCGACGCGGTCGGCGTCTCGAAACCGATCTTCTATCGCTTCTTCGACTCCAAGGCGGAGTTCTACGTGGCGATACTCCGACGTCGCAACGAGGCGTTCGCTCGGGAGACACGCTCGGAACTGGAGGACGTGGCCACGCCGTACGAGGGGCTCAAACGACTCCTCTACCGTTACAAGTCGCATCTGGAGGAGAACCCGCTCGTCCGCCGGAGCCTCACGCGGGAGCACTACCGCGACGTGTTCCGCAACGTCCCACCGGAGCTACTGAGAGAGCTACAGGAGGAGAGCGTGCCCGACGTGCTGCCGCTCGTGCGGTCGTTGCAGGAACGGAGCGACGGTCGGTTCGCTGAGTACGACCCGGCGACGGTCCTCGGCGTGTTAGAGACGGTCGGCCTTCAGGTCGCGCAGCGAGCGGGCGACGACGACGGAGCGGCCGATTACGACCAGGTGATGAGCCTCCTCATCAGTTCGCTCGCGAGGGGGTTGACGGCCGACACCTACCAGGCCCCGGGGTGACGGCGGGTCGTCCCGTCTCCGAGAGCTGAGACGTGCCGATTACTCCTCGTCTTCCTCTTCTTCCTCGTCTTCCCCGCCATCGGCCTCCGCTTCCTCGACATCGTCCGTGTCGTCGCCCGCGCCCTCCGCCTCCGCGTCGGCGTGCAGGTCGTCGAGCAGACTCCGGAGCTGTGGGACCGTGCTGGCGAGTTCGCCGACCTTCTCGCGGGCCTCGACGATGTCCTCCATCGCCTCGGTGAGCGCCTCCAGCTCCTCCTCCAGGTCGTCGGCGTCGTCGAACGCGTCGGCGCGCTGGCCCATCGTGTACCACTTGCGGGCGTCCCGGAGGTGGTCCTCGGCGTCACCGACGTCGAGCGTCCCGCGGAGCGCGTTGAGCACGCCGAGCGTGTTCTCCGCCTCGACCTCCCAGATGGACTCGGGGTCGGGGAGTTCGGCGCGTGCGGCGTCGAGGTGCTCCTCCACGTCGGCGCGAATCTCGCTGGCCGCCTCGCCGAACAGTTCGTCGTCGTCGAGGGTCGATTGGCTCATGGCACGGGGTTCGACAGCGGCGAGTATAAGTACCCGCCCGAAACTGAAAGTGAAAGCGTGGGTTTCGAGCGGTGTCGAGTCGGTTCGCACCTACGGGACCGGGACGCCGGATGGACCGGTCGTCGGAAGCCCCCTGTCGAGATTCTCCTCGGTCGTCGGTACTACCGCTCGCTCACGTCGACGACGCGCATCAGCGGGTAGCCGTCCTCCATCGCCATCTCCGTGTGGACGACCCGGTCCCCGTACTCGATGCGCATCCGCACCTCCATGTACTCGCCGGTGAGTTCCGTGTAGTCGTGGGTCGTGTCGAGTTCGTCGGCGAGGACGTCCACGCTGCAGTCCGCACAGAACGGCTGGTTCTCGATGGCCTCCTCCATCGCCCGTTCGAGACTCGGGGCGCTCTCGGGGCTGACGGGGGTGCCCGCGAACTGGTGATACAGGGTCCCGAACTTGATTCCCGCCTCGAAACAGGCGGCTTCGGCGTCCGTGGGGTCCATATGCGGCGGTTTCGTCGCTCGCCGTATAAGACCGGCGAGTCTCGCCGCGTTCCGTCGAGTTCGGGACCGTGAGCCCCCGAGACGCCTGTCGATACGCCAACGTCCAACACGCAACGCGTAAACGGCCGAATCACCTTCCACACCCATGGACTACGAATCATCACTCGACCGGGCGATGGAGAACGTCCCGGACATCGACTCCAGCGGCCAGCGCCTCTCCGTCCCCGACGCCGAAGCACAGAAGGACGGTGCGTTCACGCGATTGACGAACCTGGAGGACATCGCCGACACCCTCTCCCGCGAGAGCGACCACCTCCACCGGTTCGTCCAGCGCGAACTCGGGACCAACGGGAAACTGGAGGAGGGCGTCGGCCGCTACAACGGGTCGTTCAGCGGGTCGGACTTCGACGCCGCCGTCGAGTCGTACGTCGAGACGTACGTCATCTGTGGCGAGTGTGGCCTGCCCGACACCCGCCTCGTCACCGAGGACCGTACGCCGATGCTCCGCTGTGACGCCTGCGGTGCGTTCCGTCCCGTCTCCAAGCAGCGTCGCTCGAACCAGCAACAGCAGCAGCGCGACGCCATCGAGGAGGGCAACACGTACACGCTGGAGATCACCTCCACCGGCCGCAAGGGCGACGGCGTCGCCGAACGCGGCGAGTACACCGTCTTCGTCCCCGGCGCACAGGAGGGCGACGTCGTCGAGGCGTACATCGACAACGTCTCCGGGTCGCTCGCGTTCGCCCGCCTCGAATCGAAACACGACTGAGTCGGTCTGCGGACCTCTCCACTCGTTCTTCGACGCCTCGTTCCCGGTTCGGAACACCCTTGCTCGCTCCAGGAAACGACCGGACGTGAACCGATTCCGAGCGGTGCTGTTCGACATGGACGGCGTCCTCGTCGACTCCGAACCCCACTGGCAGCGGTTCTGGACCGAGGAGGTGTTCGGCGAGGCAGAGCGCGGGACGCCGACGCTCGACGAGGTGACGGGCCGCAACTACCGCGAGAGCCTCGCCGAACTCGACGCGGAGTACGGCTTCCCGCGAAGCGTCGAACACTACGCTCGCCGTTTCGAGGACCGGGCAGAGGACATCTACGGGACGACGGTGACGCAGACGCCGGGCATCGACGCGCTGTTCGACGCGGTTCGCAGTCGCGACCGGGGTCTCGGCGTCGTCTCCTCCTCGCCACACGCCTGGATATCGACCGTCGTCGACCGGTTCGACCTCGACCCGCTGGACGTCGTCGTCAGCGCGATGGACCTCGACGGACCGGGCAAGCCCGCACCCGCCATCTACGAGCACGCCGCCGCCGAACTCGGCGTCGAACCCGAGCACTGCGTCGTCGTCGAGGACTCCGTCCACGGCGTCCGGGCGGCGTCTGACGCTGGCGCGACCGTCGTCCGCTTCAAGTACGACGAGTCCGTGCCGACCGTCGACGGCGTCGACGCCCTCGCCGAGGACCCGACGGACCTCCGCGAGACGGTGCTCGGGTTGCTGGACGAGGAGTAGTGAGGGCGCGTTCGCAGGCACCACGTCGCTCGTTCGCTCTCGCTCCGCTCCCTCGCGGGAATCGCGCGAGACGCCATGGGCGTCTCGCTGATTCCCGTTCGCTCCCTCGCTTCGCTCGGTCGCTCACGGGAACCGCGCCTTTCATCACACCCACTCACCACTCATTCAGTAAATGGCGCGGGTCCTACTCACGGGGGCGGCCGGGCGCGTCGGCACCGCCATACTCGGCGGTCTCGACGACGCTCACGACTGGCGACTACTCGACCGTGACCCACCGACGGGTGAACTCACGGAGTACGAGTACTTCGTCGCGGACATTACCGACGAGTCCGCCCTCCTCGCCGCGATGGAGGGCATCGACGTCGTCGTCCACCTCGCCGGCGACCCCCGTCCCGAAGCCCCCTGGGACTCCGTGCTCGCCAACAACATCGACGGGACCCACGCCGTCTTCGAGGCGGCCGTCGAGAGCGGCGTCGAGAAGGTCGCCTTCGCCTCCTCGAACCACGCCGTCGGAGCGTACGAACTCGAACGGACGCCCCAGATATATCGGACCGTGAGCGACTACCGCCTCGACGGCAGCGAACTCCCTCGCCCGAAGAACCTCTACGGCGTCTCGAAGGCCGCCGGGGAGACGCTCGGCCGGTACTACCACGACATGTACGACCTCTCGGTCGTCTGCGTCCGCATCGGGAACCTGACGAAGGACCACCCGCCAATCGACTACGAGCGCGGACAGGCGATGTGGCTCTCCTACCGCGACTGCGCGCACCTGTTCGACCGCTGCATCCGCGCCGACTACGACTACGAGGTCGTCTACGGCATCTCCGACAACGACCGGAAGTACTACTCCCTCCAGCCAGCGCGCGACGTGCTGGGCTACGACCCCCAGGACAACTCCGCCGACCACGACTAGGGCTCCGAGTGGATTTTACGATTTGCCGCTCCTCGAATGGAACGAGGGTGCGTTATGTGTCTCGTGCGTTCCTCAGGGCATCAAGAAGTGGCTCTCCGTCCCGATACGCAGTGAGTGTATCAGAAACCATCTGATGGTCGGCTCCCGAAATCTCAAGCGCGACGGTGAGAGCAAACATCAGTGATTTGATTGTTCCGACGTAGGCGACAGCCTTCTGGTACGTGAGGGCGACGTCCATTTGCTCCAATGAGGTGAATTCCTCTTCCTCGTCGTACGCCATGAAATCGATGAGCCAGACGCGATAGACAATCGAGAGAACGATGACGAGTAAAATGAGCTGAATCGCGAGAGAGGCAGAGACATCGTGATACGTCAGCTGGAACAATCGAAGACCAGTCGCTTGCGAAATGAGGAGGACAGCTCCGAGACCTAAGGAGAGTACCAGCTCACCATCCTCCAACCGCTTCTTACCTGTCTCCCGCACATCAACCAGTTCCTCTCGATACCGACCTTCCGTCGAGTAAGAAAGAGAGATATCCCGTTGTTCGACCATTATATCGACCATCACTCCTCTCATGTACCGACATTGCTCGGCAAGACCTGAGAAGTCGATTTTGCCCCCGGCTTTCGTCTTCAGCGATCGAACCTTCCTGCCAAGACGTGGGATTGGGGCCGTCAGGAAGACCAGTGCAGTGAGGAGAATCGTGATTACGAGGAAAAGAACGGTCTTTACCAGTGCTTTCGCAGTCATTCGGATTAGCACCCAAACCAATCGCGTGAACCCAATGACTAGCCCGAGTGCCTTGACGAGGAGAAAGAGCGGGACGGCAATCGCCAGAACAGGAATCGCGACGGACCACCGGAAGGCTTGCTCGTTGAGGGTATAGAGGGCTGCTCCGAAGACGACGAGTGCCCCGAAAGCAATCACCACCTCCTGAAATAACATATTGCGTGAAAGAAATGAGTGTGTGCTATTACACCTTGCGGCGGTCGGAATATATAGGACTGAAGCGACGAGAAAGATCAGTTTCAGGACGACTTACTCCAGCAGGTGCGGCGCGAGGCGCTCGATGCGCTTCTCGGTCCGCGGGTGGGTGGCGAACAGCGTCGCCAGCAGGCCGCGCTCGCCGCCGAAGATGCAGAGCGCGCCGACCTGGCCGTCCACGTCCGGGGCATCCTCGTGGCTGCCCACCGACGCAATCTTCGCCAGCGCACGGCCCAGCGCCTCGGGGTCGCCCGTGGAGGCCACTGCGTCCTCGTCGGCGGCGTACTCGCGGTAGCGTGAGATAGCGAGGACGAACACCATGACGACCGTCTGGACGACGGAGCTGACGACCCAGCCGACGATGGTCACGGCGAAGCTGTCGTCGGCGAGCGCGACGAGCCAGAACACGGCGATGCCGACGATGGACGCGACGCTCTGCCCGAACAGCATCACCGTCACGTCGCGGTTCCTGATGTGCGCGAGTTCGTGGGCCAGTACGCCCTCCAGTTCGTCGTCGTCGAGCAGTTCGAGCAGCGTGTCGCTCACGACGACGACGCCAGCCCCCTTCCGCCCGACGGCGAACGCGTTCGGGACGCCCATGCGGCCGAGTTTCAGGGCGGGCTTCGCGATGCCCATCTCCTCGCTCAACTGCTCGACGGTCGCGTGGATTTCGGGGTGCTCCTCGGCGTGGAGGTCACGCGCGTCCACGCCGCGCAGTGCGAGCCACTTGCCGAGTTTGTACTGGACGCCGACGAACACGACGCTCCCCGGGAGGACCCATTCGAGGCCGAACCCCGCCCGGTTCATGAACAGCGCGAACGCGGCGTAGAACGCGAACACGACGGAGCCCGCGACGAGCATCCGCACCTGAAGCATCCGGTCAGACATATACGAAATGAAGAATTTACTGAAGCCGCATAGCTCTAGGGGCGGCTGTCGGAGTCGCCGCCGAACGGTCGGTCGACGCCAAACGGCCGGCCAGCGCCGGAGGCTCAATCGACGTCGAACAGTCCCTCGACGCCCGACGCCTCGTGTTCGCGGCGGGCGACGTGGTCGCCCAGTCGCTGGACGACCAGCGGACGGTTCCCGCCGGCGACGAGGTCCACGAGCAGCGAGACGAACGGACTCGTCGCCCGACCGTCCGTCAGGTCCGCCCGGCCGTACTCGACGGCCTGCTCGACCGTCTCGCTGTCGAGGTCGTACTCCTCGACGATTGCCTCGACGCACAGGACGACCGTCTCGAACTCCAGCGTGGCCGGGTCGACCGGTTCGCCATCGAGTTCGATTGCAACGGGTCCGTCGCGCTCGACCGTCTCGGGCGTGACCGCGACGGTGCCGAGGAACTCCCGGACCGGGTCGAGCGAGACGCCGCGGTACGTCGACCCGAGGCCACCGAGGTAACCCTGTGCGCTCTCGGCGAGACCGCTGGCCCCCCGCCAGTTGCCCGTCGTCGCGTGGTGGACCGCCGCCGTCGTCTGGATGAGTCCCTGCAGGAGTCGGCGGTCCGGGGAGTCGACGCCGTCGCTCGACCCGCCTGAGCCAGCGACGGTCCCGTCCACCTCGTCGTCCTCGTCCCCGCCGAGTTCGAGCCAGCGGTGTTCCCACGGGTCGTGCGCCGCGTGGAACTCCCCGGCGCTGTAGAGCGCGAGTCCGGCCCGGAGGGACCGCTCGGTCCGGTCCATGCCCCGGCGTCGGAGAGCCAGGGGTAAAGGCCTCCCGTCGCTGTCGACCGGCCCCAGGCGGGAGTCGACCTGCACCGTCGCTCGCGAACGGTCTCGTGAACGCTTACGGTCTCCCGGTCGGACGGTGTGGTATGTTCGCGACCTACGAGGACGTCACCGTCGGCGCGACGGCGTCGTTCGGCGAGTACGAGATGACCCGCGAGGAGATACTGACGTTCGCCCAGCAGTACGACCCACAGCCGTTCCACACCGACGAGGCGGCGGCCGAGCAGTCGATGTTCGGCGGTCTCGTCGCCAGCGGGTGGCACACCGCCGCCGTCACGATGCGACTCGTGGTCGCGGGCCTGCTGGAGGACTCCGGGTCGATGGGGGCCGTCGGCGTCGACGAGTTGCGCTGGCCCAACCCCGTCCGGCCGGGCGACGTGCTCTCCATCGAGGCCGAGATCGTCGACAAGGAGCCGTGGCGAGAGGGCGTCGGCGTCGTCCCGACACGCATCGTCACGACGAAGGCCGACGGCGAGGTGGCCCAGACGTACGTCGGACGAGTGCTCTACCCGATGGAGTAGGTCGGCAGAGCGAGAGCGCTCCCCCGAACGTCGTCTACCCGCCTACTCGTCGTCTCGCCGGGCGTGTGCGAACGAGAACGTCGCCACCTCGCCTGCCGACTCGCGGAGCAACGGAGCGACCTGGGCGGGCAGCCGCAGGTCCTCGCTCCCGAAGTACGGCATCGCGTAGAGCGCGTCGACGGTCGCACCGTCGAACTCGCGGTCCAGCAGGGCCGAGAGCGTCGCCGCTGCGTCGCCGCCGAGCACCCGACGGCGCAGCCCCCAGAACACCGCCGCGCCGTCGCCGACGGCGGCCGTCACGGGAGCGGCGTCCAGTCCGAACTGGTCGAACAGCGACGTCGGGTCGTCGCCGCCGGTCGCCCGAACCCAGAGGTCGAACCGCCGTCGACGGTCGAACCCTGCGTCCGACTCGGCCGACGCGAGCCGGATTCGGTGGTCGAGCGTGCCGGGCGCGAGCAGGTCGGCGACCGGCAGCCGGGTGTAGCGAGTGGTCGTCAACGCGAGCCCACCGAGTCCGCCGAGTCCGCCCGACCGAACGGTGAGTTCGAGCGGCGAGTCCGGCGTCAGTCGGTCGTCGCGCGCTGCCATCCAGTGGGCGAACTGCGACAGTCGCCCTCCACCGACGGCTCGTGTCGCGTCGCGTTCGGTGTACGCGACGGCCGGGTCGAACGGGAGCGCGTACACCCCCCGCAGGCGGCCGTCGTGGCCGTCGTGGGTCTCGACGCGCAGCGAGAGACTGCCGTCGGCGAGGAACCGCTCCGCATCGAGGGCGTGGAAGACGGAGACGTGTTCGTCGTCGTCGACCGACGCGACGGCCGGGTGTGCCCCCGCGACGTCGCCGAGCGGTGTCCAGCCGTCGTCGGCCTGGACCGAGACGCGGTGGCCGTAGAACCCCGGCGAGTCGGTGTGTATCCAGAGGTCGAATCGGGTCCGCGGGTCGACGCCCGCCTGGGCGGCCAGCGTCGCCCGGTAGGCGTACAGGAATCGGTCGCGAGCGAACGTCAACGTGTTCGCCTCGGCGTGGTTCGGCATCGCCGACTCCTCGAGTTCGTTCGGCACGAACGGGTCGAACCCGCGACGGGTCTGCTTGTACGCCGTCCGGGCGTACCAGCCGATGCCGCGGGCACCGGCCGCCGTCGCCGCCCGGAGGTCCATCCGCATCGCCTGCGTGCTGGGCGTGTGACGCGGGTTGATGGTGTGCGCCTGGCCGAGGAAGTACACCGGGCGGCCACGGGAGTGCCGTGCCGCGTTGGTGACGAGACTCCGGACGACGGCGTTCGCGATGGCGGGCCCCGCGTCCTTCTCCCACCATCCCCGGTAGAAGTCGGTGAACACGAAGTCCGGGAGCGAGTCGCGCGCCGCCAGGTCGTCCATCAGGTTCGCGAACACCTCGGGTCTGCGCTGTTCGACGACGTAGGGGAAGTGCAGGAAGATGCCCGCCGAGAGGTCGGGCGCGACGTCGGCGACGGCGGCCCGCTGGCGGGCGTACAGTTCCGGCCCGTACTGCGTCAGTGCGTCGACGGCCTTCCCGTTCCACGCACCGCCCGGGATCCACTCGCCCGCCACGGGTGCCTCCTCCCAGATGACGAGGTTGCCGTCCGGTACGACGTCGGCGTAGCCCTGCGCTGCCGAACGGAGTCGCGAGAGGTGCCGTTCGCGCTTCTCGGCGTCCTCGACGAACTCTCTCGGAGTGAGGGCGTACGGGATGGCCGTCGCGAACCACGGGGTCGCGCCCGCCGCTTCGCTCTCGGCCATCCGGGAGACCACGAGGTCCATCTGCTCCGTCTTCGTCATGTCACCCTGGGAGAACACGATGGCGAGGTCGTGGCGCGCCGCGAACGCTACCGCGTTCTCGAACACCAGCCGGTCGCGCCACATCCCCGGCGGCAACCAGAGGAAGTCCTCCCGCGGGTCGGCCTCGCTTCCGGTCGGCCGAACCGGTGTTCGGTCCGGAGCGACGCGCCGCTTCTCGGCGGGCGTGGGCAGTGACAGTGAGCCACCGAGCGTGTAACAGGCCAGCGCGCCAGCTCCACGGAGGACTGCTCGGCGCGGCGTATCGCTCATCGTCTCTTCGTCACGGGCGAGCGGCGAGAGTCTTTCCCCCGCGCGACCGCAAGAGGCGGCCACGATGGCCGGTTTCTATCCGAGGATAGCGGTCTGAAACCGACTACGTGCCGATTTCGAGTACGTGCCCACAAGATACTCACCACTCCAGTGGGTACCCTCGACGCGGCACCACTGCCGACTGCATGACACGGTGCCGGCGACGTTCGACACCACCGAGCGGTCGGGGCGGTCCGCGACGACGGCCACGGCTCGACACGGTCCGCTCGGTTTCTTTCGACAAACCGACACACACGGTGAGAGACTATGGAGAACCGTCCTGACGGAGTCTCACGCGAACGGAGTGAGCGTGAGGCACGTCAGGGCGTGAACGATGAGGCGAGTCGCTCACCGAGCGACTCGACGAATAAGTGAGCGTCCTGACGGAGATTTGAACTCGCCGAGACTCGCTGGCGCTCGTCTCGTCTGCTCAAATCTCCGCGTTTGAGTTTCCTGCAGCGCGGCCGACTCGCTACGCTCGTCGGCGTTGCGCTGCAGAGAAACGTCCTGACGGAGATTTGAACTCCGGTCCCTGGCTCCGCAAGCCCCCGGAACATGGCACACTGTGCACACCATGAACATCGCCAGAGCGCTCGATCTCTCCTCGCACTGGTCGATTCGACGTGCTTTGGGGTGTTAAACGCGCGCACTCATGGCCCGAGCGCCATGTTTATCCAGATAGTGGATGAACACGACAAGTAGCCAATAATCTCATTCATGGAACTAAGTCGCCACTACAAGTGCAAGAGGTATCTCGGAGAGGAACTGGTGCGAGAGGACATGTATGACGCAGCGATTGGCCACAATGCGTCAGGCGCTTACTTCCTTTTCCAGGGCCAATATCGGGAACCTGGCTACAATGGAAGTAGATGGGGCAATCGGAAAGTTCTCCACATCACGACAGATGATGTCGACTGGTTCAGAGAGGCGGAAGAGGTACTGAGCAGAGCTCTCGGTGATGAGTCGGGAACCACATTTAGTCGTCGAATTTCACCGTTGGAGGGTACTTTCAAGGAATCTGATGACGAGGATCTTGACGAAGAGACCGAGTTTGAGGAAATTGAGATGACCGTCAACAGAGACGGG
Source organism: Halomarina salina (assembly GCF_023074835.1). Classification (NCBI taxonomy): domain Archaea; kingdom Methanobacteriati; phylum Methanobacteriota; class Halobacteria; order Halobacteriales; family Natronomonadaceae; genus Halomarina; species Halomarina salina. The sequence goes on from NZ_JALLGW010000001.1 coordinate 435,869, forward strand.
TTCCATATTGACTGTTACTCCGATGGTAGCATCATTGGTAGTGCGTACATTCCGCGTTCGCCAAAAAATGTCGATGGCGAATATGAGGATAACAGTCACTTGGAGGCACTTCATTTCAATATTTCACAGCTAATAGATTCGTTCGAGCAAGGTGGAGATGATGAAGAAGTAGAGATTGACACAGAGATGTCACTCGCAGGTCTGGACGAAGAGCTGCAATCACGCTGTCTCCCGGCATATCGGTCCAATCAATATTCGGATGCAGCAAAGACAGCGGTCCAAATCGTAGAGGAGCGCATTTCAGGACTGGAGATTTCGGAACTGGATGGTAAGTACGGAAAGGACCTGATGATGGCTGCGTTCACAGAAGACGATGGGCCACTATCTCTCGGGGAAAACCGTAATGAAAAGCAAGGAGTGATGTTCATGTTCGCAGGAGGGTATCAGGCGATTCGTAACCCATTGAGCCACAGACAGCAGGACAGCGACCAGACTCGTCACATGGACCAAATAGACCAGCGGATGGCACACGATGTTATTGCTTATTCGAATCTGCTACTGAACCTACTAGAAAGCGCAGTACGCAGGCGTGAGTCAGAATTAGAGGCAGAAACTGAATAGTAGCCACCAATCCATCGCTGGGATACAATTTGGATTGGAGCATCACACATCGCCGTGCATTCCATCATGTGGTGGCACCAGAGGCCGCTGAGAGTGCAGTCGCCTATGATGTGATGAGCACTACATCTGCACATTACTGTCCCACTCAGATGGCGAGAACGACAGGTAGACACCCTATCATTTCGACAGGAGATTCGCCTCTATCGGTCGATAACGAGCATGTGAGCGCGCGGTGATTTTTGCCGGTTTACTTTCACTCTGGTCCACAAACTCTTTTTGTTAAACACGTCCTACGTGCGATTGTCTCCCACAGAAAACAGAGGAGACGTAGCCGCCAAATGTCTGCACTAAAACTCATACCGTACACGGTCCAGTTGCACCCAACTGGAAAGCCCGACGAGATGCGCGACCTGAGCGCACTCGATGAAGAAGACACAGAAGTTCAGAGCGAACTCACCGCACCAGACATCCCACAAGCAACGGGTGTCGGCACGTTCACCGACCTGTTCCGACAGTTCTGTGAGCACTACGAGTCGGTCCTCAAGGACCTTGGTGAGGACAAGAACGCCGAGCAGTTGGCGAACGTCACGCTCGCACTCAGCTCCCAATGGAAGCATGACAAAAACGTCGTAGAGGGGTATCTCTACCTCGGCAAGTACGGCGTCAGGCGAGCACTCACCAACGTCCCAACCGGCCAGCGTGACGAAGACGGCCGAGAGTTCGAGGACACCATGGAGAAGCCACTGTACTTCCTGATGTACACGCCTCCAGGGGAGACCAACAAGGCCTACCTGTTGCTCGAACGCTCGCGCCGCTACGGTGCGAAAGGTCCCTTCGACATCACGCTCCGAGAGTACGTCAACGAGGCGTACGACGACGGCGCGAACGTCAAGGTCCGACCCATCAAGACGGACGACATCTTCCCGAAGCTCCGCGACGCCGATCTCGCGACTCGGCTTCGACTCGAACGCGACGGCTCGGCAAGCCAACTGCACTCGCGGTTCGACGACGTCTTCGGAGAGGACTCGATGCAACAAGCCATCGAGTTCCGACCAGACGGAGAAGACTTGGAGGTCGTCGTCGACGAACTGGAGTCCTGGTACAACGAGTCACCGAACGCATTCAGTACCATCGACGGAGTCGCGTACGACAACGTGAAGATCACCGTCGAAAACAACGGGAGCGAGGAGACGATCTCGCTCACCAAGGGTGAGACGCAACTTCTGAAGAACATCGAGCTGAGCGACCAAGAGGGCGACATCGCCGACCTGAAGGAAATCTCCTTCAAGGCGCACTCGTTCCTGCGCACGGTCGCAGGGAGCGGTGTCCAGACGGACTCGCTGTTCGACTAGGTCGCCCCAGAGCGCATCTTCTTTTGACGCATGCTATGCTAGTGCATAGGCGGAATTGTGGAAGGTCGTGTATTAGGATTCTATATACGGAACCTTCCGGAATTCACCGTATGCATTAGCATGGCATGATTCGGCACATCTGAGTGCACAAACCGCATCCGAAAGGCCATATTGGGCACCTCATAGGTAGGGGTGATGGCCTCCGAACAGGCCTCTAGGTGTACCAGTAGTGGTGTACGCCGCCGAAGCCGTCGAACTGCTCGATGTCGCCCTCATCTTCGCACTTGGAAATCCACTCTCTGGCCGTGCGCTCTGACACATCGAACTCCTCTACCACTTGCTCGATGGTGAACTCCTCATCGAAGTGGCCGAGCAGCTTCTGGTGCGCCAGTTGCTTCGTGTATTCCTTGATGGTGCTCAGTTCGGTCACCGGCAGTCGAGTGGGCACGTTCGTGACGATGGTGGCGCTCTTTCCAGGATGAAGAAGAGGCCGCAGTCGGTGCACGGCCTGCTCGATCTCTCGTTCGCGCTTCTGTTCGAAGAGGGTGCCTGTGAGGCCCGTGAAGTACTTCGAGCGCACCTGCCTGCCTTTCCCCTCATCGTCCTCGAAGATGTACCGAGAGGGCTCAGGAGCCACCACATCGTCACCATTACGGGTAGTGTGCTCGACGCCGCCGTCGCTCAGGTCGTCTACTTCGAGTGAGAGCAGGTACGCCTGCCTGTGAAGCGCATCTGTCGGTGGGTGATTCGAGCCGAGAATCACGACATGGTCGAAATCCTCGCGGTTCACTGCCTTCGTGCTCCCTTGGTAGTAGATGAACTCAGCGTTGTCTGGGATGTCGTAGAGCTTCTGTGCCTTCTGATGACCCACGAGCAGCACCCTGTCGTGCTTCGCGCAGTCGAACTTGATGACCTGTTGCAGGCGTGGCGCAGCAGCGTTGTAGGGGCCAGTCCCCCTGACAACGCCGGGTGGGTACTCGCCATCGACCAGTTGCGTCACGTCGAAGTCCATCTCGTACTGCTCGTCACCGACGACTCCAGGAGTGCGACCGAAGAAACTCCGATGGATGTCGATGTCGGCAGTCGCGTCGAGCACCAGCACCTTACTCGGTAGATCCTCAGTCGCAGCGAGGTACTCGAAGATGAGCTCTCGGTCGCTGTTGTCGTATGGGTCTGGTATCGTGCCGATAGCACGAGCCTCACGAGTGAGGTCTTCGGCCCAGCCACATGCACACCCACGGCTGCCGACTGCGCCACTAAGCGACGCACTCTCGTGGCACCGAGGGCAGGACCGAAGATGGTCCTCTGCTGCGACGACGCGCCGAGCCGTCTCACCGCTGAACGCACCTGACGCACCAGCGTACATCATCAGCGCGTCGAACCCCATGGGCGTCCCATCCCAGTTGCCGTCCTTCATCTGCTGGATAAGGCGAGCGTTGAACTCCTGCTTGAGCTTCACCAGTTCGGTGAGAGGGTTGTCGAGGGGCTCCATGCCCAACGCGCCGTCGTAGCTATCGACGTCTGGAAACACCGGCTTCTCGTCACGTCGGAGCATGTAGTCCACAGCCTGTCGAGCGAACTCTGAGAACGCACCAGCGTACTGAGCAAGTCGCCCTGGGGTGCTGTTACTCAGGAGTTCGAATTGTGCAGCGATCTTCTCTACTTCCTGAGCGTTGAATGGTGGGTTACGCTCTCCAGTCGGGACTTTGGGCGCTTCGTCGTAGATGACGAACTCTTTCTGGATGGGTTTCAGCTGCTGATGTTCCTTCACTCCTAGAACGTAGTCCTCGTTATCGGCCTTGCTGAGTCGCTTCTTCCACTCGCAGGTATCGTCACCATGTGGTTCGAGGAGGATGTGAGCCTGCACTGGTCCCACTTCTCCCATGACCGAACAGAATTCATCATCCTCGTAGGCCGGGCACATCAGCGGGCATCGTGATGGATGATGAGGGCACTGCTCCTTCGCGTTCTTGTACTTTCGACACCGGCGCTCTCGTGGCTGCTGCCCTCCGATGAGGTGGAAGTAGTGGTCTCCGAAGCAGACCTCACCGATGATCGTCTCCATCATCTCGTCTATCTTCTCGTGTGTGTCGAACAGCACCGAGTGCGCGAGCTCCTGGTCGAGTGCTTCGAGCATCGCATTGGTCGTCTTGCCAGTGCCAGGAGGATGCGTCCAGATGACGTCGCGGTCTCCGTTGAGGAAGTCATCCATCTTCTCTTCGCGCATCTCACGACGAATCTCAGCCACATCGACGGGCAGTGGGTCGTACTCCGGCGGCTCACAGAACTCGGTGTGCGCATCAGCTCCTGCTGGCTTCTCGTACTTGGGAATGTGAGCACCGCGCTCACGAAGCGCCTCGATGGTCTTCCACCACGCCTCACCAGTGGGCTGTTCTCCGACGATGGAGACGAGCCCTTCTTCGAGTGCAACGAGCTTGGTCGCGGTGAGGTGGACATCGCCCTGACGGTATATCCACCCATCTTCGAGTTGTGCGAGCCGAGTCCCACTCTCGCTTTCTGCGAAGCTCGGATCGAGGTCGAAGGTCCCACCCCCTCGGTCGTTCGTGACAGTGCTTTTCAACCAGATGTCGCTCGGGCGGACGTGATACGCAGCGTCGAAGACGTCTTGAATGTCGTGAGTGGTCTCGATGTCGCCGAGCTCGGCACGGCTTCGAGAGGGCTCTCTGTCCTCTGAGGGCGTCGGAGTTCGGAAGGTGCCATACTCCTCACAGATTTCATCAAGCACTTCCTGAGCATTCTGAGTGGACTCAGGCGTGCCGACGATGTGGAGCCCCGTCATCGCACAGGCACGACTCTTCTCGTACACCTCGATGCCAGCGTTCGGGAACTCGTCTAACTGAGGTTGCAGGGGCGCTTCGACTGCTGCACCTCTGAGGTCGTCAGGGAGATCTCCTCGTGCGTAGATGTGAATCCCAGTTCCCGATGTGGAGATATCCGCGAACGAGTCACAGCGCTCGATGTACTCCAGCACCGTTGGATGAACCTCACCAGTTTCCGGGTTCCGAGCCTTGTCGAAGTCGATGAGGACGTAGTTGTGGTCGTAGTCGTCGCGGTTAGGCAAGACGAATTCGAGCCCGAATTGCGGCTGCTCAGCGTACATCTGAGCCGTCTCGAAGTCGACCTTCGCTTCATCTTTGGACCACTGAGATCCCTTCATCGGGTTGTGCGGATGCAACCACGGCGCTCGTGGTGCTTTGGGCCTCCAGCTTGCTCCAGGGGCATAGACGCACCAGTAGTCCTCTTCTTTCCAGTCCGAGGGGTAGACTCCTTCTTCGATGTCGAACGGCTCGATGGGCTCTGTGCGCTCATCGAGAACATCGAACGTCTCCGTCACTGTACCACCAGAATCCTTACTTGGACAGACGTGCGACTATCAGCCGGACGTCCGCAGATGTTTCTGTAGGCGTTCATATCACACTGTGCCCAGGGGCGTGACAGCGCCGATTCCTGGGCATTCACCCACTTCTTTAGTGAGTAATTGGAAATTTGACCAAGAGCAAATTAAGTATTTCTACCAGCGTCACTTTGCGACAGGAGCTACTGTCTGAGTGTCAGAAAGTGAAAAAAGATAACTCGGGCTATTCGAGTGGGAATTCCTATACGCCCGTATGGAAATATGTGACAGATAGATTCATATCGGTCGAAGTCCTACTAAGAAATAGAGCCGCGCATGGCAGTGTGGGCTCGTTCAGATCGTCATATCGCATTGTGTCCGGGTGGGCAACCACCCCTCGTCTTAAATACTCGACGACGGTTTCGTAGGCGAACTTCGCTTCAGTGTCCACGCTGAGGTAGCACGGCTGGAAAACTAGTAGAAGTCAGCAAGTCCCGACTGCTCGGGGTGTTGGAATCGAAGCTCGTTGACGTCTGAGTCGCACGTCATACAGAGGAGCATGCGCATCTCCTGCTCGACGCCGTGCTCGACGAGCTGCTCGGCTTCGCAGTTGATGCGCTCCTCACCGCACTGGTCGCACACCCAGTGCTCAGGGTTGTCAGTGTGGCCGAGAGTGTTCAGGTCGTACGGGCATGGGTATTCAGGCCACCACGACTCTCGATTCCCATAGAGGACATCCTCCTGGATCTCACGTGGCGCACCGGCAGCGACTGCTTTCACCACATCATCGTTCTCAGCATCGCACTCACGACAGAGCAGAGTGAAGAACTCTCGCACCTCGTCGCCATCGTGCATGAGCGCGACTACTGGTTCTGGTGCATTGCCGCAGATGCACTCCATCATTACTAGAATCTAATACCTCAGGAGGTAAATAGCCTCACTTCATCACACGGTAGTTATACACGAAATTTGGTCGTCGGGATACTATAGATACTATGGCAGACGAACCTGTGCGCCATCCCATCGACCTCAGCCTCTCGACAAAGAGCGTCAGTCCGAATCACGACACGGGCAGCATGCGTACGGACGACGACGACCTCGTGACGTACCTCGAAATCAGTGAAGGCACATCGGTTGTTCTCTCTGAACTCGCTGCCGAGTTGGAGATCAAGGCGAGCTCTACGTACAAAATCGAGGCACGCAAGGACGGCAAGCCTACCGCCGTTGAAGCGATGAGCGAAGGGACGACTCGGTTCGACACCAGCGACTACGACAGCGTCTCCATCGCATCGTATCCTGGTAGACTGTGGGCTTCGTCGTTCTGAGTAGCCTATTCGAGGCCGCTTTCGATGGCGTAACAGGTAGGGGTGAAGGCCTCCGAATGCGGCTCCGTCTGCGCCATTTTCACTCCGTGATTCGAAGCGTCACACTCTGACACGGCTGAATATGTTCATATCAGTATAATATAATATAGATATACGACCAGTCACGGAAATCCGGGTGCTAGAGACACCCAGACTGGTCTGCAACAAGACCATGATACGCAAACAGCTGAGAGTCTATCAGTTTACCGTGTGCAGTAACGGCGTCGTCAACGTCAACGACGGCGAGATCACTCGTTCGGTGCGACTCGATGGTGCGGATGCGGCACGGTGCAGTTGTGGCGACGACGACTGTGTCCACGTCCGTTTGGTGAACGAGCACCCCCACATCATCAGAGAAGCGCTGGTGAACTCCTGTGACATCGTTTCGGTCGATGGTGGTAACCTCATCTTCGAGCCAAGTGAGCGTGGAGACCGGCTTGTCGCCTTCTCAGACGTGAGTGACTGGGATGGCGTCACGGACGCACTCAGGAAGCGCGGCATCGGTCACGGCGCTGTGTACCACCTGCCCGATTTCTAGACTTATTGACCACTCTCCTGTTCCAATGCGGCATTATCGTTCTTGGCAAACTTCGATACGAGCTCCTCAACTTCTTCTTCAGCCACCCCGGTATCTTCCTCCAGAAATCGTTGGATGATTTCCTTCTCATCCTCCAAGGTATACACCCCTGTCTGTTGGATCCTCTGACGAAGCGCTTTCACGAACGCATCATCGGCTTCTGTGAACACACCACTCCGGTTTTCTTCAAACAAGTCCTGAACTTCTTGTATATCTACGTCAGAAGGGTCGTCACTTTCGCGAATTCTCTCAACAACCCCTGCCATTTTTCTCACCATCTGGCGAGCCCATTCGGGAGCCGTATATCCCTCTCTGTCATGCAGTTCAGTGAAGTACTTGTTGCTATAGACACCCCAAAATCCGCGCTCAACGCGCATAGAGTGAAAGAGGGGAGAGACATTAGAGACAGACTCTGCGACATACAGCCCACTCGAACTTGATACTACTTCGACTCCAGTACTGAGCCGACTGAGTTCCATCCAATTTGGTCCCAGCTCTCCGGTGAATTTGAGTTCGATTTCGTTTCCCCTAGTTTCTGAAATGATCACCGTGACCGAGTCTGCTTCAACAAGATCTGTGATTACTGCGTAGTTCCGCACCCAATCGGTTGGGCTCGTTATAGTAGAGTTGCGCACGTCATCAGACATCCTGACCAAGATGTCTTTTTGTAGTTTGAATTTATCCGAAACCCTTCGGATTTTGTAATCGCCTACTGCAAATACATACCCGAAATCAGAATCAAATGAAATCTTCACCCCCGCGTCTGCTTTTGCGAGGCCCTGAAACCCTTCAGTAGTCTCTCCCGCTGCTTTCCAAGTGAATCTGACTCCCTTTCTTGAGCTAACACTGAAATCCGATTTCGTATGTTCGCTTGGAGAGGTCTCGTCAAACCCGATGTCGAAGTTGTCCAAGTGCGAATACGGTTGGAAGAGGAGCGATTCGAATTGACCGACAGTTCCCACTTCCAGTTGCTGACTGGGTGGCCAGTTGATTCCCCAGCCCAATTGCAGATACAGAGATCTCACAAATCTAGTGGGTAGTTTTTTAGTCATATTATCTACAAGAACCTCAGAAGGCAGTAGGTGTTAGTAGGAAATAATGTCGTCGACAGATGCGTACAGGAAGGTAAAACAGACCAACAAGAGTGTCACGTGCGTGCGCCACACTGTGAATCGAGTGCGGTGTGAAAGCGAGCATTCACTGCGCAGCCTCTATCTCGCATTTTAGATCTCTTCTTTCTCGAACAGCACCGGACCTCGCGTCTGGATGGTCACGAAGTTGAGTCCCGAGTTGTCCATGAGAAGGATGTGGTATCCCGGCTCGTGCATTTCTGCCTCTGATGGGGTATCACCTATCCAACTGACGAAGGGGACCTCAGAGTCGATGTCGAGGCACTCAGCAGCAGTGGTGACGTATGTCGGGATGCAGCCGTACTGGTACACCAGCGCGTTGTCACCGTTTGGACGAATGTTGATGCGCTTCACTGCTTGATGTAGTAGTAGGGCTTCGTCAACTCGATGACCTTCATGCGACCATCCTCGACGAGCGCATTGAGACGCTTCTTCAACGTCGGCTGAGAGATCTGCTCGTCCAAGAGGCCGTCTAACTGTCTGAGCGTGAACTGCTGGGGTGCTTTCTCGTACACCTCGTCTGCGCTCAGGGAGTAAGGGCCGCGACTTCGTCGCATCTTCGCCAGCGTCTCATCAGAAACCGTCTGTTCGAGGTCGTGCGTCGGCTTCTCGTGCGTCTGGAGTACGTGCACGCCGAGGTTGTGATACTCACCGTCGCAGTAGGGGCATTCGAGCGGCATCTTATGTGGAAATGAGATACGCCATCAGCACGGCGATAAGTACGACGAGAGCGACTGAGGCGAAGCCGAAGACGATGCTCAACAGGACCGTAATCAGGGCTGCTTGGCTGAGCTGCACCATCATTTCCGGAGAACGTGTATCAGGTACTCGCCTTCGTCAGCTGCTTTGAGCACGACGTCCGTGAGGAGACCCGGCTCAGTGAAGCGTGTGGCACGAGACCCCTTCTGTTTCGAGTGGAGCAGTGGTGCTACGTCTGTGGGATGCTGCTCTTCGAGCCAGATATCGAACTCCCCGTCCGTCTCAACGAGCACCAAGAGCTCTCGGCACGGCTTCGTCGCGACGCCTTCGATTCGAAGCTGCTCACCAGCAGTGAGTGATGCGCAGTGAGGCTTCTCAGGAGGTAGATTCATCGCTCGTAGGAAGTACCGTTCTTTGTCAGCTCCTCGACCTCGACAGAGATCGGCTCGTCCGTTCGGAGCGTAACGGTGCCCTCTTCGTCCGGCTTGATGACGTACTTGCCTGCCTCGATTTGCTCTGCACGGGTCTTCTTGTTGCCCACCCAGTATCGGAACGGCACGTCTGAGTAGACCTCGAAGTGCCATTCTCCCTCCATCGAGACGATTTTGAATCGCCTCACGCCGTCCTCGTCGGCGCTGATGTGGACACGCTTCATCGGCCGAACACCGCGAATCGGTAGGTCGCTGCCTCGTTGAGTCGAATCTTCAGTGTCGTGGTGCTTCCGATGTGCTCAAAGACGACCTTTCGGTCAGTGCAGTCCTCGTGCACCTCGCTCACGACGCCGTCCGTATCGTTGCCCAGCTCCCCACTACGGACGTCTTCCGAGACTACGATGTCGTACGATGGGGGCTCGTCTTCGCCCTCTTCGCCGTTGATGATGAGCCACGCCGCTTCGTCAGCGTGGTGTGATTTGACCGTGAGCTCGACTTCACGGCCTGGTTCGAAGTTTTCAATCCGGTGCGATTGTTCGATATATCGGGACATTCCCAGTAGTATATTGGTTCCCCACCGCCATTATTGTTGCATAAATTACATGCAGAAGAGCACAGCTAATCGTACCGCTGTGGTGCGGTTTTAGGTTAGATTGAAGGTCAGAGAGGTATAATAATTGACTGTGCTGTAACAGGCACAGTTCTGTGCTTCGGCTCCAAACTCGTTCCCCGGACATTGGGGGTCGTCGCGTGAGATGGCGTTTTCGCGTCACTCTCACGTGTTAGCACAGGTTGGTACCCTGTGCTGGTTAACTATATGCACGAGCTGACGACCGCTACAACGCGGCGTCGCTCGTGTTAGGTGCACAGGGGGTTTTCCCCTTGATGCACCCTTAGCGCAGAGGGCTACCTGTCCCCTGCGCTGTTGAGCTCGGCGACATGGCCGAGATTCGATCCTCTTTCGCAAAGTGGGTCTACCCACCCTCGCTTTGTCCCCTTCACCAACTGTGGTATGCTAGTGCATACGGTGAATTCCGGAAGGTTCCGTATATAGAATCCTAATACACGACCTTCCACAATTCCGCCTATGCAGTAGCATAGCATGATTTCCTTCTGTGGTTATCCCTTCTAACAGACAGAGCACACGCTGAGAAGGGACTAAGCCGCCTCAGAGAGCATTATGGCACTCAAATGGTGGATACTACACGCACACTATCGAATGCCCTCGGTTGGTGTCTACTGTACTCCGAGATACAGTTGGAGCTCACGCAGCTCCGAGCTGCAATCGAAGCACAGTCGCCGAGTTCCTTGCTCTCCTGCGAGCATGAGTGCCTCACTAGAGAGTCTGTCTGTGCATCTTCCGCCGCACCGAGCGCACCGATGGCTGCTGAGTCTGTCACGGCACTCAGCACAGAACCTGATTGGTTCGCCGTCTAAACTGTCAGAGGGCGTGCTGTCGTCGATCTCGTTGCTACAACTAGCGCAGGTATACATCCTTTTGGCTTCTCCAGGCCAACAGCCAACTGGTATCCCACCAGTTTCTGAATGACCTATTAGATAGATAGTTCCCTTTAACCAAAGTGCTAACTGTTCTACACTTTCGTTGGATTTCCATCTGCTAATTGTACTGTTCTCCACTGTTCTTCCAAATCCAGAAATCCGAGTGTCACACACCCATCAGATTCTGCTATAGCATGCTAATGCTACTCCAACTCAGAAGTGTGAGTTGGCCCCTCTTCCAGATCACTCAGTGAGACGTACCGATGCCCCTGCACGAAGCCGATAGAGCGACCCGACTCGGCCGTCTTGTCGTTCTGGATGGGTTCAGTGAGGCTGAGGTCCTCTTCGAGGAAGAAGACCTGTTGTACCTCACCGATGCGCCGGCCGTCCTCACGACGCATCTCAGCAACCACAGACGACAGCTGCTCTCGTTGGTGCTCAGTGAGGCCTTCGTGTTCCTCGACGCCAGTAGCGGTGAGTTCGACGTCGTCCACCCTCGACAGGATGCGCGGAATCTCCGTCTTGATCTCCCCATCGGTGTAGAACGCGATGTGCTCGGCTGGATCGAAGTAGCGACCAGACTGGCAGAAGTAGAGGCCATGCTGTTGGTACTCCGGCCACGCTCGTCGGGCAGCGACGACGATGACGCGGTCGGCTGCATCGCTGGTCAGGTTCTCGCTCTCGATGAAGCGCACCAGTTCACGCAGGAGGAACGCCTCACGCTCAGTCGGCACGGCGACGCTGTCCTCTGCTGTGCCCACGTCACGTCCGAGCACACTCTCGACCGCCTCGACCAGAGCATCGAAGTTCGCCCACACGATACGTTCGTCATCTGGAAGTGCAGCAGGTGGCTCGGCATCGGGCGTCAGCACCACAAGTCGCCCTTTGTCCGCTGAGTCTACATCGAGGGCCTTCAGATGCCGTTCGAGTTGATCTCTGTCGACGGCGTCCTGTGCCGTCTTCGTCTCGACGTAGATGGCAGCCGATGACCGGATCACGGCATCCGGGACCGACCCATCGCGTACGGGCTGGTTCTCGAAGGTCAGTAGTGGGAAGTCGCTCTCGTCGAGCAGTGATTCGAGGACGTCTTCGAGCAACGCGCTGTTGCAGTGCTCGAACGCCGCAAGCACCGTGCCAGTGACGCGGTTCTCGCCCTGTCTGTAGGTGGAGAAGAGTGGGTTGGTCATCCCATGCGCTCCAGTGCGTCCTGACGGTCCTCGACCGGCGCTTGGTCGTACTTCATCGTCGTCTGCTCCGACTTGTGGCGCAGTTGCATCTGTGCAGCAGCAAGTCCGGCTTCGCGTGCCATGTACGTACCTACGGAATGACGTATCGCGTACCACGACAGTTGCCGATTCTCAGTGGAGATGCCGGCGATGTCGCAGAGTTCGTCGAGCAGGTACGACAGGGCATGAGAGCCGTAGGCGTTGCCCTCACGAGTCAGCCAGAGTGCATCGGTGTCCTCATAGAGGTCGACGAGTGGACGCTGTTCGAGCCAGCGACGCAGCATCTCGACGGTGCGCGACTGAAGCCCCACGACCCAGTTGTCCTGTGACTTCGACGCCTGGTCTTTAGGGATGCGCAGCACTCGATTGTCGAGGTCGACCCACCCGGTCCGTGCTCGCTCCACCTCGATGGGGCGTAGACCTGCATCGAGTGACACGGAGACGAGTGATGGGATCTTCCACCCGTTCGCACGTCGCCAGTCGTCACGGGTCACTGACCCCTTCGTCTTGCCGTAGCGTTGCGCGAGGTAGGCGTTCCATCTGTCGCGCTCGTTCGGTGAGACGCTGTTGTAGTGAGGGATGCTGCCGTAGTCGAGTGCCGCGTCTCGAATCCGAGGGCGCTCCTCGCGCGTCAGGAACTCTCTGGGTGTCGACGTCTGGTTCGGGTTGGTGAACGTCAGTGACGGCTCCCACGGCGACCAGTCGTGCTCGTGAGTGCGCCACTTGTAGAGAGTGCGCAGCGCCTTCTGAGTGTTCGCTCTGTGATCGCCTGAGTAGTCACCATAGGCCAGGTGCTTCAGGTACGCGTCGGCATGCTCGTGCGACACTGAGGTGGTGTAGCCTTCGTCGGCCCACACCCACCGATAGAACTTGTCGACGCGGTAGGCGCGGACGTCCATCGTCTGCTCACTCAGTCCTTCGACACGCTCTGGATGCTTGCCGAAGGTGAGCGCCCACTGCACCCAGCTGTCGAAGTGCTCCTCGTAGTCGAGCGCCTGTCGCGTGTTGAGCTCATCGAGCGTCGATTGTGGGACGCTGATGCTCATGGTGCTGTTTGGCGGCAGATGCTCGAAAACCGCAACACGGCGGCGGTGCTCCTCGTTCGTCGAATGTCGTTGGCTCTCAGCATAGGTCGACGTGCGGAGGAGAAACACGTCTCTACCCTGTAGAGACGTTGAGAAGCGTCCTGACGGAGATTTGAACTCCGGTCCCTGGCTCCGCAAGCCAAGAGGATAGTCCACTACCCTACCAGGACTCATCCATCGATACCCCGGAGATACGTAAGACGGTTACGGTTCGTCCGGCGGGTGTGCGCCGGTCGCACGGCGCGAGGGTTCAAGCCCGAAGCCGGGACCAGCCGTCGGCATGTCCGACGGACCGACAACGATTAACAGCCCAGTTGCCATGACCGAACCAATGGGAGCAATCGAGGATGTCTACGCGGACCTCGACACCGACGTCTCGGAGGAGGAGTTCCGCGAGGCGGTCGAGCAGAAGGTCGAGCAGATGGACGGACTCGCGGACGAGGAGACGGCGGCGATGCTCATCGCCCACGAACTGACCGACGAGGAGATCAACGGCATCGCCGACATCGACGCCGGGATGGAGGAGGTGAAGTTCCTCGCGAAGGTCGTCAGCGTCGGCGACATCCGGACGTTCGAACGCGACGACGGCGAGGGACAGGTCCTCAATCTCGACGTCGCCGACGAGACGGGGCACGTGCGGGTCGCGCTCTGGGACCAGGACGCCGCGGCCGCCGAGGAGGAACTGGCCGCGGGCGACGTCCTGCGCATCAAGGGGCGACCGAAGGAGGGGTACAGCGGCCTCGAGGTCTCGGCGAGTCGCGTCGAGGGCGACCAGGACGCCGACATCGACGTGGACCTCGCCGAGGACGGCACCATCGCGTCGCTGTCGCTGGGCCAGAGCGACGTCAACGTCCGCGGGAAGGTGCTCGGCGTCGAACCGGTCCGGACGTTCGACCGCAACGACGGCTCGGAGGGGAAGGTCTCGAACCTCGTCCTCGGCGACGAGACGGGCCGCGTCCGGGTGACGATGTGGGACGAACAGGCCGACACGGTCGAGACGCTCTCGGAGGGTATCTCGGTCGAGATCGTCGACGGCTACGTCCGGGACCGCGACGGCACGCTCGAACTCCACGTCGGCTCTCGGGGCGCTATCGAGGAGACGAACGAGGAGGTGAGCTACGTCCCGGAGACGACGGCCATCACCGACCTGGAGATGGGCGATATCGTCGACATCGCGGGGGTCATCCGCTCTGCGGACCCCAAACGCACCTTCGACCGCGACGACGGGTCGGAGGGGCAGGTTCGGAACGTCCGCGTGCAGGACAAGAGCGGCGACATCCGCGTCGCGATGTGGGGCGAGAAGGCCGACGCCGACATCGGGCCGGGCGACGAGGTGCTGTTCGCCGACGTGGAGGTCAAGGACGGGTGGCAGGACGACCTCGAAGCCTCGGCCGGGTGGCGCTCGACCGTCTCCGTCCTCGAAGACGGCGCGACCGACGCGGGCGACGTCGACGCGGCCGCCGAGTCAGCGACCGCGAGCCAGTCCGGCGGTGGCGGCGGTCAGCAGTCGACCGGACTCTCGGCGTTCGCGTCCGACGACGGCGACGGGAGCGACGACGATGCGACCGACCAGGGCAGCACGGAGGAGACGAGCGCGGACGGGACGAACGGCGACACTGCCGACGACGGCCCCACCGAGTTCACCGGGACGGTCGTCCAGACGGGCGACCCCGTGATGCTCGACGACGGCTCCGAGACGCTCACCGTCGACACCGACGCGGACGTGCGACTCGGGCAGGAGGTCACGGTCCGCGGCCGACTCGTCGACGGCCGACTCGACGCGGACGACGTGTTCTGACCGGCGGCGGCGGTTCGGGGTGAGACGGCGGCTCCGGCTACGCTATCGCGCCGAGCCGCCGGTCCATCTCGCGCTCGACCCACTCGGCGAGTTCCTCGGGGGACTCCTCGACGAACTGCAGGTAGTTGTCGAAGAACCCGGACCAGCTGAGTAGCCAGACCGGCCGATAGACCGGCACCCGCTCGTCGTAGCCCGCGGGGAGGCCGTCGGCCGTCTCGCGGTACCCCTCGAAGAAGCCGTCGACGATCGCCTCGGGACCGGTGACGCGGACGCCGTCGAGGTAGCAGCGGCCCCGGTGGAGGTCCCAGACGGGGTCGCCGACGAGGGCGATCTCCCAGTCGAGGAAGCCCACGGCGTCGTCCCCGACGAAGCAGTTGGGTTTCGCGGTGTCGCAGTGGAGGAGCGCCGCCGGGGCGTCGTCGAGCAGGCCCCGGTTCGACTCGACGGCGTCGAGGACCGCGTCGAAGTGGTGGTCGAACCGGTCGGACGGGCTGTAGCCGCGGTACCACTCGACCCAGTCGAGTAGCACGTCGGTCCACGAGGCGGTGTCGAGGTCGAGGGCGTCCGCGTCGCCGCCGACGACGTGCCCCGGCACGTCGAACCGCAGTCGGTGGAGGCGTGCCAGCGAGGCCCCGACCCGTCGAGCGAGCGCCGCCCGTCCGGTCACGTCGGCGCCGTCCCACTCGTCCAGCAGGTTCGGTCCGTCGACGGGAGCGGTGGCGAGGTACGGGACCCGCGCGTCGGGGTCGCTGGCGAGGACGGTCGGGACGGGCACGTCGCCGTTCGCGCCGACGTAGTCGACGACGGCCCGTTCACGTCGGATTCGGGTGCCGTCGCCGTCGGTCGCTATCTTGCAGTACGCGCGCTCGTCGTCGGCGAACGCGACGCCGACCGTCTCGTTCAGTTCGTTCCACGAGGGGCCGGTGCCGGTCAGGTCCGTGACCGCTCGGTGGGGGAACGCTGCGTCGAGGGCCGTGGCGATTGGGTCGGCCACGTCGGCCTGGCCGTCCACGTCGAACCGGTCGGCCCGTCCGTTCCTGCCCCCCTGACCGTCGGAGTGGTCCGCGTCGTCCGCGTCCATGGTCGGCCGTTTCGTCGGTCGGTCAAGCCGCTTGCGGTGGTGTGTGAACGGCGCTCACGCACCGAGCGCCGTCGCCTAACGATGCCAGCGCGAGGTGCGTCGCTTGCTGACGCGGAACGCTTAAGCCCGCAACACTCCCGTGGCACGGTATGAGCGTCGAGCTTCCGTTCGCGCCGGTCGACGGTATCATCCGGCGGAACGCGGGGGAACTCCGGGTGAGCGCCGACGCCGCCGAACAGCTCGCGCGACGCATCCAGGAGCGTGGGGCGGCCCTCGCCACCGAGGCGGCGGAGCACGCGACCGCCGACGGCCGCAAGACGCTGATGGCCGCCGACTTCGGCGTGGCCGACACCCAGGACGACCCAGACCTGCCTATCGCTCCCGTCGACCGCATCGCTCGCCTCGACATCGACGACCGGTACCGCGTCTCGATGGACGCCCGCGTCGCACTGGCTGGCATCCTCGAAGCGTACGCCGAGGACGTGGCGGCGGCCGCCGTCGTCCTCGCGCGGCACGCCGACCGTCGGACGGTCATCGCCGACGACGTCGAGACGTACTTCGAACTCGACGCGTACTTCCCACCCGGATGAGGTACGCCTACCGGGAGGTCTGCCTCGACCACGACACCGGCCCACGCCACCCCGAGCGGCCGGACCGACTGCGCGCCATCCGCCGGGCGCTCGCGCGCCACCACGGCGTCGAGTTCACCTCCCCCGACGACGCCACCGTCGAGGCCGTCCAGGCCGTCCACGACGCCGACTACGTCGAGTCCGTCCGCGAGTTCTGCGCCGACGGCGGCGGGTCGTGGGACGCCGACACCGTCGCCGTCGAGGCGACGTGGGACGCCGCCCTCGCCAGCGCCGGCGGGGCGTGCTGGGCCGCCGAGGAGGCGCTCGACGGCGCGGACGGCAACGACACGCCGTTCTCGCTCGGGCGGCCCCCTGGCCACCATGCCGTCTACGACGACGCGATGGGGTTCTGTTTCTTCAACAACGCCGCCGTCGCGGCACAGGCCGCCCTCGACGGGGGCGCAGACGGCGTCGCCATCCTCGACTGGGACGTCCACCACGGCAACGGAACGCAGGACATCTTCTACGACCGCGGCGACGTGTTCTACGCCTCGCTCCACGAGCAGGGACTGTACCCCGGCACCGGCGAGATCGACGAGACGGGCGAGGGCGACGGCGAGCAGGCCACGATGAACCTCGCCTACCCGGCGGGCAGCGGCGACGCGGAGTACGCCGACGCGCTGGACCGCGCCGTCTTCCCCGTCATCGAGCGCCGGGACCCGGACCTGTTCCTCGTGAGCGCCGGGTTCGACGCCCACGAGCGCGACCCCATCTCACGGATGCGCGTCTCGACGGAGGGCTACGGCCTGCTCGCTCAGCAGTGTCGGGACTTCGCGGCCGAGAACGACATCGCGCTGGGCTACGTCCTCGAAGGCGGCTACGGACTGGAGTGTCTCGCCGAGAGCATCTCGACCATCCAGGAGGTGTACATGGGCAAGGAGCCAGTCCACCCCGACTCGGACCCGAACGACGGTGCGCAGTCCATCGTCGACGACCTCAGAGACGAGTTCGACCTCTGAGTCGGGGCGGGGCGAACGCGCCGACGCGAGAGACGACTCGAACTCAGGGTCGCGGGTCGAAGTACCGCGCCAGTTGCTCGCCGAACGACCCGGTCAGTTCGACGCACTCCCCGCCGACGAGCACGTCGTAGCCGTCGCGCAGCGACCGCTCGACGTGGACGCCGAGGGACACCTCGAACAGCCCGTCGTCGAGCAGGTCGCTGGCAGTGTGGTACGGTCGCTCGCGCTCGACGACGTACCGGTCGCCGTCGAGGAACGGACCGTAGACGTCGTCCTCGCTGTAGGCGTCGTAGAACCCGGTCGCGTGGTCGCCGACGGAGACCGGCGGGCCGCGGTGGCGTTCGATGGCGGGCCGTTCGACCACCTCGCACTCGCAGAAGAGGACGGCGTCACCCCACGTCGCGTCGGCCGGTCCGTCGTCGGCGTCGTCGCCCGGCGCGGCGTCCACGTCGTCGTCCGCACCTGAAGACGAATGTGCCTCTGCCCACGCTTCGGCCCGGAGCACGTCGAACCCGTTGCGGTCGAGTCCGCCGACGACGCCGGACAGCGACTTCTCCAGTTGCGGGTAGAGCTGGTCCTCGACGACGTCGGGGGCATCGAACCGGACCGCCACCGGCGTCGTCCCCCGACGGTCGAGGTGGTCGCGCATCGCGTCTCCCGAGAGCGGGTCGGGGTCGCGCGGTTCGAAGAACGACTCGTCGGGCGCGTCGAGGAACTGCCGGGCGTAGTGGGTGAGGCGGGCGACGTTCGTCGGCGAGCAGACCGCGGCGACGTTCCGCTCGGGGTCGGTCGGGTCGACGACGACCAGCGGGTCACCGTGCTCGCGGGTCGCGTGGTCCTCCGGGTCCAGTACGACGGGCGGGTGCCAGTCTGCGGCCGCGTCGAGGAGCGCGCGGAAATCGCCGTATTCGAGCACCAGCAGTTCGGTGAGGTAGCCCGAGAACCCCTTCGTCCGGAGGTCGCTGCCGTACGCGCCGATACCCTTCAGGAACGCCTTGGCGAGGCGGACCTCGCTCGCGAGGCCCGCGTCGATGCGCTCCAGGAGGTACCGGTTGTGGAACGGCGTCCGGTCGACCGCCGACTGGATGTCCGGCGCGGTCGGAACCCGGTAGCAGGGGACGCAGTCCACCTCGAAGCCGTCGACCTCGCCCTTGATGTAGGGGTGCTCGGCGTACTCCTCGCGGCCGTCGGGGACCGCCGCGCGACCCACCTGCAGGCCGTACGATTCGAGGTCGTCGCGCGGGAGGTCCGGCGGGAAGCGGACGAACACGTCGATGTCCCGGTCGCCAGCGAGCCACGTCCCGCGAGCCGTCGAGCCGACCTGCACCACGTCGGCCTCGACCGTCAGGTCCGCGATGGCCGCCTCGGCGCGCGAGACGACGCGGTCGGCGGTCGCCGCGAGGCGCTCACGCTCGGCGGCGTCGGGCGTGACGCGCTCGCCGACCGTCGCGACGACGCGTTCGAACTCGTCCATACCCCTCGATTTCGGCCGCGAGCGGAAAACGTGTCGGTCGGCGGGCCCGGCCACCGTGCGACGGGGAGCCCTGGGACGCATCGGCACGCCGAGGCAGCGACGAAACGAAAGTCCTATTTGGCAAATCGCGTTACTCGGAGGTACAGCCGTCATAGCTCAGCTGGTAGAGCACCTGGTTGTTACCCAGGTTGTCCCAGGTTCGAGCCCTGGTGACGGCGCTCCCGGTTTCTGGCGTCGCCGACCACCTCCAGCGCCCGCTCCGCGTCCCAACCGTTTTGTTCACCGCTCCGAACGACCGAGTAGTCCCATGACCCCGCTCTCGCTGTTCGGTGGTATCGCCCTCCTCCTCGGCGGTGGCGTGGCCGGCCTGTTCGGCTGGCGACGCCGCGGTCACCAGCAACTCGTCGCCGAGACGCCCACGACCGACGTCCGCACCATCGCAGACCCGGGCGTCGTCGAACTCGTCGGGACCGTCGAACCCGCTCCCGACGCCGGTCCGGGGACGTTCAGTTCCCCGATTGGCCAGCGCGACTGCGTCGTCGCCGGGTGGGAGGCAGAGGAGTGGAGCGAACGCGGCGACCACAGCAACTGGTGGACCCTCGGCGACGGCGTCCGGTCGGTGCCGTTCTACCTCGACGACGGAACCGACCGCGTCCTCGTCGAGCCAGGTCGTCACTCCGACCCGTCGAGCAAGCTCACGGAGAAACTCGGCGACCTCGGGGACTTCGACGCGAGCGTCTCCGTCGACAACGTCGTCGTGGACTTCCACACCCTCCCGGTCGTCCAGCGGGTCGGAGCGGAGTCCGAGACGCCCGCGCACATCCGCCGGTTCGTCGACGGCGAACGCGCCGTCGGGAGGCAGACCGGCTCCGTCACTAACCTCGTCGACATCGGGAACGCACACGGCGACCGACGCTACTACGAGAACACCATCGCCCCCGGCGAGGAGGTGTACCTGCTCGGCTACGTCCGTGCCCGCGACGCCAGCGACCGGGACGGGAACGTCTGCCTCCGACCCGAGACGGCCCTCGTCACCCCACCGCGCGAGGACGAGGACGGCGCGTTCATCCTCTCGGCGCGCGGCGAGGACGCGCTGCTCCGTGGCGACAGAGTGGCGACTGCGGCGCTGGCCGGGGGTGTACTGGCGGTGCTCGTCGGCTTCTCGTTGCTGGCCGGCGTCGTGGTGCCGGGAGTCTGAGTCGTCCCGGTAGGCTAAAGAGTAGCGACGAAGACCGTACGACCGAGGGCCCTTAGCTTAGTCTGGTTAAAGCGCCCGGCTCATAACCGGGTGAGCGCTGGTTCAACTCCGGCAGGGCCCATGAGACCGACGCGCGACGGCACGTGCACCCGGCGGCGAAGGTTCGCCATCGATATGCCACGTTTCCGGAGCTTCACGGAAGCTCGCAGAAGTGGTTATTTGACTACACGTCGTAGGAAGACGATTATGCGTGGGAAGGTAGCACTCGACACAGTCCCGACAGCGAGCACGTTCAGTAGCCTTCTCCAGACCATCCTCAACGACACGTACGTTCGACTACTCCAGGCTGGACTGCGATACCCCCTCCGCTCGCAGTCGATGGGGAACTTCCTCCTCGGTGGGTTCCTGCTGTTTCCGATGGTCATCACCGCGGTTCCGGTTCTGGGGTACCTCATAGAGGGGGTTCAGCGGACCGTGTTCGAGGGCGCAGTTCGCGCCGACGAACCAGGGGAAGCGTCGGCCGTCGAGTCGAGGCGTGAGGTGGACCCCCCGTTTCCACCCGCCAGCCACCCCCGTGAGTGGCTCCGACTCGGTGTCGTCGGTCTGAAGGGCGTGGTCATCTCGGCCGTCTGCATCGTTTGGCCGTTCGCCGTCGTCTCCAGCACCGTGGCAGGTCCGCTCGAATCGTCGCTGGTCGGAACCGTCGAGAGCGGTGTCGCCGGACTCGGTGTCGTCGCCGGACTCGTCGGCGCCGTCGTCCTGCTGTACTTCTACCCGGCCGTCCTCGGGAACTTCATCGAGTCCGGCAACCTCCGCCACAGCATCCGGTCGGTGAACGACGGCGGGAACCTCACTGCTATCGAGTACCGCCGTGGGGTCGCCGCCGTCCTCACCATCGTCGTGGGCGGAGTGTTGTTCTTCTGGTTCCTGTACGACCTGCTCGGTGTCGTGGCGCTAGCGTTCGTCGGGCCGGTCGCGTTCTACACGCTCCTCGCGAGCCACTTCGTCATCGGGGAGATTCGGAACCATCTCGGAGTGGATACGACGGCTTCGGCGCGTACGAGTGGACACCAAGCCGACGACGTGGTCCGTGGCGACCCGTCTCCCCCGACAGTCCTCGTCAAACTCGTCCACCTCCTGAGCCCCGAGCGGCGGACGGATCCGGTCGCGACCCGGCACGCGGACCGCCCCGATGTCGACCTCTACGGCGTAACGTTCTGGGAGCACCGGACGCGCCTTGACGGGCTGAGTGTCCGCCTCTACCGCAGCCTCAAACGCGACCACACGTGGTGGCTCCTGCTGTTCTTCGGAGCGGGGTCACTCGCCCAGATGTCGTACTGGGTGCGCGAGACGACCGCCGCCGGAACCGACGTCGTCTACGTCCTCGTCTCGTGGCTCCCCGCGCTCGTCGTCGCGCTGTTCATCGCGCTTCGGTTCGGCGCGCGGCCTCTTCCCGTCCGCGGACTCGTCGGGGCAGTAGTGCTCGGAGCCGTCGCGAGTCCCTGGGCCTGGGCTATCAACGACCAGTTCCGGCCGCTCACCGGACGCGGACTCATCGGCAGGACGCTCTACTTCTACGGGCCGACCGCGGTCGCGGTGCTCGGGGTCTCACTGCTCGTACTGCTTCTCTACGCGTACAGTGACCGCCTCACGTCGGTCGTTGACGGGGCCGTCTACGGTGCTGCCGTCGGCCTCGGCCACATCATGATCGAGAACCTCAACATGGTGCTGTCGAACCCACAGTTCGGGTCCACTATCGAAGTCGTCGCCGAACAGCGAGCGATGGTCGGGCCGCTCGCCGTCGTGCTCATGGCGTTGCTCGGCTACTACGTCGGGCTGGCTCGCTTCAACCCCGACAGGGCAGGCCCGATCGTCGTCAAAGGGCTGCTGATCTGTATCTTCCTGCGCGGGACGTACGACGTGCTCTACCTCACGGGCTACGACCTGGTCGTCCAGAACTACCGGGCGATATCGCAGTCGCCAGTGTACACCTCGCTGGGGGACGCTCTCCCGCCGGTCCTCTGGTCTGAGGTCCCGACGCTGAACGAACAACGGCTGTTCTTCGTCGTCGCCGTCTCGACCGTCTTCGCCGTCACGTACCTGACGCTGCGTCGGTACCGCCGGTTCGCACGGGAGGACGTCGCGACGGCCGAAGAGGACGACGAGTCGGAGACGTCGACCGAACGACCTGAGCGGAAGGCGGTGACGACCGCGTACGTCGAACACGCACAGGTCCTCCTCGACGCCGGGATGCTCACTCCCGAGGAGTTCGACTCGATAACCAGACGACTGTGACCGAGTTCGGGTCGGGAGCGTCCGGCAGGAGAGCCTAGGGGCCTCCGTCAGGGACGGTCGACATCGGCCAAGTGACTCGGTCCACAACGGTCGGTCGCTAGCCGCCGATACCGAGTGTCCCGACGGTCGAGTCGGCTGTCTTCGACACGGGGCTCGCGACGGCCGGAGGCGGTTCGATGCGCTCAGGTCAGCGTTCGAGTCGCTCCCGTCGGGTCTCGAACTCCTCCTCGGTGAGGTCACCGCGAGCGTACGCTCGTCGGAGTTCGTCGAGAGCGGGGTCGCTGGACTGTCCCGACAGTCGCCGAACGACGACGTAGCCCCCGCCGAGGACGAGCAGGAGGAACAGGAACTGGACGAGCGCCCCCAGTAGCCACCAGCCAGAGCCCGCGCGGTCCCCGTACATCATCCCGCCGTAGCCCATCGTGCCGCCGAGTCCCATCGTCCCCATCCAGAGGAGCGGCAGTGCCACGAGCGCCACGAGCAGGAGGACGATGGCCGTCGACGAGTCGAGGCGGTTGCTGGTCGCCACGACTCACACCTCCGCCGACTCGAACTCGTCCTCGACGGTGCCGAGAACCCGCTCGAAGCGGTCGTGGACGTCCGTCGCGATGTCGTCGAGCGCCGGGTTGTCGGCCATGCCGACGAGCCGGTCGGGGTCGACGGCGCTCACCACGACCTCGCCGGCGTCGGTCTCGTGGACGACGACGTTACACGGGAGGAGCGCACCGAGTTCGGGTTCGGTCGTCAGGCCGTCGTGCGCGAGACCCGGATTGCACGCGCCCAGGATGCGGTAGCGCCGGAAGTCGACGTCGAGTTTCTCGGCGAGCGTCGCCTGGACGTCGATGTCGCAGAGGACGCCGAACCCCTCCGCTTCGAGTGCGTCCATCGTCGCCGAGACGACCTCGTCGAAGTCTCCGCCGGGACGTACCGACAGGGTATAGCTCATGTTGTACAATACTACCCGCCCGTTCTTATTCGTGTTGGCTTCGTACCATCAGTCCGGATTCGCCACCGCTGAGACCCTAATCCGATGTATTCGCGGAGATGACCCGATGGAACCCGGATTCGCTTTCGATTCCCCAGGGAGAGGAGTCGGGACTAACGTTGTGAACGTCACACTACAGAGCCGGATGAGTGAAGTCGTCGCCCGTCCGACGTGTGCACCTCGACGACGTACTGTCGAGAGGCGACGAGAGACGTCGATGAATCGCTGATTGCGATACAGAATCGGAGAAACCACATGAGTTCCCATCACGACCACAGCGGACCGGAAGGGCGCGCGGACGAGTCTCGGGGGCAACGCCTCGGTCACGGCGGCCGGCGTGCCCAGACGGACCACAGCGGCCACGAGGAGACGTTCCGGCGTCGGTTCTGGGTGTCGCTCGCCCTCTCGATTCCGGTCGTCTACTTCAGCGAGTTCGTCCAGGAGGTGGTCGGCTACACCGCCCCGACGTTCCCCGGGAGCGCCTGGATTACGCCCGCCCTCTCGGTGGTCGTCTTCGCCTACGGTGGCCTCCCGTTCCTCTCGATGGCCCGGACGGAGGTCGCCAACCGCGAACCGGGGATGATGCTGCTCGTCTCGCTGGCCATCAGCGTCGCGTTCGTCTACTCCATGGCGAGTCTCTTCCTCCCGGGGACGACGCCGTTCTTCTGGGAACTCGTCACGCTCGTCGACGTGATGCTGCTCGGCCACTGGATGGAGATGCGCTCGGTCAGGCAGGCGTCGGGCGCGCTCGACGAACTGGCGAGACTCATGCCAGACACCGCAGAACGAGTCACCGAGAGCGGTGAGACCGAGGAGGTGGCCGTCTCCGACCTCGCCGAGGGTGACGTGGTGCTGGTCCGACCCGGCGCGTCGGTGCCGGCCGACGGCGAGGTCGCCGACGGCGAGTCGTCGGTCGACGAGTCGATGATCACGGGCGAGTCACGCCCCGTCGAGAAGGAGCCGGGGAGCGATGTCGTCGCGGGAACCGTCAATCAGGACGGCAGTCTCCGGGTCCGGGTGACGAAGACGGGCGACGAGACGACGCTCGCGGGCATCGTGCGCCTCGTGGAGGAGGCACAGCAGTCGAAGTCCCGGACGCAACTGCTCGCCGACCGCGCCGCGGGGTGGCTGTTCTACGTCGCGCTCGGCGTCGCCGCCGTCACCGCCGTCGCGTGGGTGCTGGCGACCGGCTTCGACCTCGCCGTCCTCGAACGCGTCGTGACGGTACTGGTCATCGCCTGTCCGCACGCCCTCGGGCTCGCGGTCCCGCTCGTCGTCGCCATCAACACCTCGACGGCCGCCCGGAACGGGATGCTGGTCCGTGACCGCATCGCGATGGAGGAGGCACGGACGCTCGATACGGTGATGTTCGACAAGACCGGGACGCTGACGAAGGGCGAACAAGGCGTCGTCGCGATCGAGACGGCCGACGGGTGGGACGAGCGGCGAGCGCTCGCCGTCGCCGCAGGCGTCGAGGGGGACTCCGAGCACATGATCGCCCGAGCGCTTCGCACCGCGGCCAGCGAACGCGGCGTCGAGCGAGTGCGGGTCGCCGACTTCGAGAACCTCCGGGGGGTCGGCGTCCGGGCGTCCGTCGCGACCGATGCGATACCCGCCTCGGCCCGGCCGAGTGGGGAGCGTCGCGACCCGGAGGACGGCGAGACGGTCCACCTGGGCGGGCCGAACCTCCTCGAACGACTGGAAGTCGAGCGCCCCCCACACCTCGCCTCGTTCGCCGACGAGGCGGGCGCGAAGGCACGGACCGTCGTCTACCTCGTCGACAGCGAGTCGGCGGTCGTCGCAGCGTTCGCGCTCGCCGACGTGATTCGCGAGGAGAGCAGGGCGGCCATCGACGCCCTCCACGCCATGGGTGTCGAGGTAGCGATGCTGACGGGTGATTCCGAGGACGTCGCCCGTGCGGTCGCCGAGGAACTGGGAATCGACCAGTACTTCGCGGAGGTCCTCCCGGACGAGAAGGACACGACGGTCGCCCGGCTTCAGTCGGAGGGCAAGCGCGTCGCGATGGTCGGCGACGGCGTCAACGACGCACCGGCGCTCGCCAGGGCCGACGTCGGCATCGCCATCGGGTCCGGTACGGACGTCGCCATCGAGTCCGGTGACATCGTCCTCGTCGACAACGACCCGGTGGACGTCGTCCGGCTGATTCGCCTCTCGCGAGCCAGCTACCGGAAGATGCAGGAGAACCTCGTCTGGGCGACCGGGTACAACGTGGTCGCGCTTCCGCTCGCGGCGGGGCTGCTCGCCCCCGTCGGCATCCTCCTCTCACCGGCTATCGGGGCGGTGTTCATGTCGCTGTCGACCATCATCGTCGCCGTCAACGCCCGTCGGCTCCGGGGGGTCGACCTCTCCGCTTGAGCGACCTCGCCAGTCGGGGCCACTCCGCCACCTCGCCGTCACGCTCCGAGGCCGAACGACTAACTGCCGCCTGCCCGTCCGTCGATGCATGACCGAACCGTCCGACGACGTTCGCGTGTGGCTCGTCGAGCGCGGGTACAACAACCGCGACCTCATCGTCCTCAAGTACGCGACGCCGGACGGTGAGCGAGTCTACCGACAGGAGCTGTCGGCACACGCCGTCGACGAGTCGACGGTGACCGCCGCGAAGGACGTTTCGGAGAACGACCTGTCGCCCGTCGACGACGCCGAGACCAGCGAGCGGTACGCCGACGAGGTCTCGCGGATGACCGAGAAGCACGACCCGGACGACACCGTGTGAGGGTCCGGGAGTCCCCCGCTCCTCGGTCAGTCACGCTCGTCCGGCACGTCGGAGAAGTACTCGCGCGCTCATTCCTACGGTATGCGCACTCACGGACCATCCAGCGACGCACCGGACGCGGCCGAGACCGACGCCCGGTCGTCACACGGCCCGGTTGCGGGGCTGTCGCTCGCTGCCGACGGGCTTCGACTCGTCACCGACCGGACGACCTTCGAACCAGGGGTCCCTGCCGACCTGACCTTCCGTCTCGTGGACGACCACGGCCACCCGGTCGAGGCGTTCGAGGAGAGCCACGGCCGACGAAGTCACCTCGTCGTCGTTCGCCGGGACCTGGTCGCGTTCCAGCATCTCCACCCGAAGCTAGACGACGCCGGGACGTGGCACTGCGAGGGGTTCACGCTCCCACAGGCCGGCGTCTTCCGCGCGTTCGTCGACGTCGTCGTCGACGGGCGGGCGACGACGCTCGGTCTCGACCTCTTCGCGCCGGGAGTGTTCGAGATAGACGAGGCACGAGCGTCCGCGGACCGACACCCCGACGACGAGTTCGAGGTCGAACTGGACCACGGTTCCATCGAGGCGGGGGATGTCACTCGGCTCACGTTCAGCGTCTCCCGGAGGGACGGGACCGTCCCGGACGTTCGGCCGTATCTCGGTGCCCGGGGGCACCTCGTCGCGTTGCGGGCGGGCGACCTCGCGTACCTCCACGTCCACCCGACCGAGACGGCGGACGAGGGGAGCGTCGAGTTCGCCGCGACGTTCCCGACGCCCGGGGAGTACCGGCTGTTCTTGCAGACGGACCTTGACGGCACCCTCGTCACGAGGGCTATCGACGTCGAGGTGTGAGACGCGACGACGCTCGAACCGGAGGTATCGTGTCCGAGGTTCGGCTCCAGTCGGCACGCTACTCGACGCGGAGCAGTCGCTCTCCCGAGTCCGAGGAAGCGGCCTCCAACTCTCGGACGTCGAACGGCCGTGCCTCCTCCAGGCACCGCTCGTAGACCGCCTCCGCCCAGGTGCGGGCCTCGGGGGCAGGCGTGTCGATGACGGCTTCGAGTTGGGCGGTCGCGGGGTCGTGGCCACAGATGCCGATACAGTCGTCCATGATGTTGAGACCGCACCGGTTGTCGTCCGGGAGGGCATCGTGGAGGTAGACGGTGCAGTTGTCGCACTCGAACGCGCGGGCGGCCAGTTCGGGGTTCCAGTCGACGATGGCCTCCAGAATAGGGAGCGAGTAGATGTACTCCATCTCCATCCCCTCGATCACGCGACGGCAGAACACGTCGAGGTTCCCCGACTTGTAGATGGTCGTCCCGAGGCCCCGGATGGTGTCGGTGGATTCGAGGAGGTAGGTGACCCGCTCGACGGGCGTGTACGGGTAGTTCGGACCGGGGTACGCGACGACGGTGTCCTCGAAGTCCTCCACCGCGAACCCCTCCATCTCGCGGGGGAGCCACTGCCAGACCTCGCGGAGCGTCTCGCCCGTTCGCATCCCCTCACGCAGGTCGAGGAACCGGTCGGCCACGAACGCACCCAGTGGGGTGAGGTCGTAGTACGGCCCGTCGCGGACGATCCACGAGCGGTCCTCGAAGTCCCGGACGATACGGCCGACCGTGGGGTCCGACGCGCCCGTCACGGCGCGCAGGTCGCGTCGGTCGTGTCGCTCCTCGGCGAGCGCCTCCAGCGTGGCGACGCGGTGTTCCGACCGCGCCAGAAACTCGATGGTCTGTAGCGCGGCACTCATGTCAGAAGTCAACATATCGCAGTATATAATCCTTCGTTCGAGTCGAGAGGGGAGCCGAGAGCGGCGCTCTCAGCAGTAGTACACCCAGAATCGGTGCCCCGCCGAACAGTGGGCGACGGTGTGGTCCCCGAAGGCCGCGACTCTCGTGCTCACGGTCGGGTCGGCGTCCTCGTCCGGTACCGGGACCGCCACCGCTCGCTCACAGTGGGGGCACGCGACCGTCGTCCCCGCCGTTCGGTCCGGTGGTGCGGTGGTCGCTCGTTCCATCACGGGCTCCCACCCACCTTCTCCCGGATGTGGTCGATGACCGCGGAGTGCTCGTCCTGCGGACTGAACATGACGATCTCCGCGTCGTCGTTCGCTCGAATCGTGTGCCCCGGCGGCCAGTAGAAGAGGTCACCGGTCTCGGTGACCTCCTCCCGGCCGTCAGAGTAGCTGGCGGTGAGCGCCCCCGTCAGGACGTACCCCCAGTGCGGGCACTGGCAGTGGTCGTCTTCGAGCCCCTGCAGGAGCGGCGTGATGTCCGTCCCCGCAGCGAAGGTGAAGTACTCGCCGCTGAGTTCTCCGTAGTCGCTCGCGTCGCCGAACCCCACCTGTTGACGGGCGGTGGCGTCCGGGGTGTCGACTCTGACCGGAACGTCTCGTCTGTGTTGTCTCATGGATTTCACCAGTCTCCGGGAGACAGCCCGGACTGCCGCGGAGCCCCTATCGAGCTTCTCAGAGGCGGATGCGTCGGTCGCCTCCCGCCGACCGAGTGGGCAGTCCGCACGGTGTGTCTCCCGGTAGCTCAGTCGAGAGCGCCGAGAGAAGTGTAGTTATCTAGTGAATAGGTTCACGGGGTGAATTTCGTGTCGGAAGTCGGAGCAGTCGACGATATCGAGTCCGAGGTCGAGGTAGTCGGTCGTTCAGAGCAGTTCGTCCCCACCGGTGCTGACGTTCAGCGTCTCGACGGTCGTCGAGTTGACCGTGTTGCTCGCGACGATGGTCACCCGCTCGTTGGCGGGCAGCGAGAGGATGAGCGTCGACTGGCCGGGGTCGACGGTGTGGGTCCGGAACGTCCGGCCGTCGTCCTGAACGATACTGATGCTGGTCACCTCTCCGGCCTCTGGCGTCGACTTCAGCGTCGCGTTCACCCGGACGCCCGACCCGGCCCACGGCTCCGTCGCCGTGATGCGCTCGAAGACGGCCGAGTCGCCCGTCTCGGCGCTGACGGCGGGGTCGAGCGTGAGACAGCCACCCAGCGAGAGCGCGACCACGACGGTGGCGGCGAGGAGTAACCGTTCTGCCGTCCGTATCGACATACAGGGGCTACCCGAGCGCCCGGAAAAACCGTTGGCCCTGCGGAGCGGGTGCGACCGTACGCACCGCTCGCCGGGGGGCGGAACGCGGACGCTGGCACGCAACGCCCTCGCTTAAGTATCAGTGTTCGGTGGGACGGCCATGGGCAGCGACCACCCTCCAGCGTGGGAGTACACGGCCATCGAGCCACCGAAGGGGCTGACGAAACGCGAGACCATCGACCCGACCGAACGACTGAACGAACTCGGCGCGGAGGGCTGGGAACTCACCGAGAGTATCAGCTACGACCGCGGCGGTACGAAACTGCTCGTGCTCAAACGACCGGTGTACGATGAGTGAGACGCGGACCGAGGACGACCTGCGCGCTGATAGCCGCCTCCGCAACCGGACGGACGTCGACAAGTACCTGTTCTGGCTCCTGCTGAGCGCCAACCGCTGGGCCGTGGTGGGCGGCCTCGCGCTCGTCGTCTTCACCTCGTTCATGCTGTTCGGCGTGTTCAAACCCGTCCTGCTGGAGTCGATGATGGAGACCAGCGACATGGTCGAGACCGTCTTCTCCGGACTCGTCGGCGCAATCATCACCTCGACGACGCTCGTCGTCTCCATCAACCAGCTCGTTCTCTCCCAGGAGATCGGCTCGCTCGGCACCCAGCGAAGCCGAATGGACACCACGATGGACTTCTACCAGAACACCGACGACCTGTTCGGGACGGTGACGCCCGCGGACCCGGCGGCGTTCTTGCAGAAACTCATCGACACCAGTGTCGACCGTGCCGAGCAGCTCGAAGCCGCCGTCGCCGGGACCGACGACGACGACCTTCGAGAGCGCGTGAACACCTACGTCGCCGACCTGAAAGACAACGCCGAGGCGGCGTCGGAGGACCTCGACGATGCCGACTTCGGGTCGTTCACCGTCGTCTCCCCGGCGCTGGACTTCAACTACGCCCAGAAGATGTACGACATCCGACGCCTGGGGGAACAGCACGAGGAGTCACTCGACGACCAGCAGCGCACCGCGTTCCGGGAGATGCTTGAGGCGGTTACGATGTTCGGGCCCGTCCGCGAGTACATCAAAGTGCTGTACATCCAGTGGGCGCTGGTGAAACTGTCGCGGGCCATCCTCTACGCGTCGATTCCGGCGCTCATCGTCGCCGGTGGGATGGTCGTCTTCGTCGACCCGAACACGTTCTCGGGGACCGTCCTCGGCCTGGAGACGACGCTCTGGGTCGTCAGCGCCGCGTTCACGCTCTCGGTGACGCCGTTCCTCGTGTTCACCGCCTACGTGCTTCGGCTGGCGACGCTCGCCAAGCAGACGCTGACGGTCGGCCCGCTCATCCTGAGCTGAACGGAAGCGCGCTGGTCACTCGACGCCGACCGCCGGGACTACCGCTGTGAGTCCCGGAGGATGAGCGGTTCGATGGCGAGCGTGCGCTTGGCGATGGTGACGATGCGCAGGACGTACGACGTGAACAGCAGGAACGGAATCAGCGTCACCGTGAACGCCCCGCCGACGAGCAACGTCATGTGCGACACGCCGAACAGCGTCCCCGAGGCCGTCCCCGCGTCGACGACGGTGAGCATCACCGCCGAGACGACCAGTGCCGGTATCGCCGCGTAGAGAATCATCTGCGAGAGGGTGACGAGCGCCCACTCGAAGTACAGCGTCTTCACGTGCTCCCGTGCCGGGCCGAACAGCGAGAGGGCGGTCTTCAGGTCGTCGAGCAGTTCGCGCTCGCGGTCGCCGAGGTCCTCGTCGTGGTCGTACGCGAGGCGCTCGACCTGGAATATCTTCCAGCCGTAGTTGTAGTTGAGCGCCGCGAACAGCACGTCGAAGGTGCCGAACGTCGCGCCGTCGAGCTGGTCGCGGACGGTCTCGGAGTTGCCGACGACGCTGTCGGTGAACTCCTGGACCTCCCACTGGAGCTGCTCGCTCTCGATACCGCTGAACCCGTCCCGGACCGCCTTCGCCCGCTTCTCGGCCACGTCGACGAGTTCACGCAGGAACGCCGACGGGTCGGACGGACTCGGGGCACCGATCAACTCCTCGGCGTAGTCCCGGAAGTCCATCGCGTTCTCCATGCGGCCGCGCTGTTCGCCCAGCGGCCCGTTCTCCTGGGAGAGCACGAGCTGGCCGATGGTGACGACCAGCGTGACGCCGGTGATGACGGCGCTGAGCATCGTCGAGAACATCGTCTCGATGGTGTCGCCGGAGGTGAGCTGTGGCACCAGCGGCGGCGGGAGGAGGGTGACGGCGGCCACGAAGGCGACGAACACGAGCACCGCCAGCACGCCGGTCACGACGAGCCGGTTCGTGGCGAGCAGCAGTCGAATCTTGATGCGACTCTCGCCGGCCCGGTCGCGCATCGTGTTGGCCGTACTGACGTCGACGTCCGTGTCCACGTTCGACTCGTCGACGTCGATGTTCGTCGTGTCGTCCGACTCGTCGACGTCAGACTCGTCGCTGCCCACGCTCATATCGCGTCGTCGTCGGCTGCGTCGGCCGCCTCCGACGAACTGGTAGGGCGTTCGAACACCAGGAACTTCGTCCCGCCGCCGGTGTAGTCGATGGTCTCGACGAGTCGCCAGCCGTCGGCGGCGTACTCGTTGAGTTCGCTCTTCGGGTCCTGGGACTCCTTCTTCGTCTCACCCCGGGGAACCCGGAGGGTCTCGTACTCCCACTGCGTGTCTGCGGGGTCTGCCATTGCAGACGAGGAGACAGCCCACGGGCTATAGGTGATTGCCTGCTCACGCTCTGTGGCCGGGGAGAGAACGAGACGAGGAGCGACCGGTTGGGCGTCCCGCCTCCCGCCCGTCGCCCCGTTAGCTGTACTCGCGGCGGTAGCTCTTGAACTCGGCGCGGTGGGACTCCTCGTCGGTGAGGATGGTCACCGCGAGGTCCTCCGTCACCGGGTCGTCGGCCTCCTCCGCGGCCGTGATGAGCGAGCGGTAGGTGTCGATGGCGTCGTTCTCGGCCTCGATGACGCCGTCGATGACAGACAGGAGGTCACCGGGGTCCTCCGGCGGCTGGAGCGACTCCTGGTGGGGCTCGAACTCCATCGACGCGGGCGGACGGGCGTCGAGCTGCTTCAGTCGCTCGCCGATCATCTGCGCGTGCTGGAGTTCCTCCTCCGTCGCGTCCCGTCGGAGGCCCTGCTTGACCTCCTGGGCGCGGACGCCGTCGAGCACGATGCTGTTCGTCAGGTAGTTCATGACGGTCTCCATCTCGTCGCTGTACGCCTTTCGGAGCAGGTCGATGATCTCGTCGTTGGTCATGGTAGGTACCGTGTCCGAACGTCGGTGCGCGGTGGTGCGCCGATGACGACGACCAGCGACCGACGTCGAGCGTCGGTAGGGTCGCCGGACGCTTAGTTGTGTAGCCGTCGTCTGATACCGCGCCGCACGCTCCACAGTAGCCACCGCCGCACCGCCGAGTCGATATACTCATAGGGGTGTACTCCTGTCAGTCGCTGGGGCGCTTACGCCCCGACGTGAAGCCCGAGCCCCCACTGGGGGCTTCCCTCGACCCTGCCAGCGGCCGCTGTCCGTCTCGCGGTCCTCGAAGAAGCCCCCCAGCAGGCACGCTGGCCTCGCTGGCGGGTCAAAATCACCGAAACACGGTCAGCGTACTGCGCTGCGCTCGTGGACGAATTACCGACGTGAAGCCCTGTCCACGGAGTCCGGTCGACATTCCGACGTGTCTGGGTGAGTGTCGGCCACTCCGACCACTGACGGGGTGTCAGTGCACTCGCCGTGTCGACGTACCGGCGGTACCGACGAGTCTGTTCGTGGCATCTCTCGCCAGGGTGAAGTAACTATGGTCGGTGACGGCCGGCATCACTGGACGACAGGTCAGTTCGCCGGGGCCGTCACCAGCGCGGCGTCGTCGGCGACCGACACCTCCCCGTCGCGAACAGTGATGCGATACCCCCACGCGGAGAACGTGACCTGGAGCGGCGTCGACGCGTCTGAGAGCCGTTCGAGCGCATCGACGTCTATCTCCTCGGCTAACGGTGGCGAGAGTGAGAGCGGGTCTACCTCCTCCGCCTCGGCGACGGCTACGACAATTCGGGTACTGATGGCGAGTTCGTCACGCTCCGACATATGTCTCTCACCAGTGCCCTCCTCTCTCTTAGCCGCTACGGCCACGTGTCTTTGAATTCAAAGCAATTGCGTAAATATTCGCCACAATATCCACGACTGTAGTACAATTCGAAATATACTCGCCGATAGCAGCGCGAAGCAGAAACAATCGTCCAGTTACGACAGTCAACGAGCGCTGTCGAACTCGGCCGGGATACCATCGCCACCGGGAGACAGTCGGGGCCGCGAGAGACCCCCACGTCCGGGAGACACGTCGCTACTCGGTCGCCTTCAGGTTGTGGACGACGTCGAGTCGTTCCTCGACGCTCGCCGTCGGACCGATGGCGTCGGCGATGGCCGCCGCCGACTTGTACGCCATCGGCGCTTCGTCGAGCACGGACTCTACCACCGACTCGGAGTAGACGCCGTCCATCGCGTCCGCGAACTGCTCCAGCGAACCCTCCCGGTGGGCCTGGCGACGACTCATCGTCCGACCAGCGCCGTGGGGAGCCGTCTGGTGCCACTCCTCGTTACCCTTGCCGCGAGCGACGACCGACCCGTCGGCCATGTTGAACGGGACGACGAGTCGCTGGCCGTCGCGGGCGGGCGTCGCTCCCTTTCGAATCGTCAGGTCCCTGAAGTCGATGTAGTTGTGGATGGACTGGAAGCGCTCGACCGGGTCGACGGCCAGCGCCGCACAGACGGCCTCCGACATCAGTTCGCGGTTCCAGCGGGCGTACTGCTGGGCGAACAGCATGTCGACGTAGTAGCCGTGGGCCTCGCGGCCGTCCAGCCAGTCGAGGTCCGTGTTGCGGTCGGCCTCGTCGGCGGCGTCCTCCGAAGGCTGCTCGGGGCGGAGGGCCGACAGCGCCTCGAACGCGTGTTCGATGGCCTTCCCGTCGAACTCCTCGCGGACCTTCCCCTTGCGGATGTGGGACTCGCCCATCCCGCCGGTCACCCACGCGTAGAGGTCCTGGTCCGAGACGGCGTCCGGGTCGAACTTCAGGTACTCGCGGTAGTCGCTCGGGATGGCCTCCCGGATGGCGGCGGTGTTGCGCCGCTCGCTCGCCCGTTCCTGCCAGAACTGCGCGACGGCGAGGCCGAGGTAGCGCGACCCGCTGTGGACGACCAGCCAGTAGTCGCCCGACTCGCGGCCGCGCGCGAACTCGACGAAGTGGTTCCCGCCGCCGAGCGTCCCCG
Organism: Halomarina salina; assembly: GCF_023074835.1. Classification (NCBI taxonomy): domain Archaea; kingdom Methanobacteriati; phylum Methanobacteriota; class Halobacteria; order Halobacteriales; family Natronomonadaceae; genus Halomarina; species Halomarina salina. The sequence continues at coordinate 470,685 of NZ_JALLGW010000001.1, forward strand.
CCGACTGGATGACGTGACTCATCCCCGGATTCCGCCCGGCGAGGACGCGCGTACACAGCGCCTCGAAGTAGTCGCCGTCGTAGCCGTCGAAGTCGAACTCCAGCGGGTCGACGCGCTGGCCGAACCGCTCCTCGTAGGCCGCGTCGAACGTCTCGAACACCTCGTTCGCCCGCTCGAACGGGAACTCGTCGACGAGGTGGACCGAGTCGTCGTAGTCGTGAGTCGAGCGGCCCATCGGAACCGCGTCGCGGACCGCGCGCTCTCGCTCCTCGTCCGCCAGCGGCAGGTCGTCGCCGAGGTTCGTCGCACACATCCCACAGCCGACGTCGACGCCGACCACGTTCGGCACGACGCGGTCGGGCAGCGGCATCGAGAACCCGATGGGCGCGCCGGCGCCCCAGTGGGTGTCGGGCATGACCCGGACGGGTTCGGTGAACGCCGGGTGGTCGACGAGTTCCTGAATCTGGTCGAGCGCGCTCCGCTCGACGAGCGACTCGTCCTCGACCAGCACGCGGGCGTCGGTGTACCTTCCTGACAGCTCTATCGCCATTCGCTCTGGGAAGGTCCGGCCGACGACGGTATCAGCGTACCGATGCCAGCGACGGGTCGGAGGGCCGGAGCGCGGCGAGCGCGGCCGTGAACGGGGAGAACGTTGCTATAGAGGAACAGTATCATCTATAGCGCCGTTTATGCCGGTCGGACCCCGAGGGGTCGGCGTGCAACGGCACGACCAGCCCCTCACCCACCGGACGGCGACCGAACCGCTCGACCCGGGCGTCATCACGCTCCCGGCGACCGACGTCGGGCGAGCGGCCGACTGGCAGTTCTACGAGACCTACCAGGCGCTCCCGGAGCGAGACGAACAGGACGCGGGGACGTACGTCGTCGTGGACACCATCAACTTCTCGACCACCATCTCGTGGCTCCTCGACCGTGGCGTCGGCGCGGTGACGCCGCTTCGCGACGAGGCCGCTGCCGAGGCCTTCGCCGACCGGACGCCCGAGGCGCTCGTCGGCGGTGACTACACGCACGACGACCCGGGCCGGGGGGACCTCAAGAACTCGCCGAGCGACTGCGCCGAGGCCGACCGTGACTGGGCCGACACCCACGTCGGCCTCCAGTCCATCAACGGTGCGAACGCGGTGTGCGCCGTCCGCGAGGACGCCGACTGCGTCGTCGCCTCGCCGGTCAACGCCGAGGCCGTCGCCCGGTGGCTGGACGGCGACGACGAGCCCATCCACTTCGTCGCCGCCGGGACCCGCGGCACCCAGGCCGTCGAGGACACGTTCGGCATCTACCGCGTCGTCGACCACCTGCTCGGGGCCTCATCGACGGTGACCGACGCCCTGGACCTCCGTATGCTCGACCACGTCTACGCCACCTCCTCGCACCTCAACAACCCGCCCGACCTCCACCCCGACCAGCACGTCATCCGCGCGTTCGACTCGCTCGACGTGGTGCCCGTCCGCGACGAGTCGGGCCGACTGGTCGACGCCTCCTGAGCGGGCGAAGTGGGGACCGCAGGTCGCATTCCCGGACCGTGTCACCCTTACCCACACCCCGGTAACGCTGAAGTGCGCTCGGTCGCACGACCGAGACGAATGGAGACCTCTTCCTCGTCCCGCTGAGGGGACGACGCGCGGGCGCGTCCCGGACAGCACCGACCGTCCGTCCAGCGGCGGCACCGACTCCACGCTGGCGGCGGGTATCGCGCTTCGAGCGAGCACTGGGTCGCCCACAGTGGTCCAACGTTCCCGTGGGCGTCGGTCCACGGTGCGGCGACCCGACTTCGCATGCAATCAGGACAGACACGGGGCGGGACCGCGGTCGTCGCGGCCCGCCGCACCGACGAAGCACCGGACACGACCGAGATTCGGCGACTCGCCGACGCCGCTGAGTACGAGGTGGTCGCCGAGCGCACGCAACGCCGCGCCGAGGACGCGGGCTACGGCGTGGGGCGCGGCAAGGCCGCAGCTATCGCCGACCTCGTCGCCGACCGCGACGCGGACGCCGTCGTCTACGACGGCGCGCTCACGCCCGGCCAGTACGGGAACTGGGCCGAACTCCTGCCGCCGGGGACCGACCTGCTCGACCGGTACCGTCTCGTACTCGGCATCTTCGCCGAGGGGGCGGCCGACCGCGCGGCGCAGTTGCAGGTCGAACTGGCGACGCTCCGCTACCGACTGCCGAGACTCCGACAGGTGACCGAGGAGTCGCTGCTCAACCAGGCGACCGAGAAGGGGTCGGTCGTGCTCGACGTGGAGGCGCGCATCGACCGCCTCCACACCGAGCTACGGGCGGTCAGCGACCGCGACGCCAGACGGCGCGAGGAGCGCCGCGAGCAGGGGTTCGACCCGGTCGCCATCGCGGGGTACACCAACGCCGGGAAGTCGACGCTGCTCCACCGCCTCGCCGACGACCTCTCGGTGGCCGACCTCGGGGCGGGTCACGCCGACCTCGACGAGACGGCCGCCGTCGAGGACCGCCTGTTCGAGACGCTGGAGACCACCACGCGCAGAGCGACCGTCGACGGCCGACGCGTCCTGCTGACCGACACGGTCGGTCTGGTGGACGCGCTGCCCCACGACCTCGTGGCGTCGTTCAGCGCGACGCTGGACGCCGTCGCGGACGCCGACGTCGGACTGCTCGTCGTCGACGCCAGCGACCCCGTCGGCGAGGTGGCGGAGAGACTCCGCGTCTCGCTGGCGGAACTGGAGGACCCGCGCGGGGACCTGCTGGTCGTGCTCAACAAGCGCGACCTGCTGGACGACGAGGCCCTCGCGGCGCGCCGCGCGGCGGTCGCCGACCTCGACCGCGTCGACGACGTGCTCGCGGTGAGCGCCGTCGAGGGGACGGGTATCGAGACACTGCGAGAGCGCATCCACGACGCGCTCCCGGGCGAGTCGCTCGCCGTCGAACTGCCCAACAGCGGGGAGACCGAGTCGTTCCTCGCGTGGGCGCACGACCACGGCACCGTCGCCGACCTGGAGTACGCCGGGGAGACGGTGACGTTCGCGTTCGAGGCGCGACCGGGAGTGGTCGAGCGCGCACGGGCGCAGGTCGAGGAGTCTGGTGGGACGGTACGGGACAGCGACTGACCTCGCGCCGAACCCCACCTGCATCTGCGTCTGCTGAGCCGACGGGGAACACCGGCGTCTCCCTTTCGTCAGGGACGACGGGTGAACGCCCGAACCGCCCGACCGCAGCTCGGTCGAGGTCGCCGAGCGTCCCGAACCCGAGTAGATAAGTACTCTCGTGGGAACATCCTGGTATGACTGGGGTAACCCTCGGAGAACACGACGCCCTCACCGAGGCCGGGGAGCGCGTCCTGACGGTCGGCGGTGACCGGCCCATCCGCATCAGCGCAGGCCACCGAATCCAGCACCACGACGGGAAGTGCTCGCGGCCACACGGCCACAACTACCGGGTCAGCGTCGAGGTGCGCGGCACGCTCACCGAGGAGGGATGGGTCGTCGACAAGGGCGAGGTCACCGAGATCATCGACGAGTGGGACCACCGGTTCCTCGTCGAGCGCGGAGACCCGCTGGAGGCGGCGTTCGAGGAGTCGGGCGACGCGGACGCGCTGGTCGTCCTCGACCACCCGCCCACGGCCGAGGTGATGGCCGTCGTCCTCGAACGCCGTCTCCTCGACCGACTCCCCGAGAACGTCACCGACGTCTCCGTCGCGGTGGCCGAGACGGGCGAACTCCGCGCGGAGTACTGAACGATGCCCGTCAACGACGATGCGGCGACGCTGGCCGACCCCGACGTCACCGCCGGCGACGACTCTCGCGACGCGGACGACCCGCGCGACACACCCGCCGACACCGCACCCGAGGACATCGACGCCAGCGAGGCGCTCCCCATCAACGAACTGTTCTACTCGCTCCAGGGCGAGGGGACGCTCGTGGGGACGCCGAGCGTGTTCGTCCGCACCAGCGGCTGTAACCTGCGCTGCTGGTTCTGTGATTCCTACCACACCTCGTGGGAACCGACGGGCGCGTGGCTCTCCGTCGACGACATCGTCGAGCGAGTCGAGGAGTTCGACGCCGAGCACGTCGTCCTCACGGGGGGCGAACCGCTGGTCCACGAGGCGAGCGTCGACCTGCTCGACCGCCTCGCCGACCGGGGCTACCACTCCACCGTCGAGACGAACGGCACGGTCTACCGCGACGCGGCCATCGACCTCGCGAGCGTCAGCCCGAAACTCGCCTCCAGTACGCCGACTCCGGAGAACGCACCCGAGGGTGTGGATGCTGGAGCATGGGAGGAGCGCCACGAACAGCGTCGCATCGACCACGACGCGCTGACGCGACTCGTCGAGGAGTACGAGACGCAACTGAAGTTCGTCGTCACCGGTTCCGACGACATGCCCGAGATAGCAGCGCTGGTCGACGACCTCCGGGAGCGTGCGAGCGTCCCGATTCCGGACCACCGGGTGCTCCTGATGCCCGAGGGCGTCACCCGCGAGCAGGTCGACGAGACCCGGACGGAGGTGGCCGACCTCGCGATGGAGCACGGCTACCGCTACACGCCGCGCCTGCACGTCGACCTCTGGAACGACGCGCCGGGCACCTGAGCCGACGGCAGGACGAACAGCACCCACTCGAAACTACACCACCCGCACACCACGATGACCGACGACCACGATTCGACCGACAGCACCGAGACGACGACCGACGCGACCGCGACACCGGACGGTGGCGAGCGACCGCTCGCCGTGGTTCTCGTCTCCGGCGGGATGGACTCGGCGACGGCCGTCGCGGAGGCCATCGACCGGGGGTACGACCCGCTGTTCCTCCACACGTCGTACGGCCAGCGCACCGAGAACCGCGAGGCCGAGTGCGCCCGCCTGCTCGCCGAGGAGTTCGACGCCGTGGACACGCTCCACGTCGAGACGGACCACCTCGCGCGCATCGGCGCGTCGTCGCTCACCGACGACGCGATGGACGTGGACGACGCGGAGCTAGGCGGCGAGGACGGCGACAGCGAGACCGACGACGAGGACGAGGAGGAGATACCCAACACCTACGTCCCGTTCCGGAACGCGAACCTGCTGTCGATGGCCGTCTCCTACGCCGAGGCCCAGGAGGCGGAGGCGGTGTTCGTCGGCGCGCACTCCGAGGACTACGCGGGCTACCCCGACTGCCGCCCCGAGTTCTTCGAGGCGTTCGAGCGGGTCGTCGAGGTGGGTACTCGCCCCGAGACGCTGATTTCTGTAGAAGCGCCGTTCGTCGAGTGGTCGAAGACCGACATCGTCGAGCGCGGTACCGAGCTAGACGTCCCGTTCGAGCACACCTGGTCGTGCTACCGCGACGAACAACCGGCCTGTGGGACCTGCGACTCGTGTGCCTATCGCCTCCAAGCCTTCCAGCAGGCGGGCGAGCGCGACCCCATCGAGTACGCCGAGCGACCGAACTACGTCGACTGAGTCGGGGAGCGAACGCGACACCACTCCACGACCGTTCTCCTCGGACCTGACACCGAGCCGAAGTCCGTGCGGTTAAGCCACGCCGCCCGCCATCCCCGACAATGCGACTGGAGGACTACTGGGGCGTGGGGCCGAAGACCGCCACGTTGCTACGCGAGGAACTGGGCGAGGAGGCGGCCATCCGGGCCATCGAGGCCGCGGACGGTCGGACGCTCGTCACCGCGGGCCTGCCGAGCGGTCGGGCCACGCGCATCCTCCGACGCGTCAGGGGCGGCGACGGGATGGACCTGCTCGCGACGCGGGACGCCCGGTCGGTCTACCGGGACCTCGTCTCGCTGGCCGAGTCCTACGCCGTGACGACCTACGCCGCCGACCGCATCCGCGTCCTGACGCCGCTCCGAAGCCGCGAGGCCGTCGAGGAGCGGCTCGACGACGTGACCGCCGCCGTCGACTCCTGGCGAGCGCTGGACGACGAGACGCGCGAGGCGGTCGTCGCGGCGTTCGAGGCCCACGACGACCGGGCCGGGCGTGCGGCGGCCGTCGAGACGGCGCTGGCGCTCCGCGAGACGGGCGTCTCCGAGGGCATCTTCGCGCCGCTGGCCGACCTCGACGGTGAGACGCTCCGGGAGGCCGCGACGGCGCTCCGCGCACTGGAAGCGGAGGGGGTCGGCGAGGGCGGCGACGAGGAACTGGACCGCCTGCGCGAGGCGCTCGGGCAGGTCGAGGACATGGCCGCCGACGCCTCCAGCGTCGCCGAGTCGGTGCAGTCGTCGGCCCGCGACCCCAGCGAGTTCCGCGACGCGATGCTCCGCGAGGTGACCGGCGAGACGAGCGTCGAACGCGCGGCGGTCCGGGACGCGATGCCCGACGACGCCATCGACACCACCGCGTTCGTCACCGAGACGCTGCGGACGCTCGCCGCGGACCTCCGAGAGCAGGTCGAAGAGCGCGAGCGGTCGGTCCGCGAGTCGCTGGAGGAGCGCGTCGAGGAGGGCGGCGACGCCGTCGAGGTGGCCGTCGAGACGGTCGACGACGTGGCGCTGGAGGTGTCGCTCGCGCGGTTCGCCGTCGCGTTCGACCTCCGCCCGCCGACGCTCGTCGAGGGCGACGCGCTGGCGATGCGCGGCGCGCGCAACCTCGACCTGCTGGCGGCCGACGGACGCGTCCAGCCGGTCGACTACGCCGTCGGCGACCACTCGCTCGGCGGCGACGCACCCTCGGGCGACCGCGTGGCGGTCCTGACGGGGGCGAACTCCGGCGGGAAGACGACGCTGCTGGAGACGCTCTGCCAGGTCGCGCTGCTCGCGCACATGGGCCTGCCCGTCCCGGCCGAGGAGTGTGAAGTCGGGTTGGTCGACTCGCTCGTCTTCCACCGCCGCCACGCCTCGTTCAACGCGGGCGTCCTCGAATCGACGCTCCGCTCCGTCGTGCCGCCGCTGACCACCGAGGGTCGGACGCTGATGCTCGTCGACGAGTTCGAGGCCATCACCGAACCGGGCAGCGCCGCCGACCTGCTCCACGGCCTCGTCACGCTCACCGTCGAACGCGACGCCCTCGGCGCGTACGTCACCCACCTCGCGGAGGACCTCGAACCGCTCCCGGAGGTGGCTCGCGTCGACGGCATCTTCGCCGAGGGGCTGACGCCCGACCTCGAACTCGAAGTGGACTACCAGCCGCGGTTCGGCACCGTCGGGCGCTCGACGCCGGAGTTCATCGTCTCCCGCCTCGTCGCCGAGGCCGGCGACACCAGCGAGCGGATGGGGTTCGAGACGCTCGCCTCGGCGGTCGGGCAGGAGGTCGTCCAGCGCACGCTCGCGGACGTGCGGTGGTCGGGCGAGGAGTCGGACTGAGCCGGTGAGGAGAACGACCGACTGACCCTCAGAAGTCGCCGAGCGACGTCTGGTTGCGCTTCAGCGCCTGTGCCTCGTAGCCCAGCGAGACGCAGTGGTCCGCGAACTCCTCGGCGAAGCCGTGCTGGGTGTACACCGTCTCGGGGTCGACCTGCTCGACCACCTCGACGAGTTCCGAGAAGTCGCAGTGGTCCGAGAGCACGAACGTCTCGTCGTAGCCCCCGCGGAACTTGAACGAGGAGTTCGTCGCCCACCCGGAGAAGCCCACCTTCGTCGCACCGGTCTCCTCGACGATGTGGTCGACGAACGTCAGCTTGCTCGTCTGCGAGGGGAGGACGAGCACGTCGTCCTCGCCGAGTTCGGTGTCCTCCCGGTAGCGCCGAGCGCCGTAGTCGACGCGCTCGACGGACTCGATGGTCTCGTTGACGCGCTCGGTCGCCTCGGTGACGTAGGGGCGCGTCCGCGAGGAGCGCTCGACGAGCAACTGGAGCCCCTGCGCCCGCCCCAGCGTGTAGCCGAATAGGAGCAGCGGTCCCTCGGTGTCGTCGAGGAAGTCGACGATCTCTCGCTCCAGTTCGGCCTGCGGCGCGAACTCGTACTCCGGTCGCCCGTAGGTCGTCTCGACGACCAGCACGTCGGCGTCGGGCGGCGCGAGGCCGTCCATCCCGAACCGTTCGCGCGTCGAGCAGTCGCCGGTGTAGAGTATTCGCCGACCGCTCTCGGGGTCGGTGACGAGCGTCGCCCGAGAGCCGGGGATGTGGCCCGCCGGGGAGAGGTCGACGAACGGGTGGTCCTCGACCGTTCTGGGATGGGGCTCGTCCTCGCGGCGGGCGCGGGCGAGCGCCGCGGTGAGGGCCGAGCAGATCACCTCGTCGGGTGCGTTCCGGTAGAGGTGGTCGCCGTGGGCGTGGCTCAGGACGTTCACGTCGCCGTCGGGGTCGTTCGCGTCGCAGACGACGCGGTCGCCGGAGTCCATCACCAGTTCGACGCCGTCGCGTAACCGGACTGCAGTCACTGTGTTTCGGTACGGGACGCGGCTACCTGAGTGTTCTCGCTAGCATTCGGTGGAGCGTATTTCGAGAGAGTCGCACCTCTGAACGGAGTGGTCTCGACCTCGAAAGCCCCGGGCGTCTCGACTCCCAGGACTCGCTGCGCGCTTCACTCGCTCACTTCGTTCGCTCGTTCCAGTGCTTGCTTCGTCCGGGTACGCCGAGACGGCCGCCCTTTCGGTCCGCCCGAACCTGTCGTCGTCTACTGCTGGTCGAACAGTTCGCCGACTCGCTCGACGGTGTCGGCGTCCTCGGGTGCCAGGTCGTCGCGGATGCGGACGAAGCGGGGGAACCGGAGCGCGTAGCCCGACTCGTACTCCGGGGACTGCTGTATCTCCTCGTACTCGACTTCGAGGACCAGTTCGGGGTCCACGTCGAGGATGCGCCCGTCGCGGTCGGTGACCAGCGGTTCGAGGCGGTCGGTTATCTCCTGGAGTTCCTCGTCGGTGTAGCCGGTGGCGAGGCGGCCGACGACGACGAACGCGTCCGCGTCGGGGTCGTACGCGCCGAGGAACAGGCGGCCGAGCCACTCGCTGCGCCGCCCCTCGCTGTACTGGGCGCGCGGGACGACGAGGTCCAGCGGCTCCATCGTCGGCTTCACCTTCATCATCGCACCGACGCGACGCCCCGGCTGGGAGACCGCGTCGAGGTTCTTCAGCATCAGGCCCTCGTGGCCCGCGTCGAGGGCGTCGGCGTACAGCGACTCGGCGGCGGCGAGGGCGTCGTCCCGTGACTCGCAGTCGGCCAGCGAGCGGTGGGTCGCGCGTTCGAGCGCCAGCGGTTCCGGGTCGAGTAGGTCGTCGAGGCGCGCGAGGCGGTCGCGGAGCGGCGCGTCGAGCAGCGACTCGCCGTCGACGGCGAGGCAGTCGAACAGGTAGACGACCGCCGGAATCTCCTCGGCGAGTTCGGCGATGTCGTACTCCCGCTTGATGCGTCGGGAGAACTCCTGAAAGACGACGGGTCGTTCGGTGTCGGGGTCGTAGCCGACCGCCTCGCCGTCGAGGACGCACGAGTCGGCGGTGACGTGCTCGCGCACGGCGGCCACGACGTCGGGGAACTGCGCGGTGACGTCCTCCAGTCGGCGGGTGAACACCCGCACCTCGTCGCCGTCGACGTGGATCTGGATGCGCGCCCCGTCGTACTTGTGTTCGAGCAGGACGCTCGACAGGTCGGGAGCCACGCTGTCGAGGCCGTCCTCGATGCCCTCGGCCTTCTCCGCGAGCATCGACTTGACGGGGCGGAACAGTTCGATGCCGAGGGCGGCGAGCCCCTCGCGTCCCTCGTCGCGGGCGGTCCGCGCCACGAGCGGGAAGTCGTTGGTCACCTGGTGAGCGCGCTCGACGGCCGCGACGGCCTCGTCGGACGCTGTCGCGTCCGACTGCCCGACCGAGCGTGGCTCGGTGACCTCCTCGGTGCCGAGCGTGTCGCCGTCTGTCGCTCCGTCGAGAAACGCCAGCGCGATCGCGTCGCGGACGGTGCCCTCGCCGATGCCGACACGCATGTGGCCCAGTGCGGTCCGGACGACGTAGCGGGCCGCCTCGGGGTCGGCGTCGCTCACGAGGCTCGCCACGGCGTCTATCCGCCGGTCCTGGCTGCCCGCGCCCTCGTACTCCGCGAGTTCGCGGAGCGTCCGGTGGACCCGGCGGACGCCGAGCGGTTCGGAGAACAGCGTCCGCTGCTGGCTGTTCTCGACGGCCCACGCTGCGGCGTCGCCCAGGTCGCCGGTCGCCTCCCAGCGCTCCTCTATCTCGCCCTCGCTCACCCCGGTCGCCTTCGAGACGGCCCGGAGCGTCAGCGACGAGGAGACGCCCAGTTCGTCGGGTTCCCACGCCGCGAATAGCTTCCCGCGAACGAGCGTCACCAGCACCGAGAGCAGGTCGGCGTCGCTCCCCGTGCTAATATCCGCTGACCCATCGTCTGCGTCCGAAGAGCGTGGCTCCGCGCGCTCCGCGAACAGGTCGGCGAGGATGCGCGTCTTCTCGTTGTTGGAGGCGGTCGCCTCCAGTCGCCGGTAGACGTCGACCAGCGCGGCGTACTCCATCGGAGAGAGATAGGCGCTACCGACGCAAAAGCCCCCGCCCGGCCGAGGCGACTCCACTCCGTTCGCTACTGCTCGACGCCGTTCTCCTGCACCTCACGCAGCACGCCGCGCATCGCCGACGCGACCTCGTTGAACTCCGCGATGGGCATCCTGTCGGTGGTCGCGAACGCCCCCAGTTCGCCCTCGATGGCGCGGACGACGTAGCCGTCGGTGAACGCCCGGACGGTGAACTGGTACTCACCGAGTTCCGACCCGCCGTAGGCCGTCACCGCGTCGAACCAGAGTCGTTCGTTTCCGACGAAGCCCTCGACGTCGGCCCCGCGTTCGAGGTCAGAGCGGAGGTAGAGCTGCTCGAAGTCGTCGCGGGTGAACGAGACGAGGCTCCGCAGGTCGTCGCCGATGGCTGTTCGGACTGCACTCACCAGCGGCTCTCGAAGGTCGTCGTGGACGGTCATACGCACCGATACGTGCGACGAGGAGATATCCGTGACGCCTGCCACCGAACCCCACGACGCAGCGGCCGCGCTACCACTCCGTCAGCGCGTCGCGACCGTGTGTCCGCGAGAGGACGCCGAGGAACGTCGCCACCGCCGACAGCGCCGCCGCCCCGCCGAGGAAGAACACCCACTCGATACCGACGCCCTCGGTGAGCAGGCCCGCGACGACGGGCGCGACGACGCTCCCCGGTCGCCAGACGAGTTCCCGGATGCCGAAGCTGGAGGCGACGCCGCCGTCGTCGGTCCCCTCGTCGGCGAACAGCGCCATGCTCGACGGCTCCCGGACGGCGTCGGCGACGCCGAGCAACCCGTTGCAGACCACCAGCGGGACGAACGCGGGCGAGAGGTCGCCGAGGAAGGGGAACTCCGTCGGCGCGCCGAGCGCCGTCCCGATGGCGGGCGTGAACGGCACGACCAGCGCCACCAGTCCGTACGCGCCGCCACCGAGGAAGACGAACAGCGCGCGGCCGTAGCGGTCCGACAGCGCGCCGCTGGAGGGCTGGCAGAGCATGTTCGTCAGCTTCTCCGCGACGGCCACCACGCCGACGACGAGGGCGGCGTACCCGAGTCCGCCCTCCGCGACTTCGAGTCCCGCGTAGACGAGCACCCAGCTACGGACGAGCGTGACGGCGACGGCGTACTGCGCCCGGAAGGAGGTGAGCGTCAGCAGTCGCTCGTTGAACGCGAGGTCCGCGAACGGGTTGCCCGCGACGCGGGTCCCGTCGCGCTCGACGAACGCGTAGACGCCGGCGATGGCGACGAGGAGCAACACGACGAGCACGGAGTACACCACGTCGAAGCCGTACTGCTCGTAGAGGAACCCCGCCGTCAGCGCCCCGCCGACGCCCGCCGCGAGTCGGAAGGCGTTGGCCCGACCGATGCGGTTCGCGCGCTCGGCGTCGGGTGCGAGTTCTCCCACCATCGCCAGCGAGAGGATGCCCGTCGTCGTCGCGCCGATACCCTGGAGCGCACGGGCGAGGACGACGTCGACGCTCCCCGCGGCGAACGAGAACGACGCGTACGCGACCACCGAGAGCGCGAGACCGGCCAGCAGGACGGTCCGCTTGTCGTAGCGGTCGCCCGCCCACGCGACGGGGACGACGGTGGCGGTCTGTGCGACGGTGAACCCGGCGTAGAACAGCCCCAGCACGAGTCCGGAGGGGTCGTAGAGGTTGACGTACGTCGGCAGGAGCGTGGCGAGCGTCGCGAAGCCGAACCCGGCCGAGAACCGCGTCAGGTACAGCGCACCGAACTGCAGTCGCTCGCCGACGGCCGACCCCTCGTCCATGAACTCGCTCCGGGAAGCGCCCGAAAGTGCCTTGCGAACCGGAATTTCCCGGCAATCGGCACGGATTCGTGTCCGTGAGTCCCGTTCGCTCGCTCCGAGTTTCCCCGCTCACGGCTCACTTCGCTCGCCGTTCGCGTTCCCGAGGTTCTCGTTCGCTCGCTGCCGCTCGTTCAGTCCGAACCTCCCTACTCCACCACGACGTGCTCTTCGACCACCATCTGGAGCATCTGGTCGCCCGTGAAGTTCGCCAGGTCGCGCGCCGTCTCGCCGCCCTCGTCCGAGTCCATCGCCGCCTCCAGCGCGGCCTCGTCGTCGAAGTACAGCTGCGCGAGCGCGTCGTACTGCGAGCGGTCGGGGTCCGTCGGGAACGAGACGGTGTACCGGCGCAGTCCGGGGAGTTCGCTCGCGACGGGGGCGTGTTCGTCGAGCCAGTAGTCCCGGAACTCCTCGACGGACATCCCGTCGGCCCGCGAGAGCCCGAAAACCAGTTTGTGCATACCCAAACGTCGGCGATGTGCGGTTGTAACGTTTCGGGCCAGCGACAGACGAGAGCCGCCTCGTCCGGCGAACCGATGTCCAGCCATTTGATATGGCCGCCCCGAGAACGCCGAGACAATGAAGTGCGACAGACGGACGTTCGTCAAGGCCAGCGCAGCGGCGGGTGCGGCCGCCGTCGGCGCGGCGGGGGCGGACAGCGTCACCGCGCAGGAGAACGGGAGCGGCAACCAGAGCGGCAACGGCACGACGACGGCCGGGAACGGCACCACGACCGCCGGCAACGCGACGGGGACCGCCACCGGAACGCCCGGCGAGAACGCCACCACGACGGCCGGAAACGGGACACAGACCGGCACGCCAGCGGCCACGACGACGGCCGGCAACGGCACCCAGACGACCACCCAGGCGGGTGGGAACGGTACCGGCGGTAACGGAACTGGCGGTAACGGAACTGGCGGTAACGGTACCGGTGGCGGCGGGAACGCCAGCGGTGGCGAAGGCGGCTCCGGAGCCCCGGACATCGACATGGACTCGCTGACGCTCATCTTCGGAGCGGCAGTGATGGCGGCGCTCTCGCCGCTCATCTTCGCCGCGCTGCTGTTGCTGCGCGGCCGCGGCGGGAGCGACGGGTCGCCACGTGGCGGGAAGCGCTTCGGCGGGAACTGAACCGAGTCGACGCCGGTCGCCCCGACACACCCGCACCGCCCGGTTCCCGCGACACTCGACGCACCCGCGACGTTATACTCGCGGGCACCCACTCGACGGTATGAGCGGTCTGTCGCTCGATTCGGAGCAGTTGGACCGGTACTCGCGGCACATCATCATGGACGAAGTGGGACCCGCGGGCCAGGAGCGACTGCTCGACTCCCGCATCCTCTGTGTCGGAGCCGGCGGCCTCGGCTCGCCCGTCATCCAGTACCTCGCCGCGGCGGGCGTCGGGACGCTCGGCATCGCCGACGACGACGTCGTCGAACGCTCGAACCTCCAGCGTCAGGTCCTCCACGGCGAGAGCGACGTCGGCCGACCGAAGGTCGACTCCGCCGCCGAGTTCGTCGCCGAACAGAACCCGGACGTGACCGTCGAACGCCACGAGACGCGCGTGACGAGCGAGAACGTCGAAAACCTCGTCACCGACTACGACGTGGTCGTCGACGGCTCGGACAACTTCGCGACGCGCTACCTCGTCAACGACGCCTGCACGCTCGCGGGCGTCCCGTTCTCCCACGGAGCCATCCTGAAGTTCGAGGGGCAGGTGACGACGTTCGCCGCCCGCGATGACTCGCCGTGCTACCGCTGCATCTTCCCCGAAGCGCCGCCCGCCGGGAGCGTCCCGAGCTGTGCGGAGGCGGGCGTCCTCGGCGTCCTCCCCGGTACCGTCGGCTGCATCCAGGCCACCGAGGCGGTGAAGCTCGCGCTGGACTACGGCGAACCGCTCGACGGTAGACTCCTGCTGTACGACGCGGCCGACATGACGTTCGACACCGCCGAGATTCGGCGGAACCCGGAGTGTCCGGTCTGCGGTGACGACCCCGATATCGGCTCCGTTCGGGACGTCGAGTACGTGGACACCTGCGCGATAGAAAATTGAATCAGGAGTATTTGAACTGATTCAAATTATCAGCGACATGGCTGGGCAAATTCTCAACAGAAAGCCAGCTCACGAACTTTCCAGCGAGTGAATTTCTCATTTGAGGACGCCATCGTTGGTCAGTCTGTTTCCCATGTCTTCGTGAAGCAATTTCAGCAATTTCATCCGTCAGCGAAACGGATTTGAGGACACATCGGCTCCCGCCACCGCGGAGATCTTTTGCATAGATTGACCATCGAAACCCATCGGTACCGAGCCCGACGAGGAAGCGGCCCTCTTGAGTTCGGAGGTATTTACAGAGTGTATTTTCCTGCAAATATTCCATTATGTTGTCAGATGCGTCTGCAATACCTGCTGCAGGGCGTTCCAGATTGATGGCTTTACTCTCGACAATTGCTATCATCCGGTCGTCTACATTCTCTAATCTGTAATCAGGCCGACGTCGTTCGTCTTTCGTCATTCTCACTGGTTGGCGGATGAATCGGGGGGAATCCGCCGACGTTTCGCAGGAATTGGAGTCTTTGTAACCAAGTTGCGAGAGTATCGGTTGAATAAGAGTGTGTTCTGTAAAATCTTCAGGTGCCTGTCCAACTGAGCCACCCAGGAATTCTTCGCCCTGCAGTAACTCATCAAGACGTTTCGATTCACCTTCTCTGTGAAACAAGGAGACGAAATCTTCCAAGGAGCTAATGAGATTGTCGGCACGGATGCTGTCAGGGTTCAGTCTGGCGGGGTCCATGCTCCAATCATTGATTGTCTCTTTATAAAGTTAGTATATACTGATGTTTTGAATTACGAACCGCTCGCCCGTCCAGCGCCACGCGCCCACCGTCGGGTCCCCGTTCTCCAGCGAGACGATGCAGTAGACGGCGTCGGGCCACGTCGCCTGCGCTTCGTCGGTCGGACTCGGTCCCGCCGGTCCGGTCGGGTGTGAGTGGTAGAAGCCGACCACGTCGTCGCCGTCGTCCTCGATTCGCTGGAGCGCGGCGAACTGTGCCTCCGGGTCGAGTTCGTAGCGCGTCCGAGGGCGCTCGGCGACGTTCGGGACGTGTTCGAGGCGGGTGACGCGCGCCGGGTCGTCGGCGGCATCCCTACTCCCACCGTCCCCGCCGAGGACGCCACAGACCTCCTCGGGTGCGCCGTCGCGAGCGTGGACGACGAGCGACTCGTGGACCCGAGGGTCCAGACGGAGGCTCGGCATCTGCGCGCTCAGTCTCCAGCGGCGGGTTCCGGGTGGACGTCGGCGAGCGACCGGGCGACGTCGTCGGGCGGCGCGTCGAACCGGTCGGGGTGGAGGAGTCCCGCGAGGTGTTCGAGCGTGTCCACCAGTCGCGGACCGGGTCGGTTGACGTAGTGGTGGCCGTCCATCGCGTACGCCCGGCCGTCGCGGACCGCCGGGAGGTCGGCGAACCCCTCGCGGTCGGTCAGGTCGCCGAGGTTGTCGCGGGTCTGGTCCAGACCGAACCCGCACGGCGCGGCGACGAGCACCTCGGGCGCAGCCTCGCGGACCGTCGCCCACTCGCGGGGTGTCGACGCCTCCGCGCTGAGCAGGTACTCGCCGCCCGCGTAGTCGACCAGTTCGGGCGTCCAGTGCCCCGCCGTCATCACGGGGTCCAGCCAGTCGAGGACGGCGACGCCGGGGCGTTCGTCGTCGGACAGTTCGGCGGTCCGTTCGCGCACCGCGTCGACCCGCCCTCGAAGGTCGGCGACCACCTCGTTTGCGCGCGCCTCACGGCCCGTCGCTCGTCCGAGTCGGCGCAGGTCGGAGAACACGTCCTCCAGGCTGTGGGGGTCGAGCGTCAGCACCTCGCAGTCGAGGTCCAGGTCGGCGATGGCGTCGCGGACCACCACCTCGTCGACGGCACAGACGTCGCACAGTCCCTGCGTGACGACGAGGTCCGGGTCGGCCGCGCGGAGTGCGTCGCGGTCGATCTCGTAGACGCCCGCGCCCGACTCCTCGGCCGCCTGCACCTGCGCGTCGATGTCGCCGCTCGACGCGTCGGCGTCGATGCGGGTTCGGTTGACCGTCGGCTTCTCGGCCGCCTCGGGCGGCCAGTCGCACTCGTGGGAGACCGCGACCGGTTCGACGTCGAGCGCGTAGACGAGTTCCGTCGCCGACGGGAGCAACGAGACGACGTTCATGGGTCC
Organism: Halomarina salina; assembly: GCF_023074835.1. Taxonomy (NCBI): domain Archaea; kingdom Methanobacteriati; phylum Methanobacteriota; class Halobacteria; order Halobacteriales; family Natronomonadaceae; genus Halomarina; species Halomarina salina. Next base: position 487,075 of record NZ_JALLGW010000001.1, read on the forward strand.
GGTAGGAGATTCACGGCCGTAAAGTCGTCCACAACACTCCGTGATAGAGACAGTCATCTAGAGAGAAAGTATTTACCGTCGTGTACGAAACGTCGGAGTATGCAGTCCCTTCAGTCCGCGGAGACCCGGGCCGCGGTCCGCGCTGCGGCCGAAGACGGCGTCAGGGCGTACCTCGCCTCTCGACGCCGCCGACGCGAGCCCTGAGCGTTCCGCCTCTCCAGCACCTCACGGCACCTCCACAGCTAGCGACCCCGCCACCGACCTCCGCCGGGACCGACCGTCGCTGTCTTCACGTCCGTCGAGCGCCTACGAGTAGCGACCGATATGTCCCGACTTCGCCTCGGCGTGCTCCCCGAGGCGTACACCCTCGTCCGCGTCGCGTTCGACGAGCGGACGCCGCGCCGGGCGACGGCGCTCGTCCTCGCCCTCGTCGCGTACCTCCTCGTCCCGCTCGACGTCCTGCCCGACGTAGTACTCGGCGTGGGCTGGCTCGACGACCTGACACTGGGCGTCGTCGTGCACCGGCTCGTCCTCCGGTCGGTCCCCCCCGACGTGGTCGCGGACCACCGCGCCGTCGCCCGCGAGAACGCCGTCACCGCCGGGGCCGTCCTCCTGGTCGCGGTCGTGGCGGCCCTGACCGTCACGCTGCTCGCCGCGTGGCGTCTCGGCGTCGTCTAAGCGAGAGTCGCCCTCTCACACCCGGCACGGCCAGTCTCGGCCACATCTACTCCCGGCCACATCCACCGTCGGCCTCGCCCCCTGCGAGCCCCACTGTCCGCGAACCGACGGACCTTACCTCGCCGACGGGCTAGTCCCGACGATGGACGAGTTTCGCGTCCTCGCGAGTCCGCGAGGGCCGGACGAACGCCTGCTGCTCGACCCCGAGACGGCCGACCCGACGTACGTCCCGGACGACGCGGCCATGGCGAGCGCCGAACCGGGCAACCGCGTTCGGGCGGCGCTCGACTGGACGGACGACGGACCGCGCGTGACGGACCTCGACGTCGTCGATACCACGCGGTTTCGCTTCCGGCGCGACGTGACGCCGCTGTTCGAGGCGGCCGCCGACTGCTGGCAGGAGGCCCACGCGGCCGGCGAGGCGATGAACGTCCGCGTCCTCCGGAACACGGACTCCGACCCCGTCGGCGTCGTCTACGTCTTCGCCGAGCAACGCGGTGCACGCGACTTGTTCGGCGAGTTCGCCGACGGCACGAAACCGCTCGACCCGTTGCTCGACCGCATCGACTCGCAACCACCGTACGACGTGTTCGTCCTCGACCCGGCCGAGCACCGCTGTATCGTCGTCACCGTCGCGTTCGACCCCGAGAGCCGGTTCGCGGGGACGATGCGCGAGACGTACGAGTGAGGAACTGAGACGGTCGGTCGGACGACTCGTCACGCTCACGACAGCGATCGACGACGGCCGGCTCAGCAGACGGGTTTCGGGTCCACGCCCATCCCCTCCAGCGTGTCGGCGTAGGAGTCGTAGGCGCGGTCGATGGTCGCCTCGGCGGCCTCGGCGGCTCGGTCCCAGTCGTCGTCGCTCTCGCAGAGCGCGTCGAGCAGGTCGGTGCCCTCGTCGACCATCTCGTCGGTCTCCGAGCGGAGCTCCCGGAACAGCGCGGCGCTGGACTCGTCGGCGTCGTTGACGAAGAAGTTGATCGTCTGGAGGAGCGACCGCGAGGCGACCATCGGGCGGGCCACCAGCCCCGACGCGACGCGTTCGACCGAACCGTCGAGCGAGCGGAGATAGTCGTGGAGTTCGTCGGTGTCTGGGTCGGAGTCGACGTCGGTGGCTGCGTCGTCGCGGTGCTCGACGATGCGCTCGTAGTGGGCGCGCTCGTCGGCCGCGACGCGCTCGAAGGTCTCCCGCACCTCCTCGGCGGACTCGCTCGCCGCCCACTGGTCGAACGTGTCGGCGGCGCGGGCCTCGGCGCGTGCGGCGGCGGCGAGGACGGACTCGGCGTCGAGCTGTGCGCTGGTCGAGGCGACCAGCGCCTTCTCGCTACCGAGACGGTCGAGTTCGGTCGACTTCTCGTCTTCGAGCGCGGCGGTGAACTCGGCGGGTTCCATACTCCGGCAACACTCGCCACGGGTATGAACCGTTTGGCGGCGGCGGTGGGGGAGCGGTACGATGACGGTGGGAACAGTGGCAGTGACGGTGGGACAGTGGCGGTGGGGGAAACGACGCCGACGACGACGATGAGGGTGAATCACGCGGTCCGTTCGGCGAGTGCCGCCGAGGGGCTTATCCGACCCCCTCGCGTTCCCGCATCCATGACAGGGACCGACGGGGACGACGCGCCGGCGCTGTCGGCCGAGGAGCTACGACGACGACTCGACGGCGGCGATTCGCTCCGAGTCCTCGACGTCAGGAACCGCGAGGAGGTGGAGGCCTGGTCGATACCCGCCTCCGACCGCGTCACCGTCCCGTACATGAAGTTCGTCGCGGCGGGCGCGAGCGACGGCGTGGCTGACCTCGCCGCCGAGAACGGCCTCGACGACGGCACCGAACTGGTCGTCGTCTGCGCGGAGGGGAAGGCGAGCGACGAGGTAGCTGCCCAACTGCGCGAGGTGGGCCTCGACGCCGCGAACCTCGCCGGCGGGATGGAGGGCTGGGCGCGGCTGTACGAGTCGACCGTCGTCGACCACGACCCGCGGGTGGTCCAGTACGTCCGCCCCTCGTCGGGGTGTCTCTCCTACATGGTCGTCAGCGGCGAGGAGGCGGCGGTCGTCGACCCGCTTCGGGCGTTCACCGACCGCTACCACGCCGACGCCCTGGAGGCGGGTGCGAATCTCCGCTACGCGCTCGACACGCACGTCCACGCCGACCACGTCAGCGGCCTCCGGGCGCTCGCCGAGGAGGGCGTCGAGGCGGTGCTGCCGAACGGCGCGACGGAGCGCGGACTGGCCGACCCCGAGCGGTTCACCCTGCTCGACTCGGGGGAGGAACTGACGGTCGGCGACGTCGAACTCGAAGCCATCTCGACGCCCGGCCACACCACCGAGATGACCGCCTACCGCCTCGACCAGACGCTCCTCACCGGCGACGGCGTGTTCACGAAGCGAGTCCCGCGGCCCGACCTGGAGGCGGGCGACGAGGGCGCTGCCGACCACGCTCGCGACCTGTACCGGACGCTCACCGAGCGACTCGGGACCCTCCCCGACCTGGTCCGCATCGCGCCGGGCCACTACGACCCGAGCGACGACGCGGTCGGCACCGACCACGCCCACGTCGCCACGCTGGGCGAGGTGCGGTCACTGCCGGTCTTCGAGATGGACGAGGACGAGTTCGTCGAGTACGTCACCGAGCGAATGGGCGACCGTCCGGCGAACTTCGAGCGCATCGTCGCCATCAACCTCGGGCAGGAGTCCGTGGACGACGACGAGGCGTTCGAACTCGAACTCGGCCCGAACAACTGCGCGGCGGGATGAGCGGCGACGGGTGGGACGGTGGCGACGGGGGAGGCGAGAGCGACGCGAACCACAGTAGCGGCGGTGACGACGCGGCGACCGTCCGCGCGTACCTGCTCCGCGAGCACCGCCCGCTGCTGGCGGCGGTGCTCGACTGCGCCGAGGCGGTCGCGGAGGCGGACGGAACGGCTCTCGGGGACGCGACCGACCGGTTCGAGCGAGCGCTCCGCGACCGCGGCGTCGTCGACGCACTCCCGGACGTGCTGTCGGGAGCCGTCGCCGCCATCGGTGCGTCGCTCCCCGCGGAACCGGTCGCCGCGCCGCCGTACGTCGTCGTCACGAGGAGCGGCCCGGTCGCCCGCGCGACGCTCCCCGAGCGAGGGCGACTCGTCCTCACCGTCGCGGCGTTCGCACGGCGCGACGGGACGTGGGCTCGAACCGCCGAGACACCCGAGGAGGCGCTGACGGTCGAGTTGCGGTAGAGCGGTTCGCTGGCTCTCGTTCGCTCGCTACATTGAAGAGATAGCCACGGTCACCGCTCACTCCGTTCGCGGCTCACGAGAACAGCGCGAGACTCACTTTGCTCGCGGTTTCACCGCTCGCTGTCCGCGGCGCTCCCACCGGTCACGCCGCGCATCGTTCGTCTCGCTGGCTCTCGTTCGTTCGCTCGCTACGCTCGCTCACTCACGAGAACTGGGTGAACTTGTCACGGTTGTACAGGTCTATCTCGGCGGCCATCGACGGCGACTGCCGGGCGGCGTACACGATGGCCTCGGCTATCTCCTCGGGTTCGACCGCCTCGCCGTGGTCGTACCGCTCTTCGAACGTCTCGCCGCCTGCAGAGAACTCCGTGCGGACCGCAGCCGGGTTGACGACGGTGACGGCGACCTCGCCCTCCAGTTGCCCGGCGAGGCTGAGCGCGAACCCGCGCGTCCACCACTTCGAGGCCGCGTAGACCGGGTTGAACGGCCGCGGGTACTGCCCGGCGAAGCTCCCGACGAAGACGCAGGTTCCCCCGGACTCGCGGAGGTGCGGGAGCGCCGCGCGGGTGGCGAAGAACATCCCGTCGACGTTCGTGTCCATCATCGTCCGGTACTCCTCGGTCGTCAGGTCCTCGACGGCCGACCCGCGGGCGAGGCCCGCGTTGTTGACGAGCAGGTCGAGGCGGCCGAACCGCTCGACGGTGGCGTCGACGAGGGCGTCGACCGCGTCCTCGTCGCGCACGTCCGTCGGGACGGTGAGCGTCTCCACGTCGTACTTCGACTCGACGTCCGCGGCCAGTTCGTCGAGGCGCTCCTCGCGTCTGGCGGCGAGGACGACGTGCACGCCTTCGGCGGCCAGCGCGCGTGCCGTGGCCGACCCGATACCCGCGCTCGCTCCGGTGACGATGGCGACCGACCCGTCGATGTCCCGTGTCATGTGCGACCGCTCGGCGCGGAGGAGCGTCGTTCTTTCGGCGCGACCCCCTGCGAGTGCAGCCTACTCCAGTTCGGCGAGGACCTCGTCGGCGTGACCCTCGGGCGAGACGCCCTCGAACACCGCGACTACCTCGCCGTCGCGGACGACGAACGTGTTGCGGAACGTGCCGTCGAAGGTGTTCCCGAACATGTTCTTCTCGCCGTAGGAGTCGTACTGGCTCGCCACCGCGCCGTCGGGGTCCGACAGCAGGGTGAAGGGCAGGTCGTACTTCTCGGCGAACGCCGCGAGGTCCTCGACCGGGTCGTCGCTGACGCCGTAGACGGGGACGCCGCGGTCCTCGAAGGCGTCCCACGAGTCCCGGAAGCCACACGCCTCGGTGGTACAGCCGGGGGTGTCCGCGCGGGGGTAGAAGTAGACGACCGCGGTGCCGTCGTCGTCGAGGGCGACCGTCTCGCCGTGCTGGTCTCGCAGTTCGAACGTGGGCGCGTCGTCGCCGACCGAGAGCATGGTCGGCGGTTCGGCGGCGACGGCAAAGCCCTCCCGGTTACGGCAGTCGAGGGGGCTCACCGTGGTCGCGACCGTGGTGGAGACCGCCTCGCCAGCGTGCCCGACCCGCCGTTCGGCACCGGACTCCGGATTTATACCGGTCCCGCGTGACTCCGAACCATGCGACTCGAAGGCAAGACGACGTTCGTGACTGGCGCTGGGCAGGGTATCGGCGAGGCGACGGCGCTCCGGTTCGCCGAGGAGGGCGCGCACGTCGTCGTCACGGACGTGAACGCGGAGACCGTGGCCGAGACGGCAGACACCATCGAGGCGGCCGGCGGGTCGGCGGAGGCGCACGAACTCGACGTGACCGACGCCGACCGGTTCCACGACCTCGTCGACACGGTCGCCGAGGACCGTGGGCTCGACGTCATCGTCAACAACGCGGGCGTCGGGCACCCGCCAGCCTGGATCGAGGACACCGACCAGGACGTGTTCGAGTTCGTCCTCGACGTCAACGTCCGTGGCGTCTGGAACGGCTGTCACGCCGCCCTGCCGCACATGAAGGAGCAGGGGTCGGGCGCCATCGTCAACGTCGCCTCGCTCGCCGCCATCTTCGGCCTGCCGCGACAGGCCGTCTACTCGCTGACGAAGGGCGCGGTGCTGAACTTCACGCGGGCGGTCTCCTCGGAGGCGGGGCCGATGGGCGTCCGCGCGAACGCGGTCTGTCCGGGGTTCGTCACGACCGACCTCGGCCAGCAGTTCTTCGCGTCCCGCTCGGACCCGGAGGCGGCCCGCGAGCGGATGGAGCAGCGCTACGACCTGCGCCGACTCGGCGAGGCCGAGGAGATAGCCGAACCCATCCTCTTCCTCGCCAGCGACGAGTCCTCGTGGGTGACCGGCCACGGCCTGGTGGTCGACGGCGGGTTCTCCACGTCGTAGACGCACGGGTCGAAGCCGGTGACTCGACGGGTGAGTCGGGGAGGTCCGGTCGTCGATAGTCGCCGGAGACGCTCCGTGACTGCCGTCGAGAGCGGTCTTCGCGCGCCAGCACCAGCTTCTTCCCGGCACCCAGAGAAGTCGGCGGAGTGCGCTTACTTACTCGGTGCGTCTCTAGTCGTAGCGCGAGCGAGAGTTGGAAGAGAGGGACGACCAGGGCGGGTGACGACGGGTGAGTCTCACGGACAGCGTCAATCAGCTACTCGACGCCGAACGCGACCACGGTGGGTACGTCTACGCGATGGCGCTCGTCGCCGCGTTCAACGGACTGCTGTTCGGGTTCGACACCGGCGTCATCTCGGGGGCGCTGCTCTACATCGAGGACTCGTTCGGGCTGTCGACGTTCCTCGAACAGGTAGTCACCAGCAGCGTCCTCGTCGGTGCGATACTCGGTGCCGCGACGGGCGGCCGACTGGCCGACCGGTTCGGTCGGCGACGACTCACGCTGGCCGGCGCCGTCGTGTTCTTCGTCGGGTCGCTTGGGATGGCGCTCTCGCCGAGCCTCCCGATGCTCATCGGCTGGCGAATCGTGGTGGGCGTCGCCGTGGGCGTCGCGTCGGTCATCGGCCCGCTGTACATCTCCGAGACGGCCCCGCCCGACATCCGGGGGTCGCTCGGATTCCTCCAGCAGTTGATGATTACGCTCGGCATCCTGCTGGCGTACGTGGTGAACTACCTCTTCGCCCCCTCGTTCCTCGAGGTCATCGGGTGGCGCTGGATGCTCGGGTTCGGTGCGGTGCCCGCCGTGGCGCTCGGCGTCGGGATGTACTTTCTGCCCGAGAGTCCACGCTGGCTGCTCGAACACGACCGGACCGAGGAGGCCCGGGACGTGCTGACGCGCATCCGAGAACACGGCGCGGTCGAGGAGGAGATCGAGGAGATACGGGAGGTCAGCGAGACGGAGGCGAAAGGCGGCCTCTCGGACCTGTTCGAACCGTGGGTCCGGCCGGCGCTGACCGTCGGTATCGGACTGGCGGTGCTCCAGCAGGTCAGCGGCATCAACACCATCCTCTACTACGCGCCGACCATCCTCAGCAACATCGGCCTCGGCGACATCGCGTCGCTGTTCGGCACGGTCGGTATCGGCGTCGTCAACGTCGTGATGACGGCCGTCGCCCTCCTGCTGGTCGACCGCGTCGGCCGGCGGCCGCTGTTGCTCGTCGGCGTCAGCGGGATGACCGTCATGCTCGGCCTCCTCGGCCTCGGGTTCTACCTGCCGGGGCTGTCGGGCGTCATCGGCTACATGACGCTCGCGAGCATGATCCTCTACGTCGCGTTCTTCGCCATCAGCCTCGGCCCGGTGTTCTGGCTGATGATCTCCGAGATCTACCCGCTGCGCATCCGGGGGACCGCCGAGGGCACCGCGAGCGTCTTCAACTGGGCGGCGAACCTGCTCGTCGCGCTGACGTTCCTCTCGCTCATCAACCGCTTCGGCGAGGCGCTCGGGTTCTGGACGCTCGGCGTCTTCTCGCTCGTCGCGCTCGTCTTCATCTACTTCCGCGTCCCCGAGACGATGGGTCGCTCGCTCGAGGAGATCGAGGCCGACCTCCGCGACAGCGCCATCGTCGGCCCGGACTCGGGGACGTCGGAGGCCCCCGACTCCTCGGAGTGACCGGCACTCAGCGGATGTCGGTCGCCTCCCCGGTCGACGCCGCGATGTTCTCCTCGGCCACCGCCATCAGCGCCTCCCACTCGTCGAGCGGACTGAACTCGACGAGCACCGTTCCCGCGTCGACCGCGATGGTGTGGTCCGGGGCCATGTAGTAGACGGTCCCCGCCTCGACCACCTCGTCGTGGTCGTCGTACCGGACGGTCATCCGCCCCGACAGCATGTACCCCCAGTGGGGGCACTGACACCGGTCGTTCGGGAGCCCCTTCAGGAGCGGCGCGTCCTCGTAGTCCTGCAGGTACGTCTCGTAGCCGACGCGCATGTCACCCCAGTACGCCTCCCGCCAGATGCCCTCGTCCATGCGAAAGGCCGTCTCGAACTCCGGCAGCGTGGCCTGTCGGCCGTGTGACTCTTCGACTGCCATGCCTCGCCTACGCTCGGGAGCGAAATAACTCGAACTCGGTCGGTTCGGACAGTATCGGTACCGTTCTCGTTCGTCGACGTCGTCACGTTCACCGGAGAATCGCACGCGCTCTCGAGCGACGATTCGATACCAGCACACTGGCGACGGCTCAGGTCGCGATGGCGTCCTCGAACTCCTCGCCGAAGACGAGGAACAGCACGACGCCAACGAGACCGACAGCGCTGGCGACGGTGAACGACAGTTCCGGCGAGTACTCGTACAGCAGACCGCCCAGCGCGGCGCTCGGGATGACCGCGAAGTTCCGGACGAGGTAGTACGACCCGGTCACCCGCCCGCCCGCGTCGGCCGCTGCGGGGCCGACGATGAGCGCCTTGTGCGCGGGAAGCCCGGCGAACCGGAGGCCCGAGAACGCGAACAGGAGCGTGACGACCAGCGGGTCCGCGGGCGCGGAGACGAGGAGTATCGGGAACACGGCGTAGACGAGGAAGCCCAGCGCGACGACCGGTTTCAGGCCGACGCGTCGGGAGAGCGCCGCGACGGGGGCCATCGTCAGGAGCGCGACGGTCATCTCCACCGCGAGGAGGACGCCGAAGAAGGCGGCGGGGTCGAGTCGCCCGACGACGGGCAGCGTCGCGCCCACTTCGAGGAACTCGACGACGACGATGACGAAGAACGTGTACACCATCCCGTTGGCGAACCGGACGAGCGTGTCGCCGACGAGCAGCGGCGGCAGTTCCTCGGGGAGCGAGCGCAGGTCCGCGACCACCTGGCCGACGCCCGCGAACGACTTGCCCAGGGTGTCCTCGGTGGCGTCGTAGAGGCGGTGCTGGGCGACGGTGCCGACGAACGCGACGGCCGCCGCGATGGCGAGGACGACGCGGAAGCCGTCCTCGAACGCGTAGGTGGCGAGGACGGCCGCCGCGACGAGCGGTCCGAGCAGGAAGGCGAGCCTGCGCACGGTCTCCGTCGAGGCGAACCCGGTCGCCAGTCGCTCGGGCGTGGTGGCCTGCTTGACGACGGCGAACGTCGCGCCGAGACCGAACGAACTCCAGCACTGCGCGAGCAGGAGTCCGAGGAAGACGCCGACGGGTATCGTCAGTTCCGGCAGCGAGACCGGCCCCAGCGTCACCGGGCCGGTCGTCACGACGCCGAACACGTCCGCGAACAGCCAGACGACGAACCCCAGCGACGACAGCAGGCCGAACAGCGTCAGCGCCCGGCGCGACCCGATGCGGTCCGACAGCGCGCCGCCGGGGTACGGGTACGCGAAGCTGATGACGTTCCCGAGCGTGCCGAACAGGCCGATGACGACCGCCCCCGCACCGAGGACGCGGAGGTACTCGGGGACGTAGCGACTCGTCATCTGGAACGCGAGGCTGAACGCGAACATCGCCAGCGAGAGCACCAGCACGTCGCGCTCGAACGAGACGAACTGCCGGAGCACCCCCCGGACGCTCGACTCGGCCTCCGACTCCGCCCCGGTTGCCATACGGACCCACCGACGCGCCGGGACAAGAAATCGCCTATGTCCGTCACCGACCGCTACTGTGAGAAACGGAGACGCGCCGCCGACGAGGGGAGAGCAGTCGAGAGCGAAGCGCGAGCGAGAGAGTGCGGAAGAACGTCGGTCGACTCGGGCGTCAGCGACGCCGGGCGAGGAACCCGAGGGTCGTCACGAGCGCGAGCAGGGCGAGCAGTCCGGTGAACCCGGGACCCGACCCGCCGGAGGAGTCGGCGGTCGTGATGACCCCGTCGGACGCCGTCGGCTCGGTCGTGGTGGACGTGACGGTCTCGTCCGCCGTCGTCGGCTCGGTCGTGGTGGGCGTCCCCTCGGCGGCCTGCTGGCTCGAGACGCCCTCGACGACGACGGCCTCGGAGCTGACGCCGGCCTTCACCGCGGTGACGTCGTGCTCGCCGGCGCCGTCGATGGAGAATCGGACGCTCCCCTGGTCGTTCGTCGTGCCGACGGTCTCACCGTCGGCGCGGAGGGTGGCGTCGGCGACCACGTCACCGTACTCGTCGGTGACGTCCACCAGGACGGTCTGGCCGACGACGACCTGGGTGTTCGTCGGCGAGACCGTCAGCGCGGGCGTCCGGTTGACGGTGAGCGTCATCGTGTCGTCGGACTCGCCGATGCGGACCGTCTGGGTGGTCGTCCCGTAACCCCCCTTCGAGATGCCGACCTCGAACTCGGCGTTGACGGGGACGCCGATGGAGAACGTCCCGTCCTCGGAGGTGTTGAACTGGCCGAGCGAGCCGACCTTCACGGTCGCCCCCGCCAGCGTCCGCGCCTCGTCGAAGTGGTCGTCGACGACGCGGAACCGGGCGGTCACCGCACCCTTCTCGACGGAGACCGTCTGGAAGGAGTACGACGAGCTGACCGACAGCGAGCGTTCGACGGAGTAGTAGCCCGACTTGACGACTTTGAGGTCGTAGTCGCCGCGTTCGAGCGTCTCGGCGTAGAAGCCGCCCTTGTCGTTCGTCGTCCCGTGGGCGACGGTCGTCCCGTCTCGGCTGATGGCGACGCGAGCATCGGAGAGCGCCTCGCCCTCGGCGGACTCGACGCGGACCGTCGCCGACCCTTCCTTCGCCACGTCGACCGTCACCGCACCGCCCTCCGCGGAGGCGACCATCTTGGGCACGTTCCGGACGTACTCGTCGTCCTCGACGTCGATGGCGACGCTCGCCCCCTCCGGGACGTCGATGAGCGCCTGTCCGTTCGCACGGGTCGTCTCGGTCACCGCTCCACCGTCCCAGGACGCGGTCAGGTTCGCGCCGCCGACGGAGTCACCGCTCTGGTCGACGACGGTCACCGTGAGTGTCACCTGCTGTTGGGCCGCGAGCGCCGTCGGCGCGCACGCCGAGACGAGCACCAACAGTGCCACGAACGAAACGTACTTCCTGTGCATACTGTCGGCTGAGGAAGAGGGTTACTAATCAGTATCGTCTCACATGATTGCCCCGTCGGAGCGACGAGGCCGCGACCGAGGTGCCGGCGTGTTCGACCCTCCTCGGCAGCGGTGGCGGCCCGAGAGCACCGAACGCACCGAGCGACCGGTCGCTCGGTGGTCGCTCAGCGGTCGGCCTCGTCCATCGCCGCGATGGTCGCCCGGTACTCGTCGGCGGTCGCCGTGAGGACGGGACCGGCGACGGTACGGGCGAGCGTCGCCCCCGCGACGCCGAAGTCGAGGGCTTCGGCGACGCGAGCCCCGGCGAGCGACCGCGAGAGGAACGCACCCGCGAACGCGTCGTGTGACCCGGTCGGGTCCACCGTCGGCGTCTCGACCGCCCGGCGCTCGTTGACCGTCGAGTCCTCCCAGACGATGGCTCCCCGCTCGCCGCGGGTGATAGCCACCTGCTCGACGTCGTAGCGCGACGCCAGCGTGTGCGCCATCTCGCGGGGCGTCTGGTCCGGACGCTCGACCAGTCGGGCGGCGTCCGACTCGCGGGCGACGAGCACGTCCACGTCGGGCAGCACTCGCTCGGCGGCGTCGCGGGCCATCTCCTCGGTCCAGCGCCCGCGGTCGGTCAGCGAGAACGCCGTCCGCACGTCGTTGCTGACGGCCGTCTTCATCAGCGTCGCGCAGGTCCGCGCGAGGTCCCTCGAGAGCGCCATCGTCGCCGCGGAGGTGTAGAACGCGTCGGCACCGGCCAGTCGCTGGACGGCGAGTTCCTCGGCGGAGACGGTCGTCACTGCCGCGTCCTCGACGTCGTCGACCGCGTGGTCGGCGCGGGGGCCGTTCCCTCGCTCGAAGAACCGCACGCCCTGTCGCCCCTCGTGGACCCACGTCGCGTCCACGTCGATGCCGTACCCGCGGAGCGCCCCCGCGACCCGTTCGCCGAGTGGCGTCTCGGGGAGACGCGACAGCCACACCGCGTCGGTGTCCAGGCTCGCCGCCGTGACGGCCGCGTTGCTCTCGACGCCGTCGACACGGACCCGGAGGCTGTCGGCGCTCGACAGGCGGTCGCCCGTCGGCGGTGCCAGCCACAGCGACGCCTCCCCGAACGTGACGAGCGTCACGGTCGCACCACCCTCTCGTCTGAACTGTCGAACTTCTTGAGAGTCATGCGCGAGGTGAAGGAGTGGGGGGTCAAAGTCGTTCCGCCGCCAGTGACGACGAGTGATAATCGGGTGGACAGGGCGGGAGACACCACCCTGTCACGGACGGCCGCGTCACTCGAAGGGCGACGCCACCACGCCGAGTTGCGTCAGCATGCCGAGCGTGTCGGGGTGGACCCACCGCTCGGCGATCATCCCGTCCTCGACGCGCGTGAACACCACGTTGTCCACCTCGAAGGACCGGCCTGTCGGTTCGATTCCCGCGAACTCGCCCTCGTGCGTGCCGCGGAGCGTGACGCGCATCGCGACGGTGTCGCCCTCGGCGACGCACTCCTCGACGCTCGCGGTCAGGTCCGGGAACGCGTCCAGCAGTCGTTCCATGTCCGCCCGAATCCACTCCCGGCCGTGGTGGTCTCCCATCGGGTCGTGTTCGACGGCGTCCTCGGCGTACACCTCGTCGACGAGGTCGAGGTCCTGTCGCGTGGCGATGTCCTCCGGGACGCGTCGAGCGATGCGCTCGTTCTCCTCCGTGCTTGTCGTTGCTACCATCGGTGTCACCTCGTGCGCCGCACGACCGGGTCACGACGCCGACGGACTCTCGGAGCGAGCGCCGAGCGACCTAGAGCGCTCTCCGACTAACTGTTGTCGGCCACGAGTCAGGTTCCGGGGGCGTTCGGCGCACAGCGCGGCGGCCGAGTGAGTCGGGCGAACGGGAGGACGGGCGAGTGAGCCGGGGGAGAAGAGGACCGGACTACAGTTCGTCTCGACGGCCGCCGTGGCCGGGGTAGTCCCGTTCGAACCGGTCCTCAATGTCCCCGCGGTCGAACGCGACGATGGTGGGGCGGCCGTGCGGGCAGGCGTAGGGGTTCTCGCAGTCGTCGAGCGCCGACAGCAGGTCGACGACCGTCCCCTCGCGCAGCGACGTGTTCCCCGTGATGGAGGGGTAACACGCCAGGTCCGCGAGCAGTTCGTCTGCCGCCTCGGTCACCGTCGCCGCGCCGTCGCCCGCGACGAACGCCGTCAGCAGGTCCGGGACGAGGTTCTCGTGGCCGGTCAGCAGCGCTGGCACCGACCGGACCTCGACGGTGCGCTCGTCGGTCAGTTCCGCGTCGAACCCGAGGTCGGTCAGCGCCTCGCGGTACGGGTCGAACAGCGTGGCCTCGCGCGCGGTGAGTTCGAGTTCGACCGGTTCGGCGAGCGTCTGGGCCGTCACGCCCTCGGCGAACTCCTCGCGGAGGCGCTCGTAGTTGATGCGCTCGTCCGCGGCGTGCTGGTCGACCAGGAGCAGGCCGTCCTCGGCGGCCGCGACGAGGTACGTCTCGTCGTACTGCCCGAGCACCCGCAACGGCGGCAGCCGCTCGTACTCGGGGTCCGGTGGGCGCTCGGAGAGCCGCGTCTGCTCGACCGGCCCCCTGAACTTCCGGTCCGGGTCGCTCTGGGCCGCAGTCTGTCGGTCTCCATCCGAAACGGAGGGGGTTCGGGAACCACTCACATCCGGGGTGGTCGCCGGGTCGTCGGCGTCGTCCTGCCGATCCGGGCGGGAGGACGCACCCGTCTGCTCGGACGACCCCGACGACGAACTCGAACGCGCACCCGCGGGCCGACCCCGACCGCTCGACTGCTGGCGGCCGGACCGCGTCGCGGGCGTGTCGGGAAGGCCACGCGGGTCCGCGCCCGTCGCGTTCGTCCGGTTCGTGTCGGTAGAGGCGTCGGCCGACGAGGAGTGGTCTCCGGACGTAGTAGTGTTCGTACCGCCGTTCGCGTCTGCGGCGGCTGACTGCTCCTCGTCCGTGTCGCTCGCTCGCTCGGGAGCGATGTCGGTCTGCTCGGGGGCCGACCGGCCGCGGGGCGCGCGCGACCGAATCAGTCCCGCGTCCAGCAGCGAGCGCTCGACGCTCGTCTCGACCTGCGCTCTGACGCCCTGTTCGTCTTCGAACCGGACCTCCAGTTTGCGGGGGTGGACGTTGACGTCGACCGTCGCCGGGTCCACGTCGAGGAAGACGACGGCGAACGGGTAGCGGTCGGGGGCGAGTTGCCCGCCGTAGGCCCCCACGACGGCCTCGCGGACGGCACGGGCGGTGACCCAGCGACCGTCGACGAACGTGGCGACGTACTCCGGACTCGCGCGCGTCGTCTCCGGGTGGCTGACGAGTCCCGAGACGCCCGCCAGTGGCCCGTCGGGCGCGTCGGCGTCGACGGACGTCATCGAACTCGCCACCTCGCGGCCGTACACCGACATGACCGCCGAGCGCAGGTCGCCGCGCCCCGTCGTGGCGAACCGCTCGCGGCCGTCGGTCTCGAAGGTGACCGCGACGTCCGGGTTCGCCAGGGCGTAGCCCGTGACGACCCGCTGGACGTGGTCGGCCTCCGTAGTTGGCTGTTTCAGGTACTTCCGGCGCGCCGGGACGTTGTAGAACAGGTCCTCGACGACGACGGTGGTGCCCTCCGGACAGCCGGCGGGACCGACGTGGGTCGTCTCGCCACCCTCGACCCGTACCTCGGTCCCCCGTGCGCCGCCGTGCGGTTTCGTCGTGACGGTCAGCCGCGACACCGCGGCGATGGCGTACAGCGCTTCACCGCGGAAGCCGAGCGTGCTGACCCCCGCTTCGAGGTCGTCGATGTCGCGTATCTTCGAGGTGGTGTGCTTCTCGACGGCGCGACGGGCGGCCGACTCGCCCATCCCGTGACCGTCGTCCTCGACGCGGATGCCGTCGATACCGCCGTTCTCGACGGCGACCCGTACTCTGGAGGCGTCGGCGTCGATAGCGTTCTCGACGAGTTCCTTCACGACCGAGGCGGGTCGTTCGACGACCTCGCCCGCCGCGATGCGCTCGACGGTGGTGGCGTCGAGTTCGCGGATGGCGGGCGAGTCGTCCTCGTCAGTCGTTCCGGAACCGTCCGTGTCGTCGCCGCTCCCGGTCATCGGCGCCCACCCCACGCCCGTTCGATGGCGACGGCGAGCGGCTCGCCGCGCACTCGCTGGGCCGCCTGCTTCGGAGGCAGCCAGACGTAGTCGTCGTGTTCGTCGTTGAGCGTGACCGCCCGTTCCTCGGCCTCACAGCGGTAGACGACGGTGAACATCGGTTCGCCGTCGTCGTTGGTCCAGAGGTCGGTGCCTGTGAGCACCGGCCGCTCGACGGTGACGGTGAGGGACGTCTCCTCGCGCATCTCGCGTATCAGCGCCGCCTCGGCCGACTCACCGGCGTTGACGCGCCCACCCGGAATGACCCACTTCCCCTCGGGGTGCTGGACGAGCAACACGTCGCCGGCCGGGCCGAACGTCACCGCCTTCTGGGTTACGTTCCCGCGGAAGTGCGTCTCCTCGGTCACGCCCGGCCCCTCCGCCGGTCCCCGCGGGGGCGACCGACAGTCGTCGTCTGCCTGCCGATGGTCATCGGCGATACCTCGATACGGAGCGCCATCAATCCGGCGTTGACCGTTCCTCGACACACGTTGTCATTCACCAACCGAAGCCGACTGTTCGGGCACCAAGGCACAGGCAAAACGTACACCGAGTCGAACACTTTTTCAGGTCCGACCCGAACGACGCGGCACACGATGTTACTCACAGGACCCAGTCCGTCGAGCAGTTGCGACGCCGTCGAACTGCCCGCGTGCGGGGTGGTCACCTGATGTTCGGCACGGGCGTCTCGGCGGTCGGCCTCGTGGTCCTCGTCCTCCTCGGGTTCGTCATCGCGACGACGGTCAACACGTTCGCGATGGAGGCGGCGGTGCTGTTCACCCCGGCGTTCATGTTCGTCTTCCCCGTCCTCGTGCCGGGGTTCCCGAGCGTCGGCGTCAACGCCGCCATCGGACTGGCGCTGTTCGTCGAACTGTTCGGCTACAGCTCCAGCGTCTCGGCGTACTGGTTCCGCCACCAGATCGACTTCCACGTCGCCGCGAAGCTGCTGGCCATCACCGTTCCCGTCGCCGTCGTCGCCCGCGTCGGGTCGTACCTCGTCCCGTCGGACCTGCTGATGCTGGCGTTCGGAGGCCTGCTGGTGACGCTCTCGGTCGTCCTCTACGAGTCCCACGAGCGCGGCCCGTCCATCCTCGACACGCTGCTGGAGAAACCCGTGCTGGGGCTGACCGACGCGGTCCCCGACGAGTACGAGCCGCGGACGCGCGTCCTCGCCGACGGGGGGACCGTCGAGGCGGGGACGCGCGACGGGTTCGACCTCGAACCGCTCGACACCGCCGTCACGTTCGTCGGCGGCCTGCTCGCCGGACTCGTCGGCATCGCCGTCGGCGAACTCACGCAGACGATGCTCACCGTGCGGAAGAAGGTGCCAATCGACGTCTCCACGGGGACGAGCGCGCTCGTCCTCCACGTCACCATCGTCGCGGCGCTGGTGACGAACCTGCTCCTGCTCCGGTTCGCGCCCGCCATCGCTGGCGAGGGGTTCACCGTCCCGTTCGGCGTCGGAACGTTCGTCGCCGTCGGCTGTCTGTTCGGCGGACAGATGGGCGCGTTCCTCAACAACCGACTCTCGGAGGAGACGGTCCTCCAGATGCTGATGGTCGCGTACTTCGTCATCGGCGTCTTCGTCGTCGGGCGGACGCTGCTGGCTGGCACCGCACACTGACCGCTGCGGAGCGCACCGCTCCGGCCCTCCGTCGACGGGCACTACTCGACGCCGCTCACACGAGCGAGACGACGAGTCTGAACGGACTCTCCGTCTCCTCGACGTGGAGTCCGTAGCGCTCAGCGACGGTCTCGACTGACTCCCTGAAGGAGTCGCTATCGAACGTCAGGGGGACCGGGTTCACGACCTCGAACCGACCATCGAGCGCGTCGCTCGTGTGAATGTCGATGTACTCGTCGGCCCGGAGCAGACGCTCGCATTCGGACAGCCGTTCCGAATCTGAGCGAACGTTCGTTTGGCGTATCGCCATAATTGGTTGTGTATCGTCAACACCATAGTTGTTCCCCCCGTTACCCCGGTATGACGCGTCTTAACCGGAGCGACGAGGTGCGGTTAGCGGACTCCTACCACCAGTAGAGAGGCATTTCGGAGTGAGCGAACGGGGCGAATTGCCGCCGAAAGGAGAAACTGGTCGAACGTGGGTTACATCAGCTGCGTCGAGTCCGACACTTCGTACTTGTACAGTTCGACGTCGCCGCCCGCGAACGACGGGAGTCGCTCCTGGAACGTTCCGAAGTGGTCGCTGGTCATGTGTGCCTCGACCGCCTCCTCGTCCTCGTACTGCTCGACGATGCGGACCGTGTGCTCGTCGTCCACGTCGCTGGTGACGCGGTAGTCGACGACGCCCGACTCCGCGCGCGACTGCTCGCCGAGTTCGGTGAGCGCCTCGATAGCCTCGTCGCGACTGTCCGGGTCGATGGGGATGACGGCGTACTGGAGTATCATCGCACGTCACGTGCGTCGGTGAACGGCAAAAAGCCCCCGTCGAACTGAGTCGCTCGCGACCCGTCAGACTGCGGTCGAGTGAAGAACATCGCTGAAGTTTTCCGAAGCTATAAACTTCAATTGAGTTTCTTCTATCCGTCCCCGTGCTCATCTCGTCTCGCCTGGAGACGTGACATCGTCGAGCACCGAATCGGCTCCATCGAGCGGCCCCAGAACCGCCATGAGCCCCAGTTCCCACTGCCGAAGGGCAGAGAGCCTAGTGTCGCGAGCGTCGGGGCGTGGTCCTGGGCGGACGGCCAGATCGGGCCCGACGTCGTGTACCTAAAACCACCACGTTCGTCGGTCTAGAACGGTTTGAACACCATTTCGTGCTCAGTGACGGTCCGACGAACGTCCGAGAACCGATACTCGGAGAGACCTATCCTAGAGACGACGTTCGAGCGTAGTAAACGGTAATATCGTTTAACTATTCTGTAGTTCTATCATTCAGGAGTCAGTAGAGAGGACGATGCTGATTCGACACGACGGGTCCGCGGGTCGACGAATGGTCTCACCACCGAGACGAGCGCAGCGAGGGGAGATCCCCCGAAGTCACCGATTCGAGGTCGCGTCGCTGGTCTCGACCGGTTCCGACATCTCCTCGACCGAGAGGTGGCAGGCGATGTGGTGCCCGTCGCCGACGTCCTCCAGCGCCGGGTCGTCGCGTTCGCAGACGTCGCCGATCTTCTTCGGACAGCGAGTCCGGAAGGAACAGCCCGAGGGCGGGTCGATGGGACTCGGGACGGTTCCCTCCAGCAGCACGCGGTTCGTCCGTCTGGTCGGGTCGGCGTGGGGGACCGCCGACAGCAACGCCTGCGTGTACGGGTGGAACGGCACGTCGAACACGTCCTCGACGGTGCCGAACTCGGCGACCTCGCCGAGGTACATCACCGCGAGGCGGTCGCAGATGTGCTTGACGACGCCGATGTTGTGCGAGATGAACAGGTAGGCGATGTTCTCCTCGGCCTGTATCTCGTTGAGCAGGTTGAGGATCTGCGCCTGGACGCTCACGTCGAGCGCCGAGACGGGTTCGTCGCAGACGATGAGTCGCGGTTCGACTGCGAGCGCGTGGGCGATGGCGACGCGCTGCTGTTGCCCGCCGGAGAACTCGTGGGGGAACTTCCCCGCGGCGTTCGCCGAGAGGCCGACACGTTCTAGCAACTCGCCGACGCGCTGGCGCTTCTCCTCGCCCGTCGCGACGCCGTGTTTCTCCATCGCGCGGCCGATGATGCCCCCCACGGTCTTGCGGGGGTTGAGCGAGGAGCCGGGGTCCTGGAATATCATCTGCATCTCCGCCCGCAGGCTCCGTATCTCGCTGTCCCCCAGTTCGTGGAGCGGCTGGTCGTCGAAGTACACCGCGCCGTCGGTGGGTTCGAGCAGTTGCAGGACGGTCCGTGCGACCGTCGACTTCCCACAGCCGGACTCGCCGACGAGTCCGACCGTCTCGCCGGGGTAGATGTCGAAGTCCACCCCGTCGACGGCCTTGACGTACCGTCGTTCGAGCTTCGGCAGGCCCCCTCCCGAACTATCGAACGAGAGGCTCCCGAGCAGTCCGTCACCGGCCGAGAAGTGCTTCTTCAGTCCCTCGACGCGCAACAGCGGGTCGCCCGAGCGGTCGACCGCCTTGCCGACGCCAGCGGCCTCCGGTACCCGTCCCTCGGAGAGGTCGAGTTCGTCGGCGCGGACGCAGGCCGCGGCCGATGGCGTCCCCTCGACGGGTTCCAGCGGTGGGTCCCCGGGCGTCTTGCACCCTTCTTCGGCGTACCGACAGCGCGGGGCGAAGTTACAGCCGGTGGGGAGGTCGGTGAGGTCCGGCATCGACCCGGCGAGCGTGGGGAGTTCGTCGTACTCGCGGTCGGTCTCCGGGATGGAGTCGATGAGCCCGCGAGTGTACGGGTGCGTCGGGCGGGCGAACAGCGCCTCCAGTTCGGCCTTCTCGACGAGGTTGCCGGCGTACATCACGCCGACGGTGTCGCAGGTCTGGGCGACGACGCCGAGGTTGTGCGTGATCATCAGGATGGCCATCCCGCGTTCGGCCTGCAGTTCGTTGAGCAGGTCGAGTATCTTCGCCTGCGTCGTCACGTCGAGCGCCGTCGTCGGTTCGTCGGCGATGATGAGGTCGGGTTCGCAGGCGAGCCCGATGGCGATGAGGACGCGCTGGCGCATCCCGCCCGAGAACTCGTGCGGGTAGTCCGAGAACCGGTCGGCGGCGTCGGGGATACCGGTCTCGGCCATCGCGTCGACGGCGATACGCTTCGCCTCGGACTCCGAGACGTCCTGGTGGCGCTCGACGGTCTCGACGATCTGACTGCCGACCGTCAGCACGGGGTTGAGCGACCGCATCGGGTCCTGCGGGACGAGCGCGATGCGGTTGCCCCTGACGGCCTGCATCTCCCGCTCGGACTTGGCGGCGAGGTCCTCGCCGTCGAAGAGAATCTCGCCCCCGCTCACCTCGCCGGGCCAGTCGACGAGGCCCATGATGGAGCGAGCGGTGACGGACTTGCCGGCTCCGCTCTCCCCGACGATGCCCATCGTCTCGCCCCGGTCGAGGGTGAACGAGACGTCGTTCACGGCGACGACCGGGTCGTCGTCGGTGTGGAACTCCGTACGCAGGTCCCGCACGTCGAGGAGCGGGTCGCCGGTGGCTCCTGCGCTCGTCGCGTCCGTGGCCGCGGTCGTGGTCGAGGTGGTGTCGTAGCTCTCACTCATGGTTTCACTGCTCCACCGTGTCGACCTTCGGGTCCAGCACGTCGCGCAGGCCGTCGCCGAGCATGTTGAACCCGATGACGGCGAAGGCGATGGCGAAGCCGGGGAAGATGATCATCCACGGTGCGGTCTGCATGAACCCCCGACCGTTGTTTATCATCAGCCCCCAGGACGGTTTCGGGGGCTGTGCGCCGAGGCCGAGGAACGACAGCGACGCCTCCGCCAGCATGGCGAAGGCGATGTTTATCGAGGCCTGCACCAGCAGCGGCGCGAGGCAGTTCGGGAGCACCTCCCGGAACACGATGTAGGAGTCCGTCTCGCCGCGAGCGACGGCGGACTCGACGTACTCCTCGTTGCGTTCGGAGAGCGCCGCCGACCGCCCGACGCGGGCGATGTACGGGGTGTAGACGAACGCCAGCGCGAGGACGACGTTGTTCAGGTTCGGCCCGAGGACCACCATCACCGTCAGCGCGAGGAGGATGGGCGGGAACGCCATCGCGGCGTCCATCACGCGCATCAACCCCTCGTCGACGAGTCCGCCGGAGTAGCCGGCGACGACGCCGATGGTCGTCCCGACGAGCAACGCGCCGACGATGGAGCCGAAGCCGACGTACAGCGAGATGCGACTCCCCATCACGATGCGGCTGAAGATGTCGCGCCCGAGGTCGTCCGTTCCGAACAGGTGGTCCGCCGACGGGGCCTCCGAGCGGTCCGCGACGTTCGTCTCCGAGATGGAGTACGGCGCGATGACCGGCGCGAGCGCCGCGACGAGGACGAGCGTCAGGAC
Organism: Halomarina salina; assembly: GCF_023074835.1. NCBI lineage: Archaea > Methanobacteriati > Methanobacteriota > Halobacteria > Halobacteriales > Natronomonadaceae > Halomarina > Halomarina salina. The sequence goes on from NZ_JALLGW010000001.1 coordinate 508,390, forward strand.
GACGACCAGCCCGAGCATCGCCTTCGTGTTGTGGCGGAACTGCCGGGCGAGGTGTCCGTAGCGCTCTTTCTGGGCAGTCGAGAGGCCGAAGCGCGAACTCGTCGTCGAGGAGTCCGTCGCCATCAGCTCTCACCCCCGTAGCGGATGCGCGGGTCGAAGTACGCGTACAGCACGTCGGCCGCGAGGTTCGACAGCATGTACATCACCGCGACGACGATGATACAGCCCTGTAGCAGGGGGATGTCCCGCGACTGGATGGCGGTGAGGGTGAGCTGTCCCATCCCCGGCCAGAAGAACACCTGTTCGAGGACGACGATGCCCCCGAAGGCGTACGCGAACTGGAACGCGACGACCGTGATGACCGGGATGACGGCGTTGCGAAACGCGTGTCTGAGCACGACGACGCGTTCGCTCATCCCCTTCGCGCGGGCGAGTTTGACGTACTCGTCGCCCAGTTCCTCGAGCATCGACGACCGCGTCATCCGCATCACGTACGCCGTCAGCGCGAACCCCATCGACGTCGCCGGCAACACGAGGTGGCGGAGCGTCGTCCCCCACCCGTCCTGCGACGGCGGGGCGTAGCCCCCCGTCGGGAACCAGTTCAGCCAGACGGCGAACACGAGGATGAACACCAGCCCCCAGAGGAAGATGGGGATGGAGACGCCGACGAACCCGAACATCGAGGCGGCGACGTCGGCCGGTTCGTTCTGCTTCACGGCGGCGATGACGCCCAGCGGCAGCGACATGACCACGGCGAACGCCGTCGCGGCGACCGCTAGCAGCAGCGACCGCGGCAGTCGCTCGGCGATGAGCCCCCAGACGGGGCCGCCGAAGCGGATGGACTCCCCGAGGTCCAGGTGGAACAGCGCCCACAGCCAGTCGACGTACTGCTTCCAGAGCGGCTCGTTCAGCCCGAGGTCCGCACGCAACGCCTGCAGGCTCGCCTCGTTGGCGTTCGGACCGAGGATGAGCACCGCGACGTCGCCCGGCAGCACGTTCGTGACGACGAACGTGATGAGCGTCACGAACAGCAGGGTCACCGAGAGGAACCCCACGCGCCGCAGCAGGTAGCTGACCATCGACATGGCTAGCTTTCGAGCCAGTTGTCGTGGAAGCGCAGCGTCGACCCGTCGGGCGTGCCGATCTTCCCCTTGTACCGGGGCTGTGCGCCGTAGAGGTTCGCCTGCCAGAACAGCAGCAGGTGACCCGCACGGTCGTCGTGCATGATCTGCGTCGCCTCCTTGTACAGTTTCGCGCGCTCGGCCTCGTCGTACAGGTGTCGCGCCTCCTCGACCTTGCTGTTGTACTCGTCGTTCGACCAGCCGGTGAAGAAGAACGCCCCCTCCGGGTGGAGGAACTTGTAGAACGACACGTCGGGGTAGTAGAGCGCGAGGTACGACGACGTGGTCGCCTCGAAGTTCTTCTTCGAGTAGACGTCGCTGAGCCACGAGTTCCAGGTTATCTTCTGGATGTTCAGTTCGATACCGGCCTCGCTGGCCTGGTCGGCGATGACCTGTGCGGCCTGGACCTGCGCGGGGTACGACTGGGGTATCTTGAACGAGACGCTGAACCCGTCGCCCATCCCCGCGTTCTCCAGGTGCTCCTGGGCCTTGTCGAGGTCACGCGGTCGCGGTTGCACGTCCTCGTTCACCCAGGGACTCTCGGGCGTCGCCGGACTCGCCGTCGGCTGACCGGTGCCGTACAGCGCCGCCTCCGTCACCTCCGCCTTGTCGAACGAGTAGTCGAGTGCGAGCCGCGCGTCCCGGTTGTCGAACGGCGCCTGCTCGCAGTTCATCCCGAGGTAGACGAGCGACTTGGGGAAGTTCTTCTCGAAGCGGACCGAACCGTTCTGCTGGATGCGCTGGACGTCCTTCGGCGGGATGCCGTTGATGAAGTCGTACTCGCCCGCCGTGAACGACTGGAGGCGGACGCTGGCGTCGGCGATCTCGGACTTGACGACCTTGTCGATGAACGGCCCGTTCTCCTCGCTCGCCGCCCAGTAGTCGTCGAACTTCGTCATCGTGAACGACGACTCGACCTCGCGGCTGTCGTACTGGTACGGTCCGGTACCGATGGGCTCCTTTATCTCGCTCTTCTCGGCCTCCGACGCCGGCACCACCGCGAGTTCCGCCGTCGACATCTTCGCGATGAACGGGGCGAACGGCTCGGACAGCGTCACCGAGAACTCGTAGTCGCTCGGGGCCGCCATCGAGTCCACCATCTGCATGAACCCGTTGGCGACAAACTTCTCGTTGCCGGCGACCCGCTCGTAGGAGGCCTTCACGTCTTCGGCGGTCATCTCCTCGCCGTTGTGGAACGTCACCCCCTCGTGGAGCGTGAACGAGAGCTTCGTGTTGTCCTCCGACGTCTCCATCTCCTTCGCCAGGAGCGGCTCGAACGTGTAGTCCGGCTGGAGTCGGACGAGCCCCTCGACCATGTTCTCCAGGACGCGCTTCGACGCCGCGGCCGTGTCGATGTGCGGGTCGAGCCCCTGGACCGGGACCGCGCCGCCCCACTTGAGCGTCCCGCCGGACTGGGCGTTGCCCACGTTGGCGGTGGTCCCTGTGGCACCACCGGTACCGCCGCCTCCGCCCCCGCCGGTGGTTCCGCCGCCGTCTCCGTCGGAGCCGCCGCCACCGAGGCAGCCAGCCAGACCGAGAGCCCCCGCCGACGCTGCCGCGATGAAACGCCGCCGGGCGAGGCCGGTTCTATCACTGTCGTCGCTGTCGTGCCCGCTGCTATCCCGCCGCATGATACCACCAACCGCACACCGACTAATAAATTTATGGAAAGTCGGTCTGTCGCTCGTGTCAGCACGATTGAACGGCTCCCTGCCCAGTCCGTCGACGGACGTGCAACTTACCCGCGCGGAAGGAACTGGAGTCGAGCGCACACGGGAGCGGGCAATCGAGGATGAGTAGCCGAAGTGTCACATTCCCCGCAGGTGCCGGAATCGTGAAGTACGAGCGCTCGAAACGCGGTATCCAACATGCCCATCCGAGAGGCACGACTCCGCGACGACCTCGAGGCGAACGCCGCACTCGGGGCCGTCGAGGGGCCGGGACACGGCCGCACCGTACTCACCGGCACCGACGCCGACCGAGCCGCCAGGGACCAGTTCGTCGACCGACTGGAGGACGCCGGACTCGCGGTCCGGGTCGACGCCGTCGGCAACGTCGTCGGTCGGTGGACGCCCGACGGGGCGGACCCGAACGCCGCACCGGTCGCCGCCGGGAGCCACCTCGACTCCGTCCCCGAGGGCGGCATCTTCGACGGCCCGCTGGGCGTCTACGCCGCGCTCGAAGCCGTCCGCGCGCTCCGGGAGGACGACGCGGACCTCGCCCGACCGGTCGAGGTGGTGAGCCTCACCGAGGAGGAGGGTCAGCGGTTCGGCGGCGGCCTCGTCGGCAGCAGCGTCGCCAGCGGCGACACGTCGCTCGAAGCGGCGCTCTCGCTCGACGACGACGGCGAGACGCTGGAGGAGGCGCTCGCCGCCATCGGCTACCACGGCGAGGGACGACTCGACGCGAGCGAGTGGGACGCCTGGGTCGAACTCCACGTCGAACAGGGGACGCGACTGGAGGCGGCCGCGGTTCCGGCCGGTGTCGTCACCAGCATCACCGGCCTCGCTCGCTGCTCGGTCACGGTGACGGGGGAAGCGAACCACGCGGGAACGACGCCGATGGGCGAACGCGCCGACGCGCTCGCCGCCGCCAGCGAGTTCGTCCTGGACGTCGAGCGTGCCGCCGAGGCCCGGACCGAGGTCTCCGAGTCGGCGGTGGGGACCGTCGGCCACCTCGACGTCGCGCCGAACGCGCCGAACGTCATCTCCGGCCGCGTCGAGGTGACCGTCGACGTACGCGACGTCGACTACGACTCGGTCGAGGCCATCGTCGCCGCCGCCCGCGACAGTCTCGACCGCCTCGAACGCGAGCGTGGCGTCGAGACGACGTTCGAGCGGCCGTGGGAGCGTCGGCCCGTCCCGATGGACGACCGGGTCCGCGAGGCGTTCCACGACGCCGGCGCGGCCCGCGGCGTGACGACGACCGACCTCCACTCCGGGGCGGCCCACGACACGATGCACCTCGCGAACGTCACCGACGCCGGTCTCCTCTTCGCTCCGTCGCGCGACGGCGTCTCGCACAACCCCCGCGAGTGGACCGACTGGAGCGACTGCGCCGCGGCGACCGAGGTGCTCGCTGGCGCGATCGCCGACCTCGCCGCCGACTGACGAATCGGCGACTCGGCAACTCGGTGACCCGGCGACCCGGCGACCGCAGACCCCCGACTGGCCCCGTCACTCGTCGCTACCGTCCTCTCGAAACCGTCCGAGAGCGCCGCTACCCGCCACTCCGAGCCTAACGACGGGGTGTTCTCACATAGCGAACGCGATTCGGTCACAGACCGGTCGGAAACGGCGTTCTGCGCGAACGTGTGCACCGTTCGCGCTGGTTTGTTGAGATAGCTCGAATCCGGCCGGTTCGGGGGTTGGAGTGGAGACTCTCGATTCCGCACATAGCAAACGCCTTTGTGCCTCCGTGACACACCGTCCGTATGACCGACCGCGACCCGCCGACCGGGACCCGCACGCTCACGACGGTACAGCACGCCTTCGACGTCGTGCGCGCACTGGAGGAGCTGGACGGGGCCGGCGTCACCGAACTCGCCGACCGACTCGGCATGTCGAAGAGCGCGGTGTACAGCCACCTCGCGACGCTGAAGGAGGAGCGCTTCGTCGTGAAAGAGGGCACCACGTACGAGCTGAGCCTCCAGTTCCTCCTGCTCGGCGAGTACGTCCGCAATCGCCACGTGCTGTACCGGCACGGTAACCGGGTCCTCGAAGAGCTGGCCGAGGAGACGGGCGAGTACGCCCACCTCGCGACCGAACAGCACGGTCTCGGCGTGAACCTCTACAAGGTGCGTGGCGAGAAGGCCGTCGGCAGCGACTACCAGACCTCGAAGCTCCAGCGCCCGGACTTCCTCCACTTCTCGGCGACGGGCAAGGCCATCCTCGCCTCCCTCCCCGAGGAGCGCGTCCACGACATCGTCGACCGCTACGGACTCGAACGGAAGACCGAGCGCACCATCACCGACCGCGACGCCCTGTTCGCCGACCTCGAACGGGTTCGCGAGCGCGGCTACTCGACGAACGACGAGGAGGAGGTGAAGGGACTCCAGGCGGTCGGCGCACCGGTCCGGGACGCGAGCGGACGAGTGCTCGGCTCCATCTCCGTCTCCGGGCCGGTCAACCGCATGCGCGAGGAGGAGTACCACGACTTCGTCATCGAGCGGGTCACCAACGCCGCCAACGTCGTCGAGGTGAACGTCAACATGGCGGGCACGGCCACGGACCTGCCGACGTTCGACTGAGGTCGTCGGCCGTCGGCTCGAACCAGCCACGGTCGGAGTGTCGTTCCGCTCCCGAAGTATCGTCGGTGCGGTGTCGGGTGGTCACGACAGGCGGCCAGTGCGACGCACCGTCGGGTCGTTCGTGACCTACGAACGCGTCCGGCCGAGAATGCGGAATGGACTCGTACACGGCTCTACCGGCCGTCTCGGTTCGACGGGAGAGGTAGTCGGTCCCCGTCGGATAACGGGTCTAAGACTGTTATCTCGGGAGCCGTCGCGCCGCTGCCAGGCGTTCCCGGTGAGCAGTCCCCGGCCCTTCGTCAGGAACGGTTCTCCTCGTCGTCCCGTCGGGGTCGACGTCGATGCGGTCCGTCGTCGGAGACGGCGTGTCCCTTCCTCGCCGGCGTCGCGGAGTGGCTATGTACCGTCCCCTTCGAGAGACCTGCTTCCTCCGCGGGGTCGGTGACGCCTACACCGCCGAGGTGCTGTGGAGACGCGAGGCTGCCCAGCGACTTCCCGACCGCGTCGGGCGTTCCGGGGTCGTCGGACACGGGCGCGCCGAAGTGGCACACGCAGACCACGCTATTCGAGGCGTTCGAACGGTTGCTTCCGAACCGGACGCTTGGGGCAGAGATAGCTAGAGATAGGAAGCGGCACGCGACGAGACCGACGACGTCGAGTGGCGATACGGACCGACGAGGCACGGCGGCCGGACGGCGAGAACGGTCGTACCGGACCGCCATTGCGAACGAGGCCCCCGAAAACCTGGGTGGTATATTGTTCGGCAAGATAGAACGGCGTTTCGGCCCGGATTGAGAAGCCAAAATAGCGATTCGTGCGCGCTATCCAGTCGGAGCGGCGAATTAGTGACCGCCAACCGCCCATATTTCCTGTTCGAAAGGGTCGAACGCACACCGACCTCGGAGACGCCGACCGCGGTGGCACAGGTACAAGTAGCCTAACGACCAACCTCCGATATCCCAATGAACGATTCGCAGGACGACACGGGCGGACGTCCCTCCAGCAAGGTCGCACGCCTCATCGACGAGTACGACCTCGGGTCGACGTTCGGCGAGCGTCTGGAACGGCGCTGGACGGCCGACGGCAGCGAGCGGATGAGTCTCCGTGACCTTGCCGACCTGTTCAACAGACGTGTCCTCGACGCCGCGATGACGCGGGCGGACATGTCGATGGTCGACGGCGAGGTGGACAACTTCTACCGCCTGCTGACAGACGACGACGTGAGCAGTGGGATGCGGACCGAGGCGCGGAGCCGTCTCGACCGGGAGGGCGTCGACGTCGACCAGCTCGAGCGGGACTTCGTCACGTACCAGGCCATCCGCACCTACCTCAAGGAGTACCGCGGTGCGGAGTACGAGAAGACGAGCGACGCCGACCGGGTCGAGACGGTCACCGACACCATCCAGCGACTCCGGACCCGGCTGCGCTCGGTCACCACCCGCAGCCTGGAACAGTTGCGGAACACCGGTCGCATCCGACTCGGGGAGTTCCGCCTGTTCGTCGACGTGGAGGTGCTGTGCGAGGAGTGTGGCGCGCAGTACCGCATCGACGACCTGCTGGCGCGCGGTGGCTGTGACTGCGAGTCGAGCGAGGCGTGACAGTCGTACGTTTGTTATGCGGCCGCGCAGTCGGTCGATTGTCGAGGTGACCCGGCGACCGCGAGTGACGACGAGTTGGTGAGGTGCGGCGGGGCAGCGAGAGACGGCAGCGCGGCGAGAAGCAGGGAGAGCGGAGCGAGAGTGAGCGGTGTGGTGGCCCCTCAGATGTCGGTGATGCGGGTGTACTCGTCGTCGAGCGCCTGCGCGTCTTCGGGGAGGAGCGCGACGACGAGGAACTCCGCGTAGTCGGCGATGTAGGCGACGAGGTCGGCGATACGCTCGGAGTCGATGGCCTCCAGCGAGTCGAGCAGGACGAACGGCACCGTCTCGTGGAGGTCGTGGACGAGGTAGCCCGCGAGGCCGAACACCAGCCCCGTCACCTCCCGCTCGGACTCGCTGAGGTGGTCGACGGTGTCCTCGTACGTCGCACCCGACGCCGTCGACCGGACGACGTGGAGTTCGAACATGCTCTTGTCCACCTTCCGCCGGCCCTCCCGGACCGTGCGCTCGACGCGTTCGATCCAGATGCGTTCGAGGTTCTGGTAGTCGAGGATACCGAGCACGGCGTCCATGTGGTCGTTGAACTGCTCGATGGCACCCGCTTCGAGCTGGTCGATGCGGGTGCGGAGGTCGGTGAGTTCCTCGGTGAGCTGGTCGCGCTGGTCGCGGAGCTGGTCCTCCTCGGCGAGGCGGTCCTCCACGGTCGCGATGCGGTCGGTGACATCGTCGAGGTCCGACTCCAGACGACCGAGTTCGAACTCCAGTTGGTTCGCCTCCCGGTGGAGGTCGAGGATCTCGCTGAAGTCCTCCGATTCGAGCGACTCGACCTCCTCCTCCAGGGACTCGATCTCCTCGTTCAGCTCCTCGCGGTCCTCGCGGAGGGACTCCAGCGCCTCGCGACGCCGGTCCAGTTCGTCGGTCACGTCCGCGAGACGGCGCTCGACGTTCTCGCGCTGGCGCTGCTGTTCCTCGCGTTCGCGCTGGGTGGCCTTCAGGTCGTCCAGGTCGTCCTCGATGCCGCGGATGGTCTCCAGCTTCTCCTTGCGCAGGTCGCGGAGGTGGTCGAGCGTCGACTCGATGCTGTCGCTCTCGACCGTCGAGCCACAGGTCCAGCAGACCACGCCGTCGTCGGCGACGAGCTGGTCGGTGACCGAGCCGTCGGTCTCCTCCTCCCGGAGGGCGCTCCCGACCGTGTCGTCCCCGCCCTCGAGCATCTCCTCGTTGAACCCGATGACGTTCTGGAGCTCGCTGATGTCGGCTTCCAGGGCCTCCTTGCGCTGGCGGAGGCGCGTTATCTCGCCGTCGAGCTCCTGGTGCTCGCCCATCGGCGTCTCGGGGAGGTCGTCGCGCTCCGCCTCCAGTTCGCGGCGTTCGCTCGTCAGCGACTCGATGCTCTCCTGCTGGACGTCGATGTCAGAGCGGATGCGCTCGGCGTCCGAGCGTCGGTTCCGGAGGTCGTCGAGCCGCGACTCGAGTTCGCGTTTCTCCTCCTGGGTCTCGCCCACGTCGGCGTCCTGGTCGGCGATCTCCTCTTCCTTCTCGGCGAGTTCGGCACGCTTCTCCTCGATGTCGGTCTCGAGGCTCGTCCGTCGCTCTTCGAGGGAGGGGAGGTCGTCCTTCAGCTCCTCCAGCTCCTCCAGTTCGTCGTCGAGACGGTCCCGTTCCGCCTCGAGGTCTCGAATCTCGGCCTGGATGGCGTCGGTGTCGACCGGCCGCATGATGAGCTCGCGGAGGTCGGCGCTCTGGGCGACCGCCTGCCGGGCGTCGTTCGATTCGAGGAGGAACGCGAAGAGGTCGGCGACCGTCGCGTCGTCGAGGTACGGGTCGCCGCCGGCGGAGACGTTCCCGTTCGACCGTGTGAACGTCCGGACGTACTCGTCGCCGGCGATTTCGAGTTCCGCGTGTCCCTCCTCGGCGTCGCCCTTCAGCGAGGCGTTGTCGCTCCCCATCGCCGCCATGATGGCCTGCAGGAACGACGTTCGATTGGTCGCGTTGCGACCGGTCAACACCGTCACGCCGGGTGGGATATCCACCGACGTCTCGTCGATTCCACCGATGTTCCGTGCGTAGACCGAAGCGACGTGCTCCGATGTCTTGACCGCGTCCATGGTCGGACTCACGACAGTGGAGTGCAAAAAGGTGTTGTAAACCCATCGGGAACGAATCCGGAAAGAAAAACACGCAGACTCATTACCCGCGACCTCCTGGAGTCGACATGGCTCGACTCGAAGGCGTCCCGGTCGCGGACCTGCTCGACGCACTCGACGCGGCGACGTCCGCGAAGGCGACGAAGCGGTTGATGGTCGCCGTCCTGTACAAACGCGGCCACTCGGTGCCGGTCGTCGCCGACTGGTTCGGGATGCGCGAGAACACCATCTACGCCTGGTTCGACCGTCTCGAAGCCGAACCAATCGAGCAGGCGGTGCGCGATAGGCCACGTCCCGGCCGGCCGCCGAAACTCGACGAGAACGAACGACGCGAACTCGACGCGACGCTCCACGAACCCCCCACAGCGGCCGGGTACGACGCGGACGCCTGGTCGGTGTCGCTCGTTCGGCGACACATCGCCGAGACGTACGACGTGGAGTACACGCACCGACACGTCCGGAACCTCGTGGACGACGCCGGCGTGTCGTCGTGACGGCGTGGTTCGTCGGGTCGCTGGAACCGCCAGCGGGTCGGTAACACGGGCAGCGGAGGCGGCCGACGACGGCCGCCGGGCAGACGTCACTCGGCAGTCGAGTCTGCGTAGTCCGACCCGACGAAACCCGACGGCGCCCGATTGTATGATTGCGGTTATTTATTTCAAATTCGTACGCTGGATGTCGTCGCCGTCGTCCGAGAACCACCCACTGATTCATCGTCGCTCGACACCTATCATCGACAATGAACACAACTCGTCGGTTCGTACTGGCCGCCGGACTGGTCGCCCTCGGCGGTGTCGCGAGCGTCCTCGCCGCGCCGTCGCTCCCCGACCAGGTGGTCACGCACTGGAACGCCGCGGGCGAACCGGACGGAACGATGGCGAAACTCCCGGCTCTCGCGCTGATGCCGCTCCTGTCGGCGTTCCTGGTGGGCCTGTTCGCCGTGATTCCGCGTCTCGACCCGCTCGGTGAGAACATCGGCGAGTTCCGGCCGTACTACGACTGGTTCGTCGTCGTCTTCGCGGCGTTCATGCTCCTGGTCCACCTCGGAACGCTGGCGTTCAACCTCGGCTACGACGTCGACATTACGCAGGTCGTCCTCGCGGGCGTCGCCCTGCTCTTCTACTACGTCGGCGTGTTGCTCGGCCACGCCGAACGCAACTGGTTCGTCGGCGTCCGGACGCCGTGGACGCTCAGTAGCGACGAGGTGTGGGCTCGGACCCACCGGCTCGCCGGTCGGCTGTTCAAACTCACCGCGCTGGTCTCGCTGGTCGGCCTCCTAGTCGGCGACTACGCGGTGTACTTCCTGCTCGTGCCCGCACTGGCGACCGCTGCGGTCACCGTCGGCTACTCCTACTACCTCTACGAGCGCCTCGAACGCGCCGGGGAGCTATCGCCGAACTCCGGCCTCTGACCGGGGCCGTCGGTGACGTACGCAGCGGTTACCTGCCTATCGGCGGCCTGTTTCAGCTACCTGCCCATCCGCTACCCGCCTATCGGCGCTCGACACGCCGACGGCGGCGTCGCGAGAGCGTGAGAGTCGTCACTCCTCGGGCGGGTCGTGTGGGGTGATCTCGATTCGCCCGTCGGCGGTGATGACGACGGCGTAGCCGTCGACCCTGAACCTGGTGAGGCCGTCGTAGCGTGCGCTCCCGTCGTGGCGCTGCTGGAACAGTCGGTCGAGCGAAACCGGGTCGATGCTCTCGTAGAGCACCCGCTCGGCACGTCGCACGTCCGTACCCATGAGGTCGGCCAGCCTGTGGACGAGGATGGTACTGAGCTTCCGCGACCCGGTCGGGTCGTAGTACGAGACGTAGCGCTCGGACTCGCGATTCGGTCTGTCTGGGGACGATGGAACCATGTCGATACCTTCGGACGCGACGGACAGTGCCGGAACTGGCGACTGTACGCCGCAGGGGGTCTGCGACCTCCGCACAATACTCTGGGTCGTGGTGCACGATAACGACAGCGTCAGGTGACGGGTCGACTGGACGTGACGCTGTTCGGTCGCCACGTCGAGAACGACGTCGAACCGAACCAGTCGGAGATGCCGACGACCCGGACCGGTCGGCGGTGAGAACGACCCGACGCTACCGGTCGTCCAGTCGCGACTGCCACTCCTGGACCTTCGACATGAGTTCGACCGGCGGCGTCTCGTTCACGTCCGTCTCGCGGAGTTCTCGCAGTACCGACTCCATCTCCGGGTCGGGCGACTGCGATGTCGAATCGGGCGATGCCGCGTCGGACGACGTCGCACCGGACGACGACGGCGTCCCGCCGTCCGCACTCGCGCCGCCTCTGAAGCCGCCCGACCCGAGGTCGAAGACGGCCTGGACCGTCTCGCCGCCGCCCGACCCCTTCGCCTCGATGGCCTTCTCCTCGCGCAGGCGGTCGAGCACGTCGCCCGCCCGGCGGACGACGGGGTCGGGGACGCCCGCGAGGTCCGCGACGTGGACGCCGTACGAGCGGTTCGTCGCCCCCTCCTCGACGGTCCGGAGGAACGTCACCTCGCCGTCCGACTCGTCGACGGACACGTGGACGTTCGCGACGCGGGGCAGGTGCTCGGCGAGACCAGTCAGTTCGTGGTAGTGAGTCGCGAACAGCGTCTTCGCGCCGACGGTGTTGTGGAGATACTCGGTGGCAGCCCAGGCGATGGAGATACCGTCGTAGGTCGCCGTCCCGCGGCCCACCTCGTCGAGGATGACCAGCGAGTCCTCGGTGGCGCTGTGGAGGATATTGCTCAGCTCCTGCATCTCGACCATGAACGTCGAGCGGCCCTGCGCCAGTTCGTCGAGCGCGCCGACGCGGGTGTAGATACCGTCGACGACGCCGACCGTCGCGGAGCGCGCCGGGACGAAGCTCCCGACCTGCGCGAGCAGGGTGACGAGCGCCGCCTGACGCATGTAGGTGGACTTCCCGCTCATGTTCGGCCCGGTGACGATGAGGAACCGGCGCTCGGCGTCGAGGTGGAGGTCGTTCGGGACGAACGAGACGTCGGTCTCGACGACCGGATGCCGCCCCGCCTCGATGTGCAGCGGTCCCGACTCGACGAGTTCCGGGCGCGTCCAGTCGTGCTTGACGGCGTGGGTGGCGAGACACGCCAGCGCGTCGAGTTCCGCGAGCGCTCTCCCCACGTCCTGCAGCAGTTCGGCGTGGCCGGCGACGTCCTCGCGCAGCTCCTCGAACAGTTCGTACTCCAGGTCGCCGCGCCGCTCTTCGAGGCGGAGTATCTCGCGTTCGCGTTCGCGGAGTTCGTCGGTGACGTACCGCTGGGAGTTCTTCAGCGTCTTGATGCCCTCGTAGCGCTCGGGGGCGGCGTCGGCCTGGGACTTCGCCACCTGGATGTAGTAGCCGTCGGTCTTGTTGCGGTCCACGGAGAGGCGGGCGATGCCCGTCTGCTCGCTCTCCCGCTCGGCGAGCGTGTCGAACCACTCGACGCACTCCTCGTGGCGCGCGACGAGGTCGGCCAGTTCCTCGTCGTACTCGGGACGCAACAGACCGCCCTGCGTGACGGTGTTCGGCGGGTCCTCGGCGAGGGCGGTGTCGAGCGTCTCGCGGAGGTCCGCGGCCGCATCGCGGTCGATGCGGTCCAGCACGTCGGCGACCGACGAGTCGGCGAGTCGCGGCGTCGCGTCGAGCGTCTCGGCGAGTCGAGGGACGAGCGCGAGCGTCTCCTTCGCGCGGAGCAGGTCGGTCGCGCCAGCGCTCCCCGACACCGTCCGACTCGCCAGCCGTTCGAGGTCGTACGCCTCCGAGAGCGTCTCCCGGAGTTCCTCGCGGGCCAGCGCGGCCTCGCAGAACGCGCCGACGCACGCCTGGCGGCGCTCCAGTTCGCCTCGGGCGCGTCGAGGGCGGCCGAGCCACTGCTTGAGGAGGCGACGGCCCGCGCTCGTCTCGGTGTGGTCGACCGTCTCGAACAGCGACCGGCCCGCGCCGGTCATCGTCTCGGTGAGTTCGAGGTTGCGCTGGGTGGTCGCGTCGACGGCGACGTGGTCGTCCGGCGTGTACGTCCCGAGGCGCGTCACCGACGCCAGCGCGCCGGTCCCCGTCTCGGCGAGGTAGTCGAGCGCCGCGCCCGCCGCCTGTACGGCGAGCGTCGAGTCCAGTCCCAGACTCTCTTCGACCTCCCCGAACTGCTCGCGGAGCACGTGTCGGGCTTTACCGGGTGCGAACGCCTCGGTCGCGTGCAGGGTGAGGGTCGCGTCGGTCCGTTCGCGGACGGTGGCGAGCAGGTCGTCGTCGGTCCGCACCGCTGGGCCGGGGAGTATCTCGGTCGGCGCGAAGCGGTACAGTTCGGTGAGGACCGCCGGTGCGTCCGCGACCGCCGTGACGTGGAATCTGCCGGTGGTGACGTCGACGAACGCGAGGCCGTACGCGTCGTCCCCCGCGTCGCTCCCGGTGCCGCCGTCGGCGCTCCCGTCCGAGACGAGACTCGCGAGGTACCGCGCGTCGGCGTCGTTCGTCTCGAGGAGCGTGCCGGGGGTGACGACCCGCTCGATGCGGCGCTCGTGGCCGTCCTCGGTGGCGTACTGGTCGGCGACGGCGACGCGGTAGCCGCGTTCGACCAGAGCGGACAGGTACGGCGTGAGGTCGTCCAGCGGGACGCCCGCCATCTTGTACGCGTCGCCGCCCGACGAGCGCTCCGAGACCTTGAGGTCCAGTTCGCGCCCGACGAGTTCGGCGTCCTCGTGGAAGAACTCGTAGAAGTCGCCCATCTGCATCGCCAGCACGTCCGCGTCCGTCTCCTCCTTGAGCGCGAGATACTGGCCGACGATACCCTCCGCAGTCATGCTTCGAGACTGTCGCGGGGGCGGTGAAAACGGTGTGGGTTCGCTCCCGACGCGGCGGCAGCTATCGGGTGGCCACGCTCCGCGTGCGCCCGGTCAGACCGACACGCCCTCGGTGTGCGTGTCGAGGAACTCGACGACGGACTCCGCACCCTGGAAGCCGTCGGCCAGTCGCGCGACTTCCGCGCCGTCCTCGAACAGGACGAGCGTCGGTACCGAGCGCACGTCGTACGTCTCGACCAGTCCGATGTCGTCGCCGGGGTTCACCATCGCCACGGTGACCTCGGTCGCACGCTGGACAGTGCCGAGGACGGGTTCCATCGCCTGGCACATCGCACAGCCAGCGGTGTAGAACTCCACGAGGACCAGGTCGTGGGTCGCGAGTACGTCGCGCAGGTCGTCGCCGTCGGTCGGTCGTAGGGGCTTGGCGGTGAGGGTCACGGGACGTAGTAGGCGGGCGAGCGGTTTAGCGGACGTGGCTCGACGGGGCGCCACACGGACCCCGTCCGGCGGTAGCGACACCACCGACCGTACTCGGTGCGTTTTTGGTCCGGAGGCCAGCAGTCGGTGGTATGGTCTCGCTCGCGGACCTCGACGTGGCGGTCGCCCACTGGGGCATCGACTCCCCCGGCGGGGCGGAAGCCGTCGCCGTCGCTCTCGCCGACGCCCTCGACTGCGACCGCATCTACACGCTCGGCGTTCCGGACGTCGGCACCCGCGAGACGTACCCGGACGTCGAGTTCTACGATCTGCTCGACGACGCCGCGCTCGAACCCCTCCGGCGTGCGCAGGCCCGTATCGACCGCGTGTTCGAGTACGCCCTCTGGGAGGACGTCGACTGGCGAGCGTACGGCCCGCCGGACGTCCTCGTCACATCGGGCGCGACGACGCGAGCGGTCCTCACCCCCGACGAGACGCTCCACCTCAACTACTGTCACTCCCCGCCGCGGACACTGTACGACCGGTACCACGACCGGACCGACGGTCTCCCCGGCGTGCTCGCTCGACCGCTGGTCCGGTACCTCCGGCTCCGCGACGCCGCGGTCGACGACCGGGTCGACGGCTACCTCGCGAACAGCCCCGTCATCGCCCGCCGACTGTGGAAGTTCTACGACCGGGACGCGGAGGTGCTGTACCCGCCTATCGACGTGGCGGCGCTCGGTCACCTCGACCGGGAACGCGGCGACCGCTACCTCCACCTCGGCCGCCTCGACGTCGAGAAGGGCGTCCCCGAGGTGGTCGCCGCCTTCGAAGAACTCGACCAGCCCCTCGACTTCGTCGGCCCACGCGGTGACGTGCCCGGCGACGTCCTCGACCGCATCGACCGCGCGCCGAACATGCGCTACCTCGGGTTCGTCGACGCCGCCGAGAAACGCCGCCTGCTGGTCGAGAGCCGCGCGGTCGTCTTCAACGGCGTCGCGGAGGACTTCGGCATCGTCCCCGTCGAGGCCGTCGCCGCGGGGGCGGCGTGTCTCGCCCGCGACGAGGGGTTCCCGAGCATGTTCGTCGACGAGGGAATCGGTCTGCGTCACGACGGCACCGGCGCTGGCGTTCGGGACGCCGTCGAGCGGTTCGAGGCCGACCCGTTCGACGCCGACCGGCAGCGTGCCGAAGAGTTCTCCCGCGAGGCGTTCGAGAGCCGACTGGAGACGACGGTGACCGAGCGCTACGAAGCGTTCGACGCGCGGTTCGGCCGCTGAGCGAAGCCCAGTACTGGTTTATATTCGACCGACATACGGCGAGCTAGTATGCCCGACACCATCGTCGTCGGTCTGGACGGCGCGAACTGGGCGCTGCTCCGCCCGTGGCTCGACGAGGGACGGCTCCCGAACGTCGATGCGCTGCGCGACGACGGCGTCTACTCGGAGATGGAGAGCTGTCTCCCGCCAGTCACCTGCCCGAACTGGCGGTGCTACACGACCGGGAAGAACCCCGGCAAACTCGGCGTGTTCTGGTGGGAGAAGATCGACACCGCGAACCGGACGCTCACGACGCCCACCTCGCGGTCGTTCGACAGCGCGAACTACTGGGACTACCTCAACGAGGACGGGAAGACGGCCGGTATCGTCAACGTCCCGATGACGTACCCACCGTTCGAGCTGGACGGCTTCCTCGTCGCCGGCGGACCGGGGAGCGAGCAGGAGGAGTACACCGACCCACCGGAGCTGAGCGACGACCTCGACGGCCGGGGCTACCGACTCCACCCGGACGTGCCGGTCACGGCCGACAGCGACAGCGAGGCGGCCGACGCGGTCGTCGACCTCATCGACGACCGACTCTCGACGTTCCGCGACCTCGTCGACGAACGGCCCGTCGACGTGGCCCACTGCACGGTCTTCTACATCAACGTCCTCCAGCACTTCTTCTGGCGCGGCGAGCCGACCCGTCGCGCGTGGGAGGTCATCGACGACCACCTGGGCGAACTCCGAGAGGCGCACCCCGAGGCGACGCTCATGCTCATGTCCGACCACGGCTGTACGGAGATCGACACCGTCTTCAACGCCAACAGCTGGCTCGAATCGATGGGCTACCTCTCGACCGAGCGCAGCGCGTCGGACCTGTTCGGTCGCGTCGGACTCAACAAGAAACGCGTCTCCGCGCTCGCCCACCGGTTCGGCGTCCACGACCTCGTGGTCAGACTCGCACCGGAGCGGCTGAAGAGCTCCGTCCCGGAGGACGAGGAGGGGTTCAAACGCGAGCAGAAGCTCGACCGCGTGAACTGGGACGAGACCAGCGCCATCGCCAGCGGGCAGGGCCTGATCTACGTCGTGGACGACGACGAGGAGACCGTCGAGTCGCTGGTGAGCGACCTGGAGAACCTGCGGAACCGGGAGGGCCGCCCCGTCGCCAGCGAGGTGCTGCGCCGCGAGGAGGCCTACAGCGGGTCGCACGTGGACGAAGCCCCCAACGTCGTCTTCGACCAGCGCGAGGGCGTCCACACCAGCGGGGCCATCGGCGACAACCCCGTCTTTGACGGCCCCGGAACGTGGGCCGCCGAGAACGTCCGTACGGGCCTGTTCCTCGCCTCGGGTCCCGAGGTGTCGGGCGCACTCGACGAGACCATCTCCATCCTCGACGTCGCCCCGACGGTCCT
This sequence comes from Halomarina salina, assembly GCF_023074835.1. Classification (NCBI taxonomy): domain Archaea; kingdom Methanobacteriati; phylum Methanobacteriota; class Halobacteria; order Halobacteriales; family Natronomonadaceae; genus Halomarina; species Halomarina salina. Next base: position 525,383 of record NZ_JALLGW010000001.1, read on the forward strand.
CCGGAGCGTCGGCAGTGCCGTCCCGACGGACATGGACGGCCGCGCGCTCGACCTGTTCGGCGACGACGCACCCGCCGAGCGCGACCCCATCCCCGCGTCGGCCGTCGACAGCGCCTCCGATCAGGCGGTGCAGGACCGACTGGAGGACCTCGGCTACCTCGAATGACGGTCTGCCTGACCGGTGACGTCCACCACATGTCGTTAGAGACCCGCGACCAAGCGTACGTGGACGGGACGGAGATGGAGGCGGCCGTCGAGTACGCGCACATCGCCGACGACCACGACCTGCCGGTGACGCTGTTCGTCACCGGGAAGGCGCTCCGCGAGGAACCGGAGCGAGCGCGGACGCTCGCCGCGATGAACAACGTCGAACTCGGCGGTCACAACTACTACGCGTTCAGCACGCCGGTTCACAAGCTCTGGCGAGGGCTGACGGGGTCGTGGAACGGCCCTCGCCCGTTCCAGGCGTGGGAGATTCGGCGGACGCTCACCGCGTTCGAGGAGGTGGGCGTCGACGTCCGCTCGTGGCGCGACCACGCCTACCGCCACGACTCGAACACCGCGGAACTGCTCGCCCGCTACGGCGTTACACACTTCTCCGACGCCGTCGAACCCGGCGGCGAACCGCGCGAGGAGGACGGCGTCCGTGTCCTCCCCATCAACACGCCACCCGACCACGACCACGTCTACCACTCGTTCCGGACGCCAGCGTTCGTCGCCGAGAGCGACTTCGAGGGGCCGTTCGGGGCCGACGCGGTGTCGCCCGACGAGTGGGTCGACTGGGTGCTGGAGTGCGTCGATAACGTGGAGACGGCGACGGTACTGGCACACCCTGCGTGTATGCAGTTGGCCGACGGGTTCGAGGCGTTCGAGGCGTTGTGCGAGCGTCTCGGCAAGTACGAGACGGCCCCGATAGCGCTCGCGGACCGCAAGCCGTGACGACTTACTCCAGGTAGCCCAACGCTTCAAGTTGCTCTTTCGACGCGGCGGCGACGTCCGATGTCGAGTCGTTTGGCCGAAACTCCTCAACTAGCGCAGGCCGGAGGGACTGGGGGTCTACCGACCCGTAGACGAGTTCACGGTCGCCGAATGTGCGGAGGAGGCGCCACATCTGGTACGGCGAACGTGAACGGTTCGCCGGTGCCTGTGCACCCTTGACGAGTTTCCGGTGGATTGCGAACGCGACGCGCTCACTGGCACGCCCGTGGTGACGGACGACTCCGCCGTCCCGATTCCAGGCTGAACTCGCCCCGTAAGAGACTCGACCACCTTTCGCCCAGAACTCGGAACGGACGACTCTGTCCGCCGAGGGCGATTTGGTCCAGACATCCACCCCCTCGACATCGTCGGGGACGGTCTCGCCACGTGCGGCGATAGCTGTCGGCGCGAGGTCTACGCCCGATAAGAGTTCGTCGTATACTTCGCCTTCTGGGAGGCCAGCCCCCATAAAGACGGTCGGCACAGAGACGAGTTCGGGACAGACCGGCGCGCCATGAGCGTAGACGCCGCCGCGAGATGGCTCCCCAAGCAACTCACCGTGGTCGCTTGTGAAGACGACAAGCGTGTCATCGTACAGTTCGCGGTCGTGAAGCATGTCGACCAGTCCCTCAAACCGTTCCGCGGCCGTCGTCGCACCCCGCTGGTAGAGGTTCCGGAGTTCCTGGTCGCGCCCGGCGAAGTGACGGAAGAACTCGGGAGAGGTGTCCCACCGGACGTTGGTGTAGTCGTAGGGGGCGTGTGCACCCTTGTCGTGGACAAGGAGCGTAAACGGTTCGCCGAGGCCCTCCAAGGTGCGCTCTTCGGTCACACGGAGGATGCGATTCGGCGGCTTCTCCGCAGGCGACTCCACGTGGTCCCAGACGTTCCGGAGGTCGGTACCGCAGTGCTCACCCGCCAGCAGTTCGGGCGTCTCGGGAAGGACATCGTCGAAACTCCAGACGCGGTGCGTTGCCGGATACAGACCGGACGCCATCGAAGGGATGCTCGTCGCAGTGTACGTACTGGCCGCCACCGTCCGTGCCGTGACGCCTCGCTGGGCGATTCGTGATGGAAGAGAGTCGAAGCGGAGGCTGTCCGCAACGAATATCAAGACGTTGTTGACCGTGCCACGCTTGGCAAGATCGGAAAGAGCGGCCATGCCTCCTCAGATTGCTGGCTCGATATAAAAGCTCCCGGCCGTGTTCGTCGGTGCGGACGGACAACGCTTTGTATTCCTCATCGCTATCCGCGGTATGTCCATCCGGGCTGCCCTCAACACGCACCTCACTCAACAGTACGAGGAGCTGGCCGAGTACTACGACAGTCCGATGTGGTGGTACAACCAGACGAAACAGTACGCCCTTTTCCCTCTCCACCGCCTCCGCTACGCCGGGCAGGGGTACACCCGCATTCTAGATGAGGACTGGGACTCACTGTTCGTTCTGGACGGGTGTCGTGCGGACCTGTTCCGGGAGGTAGCCGACGTCTCTCGGTTTGACGAGTACACCGAGGTGAACAGTGGCGCCAGCGCGACCAAGGAGTGGGTCGGCCAGCAATTCTACGGTCGCGCTCACAGCGACACGATATACGTTAACGGGAACGCCGTCGTCTCGGAGAACGTCACAGGGGCGTTCAGGGAGTTCATCGACGTGTGGCGGGATGCGTACGACGAGGAACGACGACTCATACCGGCAGAACCCGTTGCGGAGGCCGCTCGTCACGCCCGCGAGGAGCACCCCGACGCTCGACTTATCGTTCACTTCTGTCAACCTCATTATCCCTTCCTCTCGGCACCAGAGCTCCAGTTTGATGGGAGCGATGGCGGCCCGAGTAACGTGTGGCAGGCACTCCGACAAGGGAAGGCAGCCCTCGACGATGTCTGGGAGGCCTACGCCGAGAATCTGCGGTACGTGCTGGAAGTCGCCGAGCCGCTAGCCGAGGAGTTCGGCGAACGAACCGTCCTTACAGCCGACCACGGGAACCTAGTCGGCGAGCGAATCTATCCAGTGCCGCTCCGGCAGTGGGGCCACCCGCCAGGGCTCCGACATCCGAACTTGACGACCGTCCCGTGGGCGGTGGTCGACGGCGAGCGTACGACCAAACAGAGCGTTGACGCGGACGTGAACGAGCAGCTCTCGGCACTCGGTTACCGGTAATGGAGCGACCGGGTCAACGGACACCAACCTGATGAGCGAACTCGGCACGGACCTCCTCCCACGCAATCTCCTCCCCTCGTTCGCGGGCCGCTTCCGCCAGTCCGTGCCGGTCGGCGAGCGAGAGCGCCGATAGGTCGTCAAGGGCCGTCGCGACGGCATCTGCTCTCGGGGCGACGTACCGACCGGCGTCCTTCGCGATGTAGCGCATCCCTGGGAAGTCGGAGACGAGAGGAATCGTCGCCCCCGCCAGGTACTCCCCGACCTTGATGGGCGGAGCGTACTGCCAGTCGGTCCGCGGTGGGAGGACGCAATAACCGACATCGGCCTCGCGGACGCCGTCAAGCGCCTCCCGGTGAGGGACGCGCCCATTGAATCGGAGGACATCGTCGACTCCGAGTTCGACCGCCAGCGATTCGACGCGGGGGTCCGTAGTCCCGTAGACATCGACCAGCAATGACGAGTCAGTCCTCGCGAGCCCCTCCACGAGTAGTTCCCCACCCCGGTCCAGTCGAGGGCTCCCAACCCACGCGACGTGGAGCGTCGATCGGTCGGCATATTCGGGATCGACGATGGACACCGGCGCACCGTTGGGGAGGAATCGACGGTCGGAACCGTACTGATAGGGAGTCTCAGGGTGGAACGAGTGGACAGCGCGTCCGGCCCGGTGCAACAGGCCAGCGAGACCCCGGGCAGTCACCTGGTGGTACGTCCGTGGCTGGTTGAGTCGGTATTGGGCGGGCGTCTCGTAGACGTCCGGTACCCAGCGGACGCCGTACTGTTTCGCTATAAATCCTGCGAGTACCGCCTCGTAGTGGTAGGAGGTGACGAAGGTGGTCGAATCGGGGGCACTCGTCGCGACCGACGCGGCGGTACGCCCCCTGTCGAGGACGCCCTCGGCGTCGACGATGCGCGTCGTGGTCCTCTTGGCGAGGGCGTCGGGGACCGGGGCGTTGCTGACGACGATGGACTCGTCGGCCGCCTCAACGAGTCCGAGGGCGTGCTGGTAGCGGTCCGTGCTCCAGACGTCCGGAATCGTCGGCACATAGTACACGATCGACTCTAACACGAAGGAACCGTCCGAACACTGCCGCATAGGTGCACCGGTCGGCGTTCTCAGGAGAAGCGTCTGACAACCGCGTCCAGCGGCCCCAGCGGGATACCATAGCGCTCCTCGAGCGAGCGGATAAGCATGACCTCCTCGGGACGGATGCCGAGTACCACGAGAACTGTAACGATGTAGACGAGTCCGAAGACCGCCGTGAACCCGACTATCCAGAGGATTCTGCCGGGGACGAAGTCGCGGAGTAAGAAGGCGCTCACAAGCAACGGAACGGCGATAATACCGGGTTTTGCGACGGTGAGTCCGAACGGGAAGACACCGACATAGTACCTCACCTCGACGACCATCAGCAGGTCGACAAGGAAGTATGACGCGATCGTCGCCAGGGCAGCTCCGAGAATTCCGATTTCGGGGATGAGCCACACGTTCAACCCGACGTTCAGGCTCGCGGCGAGGATGTTGTTGAAGGCAATCTCGCGCGAGCGGCCGAGCCCCTGTAGGAGGCTAGTGTGGGCGTCAAGCACGTTGTGGACCGCGAAGCCGAGCGCGAGAACCGCCAGTGTGAGGCTCCCGCTCGCGTACTTCGACCCGTAGACGGCACTGATGAACGCTTCGGGGAAGAGGACGAACGGAATCAGCGTCGGAATCGTCGCGATGACGAGCAGCCGGAGGACCGAGCGGTGGACGGACAGCATGTCGCGGACGTTCTCCCCGGCTTCGAGTTCGCTGGCGACGGGTGCACCAAGGAAGTTGAACGCTGTCGAGAACATGACGATAAGGCGGGCGGCGGCGTACGCCACGCCGTAGGTGCCGACCGCCTGACTGTCCAAGAAGTAGAGGACGATGAAAACATCGATGCTTCGGTACATGAACCCGGCCGCCCCCGAGACGATGAACGGCAGCGAGTACCGCGTCATCTCCCGGGTCGAACCGCTCTGGAGCGTAGATTCTTCAAGGATGCCTGGAAGTACCCTGAACAGGTAAAACACGGCGACGAGCGCCCCCACGGCATAAGGGACGGCGTACGCGGTGGCGAACCCCAACTGTCCGAGCCCCACCGTGACGACCGCGAAGACGAGACTGAGGCGGACGATGGGCCGGATGAAGTTCTCGACGTAGACACGGTATTTCGACACCTTCTGACCGCGGATGCCGCCGATAGCGACGTTCAGGGCCGTGGCGAATGGGATGGTGAGCCCAAACACGAAGATACTGGGCGTGACCTCAGGATCTCCGAAGATGCCGCTGGCGATGAACTCGGCGTTCAGTGCAATGCCGACACCCATGACGACCGCGACGGGCAACGAGGAGACGAACGCCGTCCTGACGAGGGCGCGCTTCGCCGGCGGGTCGGTCCGTGGCAGGTACCTCGTCAGACCGCTCGCCATACCGAGACTGGCGACGAGACCGCAGATGTTGACCATCGACGTCCCGACGGTTAGACCACCGAACCCGCCAGTGGTGAGGTACCTCGCGGCGATGACCTGCGCTATGAACGCGATGACCACCTCCGCGAGGAGACCGGCGTAGACGACGCTCGCTCCCTTGACGACGTCTCGAATCGCCTGGTTCCGTTCCTGGTTACTGGACGACCCTTCACTCATCGTTCACGAGACGCGACAGCGAGCGTTCGTACCGGTCGTACAGCTCCGACCACGTGAACCCCGCCTCGACGGCCTGCCGACCCGCAGATCCGAGCCGCCGTCGCTCCTCGTCGTCCGTGGCGAGACGGTCGATAGCCGCCGCGAGCTCGGCGGGCGAGCGTGGCGAACAGAGCAGCCCCGTCTCGCCGTCGTCGACTATCTCGGGGACGCCGCCGACCCGTGTCGCGACCACGGGCGTCTCCGTCGCCTGTGCCTCCAGCACGACCCGAGGCAGTCCCTCGGTGTGCGACGGGAGGACGAAGGCGTCGACGGCGCGGTAGAGCGCCGGGACGTGCTCGTAGGGGACGGCCCCGAGGAGCGTGAGCGCGTCGCCGCCGCGTCGTTCGAGTCGTTCGCGGGCGGGACCGTCGCCCGCGACGACGGCACGGACGTCCGCCGCACAGCGCTCGGTCGCCTCCAGCAGGTCGAACACGCCCTTGTACCGGTGGAGGCCGCCGACGAACCCGATCCGAAACCCCCCGTCGGGGACTCGGTCGGCGTACTCCTCGGGGAGCGAGGGACCGGTCGACGAGAACCGCTCGACGTCGACGGCGTTCCGGACGTCGTGGATACGGTCGGCGGCGATACCCCGCCGACGGAGCTGTCGGGCGATGTACTCGCAGACGACGAGGTAGCCGTCGTGCGGGGCGCGGAGGCGGGCCTCGACCGACCCGGCGTCGAGTCGGTCGCGGAGCGACCCGTCGACGGAGCCGAGTGTCGACCCGACGTGGACCGCGTGAGGCACGCCGAGGGCTCGGGCGGCGAGGAGACCGGGGAGGTACGTCTTTCGGGTCTTCGAGACGACGACGTCCGGAGCGCGACGACGGCCGACCGTCACGGCCCGGACGAGCGTTCGGAGCGGTCCCTCCACCGGTCCGACGCGGGGGACGACCGAGTGCTGGAACGGGTATTCGGGGGCCGGGTTCCAGTCGACGAGCGTCACGTCGTGGCCACGCTCCCGGAGGGCGGCGACGACGTTGCGGACGTGGATAGCTCCCCCTCTCACCATCGCGCCGGAGAAGCTGATGGTCTCCTCGGTGAGATAGAGGATTCGCATTGGCCTTCCTTCAGCAGGCCCCGTCAAGTGTCCTTCGAGACGTTCACGCAGGCCCCGTCCCCGGGTCGCGTCGGGGTCACACCTGCACGTCGGGTCACACCTGCGCGTCGAGGACGTCCACGATGTGCTCGCCCGCCGTCCCGTCGCCGTAGAGGTTCGGGTGGCCGGTCATCGCCGCGCGCTCGGCGTCGTCGGTCAGGAGCGTCTCCAGTCGGTCGCCGAGGTCCTCGGGTTCGACGAGCTGGTTGACGCCAGCGGAGACCGTCTCGGGGCGCTCGGTGTTCGGCCGGACGGTCAGACAGGGCACCTCCAGGATGGACGCCTCCTCCTGGATGCCGCCCGAGTCGGTGACGGCGACGCGGGCGTTGTCGAGCAGTTTGAGGAAGTCGAGGTAGTCGAGCGGGTCGACGAGGCGCAGCGACCCCGACGGCTCGTACCCGATATCGTCGAGGACGCTCGTGGTTCGCGGGTGGGCCGGGAGGACGACGGGTGCGCTCGCGGTGTCCAGAGCGTCCATGATAGCGCGGAGGCGGTCGGGGTCGTCGGTGTTGCTCGCGCGGTGGATGGTGGCCGCGACGTAGTCCCGACCCGCGATATCGAGGTCGGTGAGGACCGTCGAGCGCTCCTCGGCCATCGGCGCGTGGTCGCGGCAGGCGTCGACGATGGTGTTTCCCGTCTCGTAGACGCCCGCGGAGATGCCCTCGTCGTCGAGGTGCTGGACGGCCTGGTCGGTCGGCGCGAACGAGAAGTCCGCGACGTGGTCCGCGACGACCCGGTTGACCTCCTCGGGCATCGTGCGGTCGAAGCTCCGCAGTCCGGCCTCGACGTGGCCGAACTTCGTCGGGAGTTTCGACGCGGCGAGCGCCGTCGACACGACGGCGTTCGTGTCGCCCAGCGCGAGGACGGCCGCGGGGTCGCGCTCGACGAGCATCGACTCGACGCCGACCAGTCCGGAGGCGGTCTGTTCGGCCTGGGACCCCGAGCCGATCTCGAGGTTGTCGTCGGGCGTCGGCAGGTCGAGGGACTCGAAGAACGCGCCGCTCATCTCCTCGTCGTAGTGCTGGCCCGTGTGTATCAGGTGGAGGTCGAACCGACCCTGCGCGGCCCGGATGACCGGGGCCATCTTGATGATTTCCGGTCGGGTACCGACCACGACCGCGAGTTCTCGCATACGAACTACGCCGACGGACGACCACTTGCTTCTTTCTCCCGCTACTGTGCGTGAAATCCTCTCGCAACTGTGAACGAGCCTATATGTCCTCGTGAGACCAATAGCGTCCGGATATCATGGCCATCGAGCACACGCAGAGCGGGCGAACTGTCGGAGAGATACACCGCGGCGAGCCACTGGACGTCCCCGACGGACCGCTGGCACGCTGGTTCAGCGACCGGGTCCGGTCCTACGGCGACCTCCCGGCGACGGTACACCGGGAGAAGGAGGGGGCGGCGTTCGTCGAGACGACGTACGAAGCGCTCTACGCCGAGGCCGTCGCGGTCGCCGGCGGATTCCTGGAGACGATGGAGCCGGGCGACCGCCTCGGCATTCGCGCCGAGACGCGCTACGAGTGGTCGCTCGTCGACCTCGCCAGCGTCCTCGCGGGCCTCGTCCTCGTCCCCGTCTACCCGTCGTTCAGTCCGGAGCAGGCGCGGTACGTGATCGAAGACGCGGGGGTCCGAACCCTCGTCACGGAGGAGGAACTCCCACTCGACGTGGCGGGGGCCGTCGAGTGGGTGGTCGACATCACCGACCTCCCGCGCGAGGAGGACACCGCAGCCACCGACCTGCCGGGGTTCGACGCGACGGACGACGACGTGACGAGCATCATCTACACCTCGGGGACGACCGGGTTCCCGAAGGGGTGTGAGCTCACCCACCGGAACGTCCTCGCGGAGATGGCCGCCATCGGGGGGATACTCCCGGCGGTCCCCGGAGACACGGGGACCTGCTTCCTCCCGCTGAGCCACATCTACCAGCGCGTCTCGAACTACGCGGACTGGGACCGCGGCGTCGCCGCTGTGTTCATCACGATTCCGACGCTCGTCGAGGACCTCGGCGCGATCGAGCCGAACGGATTCGTCACCGTCCCCCGCGTCTACCGCCGAATGTACGACGGCGTCCAGCGCCAGCTCCGCGAGGCGGCGGGGCCGCGCGGACGCATCGCCCGCTGGGCGGTCGCCGTGGCCCACGAGTACGGCCGCGCCATCGACGACGGCGGCGTCCCCGCCGCCGGGCTCCGCGCCCGCCACGCGCTCGCAGAGCGACTCGTCTACGGCCAGTTGCGCGAACAGCTGGGGCTGACCGAGGTCCGGTACGCCATCACCGGCGCGGCGAGCATCGACCCCGACCTGCTCCACTTCTTCTGGGGTATCGGCGTCCCCGTCCTCGAGGGCTACGGCGCGACCGAGACCACCGCCGGCGTGACGCTCAGCCGACCGGGTGAACGCCGCGCCGGGACCGTCGGCAGACCCCTCCCGGGCGTCGAAATCGCGCTCGCCGACGACGGCGAGGTGCTGGTCCGCGGCCCCCAGGTGTTCCGGGGCTACTGGAACGACCCCGACGCCACCGCGGCGGCCCTCGACGACGACGGCTGGTACCACACCGGCGACGTCGGCGAGTGGGTCGGCGACTGCCTCCGCATCGTCGACCGGAAGAAGCGCCTGCAGGTGCTCGACACGGGCAAGAACGTCTACCCCGGCCCCATCGAGACGGCGCTCCGGCGCAGCCCGTACGTCGCGGAGGCGATGGTCGTCGGCGAGGGTCGGAAGTACGTCTCGGCGCTCGTCCAGCCCGACTTCGACGCGCTGGTGGCGTTCGCCGAGGCGGAGGGCATCGCGTTCGACGCCGACGACCTCGTCCGCGACGAGCTGGGCACCGTCGTGTCGGTCCCGACCGACCTGCTCGACCACGAGGCGGTCCGCGACCTGCTCCAGTCGGAGGTCGACGCCGTCAACGAGGGGCTCGCGGAGTACGAGCGCGTCAAGCGCATCGCGGTCGTCGAGCGGGCGTTCAGCGTCGAGCAGGAGGAGCTGACGCCGACGCTGAAGAAGCGTCGCGGGACCATCGGCGAGCACTTCGGGGAGCGCATCGAGGCACTGTACGCCTGATTCCCGGGGGTTTTCCGACGCGCGCCCCCGATTCGAAGGCGTGTCCGACGAACACGGGGGGTTCGAACACGTCCGCGAGAGCGTCGACGGCCACCCGATGGCCCGCCTGCTGTCGTACGCCCGCCCGTACTGGGCGCTGCTGTCGGTCGGCGTGCTCGCGTCGTTCCTGACGCGGTTCGCCCGTCTCGTCCCGCCCATCGTCGTCGCCGTCGCCATCGACCGGGTCGTCCTCGGACCGGGCGAACCGGGGATGCTCGCGCGATACGGCGTCGTCACGTCCGCGGAGATAACGGGACGGGCCGCACGACTGGGCCTGCTGGAACGCCTCGTCGCCATCGCGGCGCTGGCGTACGTCGTCCGGTCGGTGTTCCGGTTCGTCTCGCGGTACGTGCTGCAGGCGACCGCCCAGAAGATACAGCGCGACCTGCGCGACGACACGTACGACCGCCTCCAGCACCTCTCGATGGACTTCTTCGCCGACCACCAGACCGGCGGGATGATGTCCATCCTCGGGTCGGACATCAACCGCCTCGAACAGTTCCTCAACACGGAGTTCCGCCAGTTCGTCCGCGTCGTCGCCACCGTCGGGGGCATCGCCGTCGTCCTCTACATCCACTCGCCGAAGCTGGCGGCCATCGCGCTCGCGCCGGTGCCGGTCATCGGCGTCGCCAGCGCGCTGTTCCTCAAGCGCATCGAGCCGCGCTACAAGTCCATCCGAGAGACGGTCGCGCGCCTCCACACGCGACTGGAGAACAACCTCGGCGGCGCGGCGGTCATCAAGACGTTCGACCGCTACGCCTTCGAGCGCGGCCGGGTCGCCGAGCAGAGCCAGGCGTACCACGACGAGAAGGTCGGTGCCCTGCGCGTCCGGCGGGCGTTCTTCGCCACGCTCCGCCTGCTGACGGGCGTCGTCTTCGTCGTCGTGCTGTTCGTCGGCGGCCGCGACATCATCCTCGGGACGCCCGGCGCGCTCTCCACAGGGGCGTTCGCGCTGTTCTTCCTCTTCCTCCGGCGACTGTACTCGCCGATGCGCCGCGTCGGGAAGTCGGTCAACAAGTACCAGCTCGCGAAGTCCAGCGCCGAGCGCGTCTTCGGCCTGTTCGACCAGGAGCCGACGGTGACGAACCCGGCCGACCCGTACGTCCCGTCGGCCGTCGCGGGCGACGTCCGCTTCGACGACGTCACGTTCGGCTACGAGGACGACCAGCCACCGGTCGTCCGCGACGTGAGCCTCGACGTGCCCGCAGGAACGACCGTCGGTCTGGTGGGGCCGACGGGCGCGGGGAAGTCGACGCTGCTGAAGCTCATCCCGCGACTCCACGACACCGACGAGGGGAGCGTCGGCCTCGACGGCCGTGACGTCCGGGAGTACGACCTCGACGCGCTCCGGGGGTCGGTCGCCGTCGTCGAGCAGGACCCGTACCTGTTCTCGGGGACTGTCGCGGAGAACGTCGCCTACGGCGACCGCGAGACGCTGCGTGCGGAGACCGCGAGCGGCGAGACGCCCCGCGAGGCACGCGACCGGGTCGTCGAGGCCGCCGACGCCGCCGAGGCCCACGCGTTCGTCAGCAATCTGCCCGACGGCTACGACACGCAGGTCGGCGAACGCGGCGTGAAGCTCTCGGGCGGCCAGCGCCAGCGCCTCGCCATCGCCCGCGCGCTGCTGAACGACCCGGCGGTCATCGTGCTCGACGAGGCGACCTCGGACGTCGACACCGAGACCGAAGAGCGCATCCAGCGCTCGCTGGAGCGCCTCGTCGAGGACCGGACGGCGTTCGTCATCGCCCACCGCCTCTCGACCGTCCGCGACGCCGACCGCATCGTCGTGATGGACGACGGCGAGGTGGTCGAGCGCGGCGACCACGAGGCCCTGCTCGACGCGAACGGCGACTACGCCGACCTCTGGGCCGCGCAGGCCGACACGTCGCTGCCGGCCGACGACTGAGCGCCCCCGTCGCTCGAACGGCCCACCGAACGCCCGACGGTCGGTCGTCGCGACGGTACGCGTCAGGACGCGCCGTCCTCGCTGCGCTCGCTCGCTCCCGACAGCACGTCGCCCTCGTAGACGACGCCGCGTTCGGCGTCCACGGTGACGCGCGTCCCGTCGGGCACCGCCTCGGCGTCGAGTTCCGCGCCGGACACCATCGGGACGTCGAGTTCGCGGGCGACGATGGCCGCGTAGCCCGTCAGCCCTCGCTCGGCGGCGACGATGCCGCCGACCCGCGAGAGGTCGCCGTCGAACTCCTCGTCGAACGTCCGCGGGAGGACCAGCACCGCTCCCTCCGGCGCGTCCGCGAGGTCGCCCGTCGTGTGGAACACCGGCCCCGTCACCCGCCCGGAGACCGTGCTGGTCCCGGCTGCCAGCGTCTCGGCGGCGACGTGTATCTTCAGCGTGTTCGTCGTGTCCGTCCCGAGGTCGCTCATCATCCCGGAGAGGACGACGACGGTGTCGCCCGACGTTGCGACGCCCGCGTCGAGGGCCGCCTCGACCGACCGCTCGATGAGCGAGGGCGCGTCGCTGACGTGCTCGACGGCCGCCGGGCGGATGCCCCACGAGAGCGCCAGTCGTCGCCTGACGCCGTCGTTCGGCGTCGTCGCGACGACCGGGGCCTCGGGGCGGTACTTCGCCACCTTGCGCGCGGTGTAGCCCGACTCGCTGGCGACGACGACGGCGCTCGCACCGACGTCGCGGGCGAGGTAGCGGGCGGCCCGCGCCAGCGAGTCCGTGCTGGTCGGTTCCGCACCGGGGACGTGGCGGTCGCGCTGTTCGGCGTACTCCTCACTCCCCTCCACCTCGGCGACGATGGTCCGCATCGTCTCGACGACGCGCACCGGGTGGTCGCCGACGGCCGTCTCCGCCGACAGCATCACCGCGTCCGTGCCGTCGAGGATGGCGTTGGCGACGTCCGACGCCTCCGCCCGCGTCGGTCGCCGGGCGTGGGCCATCGAGTCGAGCATCTCCGTGGCGACGATGACCGGGACGCCCGCCCGCTGGGAGCGCCGGATGGCGCGTTTCTGGATGAGCGGGACGTCCTCCAGCGGGTACTCCACGCCGAGGTCGCCCCGTGCCACCATGACGCCGTCCGCCGCCTCGACGATGGCGTCGAGGTGTTCGATGGCACCGGCGCGTTCGAGTTTGGCGACGACCGGCACGTCGCCGTCGAACTCCTCGACGACGCCCGCCACCGACAGGACGTCCTCGGCGTCGCGGACGAAACTCGCCGCGACGAGGTCGGCGTCCTCCTCGACGGCGAGGCGAATCTCCTCGCGGTCGTCCTCGGTGGGGACCGGCAGCGAGAGGTCGACGCCGGGGAGGTTGACGCCCTTCCGGCCTCCGAGGTCACCGCCCGAGTCGATACGGGCGACGACGGCCTCGCCGTCGACGCGCAGGACGGTCGCGGCGATGCGACCGTCGTCGAGGAGTATCCGGTCGCCCGGGTCCGCGTTGTCGATGGCGTGCGAGAGGCCGACCTCCTCGGGGGTCGCGTCGTCGCCCGCGACGAACCGAACGTCGCTCCCCTCGGCCAGCGTGATGGGGTCGTCGAGCGGCGCGGTGCGGACCTCCGGCCCCTGAAGGTCCACCATCGTCGCGACGGGCGTGCCGAGGTTCTCGGCGACAGCCCGGACCCGTCCGGCGAGTTCGCGGCGGTCCTCCCGCGACCCGTGGCTGGCGTTCAGTCGGGCGACGCGCATCCCCGCGTCGACCAGCGCGCGGATGGTCTCCCGGTCGTCGGAGGCCGGGCCGAGCGTGCAGACCACCTTGGCGTTCGTCTGTGGCGTCGCGTCGGTCATACCGTCGTTCGCTCCGGGAGAGTGCAAAAAAGCTCGCGTGAGTCGCTCGCGGCGACCGTCTCGCCCCGCCTACCGGAACGCCACCTCGCTCATCGCGCGGACGAGGACGAACGGGAGCGCCGTCACGACGGCCACACCCACGGCGAGTGCGAACGCGCCGAGGAGGACGCTCACCGTACCTGCCGCCAGGGCGTTCCCGACGACGACGGCGAGCGCGAGCAGTGCGACGAACGCCACGGCGGCGAACGCGAGACGGTCGAATCGGGGGCGGCGCGTGGTGGTCGTGGTGGTTCCGAGCATGGTTCCGTTCACGGTTGGACCGAGGACCCATCCGGCAATAATCATAATCTGAACTACATTTCTGTAACGGGAGTTACTGAAATCGCGTTCAGTCGATCCGCAGCGCGTTCCAGTGCGGACAGCAGGCGGACCGAAAACGGCGGTGACGTCAGGCCTCGTCGCCGACGCGGGGGTCGAGGTAGCCGTACGAGAGGTCCTGTACCAGCGTCCCGACGACGCCCGCGGCGACGACGACCGTCGTGATACCGACGACGAGCGGCAGGTCGCGGGCGAAGATGGCCGTGTACGCCATCGAGCCGATTCCGCGGACTGGGAAGATATACTCCAGGACGAACACGTCGACGACCAGCACCGCGAGCACCTCGGTGAAGAATAGCGCGACGAGCGGGAGCGCGGCGTTGCGGAGGACGTGTCGTGCGAGGCGGAGCCGTCCCGCGCCCTTCGCTCGGACGAGGCGGACGAAGTCCGCGCGAGCGTACTCTAGCGTCTCGGTCCGGGCGTAGCGAATCTGGCTGCCGAGGAGCGCCAGCGTGAGGACGAAGATGGGAAGCAGCGTCCCGTGGACGCGAACCGGCCCGAGCGTGCGTGGCAGTCCCGACCCGAGGAGGTCCAGCGGTATCGCCAGGACGACGGGGACGAGGATGGCGAGGTAGAAGTTCGGGAACCCGCCGCCGAAGTACGCCGCCATCGACGCGCCCCGAGCGAACCGCGAATCGGGCTCGAACGCCGCGTACGTCCCGATAGCCGTCCCGAGCACCACCGCCAGCAGGATGGCCGGCACCACGTATCGCAACGTGTTCGGAAGTCCCTGGGCGAGCGCCGTCGTCACGCGCGTCGGCTGTGGCTCACCGTCCGGTCCGGGGTGGGTCACGGACGTCGACATACCCCAGTCGAACGTCGCGAAGTCGCCAGCCCAGTCGAGGTAGCGGTCGAGAGCCGGGTCGTCGTCCCCCTTCAGTGCGGCGAGTCTCGCCGCCTTCTCCTCCTGGCTGAGCTGGTCGTTGGTGTTGATGGCACGCTCGGCCATCGCCTCGTTCGGGTCGGGCGTGAGCGCGATGCTCGCCCACGTCATCGAGACGACGAGCCACACGACGCAGGCCGCGAACACGAGCCGACGAACCGCGGTCAGCCAGCGCGCCACGTGACGACACCTCCGCGCATGGTACGAGCGCATCGGGAGGTGACAAATACACGGCGTGTCACTGAAAACGGGGTTTGAGTCACCGGACAGGACTTACCCGGATGACGAGCAGACGCGTGACAGAGAGGCATGGCGGGGGACAGGGACGACCGGTTCGAGGCAATCGAGTGGGACGCGGAGGGGTCGCGCCGGCGACTCGGCCTGCAGGGGACGGCCACGCTCGCGGTGCTGGTCCTCGGCGTGCTCGGCTACGTCTACGAGACGCACCTGCTGGACGGCGACGACCTCGTCCCGCCGAACGGTGGACTGGTCGAACTCACCTGGCCCATCTCGACGGTCGACTGGCTGTTCGTGGTCGCGCTGGGTCTGTTCGCGGTCAACACCGTCGTCCCGCTGTGGCGCAACCCCGACCGGGCGCGGCGCTACTGGCGACGCCTGCGCGCCGACCGCCTCGGGAGTGCGGCCGCCGCCTACCTCGCCGTCTTCTTCGTCCTCGGCCTGTTCGGACCGATACTCCTCGGCAGTCCGACCATAGACAAGGCCATCGCCTTCCAGCCGCCCGTCCTGTTCACCATCGACGCCCGGACGCCGAACGTCTGCGTCGGCCCCGTCTTCCTCTCGCGGTGCGTCGGCACGATGGCCCACCCGCTCGGGACGACCTACGAGGGCAAGGACGTGCTCCTGATGGTCATCATGGCGATGCGCATCACGCTCCAGGTCGGTGTCATCGCGGCGGCCATCATCGTGCCCGTCGCCACCGCCGTCGGCACCGCCGCGGGCTACCTCGGCGGCTGGGTCGACGACGTGCTGATGCGCTACGTCGACGTCCAGCAGGCGATTCCCGCCTTCCTCGTCTACATCGTCGCCATCTTCGTCTACGGCCGCTCGCTGTTCCTCATCGTCGTCGTCTTCGGCCTGTTCTCGTGGGGTGGCGTCGCCCGCATGGTACGCTCCGAGGTGCTCCAGCGCCGCGAGGAGATGTACGCCATGGCCGCGCGGTCGGCCGGTGCGAGTCACTTCCAGGTCGTTCGTCGCCACATCCTGCCGAACGTCTCCGGGACGGTGGTGACGGCGACGACGCTCCAGGTCCCCGCCATCGTCCTCGCGGAGGCGGCGCTGTCGTTCCTCCGTCTCGGGAAGTCGACGCTCCCGTCCTTCGGCGACCTCATCGCTGGCGGGTCCATCGGGGCCATCCTCCGGTGGACCGACTTCACCGAGGCGTGGTGGATAGCGACCATCCCGGCCGTCTTCCTCGCCCTGACGGTGCTGTCGTTCGGGTTGCTCGGCGATGCGATGCGGGACGTGTTGGACCCACGCGGTTCGGAGTGAGGCGTGGCCGAGCAACGCGAGGCCACGATACCGAGCGGGGAGCGAAGCGACCAGCGAGGAGCGACCGAAGGGAGTGAGACCGAGATTCGGAGCGGTCGAGCGCCAGTGAGCGAACGGCGACTGAACGGGGCCGTGAGCAGCGACTCGGTCGGAGAGACTCACCCTCCGACCGCTGCCCCGCGAAGAGCGCGACGAGACGGTCGTACAGCAGACGGGCGAGCCGCGAACGCGTGACGCGCCAGACGGGCAGACTCACGACGGAGTGTATACTTCGTCCGAATCAACGTACCCGTCGCCGGACGGTGCCCTGGATTGGCATCTCGACGGCCGGACGAACGTGGCTCCGGAGCCGGTGACGGCGGCTCGCGTGCAGTTCTCGATTCGACAGGGTGTCGTCGGTTCGGGAGGCTGTCCCGCCGCGACCAGTCACCCGCGCCGGACCGTCGCCATCGCCTGCAAAAGTAGTAATATAGTTGACACTGACTGCGACGATGGTGGCAACACATGTCAATGGAAGCAGTCGTCTACAAAGGACCGAACGAAGTGGCCGTCGAGGAGGTCGACGAACCGGAGCTGCAGCACCCGAACGACGTCGTCATCGACATCACGACGTCGTGCATCTGCGGGTCGGACCTGCACATGTACGAGGGACGAACCGGCGCCGACCCCGGCATCGTCTTCGGCCACGAGAACATGGGTATCGTCCGAGCGGTCGGTGACGGCGTCGATACACTCGCCGAGGGGGACCGCGTCGTCGCGCCGTTCAACGTCGCCTGCGGGTTCTGCGAGAACTGCGAGGACGGCTACACCGGGTTCTGTACGAACGTCAACCCCGGGTTCGCGGGCGGCGCGTACGGCTACGTCGCCATGGGGCCGTATCAGGGCGGGCAGGCCGAGAAACTCCGCATCCCGTACGCGGACTTCAACGCGCTGAAGCTCCCCGAGGGGGACGAACACGAGGACTCGTTCGCGCTGCTCGCGGACATCTTCCCGACCGGGTGGCACGGGACGGAGCTCGCCGGGCTGGAACCGGGCGAGTCCATCGCCATCTTCGGGGCCGGGCCGGTCGGGCTGATGGCCGCCTACAGCGCGAAGATCAAGGGCGCGGCGGAAATCTACGTCGTCGACCGAGTCCCGAGCCGACTCGAACTCGCGGAACAGCACTGTGACGCGAAACCGATCAACTTCGAGGAGGGCGACCCGGTCGAGCAGATCACGGACGCCCACGGCGGCGAGGTCGACCGGGGCGTCGACGCGGTCGGCTACCAGGCCATCGACCCCGAGACCGACCCCGGTTCGGACGCTTACGACCCGGCCCGCGAGAACCCGGCGGTCGTACTGAACCAGCTCGTCCAGACCGTCAGACCGACGGGACAGCTGGGGATTCCGGGTCTCTACGTCCCCTCGGACCCCGGTGCGCCCGACGAGATGGCCGCGCAGGGCCGTCTCGGCATCGACTTCGGGAAGCTGTTCGAGAAGGGCCAGCGCCTCGGGACGGGCCAGTGCAACGTCAAGCAGTACAACCGCGAACTCCGCGACCTCATCATCGAGGGACGGGCGGACCCGAGCTTCGTCGTCTCACACCGCGTGGGACTGGAGGAGGCCCCCGAGATGTACGAGCGGTTCGACAACCGCGAGGAGGGCGTGACGAAGGTGCTCCTCGAACCGTAGCGGAGCACTGGAACCGCGAGCGGAGGGCGGAGGAGCGCGCCGGGCGTGCTCAGACCCGGAACCACCTGTCCGGGTGGTGTTCGCGGAGGTGGTCCTGGTAGAGTCGGACCATCTCCGGATGCGACGCCGTCAACGCCTGCCAGTCACAGTGGTCACAGCGGCCGGTTATCATACGACGACTTCGGCCGAGTCGTGCTTCGACGTGCGGGCTACCCTCGTTGCCCTGGGGGCTACACACGTACCCCGCGGTCGGCCGACGGTCGCCAGCCACGGGTGCAGCGCCCGCGTGAGAACTTCTCGGTGACCCCACCGAACCGTTATCCACCGCGACGGAGAAGGGCGCTCCATGTGTCTCTACTGCACGATGGGTGAGGGCTGGTCGGCGCTCCTCCAGTACGACGAGGTGTACCAGACCGCCGTCGGGGGCACGAGCGAGGCGACCTACGGCTTCCACGAGTCGTACGACGAACTGCGCGAGCAGGTCGGGCCGTAGCCGTCGCCGGAAGGCGCTCCTCGGCGAGTCGATACGAACCGACACGGACCGATACGGAGCGAGACGTGACGACGCCTGACGGCCCACCAGGCAGTCAGTCCAGCACCGACTCCCGCGGGAACGGGTCGTCGGCCGCGTCGGGCGGGTCCGCACGCTCCTCGTCGCTGGCGAGGCAGGCGTCGAGTTCCTCGGCGAGTCGGTCCGGGTCGAGGTCCTGCCCGATGAACACCAGTCGCGTCGCCGGGTCGTCGTCCCCCCACTCGCCGATGGGACCGACGCGAATCGACGGTCCCGCCTGACTCAGGCCGACGACCCGCTCGGAGCGACTCGTCAGCCAGCAGAAGCCCTTCGCGCGGACGACGCTGCCGTCCCAGTCGTCGAGCCACGCGTCGAACCGGTCCGGGTCGAACGGTCGCTCGCGGCGGTAGACGGTCGACTCGACGCCGTGGACAGCGGCCGCCGGACGGTCGCCGTGGCCACCGTGGTCGTGGCTGCTCTCGCCTCGCCCCGCCCCGTGGTCGTGACCGTCGCGGTCCGTCCCCGCACCGCTCAGTTCGCGCTTCCAGCCCTGCTCCCGACTCGCCGCGGCGAAGTCGAACCGGCCGGTGTCGAGGACGGCGTCGGCTGGCACGTCGCACTCGACGGTCCGGTAGCGGGTCGCTCGCGGCTGGAGTCGGTCGACGACGGCCTCCATCCCGTCGAGCACGTCGTCCGGCACCAAGTCGCACTTGTTCAGGAGGAGCACGTCGCAGAACTCGATGCCGTCGACCAGCACGTCCGCGAGCGGTCGCTCTGGGTCGTGGCCCGCGGGGAGCGACTCGCCCGCGTCGAACTCCTTCCAGAAGCCGTAGGCGTCGACCACGCTGACCATCGTGTCCAGTCGGAACCGGTCCGCGGTGGAGCGGCTATCCCCCTCCGCACCGCCCCCCTCGACCAGCGTCCGGGCGATGGGAATCGGCTCGGAGATGCCCGAGGCCTCCACGACGACGACGTCGAACGTCCGGGTCCGGGCGAGTCGGTCGAGCGACTCCAGCAGGTCGTCGCCCAGCCGACAGCAGATACAGCCGTTCGAGAGGTCCACGACGCCGTCCGCCGAGCGCTCGACGAGTTCGGCGTCCACGTTCAGTTCACCCATGTCGTTGACCACGACGGCGACGTCCCGGTCGCCGGGGTCCCGGAGCAGCCGGTTGACGAGCGTCGTCTTCCCCGCGCCGAGGACACCCGTCACCACCGTCACCGGAACGCGGTCGTCCCCATCCGCGTCACTCATGTAAACACCTTGGTCGTCCGATACGTATCAACCCCCGCGACGACGAGTGTGACGTTCTCCTCGCCAGGGAGGAACCGCTCGATTCGACGACGACCCCGTGCTCGGATCGACCCACACGGTGCGTCTACGATTCGCATCACACCGGTACTACGATTCGGAGGGAAGTATTACGAAAACAACAAATCGGCAGACGGCACCCGACTGTTCTGCAAACATTCTCATCTATATATCAAAACGAAGCGACAATACTCATAGGGCTGGGAGTCGTCGTAGCTAACGCTAGTAAGACGACAGCGCAGAGAAAGGGGTCCGTGGTGGTACACGCCCAGTTCTCTCTCGGGCGGCATAAGCGTTCCCACGAGTGGCGACGCCGACGCTCCCGGCGGTCGGCCGCACCCGGCGTCCTCGCGGCACCACGAGTCACTACTACATGCCAGACGAAAACGGAACGTGCGACTGGGAGTCGACGGTCGTCGTCGTCCACGACTGGGACGGCGACGACCCACTGGAGCGGTCGATAGCCGAAGGGGTGGTGGACCTCTGTTCGAACGACGGCCTGACCTTCCCGACGGCGGAGGAGTCAGAGCGCGTCGAGACGGTCGACCGGCTGTTCTCCGGGACCCACCTCGTCAGCGGGGAGGTGGTGGTCACCTACGCGGGGTGTGACGTCACCGTCAAGAGCAACGGCGTCGTGCGAATCGAAGGCCCTGCCGACGTGGACTGACCCCGTCGAGTCGCGACGCGTCGTCGACGCCCGACCCGGTGACCGACGCCCCGCTTGGCGACCGACGGTCGCACACAGCGGTTTTCCCTGCTCCCGGCCAACGAGAGACGATGCCAGGAGGCGTGGTGCTCGCGGGCGGCCGTTCGACGCGGTTCGGCGAGGGCGACAAGGCCCTCGCCGACCTCGCCGGGGTACCGATGGTTCGACGGGTCGCCGACCGTCTCGTCGACTCCGTCGAGACGCTCGTCGTCAACTGCCGACGGGAGCAGCGTGCGGCCATCGAGCGGGCGCTCGCGGACTACCCGCACCCGGTCGGCTACGCCGTCGACCCGGACCCCGACCGCGGGCCGCTGGCCGGTATCGCGACCGGTCTGCAGGCCGTGGATAGCGAGTACGCGTTCGTCTGCGCCTGCGACATGCCGTTCGTCGACGGCCGGGTCGTCGACCTGCTCGCCGACCGCGCGGCGGGCCACGACGCCGCCGTCCCGCGACTCGACGACGGCTGGCACCAGCCGACCCACGCCGTCTACCGCGCTTCGTCGACAGCCGACGCCTGCGACCGGGCGCTGGCCGACGACGAGCGCGCGGCGCTCGCGGCGCTGGAGCAGCTGGACTGGGTCGTCGTCTCGGAGGACGAGATTCGCGCCCACGGCTCCGTCGAGACGTTCACGAACTGCAACACCCGCGAGGAGGTCGAACGGGCAGCAGCGCGGCTGGAGGGGTGAGGTACGTCGATCACCGCCGCTGGTCGATGCGAAGAACGTGAGAGTCGGAAATCGCTGCGACGCGCGGCGAGTCCGTTACTTGCCGCGGTTGTCGTTCGAACCGACGGACGGACGGACCCGCTCCGCGCCCGTGCCACGGTTGCGGAGGCCACGGCCCTTCTGCCCGGCGCTCGTCTTGCCGCGGAACGCGCGGCCCTTCTGGGACTCGTCGCAGATCCAGTTGAGGTCGTCGTCGTTCTGGATGGCGGGGTGGTTCGGGTCGAGGAGGATCACCTCGAACCACTTCTGCGACCCGTCCTCACCGACCCAGTAGCTGTTGAGGACGCGCAGGTTGCGGTACCGGCGCTGGGAACGCTCCTCGGCGATGCGCTGGAGGTTCTTCCGGCGAGTGATCTTGTTGACGCCCTGGCGCTTCGAGCGACGACCCGCCTTGAAGCGCTGTTTGCGCGCACCGCCCTTGCGGACGGAGATGCGGGCGACGACGACGCCCTGCTTCGCCTTGTAGCCCAGTTCGCGGGCGCGGTCGAGGCGGGTCGGGCGCTCGATGCGCTCGATCGCGCCCTGTCGACGCCACTCCTGCTGTCGCTGCCACTGCAGCTCTGCGAGTTTCCCCTCCTTCGGGGTCTCCCAGGCCTCCTTGATGTGAGAGTAGAAGCTTCGTGCCATTGTGTTTCACCGACGGGCGTTGGCGGTTCAGCCGCGAACGTGGCTCCGTCGGAGCCACGCGGGCCACATTCCGGCCTGCCGTAGCAGGTGCCCGCTGGTGCCCGTCCGTCCAGCGAGTTACCGTCGGTACTTCCGTGGCCTACTTGAGGCCTTCGAAGCCCCTCGAACGGGCGTGTGGCGTGTCAGAACACGACGCGTTCGAGCAGGCGACGGACCAGCCTCGGTCGGCGAGACTCGTGGGGGTAGACCGTCAGTTCGGTACACGCGGGCGGCGTGTTCGGGTCGCGGTCGAACAGCGCCCCCCGGAGGCGGTGGTCGGCCCCACGACGAACGACGAGGTCCGGGGTCGGTGGGAGACCGCCGTCGGTCCGGTAGGAGGCGGCCGCAACGGGCGCGGAACAGAGCTCCGCCAGGTCCCGCTGATAGTCGGCCAGCGTCCGTTCGGCACGTTCGGGCGGGTCGGCCGACGCGCCGAACCGGAAGGCGACCTGTCCGCCGGTGGCGCTGGCGAGTCTGTCGGCGACGGCCACCGTCCCCGGGTCGAACGGGCCGTCGTCGCTCTCGAGGACGACGGTCCGTGGCGCGTCGTACCCGCGGTTCTCGACGAGTACCACGTCGCAGGGCGCGTGGCGGACCACCCAGTCGA
The DNA here is from genome assembly GCF_023074835.1 of Halomarina salina. Lineage (NCBI taxonomy): Archaea > Methanobacteriati > Methanobacteriota > Halobacteria > Halobacteriales > Natronomonadaceae > Halomarina > Halomarina salina. The sequence goes on from NZ_JALLGW010000001.1 coordinate 548,139, forward strand.
TGGGGTCGCCGACGACCCGCGAGCGCAGGCGGAGGCGCTCGTGTTCGGCGACGATGGTGTCGACGCCGCGGTCGGCAGCGTGGTTGACGACGGCGTGTTTCGTGTCGTGGCTGACGACTTCGCCCGTCTCGACGGGGACGTCGAGGTCGCTCGCCAGCGCGGCGAGGCGCTCCTCGAAGGCGACGTCGGCCGGCGACTGTGCCGTCGCCGTCTCGTCGAGCGGTGTCTGGTCGGGGACCTCCTCGAAGCGGACCACCTCGACGCGGCCGTCGCGGTCACGGACGAGGTCGGCGGCCAGCCGGACGAGCGCCGCCTCACGGTCGGGGGCCGCCTCGCGGGTGAGCGCGACGAGCACCTCGGGAGTGTCGTCGTCCGCGACGGCGTCGGCAGTCACCGCGAGCGCGTCACGGCCCACCTTCCGCCGGACGATGTCGGTCGCCGCCCCCTCGCGGTGGACGCGGCGGCGAGCGTAGCCGTAGTACCACGCGACGCCGACGAGCACCATGACCAGTGCGCCGACGAGCGGGACCGTCCCCATCTGCGTGAGCAGCGCCAGTCCGCTCAGGACGCCGAACACCTGAATCCAGGGGTAGAGCGGCGACTCGAAGCTGGGGTCGTAGTCGGCGCTCCCCTCGCGGAAGGCGACGACGGCGGCGTTGACGAGGGCGAAGACGAGTATCTGGAACGCACTGGCGAGTTTCGCGATGTCGAGGACGGGGACGAACGCGATGAGCGCGAGCATGACCACGCCGGTGAGCGTGATGGCCTGCGTCGGCGTCCCGAACCGGTCGTGTATCTTCCCCAGCGAGGGTGGGGCGAGACGGTCGCGGCTCATCGCGAACGGGTAGCGCGACGACGAGAGGATGCCGGCGTTCGCCGTCGAGACGAGTGCGAGCATCGCGGCACCGACGACGGCCCACAGACCGACCGTGCCGAGCGTGACCTCGGCGGCGGCGGCGACGGGCGTGTTCGACCCGGCGACGGTCCCGGGTTCGGTGACGCCGACGATGACCGCGACGATACCGACGTACAGCAGCGTCGTGAACACGAGCGACCCGAGGATGCCGAGCGGGATGTTCCGTCCAGGGTCCTCTACCTCCTCGGCGACGCTGGCGACCTTCGTCACGCCCGCGTAGGAGACGAAGACGAGGCCCGTCGCCGCCAGCAACCCGCCGATGCCACCGGTGAGGAACGGTTCGAAGTTCGCCTGTTCGACGGACCCGGCACTGCCGACGACGAACCACGACAGGGCGGCGAGCATGGCGACCACGATGACGACCTGGAGTCGTCCGGTCTGTTTCGCCCCCAGCAGGTTGACGACGACGAGGAACGCCGCCAGTCCGAGCGCGACCGGTTGGACGGGCAGGTCGAACAGGATGACGAGATACGGCACCCCGCCGACGAGCGCCAGCGCGCTCTTGAACGACAGGGAGAACCACGTCCCGAGGCCGGCGACGGTGCCGAGTAACGGCCCCATCCCACGCTCGATGAAGATGTAGGTCCCGCCGGCTTCGGGCATCGCCGTCGCCATCTCCGACTTCGAGAGCGCCGCCGGGACGACGAGCAGGCCCGCCAGCAGGTAGGCGACGACCACCGCGGGACCGGCGATGCTCAGCGCCAGCGCCGGCAGGATGAAGATGCCGCTGCCGACCATCGCGCCGATGCTGATCGCGAGGACCGCACCCAGTCCGAGGTCGCGTTCGAGCGTCTTGCCCGTCATCGAAGGCGACTCGCGATTCCGTCCTCGACGTTGCTCGTCGTACAGACCGTCTCGTAGTCGAGCGGCCGGAACGTCTCGACGTGGTCGGGGTCGTTCACCCGAACGACGACCGTCTCGACGCCGAACCGTGCGCGGGCGAGCTGTGCGATGAGCAGGTTCGACCCGTCGCTCGTCGTCGCGGCGACGACCGCGTCGGCGTCTGCGAGGCCGGCCCGTTCCAGCACGTCGGAGTCCATCGGGTCGCCTTCGACGACCGGTATGCCGGCCGCCATCGACTCGGTGACGACGTCGGGCGTGTCGTCGACGAGCGACGCCCAGTTCCCGTCGGAGCGGAGTCGGTCGGCCAGCGCACGGCCGACCCGCCCGCCACCGACGACGTGGATGGTTCGAGCGCGCTCCGGACTACCGGCCGGAACCGACGCCCGGCGTGTCGAGGGTGGTGTCGATGTCGTCATCGTTGGCTACCCGCTCGTCCGACACGGAAGTATAAGAATTTCTCTATTCTCCTCGTGATTCCGCAAAATGTGGACCGATAATTGCTAATCTGTCCTCTCGAAGCCGTGGTACGGGTTCGCAAAGTCGTTGCGGATGAGGTCCTCGTCGACGATCTCGAACCCGACGTCGTTCAGTTCGCGACCGATACGACTCAGGTCGTCGCCATCGGTCCCGACGACGCCGATGTGGACGTTCTCGGCCCCGGTCATCACCTCCCGAACCGAGACGACGCCCTCGATGTCGAGGGCGGTCCGCGCGAGTTCCTCACGCTGGGGGATCGGAGCGGTACAGACGATGAGCGTGTGCAGTTGGTAGCCGGCTAGTTCGTAGTCCACGTCGGCGTGGTAGCCCCGGATGATACCGGTCTCTTCGAGACGGCCGATACGGTTCCGGACGGTGCTCGCGGAGACACCGACGTCCTCGGCGATGGCCGACGACGAGGTGTGGCGGGCGTCGGCCTGGAGCGCGTGGATGATGGCTCGGTCGATGCTGTCGAGGTCCACATCGGGCATAGCAGACCCACAGCGTACCGGGCGAAATAACCACCCGGTCGGACGGAACGGTGGAGAAACGAACCGCAGAAGTCGCCGAGAGAGACTACGCCGACGGCGACTGGTGGGCCCGTTCGACGGCGGCGAAGCCGAGGTCGAGGTCCGCGAGCAGGTCGTCGACGTGTTCGATGCCGACGGAGACACGAATCAGCGTGTCCGTGATGCCGACCGCCTCACGCTCCTCCTTCGGGATGGGTTCGTGGGTCATCGCGGCCGGGCACTCGATGAGGCTCTCGACGCCGCCGAGGCTCACCGCCAGCCTGAACTCCTCCAGTGCGCCGAGGAACGTCACCACGTCGTCCAGGTCGCCGTCGAGTTCGAACGAGAGGACGCCGCCGAACCCGCTCATCTGCTCGCACGCGAGGTCGTGTTGCGGGTGGGAGTCGAGGCCGGGGTAGAGGACCCGATTCACGCCGTCGTGGTCGTCCAGGTACTCCGCGATGGCCTGCGCGTTGGCCTCGTGCTGGCGCATCCGCACGGGGAGCGTCTTCGTCCCGCGCAGGAGGAGGTAGCTGTCGAACGGCGCGAGCATGTTACCGAGAGCGATCTGCTGGAGGAAGCCGAGCGACTCGGCCAGTTCGTCGCAGTCGGTGACGAGCGCGCCACCGACGCTGTCGGAGTGGCCGTTGAGGTACTTCGTCGTGGAGTGAGCGACGAGGTCCGCACCGAGCGCGAGGGGGCGCTGACAGAGCGGACTCATGAACGTGTTGTCGACGCCGAGCAGCGCGCCGTGGTCGTGAGCGACGGAGGCGATAGCGCCTATGTCGCACAGCTTCAGCAGCGGGTTCGTCGGCGTCTCCATCCAGACCAGACGGGTGTCCTCGCGCATCGCGTCTGCGACGGCCTCGGTGTCGGTCGCGTCGACGAACGACACCTCGACGTTCAGACGCCCGACGAACAGTTCTTCGAGCATCCGGCGGGTGCCGGCGTAGAGGTCGTCGAACGCGACCACGTGGTCGCCCGGTTCGACGGTGGCGAGCAGGGCCGTGTTGATGGCCGCCGTCCCCGAGGAGAACGCGAAGCCGTGCCGTCCGCCTTCGAGGGCGGCGAGGCGCTGTTCGACGGCGTGGCGCGTGGGGTTCGAGAGTCGGGAGTAGAGGAACTCGCCGTCGTCGGGGTTCACGTCTTCGAGCGACAGACCGGTGTCGAGTGCTGGCAGCGCGAACGTCGACGCGAGGTGGATGGGCGAGACCACGTCGCCGCGGCCCTCCTCGGGCGACGGCTCCTCGCCGTGACCGACCGCGAGCGTCTCGACGTGCGAGTCGTGGGACATACCCGGAGGTCACCGCACGCCGCGAAAGACCTTTCGTAAATCTGATAATAATGAGGTTCGCAAAAATTACCTGAATTCATCCGTCCGGTCCGACGACCGGACGGGCCGACAGGTTCCGACTCGACCGGTCGTTCGCCCCGCTCAGCGCTCGCCCGCGCGGACGAGGAAGGCGAGTGCACCGCCGAGCATGGCGACGTTCTTCAGGAACGCGTTCGTCTCGGTCTGCTTGCTCTCCTCGTCGGCGTTCCAGAAGTCGTGCATGGTCGGCGTGGCGACGACCAGGAACGTCGCGGCTGCGCCCGCTGCGAGCTTCGGGAGCTTCCAGAACGCGATGCCGAGGCCGCTGGACACGAGCAGGCCACCGGAGAGCGGCACCATCGTCTCCGCCTCGGGGATGCCCTTCGCGTCGGCGTACTGGACGTAGCCCTCCAGCTGTCGGAAGTGGGTGAGGCCGGTGTAGACGAGCACCGCGCCGAACAACAGGCGTGCCAGTCGGAAGAACAGGCTGTTGTTCGGGACGGGGTCGGGCGCGACGTCGTCGTCGTCCGTTCCACCGTCTTCCGCGGCCACCTCGTCGAGGTTCTCGGGAGCGTCAGTCTCTGTGGCGGTTGCCATACCTCACCCACGTAGTTATCCGGGATAACGGTTGTCCAGACGGCGAACGCTCCCGGAATCGGTGACGTGGACGTTACCGCATTCGGTCGGTGTTACCACCCGCTCGACGACGGCACCAACTGTCCACACACCGAATCCGACGCCAGCGCCGAGTCCGACGCCACCGCTCTCGTTATCTCCGTGCGACGCTTACCCGAGGTGAATGAGAACGACCCCCAGAGCCGTCGGTCCGGGCGCGCAGGAGGGTGAGTGAGTCCGCACTGGTGGGGCGGGCCGGACGACCCGCTGACGTTCGACGTCGAGGGCGACCCGCTGCGCGACCTGTTCGGCCGCTACGCGCGGGCTGACTGGCCGCTGTTCGTCGTCGGCGTCGTCACGAGCGTCCTCGGCCGACTGGTGAGTCTCGCGCCGCCCCTCGTCCTGGGCGTCGCCATCGACGCGACGTTCAACGACGACGTCCCCTACGAGATTCCGTTCGTGCCCGCCGACCTGCTGCCGGCCACGCAGAGCGAGGAGGTGCTCTACTCTGTCGGTATCGTCGTCGCCGCGCTGGTCGGCTCCGTCCTGCTGACGTGGACGAACGGCGCGGCGCTGTCGCTGTTCTCGAACCGCGTCCAGCACTACATCCGCGTCGACACCTACGACGCGATGCAGCGCCTCGACATGGCGTTCTTCGACGACAAGCAGACCGGACAGGTCCTCGCCATCCTCAACGACGACGTCCGCAACCTCCGGATGTTCCTCGGCTCGACGGTGTCGAGCGCGCTGCAACTCGTCGCCACCGTCGTCGGCATCGCTGGCTTGCTGTTCTACCTGAACTGGCAACTCGCGCTCGTCACGCTCGTCGCGGTGCCCGCGCTCGCCGTCTTCACGCTCTGGTTCATGCGGACCATCCGGCCGCGCTACCGCGCCCTGCGCGCCTCGGTCGGCGAACTGAACACGCGACTGGAGAACAACCTCGACGGGATGGAGGTCATCAAGACCGCCCACACCGAACGCCACGAGACCGACCGCATCCGCGAGACGTCGTGGCAGTACTACCTCCGGACGTGGGCCGTCGCCAAACTGGAGTACCTCTATCAGCCGACGATGGACCTCCTCGCCGGACTGGCGTTCGCCGCGACGTTCCTCCTCGGCGGCCTGTGGCTCGTCGGCGGCGCGCCCGGCCCGTTCACCGGTGACCTCCGCGTCGGCGAGTTCGTCACGTTCCTGTTCATGACCCAGCGGTTCGTCGACCCGCTCTCGGGCGTGGGACGCATCGTCACCAGCTACGAGGACGCCCGCGCCAGCGGCGAGCGCATCGTCGGCCTCGTCTCCCGTCCGGTGGTCGTGCAGGACCGCGAGGACAGCGTCGTCCGCGACCACGTCGAGGGACACGTCGAGTACGACGACGTGACGTTCTCGTACCTCCCGGACCGGCCCGTCGTCCGGAACCTCTCGTTCACGGTCGAGGCCGGTGAGACGGTCGCGTTCGTCGGTCCCACCGGGGCTGGCAAGTCGACGGCCGCGAAGCTCCTGTTGCGCCTCTACGACGTCGACTCGGGGAGCGTCCGCGTCGACGGCGTCGACGTGCGCGACCTCTCCCTGGAGACGCTCCGCTCGAACGTCGGCTACGTGAGCCAGGACGTGTTCCTCTTCGACGGCACCGTCGCCGAGAACGTCAGGTACGGCTCGTTCGACGCCACCGACGAGGCGGTCGAGGCCGCCGCCAGACTCGCCGAGGCACACGCGTTCGTCGAGAACCTCCCCGACGGCTACGACACGCGCGTCGGCGAACGCGGCGTGAAGCTCTCCGGCGGGCAGCGCCAGCGCCTCGCCATCGCGCGAGCGATGCTGCAGGACCCCGCCATCCTCGTCCTCGACGAGGCCACGAGCGCCGTCGACACCGAGACCGAACTGCTCATCCAGCGCGGGCTGGCGCGTCTCACCGCCGACCGGACGACGCTCGTCATCGCCCACCGCCTCTCGACGGTGAAGGAGGCGGACCAGTTGCTCGTCGTCGACGACGGTCGGGTCGTCGAGCGCGGCACCCACGAGCGCCTGCTCGACGAGGACGGCCTCTACGCCACGCTCTGGAACGTGCAGTCCGGCGCGAGCGCCAGCGAGGAGTTCATCGCGGAGGTCGTCGCCCGCGCCGACCGGGGGACCTGAGACGGGTGACGGTACCCCGAGATTGCAGGCCACTCGTCCACGCTCAGGAGTCGGGAAGGTACGGCAACGGGCTCACCGGACAGAACATCGGCGCTTCGTCGAACAGGTGGCGCAACACGCGGATGTGGCCCGACCCGACGAGCAGGAGGACTCGCTCGGTGTCGGGGTCGACGGCCCGCCACGTGTTGTGGACGGTCCGGATGTTGCGCTCGTACCACCCGGCGAGCAGGGAGGGACCGTCGAACGACTCGCCCTCCCCTCGGATGAGCCACTCGAACATCCCGTCGTGGTTCAGTCTGAGTTCGGGTTCCCGGTTCCCCTCGGCCAGGTACTCGGCGACGGTCGACTCGCGGAGCAACTCGGCGCCCTCGTCGGCCACCGCCTGGAAGTCCGGGAGGTCGTAGTCGCCCTTCTTCGGCGGGACGGGGTCGCGCTCGTCGGGCGGCACCCACGCCTCGCCCTCCAGCCTCGCCGTGTAGTCGACGGCGGCGACCCGCTCGTGGTCGAGTCGGTCCGCGAGGCGGTACCCGACCTGCACGACCTCGTTCCGACACTCGACGCCCACCGCCTCGCGCTTCGGGTCGGGCGACTCGGCGGCCTCCTCGCGGTCGTAGCGGCGCTCGCCCGAGCGGTACTGTTCGTAGAGGTCGTTGACCGCCTCGCGCTTCTCGTAGGGCCGTTCGAGCGCGACCAGTTCCGGCGACCAGTCGGCGAGTCGAGCGACGAGGTCCCGGAGTTCGCGCTGTCGTCGCTCCGTGAGGACGTCGTCGGCGTCGAACGTCGTCGCGTCCATGTCGGGGTTGTCCATGTGGTAGGTCCCGAGCAGCATGACGCGAATCTGGCCGGCGGCCGGCGTCGGCCACCCGTCGGGAACGTCGTCGGTCATCGGCTCACCAGGGCTCGATTCTCCATTACAGGGCCGTCTCGGCCCGCCGACAAGAAGCGTTCCCCCGGCGACACGACGGCCATTCCATATCGCACTATACGGTTTATCTCCCGTGGCCCAGCCATCGCGGTCGGATTGCGAGAACAGTACGGAGAAAGCCGGAAGCGTCCGTCAGCGGTGGTCGCGGACCGATTCGAACTCGTCGTCACGCACTGCCTGCGCGACGGCACCGATGTCCGGGTCGCCGACCCGGTTCGGGTACTTGCGCTCGAAGTAGCCCACCAGATTGCGCAGGTCTCGCTCCAGGAACTCGTCTGCGTTCTCGTGGTCGGTGGGGACGGCCTGCGGCCAGTCGAAGATCGTGACGCCGTCGCTGTCGACGAACACGTTGTACTCGCTCATGTCGGCGTGGACGTACCCCGCCCGGTACGCCGCGGCGAGTTCGTCGAGTATCAGGTCGAGGACGCCGACGGCCTGCTCGGGGTCGAGTTTCGCCTTCGAGAGTTCGACGCCCGAGAGCTTCTCCATCACGATGGCGTGGCGGTTCTGGTCGATGGGCCGGGGGACCCGCACGTCCGGGTACACCGTCTCCAGCGCCTCGTACTCGCGTTCGGCGGCCTTCCGGGCCGTGTAGAACCACGAGATGTGCTTGTTGTCGGAGGTGTAGTCCCGTTCCTTCTGTACCTCGCGGAAGTTGGTGTACCCCTCGCGGTGGAACTTCAGCGCGAGCGGTTTGTACGACCGGACCTCGTAGACGTCGCTCTCCTTGCCGACGCCGAGCGGTGCGCCGAACCCCTCGATGGTGTCTCGCTCGGCGAACGTCCGCAACGCGAGCGCGTCGTACCCCTCGAACGTGAGTCGGAAGCCGAGATACTGGATGGTCTTGCGTTCGACCAGCTCCCGGTCCTCACACCGGTCGAGGCGGTAGGTGACCTCCTCGCTGTCGAGACGGGCGAACTCGGCGAGCTTCTCCTGGGCGACCCACTCGGAGAAGCGCATCCCGTGTTCGAGCCCCGAGAGCAGATAGAAGTCCTCCGTCTGGAGGTCGGGGAAGAAATCGGCGACGTTCCGCACCATACCCGCTGTTCACGGGCCGCAGGGAAAAGCCCCGCGCGTCCGCCGTGTGAGGGGTAGTAAATCGCATCTCGCGATATAGAATCGCCGTGAAGGCGTCAGCTACCGCTCGGCAGGAAGTGACGAGAGAACGGTCGAGCGCGCGAAAATCGGCGGTTCGAGTCGTCAGGCGACCTGGAACCCCTCGTCGCGGAGGACGTCGGGGAGGCGGTCGGCGTGGTCGCCCTGGAGTTCGATGGTCCTGGAGTCCTTCTCGACGGTGCCGCCGGTCGCGAGGCGACGTTTCAGCGTCGAGGCGAGGTCCTTGAGGTCGACGGTGCCGTCGTCGAACCCGCCGACGATGGTCATCGGTTTCCCGTAGCGTCGGCTCTCGACGCGAACCGTGAGGTGCTGTTCCGCTCGTGCGAGGTCGTCCCCGATTCCGAGGTCGTCGGGGAGACCGGTGACGTCGCTGAAGTCCTTTGGCACTACAGGTGTGCTAGGTCGTCTGGAAGGATAACCTTGCCGCGGGTCCGGGAGTCGATACACGACCGGGGGCGACGAGCCGAATCGAGGAGGACCGGGATGCGCCGGTCCGGGTCGTCGCTCAGTCGTCGAGCGCCAGCGGGGGCAGGTTCGCCTCGATGCGCTCGCGGTTCGCCTCGAACTTCGGCGGGAGGACGAGCGACGAGCCGAGTTCCGCCAGCGGTTCGTCCACGGTGTAACCGGGTTCGTGGGTCGCGAGTTCGAACAGGACGCCGCCGGTGTTCGCCGACTGGATGCCCCCGCGGAAGTACACCGAGTGGAACCACTCGCGGTCGATGACGGGCGTCGGGTCGAACCCGAGGTCGACGAGCGTCTCGCGCCACGCCTGCTGGTCCTCGTCGGTCGGCGTCCGGAAGGCGACGTGGTGGACGGTACCGTAGCCGGGTCGCCCCGCCTGCTGCGTGGGAATCAGGTCGACGACCGCGCCGAGTTCGCCCGAGGAGACGTACCGGACGCGTTCGTCGGTCTCCTCCGTCCGCTCGTACCCCATCGTCTCCAGCAGTTCGCCGGTCGGGCCGGTGTCGCGGACGAGCAGCGCGACGCCGTGGAACCCGCGGATGGCGTGCTCGGCGTCGACGTGCTCGGTCCACGGGTCGGCGGCGTCCTCGCCCTCGACCAGTTCCAGCGGGAGGCCGTCGGGGTCCTCGAACGGGAGGACGCGCTCGCCGAACCGTTCGGTCGGCTCCTCGCGGGTGACGTCGTGCTCGTCGAGGCGGTCGGCCCAGAAGTCGAGCGACCCCTCCGGGATGCGGAAGGCGGTGACGCCGACCTGCCCCGCACCGACGGTGCCGCTGGTCGCGCCGGCGAACGGGAAGAACGTCATGCTCGTTCCGGGCGACCCGCGGCTGTCGGCGTAGAACAGGTGGTACGTCGATGGGTCGTCCTGGTTGACCGACCGCTTGACCAGTCGGAGGCCCAGCACGTCCGTGTAGAAGTCGTAGTTCCGCTTCGGGTCGCCAGCGACGGCGGTGACGTGGTGGATGCCGGGGATTCGTTCGGGCATAGTAGTCGGTAGAACGCGGACGTACTTCAGTCGGCGCGGACGCGGGCGTCGGGTGGTGACACGAGTGTTACCGGGCGTGGCTGGTCGGCGCTGGGCGCTGGGCCGACGCTCCGCGTCCCGCTGGAGCGCCGTTCAGCGCCCCGACGCCTGCTCGCCCCGGAGCGTGAGACACGTACTGGAGAGTCGCGCGACGAGCCGGTCCTCCTCGTCGTGGACGTCGCACTCGACGAGGCCGACGGTCCGCCCGCCGGAGACGACGCGGCCGGTCGCGGTCAGGCGGTCGTCCCACACCGGCCGGAGGTAGTTCACCTTCAGTTCCAGGGTCGTGAACGACTCGTCGGAGTCGAGCGTGCTGGCGTAGGCCGTCCCCATCGCCGCGTCGCCCAGGTCGCAGAGGACGCCGCCGTGGAGCGTCCCCATCGGGTTGGCGTGTTCCGGTCCCGCCTCCAGGGTGAGACGGGATTCGCCGCCGGCGACGTGGTCGACGTCGAAGCCCACCAGCGCCCCGATGGGTGGCGGTGGCGTCTCGCCGTCCGCGACGAGCGAGCCGTCGGGGTCGCGGAAGCCACCGCCCTGGGTGAACGCGACCGACTCCGCGAGTTCGACCCGACGGAGCACCGCCTCGCGGGCCAGTTCCTCGGGGTGGTCGGTCACGTCCGTCAGTCGGTCGTACTCCTCGTCGCTGAGCGCCAGTTCGAGCGTTCGCTCGGCCATGTTCGCAGTGGCACCGGCGAGACGATATAGCTCCGTGTCAGCGCTGGTGACGCGAAGGCTATCTCCCCGTGTCGCCTACGAACGTCATGATCTGGACCAGTAGCGCGGAGGTCGCGTGGCAGTAGCCGACGACTCCTCGCCGGCCCCTCGGGACGGCCCGGACTCGCGACTGGTCGTGTTCACCCTCTGGCTGCTGGTGTTCGGCGTCGGCAGCCAGGCGATGCTCATCGCCCCCATCATCCCGCAGATAGCGACGCAACTCGACGTCGACGAGGCGGCGCTCGGGACGCTCATCACCGCCTACAGCGTCGCCGTCGGCGCGTTCGCGCTCCTCGTCGGCCCCATCTCGGACCGAATCGGTCGCCGGCCCGTCCTGCTCGCCGGGACGGGACTCATGACGGGCGCACTCGCACTGCACTGGCTGGCCGGGGACTTCCTCGGCCTGTTCGCCGTCCGCCTGCTGGCTGGCGTCGCCGGGGGCGTCCTCAACGGCGCGGCCATCGCCTACGTCGGCGACTACTTCCCGCCCGAACGCCGCGGGTGGGCCAACGGCTGGGTCATCAGCGGGTTCGCCGCCGGACAGATCGCTGGTATCCCCATCGGGACGCTCCTCGCGGCGGAGTTCGGCTTCCGCGCGCCGTTTCTCGCGTTCGCCGTCGCCACCCTGGTCGCGTTCGGCCTCGTCGTGGCGTTCCTGCCCGCGCCCGACGTGACGCTCGCCACCACTCGACTCACCGTCCGGTCGTTCGTCGGCGAGTACGCCGCGCTCCTCCGGCGACGGGAGATACTCGCCGCGACGCTCGTCTTCTTCCTCATGTTCGGCGGGTCGGCGCTGTACACCACGTTCCTCCCGACGTGGCTGAGCGTCGAACTGCTCGTCGGGGCGGGAGCCATCGCGCTCCTGTTCCTGCTCGGCGGGTTGTCGAACGCCGTGGTCGGTCCAGTCGCGGGGAGCCTCTCGGACCAGCTCGGGCGCAAGCGCGTCATCCTCGTCGCCAGCGTCGGCATCGCCGTCGTCATGGCGCTCACGCCGGTCGCCGGTGCGGTGGGTGGGTTCGTCGCCGTCGCGGCCGTGTTCGTCGTCGTCATGGGGCTGTTCGCCTCGCGGGCGAGTTCGTTCACCACCCTCCTCACCGAACTCGCCGACGGGAACCAGCGAGGCTCGCTGATGAGCCTCACCGTCGGCGTCGGACAGGTCGGCACCGGCGTCGGCGGTGCGCTCGCGGGGACCGCTTACGCCGCCACGGGCTACCCCGCGAGCGCCGTCGCCGCGGGCGTCGTGATGGCGGTCATCACCGGCCTCATCTACGTCTACCTGCCCGCGACGGGACCGGGGACGGAGCGACGACCCGCCCCGACCGCCGAACCGCACTCGCCGCTCGACACCAGCGGCGACGGTCGGCCCGACGTCGCCTGCGACGCACTCTGTGGCCCGACCGCCGAGGGCGGGTACTCGGACGACGACTGAGACAGGTTGGCGGCTGGGCCACCTGCGCAAGACATCCGCGCAGGCTACCCGGGTACCAACAGCCATGTCCTCGCGTTCCCTCTCCTCGCTATGGACGTGCAAATCGTGCTGTACGAGGGGTTCGACGAACTCGACGCCATCGGGCCGTTCGAGGTGTTCGCCAACGCGACGCGAGCGGGTGCCGACCTCCCGCCGACGCTCGTGACGCTGGACGACCGCGAGACGGTCACCGCGAGCCACGGCCTCCGAGTCGGTGTCGACGGCACCCTCTCGGACCCGGACCTCCTCGTGGTCCCCGGCGGCGGGTGGAACGACCGCTCCTCGGCGGGTGCGTGGGCGCAGGTCGAGCAGGGTGACCTGCCCGACGCCGTCGCCCGAATCGCTGACACCGACGCCATCGTCGCGTCGGTCTGCACCGGCGGGATGATTCTCGCTCACGCGGGCGTCCTCGACGGGCGACCCGCGGTCACCCACGGGGGCGCGCTGGACGACCTGCGCGAGTTCGACGTGGACGTGCGCGAGGAACGGGTCGTCGACGACGGCGACGTGGTGACCGCTGGCGGCGTCACGTCGGGCATCGACCTCGCGTTGCACCTCGTCGAGCGGTTCGGTGGTACGGACGTCGCGGAGCAGGTGACGACGGAGATGGAGTACCGACGCCAGTAGTCTCGAATCGTCCGAGTTCTGGCGGAAGCGGACGACAGGCGGGGGAATGCGCTCGGCGGACTACTTATACGGGGCGCTGGCCTACGCCGGGGCATGACCGAGAGCGAGCGTGTCGACGCGGAGACGACCGCCGACGGACCAGACCCCAGCGAGGCGTTCGCGCCGCTGGGCAACGAGGTCCGGACGCGGACGCTCGCGGCCCTCCTCGACGACGGGGTGCCGACGCGACGGCGCTTCTCGGAGCTGTTCGAGGCCAGCGGCGCGGACACCTCCGCCGGGTTCGCCTACCACCTCCGGCAGTTGACCGGCCACTACCTCCGCGAGACCGACGAGGGGTACGCGCTCACCGACGCCGGGGTACGGATGGCCCGCGCCATCGCCTCCGGCACCTACACCGAGAGTGTCGACCGCGAACCCGTCCCGGTCGCCGACCCGTGCCCGTTCTGCGGGGCGGGCGGAGATGGGGCCGCGGCGGACGGCGAGGACGGCGAGGCCGCGGGTGACGGTCCCGGGCTCCGTGCCGGCGCACACGACAACACCGTCGCCATCACCTGCTCGGCGTGCGAGCAGACCGTCCTCTCGCTGGGGTTCCCGCCCGGCGGATTCCGTAGCCACGACGACGACGCCCTCCCGCGGGCGCTCGACAGCCTCTACCGCCACCGCGTCGGGTTGCTCGCGGACGGCACCTGCCCGGAGTGCGGCGGGGCGAGTCGTGGCCGTATCGAGTACACCGACGAGACAGACACCGGCGACGACCAGGGCGACGGCACGCCACTCACCCGCATCGACCTCTCGTGTTCGGCCTGCGGCTACGCCCTGCGCTGTCCGGTGACGCTGGCGGTGCTCGACCACCCGGCGGTCGTCTCGTTCTACCACGACCACGGCGTCGACCTGCGCGACCGGCCCATCTGGAACGTCGGCGAGGAGTGGGCCGAGCGGGTGCTGTCGGACGACCCGTGGTGCGTCCGGGTGGCGACGACGCTCGACGCCGAGACGCTGTCGGTGCTGGTCGGCGCGGACGGGACCGTCGTCGAGACGGACCGACAGACGCAGTCGGCGTCGTAGAGAGCCGACGAGAGCACCCAGCCAGTCGGTGAGCGGAGTCGAGAGACCGAGAACACGGCCAGTTGCCGCCTAGCGCTTACGAAAGCAGTACCGTCCTTATCGATACGAGGTCCCGCCAACGAGCACTCCGACCGAGGAGGAGTCGTCTCCCAGTCGGCGAATCCGGACCGCTCAGAGGACGTCCTGCGTGATGCCGCCGTCTATCTTGACTGCCTCGCCGGTGATGTTGCGGTTCTTGGCGAAGAAGACCGCGAGACGGCCCATATCTTCGGGCTTCTGGTCGCGGTGGAGCGGGATGGCACGCTGAATCGTGTCCTCGTACGCCTCACCGGTTCCGGGGGTGAGCACGTCGCGCCACATCGGCGTGTCGACGATGCCGGGGCAGATGGCGTTGACCGTTACGTCGTCCTCGGCGAGTTCAAGCGAGAGCGTCTTCGTGAGTGCCATGACGGCGTGTTTCGACGCGGAGTAGTGGGCGATCCCCTCGGCGCCGATTTCGCCCGCTATCGAAGCGGTGTTGATGATGGTGCCGCCCTCTTTCAGATGTGGGATGGCCGCACGCGCGCAGAGGAACACCCCCTTCGTGTTGACGTCCATGACGGCGTCCCACTCGTCCTCGTCCAACTCTTCGACCGGCGAGTACGTGATGATACCCGCGTTGCTCACGAGGATGTCGAGCTTGCCGAACTCGTCGACGGTCGTCTCGACCATCTCCTCGACCTGTGCTGCGTCGGTGACGTCGCACTCGACGACGAGCGTCTCCGCCCCCAGGGACTCGAGGTCGGCGGCAAGGTCGGTAGCGTGCTCGTGGTTGTCCGGCTTCGCGTCGTCCCCGGCGGCGTCCTCCGAGACGCCGAGGTCGGCGATGGCGATATCACACCCGGCCTTCGCCAGTTCGCGCGTGATTCCTCCACCGATGTCGCCCGCTGCACCAGTGACGATCGCGACTGCCCCGTCCAGATTGCGCTCTTCTACCATACCTCAACATCCGGTCGTGACGGGAGTCAAGGTGTGGCCTGCGAACGAGAGCCGGAGAGCGTGGGTCTGTCACCGACCGCGAGCGTGCCACTACGGGCACAAAGAAATATTATGTTGGCAACACAATCGCGTGGTACAATAGTCCCCCATGAACCTCAAGCCACTCTTGAAACCGTTGCTCCTCCACACGGGTCTCCTCGCCCTCCTCACGGTCGGAGCGGTGTACCTCGCGACGCACTCCGGACTGTACATGCTCGCGTTAGCAGGGAGCGGGGTCGTGCTCGCGGCGCTCGGCGGCGGCGCGGCCGGGCAGACGAACTTCGGCTCGAACGCCGAAGAGGCCGAACTGGTGGCCGATGGCACGGGGTTCTTCCCCGAGGCGATTACGGATGGTTCACTCCGGTTCGTCCTCCTGTTCTACGGCGTCGGCGTCCTCGTGTGGAGCATCGTCGTGCTGTCCACGTTGGGCGACACGCTCGTCTGAGCGGTCCGACGGCCCT
This sequence comes from Halomarina salina, assembly GCF_023074835.1. Lineage (NCBI taxonomy): Archaea > Methanobacteriati > Methanobacteriota > Halobacteria > Halobacteriales > Natronomonadaceae > Halomarina > Halomarina salina. The sequence continues at coordinate 563,823 of NZ_JALLGW010000001.1, forward strand.
CCCGCATCAATCCCATCGGCCACCTGACGACGACTGCAGCGGGGACCTGCGGGTGAACGCGACTGCGTCTGCCCGTGAGCGACCAGCTTCGTCGGCCACGACGACGGAGAACGCCCCACAGCGCACGTCGCTCGTTCGGCTCTGTCGATGGACGTAGAGCGTGAGTGTTTCAGAGTACATCGAAGATTCATCGAGACGTTCCGTACAGGTTCATTCCCTCCGTATTTCTGCCGTCCTGAGCATCACTCTTCTACCAATAGCCGAATCTCTTCACCGATTTCGATGCCAAACCCGTTTCGAAGCTGTTCTTCTCCGATAGAGAAGCGACGAGTGTGTTTGTCCTCATCGGACAGTGTGACTGTGAGTTCGTAGATTCCCTGTTCGTTGATATCTGGAGAGAGGACTTCTTTGCCGCCGTTCGCACCGACGTGGGCTGTCTGCCGAAACACCTGCTCCTGTTCGCTGGTGACGGTGAGATTGACATCGAACGAAGTCTGACGACTGTTGATAACGACGATTTCGATGCGGTCGGTGCTATCAGCCGCCGTACGCGTAGACGCTCTATTCGCACTTGTGGTTCGATTTGACTGGTCCTCACGCATGGCGCACCCTCCGAGAGAAGCGAGTGTTGCGGTGCTGCTCAGTCGAACGAATCTGCGTCGGGAGGGCATCACACACCTCGAAAACCCGCGCGATCAAATACGTTCTGTGAAATGAGATGATGCGCTCGCGGCACGAGGCTATCGACTGACTCAGCGCCGCGTCCGACGTAGCCGAAGAGAGGCGCTCGCGCGAACGCGACCGAGAAGAGGTGTCGTACTGCGTGTCGAAGGCGTTACTCGTCCGTGTCGCGCGGCTCGAAGCCGTCCTTCGTGATGACGGCGACGGTCGGGCGAGCGCCCTCGTCGTCGTCCTCGTCGGTCAACACGTCCTCGGCGAGGGCGACCGCGTCCTCGATACCCATCTCGGGGTCGTACTGCTCTTCGAGTTCCTCGCGGATGCGGTCGCTGCCGCCGCCGATGGCGGTCGCCTGCCACTCGATGGCCGTCCCCGATGGGTCGGTCTCGAACAGGCGCGGGTCGCCGTCGGCGTAGCCCGCGATGAGCAGCGCCGCGCCGTACGGCCGGGTGCCGCCGGACTGGGTGTACTCCTGGATGTGCTCGGATATCTCGGTCGTCAGCTGTTCGGTCGTGATGTACTCGCCGTAGCGCAGGCGCTCGACCTGTGCCGCGCGACGGGCGACGTCGACGAGTTGGCGGGCGTCGGCGACGTGACCCGCGCTGGCGACGCCGTGGAAGTCGTCGACCTTGTGCAGTTTCTCGACGCTGCGCTCTTCGAGCAGTGGCGAGCGGACGCGACGGGCGGCCGCCAGCACCACGCCGTCGTTCGTCCGGATGCCGACGCTCGCGGAGCCCTGTTTCACGGCCTCGCGGGCGTACTCGACCTGGTAGAGCCGTCCGTCCGGCGAGAAGATGTTCGAGTTACGGTCGTACGCCTGCCGGTCGTTGTTCCCCATCATGCGAGGACCTCCTCCGTGTCGTCGTAGCTGTCCTGGTGCACGCCGTCGGCAGTGATACGCGCGACAGTGATACCGTTTCCGGAGGCGGTGTCACGCTCGCTGGCGGCGGCGACGGCCTCCGCGGCGACCTCGACGGCCTCCTCGACGCTCATCTCGGGGTCGTAGAGGCGTTCGAGCGTCCCCGTCGCGACGGTCATCCCGCTGCCGCTGGCGGTGTAGTCGTCCTCCATCACGCCGCCCGCGCCGTCTATCGAGAAGACCCGGGGCTCGCCGGCGTCCGCGTCGTCCTCGGGCGTTCCGGGCATGGTCGAGCGGTCGGAGTGGGGCAGGTCGACACCGCCGAGCAGTGGCTGGGCCTGCATCCCGCGGATGATGTTGGCGGCCGTCTGGGCCAGCGCGTCCATGCTCATCGGGCGGCCGCGCCGGGTCTCGTAGAGGTCGGCCTGGACGCGGAGTTGTCGGACGAAGCCCTGCCCGCCGCCGACTGACCCGGAGATGGTGACGGCCGCGCGGTCGTGGACCGGTTCGATCTTGATGGCGTTCTTGTTGGCGACGAACCGACCACCGAGGGAGGCGCGGCGGTCGGCCGCGAGGACGACGCCGTCGGTGGCCTTCAGCGCCACCGTCGTCGTCCCGGTCTTCAGCACGTTGTCCATACTCTCACTGTGGGCGCTCGCCGGATAAGTTCTCGCTAAAACGCTCTTTAGCTGGCTCCCTGACGGGCTGTCGGAGGGGCATCGCGTGCAGTGATTTCGACTCGCCGAGAGCCGACGGGAGCGACCGGGCGCAACCGCTTTCCCCCCACTCCTCGCTACGGACGGTATGACCGACGCGCGCGGCGCTGACGACGCTCACAGCGCGGGGGGCACCGCCGAGGACGAGGCGAGCGACGGTCCCGCGCTCGCCGACCGGGAGTGGCGACTCATCCGCGAGGAGTCACTGCCCGGCCCGCTCTGCATGGCCTACGACGCCGTCGCCGCGGAGACGGCCGCCGCGGGCGGCCCCCGGACCGTCCGCGTCTACCAGTGGTCGCCGTCGACGCTCTCGCTGGGCTACCGGAACGACCCGGAGGATATCGACTGGGCGTTCTGCGAACGCGAGGGCATCGACGTGGTGCGGCGACCGACCGGCGGTGGGGCCATCTACCACGACGAGTTCGGCGACATCTCCTACTCGACCATCGCGCCCGCGAGCGAACTACCCGGCGACCTGATGGAGACGTACGACCTGCTGTGTGAACCGCTCCTCACGGCCTGTGCCGAGATGGGCGTCCCCGCCGGGTTCGCCGAGGAGTCGTACCCCGAACTGTACGAACCCGCGTGTTACCTCAGGGAGCTCCACCCGGCCCACGACGTGGTGTACGAGGGCCGGAAGCTCTCGGGCAACGCCCAGTACCGCCGCCGCAACAGCGTCATCCAGCACGGGTCGCTCACCTTCTCTTCGTGCCCCGAACGCACCCTGCCGTGTTTCACCGACCCGAGCGTGGGTCCCGACGCGTTCCGCGAGCGCGTGACGGGCATCGACGAACACGCCGACCTCTCGCGAGAGGAGGCGGTCGAGACGCTCGAATCCGCGCTCGGCGCGTGGGCGGACGCAGAGGAGGGGTCGTGGACCGACGCCGAACACGAGCGAGCACGGGAGATCGCCCGCGAGAAGTTCGACAGCGACGCGTGGAACCGCGACCGCGTCGACCCGCTGGAACGAGCGTAGCGTCCCCGACCAGTCGAAGACTCCGTCGACTCGGCATCCGACCGCTGGACGTGACCCGCGAGAGGTGTCCGCCGGATGCGGTCGAGCCAGCCCTAACCCTTTAGGGACGTGTCTTACCCAGCTGTGTGTTGGTCTTGAGTACAAGAACACAATGACATACGAAGTTTCAGCGGACACGGCACTCGCGCTTCTCGGGACGAAGACCCGGCGGCAGGTCGTCGCGCTCCTGCTCGAAGTCGACGAGACGTGGAGCGTAGAGGGGCTCGCGGCGGAACTCGTTCGACTGGACCCGGCTGTGGCTCCCGACGGCACCGACGCCGAGGCCCACACGGAGCGCGTCGCCACGCGGTTGTACCACTGCGCACTCCCGAAACTCGCCGACGCGGACGCCGTCGAGTTCGACAGCGAGGAGATGACGGTCGCTCCGGGGGAGCAACTCCCCAGGCTCGGGGCTCGTCTGGACGACCTGCTGGACCTCCCGAACACGGGCAGCGTGTCTATCGAGCCGACGGCCAGCGTCTGAAGCGGTCGGTTCAGAGTCCCACGTGGCACGCAGCAGGTCCTCTCGACCGACGCCGTCGAGACGGTGGACGCAGCGGGTCACGTTCCGAAGTCACTATGTCCACAAACTCCTAGCGAGGAGCATATGCTCAGAGTCGGTGCACACACCTCCATCTCGGGTGGCGTGCAGAACGCGGTCGACGAACAGGTCGAACTCGGCGGGAACTGCGGGCAGATATTCACCCACTCGCCGCAGGTGTGGAAGCACACGCCCGCGGACGAGGAGGACGTCGAGGCGTTCCGTGCCCTGTCCGACGAGAACGACGTCGGCCCGTGGATGATCCACGCGTCGTACCTCGTCAACCTCTGTACCCCCAAGGACGACCTGCGCGAGAAGTCCATCGACTCGATGCAGCAGGAACTCGACGCCGCCGACCGACTCGGTGTCCCGTACGTCAACGTGCACCTCGGCGCGCACACCGGCGCGGGCGTCGACGGCGGCCTCGCCAACGCCGCCAGCGCGCTGGACGAACTCACCGTCCCCGAGGACGTCACCATCCTCGTCGAGTCCGACGCGGGCAGCGGGACGAAACTCGGCGGCCAGTTCGAGCACCTCGCGCAGGTGCTCGACGACTGCAGCCACGATTTGGAGATTTGCGTCGACACCGCCCACGCGTGGGCGGCGGGCTACGACCTCTCGACGGCCAAGGGCGTCAAGGACACCCTCACCGAGTTCGACGACGTGGTCGGTCTCGACGACCTCGCGTACTTCCACCTCAACGACTCGAAACACGGCTGTGGTACCAACAAGGACGAGCACGCCCACATCGGCGAGGGCGAGATCGGCGTCGAGGGGTTCGAGACGCTCGTGAACGAGCCGCGGGTGCGTGACCGTCCGTTCGTGCTGGAGACGCCGACGGAGAACGGCAAGAGCTTCGCGTGGAACATCGAGCGGGTACAGGAGTTGCGAGACGATTCGTGAGCGAAGCGAGCGAATCGTCTCGGGAAGACGAGCGGGGAGCGGCAGCGACCCGCGAGTTGCGGGATTCGGACTGAGCGAAGCGAAGGAGAATCCCGAGTGTTCGAACGGTGAGCAACGCGAACCGTGAGGAGTTGCGAGACGGCAAGTGACCGAAGGGAACGACCCGTCTCGGGAAGACGAGCGGGGAACAAATCGCTAAGTGGCGAGCACCCGAACACCCCTGCCATGCCCTCCGACTCGGAGTTCCCGTTCGCGGTGCTACTGGCCGCGGGCGTGTTCCTCGCCCTGCTCGCGCTCAGCGTCGGCCAGTTCGCAGCCCTCGTCGGTATCGGGACGCTGGCGTCCGCCGCGACGCTGGTCGCACTCCCGTTCCTCGTCGGGACGCTCGTCGCCGTCGCCATCCGGTCGCGTCTCGACTCGCGCCGACAGTGGGTACAGTTCGTCGGGGCGAGCGCGGTGTTGGCCGCGATGCTGGAGGTGACCGCCGTCGGCGTGGCCGCCCGCGGTGTCGACCAGTGGGACCTCGTCGGACTGGTCGTGGCGGTGGTGCTGGGCTACGCGTTGCTGCGCTACGACCTGCCGACCGGAACCGGCCGGTGACCAGCACCGACGACTGACCGCGGAACCACACCGTTTTGCCCCCCGCTCACACAGGACGAGCGAATGCGCCGGTTCTCCGCCGACTACCTCGACGACACGCGACGCGGCATGTGGTCGCCCGGCGACCGCGAGGCGCTCGCTCCCCTCGACCTGGCCGAGCGGTCGGTCGTGCTGGACGTCGGCTGTGGCACCGGGAAGCTCTCGTCAGTGCTCGCCAGCGAGACGCCCGCCGACGCGCAGGTCGTCGGACTGGACCGCGACCCGGCGTTGCTCGCGGAGGTACCGGACCCCGTCCACCCGGTGCTCGCCGACGCGCTCTCCCTGCCCGTCGCGGACGCGCGGGCGGACCTCGTCGTCTGTCAGGCGCTGCTCATCAACCTCCCCGACCCGCTGGCGGCCGTCGAGGAGTTCCAGCGGGCCTCCTCGGACCTGGTCGCGGCGGTCGAACCCGACAACGCGGCGGTCACCGTGGAGTCGAGCGTCGCGGCCGAGGAGCGCCTCACCGCCCGCGCTCGCGAGCGGTTCGTCGACGGCGTCCCGACGGACGTGACGCTCGGCGCGGCCCCCGACCTGTTCCGCGAGGCGGGGCTGGTCGACGTGGAGACGCGCAGACACGACCACGTTCGGACGGTCGAGCCGCCGTACGACGAGTCGGCGCTGGAGGGTGCCAAGCGGAAGGCGACCGCGTCGCGTCTCGACGACCAGCGCGAGACGCTGCTGGATGGTGGGATGAGCGAGGACGCGTTCGAGGCGCTCCGTCACGAGTGGCGGGAGATGGGCCGCGACGTGGTCGAGGCGATGACGGCGGGGACGTACCGGCGACGCGAGACGGTGCCGTTCTTCGTCACCGTCGGTCGCGTCCCGACCGGCGAGGGCGACTCCGCGCCCGACTCCAGAGGAGCGTGACGTGCAGGCCGGTGACCGACGCGACGGTGTTCGACGTGCTCGGCGAGGGGTACCGACCGTCAGGACGGTGGTCCGCTCAGGGCGTCGCCGCCCTCGCCCTCTTCCCCCTCGTCACCGCCGATACCGCCCCCGCCCTCCTCGTCGCCTTCGCCACCTTCGCCACCTTCGCCGCCCTCGCCGCCTTCGCCACCTTCGCCACCTTCGCCGCCCTCGCCGCCTTCACCGCCCTCCTCACCTTCGCCCCCGCCAGGGCCCGCACAGCCAGCGATGATGGTCAGTGCGGCGAGCGAGCCACCGCCCGCGGCGAGCAGTCGTCGTCGTGTCGTCCGAGTCTGGTCAGCCATCGTCGCACACGACACCCGCCTCCGGGAAGAGCGTTGAGCCGTCGTATCGTGTCGCGAGGGGCGAGGGGAGCGCCGTCGGACGAAGCCCGCAGGTACAAGTCCCGGCCGGGAGACGGACGACCATGCACGTCAGACGGTTCGGCGAGGGGGACCGTGACCTCGTCCTCGTTCTCGGCTGGGGCAATCGCTTCCGACACGAGACGGTCCAGTGGCTCGTCGACCAGGTCGTCGACGAGGGCTATCGGGTCCACGGGTTCCAGCTACCGACCGTCGTGACCGACTTCCGGTCGCAGTGGCTCGACCCGGTCGCCGAGGCCGTCGAACCGCTCGACGAGTACCGCCTGCTCACCCACTCGACGGGCGGTCTCATCGGCGAGTTCCTCGACGACCCGACGTGGAAAGTCCACCTCAGCCCGTGGTGGGGGTTCCACGAACGCCTCGACAACCCGGTCGTGGAGTACCTGTCGAAGCTCCCCGTCTCGACGCCCATCCTCCCGTCACCCGCCGAGCGCGAGATGCTCGGCGAGCTGGCGACGGACGAGCGCGTGGCCGACAGTCCGCGGGCCGCAGCGCCGACGTTCCTCCGGGAGGCGAGGTGGGCACAGCACCGGCTCCCGCCGTTCGACGCCGACCGGACGAGCGTCTTCTACACGCCGACGGACCAGGTGGTGAGCGCGTCGGCCATCGAGGAGCGGACGCCAGCCGAGAACCGCGTCGCGTACGAGGGCGGCCACGAGCTGTTCGCCTCCCCGTCACGCGATATCCACCTCGACGCCGTGCTCGCGTCGCTGGCGGACGGGCCGGCGGCGCTCCGCTGACCGAGGGGCGGCCCGACAGTTGGGTGACGCGTCAGACCACGTCGCCGCGGACCGACGTCCCCTCCTGACGCTCGCGGTAGCGCTGGACGGCGGTCGCCGCCTCCTGCGCCTCGTCGTCGTCCATACCGAGCATCGCCAGGGCGTCCGGGAGCGTCGGGAGGACGAGGTCGCCCGCCCGGAGTTTGTCGAGGGTGTCCTGGCTGCGCGTGCCGTCGACCCAGAGACACGCGCCGCGCGGGTCGAGGATCTGCTCGTAGTCGCCGCGGGCCTGCGCACCATTCAGTCGCTGGGTGACGTTCGACTCGAACCCGCTGTTGCACACTTCGAGGTGGACCGGTTCGTCCTCGTCGAGCAGGTGGGCGGCGAGGCACTTCTCGGGGGCCGCGTGGCCGCTGTGGTTCGCCCGGACGTACTCGGGGAACTGCTCGGCCCACTCCGCGGAGACCGTCTTGCCGACGCCCTGCACGCCGTGGGCGTCGCGGAACTCGGCCTCGCGGTCGGCGTCCTTCCCGAACAGCAGGTCCTTCGTGACGTAGACGTCGAGGCGGTCGATGGGGTCGACGCCGAGCGTGATGTCCCCGTACACCCACACCTCGCGGACGGGGACGGGCATCGGGTCGTCGTCGACGGTGTCGAGCAGGCGCTCGACCCGGTCGACCGCCGCCGCGCGTGAGAACTCGTCCATACCCCAGGTAGCGCGCGACGGCCGAAGTGGGTTTCTCTCGCCGACGGCAGCCTGCAACGAGCGACCGACGTACACGACGGCGAGAACGAGTCCGACGAACGGCCGACAGCCGTCAGCGAAACTGTCAGACGGCGCGGCTGAAAGCCACGAGATTTAAGTCCCAGATTACTAACGGGCGAGTATGAACCCGGTCGTGGCGCAGGGGGTCAGCCTGGGTCCGGGCGTGTTCGGGGCCGGCGTCGTGTTCGGCCTCGTCGCGTTCGACCTGGCGGTGGCGACGAGCGCCGCCGCCGTCGGCCCCCCGGTGGTTCGGACCATCACCGACTGGCGACTCCCCCAGCAGTGGCGCGAACGGCGCGACCGCTTCGCCCCGAGACCGCTCGACGCGTTCCTCCTCGCGGCCTGGGCGGCCGTGCTCGTGGAACTGCTCCGCTCGCGGCCGACCATCGCCGCGGGCGTCGCGGCGTTCTCCATCCTCATCACCCTCCTCGGCGCACTCGTGTTCCGGGCGTACGACGCCCACGGCGGACGGGAACCCAGACTGTAGCGTCGCGGAGCGAACGCGGGGGTTATCCCGTTCGCCCCGCAACGCCGCCCATGGACTGTGAGAAGTGTGGCGCACCGGCGGTGATGCACGCCGCCTACTCCGGACTGCATCTCTGCGAGTCGCACTTCTGTCGGTCGGTCGAGAAGCGCGTCCGGCGACGGGTGCGCGACGACAACCTCCTGCCGGACGACGCGACGCCCGAGGACCCTCAGACGTGGGTCGTCGGCCTCTCGGGCGGGAAGGACAGCGTCGTCCTCACGCAGATCCTCCACGAGACGTTCGCGGAGGATCCCCGCGTCGAACTCGTCGCGTTGACCATCCACGAGGGCATCGAGGGCTACCGCGACGAGTCCCTCGACGCCTGCCTCTCGCTGACCGACGACCTCGATATCCGTCACGAGGTGGTGAGCTACGAGGAGGAGTTCGGCCTCCGCATGGACGACGTGGCCCGCGAGGACCCCGAGGGGATGGCCCCCTGCGCGTACTGCGGCGTGTTCCGCCGGGACGTGCTCTCGCGGTACGCCGAGGCGCTGGACGCCGACAAACTGCTGACGGGCCACAACCTCGACGACGAGGCCCAGACCGCGCTGATGAACGTGTTCTCGGGTGACCTGCGCCAGATGGCGAAGCACTTCGACGCCTCCCTGGGCGGCTTTGAGGACCGGGGCGAGGAACACGCCGACGAGTTCGTGCCGCGGGCGAAACCGCTCCGCGACGTCCCCGAGAAGGAGGTGGCGCTGTACGCCCACCTCCGGGACCTACCGACGCACATGGCCGAGTGCCCCCACTCCTCGGAGGCCTACCGCGGCGAGATTCAGGAACTGCTCCTGAACCTGGAGGAGAACCACCCCGGCACGCGCCACTCCATCATGGCCGGGTACGAGGAGTTCGCCCGCATCGTCGCCGAGCAGTACCGCGGCGACGGCGACGGCCCGGACCTCGGGGAGTGCGAACGCTGTGGCGCGACCACGACCCGCGACCTGTGTAGAAAGTGCGAACTCGTCGACGCGGTCCACGAGGCGGACGCGGGCGTCGAGACGGGCACGGACGCCGAAGTCGAGAGCGACTGACGGCGCACGTCCACCGGACAGAGACGCTCTCGTGGGGTTTCAGGCGTGTTTATCCCCTCCGCTATCCAACCAGTCGCGTGAATCACGTCGAGACGAGCGTCGACATCGACGCCCCGCCCGAGGCGGTGTGGGAGGTGCTGATGGACGTCGAGCGCTACGAGGAGTGGAACCCGTTCATGACCATCGAGAAGCGGCCGGTCGCCGGCGAGCGGGTGACCGTCCACCTGACGCCGCCCGGCAAACCGGCGGTGACGATGACGCCCGAGGTCCTCGTCGCCGACGGGCGCGAGTTGCGCTGGCGCGGTACACTCGGCGTAAACGGACTCTACGACGGGGAACACACGTTTACGCTCACCGAGCGACCCGACGGCAGGACACGACTCGTCCACGCCGAGCGGTTCTCGGGGGTGCTCGTCCGCCCCGTCAACTGGTGGCTGGGCGACTCGACCGAGCGCGGGTTCGTACAGATGAACGAGGCGCTGAAAGCGAGAGTGGAGTCGAGAGCGGTCGCCTGAGACCGAGCGCCGTCGCTCGACGGTGTGAGAACAGGTGGGAAGAAGTGGGGTCTATCGGATGACGTCGAGACCGTTGTTCTTCTCGACTTCGCTGCGCCCGCCGTCGGTCTCGCCGAAGTTGACCTCGCCGCCACCGGAGTTGAAGTCGTTCGACTGCGACGACGTCGCACCGCCACCGTTGATGGCCTCGCGGGAGGCGTCGGCCTGCTTCTGGGTCGACGGTCCGAGGATCTGAGCAGACTGGACGCCCGTCATGATGGCCATGACGCGCACCTTGCCCTTGTACTCCTCCTGGATACGCGCGCCCCAGATGACGTTCGCGTCCGCTTCGAGCCGTTCGGTGATGTTCTGCGCGATGCCCTCGGCCTCTTTCAGCGTGAGGTCCGGGCCGCCGGTGATGTGGACGAGGCCGCCGGTCGCCCCGCGGTAGTCCACGTCCAGCAGCGGGTGGTTCATCGCGTCCTTGACCACTTCCTGGGTCTTGTTCTTGTCCTGTGTCTCGCCGACCAGCATGACGGCGACGCCGCCCTGACCCATTATCGCGGTCATGTCGGCGTAGTCGAGGTTGATGAGGCTCGGCTGGGTGATGGTCTCCGAGATGCCCTTGACGGTCTCGGCGATGATCTGGTCCATCACGGAGAACGCCTTGCCGATGGGCAGGTTCGGGACGTAGTCGAGCAAGCGGTTGTTGTCGAGGACGATGATGGAGTCCGCGGCGTTGCGGAGTTTCTCCAGCCCTTCCTCGGCCTTCACCGTGCGGGCGCGCTCGACGTTGAACGGCGTCGAGACCATCCCGACGACGATCGCGCCCTGCTCTTTGGCGATGTCGGCGACGACCGGTGCCGCACCGGTCCCCGTACCGCCACCCATGCCGGCGGTGACGAACACGAGGTCCGCCTCGCCGAGCACGTCCTTGATGGTGCCCTGCGCCATCTCCGTGGCGCGTTCGCCCATCGACGGGTCGCCACCGGCACCCAGCCCCTGCGTGAGCGACTTGCCGACGAGTATCTTCGTGTCGGCCTCGATCATCTTGAGGTGCTGTTTGTCGGTGTTGATGGCGATGGTGTCAGCGCCGTCGACGCCGATGTTGTACAGGCGGTTGACGGTGTTGTTCCCCGCGCCACCGCAGCCGACGATGACGATGCGGGGGTCGCCGAACTCGTCGACGTCGTTCCCGCTCGAGTCAGAGCGTTTCTGTTGCTCTTTCTCGGCGTTTTCGAGCGCCGAGTTGACGATGTCCTGCATTCAGGCCCTCGCCCACGGCCGCTTCTTGTCGCGGCGCTCGGTGTTGTCTTCGTTGATCATGTCGCGAACGGCGGCACGAATCGCCTCGCTGCGATTCGGGTACTCCCCGGTCTCGACCATGCGCTCAACCTCCTCGATCTGCTGCTTCGGAATCCGTAGTGTCACACGCTCCATTTTGTCGTATTCCCCTGGTAAGACACCGAGCCGCGTGTCACGACGGCCCAGGGTCCGACACGGGGCAAACCGCAGTACGGCGCGGGCATACGCCCGCAACAACCCCGTGTAAGACGGTTGTCTTACGCAGGTGTTTGCATACATCGGGATGTAATAAAACTTTGGACAGTCGTAAGACGCTACCCCTCACACCAACGTAAACAGGGAGGAATTCCCGCGTCTACGGCGTTTACGAGCGCTCTAGCACGTCCGCCGCTGGCGTCCGACGACCGCAGCCCGGGCAGAACGCCCAGTCCGAGCGGAGTTCGTCGCCGCAGTCGCAGAACACCCGGTGTGTGGCCTTCTCGCCGCAGTTCGAGCAGTAGACGGCCGACTCGTCGAGCCCCGTCCCACAGCCAGAGCACTGTTTACGCCCCTGGTCCGTGTCAGACGCGCCGACGGACGCATTCTGGTCGCCGGTCGCGTCTGCCGCGTGCGTCTCGTCTTCCGACCGGGGAGCGGCGCGTTCGCCCTCGACAGTCACGTTTACGTTGATATCCTGTGGTGGCTGCGGCCGACGTGTCTGGCCAGCGCCCCGCGCGTCGAGTCGCTGTTCGAGCATCGCGTCGACGCGCTCGCGAACGAGCGCGTCGAGCGTGTCGTCGATGGTCGCCTCCAGAGTGGCCTCGGGGGCGCGAACGCTCTCCGCGGACACCTCGTCGAGATGTGCGCGAAGCGCCTCGCGCATCACCTCGCTCTTGGAGGCGTCACACGCCTCGAGGCGGTCGACGAGGTCGTCGTCCGCGCGGAACGTTATCTTGCTCATTCGATACGTTCGCTTACCCACGATTCCATATTAATCTTCTTACGCCCGTCATACGTGCCCCCGTCGCCCCGAAAGACAAGGATTAAATCCAGCCGTCTGCTGATTTCGGGTAGACCGCTCTTAGCTCAGTCTGGCAGAGCAGTCGACTGTAGATCGACTTGCCCCCCGTTCAAATCGGGGAGAGCGGACTTTTCCCGCGAACCACGCGAGGGAGCGAAGCGACCGAGCCAGTGAACGGCGAAAACGTCGTTCTCGACCCGTTTGAAGAGACGAGACGCGCGCAGCGAAGCGAGCACGTCTCGGCGTATTCAAATCGGGGAGAGCGGACTGAACCTCATCACTCGTGAGCGGAGCGAGCGGCGACGAGTGTGAAGGACTCCTCGACCGATTTGTGCAGCGAGCGACCAGCGGGAGCGAGTGAGTTCAAATCGGGGAGAGCGGACTTCTTCGTGACCGAACCGGGGAGCGAAGCGACTCGGACCGGTCAGCTCTCCTCGACTGTGGTCCACTCTATCACCCACCAAACGCCGCGTACACGCTTCGTGTGGCTTTTCTGTCTTCCGCGACGACGCATTGGCCATCATGGCGAGTCTCCACCAGCAGACACGAGACGAGATCCGACCCATCGACCTCCGGTACTCCGACGAGGAGCTCGGTGCACAGGTCGACGACCTCACCGAGTTCATCCGGGAGCGAGTCGACGCGGCGGCTGTCGACGGCGCGCTCGTCGCCCTCTCGGGCGGCGTCGACAGCACGACCGTCGCGCATCTGGCGGTCGAGGCGCTCGGAGCCGACTCGGTCCACGGCCTCCTGCTCCCGAAGGCGGTCAACACCGACGAGAACATGAGCGACGCCGAACGGGTCGCACAGGACCTCGGCATCACCTACGACGTGCTCGAGATCGACGACGCAGTCGACGAACTGCTGGAGACGTACGACGCCGGGTCCGACAGCGACTCCGAGGGCCGCTGGGAGGGCCGGTACGTCGGCAACACGAGCGCCCGCGTGCGGATGACGCTCAACTACCTCGTCGCGAACTACGAGAACAAGCTCGTCGTCGGGACGGGCAACCGCGCCGAACTCGCCACCGGCTACGTGACGAAGTACGGCGACGGCGGCGTCGACTGCAACCCGCTGGGCAACCTGTACAAACAGCAGGTCCGACAGGTCGCCGCCTACCTCGGCGTCGACGAGTCGCTCGTCCAGAAGACGCCGACCGGCGGGATGGTCGACTACGACACCGACGAGGAGGAGTTCGGCGTCGACTACGACACGCTCGACGCGATTCTCGCGCTCCACGTCGACGGTGGCGTCCCGGCCGCGGCGACCGCTCGTCTCACCGGCTCCTCGCTCGACGAGGTGGAGTACATCGTCGAGATGCACGAGGACAGCGAACACAAGCGGACGCCGCCGACGGTGCCCGAGCCGCGTTCCTGAGACGGGAGACGGCGCCGAGCGACTGCCGACCGACACCGACCGACGACGGCTGACCCGAACCTACAACTAAGGGACACCCCCGCGCACGAGGCCACATGTACGACCGAATCCTCGTCCCCGTCGACGGAAGCGACATCGCGTACGCGGCCGCCGACCACGCGTTCGACCTGGCGACGGCCGTCGACGCGGAAGTGCACGTCATCTTCGTCGTCGACGAGAGTATCGAGAAGATGCTGCTGTCGACCCACAGCATGCGAACCGTGCTGGAGTCGTTGCGCGAACGCGGAGAGGAGGTGCTCGACACCGTCGAAGAACGCGCCGACACGGCGGGCGTGTCGGTGACGACCGAACTCGGTCACGCGGTGCAGGTCCACGAGGCCATCGTCGACTACTGCGACGAGCACGACGTCGACCTCGTCGTGATGGGCACCAGCGGTCGGGAGGGCTTCGACCACCTCGTCGGGAGCACGACCGAGCGGGTGCTGATGGCCTCCTCGATACCCGTCCTCGCCGTCTCTCCGGAGGGCGTCCTCGACGGGCCCGCCGGCGAATCCGACGGCGAGTGACGCCGGCCGTTTCGAAACGCTTTTTCAGGTCCTCGGCTTCGGTGGGTATGCGAGCCGCCTTAGCTCAGACTGGGAGAGCACTCGACTGAAGATCGAGCTGTCCCCGGTTCAAATCCGGGAGGCGGCACTTCTGTGATTTCACACCGACGAGCGAAGCGAGTCGCGTTGAAATCCAGAGTGAAACCCATGCGGATTTGAAGCAGCGAGCGACCGAAGGGAGCGAGTGGGGTTCACAATCCGGGAGGCGGCAGACGTCTGCTGCCGACAACGCGAACGAGTAGTGCGAGGTCGGAAGACGACCTCGGTAGCGAACGGCCAAGCCGTGAGCGGAGCGAGTGAACCGTCGCCAGCGAATCTGCTCCCGACCGAGTCTGTACGAGACCAGACACGCGCAGCGAAGCGAGCACGTCCGGGCGTGGTTCGGACTCAAGGGAAGCCACGGTCGTTCTCCCGAAGACTCCGCGTCCGCCCGAGATTCCGACTCGGTCGTAACCTTCCCGAAAACACACCAAACAAGCTACAGAAAGCCCAAATACGCGCTCGTGGATGGTTCAGAGAACAGATGTACTCGGTGTCCAGTATCGCGAACGCGATACGTAACCCGCGGGTGGTGTGCGAGGAGGCGAACCTCCTCTACCAGCACGGGTTCGGCTTCCGCGAGACGGCCGCCCACAACGAGAACGGCGTCGACATCCTCTCGGAGGACTGGGACAACCTCGTCATCCTCGACGCGTGCCGGTACGACACGTTCCGGGACCTCGCCTCGGAGTTGCCGGGGACGCTGACGAAGGCGGAGTCGAAGGCCTCCGCGACGAACCTGTTCCTCCGAGCGAACTTCACGGACGAGGAGCTCCACGACACCGTCTACGTCACGGCGAACCCGCAGCTGTACCGTATCGAGAACGGGGTCTACGACGTCGAGCCGATACACGTCGAGTTCCACGACCAGATCGACGTCTGGCAGGACCAGTGGCACGACGAGTACCGGACCGTGATGCCGGAGGTGGTGACGGAGGCGGCGCTCGACGCCGCCGAGCGGTACCCGAACAAGCGGCTCATCGTCCACTACCTCCAGCCCCACGCGCCGTACATCGGGGAGACGGGAGTCGAACACCTCCCGACCGACTACCTGGACTTCTGGGGGTCGTTCAACGACGGCGAGATCGACGTCCCGCTGGAGACGGCGAAGCAGGCGTACCGCGAGAACGTCGAGGTCGTCCTCCCGCACGTCTCGACGCTGCTCGCCGAGTTCGACGGGAAGACCGTCGTGACCGCCGACCACGGCGAGTTGCTGGGGGAACGCGACTCGCCGATTCCCATCCGGCGATACGGCCACCCCGCGTACGCGAACGTGCCCGCGCTCCTCGAAGTGCCGTGGCTGGAGTACGAGACCGAGACTCGCCCGGACATCGTCGCCGAAGCGCCCGAACAGGCAGCGAGCCGCGGCGGCCCCGATTCGGACGTGGTCAGAGAGCGACTCCAGGACCTGGGGTACGCGGAGTAGCCACGCGGGAGCGCCGAGGGTGACGGCTGCTGGAGGAACGCGCGGTCCTCGGAGGAAGGCCACGTCTGCCGGGGGACCAACACTCTTGACCCGCGGTATCGAGGCTCTACCGACATGACCGACGACGCTCCCGACGACCGGACTCGATTCGAGCGGCCGCTGTGTTACGTGATGGGACTGCTCTACGTAATCGCGGGCGTGTTGCACTTCGTCGCACCGAAGGTGTACGCCCGCATCGTACCCCCCCAGTTTCCCCGGCCGGTCGCCCTCGTCTACCTCTCGGGCGTCGCGGAGATCGTCCTCGGCGTCGGCGTGCTGGTCCGGCGAACGCGCCAGCGCTCCGCCTGGGGCGTGATGGCGCTGCTGGTCGCCGTGTTCCCGGCGAACGTCTACATGGCGACCAACGACCTCGCGAGCGGGGCCGTCCCCGACCGGTACGGGAGCGTCGCTCGACTGGCCGCGTGGGTACGGCTCCCGCTCCAGGGTGTACTGCTGTTCTGGGCCTGGTTGTACACGCGCCCGCTCCCAGAATCTTCCGGGTGAGCCACCGAGGACCGCCACGAACGGTCACGAGAGCCGACGCGTCGACGGTACAGCCATGATACCACGACCCGCGGAAGTCTTATCACCGGAAGGCCGTTCCAGTTAGAGGTAATGGCGAAAGGCAGCGTTGACTTCTTCAACGACACTGGCGGCTACGGTTTCATCGAGACGGACGACGCGGACGAGGACGTTTTCTTCCACATGGAAGACGTCGGCGGCCCGGACCTCGAAGAGGGACAGGAAGTGGAGTTCGACATCGAGCAGGCCGACAAGGGCCCGCGCGCGACCAACGTCACCCGACTCTAATCATGGCGAAAGGCAAAGTCGACTTCTTCAACGACACGGGCGGCTACGGCTTCATCGAGACCGACGAGGAGGACGAGGACGTCTTCTTCCACATGGAAGACGTCGGCGGTCCGGACCTCGAAGAGGGTCAGGAAGTCGAGTTCGACATCGAACAGGCAGACAAGGGTCCGCGCGCGACCAACGTCACCCGCCTGTAAGACGCGTCGTTCTCGAACGACGAACCACGATTCTCGGTATTTTTACCCGGCGAAGAGCGACGGCGCCGAGCGTTCGTCGCCGAACTGACGGGTCGAGGACCCTCGATACAGTCTCGACGGCCGCGACCGGACGGTCCGAACGCCGACCGACGGGCGTCTGACTGAGATTGATAACCCTCGACACTGAAGCGTCCCATCCGAATGGGAGCACAGCATCGGGACGCCTCCTCGCTCGAACAGCAGTTCAGTCCGACGGTGGCGAGGAGCGTCCAGACGACGTGGCGAGCGGTCGTCCGGCACGTCCGCACGCTGTTGGTCGGCCTCTCGCCCGTCCACTACGAACCGGGGGACATGCGCAGGGAGTACCGCTGGACGCGGGCGGCCATCGTCGGTGCGGCGACGAGTCTCGGCGTCGCCTTCGCCGTGCGGTCGGTGCTGACGGGGCTGTTCGTCGCGTTCTTCTCGCCGGGGCTGTCGCTGGTGACGCTGTTCAACGTCGCGCTGACCGTCGCCGTCGTCGGCGGGATGGCCGGCGTCGCGGCGGTCCGCGCGGCCGACTTCACGCGGTTCAGACGGCAGCGACGGCGGTTGTGAGCGGCCCCGCTACGACGGGCCGACGCCTCACTCGCTGAGCCGGTTGTACTCGTCGTCGGTGAGCTCCAGCGACGACGCGCCGACGTTCTCTTCGAGGTGGTCGACGCTGGAGGTGCCGGGGATGGGCAGGGTCACGTCCGAGTGGTGGAGCAGCCACGCCAGCGCCACCTGCATCCGGGAGGCGTCGTGGGCGTCGACGACCTCGTCGAGCACCTCGCCCTTCTCGCCGAGGTCGCCCGCGCCGACGGGGAAGTACGGAATGAACCCGATGCCGTACTCCTCGCAGGCGTCGAGGACGTCCTGATGCTCGCGGTTGCCGACGTTGAAGTTGTTCTGGACGGTCGCCACCTCGACGTGGTCGCGGGCCGTCTCCAGCTGGTCGACCGAGACGTTCGAGAGGCCGACGTGCCGGACGAGACCGTCGTCCTTCAGTTCGCCGAACGTCGTCACCGACTCCTCGAAGTCGGTGTCGGGGTCGGGTCGGTGGAACTGGTAGAGGTCGATGGTGTCGGTCCGGAGGCGGTCGAGCGAGCAGAGCACCTGGTTGCGGATGTAGTCCGGGTCGCCGTGGGGGAGCCAGTCGCCGTCGCGGTTGCGGAGGAGACCGGCCTTCGTCGCGACGACGGCCTCGGCGGGTTCGAGCGTCTCGCCGATGAGTCGCTCGCTGACGCCGGGGCCGTAGGAGTCGGCGGTGTCGATGAAGTCGACGCCGAGGTCGACCGCCCGTTCGAGGACGTTCTGCGCCGCCTCCTCGTCGTCGGGCGCTCCGATGATGTCGTCGCCGCAGAGTCGCATCGCGCCGAAGCCGAGTCGGTGGACCGTCAACTCGCCGCCGATGTCGAACGTGCCGCTCTCGTTTGCAGTCATCACCCCACCTCCGTCCCGACGCCCGAAAGCCGTTGGCGCAGGGGCAACGACGACCGCGAGTCGACGAGCCGAGACGGTCGTTCGTCGCGGCGTGACTCTGTCGCGGCGTGAGACTCCCACGGCGTGGGAATCGGAGACACCCACTTATCCGTCCGCGACCTCTCGACGAGTATGACCGAGACCGCAGCGTTCGTACTCACGCTCGTCGGCGGCGGCGCACTCGCGGGTGTGACCGTGGCCGGTATCGTCCTGATGAAACGCGTCCTCGCCCCGAACCCACCGGTAGCGCCAGAGTCCGAGACCGTCGTCGAGAGCGTACCGGACGACGACTCGGCCCGGTCCGAGCGAGGGGCTGTCTAGGGGCGCGGTGTCTAAGGCGTTTAACCACACACCGAGGGCACGGGAACGTATTATGAGACTAGTCCGCGAGTTTATATGCTCGTAGCGGCCGGATTCGGGTATGTCCACGACGCTCCAGCGCCCACGTGACCCGACCGACGACACGGACGCCGACTCGCTCGCCACCGACGCGACCGACTGCCCGGACTGCGGTGAGTCGGTCGTCGACGGCCAGGGCCTCGTCGCCTGCACCGACTGCCACTGGACCGGCATCTACGCGTAAGACGACCGCACCTCACGTCTCCGCGGCCGTCACCCACGACCACCCGCCAGTCTCCTCGATTCCGGTCGTCGTCGAAGCCTGAGCATCGCTAGCGTCCCGACCACCGGACCGACGGCGAGCGGTGCGAACGCCCACCGCCAGCCGACGGCCTCGGCGACGAGCGGTGTCAGCTGGATGGAGACGGTCGTGACGAGGAAGCCCACTGCGGTCTGGAGCGTCAGCGCCGTCCCGACGTACTGGGGCTCGGCCAGTTCGGTGAGCGCCGTCGAGAACTGCGCGGAGTCGGCGACGATGGTCCCGCCCCAGACGACGAGGAACGCGACGAGTGCGACGAGCGGCGCGTCGAACAGCGCTCCCGCGGCGAGACAGGCCGTCCCCGAGACGACCATACTCGCGCTCGTCACCGTGGTTCGGCCTACGTCGTCCGCGACGACGCCGGCCACGACCGCACCGAGCGCCCCCACGCCGATGGTGAGGAAGGCGAGGCCGGAGGCGAGTCGCGCGTTCCCGACGGACCCACTCGCAGCGAGGTACGCGGGAATCCACGTCCAGACGGCGTACAGCTCCCACATGTGCCCGAAGTAGCCGAGGTTCGCCAGCACCGCGGGCCGGTTGCCGAGCAGTCTGCGGACCGCTCGCGGGTCGAACGGTGCCGTCGGAGCCTGGTAGGGCCCCTGTTCGACCTGGAGCGCGAGCAGTCCGCCGACGACCGCGAGCAGCGCGGCACCGAGCAGGACGGCCCGCGGGCGGCCGACGCCACCGACCGCGCGGAGGAGGTGCGGGAGCGCCGACCCGACGGTGAGCGCGCCGACGAGCGTCCCGATGGCGAACCCGCGGCGGTCCCGGAACCAGCCAGCGACGAGTTTCATCCCCGGTGGGTAGACGCCTGCGAGGGCGACGCCCGTCAGGAACCGCAGGGCGATGGCCGGGAGCGCCGCGTCGACGAACAGCGCGATGGCGACGGTGGTGGCCGCGCCGAGCCAGGCCGAGACGGCGACGAGCACGCGCGGTCTGAACGTGTCGGACAGCGTGAGGAGGGCGCTGAGGAGGGCACCGACGACGAATCCGACCTGCACGGCGCTGGTGAGCCACGCTCGCTCGACCGCCGAGAGGTCCCACTCCGCGGCGAGGTCGGGTGCGACGGCGGTCGCGCTGAACCACAGCGCCATGACGAACAGTTCGGCGGTCGCCAGCAACCCGAGCGCCCGCCACTTCCGGTCGAGAGCCACGGCTACCGTTGGACGGACGAGGAGAAAAGGCGAGTGCGGGGCGGAGCGGACCCGGTCGTGGCGGTGGCGACCTACTCCCAGAGAATCTCGGTGCCGCCCTCGTGGCCGTGTATCTCCTGCACTTCGCGGATGTTGTCGTAGATGTTGAGGCTGCCGACGTCGGTGGTCCACGCGACGACGCACTTCCCGTTGGGCGGCGGGAACTGGACGCCGTAGGCGACGACGCCGGTGCCGGAGACGCCGGTCTCGTCCTCGCTGCGGTACAGCGCGAACTTGCGGAACCGCGGGTTCTGCGAGAAGGGGTCGGGCATACCTCGTGGTTCGTGGCGACGGGTTACTGTGTTTCGCTCCCGGTCGGCGTCGGCAGCGAGCGCAACTCGCGGGGCGGAATCAGGAAGTTGCCGCGGTTGCGGACGAAGATGTACTCCAGGATGCCGTTGTTCACCCGCTGGCGGACGGCCGGGGTCGCCTGCGTCGCGTCCTCGCCGTTCATCGCGGTGCGGACCTCCTCGAACGTCGAGATGCCGCGCTGGAGCGACGGGAAGTGGAGGCTGGCCACGTCGTCGTCGGTGGACTCGAAGTGTCGCCGG
Source organism: Halomarina salina (assembly GCF_023074835.1). Classification (NCBI taxonomy): domain Archaea; kingdom Methanobacteriati; phylum Methanobacteriota; class Halobacteria; order Halobacteriales; family Natronomonadaceae; genus Halomarina; species Halomarina salina. Next base: position 584,699 of record NZ_JALLGW010000001.1, read on the forward strand.
AGCAGGCGGACGTTCCCCTCGTCGTCGCGGTTCGCGCGGGCCGCCTTCTGGGCGTGGCCGACCCGGCCGTACTCCTTCGCGTCCTCGACGACGCTGTCGAGGAACTGGTCGATACCGCTGTCGTCTTCGAGGTTCTCGCCGACGCCCTCGACGAGGTTCTGGTCGCCGTGCTGCGGGCTGAACATCTCCATCACGCGCTCGTCGAACTCCTGTTCGACGTACCAGTCGTCGAGTCGCTGGCGGATGTTGGCGACGTGCTTCGTCGTCCCGCCCGCGAACGGCCCCTCGTCGAGGGCGACGTAGTCCTCCGTCGCCTGGTTCTGCTGGAACCCGGCGGCGAACCCCATGAACAGCGGCGACTCCTCCGGGATGGGGTTGTCCTCCGGGACGCCGTTCAACTGCGTCTCCTCGGCCTTCTGATGGGGGAGGCCGGGACCGACGAACCCCGTCCGACGGTCGTCGAGGTCGAGCACGTCGGTCAGCGCCGTCTCGACGGTCACGCCGTTGGCCTCCTCGACCTCCCCCCGCAGCGCTTCCTCGGCTTCGAGGAGGACGTCGGCCCGGTCGCTGACGAGGTGGAGCAGCGCGTCCTGCGTGTCGAGCGTCGGCTGTTCGAACGCCGAGAGGCGACGCGGCGGGAGCAGGTCGACGCTCTCGGGCAGCGACTCGTCGAACCGGTCGAAGTACGACGGCGAGTAGCCGACGGAGTAGACGAGCCCCTCGTTCGAGCGTTCGTAGGCACGGTCGAGCGTCGACAGCGCCGTCTCGACGCCCTGCCGTGCGTCGGCGTCGGGCGGACCGTCGCTCGGGAGCGTCAGGTACCACAGCACCTGGTGTTCCGGGAGGAGGTCGTTGCCGTGCTCGTCGTGGCGGATACGGTCGTTCCACGCGAACTGGCGGCGCGGGAGCGACGCGGGGTCGGTGCCGGTCGGGACGGGCTCACGGTCGTCGCCACGGCCGACGACGTCGAGACACGCCGACAGCGCGCTCGCACCGCCGAGCGCGACGACGCCCTTGAGGAACTCACGGCGCGGCAGGTCTCCCGAGACCATCAGCGACGCACCCCCTGGAGGAGCGACCAGCGAGAACGGACCATGACGGGCCTAGCCGACTCGCGAGAAAGGCCCTTTCGGTGTCAGCGGCGGTTTCGAGAGCCGAACCAGACGAGGGGGACGAGCGCGACCAGGGCCGTCAGGGCGGCGACGACGCCGAACCCCGGCCCGACGCCGCCGGAGTCGGTCGACCCATTCTGTGCTGCGGCCGAGGGAGTGCCAGCGGTCGGTGACGATTCGCCCGCGGTCGGCGACGAGTCCCCTCCCGCCGCCGTCTCGTCGGGCGTGTTGATGCTGGGCGGCGTCGGTGTGTTCGCCCCCGAGTCGGTCCCGTTCGCCCCGCTCTCGGCGACGGTCACCGGAAGCACCGTCTGGACCGGCACCTCGCCGGCGAGTATCGGTCGGTCGGCGTCGCCCAGCGTCCCGTCGCCGTCGTCGCGGTACAGTTGCGTCCGGACGGTGAACGACCCCGACTGCGACGCGACGTACGAGGCGTTCAGGTCGACGGTGACGTCCTCGTGCGTGCCCGCAGGGAGGGCGCGCGTGCCGACCACCGCGTCCGTCTCGTCGTCGCGGACGACCAGCAGCCCGTCCTCGGGGAGCGTCGCTCGGCCGACCGAGAGGGCGGAGCTGGCCGTCGACTGGCCGAGGTAGCCACGTCCGGTGACGAGGGCGGCCTCGCCCTTGCCGACCGCGATGCGCTCGGCGACTGGCTCGTCGAACAGCGTGAACACCGGGTCGTCGGCGTCGTACTTGCCGTCGCCGTCGGTGGCGTGGAGCGCGACCCACACCGTCCGGTTCTCGCCCCAGTCCCGCCAGGCGTCGTCGTCGACGGCCACCTCGACGTTGCGCTGCATGCCTCTGGCGGCGAGTCGGGTCGACCCGAGCGCCTCGCCGAGTTCGCCGCCGTCGTCCGCGTGGACCACCAGGTGTGCTGGCTGGGAGGCGAAGACGGACTCGACGACGACGCTCCCCTCGGCCGACACCTGGCTGGTCGCCGTGAGGTGGTTCGAGTGGGCGCTGACCGGGAACGGGACCGTCGCCAGGACGAGGAGACAGCAGCAGGCGAGGACCGCGGTGGAGGGCGGGCGGCGCATGGTCGGCCTACGCGAGCGGTCGGAAAATGACTACCGGGTCGCGTTCGGCTCACCGGAGCACGTTCAGGCGAGAGTCACGTCCGTGCGACCGAGCCACCTCACCCTGCTCGTCGAGTCAGTCGTCGGCCGTCGCTCCGGTCTCTCGGAGCGCTTCGGGAGGACCGCCCGGCAGTCGGTCGCGGTCGTGGGGCGCGAGGAAGTCGTGGTCCGGGCCGACGGCGACGATGCGCTTCGGGTTGACGTCCTCGTGCGTCGTGTAGTAGTGTTCGCGGATGTGCTCCATGTCCACCGTGTCGGCGACGCCGGGCAACTGGTACAGTTCGCACAGGTAGTTCCAGAGGTTCGGGTACTCGGCTATCTTCCGCACGTTGCACTTGAAGTGCGTGTGGTAGACGTCGTCGAAGCGGACGAGCGTCGTGAACATCGCGATATCGGCCTCCGTGAGCACGTCGCCCGCGAGGTAGCGCTGTTCGCCCAGCACCTCCTCCCAGCGGTCCAGCGCGTCGAACAGGTCGCCGACCGCGCGCTCGTAGGCCGCCTGCGTCTCGGCGAATCCCGCCCGGTAGACGCCGTTGTTGATGGGGTCGTATATCTCCTCGATGGCCCGGTCCACGTCGTCGCGGTGGCCCTCGGGGTAGAGGTCGACGTCACGCGTCGCCAGGTCGTCGAACGCGACGTCGAGCATCCGCATGACCTCCTCGGACTCGTTGTTGACGATGGTCTCCTCCTGCTTGTCCCACAGCACCGGCACCGACACGCGCCCGGTGTAGTTCGGGTCCGCCGCGACGTACGCCTCGCGCAGGTAGTCGAAGCCGTTGACCGAGTCCTCCGTACAGCCCTCCTTCTCGGGCGTGAACTGCCAGCCGTCGTCGTCGCGGTACGGGTCGACGACGTCCACCGAGACGGCGTCCTCCAGTCCCTTCAGCGCCCGCGTGACGAGCGTCCGGTGCGCCCACGGGCAGGCGTAGGAGACGTAGAGGTGGTACCGACCGGATTCGATGGGGAACTCGGCGTCCGGGTCGGGGGCCTCACCATCCTTCACCTGCTCGCCGCCGACCCAGTTCCTGAAGCTGGTCTCGTCGCGGTCGAACTCGCCGTCGTCGTCGGCCAGTTCGTACGCGTCGGTGCGCCACTCGCCGTCGACGAACATGTTGACCATGTACCGAGTTAGGGGCTGGACGGGAATAGGCACACAGGTGACACCGACGTCACCGGGCGATAGCAGTGTGACGAAGATGGAGCGATAGCCGGCCAAACAGAAAACGGAACACCAGCGGTCGCAGCCGCGAGCGAACGCAGTGAGCGAGCGGGCCAAGGAGCCCCCGAAGGGGGCGACGCCGGTTTTTAGTCCAGGTTTTGCCAGCGAGCCGTGCGGTGACCGCCGAGCGCTAGCGAGGCGTGTCACCGCACCGCGAGCGCAGCAAAAAGTGGGTTCGAAGGCTTTAACCCCGAACTGCTCCTCGCTACTCGTAATATGTCCGATAAACCTGCCTCGATGTACCGGGACATCGACAAGCCGCCATACACCCGGCGAGAGTACATTACGGGGATTCCCGGCTCGAAGATCGCCCAGCACAAGATGGGCGACATCGAGGCCGACCCCGACGACTACCCGGTCCAGATCAGCCTCATCGTCGAAGAGTCCGTCCAGCTTCGACACGGCTCGCTGGAGGCCTCGCGCCTCTCGGCGAACCGCCACCTCATCAAGGAGCTGGGCGAGAAGAACTACAAGATGATCCTCCGGAAGTTCCCCCACCAGGTGCTCCGGGAGAACAAGCAGGCGACCGGCGCGGGTGCGGACCGTGTCTCCGACGGGATGCGCCAGTCGTTCGGGAAGATCGTCGGCACCGCAGCGCGCGTCCACGAGGGCGAACAGCTGTTCACCGCGTGGTGTACGCCCGATCAGGCGCCCGTCGTCAAGGACGCCTTCCGCCGCGCGTACAACAAGATCACGCCGCCGTGCCGCATCAAGGTCGAACGCGGCGAGGAACTCCTCGTCTCGTAGAGGCTGCGACACCTCCTCGCTCCCGGGCGCCGAAGGACCGCTGGCTTCGTACTACGACCCCACTCTCTCCCCGTTCTCCACCCGTCGAGCGGTCGCTCCGTTCCGAACCTCTTTGAGTGAGAGCGGCCAACTCCGGAGCGATGGGAAGTCACGTGCGATCCGAGGAACTCGCTTCCGTCAGGTCAGAACGGAAACCGGAACCGCTCGGGACGTTTCTCTCCGGTCACTACGCAGGGGAAGCTATCGAACCGGTCGAAGAGGCTCGACGACTTCGACGGCGCGAACACGAATGAGGCTCGTCGTCGACACGGACGTCCTCGTCACGGTGCTCGTGTAGATGCTCCGCCTCGCAGTCTGCACCGATGCAGAGACCCTCGCCCGTATCCGCGACCCGCTGGCCGAGCGAGATATCCAGGTCGAGTACGTCCGGCCCGACGAGCGGACGTTCGCGCTCGGCGACGACCCGACCGACCTCGGCGCGTTCGACGTGGGACTGGTCTACCCCACTCGACTCGCGGAGGGTGGCGTCGTCGACGCGGTGCTCGACGTACCGTGGGTGAACGACCGCGAGGCGGTGCTGCGCTCCCGGCACAAGGGTGAGGCGCTGGCCCGCCTCGCTCGCGCCGGGGTGTCCGTTCCCGAGTCGGTGGTCGTCTCGAACCCGACCGACGACGGAGCGCTCCGCGAGGCGTTCGAGCGGTTCGACGCTCCCGTCGTGGTCAAGCCGAACTCGACGACGCGGGGGACGGGCGTCACGAAAGTCCACGACGTGGACTCCTTCCTCGGCGTCACCGACTACCTCTCGCTGGTCCACGACTACCGCGCGACCGGCGACAAGTCCTTTCTCGTCCAGGAGTACCTGCCCGATGCGACCGACTACCGGGCGATGGTGGTCGACGGCGACTGCGTCGGCGCGGTCGAACGTCGCCTGCCCGACGAGGCACGCGAGGCGGGACAGTGGAAGCACAACGTCCACCGGGGGGCGCGGGCCGAGGGCGTCTCGCTCCCCGACGACCTGCGACGGGTCGCTGAGGACGCCGCGGCGGCGCTCGACGTGGACTATCTCGGCGTGGACCTCCTCGTGACCGACGACCGGGTCGTCGTCGGCGAGACGAACGCCCGGCCGACCGTCGACGACGAGACGAAGTACGACGACGGGTTCTACGACGACCTCGCGGCGCTGGTTCGCTCGCGCGTGACGTGAAGCGGTCTCGGGTCGACGACCGCGAGCGTCAGCCCTCGACGACGCCGACGTAGAGCAACAGCAGCGCGAACAGTCCGACGACGGCGGCGAGGTACCAGCCGTAGACGCCGCCAGTGAGCACGACAGCCGCGCCACAGACTACGAGCAGGCAGAAACCGAGCGCACTCGCGGCGAGTCGGACCTGCGGGTTCGACCGCCGACCGCCGGGGTCGGGGTCGTCGGGGTCGGTGGCAGTGGCGTCGAAGACGGCCGCCGCGTCGGCCGCGTGTTCGGTCGGCACCGGAATCCAGCGTGGGTTCGAGAGCGACCCGGGACGGCGTGGGTAGCGCAACCGGAACACCACGAACGGGCCGAGCCGAGTACGTTCGTACCCCGAGAACCCGTCGAACGACTGCGCGACGGACGCCGGTTCGACGACGTACGTCCGGCTCGACGGGTCGAGCCTGGCCTCGGTGGAGACGAAAGCGACGACGACCGCCGCACCGAACCCGACGGCGATGAGCGCCGGGGCAGCCGGGAACCACAGGTACGCCGCGATGGCCACGACGAGCGCGCCAGGTGTGGCGACGGCGAACCGGGAGCGGCGTGTCGACGGGTGACGACGGCGCTCCAGCCTACGCACCTCGGTGTCGAAGAGGTACAGCGCGCCGACTGGCGAGAGGACGACGCGGAGCGTTCCGAACGCGACTGCGAGGACGAACACGACTAACGCGCCGGGAGAGAGACCACCGGTGAGGACCGACCCCAGTATCGCGAGCGTCGCCAGCGCGACCAGGACGACGACCGTCGCGGCGCTCGCCAGCGCGGTCCGGACGAGCGCGACCCACCGCAGCCAGCGTACCGTCGTCGGGTCGTACTGCCACTCGACGGGCGGTGGCGTCGACGTAGCTGGAGGGTCGTCCGTCCGGGGGGAGGGCATCACCGGTGGTTAGCAGGACGACACGAAAAGCGTCGGGGTCAGCGCCACCACTCGGTGCGGCGCTCGGCGGCGGAGGTCGTCTCCCGGAGCGGTTCGGGGTACTCCGCGTCGCTATCGAGGCTCAGGCCGCGGCCGACCCACCGGGCGACGTGCCAGGCGACGGCCTCGGTGTCGAGGTTCGCGATGGTGACCTCCAGTTTCGAGTACGTCTCCAGTCGGCCGTCGCCGTCGGGGTCGTACCCCTCCACCCGACCGCACGACCCACGGCGGGTCCCACACTGCAGGTCGTCCGCGAACCGGACCACGACGTCCGCCCGGCCGGGGTCGTCGACCCGGACGAACGAGACGTTCTCGGGGACGGTCCCCTCGGCGCCGTCCTCGAAGTAGCCGAGTGCGGCGGCCACCTGGCGCTCGGTCGCCTGCCGGTCGTCGGCGTCGCCGTAGTCGACGTACACCGAGAGCGTCGAGTGGTTCCACGCGAGTTCGCGGTCGGTCGCGTCGGTCTTCGGCTGGGTCGTGAGCATCGTCTCGCCCGCCATCACCTCGCTGGGTTCGTCGTCGTGGCCGAGTCCCAGCGTGTGACCGAGTTCGTGTTCGAGGACGAGCGTCGTCGAGTTCGCGTCGAAGCCCGTCTTGATGCGCACGACTGCGGGCCGGTCGACCGGACCGCGGGTGATGTACGGCGCACAGCCAGCGACGTGCTGTTCGCGCCCGCAGTCGCGGATGTCGTCGACGAACTGCACCACGAGGTCCGCGTCGCTGGTGTCGCTATCCTCGTCCAGCAGTCGGTAGTCGACGGCGTAGCCCGCGTAGTGGCGCGAGTTCGCCTCCCAGAAGTCGAGCGCGTCGCGGACGGCCGGGCGGACGTCGCGGCCGGCCGAGACGTTCGCGTCGTCGACGGCGACGGTCAGCGTCTCCTCGTCGTACGGGTTGTCGACGGCGGGGACGGGCGTCGACCCGTCGTTCCACGCGGCGTCCCGCACGTCCCGTTCCTCGCCGTCGCCGTCGGAGCCGTCGTCCGGCGTCGAGCCGGTTCGCGGCGGTTGGGTGGCGTCACCGGGCGTCTCCACGTCACCCTCGCCCGGTTCGGGGAGGGAGACGGGAGCCGAACAGCCCGCGACGACGATACACAGGAGGACGGCGAGAACGGCGACCCGTGTTCTCATCTACACCGTATACAGGTAGGAACGGGATGACCCTTGTGGCCTGAAGGTTAGTCCGGATGACGTGTCGGAGACCGGGCGACGAGGCAGGGCAGCGGTATCACCAGCGCACTCGGTGCGAGCGAACGAAGTGAGCGAGCGGGCCACGGAACCTTCGAGGACGCGAGTGAAACGAGCGTTCGAGGAGGTGACTCCGGTTTTTAGTCCAGGTTTTACCAGTGAGTCGGCTGGTGGCCGCCGGGCAACGTGAGGCGTGCTACCAGCCCGCGAGCGCAGTAAAACGTGGCGGGCTGCGAGCCGTAAGCCCCCTTCTGTTCTGACCGGCATTCGGCTGAGCGCCCGCGACAGGCCGACCGTGCTGGTCGTCTGCCGGGCTACCTTGACGTCGCGGGCTTGCACCGGCGAGGGTTCGCCGTTCCATCCGTTCTCTCCGTTCTTCCCTCGGCGGGTCGACTCGCTTCCCTCGCGGGTCGCTTCTCGCGCCTCATGGGTCCCGGAGAGGGGTCTCGTTTCTGTTCCATAGCCGACGGTCTCCCGTCCCGGGCGTGTGCCCGGTCGCCTGCCCGGCCGGTGGGGGGACTTTCCTCGTTTGCGTCACGTGGCGAACCACGCGCGCCACGGTGGCCGGTCACTCGCTGCCCAGACGTACCTAACCCACAGCGTGGCCTAAGTCGTTCGGTTAGTCGACTACTCGGTCCCGGTGGCGAACCCGACTCGCTCGGCGTCCCTCGCGGCACGCTCGGCGGCCGCGTCGACGTCGAAGTCGGCGACCACCTCGCCGTCGCGGACCAGCGGTTCGAGCAGCGACTCGGCGTCCTCGGGGGCGTCGTCGTCCGCCGGCAGGACGAGGTGCTCGCCGTCGGCGGTGCGGTAGACGGCCTTCGGACCCGGCAGTTTCCCGCGTTTCGCTCCCCGCTCGCCCGCCACCTCGACGATGTCCAGCGCGAAGTCGATGGGGTCGGCGTTCGAGACGAACCCGCCGACGCCGAACCCGTCGGCCACGTCGCGTAGTTCGCGGAGTTCGTCGGGGCCGAGGCCGCCCGAGCAGAACACCTCGACGTCGTCGTAGCCCGCGTCGTCGAGTTTCCAGCGCACCTCGCGGACGATGTGGCGGAAGTCGCCGCGACGGGAGCCGGTGGTGTCGAGACGGACGCCGTCCAGGTCGATGGTCTCGGCCGCTCTGAGGGACTCGTCGGTCTCGTCGGTGTAGGTGTCGCAGAGCGCGATTCGCGGGGTCCCCTCGGGCGACGCCTCGTCGAACGCCGTCCACGCCGCCTCTTGCTCGCCGGGGCCGAAGCAGATGACCAGCGCGTGGGGCATCGTCCCCGACGCCTCCCGGTCCAGATGTTCGCCCGCAGCGACGTGCGAGAAGCCGTCGAACCCGCCGACGAGCGCCGAGCGCTCTATCATCGTCGCGATGGCCGGGTGGACGTGGCGCGCACCGAAGGAGAGCAGCGAGGAGTCGGGGGCCGCGCGACGCGCTTCGAGGGCGCTCGTCGCGACGCCGGAGGCGTGCGAGAGGAACCCCAGCAGGGACGTCTCGTAGCGCGCGAAGTCGGTGTAGGTGCCCTCGATGCGCATGACGGGGCCGCCGTCGAACAGCGTCCCCTCCGGGATGGCGTCGACGTCGACCGGGAGGCCCGAGAGCAGTTCGGCGGCGTTCTCGACCCCGGTGAACAGTTCGAACTCGCCGTCGGGGAACTGGTCGGCCGTCACTTCCGCGACGACGTGCGGGTCCCGGTCGGCGTGACGGAGGGCGGCGACGGTCCGGTCGAAGTAGGCGTCGGTCGCCGTCCCCTCGCGGATGGCCTCCGCGGAGACGATGTCGAACATGGATACCCCGAGGTACACGTCAAGTACGCAAAAAGCGGGCGGGTCGCGGGTCGCTGACGATGGCGACGCGAATCGCGTCAGCACCGAGGCGACAGGGCGTTTCGGCTCCGACGGTCGAGTCTCGGGACGAGCAGTCCGGGCGGGGACACCGACGAGAGGAAACCGTATAAGCGAAAGAGATAGAGTATCCAACATGAATGGATCCCTCTACGATCGGTCGACCATCGTGACCGTTCTCTGCACGCTCGGTGTGCTCGTCGTGATGCGCCGGGCGCTGGAGCGATTCGTCGGGGGCGAGCCACTCGGCGACGAGCTATCGATGCTCGTCGTCGGGACGCTCGTCCTGGTGTCGATAGCCGGATTCCGGGTCGCGGACTGGACGAAGGGGAACGGCCACCTCACCGACAGACAGGACAGAGTTGCACTCCTGTCGCTGCTCGGCGTCGTCATCGGCGGGTGCGTGGCCGTGCTCTACTACCTCCCCCACGCCCCCGAGGCGATCGGGGTGCTCATCGTCGCCGTTCCGGGGGCGCTGATACTCCTCCGCGACACGTTCTCCGGAAGAGCGCCGAGCAGGTGACCGAGGGAGCGTAGCGGCTCGAAGAGACGGCTCTTCCACACGTCACCCATGACGGCCGCTGGTAGGACTAGCCGACTCACCCGCTCCCGTGGACCGCGTCCAGGTCGGCGCGCGTCGGCGCGTTGACGACGGTGACCGTCGCGCCGTCGCGCGTCACCCGGAAGGCGTCGGCGTACGGTCCGGACGGGACGACGTAGACGTCGCCAGCGGGACGCGTCGCGTTCTTCGAGGTCAGGAGGTCGCGATACGCGCCCACGAACTCGCGGGCGTCGCCCTCGGAGTCCCACGCCAGTCGCCAGACGTAAGCGCTCTCGCCCGTCTCCGCGTTCCGGTAGGGGACGAGCTGGTCGCCGGCCCAGCCCGTCGAGGCGGGGTGGGAGTAGTCGTACCGCTGGTGGTCCTCCAGCACGCCGTTCGTCTGGAGCATGGTGTAGACGCCCACCTCGCCGAGTCGGTCGGTCGGCGGGTCGCGGCCGAGGCGCGTCCAGTCGTCGGCCGACTCGTCGGCGACGGTCACGTCGGCGACCGGTTCGTCGGGGTAGCGTGCGGGGTGGATGGTCTGTTCGGTGCTGTCGGGGAACTGTTCGTACGCGTCGTTCACCGCCTCCCAGCCGCCCCGGTCGTGGATGGCGCGGACGAACGCCGGGCCGTCGACGTACGGCTGGATGATGGCCTGGTAGATGCCGCGGTTGAACGACCCCGGCGCGTCGGGACCGTCGGGCCGGGCGAGGCAGTCCCACTCGCTCTCGCAGCGCTCGCTGTACAGCGACTCGACGTAGTTGGCGTCGCCCTCGACGAGGCCCTCGCGGGCGCGCGACCCGTCGAACGTCGGCGTGCGCGGCCCGAACCCGAGGTGCTGGTCCTGCAGCGCGTGGAGCAGTTCGTGAGCGAGCGTCCGGGTGTCGAGCGTCGGCGTCTCGCTGTCGCTGACGATGACGATGCGCCCGTTCGAGTAGAAGCCGACGACCGAGTCGCCGAAGACGGTGTCGTAGGCGGCGGTGGCGTCCGCGTCCTCGCCGACGGTGAACAGCGCCTCCCAGCGCTGGTTGACCAGAGCGCGTTCGCCCGCTCCGGGCGTCCCGGCGTCGCCCGACTGGTACTCCTCGCGGGTCACCAGTTCGACCGTCACCGTCTCCTCGAACTCCAGCCCGCGAACCTCCTCGACACGGGCCATCGTCCGGGCGAGCACCGCGTCGCGTTCGCTCGCGTTGAGGCCGTCGCCCGTCGTCACCGGGAGCGAGTCGGTGGCGTTGTAGCCCGCCTCGTAGCCCAGCCCCTCGTTCGGGTCGGGCGTCGACGGCCCGATGCTCGGGAGCGAACAGCCGGCGAGGACGGACAGGACGACGAGGACCGCACAGCAGACTGCGGGGCGTCGCATGCGTTACTCGCGTCGGGCGAGCGCCGCGACGGTCAGCAGGGCGAGCACCGCGACGACGACGCCGAAGCCGGGACCGGAGCCGTCGGAGGAGTCGGTGGTCGTGACGGCGTCAGCCGTCCCGTTCTCGCCACCCTCGCTCGTGTCACCGTCGGTGCCGTTACTCGTCGTGTCGGTGCCGTTCTGCACCGCCTGGACCGTGATGGAACTGTCGACGCCCGAGAGGTCGTCGACGGTCGGCGCGTTGACGATGGTCGTCGTGTTCCCGTCGACGGTGACGTGGAACGCGTCGGCGAAGCCGCCGTCTTCGACGACCCACGTGTTCTGGCCGGCCTGGGTCGCCCCCTCGTACTGGAGGAGGAGCTGGTAGCCCTCACGGAACTCCTGGGCCTCCTCGGGGGAGTCCCAGTGCATCTTCCAGACGTAGCCCGTCTCGTTGGTCGACGCCGAGTCCTCGGTGACGTACGGCAGGAGCTTGTCGCCGTCCCAGCCGCTCGTCCACGGCTGTTCGTACTTCAGGGGGTCGAACGAGTCGACCTGGTTCGACCCGTTCAGGTTGTAGATGTCGCGGGGACCGAGCAGCCCGCCGGTGAACTGCGTCTCGAACGAGGGAGCCATGAACATCGCGGCGAGGCCGGCCTCGCCGAACTCCGCGTAGTCGACGCTCCCCTCCAGGTCGAGGACGTTCCACTGCTCGTTCGACCGGTCGGTGATGTTGACCTGCGTCGGCGCGTCCTGCTCGTACTTCTCGGGGTGGATGGTCTGCTCGGTCGAGGCGGGCGGGTTCTCGTAGATGGCGTTGACCGCCTCCCAGCCACCGCTCTCGTGGATGGCGCGGACGAACGCCGGGCCGTCGCTGTACGGCTGGTAGATGGTCAGGTAGAGCCCCCAGCTCGGCGGGGCCTGGCTCGCGCCGGAGCCGTTCGAACTCCCCGCCGTATCGGTGAGACAGTTGCCCCAGCCGTTCTGGGTGTCCTCGGGGGAGCCACACCGCTGTTCGTAGAGGTAGTCGACGTAGTTGCCGTCACCCTCGAGGATACCGTCGATAGCGTTGTGCTGCTCGCGGGTCGACTGGTCGAACGACTCGATGTCGAACTGCTGGTCCTGCAGCGCGTGGAACAGCTCCTGGGAGAGCGTCACCTCGTTCAACTGCGGGGACTCGCTGTTCTCCGAGACGACGACGATGCGGTCCTCGGTGGGGCTGTAGTAGCCGCCGACCGTCGCCCCCTGGTTCGCCTGCTGGACGGAGACGGCGTCTGTGGACTCGTTGACCATGAACATCGCCTCGTACTTCACGTTCTGGTGGAGACGGTCCTTCGCGGAGGTGTTGCTCGACCGCTGGTTCGTCTCCTCCTGAAGCTCTTCGCGGGTGTAGATCTCGACCGGAACGTCCTGTTCGAACTCCAGCTGGCGGACCTCCTCGACGCGGGCCATCGCCCGCGCGACGACGGCGTCGAGTTCACCGTCGTCGAGGCCGTCGCTCGGGTCCACGTCGATGCTCTCGTTGTACCAGTAACCGTTCTCCCAGCCGAGGACGTCGGAGTCGGGGTCGGAGGGCGCTCCGTCTTGGACCGAGTCGGAGGCCACGTCGCTCGTGGGGACCGAATCGGGGGTGGCGAGCGCCGTCGCGGGTGCCAGCACCGTGAGCACCGCGAGGGCGACCGCCAGCAGTGCAGGGCGTCGCATACCACTGGTACACCGGGCCACACAATGAAACCCCTGTTGTCGACGTGACGGTTTTTTCGCCCCGGTCCGTACACCCGGGCATGGAACTCGACCCCACCTCGACGGCGGTGGTCGTCGTCGACATGCAGAACGGCTTCTGTCACCCCGACGGAACCCTCTACGCGCCCGGTAGCGAGGAGGCGCTCGACCCCGTCACCGGCGTCGTCGACCGGGTCCGCGAGGCGGGCGGCCGCGTCGTCTACACCCGCGACGTCCACCCGCCGGAGCAGTTCGACGGCAACCACTACTACGACGAGTTCGACCGCTGGGGCGAACACGTCGTCGAGGGGACCTGGGAGGCCGACCTGCACGAGGACCTCGACGTCCGCGAGGACGACCACATCGTCGAGAAACACACCTACGACGCGTTCTACGAGACGGAACTGGAGGGCTGGCTCCGGGCGCACGGCGTCGACGACCTGCTGCTCTGCGGGACGCTGGCGAACGTCTGCGTCCTCCACACCGCCGGGAGCGCGGGACTTCGGGACTTCCGCCCGCTGCTCGTCGAGGACGCCATCGGTGCGCTCGAACCCGACCACCGGGAGTACGCGCTGGACCACGCCGACTGGCTGTTCGGCGAGGTGGTGACGCTGGACGACGGGACCTTCGACTGACGGCGGCGCGTGTGATGCCGGGGGAGCGCGTCAGCAGACGCTGTAGGTCATCCCGAACCCGTCCTCCGGCGAGACGTAGACCAGCACGGTGCCGTAGCAGGTGGTGGTCCGGATGGTCATCCGTTCCGTCCTCCCCTCGTACGTCGCGGTGACGGTGAGACGACGGTCGCCCGCCAGGTCGAGCGACTCGACGTTGAACACCTCGCGCTCGGCGTGCGCGGCGACGGTGTACGTCTCGGCGTGGTAGACGGTACCTTCGTCGGTCTCCTCTTCCCGCGGTTCCTCGACGGTGATGACGACCGACGTCTCCGCATTCGTGCGGTTCTCGACGACTATCGGGTGGTCGTAGCTCACCTCGTTCGTCGGGTAGACCGTGTCCGTGGGGTCGCCGTCGGTCGGTCGAGGGCGGGAGTCTTCCTTCGGGGTCGGGGTCCGGGCTGTGGAGGGAGTGTCCTCGATGGGCGGTTCCGTCGTCGGGAGTCCGGTCGTCCCGTCGGGTGTGTCTGTCGAGGACGTGCCGCGGTCAGTCGTCCCGTCCCCGCCACCGCCGGTCGAGTCGTCGAGACAGCCAGCGACGGTGACGGTTGCGAGACTGGCGGCGGCGGTTCGGAGGAGACGGCGGCGCGAGGGGCCTGTCGGACGTTTGGGGGCCATACGCCACCTGTCAGCGCGAACGCCCTAAGAGCCGTGAAGGGTCAAGTCAGCCCTGAAACAGTCGGTACGCCCCCTGTCCGACCGCGACGGGCTTCACACCCTGGTCGGGCACGTCGCTCGTCACCGTCACCTGACTGACGCCGACGGACCCGCCGGTGCGGATGACCTCGGCGGTGGCGGTCATGTCCCCCGCGGCGCGCCGGAGGTAGTTGACGTTGAGGTTGATGGTGGCGACGCCGCCGTGGATGGGGTCGTCGAGCGAGGGGCGGTGGGCGATGCCGCCGGCGGTGTCGATGAGCGTCGCGGCGATGCCGCCGTGCATGGTCGGCGGCGACGTCGGGTTGGTGAGTTTCTCGTCGAACGGCACCGAGAGCACGATGTGGTCGTAGGCGAACTCCTCGACGGTGGTCCCCAACCAGGAGAGGTAGCCGTGTTCCGATTCGATGAACTGCTGGAGCGCCTCCAGCGCCCCCGGCGGCAGGTTGTCCTCGGTCATACGACCTCTCGACCCGGTGACCGTTTGTAGGCAGCGGTCGAACGAGGTCAGCGGTCGGGGAGCCGACTTCTGATGCGCGGGACGAACGGACCACTCGCCACGCGGTAGCCGACGAGTGCGGGGACCAGCGCAACAACCCAGAACAGCAGGACGAACAGGAGGTCCGTCGCCGAGACGAGGTGTGCCAGCGGGTCGGCGACGTTCAGTGCGAGCACGAGTTCGTAGACGACCGGAATCAGGGCGACCAGCGCGGCGAGGGCGTACAGTCCGAACGCGACCACGCTGCGACGGGTGCCCCGACTGTAGAACAGTGCGCCGAAGCCGACGGCGGCGAGGACGAACGTGACGGTCCGCGGCAGGACGTCCGCGAGGAGCCACGCCGCGAACGCGCCGAGGATGAGGGCGAACACGACGACCAGACCCGTCGTGACGGCGTCGTGGGAGCGGTCGAACAGCGACCCGACACGGTCGCGAATGGCGTCACTCGTCGACATCACTCCTCACCTCGTGGAACGGCCTCGCGCGGTGGCGCGTCGCGCGCGTTCGGCATGCGCTCCAGTTCGTCGAACGGGGGTTCGGGGGCGGTGCGCCAGTCGCCGCGCGGCGCGCCGCCCGCGTCGAGTTGCGAGAACTGCTCGAACAGCACCATCGTCACCCACGGGTCGCCGCCGAGGATGCGCGTCCCGCCGTTCAGCCCGCCGGGACGGGCGGTGTCCGCGGTGTTGTCCTCGAAGACGTTGTCGCCGTCCTGTGGCGCGCCGACGGCGAGGTCCGCGCGTCCCGACCCGGAGACGTCGTTGCCGACGAAGCGGTTCCCGCGCGGCGGGTAGAGGTTGTCGTCGAGCATCGGGACGGCGACGATGCCGAAGTTGGCGTGGTCGCGGACGGTGTTGCCGACCACCTCGTTGTTCACCCCGCCCGCGACGTTGATGCCCGTGCCGAACGCGGCGTAGCCGAACGCCTCGTCGGGAGCCTCGGCGTTGTCGTTCGACTCGACGAGGTTGTTCTCGATGCGGGCGCTGTCCTGTGGCGGGTTCGCCTCGCTATCGAGGGAGTTCGGGACGATGCCGCCCATGTTGTTCCGCCAGACGGAGTCCCTGACCGTGAGGTAGCCCCCGGCGTTCGTCCCGGAGTAGCCGATGGCGTTGTGCTCGGAGCGGACGTTCTCGATGACCGCGTGGCAGGGTTTGCACTGGCCGATGTAGAACCCCGAGTCGGTGTGGCCCGAGGCGTAGCAGTGGTCGTAGCGACCGTGCTGGCTGGCGATGTTGTAGATGCCGTACACCCGGTTGTTGTACGCGGTGAGGTACGACCCGCGCCACCCCGACACCGAGGACCAGAAGAAGCCGTTGCGGACGTAGTGGCGGGCGGTGAGGTTCTCGACGACCACGTCGTCGACGGTGGCGAGGACGCCGTCCTCGCGCTTGAACTCGCCGTCGAGGATCACCCCGTTGCGGTCCGTCCCCCGGATGGTGAGCCGCGGCGTGTCGGTCACCTCGACGGCCTCGGGGTAGACGCCCGGTTCGACCAGCACGAGGTCCTCCGGGTCGGCCGCCTCGACGGCGGCCTGGATGGTGTCGTACTGGCCCGGCACCTCGTGGACGGTGTAGTCCTCGTACGCCCGTGGCTCGCCGCGCGGTGGCTGCCCCGCCGGGAGCCCGCCGTCGTCCGACTGCGAGGTGGCCCTACCGACGAGGTGCTCGCCCGCGAGTCCCGCCGCGCCGACGGTACCCGCTGCGCCCATCGCTCGGAGGACGTCACGGCGTCGATGCGTCACGGTTCACCCCTGTCACGTGGAAACATGACACTACCCTTGGACTACCTCGGCTTAACCGCTCCGCCCGTAGACCTGCCTCGTCAGCGACCGTGCGACGCGGCGGTCGTCGACTCCTCGACGACGGTGACGCCGCCCTTCATGCCCTGGTTCTGGTGGGGGACGCAGTAGTACGGGAACGTCCCCGCCTCGTCGAACGTGTGCTCGAACGTCGAGCCCTGCTTCTGGTAGTAGTCGCTGAGGAACGCGCCGTCGTCTTCTTTGACGTTGTGGCTCCCGCCTCGACCGACCCACTCCCAGACGACGGTGGTGCCGGGACTGACCTCGATAGCTGCCGGGGCGAACGCGAGGCCGTCGTCGGCCCCGACCTCCACCGTCGTCCGGTCGGTGCCGGTGCGGTCGACGAACCCGTCGTAGTTGTCGACGCCGTCGAACCAGCTACCGTACCCGTCCGGGCCGTCGCCGCCACCGCCGCCGTCGTTCAGACACCCGGCACCGACGGCCAGCGTTCCGGCGACTGTCGCGACGAACGCGCGGCGACTCGTCCGCCCCGCCGCGTCGGAGTGGGCCGCGTCCGGGACCTGTGGAGGCTGCACAACCCATATCACCGACAGCCGCCCCTTAACTGTATGCGCCGCCGGACGTTCCTCGCCGCGACGAGCGGGGCCGTGCTCGCCTCGGCCGGCTGTCTCGGCCGGGGGGCAGACGCCGACTACACCCCGCCCCCGCGCGTCGAGAACCCACCGTCCGGCGTCTACCGGCCGACCGCCAGCGTCGCGTCGGCGCTCGTCGACACCGCCGACGCGGGGCCGTTCCGGCTGGCCCTCCTCTACAGCTATCCCACGCGGTTCTGGGAGGTCGTCGGCGAGCAGACGTACCTCCGCGACGCGGCCGACGACGACTCGGTCCACCTGATGGCGCTGGCGTGGGACCCCGAGACGGGCGTCGTCTTCCCCGAGGTGGGCCTGACGGTCGAGGTCGCCCACGCGGAGGGCGGCGACGGACACGAACCGGGCGACCTGGTCGCCGAGGAGGCCGTCTACGCGATGCTCTCGCAGGGGCTCGGCTTCCACTACGGCGACAACGTCGCGCTCCCCGGCGACGGCACGTACGCCGTCACCGTCGCCGTCGGCGGGCTGCAGGTCCGCCGGACGGGCGCGTTCGCCGGCCGGTTCGGAACTCCGGCGAGCCACACGTTCACCGTCGAGTACGCCCGCGAGGAGCGAGACGAACTCGCGACCCGCGAGCAGACGGACGCCGGGGAGCCGGGTGCCGTCGCGCCGCTGGTCGACCTCCCCGTACCGACCGCCGTCGCCCCCGACGGCGACTCGTCGTGGACCGACCTCGGCCGGACGACCGTCGCGGACGCGGTGTTCGTCGCGCGACTGCTGGAGGGCGACGCCGCCGCACGGTTCGACACCGAGCGCTACCTGGCGCTCACGGTCCGGACGCCGTACAACCGACTCCTCCTCCCGGCGATGGGCCTCCGCCTTCGGGTGGTCCGCGAGGGGGCGACGGCGTTCGAGGAGATTCTGACGCGCACGATGGACCCGGCGCTTCACTACCACTACGGCACCGCGATTCCGGCGCTCGAACCCGCAGACGAACTGGTGGTCGAGACGATGACGCCGCCGCAGGTCGCCCGCCACGACGGCTACGAGACCGCGTTTCTGGATATCGCCGACGCCCGCCTGACCGTGTAGTAGGGGCCGTGGCCACGTCGTTCGTGTGTATTGGTGGCACTGGACGCTGGCTACAGGTGTCACCCCCGTCCGACGCGGGAACCGATAGACGTAGCCGTCAGACTGGTTCTCGCGGGGGGGTTCCGACTAACTGCGACGGACGGGACGACGACCCCGACCCAATCATCACCGTCGGACCGGCCGCCGCGACCAGTTCTTGCCACCCTTTTCGCTCCCGTTCCGCTCGACGACCACAGGTTGACGCCGACGGCACCACAGCGTGTAGTCGAATGACCGACGACGGCCCCGAGTACGACGTGGACTTCCGCGAACATCCCGAGCAGTACGACATCGGCCGCGGCGAAGAAGGCGTGTTCAAGGTCGAACCCTACAAGTCCGAACTCCTCCCGCTCTGGGGGTACACCGACCGCGAGACGGCGGACGAGGCCGGCGAGGCCATCTACGAGCAGTTCCGTGCGTACCGCGACCGCGAGGAGTTCGTCGGGATGGACATGGCCCGCAAGTACCTCCAGATGGGCTACACTCGCTCGATGCGCTACGCGCGCTACCCGGGCGGGCAGAAGTACGAGGATGGAGAAGAGCGCGACCCGGAACACTGGGCCGACCACGACAAGCGCGAGGCGGCACTCGTCTACGAGGTCTGGTGGGGGAGGGTGAGAGCGGACGACCGGTACCAGGAACTGAAGGAGCGATACCGGGACTCCGACTGACGACGCCTCACCCCAGTACGGTCGGGTCGTGGGTCGGGTCCAGCGTCACCTCGACGTCGTCACCGACCGCGAACGCGTGGTCCGGGCAGACGACCTTCGCGCCGAACCCCGCGTCGCGGGCGAGGAACAGCGAGAGACCGGTGGCTCGCTCGCCGTTCGCGAACACGGCGAGGTCGTTCCAGATTACGTCGCGGCCCGACGCGACGCCCACCTCCTGCCCGAACAGCGTCACCGGGCCGTCGCTCGCACCGTGCGCACCGCCGCCCGGATAGTGGACGAGGCCGCCGTCGAGGACCCGGCCCTCGCCCGAGGCGACGCCAGCCAGCCGACCCGGGTCGGGGTGGGCGGGCGCGTCGAGGACGACGTACGTCTCGCCCGTCTCGCGGACGCGGCCCGTCCCGTCCCAGTCGAGGGCCAGCGGGTCGGTCCCGAGGGCGATGGGCACCGACCCCGAGGCGCGGTACGGGTTCGCGTCGGGCGGCCGGAAGCCGAGGTGGACGTGGTTGTCGACCCACGGCGCGAAGAACCCCGCGCGGACGAGCGTCCCGAGCGAGTCGCCGACGGCGACGTGGTCGCCCGCCGCGACGCTCGGCTCGACGTGGAGCAGCCGGGCGACGGTGCCCGGCGGGGCGTCGACGGGCGAGTCGTCGTCGAGTTCGACCAGAATCAGGTGGTCCTCCTCGACGGCGTACGGCTTCGGTGGTGCGCGCACCGACCGCGTGTCGAGCACCTCGCCCGAGACGGGCGAGGGCGCGCCGGTCGCTCGTTCGGGACCCACCTCAGGATACAGGTCGATCGCACAGCCCGCGTCGTGGGCGACGTACGGCGAGTTGTACAGCGACAGCCGCGGGTAGCGTTCCAGCACCGACTCGGGCAGCGTCACCGCCATTGCGCGTGCTTCGGGCCGTGGCGGGTTAGCCACGTCGGAACCCACGTGACGTCGACGGAACGCAACCACGGCGCGACGGCGAACCGACCGACGAGCGGACGACTTTACCGCCCACCGACCCAATCCGGCCCATGCGCGTACTCCGCGGCCGGGCCGACGACCCGGCGGCCGACCGGGCGGTGACGCGGGCGCTCGTCGAGGACGCCCGCGACGACGGCGAGGCGGCGGTCCGGGTGTGGACGCCCCACCGACAGGTCGCGTTCGGGCGACGCGACACCCACGCCGAGGGCTACGAGTCGGCCCGCGCGGCGGCGACCGACCGCGGCTTCCCGCCGCTCGAACGGAGCGTCGGCGGGCGGGCGGTGGCGTACACCGGCGAGACCGTCGCGTTCGCTCGCGTGACGCCCATCGAGGACGAGCGCGTCGGCATCGACGCACGCTACGAGGCCGCCGAACGCGACCTGCTGGCGGCGCTCGACTCGCTGGGCGTCGACGCCCGGCCCGGCGAACCGCCCGACTCGTTCTGCCCGGGGAGCCACTCGCTCCAGGCCGAGGGGAAGGTCGTGGGCCTCGCCCAGCGCGTCCAGCGCGGCGTCGCCACGACGGCGGGTATCTGCGTCGTCGCCGAGCACGAAGCCATCGCCGAGGTGCTCGACGCGGTGTACGGAGCGCTCGACCACCCGTTCGACCCGGCGAGCGTCGGGAGCGTCGCGCGGGCTGGTGGGCCGAACGACCCCGACGCGGTCGTCTCGGCCATCGAGGACGCCCTCGTCGGTGACGGCGAGCGTCGCGTCGAACGCCTCGACGCCTGAGCGGACGGATACCTCGGAGAAGTAACCCCCGCGAATCGGTCGAACAGACAGGATTACGGACCGTGCCGTCCGACGAGGGGTATGCTCATCAGGGACGCCCAGTTCGCGGACGGTCGAACCCGCGACGTCCGGGTGCGCGACGGGCGCATCGTCACGGTCGGTCGCAACCTGCAGGAGAACGACTCGCGGGTGGTCGAGGCCAACGGGAACCTCCTGTTGCCGGGCGTCGTCGACGTCCACGTCCACTTCCGGGAGCCGGGCCACTCGCACAAGGAGACCTGGGCGACCGGCTCTCGAAGCGCCGCCGCGGGTGGCGTCACCACCGTCGTCGACCAGCCCAACACCGACCCGCCGACGACGACCGGCGCGGCGTTCGACGAGAAGGCGAACCTCGCCGCGAAGTCGCTCGTCGACTACGGCCTCAACGGCGGCGTCACACCCGACTGGGACCCCGACTCGCTGTTCGAACGCCCGCTGTTCGCGCTCGGCGAGGTGTTCCTCGCGGACTCCACCGGCGACATGGGCATCGACGCCGACCTGTTCCGCGACGCCCTCGGACGCGCCCGCGACGCCGGCGTGCCCGTCACCGTCCACGCCGAGGACGCCGACCTGTTCGACGAGAGCGTGCTTCCACGAAGCACGAATGCGAGCGGGGAGCGAAGCGACCCGCGAGCGGCCCGCAGCCGAGAGGACGCCGACGCCTGGAGCGCGTTCCGCACCGCCGACGCCGAGATAGCGGCGGTCGAGCGCGCCTGTTCGGTCGCCGAGGACGTCGGGACCTCGATCCACGTCGCTCACACCTCCACCCCGGAGGCGGTCGACCACGCTCGTAGCGCGGGGATGACCTGCGAGGTGACGCCACACCACCTGTATCTCTCGCGGGACGACTACGACGACCTTGGGACGTTCGGGCGGATGAACCCCCCGCTACGGAGCGAGGAGCGCCGCGCGGCGCTGTTCGACCGCCTCGCCGACGGCACCGTCGACATGGTCGCCACGGACCACGCGCCACACACCCGCGAGGAGAAGGACGCGAGCGTCTGGGACGCGCCGAGCGGCGTCCCCGGCGTCGAGACCGCCCTGCCCCTCCTGCTGGAGTCCGTCCGGCGGGGCGACCTGAGCTACGAACGCGTGCGCGACGTGACCGCCCGGAACCCGGCGCGGGTGTTCGGGCTCGACCGCAAGGGCCGCATCCACGAGGGGTACGACGCCGACCTGGTGCTCGTCGACCCGGAGGATAGCCGGGAGATTCGCGGTGCGGACCTCCACTCGAACTGCGACTGGACGCCGTTCGAGGGGAAGCGAGGGGTGTTCCCGAAGTGGACGATGCTCCGCGGCGAGTTCGTCTACGAGCGCGGCGAGGACGGCGGCGAGGAGCGCTTCGGCGAGGCGAGCGGGCGGAACGTGCGTGAGTAACAGTCCGTCGCCGCGTTTCAGAGCGCCGTGAGGACGCTCCCGAGGACGGCGACGGCGGCCATCGAGCCAGCGCCAGCACCTGCGACGCGAGCCATCGCACGGCGCGAGTCCGCTTCCGACCAGTCCGACGCCGTGTCGCGGAGTCGCTGTGCCGACTCGACGCTCTCGCCGAGCAACACCGACCCCGACCACCCGAGCGTCCCGAAGCCGAAGACGAGCGCACCGAGTGCGAACGCCGTCGTACTCGCACCACGAGGGTCGTCACTCGTGGCGAGAAGCGCGAGGTAGAGCACTGCCCCGAGGACCGCCCCGACGACCGCACTTCCGGCGAGCAGTCGGGCGCTGGCCCGGAGATACTGCCGAAGCGCGTCGGTCGAGTCGAGCGGGTCGGCCACGTCAGTCGACGGTCTCGCGCATCCGCGGGTCGAGCGCGTCACGCATCCCGTCGCCGAGCAGGTTGAACCCGAGGACGGTCACGGCGAGGAACAACCCGGGGAAGAACGACAGCCACCACTTGCCGGTGAGCAGGCCGTTCTCGACACCCTGTGCGAGCATGATACCCCACGAGGGCGTCCCCGGTTCCGCACCGAACCCGAGGAACGACAGCGCGGCGAGGTCGATGATGGCCAGCCCGAAGTTCAGTGTCGACTGGACGGTGACGGGCGCGAGGCAGTTCGGCAGGACGTGCTTGACGAGCACGCGCGGGTCGGTCGCCCCGAGCGCGACCGTCGCGTCGACGTACTCGTCTTCGAGCACCTTCAGCGCCGCGCCACGGACGACCCGGGCGAACCGGGGCGTGTAGACGAGCGTGAGGGCGATGACCGCCTTCCAGAGACCCGCGCCGAAGATGGCGACGAGCGCCAGTGCGAGCAGGAGGGAGGGGAACGCGAGGAACACGTCCATCGTCCGCATGATGACGTTGTCCGTCACGTCGCCGTAGTACGCCGCGAGGATGCCGAGACCGACGCCGAGCAGCGTCGAGAGACCGACGGTGATGGTGCCGAACTTCAGCGCCAGCCACGCGCCGTACAGCGTCCGCTTGTAGATGTCGCGGGCGGCGGAGTCCGTCCCGAAGATGTCCGTCAGCAGCCCTTCACCGGCGAGTGCCCCCGGTGGAGCCTTGTTCTGGGCCGACCCGAGCCGGGAGCCGGTGATGGCGCTCAGGTCCGCGCCGAACGGCCCGGCGACGAACAGGCGAGCGTACAGCGCCGTCACCACCATCCCGACGATGATGACGATGCCGGCGACGGCGAGGCGATTCGAGAGTAGCTGTGAGAGGAACGGCGAGGCGCGGAGGCGGTCGAGGAACCCCCGCGAGTCCGCCGTCCTCGTCTGGGTTTCGGCTGCCATTACTGTTGGATACGTGGGTCGAGGTAGCTGTAGGTGATGTCGACGCCGAGGTTCACGAGCGTGAACAGCAGCGCGAACGTCAGGACGGTGCCCTGCACGAGCGGGTAGTCGGTCGCCCCGATGGCGCTGACGAGCATCGTCCCGATACCGCCGATACCGAAGATGGTCTCGGTGAGGACGGCCCCGCCGAGGAGCGTCCCGAACTGGATGCCGATGACGGTGATGACCGGGATGAGCGCGTTCCGGAAGCCGTGTTTCATCACCGTTATCTTCGCGCCCTGGCCCTTCGCGCGAGCCGTCCGCATGTAGTCCTGTCTGACCACTTCGAGCATCGACGAGCGCATCATCCGCGACAGCAGCGCCATCGAGTAGATGCCGATGACCGCCGCCGGCAGGAACATGTGCTGGACCGCGGAGACGAACGCCTCCCAGTTCCCCAGCAGGATGGTGTCGACGGTGACCATCCCCGTCAACGGCAGTTCCGTGCCGAGCAGCGTCCACGTCTCGGGCAGGAAGAACTGCGTGCCGATGCGGCCGCTCGTCGGCAGCCACCCGAGCGTGGTCGCGAACAGCAAGATGAGCAACGGCCCGCTCCAGAAGATGGGGACGGAGATGCCGGCGAGCGCCCCGACCCGCGTCAGGTGGTCGGTGACCGTGTCCTGTTTCACCGCCGAGAGCACGCCCAGCGGGATGCCGAACAGGATGCCGAGCACCTGTCCGTACAGGGCGAGTTCGATGGTGACGGGCAGTCGGTCGACGAGCACCTCACGAACCGGCGTCCCCTTCGCGATCTGGTAGGAGTTGCCGAAGTCGAACTGGATGGCGTCGCCGAGGAACCGGACGTACTGGACCCAGATGGGGTCGTTCAACCCCAGTTCGGTGCGGACCTGCTGGACCTGCGCCGTCGACGCTCGCTGGCCGACGATGACCTTCGCCGGGTCGCCGGGCGCGAGGTGCAGGATGGCGAACACGAGTGTCGCGACCCCGAACAGGACGGGGATCAACAGGAGGAGGCGTTGCAGTACGAACCGCTTAGATACCATTGTGTAACGTGATGAGAGTGAGTCGGTGGTGAGCCGGTACTAGTTCAGCTGGACCGTGTTGAGGTACGGCCCGCCGACGGAGCTGACGGTGTAGCTGTCCGACGCGACCGCCTGGTTGACGCCACGGAGCGTCTTCGCGTAGTCGATGAACACCCACGGTGCCTCGTCGTGGGCGATCTTCGCGGCGTCCTGATACAGCGACTTGCGCTGGGCTTCGTCGTAGGTGGACTGGCCCTCCTCGACGAGGTCCATGTAGTCGCTGTTGGCCCACGCCGAGACGCTGAGGGTGTTGTACCCCTCGGTGTCGAAGCTGACCCAGTCCTGATCTTCCGGAATCTCGCTGCGGTTGACCTGCGGGTGGAGCAGCGCGTAGAAGAAGTTGTCCGGGTCGGCGTTGTCGGTGTACCAGCCGAGGAAACACGCGTCGTGTTTGCCCTGGTCGGTGTAGTCGAGGTACGAGGAGAACGTCGAGAACTGGTTGATGCTCACCTCCAGCCCGACGTCGGCGAGGTCGGATTTGACCTGCTGGGCCGTGTTGACCGGCGACGGGTTGTACCCACGGGGGTTCGAGAACGTCGCGAGTTCGAAGGAGAAACCGGTCTGACCGGCCTCCTCGAGCAGCGACTGCGCCTTCTCCTTGTCCTGTGGGTACGGGTCGAGACTCTCGTTGTACCCCAGCACGTTCGGCGGGATGGGCTGGTCGGCCTGCGAGGCGAAGCCCTCGTAGATCTGGTCGACGATGGCCTTCGTGTTGATGGCGTAGCTGATGGCCTGGCGGACCTTCGTGTTACGGAACGCCTCGAAGCGGTCCATGTTGAACGCCATGTACCCGATGTTGATGCCGTCCTTCTCGGCGAGCGTCGCACTGTTTGCGTTCTGAATCTGCTGGGACGCCTGCGCACCGATGCCGTCGATGATGTGCGAGTCGCCGTTGAGCACCGACTGTGCGCGCGTCGAGTTGTCCGGGATGGTGTCGAAGATGACCTGTTCGACGTACGGGCCGTCCCCCCAGTACTCGCCGTTGCGCGTCAACTGGACGCGCTGGTTCGAGGAGTCCATCTGCTCGAAGGTGAACGGACCGGTCCCGATGGGGTTGCTCCCGAGTTCGACCTGACTCGCGGGGTCCGCACCCAGCTCCTCGATCTGCTTCTTCGAGAGGACGGAGGAGGCGAACATCGCCAGGTTCCGCAGGAAGGGAGCGTACTTCTGGGTGAGTTCGAGTTCGAGGTTGTAGTCGTCTTTCGCGTTGACCGAGTCGATCCAGTCGCCCAGGGTGAACGGCCCGTACCCCGAGGCGTTCTCGGTGCCGAGGTAGTACTCGTACTCCTCGTCGACGAACCGGCGGAACGTGGCCTCGAAGTCCGCGGCGGTGAACTCCGCGCCGCTGTGGAACGTGACGCCTTCGCGGAGTTTGAGGGTGGCCGTCGTCCCCTCCAGGTCGTACTCCGTCGCCAACCCGGCTTCGAGTTCGCCGCCGCCACCGGGGACGAACTGGATGAGCTGGTTGAACACCTGGTTGGTGACCTTCGCGACTTCGCCGCTGGTCGTCTGCTGTGGGTCGTAGTTCGTCGGGTGGTCACCGCGCGAGTAGACGAGCGAGCCGCTGGGGTCGACGTCCTCGCCACCACCGCCGTCGCCGGAGCCGTTGCCGCCGCCGTCGCCGTCGCCGTCACCGGAGCCGTTGCCGTCGTCACCGCCGCCGTCACCACCGAGACAGCCAGCGACGGTGGCGGCCGCCGCCGTACTGCCGGCTACTTTGAGAAACGTACGTCTATCGGTGTCATCATCGACCATACCACACACGGCACATCGTGACTGATAACTCTGCCGGAGTCTGGAAGCGGAAATTAAGCCACAGTCTAGTGGTTTTGCGGACGTTCGTCGTCGTCGGACGGCTGGTCGTACAGGTGACACGCTGCGGGGTGGGGCGCCTCCTGCAGGGTGGGTCGCTGGCGTTCACACACCGTCTCGAAACGCTCGCGAAGCGTCTCGGCCGCAGCCTCGTGGTCACCGGCGAACAGGTGCTCGACGGCCTGCTCGATCGTCTCTCGGTTGGTGCCCGTGAGTCGGGTCTCGAACAGGTCGTCGACGACGGAGGAGGGATTCGTACTGGCCATCGTCCCCTCGACCCGTGCCTCGGTGCCACCGTCGGCCGCAGTCGCGGGGGTCTGTGGGTCGCGCATCGCTTCGACATCGATACGGCCGTCTTCGACACGCTGGCGGAAGTCCATCACCTCCCGGAACGCCTCCTGGTCGATATCGACGTCCGACGGCGGGATGACGGACGGACAGCGCGTGCGGAACCGACACCCGGAGGGTGGGTCGACCGGACTCGGCACGTCCCCCGAGAGGATGACCCGGTCGGCGGTCACGGTCGGGTCGGGTTCGGGTATCGCCGAGAGCAACGCCCGCGTGTAGGGGTGTTTCGGGTCGTCGAACAGTTCGTCGGTGGCGGCGACTTCGACCACCTCGCCGAGGTACATGACGGCGATGCGGTCGCAGATGTGCCGGACGACCGAGAGGTCGTGGGCGATGAACAGGTACGTCAGCCCGAACTCCTCCTGTAACTCCTCCATGAGGTTGAGGATCTGTGCCTGCACGCTCACGTCCAGTGCGCTCACGGGTTCGTCACAGACGATGAAGTCGGGGTCGACGGCGAGTGCCCGGGCGATACCGACGCGCTGACGCTGGCCGCCGGACATCTCGTGGGGGTAGCGGTCGCGCTGACTCGGGTCGAGACCGACGGCCTCCATCAGCTCGACGACCCGCTGGCGGCGCTGGTCCTTCTTCGAGACGTCCTGCGACGGGGCCTCGGCGGGCAGGTCGTGGATCTTCAGCGGTTCGGCGATGGTCGCCGCCACCGTCTGCCGGGGGTCGAGACTCGACAGCGGGTCCTGGAAGATCATCTGCATGTCCCGGCGCTTCTTCCGGAGGTCGGACTTCGAGAGGTCGGCGATGTCGTCACCCGCGAAGACGACCGTCCCGTCGGTCGGTTCGAGCAGTCGGAGGATGGAGCGTCCCGTCGTCGACTTCCCGCACCCGGACTCGCCGACGAGCCCCAGCGTCTCGCGTTCGTGGACGGTCAGGTCGACGCCGTCGACGGCCTTGACCGTCCCGAGGTCGTCACCGAGCCACTCGTCGAGCATCCCGTCGGCCCGCGAGAAGTGTTTCTTCAGCCCCTTCGTCTCCAGGAGGGGGTCGCCCGTCGGGGTCTTCGAGGAGGCCCTGATACCCGTGTCGGTGCCGTACTCGCTCTTGTCGAACGATTCGAGGATGCACTTCGAGCGGTGGTCCACGTCGTCGGGGCCGTGCTGGAGGTACGGAATCTCTCCCTCCGTACACTCCGGTTTCGCCCACGGACAGCGCGGCGCGAAGTTGCAGCCCTCGGGCATGTCGATGAGGTCGGGGACGTTCCCCTCGATGGGCGTCAGGCGCTCGGCGTCCTCGCTCGGAATCGATTCGAGGAGCGTGTACGTGTAGGGGTGCGACGGGTTCCCGAATATCTCCTCGACCGGCCCCTCCTCGACGATTTCACCGGCGTACATGACGGCGACGCGGTCACACGTCTCGGCGACGACGCCGAGGTCGTGGGTGATCATCAGGACGGACATCCCGAGGTCCGCCTGCAGCTCGTTGATGAGGTCGAGGATCTGCGCCTGGATGGTCACGTCGAGCGCCGTCGTCGGTTCGTCGGCGATGAGCAACTGCGGGCGACACGCCAGTGCGATGGCGATGAGCACGCGCTGACGCATCCCGCCGGAGAACTCGTGGGGGTGTTCGTCGACGCGCTGGCCGGGTTCGGGGATGCCGACCTCCGCCAGTAACTCGATGGTCTCCTCGCGGACCTCCTCGCTCAGCCCGCTTCGAGAGAGCGACTCGCGGACGGCGTTGAACCACGAATCCTTCTTGCGCCCGCCGTAGCGGTGGAGTTCCAGGGACTCGGCGACCTGCTCGCCGACCGTCAGCGCGGGGTTGAGCGAGGTCATCGGGTCCTGGAATATCATGCCCATGTCCCCGCCTCGAATCTCGCGCATCACGGTCTCGGGGGCGGCGGTCAGGTCGACGAACCCCTCCTCGATGTGGACCGAGCCGTCGCCGCCGCTCACGGCGATCTGCTTCGGCGAGTCGCGGGCGGCCCGCGCCACCTCGTCGGGGGCGCTCGTCTGGCCGTCGCGCGCGGTGCCGGCCTCGACGTGGATGTAGCCGTCGTGGTCGGGGGTCGCGATGTGGTCCGGGTGCCGGCGGGCGAGTCGACGAACGGTCTCGACGGCCCGGAACGAGACGGTGCCGCCGGCGATACGTCCCGGCGAGTCGACGAGATCCATCGCCGAGAGCGCGGTGACGGACTTGCCCGACCCGGACTCGCCGACGAGACCGACCGTCTCGCCCTCGCGGACGGTCAGGTCGACGCCGTCGACCGCCTTGACCGCGCCGCGGTCCGTGTCGAACTGCGTTCGGAGGCCGGAGAGAGAGAGTAACTCGTCTGCAGTCACATCCGGCAATGAACGAACGGGAGTAAAGGCGTTTTGGGAGTCCACTGCACGGGTCTGACCCACACATGAGTAACGCGTTTACGTCGCCGGACGCCACGGCGAGTATGAACCAGCCACCCGACGGGGAGCGAGACCACCCCCTCGACGGCGTCGCCGACCACTGGGAGGCGGTCATCGACGACATGGCCACGACCGCCGAGCAGTTGCGCGAGGCGGGTGCCGACGTGGTCGAACTCCACCCCGGAGACATCACGCCGCTCCCGGCACTCGGTGGGTTCGACGTGCTCGTGCCCGACGGAGAGTTCGACGCACTTCGCGACGTCGTCGCCGACGCCACGCTCTCGGAGACGGACGTGTTCCAGGCCGAAGCCGCCGGCGTCGTCTTCACCGTCGCGGTCCTCGCCGCGTCCGACGGGTCCGCGGCGGTCTGCTGTCCGCTGTACTACGACCGCGCCGACGAGGAGGTGACTGCCCTCCACCGGGACGTCACCGACGACGGGCCGCTCCGCGTGTTCGTCCGGACGCTGTCGAACGACGAGGCGGTCGGCCTCACGTTCGACGACCCGAGCGTGTTCTTCGACGACACCGAACGGTCGAGCGACGACCCAGAAGAGACGGCGTGAGCCGCGACGACGACTCCGCTCAGTTCTCGGCGTCCTCCTCGTCCCGCATCTCGGCGCTCGCCGCCCGCACCTCGCGCATCACGCTGGAGATGCGCTCTTCGGCCTCCAGTTCCTCCTCGACGCTCAGGTCGACGCCCTCCACTTCGAGGAGGAACTTCGCCACCTCCGTCGACTCGTACATCACGTCGTCGAGTTCCTCGGCGGTGAAGAAGTCGCACATCGCGCCGTAGAGGAACGTCGCACCCGCCTTCCGAATCTTGTCCTCGAACGCAGAGCGCGCCTGATTGACCGCCTGCGGCGTGTAGGTGTCCTCCATGAACGGGACGAGTTCCGGTAAGTTCTCGCCGATCTTCGTCATCTCGACGCCCGTCTCGGTGCGGAAGTCGGAGCAGAGTCGCGCGATGGCCCACTCGCGGGCCGTGATGTAGGTGCGGTCGCGCAGGAACTTGTTGGCCCGGTCGTACGTCGCGCCGTCTATCTTCTTGAACCGCGCGTACTTCTGGACGTCTTCGGGGATGTCCCGCTCCTCCTCGACCGCCTCCGGGTCGGGGACGCCGGGTTGTGGCGCTTCGACCTCCGCAGCGGTCGGCTCCCGTTCCGCTGGTTCTCGGTCGGTCCGGTCGTCCGTCGAGTCGACCTGCTCGCTCGTCGGTGCTGGCTCGTCCGCCGACTCGGCCGGGTCGTCCGCCGGGCGGTCCTGCTCGTCGGTGTCCGACTCGGTCGGTCCCGTCGCGTCGACCGGGTCCGACTCCTCGGCCGCGTCGGGGTCGGATTCGGGGACGCCGTCGGGCGACTCCTCGCTCATGTCACGTTCTGGTCGGTGGGGGTGTAAGAGGGTGTCGGCGTCGGCCGCCGACGAGCACCCCGTTCCGACGTTGGACGCGGAAACAATCGTCCCCCAGCGATGGCTCAGAGCGTCCGTCGACGGCCACAGTTCATCTGGGAGACAGTTTCGCGCCGGGAGGCTTTTGCCACCCGAGGGCTACGGGAGACGTATGCGAACGCTCGTGGGCATCGGTGGCAGCGACGACTCCCTGCGGGCGCTCTCGGCCGCGCTGGACCGGGCGCGGGAGGCGGGCGACGACGTGACGGTGGCCGTCGTCGAGAACCCCGACTCCTCGCTGTCGGTCGAGGAGGTCGAACGACGCGCTCACGAGCAACTCGACGAGCGCGAGCTGGACGCGTCCGTGCGCATCCTCCGGGGGCACCCCGGCAGCCGCCTCATCGAGGTCGCCGACGGCGAGGGGTTCGACCGCATCGTCCTCGGCGGCGGCGAGACCAGTCCGCTCGGGAAGATAAACATCGGGAGCATCGCCGAGTTCGTCCTGCTCAACGCGAACACCTCGGTCACGCTCATCCGATGACGCCCGACCGCATCTACCCCGAGGAACCCGTCGACCGGTTCGAGCGACCGCCCATCTCGTTCGAGGACCGCGACGGCCGCCCGGTGACGGTCCGGGACTACGAGACGACCGACGAGGCGTTCGAGTCGCTCGTCGAGATGTACGTCGCCTTCGACCCCGAGGACCGGGCGCAGGGCATCCCGCCGTCGGGCGAGCAGCAGGTCCGGGACTGGCTGGGGAACATCCTCGTCGACGACTGCACCAACGTCGTCGCCGTCGTCCCCGACGGTCGGTGTATCGGCCACGCGACGCTCGTCCCCGACGGGTCGGGAGCCTACGAACTCGCCATCTTCGTCCTCGCCGCGTACCAGGGCGCGGGCATCGGGACGCACCTCATCGAGGCGTTGCTCGGAGCGGGGCAGGAAGCCGGCATCGAGAAGGTGTGGCTCACCGTCGAGCGCTGGAACCACCCGGCGGTGGCGCTCTACCGGAAGGTCGGCTTCGAGGCCGCCAGCACCGAGAGCTTCGAGATGGAGATGTCGGTTCGGCTGGGGTGAGCGGCGACGGTCGACCGGTCGCGGAGAGTCAGACCGACAGCACCGGCTGTTTCGCGTACTGGAGGACGTAGCCCGCCGCTTTCCCGAGGAGTTCGGAGGGCTGTTCTCGGGGGATGACGATGAAGTCCGCGCCGACGTCCTCGCTCGCGTCGAGGACGACGCTGCCGGGGTGGTGGGTGAGCGCCGAGGTGGTGAACCCGTACGCCGAGGAGTGACGGACGGGCACGTCGCCTGTGAGCATCTCGGTCGCCACCATCATCTCCTCGGTGTGGCTCTCGTCGTCCCGGTCGAGGATGTACAGCGCGTGCACGCCGCCGTCGTAGCGTTCGGCGACCGCGACGGCCACCTCGACGGCGCGCGACGACAGCGGGCTCCCATCGACCGGAACGAGCACCGTCTCCACGTCCATACCGACCCCTCCGCGAGCGAGAGCAAAAACCCTCGGGGAACGCTGCCACGCAGACGACGGACCGCTCGGAACCCGCCCGGACCACCGAGCAGTCGGGACTGCTCGCGCCGCGACCATCGGTTATTAGCCGTCGCACCGCACAGGGTCGGGTATGTTCGAGACGGTCGTCATCGCGACCGACGTCAGCCCCAGCGCGGAGCGTGCGGTCACGGCCGCCGTCGACCTCGCCGACCGGTTCGACGCGGGCGTGCACGTCCTCTCGGTCGTCGAGGGCGACGACGCCAACCACGAGCAGCACGTCCGAACGGAACTGGCCCGCCTCGCCGGGACCTTCGGCCGGCCGGTGACGACGGCCGTCCGCCACGGCGACCCGGGAACGGTCGTCCTCGACTACGTCGACCGCGTCGGGGCGGACCTCGTCGCGACCGGGACCCGCGGACGCGACAGTCCGTACTCCTACCACCTCGGGAGCGTCGCCGAGCGCATCGCCCACGACTCACCGGTGCCGGTGTTGACGGTGCGACAGTTGGAGGTGGGAGATTCGGAGCGAGTGACCGAAGAGAACGAGCGAGAATCTCCGAACGCCGAGCGGCGAACGAAGTGAGCCGCGAGAGGCTGGGGGATTCGGAGGGAGCGCGCGGTTCGGACTGAGTGCGTGGCTCGGAACGAGCGCAAGCGAGTGAGAGCCACGGTAGTGCGAACGGTGAGCGTAGCGAGCCGTGAGCAACGAGCGAAAGCGAGCGAAGGAGAACCGCGAAGACGCGAACGGGGACCGGAGTGACCCGTGAGCGCGCAGGGAACGAACGGGAATCCCCCACTGCCGAACCACGCCCTTCATCCCGATGGCCCCGCTCTCACGGGCATGGACGAGACGCTCATCGACAGCGACACCCTTCCGCTCTCCCGGAAATCCATCCTCCCGGGGGCCGGCTTCTTCACCCCCGACCGCGAGGGACCGAGCGAGGGGCGCATCGCCCGTCTCGAACGGGCCGAGACGGTCGTCGTGGCCGACGGCGACGCCGACGGCCTCGGCTGCGTCGCGCTCATCCGCGAAGCACGCGAGGACCCGCGCCTGCCCGTCTCGGTCGACGACGACGAGATCGAGTACGAGGGGACCGTGCCGGTCGTCCCCACCTCGCCCCACCGACTCTCCGAGGCGCTGGAACAGGTCGTCGATTACACCCCGGCGGGCGTCAAGGTGTTCGTCTGCGACCTCTGTCCCGACCGAGAGGGCGACGTCGAACCGCTGGCCGACCTCGTCGACCACGCCTCCTCGGTGTCGTGGTTCGACCACCACCAGTGGGACGAGGACCTCGCGGCGCTGGTCCGGGCGGCCGACGTGGACCTCGTCGTCGGCGAGTCCGACGAGGAGTGCACGACCGACGTGACCCTCCGCAGTCTCGACCACGAGTTCGACGACCAGTACCGGGACCTCGCGGCGGTGACGCGCGACCACGACCTGTGGCTCCGCGAGGACCCCCGCTCGGACGACCTGGCGGACTTCGCGTACTGGGCGTACTACGAACTGTACGTCGAGACGGTCCGCGAACACGGCGCGGACCTGCCCGAGGAGGCCGAGCGCTACCTCGAAGAGCGCCGCATCGAGAAGCAGGCGCTCATCGACCAGGCCGTCGAACGCGCCGAGATGCACACCATCGACGGCGTCGTCGTCGCCGCCACCTACGGCCGCTGTTCGCAGAACGAGGTCTGCGAGACGCTCCGCGAACGCGGCGCGGACGCCGCCGTCGTCGTCAAACCCTCCGGTAGCGCCTCCATCCGCGGGAGCGACGGGTTCGAGCGCTGTCACGAGGTCGCCGGACAGGTCAACGGCGGCGGCCACCCGAAGGCGGCGGGCTGTAAACCGGACATCTACGACGACATGCTCGACTACGCCCACCACTGGACGACCCGCGGCGCGGTGGCGACGCAGGTCATCCTCGACGCGTTCAGGAACCTGCCGGACGTGGACGACGAGGAAGGCGTCGATACGGAACGCTAGTCGGGCCGACTGCGCTCGCCGAAGCGTCGTCTCTCAGTCGTACGGGTGAACAGCAGCGCACCAGAGCGGGGGGCGACGCGGCCGGTCCCGGCGTCGGTCTGCTCCGTCTTTCCGAGATTCTCGTTCACTCGCTGGCGCTCGCTCACTTCGGAAGACTCGCTGCCGCTCGTCTTCCGTGCTCCCGCTCGTTTCACTCGCGGGAACTCCGAATCTCGCTACTCCTCGACGACCCAGCGGTCGGAGTACGACGTCCCGCAGGAACAGGCGGCGTAGGCGTGGACCACGTCGCCGTGTTCGTAGAGGCCGCCCACCTCCTCGTTCTGCTCCTCGGCGAACGCGAACAGGAACTCGACCGCGTGGTCGGCCTCGGGTTCGTCGGGGTGGGCGCTCGGACAGTCCCCACCGGTCAACTCTGGGTCGATGTCGCCGTCGGTGTCCATCGCGGACCCCGCGAACTCCATCGGGTCGATGCCCGTCGCACTCTCGAACGCCGAGCGTCCCTGGTCGCCGGGGAGTACCAGCACGACGCCGTCGTCGACCGACTCGCCGTGCCCGCCCAGGGCGTCGAGGTCGACGTCACCCGCGACGTAGATGACGACGTCGTCGGTTCGCTCGCCGTGCAGGAACTCGCGTCGTGGCGCGTCCATGCTCCGGCGGAGGTGGGCGGGAGGGAAAAGCGGCGCTGTTCTCGTGGCCGAAGCGAGTCGAGGCCACCGAGGCGAGCGATGTGATGTGACTGACGACCGCGACTCAGCCGTCGAGGTCGTTCGCGATGTTCGAGAGGGAGTCGTTCGGGGAGTCGACGGGCGTGTAGACGGCGCGCTCGCCGGGGGCACGGACGCCGTAGAGACCCTCGTCGACCGCGTCGAAGTGGACCGACCGGCCGAAGTCGAGGCCGTTGTCCTCGGCCCACGCGACGAGGTGGTTCTCGCCCTCGCGTTCGCGGGCCATCCGGGCGTTGTCGTAGGCACCGCGTATCTCGACGGTGCCGTCGACGGCCTCCTCGATGGTGGTGTGGTAGGTTGTGCCGTCGAGGACGAGACGCACGGGGCCCTCCGGGGCCGCGACGTCGTCGGGGAGAACGAGTTTCGGGCGACTGGTGCGGCCCGAGCGCTCCAGTTTGGCGCGCTGGGTCACGACCGACGCGTGGTCGTGGGAGATACGGTCGGCCACTGCGTTACTCGTCGTCGTCGCTCTCGTCGCCCTCGTCCGATTCGAGGCCCAGCAGGTCCGCGACGGACTCGCTGCCGCGGTCGGCTATCTTCGCGTTGATCTGTCGGGTCTCCTCGCCCACCTCGCTCCCGCGGACGGTGACGCGCTTGCGCTCGCCGTCGCGCTGGGGCTTGTAGCCGACGCCGCCGGTCAGGAGGACGCGCTTGATGCCCGGTCCCGCGACGTCGGGGCGCATCGGTCGGCCCGCGTTGTCGGAGCCGCCGGTCAACTCGACGGTGTAGCCCTCCAGGCCGACGGCACTACCGTCGACCTCCTCACCGAGCGAGCGCCCGATGAATCGGTTCGCGTCCTGTCCATCCACGTCGAACTGGTGTGTCGTGCCGTCCTCGGGGTCGGCGACGACGACTTGAAACTCGGCCATACGGTGGCAAAACCGACGCGTAGTCAAAAGGGTACTGAAACGACCCTCCGCGGGGAGAAAGGGAGATGAACCGTGCTAGCGTACATGACGTGTGAACAGGTATCCAGCTACCGCGTACGACGACGCATCCTACCAGGCAGACGCGGCCGTGGTCGCGGCCGCCGTGGGCGACTTCGGGGCGGCCAGCGACCACGTCCGGTCGGCGTTCGCCGCCCTCCGGTCGTCGCCGTACACGGACCACGTCGAGGCGGTCCACCGTCTGGGTGTCGACGCGGCGGGCGCACTCGCGGCCCCCGACGCCGACCGCGACCGCGTCGTGGCGCTCCTCGAAACCTTCCGGACCGCGGTCGAGCGGTGTCACGAACGAGCGGTGGCCGACGTCAGGGCACGCTGAGCCGGGCGGACCAGCGAATCGACGAATCGGCGATTCGAATTCGGCCCCTCCGCGACTTCCGACCCGTCGGCAGGGACGCTCCGAGCCGACGGTTTGCTATGTATTGCCTCACCGAACGGCCACCACTACGTGCGTAGCTGTAACACCCGTGACCGAGCGGCCGCTCTCCACGAGCGAATGCGTACCGAACAGCCGACCTCCCAGCCGACGTACGACGGTGCCGCCTACGCTATCGACGAGGCCCACCAGCACGCCACCGACGACGAGGCGTGGGACGCCGTGGGTGACCTCGCCCACGACGCCCTCGAACAGGTGAGCACCGCCCCCTACCCCCACCTCGTCGACCGCCTCCACCGGCAGGCGACCGACGTCGTCCTCTCGTGCAAGCGCGACCCGGTCGACGACAGCCACGTCCTCGCCCGACTGGACCAGATGCAGACCACCCTCGCGGAGATGCAGGCGCTGGCCATCGCCGGGACGACGATGCTCCCCGACGAGTTCGACGACTGAGCCCGACCGACACGACGACGGGACGGGGAGTGACGACGACCGCCGCAACGCCGAGGGCTATTGCGCTCCCGCCCCTCGACTCCCGCATGCCACCCGCACCGGACGACCGACCACGTGACGCCGACCAGCGCGGAGACGACCCGTCGTTCCCCGAGGCGCTCGCGTCGGCGTTCGACGCCACCGACGCCGAGATTCGGGTCGTCGCCAGGCAGGCGCAGGACCTCGCCGACTCGGGGCGCTACCGGGCCGACACCAGCCACGAGTTGACTCCCGGCGTCGTCGTGACCGAACTCGGCGACGCGCCCGACGACGGCCTCCCGTCGAAGTGGAACTGGTGGGTCGGGGCGCTCGACCTCGCGTACGGCGACTACGCCGAGTTCCGCATCCAGGCCTACCGGTCCGAGTGACCGTCGGGGAACGGACCGGGCAAGGGGAGTGTCGAGGACCGACGGAGCCAAACCGCTCGCACCGGTAGCGACGCGCAGTGAACCTGGAGTTCCTCGGCGGTGCGGGCGAGATCGGCCGGAGCGCCCTCCTCGTCGACGACTCGCTCCTGCTCGACTACGGGATGGCGAGCACGACCCCGCCGTCGTACCCGGTCGGTCGCGTCTCGCCCGAGGCGGTGGTCGTCACCCACGGTCACCTCGACCACGTCGGCGCGCTCCCCGCGCTCATGTCCGGGACCGACCGCCCCGAGGTCCACTGGACGCCGCCGACCCGCGAGTTCGCGCTGACGCTCGCCCGCGACACGCTGAAGCTCCACGGCAACACGCCGCGCTGTCCGTTCACGGAGACGGACGTGCAGCGCCTGACCCAGGAGTCCCACACCCACGGCTACGGTGAGTCCTTCGACGCGGCGGGCTACGAGGTGACCTTCTCCAACGCGGGGCACATCCCCGGGAGCGCACACGCGCTGGTGACGGGCCGCGAGGGGACGCGACTGCTCTACACCGGCGACTTCCACACCGACTCACAGCGCCTCGTCGCGGGGAGCACCGACCGCCCGGACGCCGACGTGGTGGTCTGTGAGTCCACCTACGCCGACGTGCGCCACGAACCGCGCGAGCAGGTCGAGCGACGGTTCGCCCGGGAACTCCGGGAGACCGTCGCGCAGGGCGGCACCGTCGTCGTCCCGGCGTTCGCCATCGGGCGGACGCAGGAGGCGCTCATGCTCTGTGAACGCTACGACCTCGACTGCTACGTCGACGGGATGGGCAAGCGCGTCTCGCGGATGCTCCGCTCGCACCCCGACTACCTCCGGGACCCGGAGGCGTTCTCGCGGGCCGTCTCGCACGCTCGGTTCGTCACGTCGCCGGGACAGCGCGAACGCGTCGCCGCCCAGAACACCGTCGTCGTGACGACGAGCGGGATGCTCTCGGGCGGCCCGGCGATGACCTACGTCCCCGAGGTTCGCGGGTCGCCGGTGAACCTCCTCGCGTTCGTCGGCTACCAGGTCGAGGGCACCACCGGGAGGGAGGTGCTGGAGACGGGCCGCGGCGATTTCGACGGGCGCGTCCTGCCAGTCAGCGCCCGGACCGAACTGTTCGAACTGTCGGCGCACGCCGACCGGGACGGCCTGCGCGAGTTCCTCTCGTCGTACGAGGACGCGCGGGTGCTGGTGAACCACGGCGACCGATGTGACTGGTTCGCAGAGCAGTTGCGGGAGGACGGGGTCGACGCCAGCGCGCCGGAACTGGGTGACACCGTGGAGGTGTGACGGCTGAGACCACCCGAGAAGAGACGTTCGCAGGTCCGCCGCTTACCCCGTCGACTGCCGAACGTCGAGACGGCCGATGAGTAAATCTCCGAACCCCCGGTGGGCGACCATGTGCACGACTCGAACTGTCTCGCCGCACCGGTAACCATCACCCCTGACTACGTCTCGCCGGGGCGTGAGCGAGCGGATTGCAGGGAGATTGTATCGCAGTCTCCGCGTTCTCGAGTGGGCGACCGACGCACGCTGTCTGGTGATACCGGCCATCGACGAAGGCGCCTCCACGATCGTCGAGATGTTCGACGGTGGGACGCGTGCTGCGGGTTTAGCAGGGACGTCGATAGACAGCGTGGCCAGTGGGGGACGTCAGGAGGGAAGCGTACCTGGCACGGGTCGCGTACCTCTGGTTCGAAGTGTACACCGTCGAGTGACCGGGCCACGCGTTAGTCGCCCACAGCCGCCGAACAGTGTCGTGAGTCGTGTCCCCTCGTCGGCCGCTACGCCGTCGTCGGTGTCTCGCCCCCACTGAGCGGCGCAATCTTGCTGTTCACGGTCGCCGCGTTCGGCGTCGCCGTGGCACTCCCCCACTCTCGACACCCACTGGGGGCAGGCATCCTGACCGGTGGCGTCTGTCTCCGGTGTCGGACGCGTCGACCACCGGGACGATCCGTTACCGGCCGGTGAGAATCATCGGAGGGGCCATCCCCCGACCCGACCAACTATCTCTCATGAGTCGAGTATCGTCCTCGGGAGACCCCAGAGCACCGTCGAGGCCAAACGACGGGACCGGCGAGTCGAGCGTCAGGGTCGACGCCGACGAGACGACTGTCGGTCACCGACCGGACCGCTGGCTGGGGTGGGCGCTCGTCGCGCTCGCGCTCGGCGTGGCGACCAACTCCCTGCTCGGTCCGCTCGTGACGGGAGCTATCGCGTACCCGTTCCCGGAGACGCTCGTGAACCAGACCGTCGGGCTGGAGGCGGTGTCGCTCGCGGTCGTCGCGCCGTGGAGCCTCGTCGCCGCCTGGTTCGTCCTCCGGGACCACCGCGCGGGACCGGTGCTGGCGCTCCCACCGGCCGCCTACACCGCGTACATGTTCGTCCAGTACGTCGTGGGGCCGGAGTACCTGACGTACTCCTGGGTGGTGGCGTTCCACCTCGGGCTGTTCGTGCTCAGCGGGGCCGTCCTCGTCCGGGCGTGGAGCAGTGTCCGAAGCGCCTCGCTCCCGACACCGTCGGAGACGAGGCGGCGGCGGGCCAGCGTTGGGCTCGTCCTCCTGACCGCGTTCGTCGGGCTTCAGTACCTGCCCGCAGCGGGCGGCGTGCTGACCGGCGGCCCGGTGTCCGACGAGGTCGCCGCCGCACCGACGATGTACTGGTCCATCGCCCTCCTCGACCTCGGTGTCGTCGTCCCGGTCACCGTCGCGACCGCAATCGGTCTCCTCCGGGGCGCGTCGTGGGCCGAGCGAGCGCTCTACGGCGTCGCTGGCTGGTACCTGCTCGTCCCCGTCTCGGTCGCGGCGATGGGACTCACCATGCTGGCGAACGGCGACCCGAACGCGTCTGTGGGACAGGTCGTCGTGCTCTCGGTCGCCGCCCTGCTGTTCACCGCGTTCGCGGCGTGGGTCTACCGACCGCTGTTCGCCCGAGCGAGGGACCGACAGGGGACGACGGAACGAACGACCGGATAGCCCGGAACACCGTCGTCTTCGGGTCTCTCGGCGTTCCTCGCGAACGCGAGGACAGTGTCGGTGGCAGTGTGTCGGAACTGAGAGACAGTGTCGAGGCGTGACGTTCGGGTCACGTCTACACCTCGTTCGTGGTCACATCGCGTCCCGATTCCTCTCGAGCGAAGCTGTTCTGACTCGGCTGATAGACTCGTGCCGCGAGTGTATCAAAACGAACTTCTAACAGGTGGTGGAGGGACGGAGTGATGGAGTGTCACCGTTCCAATTATTTATTACTCCGCATGTTACAGTTTGATTAGCCATGCACCTCGGTACGACATCTCACGACTATTTTTCGACTGAGCCTCAGCGTCTACGATGTTGAGTTCCCGTCGAAAATCGTACCTGCTCCTAATCATCGGGGTTCTGCTGCTGGTCAATCCATACGCACCCGGCCTCCATCTCGGAGGCGGGAGTGTACATCAGTACGAAGCAGCCACAGTGACGTATAACGAATCCGAGGGACTGCACGTAACCGACCCAGAGACGGGCCGTGAACTCTCGCTTCCGAGCGTGGACGACGACATCATCTGTACCGTCTGGACCGGGCGGGTCTGCCAGTTCGAGTACGCCGTCTACGAGGACTCGAACGTGAGTGCGACCCCCGGTGAATACACGGACTATCAGTTCGTGTATCTCAACGAAACGCTCTACAGGCCGACGACCGTCGTCCGCGAGCGGCAGTTGCAGATGAGCCTCGACCGGGTGACTGAATCCGACCCCCTCCGAGACGTGGCCACGAGCGGAGGGATTTCAGAGGGTGCTCGGAGCGCAATTTCGTCTGGGTCGGTGCTGACGTACCACGAACTGCCAGAAGACGGAACACTCGTTCGCCACGATGGGCAGTACTACACGCTCTACGCAGCCGGGGTAATACAGTACGGAATCGGCGGGAGTTCCTGTTCCTCCAGCAGTGACGGGTTCTGTGTTGCGGCTGATACCAAACGATGGACCGACAGCATCCTTACGCTCGTTTCGTGGGGTATCGGCGTTGCGCTCATCGTCTTCGCGTTCCGGTCTCGTGACCCGACCTGAACCGTTCTGAGCGACTGAATACGGCCGGGAACAGGGTTGCTACCTCCTCATCAATAGATGATCTCTGTAACTCTATCGCTCCGACCCGCGCCAAACGATGCGCAACCAACGGTCGATTCACTCCCTGAATGCAGTACCCCGATATTGCCAGAACACCCAGCGGTTTGCCTGCTATCTGATACACTCACGCTCTCTGTCTATCAGTACCAGCAATCTTCACACCTGTTTCTTCGGCTGCAACTCACCATGGAGTGTGCTACTAGTTGCCATAATTTTTATAATGGTAGAACGTGATGTTTTCGATGGAACCCAGTTGGTTCCCGGCGGGAACGACCGCCGACGCACACGACTGGAGAACTGCTCGAGCAAGCAATAGCGAGCGTTCCGGGTGGCCCGAGGATGTGACGGGGGCCACCCACTCACGTCCCTGCTTCAGCGTTCTCGACTGAATCCTCCAGCGTTCCAGTAGTACCTCACCGGGCACTGTCTCGACCGCGGCGACCTCACTCTGCCGGCTTACCCGCTGGTAGACCGGCTGAACGAGACGAACCCTGTCCCACGAGTAGCAGCAGAAATCGATACTGGAGTCGTCAGTAGCGATAGACCCACGCTCTCGGTCTATCACCGGGGGCAACGGGGAGTAAACCTCGCCGAACCCCGGACACCTATTATCGACGTGGGTATGGTTCAGGTGTGAGCGACGATACCAACGACCGACGTATCGCGACCGACTCGTTACACGCGGGGCAGACCCCGGACCCGGCGACCGGGGCACGGGCGCCGCCGCTGTACCAGACCACCTCGTACGTCTTCGAGGACGCCGAAGACGCGGCCGCGCAGTTCGCCCTCGAGAAGCCGGGCTACATCTACTCCCGGCTCATGAACCCGACGGTCGAGACGCTCCAGGAGCGCCTCGCCGCCCTCGAAGGCGGCGTCGGTGCCGTCGCGACGGCCTCCGGGATGGCCGCGCTCGACCTCACCACCTTCCTGCTGGCCGAGGCCGGCGACAACATCGTGACCGCATCCTCGCTGTACGGCGGCACCTACACGTACCTCACCCACTCCGTCGAGCGGCGCGGCATCTCGACCCGGTTCGTCGAGACGCTCGACTACGACGCGTACGCCGAGGCCATCGACGAGGACACCGCCTACGTCCACCTGGAGACCATCGGGAACCCCGCGCTCGACACGCCGGACATCCAGCGAATCGCGGACGTCGCCCACGAGCACGACGTGCCGCTGCTCGTCGACAACACGTTCGCCACGCCGGCGCTCTGCCGGCCGCTCGAACACGGTGCCGACCTGGTGTGGAACTCCACGACGAAGTGGCTCCACGGCTCGGGGACGACCATCGGCGGAATCGTCGTCGACGGCGGCTCGTTCCCGTGGGCCGACCACGCCGAGAAGTACCCCGAAATCGCCCAGGACAACCCCGCGTACCACGGCGTCAACTTCGCGGAGACGTTCGGCGAGGCGGCGTTCACCTACGCGGGCATCGCTCGCGGCCTGCGCGACCTGGGCAACCAGCAGTCACCCTTCGACGCCTGGCAGACCATTCAGGGGCTGGAGACGCTCCCGCTCCGGATGGAGCGTCACTGCGAGAACGCGATGGTCGTCGCCGAGTTCCTCGAGGCACACGACGCCGTCTCGTGGGTGAACTACCCCGGCCTCGACTCCCACCCGACCCACGACAACGCGAGTACGTATCTGGACGGCGGCTACGGTGGGATGATCACGTTCGGTCTGGCGGGCGGGTACGACGCCGCCCGGCAGACGGTCGAGTCGACCGACCTCGCGAGCATGCTCGCCAACGTCGGCGACTCCAAGACGCTCATCATCCACCCAGCAAGCACCACCCACCAGCAGCTCACCGACGAGGAGAAGGAGGCCTCGGGCGTGACCGACGACCTCGTGCGCCTCTCGGTCGGCATCGAGGACCCCGGCGCGATCATCGACGACCTCGAGAAGGCCATCGACGCGGCGACCTGAACGCGTCGACCCCTCGCTCGCGGTGTTCGACGCCGTCGCTCTCGGTTCGGTGACTTCCGAGACCGCATCGCAGTCGCTCGTCGGTAGTAGAGACAGACGGGGTAGGTCTGGCAGCGTGAACTACACGTGCAGACCACGTGAGTCGAAAGGTTGCCGACCAGACCGTGCCGTCTGCTCCTCCCTACCAGCCATCGCTACAAAACCCCTCCGATGCCCGGATTCGATGCATGGGGCGAGAGTCGGGCGCAGTCGACACGCGGTGTCGGCGAGCGACCGCGCAGACTCGAGACCGGTAGCTCGGCTCTCGTGAACGTCCCGGTCAGCGCCGACTCACCGCTGGGCGCGGTAGCGTTCGTTGAGCAGGTCGACCGTGCGGTCGACGTGCCCCTCCGGGACGTAGACGAACGGGATGGAGCGGTCGAACGCGCGGTCCCCGTAGAGGCCGTACTCGCCGACCGACTGGGTCCGGCCGTTGTGCGCCAGCGGGATGTCCTTCAGTTCGGCGGGTTCGTACTCCGGGACGTACGAGCGTTCGATCCACACCTCGTAGAGCGGGACGTCGAGCTCCGCGGCGAGGTGGCGTTCGAGGTCGTCGTCGTTCGCCAGCAGCCAGCGCGTGTAGTCGTCGACCCCGGCTTCGCTCTCGGCGGCGACGACGTCGGCGTAGCCCAGTCGGTGTTTCCAGCACGACTCGGCGAACCGTCGGGTACGGAACCGTTCGTAGAGGTCGGCGAAGGCCTCGCTCGGTGGGTCGTCGGCCGCCCGGCGGAACCGGTCGAGTACGGCGTGGTCGTCCAGGTGGTCGTCGAGGACGGCCTCGGCGGTGATGGGCGGCGTGTCGGCGTGGGCGACGAGTTCGTCCAGCAGGCGACGGACCAGTACGTTCGCGTACACCGACTTGTGGTGCTGGGTGACCCACATGTACAGCGAGATGCGGCCTTCGAGGTAGTTGCCGATGGTGCTGAGCGCCTTCTCCGAGAGCGCGAGGCCCGCGTCCGGGTGGGCGGTGTAGGCGGCGACCATCCGTTCGGTGTCGACGCTGAGCACGTCCGCGCCCGTCATGTGGTCGTCGCGGATGATGTAGTCGAGGCGGTCGACGTCGATGGGCGAGTGGAGGAGTTCGGCGGCGACGCCGTGTTGCCAGTGGTCGCCCGCCTCGTAGCGCAGGCTCCACCCGAGGACGTACGCACACACCTCGTGCGGGTCGACGCCGAACGCCTCGATGGCGTCGGCGTACTCGGCGAGGACGGTGACACAGCTCAGCAGTTCGTGGGGGTTGGCGCGACGTATCGGAATCGGGAGGCGGTCGGCGTTCGACTCGTTCTCGGCGCTGAACCCGGTCTCGACGCTCGTCACGCCGACCTGTTCGAACGCGGCGGCGAGTCCCTCCTCGACGAGCCGGTCGCGGAGCGCGGCGGTGTCGAGGTGGCGTTCGCCGAGGTGAGAGAGCGGCGGGTGGCCGACGTCGTGGAGCAGGCAGGCGAACGCGAGCGTCCACTCGACGGTGTCGAGTTCGTCGTCGCCGATGCCGTCGGTGAAGTACGGCTGGGTCCGCAGGTTCTCGAAGACGCGCTGGCCGAGGTGGTAGACGCCCAGCGAGTGTTCGAACCGGGTGTGGGTCGCGCCGGGGTAGACGAGGTGGGTCGCCGAGAGCTGGCGGACGCGGCGGAGTCGCTGGAACGGTGCGGTGTCGACGACGCGGTCGACGACG
Organism: Halomarina salina; assembly: GCF_023074835.1. NCBI lineage: Archaea > Methanobacteriati > Methanobacteriota > Halobacteria > Halobacteriales > Natronomonadaceae > Halomarina > Halomarina salina. The sequence continues at coordinate 629,208 of NZ_JALLGW010000001.1, forward strand.
CGTTCGTCGAGGTCTATGTAGCCGTGAACGGGGTCTTTGAGCTGTCTGGTCATGGAGGCTGTCTGGTCATGGGTGGTGAGTCGGGTCGGTTGGCGAGATGCGTCGGCCGGTGAGGCGGGCCGGTCGGCGAGATGCGACGCGCCGTGGAACGGGCGGTCGCAAGCGGTGACGGACCGGAGCCACACGCCCGTGAGTACCCAACGAAACGGCCGGAGCGGCGTGGCTCTTTCGTTCCCAGCGGGTGGGAACCGTCGCTCACGTCTTGGCCCCCCGACGGGTACTCACGAGCGACGATGTACGACCGAATCCTCGTCGCGACGGACGGCAGCGAGACGGCACGGGTCGCCGTCGACCACGCCATCGACCTCGCGGCGGTCCACGACGCGGCGCTCCACGCGCTGTACGTCCTCCACCTCCGCCCCTCGCTCGAACCGAATCTGGAGCTGCTGTACGACCAGCTCGAAGCGTTGGGCGAGGAGGCGACCGCCCAGGTCGCGGAGAACGCTGCCCAGCAGGGCGTCGAGGTCGTCGAAGCGATGGCGAACGGCACCCCGCACCGCCAGATACTCGACTACGTCGACGAGCACGACGTCGACCTCGTCGTGCTTGGGACCCACGGACGGACGGGCCTCGAACACGCGCTCGTCGGCAGCGTCGCCGAGCGCGTGGTTCGCCTCTCGCCCGTCCCGGTGCTGACCGTCCGCCACCCCGCCTCCGACGAGTGACCGGCCGCCACGCCGATTCCGACGTGGTGACCTCGCCTGCGACCCGGACCCGTCACGGGGACGCACGTATCCCGTCGGCCTGCGTCGTGGTACCATGGTCGAGTACACCGACCCAGACCTGAGCGACGCGGAGCGAGAGGCGCTGCACGACCTGCAACTCGGCATCGAGAAACTGTATCGCGGGTACGGTGCGCTGCTCGACTGGCACCACCACGTCGGCAGCGGGATGAACTACTTCGCCGCCGCCGAGCGACAGTTGCGCGAGGCGGGGCACACCGCGTTCGCGGACGAACTGCGCGACGTCCACCTCCCGGCGGGGGCCGTCGAGGACCAGTGGACGTACGAACTCGTCGACGTGTTCCGCCACGGCTTCCTGGCCGACGTGACGGCGTTCGAGGCGTCGGTCCGCGAGGACCTCGCCGACGGCGGTCCACACGTCACCGAGCGACGACACCAGCGGGAGCGACGGGAGCGAGCCGACGGCGACGCGTGGCGGTCGGGGACGGAAGAGTAGCGAGGAGGAACGGGAAGTGACGAGGCGTCACGATTCGCGGGGAGTCTCGGTGGACGCCGAACGGAGCGCCGTAACGAGGGAGAGGGAAGAGCGGGCGACGAGCGGTCGTCAGTCGTCCCGTGCCGCCTCGACGCGGTCGGCGTGTTCTTCGAGGTCGGCGGCTATCTGCCGGGCCTCGTCGGGCGTGAGCGTCACGCGGTCCGCGTGGGGGTGCAGATGCTCCAGCGTCGTGCCGTCGAGTTCCAGCGCCAGCGTGACGTGGTCGGGGTCGTTGCGCGGCGAACTGACGTCGAGGACGGCGTACGTCTCCTCCTCGAACTCGTGGGCCTCCGCCTCGGCGTCGACGAGGTCCAGCGTCGTGTACGCGGTGACGCTCAGGATGCGCTCGGACATCTAGTCGTCACTCGGTGCGGCGGCGTCGCCGGGTATCGTCTCCTCGTCGTAGGGGTACCACGCCTGCTTCGTGTTGTGCATCATGGGGTCGTCGTAGCTGGTCTCCATGGGGTCGGCGAGGCCCTTGAGTCCTTCCTCGCCCGTGTCCTCGGAGACGCTCGCGATGAACTCGCGGAACGACTGCCCGTCGGTGCGTTCCTCCTCGTAGGTCGCCAGCAGGTTCTCGATGTAGCCCGGCACCTCGTCGGCGGGCACTCGCATCTCGACCCAGTCGGCGAACTGCGGGTCCTCGCCGAGGCCGCCGCCGAGGCCGATGTCGAACGCCTCGACCGGTTCGCCGCCCTTGCGGGCCTTCATGCCGCGCAGCGAGACGTCGGCTATCTGTGGCTGGGCGCACGACGCCGTACATCCGGAGAGGTGGACGTGGAACTCGTCGAGGCCCTCGGGGAGTTCGACGTTGTCCTTCAGCCAGCGAGCGTAGCGCACCATCCGGTTCTTCGTCTCGGTGATGGCGAGGCCGCAGAACTCCGTCCCCGTGCAGGCGATGGAGCCGCGCATGAACGGATGGGGGTCCGGCGAGTAGTCCTCGAACAGCGGGTCGTCGAGGAACTCGTCGACCTCGCTCTCGTCGATGTCCGCGACGATGACGTTCTGGCGCTGTGTGAGACCGACGAGTTCGCTGCCGTACTCCTCGGCGCGCTCCGCGAGTGCGACGACCTCGTCCGCGGCCATCCGGCCGGTGAGGACCGAGAGCCCGACGAATCGCTCGTCGGAGTCGTTCTGCTCGTGGACGCCGACGTAGTCGCCGGTCGCGTCGGTGCGGCCCGCGTTGTAGTCGTACTGATGACGCAGGTCCTCGCCGGCGCTCGGGAGTTCGTAGTCGACGTAGTCGTCCTGCAGGACGCGGCGGAACTTCTCGGCGCCCCACTCGTCGACGAGGAACTTGACGCGAGCGTTGAAGCGGTTGTCGCGGTCGCCATGGTCGCGGAACAGCGCCGAGACGCCCGCCGCGACCTCCGTCATCTCGTCGGGGGTGCAGAACACGTCGAGGTCGCGGGCGAACCTCGGCTCTTTCCGAGCGAGGCCGCCGCCGACCCGGACGTTGAACCCGTCGACCTGTTCCCCGTCTCGCTCCTTGACCGCCGGTTCGAAGGCGAGGTCGTTGATGTCGCCCTGGCCCGCGCCGCGGGTGTCGCCGGTGACCGACACCTTCCACTTCCGGGGGAGGTTGGCGTGGTCGGGGTTGCCCTTGAACTCCTCGTTGAGTTCCTGGACGAGCGGCCAGACGTCGACGTGCTCGTCGGCGTCGCGGCCAGCGACGGGCGAGCCGACGATGTTGCGCCACGAGTCGCCGCAGGCCTGGATGGTCGAGAGGCCGACCTCGTCGAGACGGTCGAAGATGTCCGGGACGTCCTCGATCTGGATCCAGTGCAGCTGGATGGACTGCCGGGTGGTGAAGTCGGCCCAGCCGTTGCCGAAGATGGGGTTGTCACTCGGACCGGTCGAGTACTTCTGGGCGATCTCGCCGACGACGCGCAGCTGTTCCGGGGTGAGGCGGCCCATCGGCACCCCGACGCGCATCATGAAGTTACCCTCCTGTCCCGAGCGCTGGTGGTACAGCCCCCACCACTTGAACCGCTCGAACCACGCGTCGTGTTCGTCCTCGGGGATGGCCTCGAAGCCACCCTCCTCGGCGAACCGGCGGAGGTGGTCGCGGACCTCCACCCCGTACACCTCGTCCTTCCATCCTTCGACCTTCGACGGCATAGCCCACTGTCGGAGAGTCGGCGGTATACACCCGTGGCTCCCGTCAAGGCTGGCGGGGACTCCCGCGACCCGGAGAGCGTTGCCGGTAGCCATCGGAGACGGTCCGAGCTCCCAGACCGCCCCGACCGCCTGTAGACCAGCCACCGGTCCCCAGGGCACGACACCCCGACGTGGACCGCACGGACGGGCCACACAGGTAGCGGTCATACTTGCTTCAACGCCGCAGCACTGGACAACGTTACAGGCGAGAGCGGGCTTAAACGAGGGGAGTACCAAGAACGGGTGATGAATGAGACAGAGTCGTCGGGTGCGTCGACCGCACCCGTGGACGTCGCACCGGAGCTGTACGAGGAGGACGCAGAGTGAGCGAGCAACGGAGCGACGACAGGGAGTCGTCGCCACGGACCGGAGCGAGCGACGCCGAGCGAACCGACACGGAAGCTGAGGACGAGGAGGTCGACACCAGCCACCTGGACGGACTCGTCGACGGGTGTGGCTGCGCCGAGATGATGGACCACCTCTCCGAAGAGCGGGAGAAACAGGCGGACTCGTAACGGAAGCGCTCTCCGTCACCCCCGACCCCGAGCAGTGACCGACCGTGCCGACGGGTCCGTGACCTGTCGGCCCCCCGTCGCAAGACCGCGCGACCCTTTTAGAGTCCCCCGCCCTGACAGTGACCAATGAGCGAGGACGACGTGCCGTCGCCGGACCGCGAGTCGCCGGTCGGCCGACCGGTCGTCCGGGGGGACCCGGCGCTGATGGGTGACCGCGCCGAGCGCGCCGTCCAGTTCGACCCCGACGACCCCGCCTCCCTCGAACGGGCCGCCCAGGTCGTCCACTCGTTCGCCACCGAGAGCGCCGGGGCCGCGGACAACGTCTACATGCTCCGGGGGGCGGCCGCCTGTGCCGCCCTCGTCCGCGGCGAGGGGTCGTACAAGGCCGCCGCCGAACGCGCGGGCGAGGACGTGACCGTCGCGTTCATCCGCAAGTGGGCGCGCGTCCACGACCTGCCGCGGGCGGTCCGCGAGTGCGTCGCGACCGGTCGCATCGCGCCGACGGCTGCCAAGCACATCGCCCGTGCCCGCGGCGAAGCCCGGTACCACCTCGCGTGGGCCGTCCTCGACCACGACCTGACCGTCCGCGACGTACGGACCGCCGCCAGCGACATCAACGACGGCCGTAGCGTCGAGGACGCCCTCGCCGAACAGGGCGTCGCCGTGGGAGACATCGCGCTGTCGCTCGACGCCGAGAGCTACCGGGACCTGCGGTGGCGGGCCGCCCGACTCGGTGTGGACCCGGAGGACGTCATCGCCGAGGCGCTGGATGCGCTCGACCCGCTAGAGGAGTAGCGAGGCGCGAGCATCGCGAGCGCCTCGGAAAATCCGAACGGCGAACGGAGTGAGCCGTGAGGAGTCGGGAGATTCGGAGCGAGTGAGAATCTCCGAGCAGCCGAACGGTGAGCATCGCGAACCGTGAGGAGTAGCGCGGTTCGGAGTTCCCGCGAGCGCTAGCGAGCGGGAGCACGGATGACGAGTATCACGAGTCTTCCGGAGCGACCGAGCGAAGCGAGGGAGTGAGAACCGCGGGATAGGAGCGGGGAGCGCAAGCGACCCGCGAGGAGTAGGGAGATTCGGACCGAGCGAAGCGAGGAAGAATCTCCGAGCGACTGGTGGCCAGTACGTTATTCTCACTCGTCCCCGGAGAGATACCGCTCTGCAGCGGTCGCCAGCGTCGCCCCCGCTGTCACCACGTCGGCCCACTCGACGCTCTCGTTGGGAAAGTGCGCCTGGTCGATGCTGCCGGGGCCGAACAGGACGGTCGGAATCCCCGCCTCGATGTAGTGACGCGCGTCCGCGCCGTAGGTGACGCCGAGCGGTGCGGTGTCGGTCGGCCCGTTCTCACCCATCGCCGCCTGGACGGCCCCGACGACCGGTTCGTCCGTCGCTATCTCGCTGGCCTCGAACTGGATGCCGAGGCGCTCCACCGACAGCGCGTCCGGCCACCCGGACTCCCGCGCCGTCTCGGTCAGTCGGTCGCGGACGGCCGTCTCGACCTCCGCCACGGTCTCGCCCGGTGCGACGCCGACGCGGACCTCCGCGGTGAGACGGGCGGGGACCGTCGACGCCCACTCGCCAGCCTCGACGGTCCCGACGACGATGGGCCACGGGGTCGGGAAGCGGTCGTAGAGCGGATGGACCACCGACTCGCCGCGCTCGCGTTCGAGCGCACGCAACGCGTCGTGGACGACCTCGAACCGGTCGAGGGCGCTGGCCCCGCGCCACGCGGTCGCGGCGTGGGCCGACCGGCCGCGCACCTCGACGCGAACCATCAGGCTCCCCTCGCTGGCGACGACGGGACACAGTTCGGTCGGTTCCGCGACGATAGCCGCGTTACGGTCGCCGGGGTACGGGGCGTCGAGGGCGCTCGCCGCCGCGCCGATGCCGCCCTCCTCCTCGCCCGCGACGCTCTCGACGACGATGCGGCCGTCGAGGGAGGCCTCCCCCTCCTCGACGCGGTCGGCGAGGTACCGCGCCGCGTAGACGCAGGCCCCGAGACCCGACTTCATGTCCGCTGCGCCGCGCGCCGTCAGCCAGTCACCGTCCTCGCTCCACGTGGGCGCGAACGGGTCGCTGTGCCAGGCACCGTCGTCCGCAGGGGCTTCGTCGTCGGAGCCGACGTGTGTGGATTCGCCAGTCGCTCGCGGGGCGTCGCTGGCGGGGACGACGTCGGCGTGGCCGTTCAACAGGAGCGTCGGCCCCTCGCCGGCCCCGAGTTCCAGCACGCCTGCGACGCTCGGCCGGTCCGCGGTCTGAATCTCGGCGGGGTCGTCCGGGAACGACGGCTGTCCCGCCAGCCGCACCGGGTCGGCCTCCCACTCGTAGGTCTCGAACCCGAGCGCGTCCAGATGTCCACGGACGAACGACTGCACACCGGCCTCCGCGCCGGGCGTCGACTCGAACGAGACGAGGCGCTCGACGAACGACCGGAGGTCCTCGGCGTATCGCTCGGCGAACGGTGGAGACGGGTCGGTCATCGCCCGAGGATGCGTCGGCAGCGGCAAGAGCGTTTGGCACAGTTCCACACGAAACGGAGGAGGGTCGTCTCGCTCTACGTGGGGAAGGGAACACGGAGAGAGGGATTTGAACCACGGTCGCACGTGCTCGCTTCGCTGCGCGCGTGCTCCCTGATTCGAAATCCACGGCCGTTTCACTCCTCGTGCAAGCACTCGGAGCAGAAACGGGCTGAGAGGGATTTGAACCCCCGGCCGTCTGGTTAAAAGCCAGACGCTCTCCCTAACTGAGCTATCAGCCCTCACTTCGACTACCCTCGCTCGTCGCTAAACCGTTACGGTTGACAGGGGCGAGACGTTGGGAGGCGAGCGAGCACGAGGCGCTGGTCGACCGAGCTCAGCCTCGAACGGGGAGGAACGCGAGTCCGATGACCAGCATCCCGGCGACCGAGCAGATGATGATGATGTTCCAGAGTCCGGTCATCCGCTCTCCGAAGGAGGTCTGTGTCTCCTCCTGGACGACGTAGTCGGAGTAGTTGCTCCCGAGCTGGACGCCCTCCAGAGTCGTGTTGTTACCCTGGTGGCTCGTGACGAAGTTGACGACGCGCTGTTCGCCGTTCGCGAGCGTGACGTTGCCACCCTGTTCGAGTTCGACCGTGTTGTACTGCGGTGCGGTGTACTCGACGACTGCGGTGGTGTTCGTAACGTTGACCACGGTGGCGCTGACGTTCATCATCTTCGCGTCACTGAACGTCTCGAGTTCGATCTGAAGCTCGAACGAGTCGCCCTGCTGGACGCGCGTCTGCTCCGGTTTCGGCAGGTAGTCGGCGATAGGGACGAACGTTCCGTTCGACCGGTACCGCACGAACGTCTGTCCCTCCGACGTGATCGTCGAGTTGTAGACGGCCGGGTCGCTCTCGAGGACGGCAGTGACGTCCGTCGTGTTGGTGAAGACGAGCGTGTCCTGCGCCTGCGTGTAGAGACTGCCGTTGGCCTGCGCCGCGCCACTCTCGCTGCCACCGCTACTCCCGGAGGCGTTCGAGGCGGACCCCGACTCAGCGGTGGTGGTCGCGTTCCCGCCACTGGCCGCGGAGGTCGTTCCGTTGGAGGCAGCGCTCGTCGCGTTCCCTTCACCGGGCGTCACCTGACCGCTACCACCGGACGCGTTCGTCGAGTTGCTGGCGACGTCGCCCGAGGCGTTACCGGACGCGTTCCCCGAGGCGTTACCGCCGGAACTCTGCTCGCCAGCCGCGGACAGCGCCGTCACGTTGCCGTCCGACGAGACGTACGCGCGGTCGAGGTTCGGCGCGACCCCCGTCGTCACGAGCCACGAGCCGTTGAACACTTCCGCAGTGGTGCCGTTGTCGAAGCTCTGGTTCTGTGTCGTCTCCGGAACGTACCACTGGAGCGTGCCGGCCGGGGTCGCACCGCCGCCACCGCCACCACCGTGGCCGCCGCCACCGCCGGAGCTCTCTTCCATCTGTGCGAGGACGCGATACTCTTGACCGTTGGAGTCGCTGAAGTTCGTCCCGTTCTGGTACGTCTGGGCCCCCTCCAGTTGGATCGTCGGGGCCTCGGCAAGCGAGATGACGGAGTACGCACTCGCCCCCATGACCAGGAAGAAGACGAAGAGGACCGCGGCCGCTCGTCGTTGCATATCTGTGGCGACGAAAGCGCGGCGTATATCGGTTGCGTTCTCCTCGACGGGTGGCCGCGTGCGTCCGACACCGGTAGCAGCTGTTCGACGAGCAGTCAGACGACGGGATTCGAGAACTCGTGGCCGACAGGAAGTGCAGCGACTACGAGGTGAACTGTGACCGTGCGAAACCGTTCGCGAGAGCCAAGGGCCGGATTCGAACCGGCGTGATCTCGCTCTGCAGGCGAGTACGTATGGCCAGACTCTGTCACCTTGGCGCGTAGATGGCTCTACTGGGAGCGCGTGAATAAGGGTAGCGGTCTACTGCAACCGCTCCGCGGCAGAACGACGAAAAGCGGCCGCACTGCGCAGTGCGGCCGCTCTCGGTTAGATGAATAGGGTATGAATGGATGGCGGCGAACCACCAGCTGCGGGCGTCGACAGACCGATCTCCGATTCCACCGGGACGAACCCTGCGTGTACTACGGATCACGGTCCTCGGCCCGTGCTTGGCCACCCTTGCGGGTCAGTTTTCCCAGAGACTCTCGTACTCCAGTACTCGCTGGAACGCAGGCAGGCTTATCTTCCGTGTTCGGGATGGGTACGGGAGGAACCCTGCCGCTGTGGCCGCCTTAACGCCGACTCGCGGAATCGAACCGCGTGTGGGGTAAGGACCACCGTCGGTCATGGTACGTGCGATCCAGTTAACGCCTGGACCCGTTTACGGGACCAGTGCAGATGATTGTGTGGCTTCGGTCGGTTAGTGCTCGCGGGCTGAACACCTCGTTACCTTGGTGCGTACACCCCGAGTCTATCGAACTCGTCTTCTACGAGTGACCTCAACGGTACCTCTTTTCCATGTGGGTTTCGAGCTTAGATGCGTTCAGCTCTTACCCCTTGTTGCGTAGCTGCCCGGCACGTGCCCTCTCGGACAACCGGTACACCAGTGGCAACCATTCGTAGTTCCTCTCGTACTATACGAACGTTCACGTCAGGTACCAAAACACCCCCAATAGATAGCAGCCGACCTGTCTCACGACGGTCTAAACCCAGCTCACGACCTCCTTTAATAGGCGAACAACCTCACCCTTGCCCGCTGCTGCACGGGCAGGATGGAGGGAACCGACATCGAGGTAGCAAGCCACCGGGTCGATATGTGCTCTTGCCGGTGACGACTCTGTTATCCCTAAGGTAGCTTTTCTGTCACTTATGGCCCGCATCGGGCGGGCACATAAGATCGCTAGACCGCGCTTTCGCGTCAGCGTCGCTCGTTAGGCACGACACTGTCAGCCCATCTTTTGCTCTTGCGCTCTTCTCCGGATTCCTGACCCGGATGAGATGGACTTAGGGCGCGCTCGATATCTTTTCGAGCGCGTACCGCCCCAGTCAAACTGCCCGGCTATCGGTGTCCTCCTCCCGGAGTGAGAGTCACAGTCACTAACGGGTAGTATTTCACTGATGGCTCGGTGGCCCGCTAGCGCGGGTACCTGTGTAACGCCTCCTACCTATGCTGCACATTAGCGACCATGTCTCAGCGACAGCCTGCAGTAAAGCTCTATAGGGTCTTCGCTTCCCCTTGGGGGTCTCCAGACTCCGCACTGGAACGTACAGTTCACCGGGCCCAACGTTGGGACAGTGACGCTCTCGTTGATCCATTCATGCAAGCCGCTACTGAAGCGGCAAGGTACTACGCTACCTTAAGAGGGTCATAGTTACCCCCGCCGTTGACGGGTCCTTCGTCCTATTGTACTAGGTGTTCAGATACCCGCACTGGGCAGGATTCAGTGACTGTACGAGTCCTTTCGGATTTGCAGTCACCTATGTTGTTACTAGACAGTCGGAGCGTCCTAGACTCTGCGACCTGCCTCTTTCCGAGGCAGGCATCCCTTATCGCGAACTTACGGGACTAATTTGCCGAATTCCCTAACGTCGGTTGCTCCCGACAGGCCTTGGCTTTCTCCGCCATGGACACCTGTGTCGGTTCTTGGTACGGATTCCGTACTTGCTTTTTCACGGGCCCCAGGTTGACCGGATTTTCACTATCTCGCCGTTCATCCGCTTCGTGCCATTACGGCTTCCACGGACTTTGACGATTCGACCGGGCGAAAGCCCGGCTCCGGCGACCCCGAGGCGTCAGCGTTCATTGTACGGAAGCACTGGAATATTAACCAGTCTCCCTTTTGTGATGCTCGAATTGCGACATCACTTAGGACCGGCTAACCCTCAGCTGACAAACATTGCTGAGGAACCCTTGTCCGTTAGGCCGTCGAGATTCTCACCCGACTATCGCTGCTACTATGGCCAGGATTTTCGTCACCAATCGGTCCACACGAGTTCTCACCCATGCTTCCACCCAATCGGAGCGCCAACCTACGGGAACACGCTGTAAGGCGTGCCGCTAGGTCTCGGTAGTGGATTTGAGCCCCGATCATTTTCGACGCCCCGAACCTCGGCCGGTAAGCTGTTACGCTTTTCTTAGAGGGTAGCTGCTTCTAAGCTCACCTCCCGGCTGTCTAGGGCTCGGGACAATCTTCGATCGCACTTAATCCACATTTGGGGACCTTAACCCAGCTCTGGGTTGTCTCCCTCACGGTGCACAAGCTTACCCCGCACACCGGACTCCCTGCGTCTATGGCGTTCGTAAGTTCGGAGTTTGACAGGGGTGTCGACGCCTCTCGGCGTCGATCGCCCCAATCAGTCGCTCTACCTCACGAACCACCTCAGCAGAGGTCATGCTTCGACATGTTTCGGTTGGAACCAGCTGTTACCGGGTTCGATGGGCCTTTCACCCCTACACATAGGTCACGGGAGGGTATTGTAGGACACCACCCCTAGCAGGCTTCCACATGGCTTTCGCCATGCTTCACCTTGCCCATGTGTAGATCACCCGGATTCGGGTCGTGCCCGCTTGACTCCCCGCGCTTGAACACGGTGGCCCTGGCAATGCTGCGGCCATATTGGTTTCCCTACGCCTTCCCCGATACTCGGGTTAGACTCGTCAAACAGGCACACTCCCTGGCTCGTTTTTCAAAACGTACGACGGAACACCGGCTCCGTAGACATCCTACGATGGGGTCGCCCCCAGATCGTTCTGTCCACGGCCTTTTATGCCCCGTCGCTCCATCGCCACATGATTTCAGGCCTTATTTCAACCCCTTTCTCAGGGTACTTTTCAGCGTTCGCTCACGCTACTTGTCCGCTATCGGTCTCGAGTAGTATTTAGTCTTGGCAGTCGATGCCTGCCGTATTCTCGAGGGATTTCCAACCCCCGATACTCTGGAACAAACCTGCAATCGCCCACTCACGATACGGGGCTGTCACCCTGTATCGCCCTCCGTTCCAGGAGAGTTCTCGTGAGTCGTTGATCGCGTATGGTAAGTCCGAACACCACATTGCCCGAAGGCTTCGGTTTGGACTGTGTCGTCTTCACTCGCCGTTACTAACGACATCCCGTTCGGTTTCTTTTCCTGTCCTTACTGAGATGTTTCAGTTTTGGACGTTCCCCATTGCGCGAAGCAATTGTGAAGGGATTCCCATTAGGAGATCTGCAGTTCTAAGCCTCCGTGCGGCTCCCTGCAGCTTTTCGCAGCTTGGCACGTCCTTCGTCGGCACTCGAGCCGAGCCATCCACCACGTGGCACAGTAGCCACGAATATAATTGAATGCTCTGGACCGCGGTAAACGGGTCCAGTGAGCGCCTGGATCGCACGTACACACGGTGTCATACACACGCCCGGAGACTAAGCGGACCTGCGTCGACCCTTCCCATCCTCGCTTGCACGAGATGGTGCATCTGTCTTCATCGGGAAGAGCGCCGGATTGCACTTAAGCAACCCGGTCTCGTCCCGTGAATATGGACCCACTGGGATTCGAACCCAGGGCATCCTCCTTGCAAAGGAGGCACTCTCCCACTGAGCTATGGGCCCTACCTGTTAGCCCTGATAGTTCTGAAGTGCTCGGTCGGTCGCAGACGTGGGCGAACCCACGTAGTCGACGACGTCCGCGCCAAAGGTGAGCCAGGCGCGTCGGCCTGGTCTCGATCTGTGGAGGTGATCCAGCCGCAGATTCCCCTACGGCTACCTTGTTACGACTTAAGCCCCCTTGCAGAGCCCAGATTCGACCACCGGACGGTGGCCTCATCCGGACCCCACTCGGGTGCTTTGACGGGCGGTGTGTGCAAGGAGCAGGGACGTATTCACCGCGCGCTTCTGACACGCGATTACTACCGAATCCAGCTTCATGCGGGCGAGTTTCAGCCCGCAATCCGAACTACGACCGGGTTTAGGAGATTAGCGCCCCCTCTCGGGGTGGCTTCCCATTGTCCCGGCCATTGTAGCCCGCGTGTTGCCCAGCTCATTCGGGGCATACTGACCTACCGTTGCCCGTTCCTTCCTCCGCTTTAGCAGCGGCAGTCCCCCTAGTGTACCCAGCCATCGCGAGATGCTGCTGGCAACTAGAGGTGCGGGTCTCGCTCGTTGCCTGACTTAACAGGACGCCTCACGGTACGAGCTGACGGCGGCCATGCACCTCCTCTCAGTAGCGTCGGGTAAGGTCATCAACCTGACCGTCATGACTACTGTCGGAGCTGGTGAGATGTCCGGCGTTGAGTCCAATTAAACCGCAGGCTCCTCCGGTTGTAGTGCTCCCCCGCCAATTCCTTTAAGTTTCATCCTTGCGGACGTACTTCCCAGGCGGCTCACTTCACGGCTTCCCTACGGCACAGCGCAGGCTCGTAGCCTGCGCCACACCTAGTGAGCATCGTTTACGGCTAGGACTACCCGGGTATCTAATCCGGTTCGAGACCCTAGCTTTCGTCCCTCACCGTCGGATTCGTTCTCCAAAGGCGCTTTCGCCACCGATGGTCCGTCCAGGATTACAGGATTTCACTCCTACCCCAGACGTACCCCTTTGGTCTCCCGATCCCAAGCCAAGCGGTATCCGCCGGACGCCCACTCGTTAGGCGAGTGGATTTCCCGACGGACCTACCTGGCCGGCTACGGACGCTTTAGGCCCAATAAAATCGGTCATCACTTGAGCTGCCGGTATTACCGCGGCGGCTGGCACCGGTCTTGCCCAGCTCTTATTCCTGTACCACCTTAAGGTACAGAAAAGCGAGGACTGTATGCCCTCGCACTCGGAATCCCCCTATCGCACTGTCGTGCAGTGTAAAGGTTTCGCGCCTGCTGCGCCCCGTAGGGCCCGGACTCTTGTCTCAGAGTCCGTCTCCGGGCTCTAGCTCTCACTACCCGTACCGATTATCGGCACGGTGGGCCGTTACCCCACCGTCTACCTAATCGGCCGCAGCCACATCCTATGGCGCCGGAGCGTTTCGTGCTCCCGGCATTCCAGCGTGGGAGCAGTATCGCGGATTAGCCTCAGTTTCCCGAGAGTATCCGCATCCATAGGGCAGTTTGGCCACGTGTTACTGAGCCGTTTGCCACGAGTGTGAACTCGTGCGACTCGCATGGCTAAATCGGATTCCGATAGCAATGACCTCCGGCAGGATCAACCGGAATGTTCCCTTCCCGAAGGAAGGGGGTTGGCGGGTAACACACTCAGAGAGTGTGTACCATATCCCATTTGCGTATTGCATATGTATCGGACGTCGGCGACAGTCGGACCGACCGAGTGTCACCGAACTATCAGGGCTAACATCAGATCCCGTCTTGACGGCGGACCGCAGGGGCGGAATCCTCACTTCTTTCGGATTTCAGGGTAGCCGGTTCGAGGGTATAAACCCATCGAACCGACTTCGAAATCCCGGACACGGCCAGACGGCCGCGCCCCGTCGCGTACTACATCCGAACGCCCCCATACATATAAGGGCGTCGGACCGGGGATGACCCCCCAGAGGAGGGCCATCCTTCGTTTCGCGTACTTCGTCCGAGCGCGCCCTTACATATAAGGGCGTCGGACGGCGGGTGTCGTTCCCCGGTGGGGAACGTCCCGCGCTTCTTCGCATTCCATTCGAGTAGAGGCTTACACTTAACCCCGTCGAACCACAGGCGCTCCGTCATGCGTTTTCATGGGAGTATTGTACCATGGGAGGGGTGTACCATAGAGGTCGATGGCGCTCCGTAGCCACGGCTCGTCGAGGTGGATGTCGCGCGGTCGGAGACCGGTTCGTCATCCCCCGCGTAGACGGGTAGTCAGACCGGGTGAGGCCGCGCGGGTACGGGTACGCGTGGGAGGTATCAAGAACCTGTGGAACGCTCGCCGAGCGGGTCGTCAGTAGTGACTGCCGAGGCGTGGATATGCCGAAAGACTGTGGTGTGGCCGTTCAGATCTCTTCGAGGTGCTCGATTCCTTTCTTCGAGACGTTGGCCTTCGTGATGCGGTCGGGCATCCAGTCCGGTTTGTCGTCCGGCGCGTCCTCGACCCAGGCCCACCCCTCGTAGTGGTGTACTTTCTTCGTTCCCTTCTCGCGGAGACTGATGTCCTCGCGGTCGGCCGCCTCCTCACCGTCGGCCGGTTCGAGCCGTCTGGCGGCTTTCAGCGCGGCCTGACGAGGAGTTCTCCCCGAGAACACACTCGATTCGCTTCCGGTCGTCTCCCGAAGCGCGAAGTTCCGCTTACCGTCGTCGCTACGTGCCATGGTTTCGTACCTCCGTGTCAGTGTGAGACATGACCCTACATAACTATATCCCCGAAACCACCCGATGTAGACCAGTTCTTTAAGTACCATATCCGCAGAACGTGACGACGGCACTGTCGTTCGCACAGCAAACTTAAGTACAGCGTGTGCCGAAGGGCGAGGTAAGATATCGCGATGGTGCGAAAGAAGAAGCTCAGTCCGAGCGGCGCCAAAGACGACAACGGCGAGTATCACAACGTTCACCTGAACCTCCACGAGGACGAGCTCACGGTCGCTGGCATGGAGATCGGCGACGAAGTGTACGTGCGCGTGCGCGACAACAAAATAATCATCCAGAAAGCCTCCGACGAAGAGGATATCGAACACGAGTTCTGATGTTCTACCGTGCCGCGAAGCCCCTGTTGTTCCGGCTTCCGGCGGAGACGGCCCACACCGCCACGAAGCGACTGCTCAAGGCAGGGCAGGGGACCCGAATCGAGGACGCCCTGACCGCCCGCTACCGCGTCGACGACGCGCGACTTCGCACCAGCGCGTTCGGTCTCGACTTCGATAACCCGGTCGGCGTGGCCGCCGGCTTCGACAAGAACGCCGAGGTGCCGGGGATGCTCGCCGCACTCGGCTTCGGGCACGTCGAGGTCGGTGCCGTCACCGCCGAAGCCCAACCCGGCAACCCCCGTCCGCGCCTGTTCCGTCTCCCCGAGGACCGCGCCCTCGTCAACCGCATGGGCTTCAACAACGCGGGCGCTGACGTCGTCGGGCCGCGACTCGCCCGTACCGACGCGCCCGTCCCCCTCGGCGTCAACATCGGGAAGTCGAAGGTGACGCCGCTCGACGAGGCGCCCGAGGACTACCGCTACAGCTACGAGCGCACTGCCGCGGGCGGCGACTACTTCGTGGTCAACGTCTCCTCGCCGAACACCCCCGGTCTCCGCGACCTGCAGAACCGCGACCACCTCGAGGCTATCCTCGGCGAACTCCTCGACGCCGACGCCCGTCCGCTGCTCGTGAAGCTCTCGCCGGACCTCACGGACGGTGCCATCGAGGACGCCCTCGCGGTCGTCGACGACCTGGCCCTCGACGGCGTCGTCGCGGTCAACACGACGACGGAGCGACCCGACACGCTCCGGAGTCACAACCGGGCCGAGACGGGCGGGCTCTCGGGGGCACCAATCGAGGAGCGCGCTACCGAGCGCGTCCGGTTCGTCGCCGAGCGGACGGACGTCCCCGTCGTCGGCGTCGGTGGCGTCTCGGACGCCGCGGGCGCGTACGCGAAGATTCGCGCAGGAGCGTCGCTCGTCCAGCTGTACACAGCCCTCGTCTACGAGGGACCCGCGCTCGCCCGCGACATCAACCGTGGTCTGCTCGGCCTGCTCGACCGCGACGGGTTCGACGCCGTCGAGGACGCCGTCGGCGCTGACCTGTAGCTACCGTCGCGGCGTCGACTCGAAGGACCGGAGACGACGGGAGCGTTCGAGCTAGTGTCTCACGTGGGCCCTCCGGAAGCGCAGGAGAGAGGAGAGAACTACTCCAGCGCCGCGAGGTCGAACTCGAACGCCGCCACCGGCAGTTCCAGGTCGTGTTCGACCAGCACGCGCGGGTGTATCTCGCCGACGACGCCACACCGCTCGCCGTCGAGTTCCACGGCCGCGGTGCGGCCCTCGATGAACGACGGGTGGGTCGTCGCCGGCGTCTCCAGGTTCGCACCGAACGCGCCTGCGAGCGCCTGCAGTCGCGCCTTCGCGTCCTCGTAGCCCGCGTCGGTGCGCGCGAGGACTGCGGCCACGCTTCGGCGTTCCGCGGCCTTCGTCTCCTCGCTCTCGTCGACGTGCGCCACGAGGCCGATTTCCGCGAGGTCCTGTGGATACGCCCGGTGGGTGTTGTTCTCCAGGACCGTCAGCAGCGACGGGAGCGCCCACGTCCGGACGACGGTGTAGTCCTCGCTGTACGGTTCCGCGATGGTCACCGGCGGCCGCTGCCCCAGCGGTGCGTCGGGGTCCAGTTCGTCGGGAGCGGCGAGACCCATCCGGTCGAGGCAGTCGCGCTCGCTCGTCATGTGGAAGTCGAGCATGTCCTCGAAGCCCAGACCGACGAGCGCGTCCCGCGCTGCGCCCTCCAGCCGGGAGCGTTCGTGCCGGCCGCCGACCGTCGACACCTCGGGGTAGCGCGGGTCGAGTTCGTTGAACCCGTGGGCGCGGCCCACGTCGTCCACGACGTCGACCGGGTTGAGCACGTCCACTCGGTACGGCGGGACGCCGACGCGGTAGGCGTGGTCCCCCTCGCCGTCCGCGGTGGCGGGAGCGCCGTCCGAATCGACCGTCTCGGCGTCCAGTCCCGCGCGTTCGAGGTAGTCGACGACCTGCTCCTCGCTCAGGTCGACGCCGAGCAGTTGCTCGATGCGCGCGTGCGTGACGGTCTTGTGGTCGACCGAGAGGTCGGGACGGAGTAGCTCGCGCTGTTCGGCCGGGTGGCCCTCGGGGTACTCGACGCGGACCTCCTCGACCCGGCCACCGCGCGCGTCCAGCGCGTAGCAGATGATGGCGCACATCTTGTCGATGGTCCACTGGTCGGTGCCGGTCAACTCGACGAGCAGGTCCCGCGAGTTCTCGCTGACCTCCGTCCGACGGCCGTTGATGACCGGCGGGAACGAGAACAGGCCGATGTCGTCGTAGATGGCCGGGAGTCGCTCGTACTCCGAGACGATGTCGGCGTACTTCTCGCCGGTCGGGTGCTCGGTCAGCACCTCGCCGGGCGTGAGTTCCGCATCCGAGTCGAGCGCGACGAACGTGTCCTCGTCGGGCGCGACACCGCGGTAGCTGATGGATTTGACGCCCTCACCGCCCGGTTCCTCCGCCGCGCTCCCCGCCGCACCGCCTTTCAGCATGGTCAGGTCGTGCACCCCGATGGCGCCCTTGACGCGCTGGCGACCCATCGTCGCGTGGAGCTTCTCCTGTAGCTGGATGAGCGAGTCGAGTTTCGCCTCGCTCATGTCGAGGCCGCGGACGATAGCGCCCGTCACGTACGGGCGCTCGTCGGGGACGGACTCGTCGACCTCGAACACCCAGTCGGCGTCGTTCGTCTTGGGGACGTAGACGCCCCTGTCGGTGCCGTCCTGGTAGCGCAGCGACCGCGCCACGCCCTCGACGGAGAGGCGGTCGAGACGGTCCGGCGCGAACTCCAGCTGGAACTCGCCCTCCTCGGTCTCGCCCTCGAACTCCAGACCCAGGTCGAACAGGTCGCGTTTCAGTTCCTCGTCGTCCCGGTCGGTGCTGGCGAGTTTGCGCAGTTCGTCGGGGTCGACGTCGACGACGGGCATCAGTAGATCACCTCCGCGTTCCGCAGGAAGTCGAGGTCCGCGAGCGTCCCGTGGAGGTCGCGGATGTCCTCCGCGCCCGTGACGAGCATGGCGAGGCGTTCGAGCGCCAGCCCCCACGCCATCACCTCGCAGTCGACGCCCAGCGGTTCCAGCACTTCGGGACGGAAGATGCCCGAGTTGCCTATCTCGATGAGTTCGTCGGTGACAGGGTGGCGGCCGAACAGCTCGAAGCTCGGTTCGGTGTACGGGTTGTAGTGGGGCTTGAACTCGATGCCCGTGATGCCGAACTGCTCGTAGAACTCCGTGAACGTCCCCATCAGGTCCCGGACCGAGAGGTCCTCGGCCATCACCCACCCTTCTATCTGGAAGAACTCCAGCAGGTGGGTCGCGTCGAGCGTGTCGTTGCGGTACACCTTCTCGACGGAGAACCACCGCTGGGGCGGCTCCAGGTCGCCCTCGGCGTGTCCCGAGAGGTAGCGCATCGACAGCGACGTGGTGTGCCCGCGCAGGTCCAGTCCCCGCGCCACGTCCTCGGTCCACGGCGAGTGGTAGCCGTCGCCGTCCTCGCCGACGCCCTCGCGGTGGGCGCGCGCGACGCGGTCGACGAGGTCGCTCGGCATGTCGGCCTCGTCCATCTCGGCGGGGTCCGAGAGGACGAACTGGTCCCAGTGGGTGCGCGCCGGGTGGTCCTGGGGCATGAACAGGCAGTCGTTGATCCAGAACTCCGCGTCGACGTGCGGGCCGTCCATCTCCTGGAACCCCATGCCGACGAGCACCTCCTTCACCCGGTCCGCGGTCTGCCGGAGCACGTGTTTCCGCGCGGGCGTGACGGCCTCGGCGTCGGCCTCGACGTTGTACTCGGTGAACTCCACGTCCGCCCACTCGCCGCTCGTGAGCAGTTCCGGCGTGACCTGTGCGACCGTCTCCGCGACCCTCACGCCCTCCATCATCGCGGTGACGCCCGCGTCGGTGAGCAGCAGGGAGCGTGCGGTGCGCTCCTCGCGGACGACGAGACTGCGTCGTTCGAGCGCGTCGAGCGTCTCGTCGTCGACGGACTCGGTGACGTTCGCCCCGCCCGCTCCCTCGGCGATAGCGTCCAGCGCGGTCGCCTCCGCGTCCGCGTCTGGGTCGGCGGTCGCGTCGGCCGACACCGCGCCGCCGTCGATGGTTCCGTAGCCCTTCCGCGCGAAGTTCGACAGGGCAATCTGGACCTCGGGGCCGTCCAGCCCCGCCGCGTCGACGAGTTGGCCCATCTCGACGCTCTCCTCGTCCACGCCCGCCTCGACGGCGGCGCGGTAGAAGCGGACCTCGGGGAGGGCGTCCTCGCGGTACGTCTCGCCTTCCTCGGTGAGCGAGACGGTCTCCTCGGCCTGCTCGGTGACGGTGAGCAGGCCCTCCTCCTGTAGTTCGAAGGCCGCGCGCGTGACGACGGTGGGCGACTCGTCCACGTCGTCCGCGACGGCCTCGACGGTTCGTTCGTCGGTGGCGGACGCGGCCTCCAGGACCGCGACCTGCGCTGCGGGCAGTTGCATTGGTTCGTACACTCGGGTACGTCGGTTAGGTGTTTTCGAGTCGACTCGTGGTGTGGGTGTAACCCAGACTGGCGAGAGTGACTCGCGCGATGCGACCCCTGCGGGCGATTTCGTCCCCCGACCGCGGAGAGAGTCCGCCGCTCGCTCAGGCCGCGAAGAAGAAGCCGAACCTCGCGACGCGTGGCTGGTCGGCGACGACACCGGCACGGCGAGGTTCGCTTGCCATACTGGTGAGAGTCGGTGCCGACAGGAAAAGCGTTCCGGGGGTGTGAGAGCAACTGGACCAGCAACGCCGGTGGGACTGAACGGGGCCGCCGTCTCGACGACGGAGCAGACGGGTGAGCACCGCAGCGAGCGCCAGCGAGCGAGGAGCGCGCCCGCCGCACCGAGTCGAGAGGGGCTTTCGAGACGTTGGCGGTATCTCGTGAACACCAACTCCGATTATTACCGAGAGCAGAGAACGATGCTGCATGGAGTGGACGGAGTTCTACCGCGAGCGAGACTACGACCGCATCGCGTACCTCGCGGGCGACGACATGCCGGACCTGCTGGGGCGGTTCTTCTCGCGTACCCGCACCCCCGACACGATGCTCTCGGTCGGCTGTGGCCCCGCCGTCACCGAGTTCGCCGTCGCGGAGCGTCACCCCGAGACGGCGGTCCACGGCGTCGACGTCTCCGAGGACCTGATTGGGGACAACCGCGAACTCGCCGCCGACGCGGGACTTGGGAACCTCACCTTCGCGGTCGACTCGCTCCCGGACCTCGACGCGGGAGGCGAGTACGACCTCGTCTACTGCGTCGCCACGCTGTTCTTCGTCGAGGACGTGGACCGCGCGCTCGAATCGCTCTGGTCCCGCGTCGCGGCCGGCGGGTTCCTCGTCGTCAGCTACCCCTCGACCGGGACTCGTCGGGGCGCGATGGCGATGGACGAGCAGAGTCGGGCGTTCTTCTCGCTGGTCGTCGGCGAGGAGAACCTGCGGACGCGCGAGGCGGTCGAATCGGTGCTCGGCACGGCGGTCGAGGACTTCTGGGACGCGGTCGACGCGCCGGAGGAACCGTACCGGGAGTTCGCGCCGACGGTGTACGCACGGCGGGAGTAGTCTCCGACGGCAGGCGGCCACCCGTCGTCGGTTGCCGTGGGCGGACGACTATTGTCGGCGGCGCGTCACCAGACGCCATGGAGTACACCACCCTCGGCGACACGGGCGTGGAGGTCAGTCGAATCTGTCTGGGCTGCATGGGCTTCGGCGGGTCGGGCGGCGACGAGGCGTGGGACTGGACAGTCGACGAGGAGCAGGCGACGGCGGTCATCGACCGGGCCATCGACCTCGGTATCAACTTCTTCGACACGGCCAACATCTACTCGAACGGCGCTTCCGAGGAGATACTCGGCAACGCGCTCTCGGAGCACGACCGCGAGGAGCAGGTCGTCGCGACGAAGGGGTACTTCCCGCTGGACGAGGAGGACCCCAACTCCGGCGGCCTCTCGCGCAAGGCCATCGAGAACCAGCTGGACGCCTCGCTGGACAGACTCGGGATGGACACCGTCGACCTCTACCAGACCCACCGCTGGGACTACGACACGCCCATCGAGCAGACGATGCGTGCGCTCGACGACGCGGTCCGCCGGGGGAAGACCCGCTACCTCGGTGCGAGTTCGATGTGGGCCTACCAGTTCGCCGACGCCCTCCACACCAGCGACGAACTCGGACTGGAGCGGTTCGCGACGATGCAGAACCACCACAACCTCGTCTACCGCGAGGAGGAGCGCGAGATGAACCCCCTGTGCGACAGAGAGAACGTCGGTCGCATTCCGTGGAGTCCGCTCGCCGGCGGCTACCTCACCCGCCCGCACGACGAGAGCGACGCGATGCGCGAGCGGACCGAGGAGCGCTACGACTCCCCGCAGGCCCGCGAGATAAACGAGCGCGTCCAGAAACTCGCCGACGAGGAGGGCGTCTCGATGGCACAGATCGGTCTCGCCTGGCTGCTCCACAAGGACGTCGCGGCACCCATCTACGGGACGACGAGCGTCGACCACCTCGAAGAGGCCGTCGAGGCCGTCGAACTCGACCTCTCGGCGTCGGACATCGAGTTCCTCGAAGAACCCTACGAGCCGACCGCGGTCAACGGCCACGAGTGACCGGCCGACGTAGCCCGGGCCGCTGAGTCAGCGCCGCGAACTCTCCAGTTCGATGTCGAGCGAGTCCAGCAGTTCCTCGGCCTCGGCGCGCTTCTCCTGGTGGTCTTCGAGGAACGCGCGCATCATCTCGGCCGCCTGCTCCTTGCAGCCACCGCAGAGGCGTTCGCCGCCGACGCACTCCTCGTACACCTCGCGGGTCAGGTCGTCGTCGTCCTGCGCGAGCAGGTAGGCGTACAGTTCGTACACCGGGCACTCGTCGGCCTCCCCACCGAGTTCGCGCTGCTTCTCCGCTGTCTCGCGGCCGCCCGTCGTCGCGGACTTCACCTTGTCGTAACCCTCCTGCGGGTCGTCGAGCAAGGAGATGTGCGACGCCGGAATCGAGGAGGACATCTTCCCACCCGTCAGGCCCGTCATGAACCGGTGGTAGATAGAAGAGGGCGGGACGAACCCGTAGCCGCCGTTGTCGACCTCCACGTCCTGTGCGAGCGCCTCCGCCTCGTCGCGCGTCAGGTCGAACGCGTCGACGTGCTCGTCGAAGACGCGCTTCTCGCCGTCGACGGCCTCGACCAGTGCCTCGAACGCCTCCTCGG
This sequence comes from Halomarina salina, assembly GCF_023074835.1. NCBI lineage: Archaea > Methanobacteriati > Methanobacteriota > Halobacteria > Halobacteriales > Natronomonadaceae > Halomarina > Halomarina salina. The sequence continues at coordinate 651,425 of NZ_JALLGW010000001.1, forward strand.
TCGCGTTGCGGTCGAGGAAGCGGACGCGCGGGCGGAGCGGTTCCATCCCGGCGTTGGCGAGTTTGGCCGCTGCGCGTTCCTCCGGCGGCGCGTCGTCGGCCACCGCCTCGTCGTCTCGCTGATCCAGTCGCGGCCGGTTCCCGAAGTCGACGGCCTCGATTCCCTCCTCGACGAGGACCGCCGCGTCGATGCAGCGGACGGTCACGTCGTCGCCCGACTCGCTCGCCTCGGCGGCCTTCTCCGAGAGCGCGTCGTACGCGTTCTCGACGACCGCTCGTTCGGCCTCGTCCACCTCGAAACTCGCGTACGCCTCGGTGACGCCGAAGTAGCGCATCCGCGAGGCGAGGTCCCGCGACAGGCGGACGTGCGGGTCCTGGTCCGGGCCGACCGGGATGACCGTCGGTTTCGGCTCGTCCAACTGGGGATAGCAGATGTCGGCCATCTGCGTGACGACCGACTGCATGTGGGAGACGTCCGTCTCGCCATCGAAGCCGTAGATGGCCTCCAGTTCGGAGTAGTTCGCCTTCGCGCCGAGTTCGAACGCGAGGTCCTGCAGCGGGCGGTTCTCCGACTGGCGGTAGAGTTCACCCTCCTCGGGGTCGAAGCCGAGTGCGAGCAGGCTCAGGAGGTAGTCCCGCGCGTGTTCGTCTATCTCCGCCCACGAGAGGCCGCGGGCGGCGTGGGCTTCGAGGTCCGCGATGAGGCCGTAGGCGTCGAGCCCCTGCTGCTGGTGCCAGATTATCTCGTCGAAGACGAGTTTGTGGCCGATGTGGGGGTCGCCCGTCGGCATGAACCCCGAGAGGACGGCGGCGGGGTCGTCGTTCGCCATCGCCTCCAGCACGCGGCGGTACTCGCGGTGGCCGAAGATGACGCCGCGGCGCATCAGGTAGTGGGGGGTCGGCACGTCGGGCAGCACCTCGTCGAACTCCTCGATGCCGAACTGCTCGAACAGTTTGCGGTAGTCCGCGACGGTCGAGGAACCCCAGGGGTCGAGGGTGACGTCGTCCGCTCCGGCGGCCGTTCCGCCGTCGGTGCGTGGCGTCTGCGCCAGTGCGTCCTCCACGTCGTCCGCGTCGGCGTCCGGAGCGCCCCGCTGTCGCTCGTCGGTGTGGTCGCTCATGCGTAGTCGTTGTCAGAGCAGGCGGTTGGCGGCGGCAAAACGGTTCGCATACCACGGCGCGAGCCAGTGACGGGGGCGGCAGTGAGGCGGGTGCCGTTACGGCGTCAGTCGCGACAGCGACAGCCACTCCACCTCGCTGCCGTCGACGAGCGCGAACACCATCGTCTTGCGGACGCCGTGGGCGAGGCGGACGTCGAGCGCCAGGTCGCGGGGCGCGAACTCGTGGCCAGCGGCGACGACGCGCACGAGGTGCTCGGAGTGTCCGAGGTCGTCGGCGCTCTCGACGTCGGCGTAGGTCCGAAAGTCCGAACCGAACTTGAACCCGGTCTTGGGGACGACGTCGCGCTCCCGGAGCGTGCGGTAGACCGCGAGGCGGCGGTCGAACCGGTCGCCCTCGACCTCGCGACCGCGTTCGACGATGCCCGCGTGCTCGGCGTCCACGCGGACGACGTCGCGTTCGGCGAGGTAGGCCGCCTCCAGCAGCGAGCACTGGATCGGGCCGTCCACCTCCCGGCCGTCGAGCGGGCGACCGTAGAACGCCTGCCGGTAGAGGTCGGTCGGCGGGTCCCACAGCACGACGCGGTCGGCCAGCAGCGCGCCGTAGACGTCCGACGGGAGGTCGGTGTCGCTCGTCCCCGAGATGTCGGGCGTGTCGACGCCGAGGTACGTTATCTCGCTCTCCTCGTCGACGACGGCGAGCGTCTCGTCGATGGAGGTGGCGGCGATGCGCTCGCGTTCGCCCACGACGCGCATCCGGTACTCGACGTCGTCGCCCCACGGGCCGTCGCCGCGCGGGTAGACGACGAAGTCGACGCCGTCGCCGGCGTCGCGCCAGCGCCCCGGCGAGAGGTAGAACCCGCGGTCGCGGAGGTCCTTGTAGACGAGGAAGTCGAGCGTGCAGTCGGTCGTCGCGAGGAACGACCGGAAGTCCATGCCGTCGACGTTCTCGATGTCCCCCCGGAAGAGGAGATGTGCCGCCTCAACCGGCGCGAGGTCGAGAGCGTCGTCGTCGGGGCGTCCGTAGCCGCGGTTGTCGTAGAACTGCTCGCGGCCGGGACCCGACAGGCGAACGACGTCACCGTCGAGCGTTGCGTCCATGCCTAGGGCTGTCAGCCCCACGACCATCAACGAACCGCCTCGCCGGTGTGCGCTACCGAGACTCCGCTCCACTCGGGTTCGAGCGGCGTCGTCTCCTCCCGACTCAGACGGCCTCGCAGGTCGCGTCGAGACAGCGAGCGCTCCCCGACCCCGTCCGGAACGCCGGGAGGCCGCAGTCGCAGGTACCAGCGACCACGCCCCGCGGGAACGAGAACGCCGTCTCGCAGTCCGGGTAGGCGTCACAGCCGGCGAGCAGGCCGCCGCGTCGGATGATGCGCAGGTCGTCGCCGCAGTCGGGACAGGTCCACGCGCGGTCGAACGCCTCCCGGACCGCGTCGTCGAGCGACTCGCAGTCGCGGTCCAGACACACCTCGAACTCCGCGCCGCGCTCGGCCCGGATGCGCGGCAGCCCGCAGTCGCACGTCTCCTCCAGCACCGTCGCGTCCCCCGGTAGTCCGTAGCGCTCGTCGCAGTCGACGCAGACGACGCCGCCCTTGGTGCGGACGAGCGTGCCGCCGCAGCCCGGGCAGGAGCCGACCGGCGTTCCGGCGGCACTCGCCGGGACGCTACTCGTGGCGTAGGCGTCGTGGACGGTGACCGTCAGGCGCTGGTCGCCGTCCCGCGCGACGATGCGGACCGGGTCGGACTCGACGGTCAGCGCCTCGGGGCGCGTGAGCCACGCCACGGGCTGGTAGCCGTCGGCGTCGTGGACGAGGACGGTGTCGTCGGGTTTGACGAGGCAGACGACGTGGCCCCGCTGGAGACGGGCGCGCGGTCCCGTCCCCTCGAACTCGGTCGTACACTCGCCCGCGAACAGTCGGAAGCTTCCGGACATGGGACTGCGTGGTTCCGTTCTGGGTCATGAAGGCTCGGACTAGCAGTAACGATAGGATTCAGCTGGGTCCCAACAGCGACCGTCGTGAATACCTCGAAAGCCCCGAGGTGGTGGCTCATCAAGCAATCCGGGTGGACTGAGAGCGCGGGGGCTTTCGAGGCGTTTCCATCGGCCACTACCAACCAGAAGTAATCAGACGAACAGGCACCCACAGAACCTAGTCGTCACTCGACGCGAACGGTCCGAGACTCGGAAACCGGCGGCAACGGCAGATCCGGAAACGCCACGCAGACCTCGAACGTCATCTCGTCGGCGCTCCCGCCGAAGACGGCCGCAGGGACGGTCGTCTCGCCGAGATACGCGGTCGTGTCGGCCATCTCGACGCCGTTGACGGTCACGGCGACGCTGGCGCGCGCGCCGCCGGCCGCCGAGCGGACGCGCAGTTCGCGCATGTCGTTCTTCCCGCGGCCGATTCGTTCGGGGAACTCGCCCCACTCCACCTCGATGGCGGGCAGGTTGCGGGCGTTCTCCAGGACGCGCGCGGCGACGCCCTCGGAGAGGCCTGCCTCGACGAGTCCCGCCTCGCCCGCGGCGATGACGTCGGTGGGCGTGACGATGCCCTCGTCGGCGAGTCGCTGTGCGCGGCCCGCGCCGACGCCGTCGATGGCGGTCAGTCCCACGGCGTCGCTCCCGATGCCGTGTTCGACCCGCGCTTCGGTGCGACGCGCGAGGTTCGCGGCGTCGGGCGCGGCGAAGGTGCCGAGGAACTCCTGCAGGGCGGCGAGCAGGCGCAGCGCGTTCTGCCGGATGACCCAGGCGTCGCTCTGGAGTTCGCCCGGCGTCGACCCGGTCATGCTGGCCCGGAGGATGGCGAGCACCTTGCGGTGGCCGTCGTCGTCCAGCGAGTCGGTCCCGGAGAGGACGCCGTTCACCGCGTCGCGCTCCGAGGAGCGACAGGAGACGCTGTCGAACTCGGCCGCGCCCGCGACGCACTCGAGGACGGCCGACTCGTCCACGTGGTCGCGGTCGGCTAACTCGGCGAACCGCTCGGCCGTGTCGAGGCGCAGGTAGTACCGCGACGCGAGGCGACCCAGCGGGGTGCCCTCGACGCCGAGGTTCTCGTCCGTCTCGACGAACCCCGACTCGACCAGTCGGGAGAGCGTCTCGCGCACGCGCTGGCGGAGGCGACCGCCGAAGTCGTAGCCCTCGGGGGCGGACTGCGCGCGAACGTAGTAGAACGTGGTCTCCAGCCAGTCCATCACGTCGTCGAGGTCCCGGATGGTTCCGAGGGAGATCTCGGCGTTGAGGTGCGCGTCGAGGTCCGTCGCGAGCCGCGACTCTATCTCCTTGCCCTCGCTGAGGAGCTGTTCGTAGCGCTGCTTGTCGGAGTACTGGCAGACGACGTAGGCGTACCCCGCGTCGTCGTAGCCCGGCCGGCCCGCGCGCCCGAGCATCTGGAGGACGTCGAGCGGACTCATGTCCACCTCGCCCTCCAGCGGGTCGTGGAGCTTGGTGTCCCGGATGACGACACAGCGCGCGGGGAGGTTGACGCCCCACGCGAGCGTCGAGGTGGAGAACAGCAACTGGACGTCGCCGCGCTTGAACCACTCCTCGACGCGGTCCTTGTCGCCCTTCGAGAGGCCGGCGTGGTGGAAGCCGACGCCGTCGAGGACGGACTTTCGGAGCGTCTGGTTCTGGAGTTCCTGCGCCTCGGTATGAAAATCGTAGTCGCCGCGCGCGCCCATCGGCACGTCGCGCTTGGCGAGTTCGTCGCGCGCCTTCTCGGCCGCGCGGACGGTGTCCTGCCGGGAGGCGACGAAGACGAGCGCCTGTCCCCCGTCGCTGACGTGCGGTTCGGCGAGGTCCAGCGCGCGGTAGAGCCGCCGGTACTTGTCGGCGAACGGGTTGTCCCCGCGCGAGTAGGTCTTGACCGACGCTTCCAGCGGGACGGGCCGGTACTCGTCGCCGAACTCGAAGGTGCAGTCGGGCGGGGCGTCGAGCCACTGCGCCACGTCGTCGACGTTCGGCATCGTCGCCGACAGCGCGACGATGCGGGGGCTACAGAGCCGTCGCAGTCGGGAGATGGTCACTTCGAGGACGGAGCCGCGTCGGTCCGAGTCGAGCAGGTGGACCTCGTCGATGACACAGCAGTCGACGTCCCGGATGAAGCCGTACCGCGCCGAGTCGTGTTTCCGAGTCGCCGAGTCGGCCTTCTCGGGCGTCATCACGAGGATGTCGGCGCGTTCGGCGCGCCGCGGGTTCAGGTCGCGTTCGCCCGTGACGACGTAGACGGAGTAGCCCATCTCCTCGAAGCGCTCCCACTCGCTCTCCTTCTCGTTGGTGAGCGCGCGCAGCGGCGCGAGAAACAGCGCGGTGCCGCCCGCGTCGATGGTCTTGCAGATGGCGAGTTCGGCGAGCGCCGTCTTCCCGCTGGCGGTCGGTGCGCTCACGACGACGTTCTCGTCGCGCTCCATGATGGCCGGGTACGCCGACGCCTGCATCCGATTGAACGAGTCGAACGGGAAGGCGTCGGCGAACTTCGGGAGGCGCTCGGCGACGTTCACAGGTGGTGACGGGAGCGCCCGGGCAAAGACCTAGCGATTGGCGAATGTGGTGTAGTGGGTTCGGTTCGAGAAGTCAGATGCATCGCAGGGACGACAACCTCGAAAGCCCCGAGGCCGTCACGAACGCGTGAGTACAGACGAGTTCCGAAACTCAACCCCCCGAACCTAGAAACCCATACAGCCAAACCCCCGGCGGCAAATATCGCGAGTATGGTCGTCGGAGACATCGCGACAGGGACCGACGTCGTCGTCATCGGCGCGGGGCCGGGCGGCTACGTCGCCGCCATCCGTGCCGCACAGCTCGGAAAGGACGTGACGCTCGTGGAGAAGGACGCCTACGGGGGCACCTGCCTCAACTACGGCTGCATCCCGTCGAAGGCGTTCGTCACGGCGGCGGGCGTCGCCCACGACGCGGCGAACGCCGAGGAGATGGGCATCCACGCCGACCCGGCCGTCGACATGGCCGGGATGACCTCGTGGAAGGACGACGTCGTCGACCAGTTGACCGGGGGCGTCGAGAAGCTCTGCAAGGCCAACGGCGTCAACCTCATGGAGGGCACGGCGACGTTCGCCGACGAGAACAAGGTCCGCGTCGGCCACGATGGCGAGGGCCAGGGCAGCGAGTCGCTGGAGTTCGAACACGCCATCGTCTCGACCGGTTCGCGCCCCGTGCAGGTGCCGAACTTCGAGTTCGACGGCGAGCACATCCTCTCCTCGCGGGAGATGCTGGCGCTCGACTCGGTGCCCGAGAGCCTGCTCGTCGTCGGCGCGGGCTACATCGGGATGGAGCTCTCGACGGTGTTCGCCAAACTCGGCACGGACGTCACCGTCGTCGAGATGCTCGACTCGGCGCTGCCGGGCTACGAGGACGACGTGGCGCGCATCGTCCGCTCGCGCGCCGAGGACATCGGCGTCGACTTCCACTTCGGCGAGGCCGCCAGCGAGTGGGAGCAGATGGGCGACGGCATCACCGTCCGCACCGAGGACGCCGACGGCGAGGTCAGCGAGTTCGGCGCGGAGAAGGCGCTCGTCGCCGTCGGGCGCTCGCCCGTCACCGACACCCTCGACCTCGACGCGGCGGGCGTCGAGACGAACGACGAGGGGTTCATCGAGACGGACGACCGCGCCCGGTCGAACGTCGAGCACATCTACGCCGTCGGCGACGTCGCGGGCGAACCGATGCTCGCGCACAAGGCCAGCAAGGAGGGCCAGGTCGCCGCCGAGCACCTCGCCGGGGAACCCGCGGCGCTCGACTACCAGAGCGTCCCGGCGGCCGTCTTCACCGACCCCGAGATCGGGACGGTGGGGCTGACCGAGGCCGAGGCCGAGGAGCAGGGCTTCGAACCCGTCGTCGGCCAGATGCCGATGCGGGCCTCCGGGCGCGCGCTCAGCATGAACGAGTCCGAGGGGTTCGTCCGCGTCGTCGCCGACGAACCGAGCGGGTTCGTCCTCGGCGCGCAGATAGTGGCCCCGGAGGCGAGCGAACTCGTCGCCGAACTCGCCCTCGCCATCGAGATGGGCGCGACGCTCGAAGACGTCGCCGCGACCATCCACGTCCACCCGACGCTCTCGGAGGCGACGATGGAGGCAGCCGAGAACGCGATGGGTCACGCGATTCACACCTTGAACAGGTAGCGCCGGAGCTGCCAGGGTCACGGCCGTTCGTGGCAGAAGAATCAGAACGGTCGGTGGAGAGAACGGCTCCGACGAGACGAGTCGTTCTACGAGTACTCGTGTCTGATGACGAGCGTCCCGCTCGAATCTCTGACGAACACCGTATCGCCATCGTTGTTCCAGACGGGTGCATCGGCGTTCCAGTAGAGGTCGGCCGACGAGTCGGAGCCGCGACCAGTGTGAAGCGTGATCGACTGTCCGGGCTGTAGCGTGACGCCATCCGGGACGTAGTATCGATGGTTCTTCTCGTCCTCGACGAGCCATCCACCGATATCGAGTGGTCGGCCGCCACTGTTCTCGAAGACGATGTACTCGTCGTTCAGCACGTCGCGCTCGTCGCCACCCTGTGCGTCGGCGTGGACCCGCACCACGACGAGTTCACCCGGTGCAGGAGTTTCGGTTGGTAGTGCTGGAGTCGAGGAAGGCGTCTGTGTCGGGACCACATCGGTCCGGTCAGGAGTTTGGTCGGCCGTCGCAACTGGGGCCGGGGACTCCGGCGCGGCGGTGGTCGAAGCAGTGGGCACGACGCTGGTTTCCCGTGAGGGGTCAGGAACGCTGTCGGTCTGGGTCTGCCGTGATTCGGTCCGTCGCTCGGGAGTCGACGTCGCTGGAACGTCCGTCGAGACGGCGGCGGACGTCGTCGCTGCGGCAGTCGAAGTGTCGGTCGGTGCCGAGGGACCGCTCTCCGGTTGGGGGTCGGAACTCGTTCCACCGAGGGCGGACAGCACGACGAGAAGACCCAGTCCGTACAATCCGGCAACGACACCAGCTTTCGCTCCACCACCAGGAGCGATACCCGGCAGTCGGGCGAGTCGGGTGCCCCAGCCTCGATAGTCGCGCCAGACGACCCCCGCGAGAATAACCGGAAGACCCAGAATCACGAGCGGCACCAGACAGAGGTAGAGCAGCCCCACGACCGCGTTCCGCTTCGTACTGCCGGGACGCATCAACGGAACCCGGTCGGCGAGAACCATATCGATGGATTACATCACTCACCAGCATAAAGCAGTGCCGGGAGGTGACAGTGTCGCAGAACCGGAGCCGTGCACCATCCCAGCGCCGTGGACAGTGCGTCCCGAGTACGCTACTCCTCGATGTACCGTCGCCACTCGTCGCCCTCTGCGACGCGTTTGATGAACTCGTTGCGCTCCCTGAGAACGCGGGTGAATCGCCGTTCGACGGCCCGGTCGAAGACGCGCCCGACGGGGCCGAGCGGCGACGCGAAGGTGACCACGTCGCGGAGCATCGTCCCGTCGACGGCGTCCTCGTCCTCGAACGCGAAGAAGTGGTCGTGGACGAACGTGTCGAGCGGCCCCTCCTTCATCGTCTGCCGGAAGTGGTTCGGCCGGGAGAACGCGCTCACCTTCGTCGTGAGTTCGAACCGCTTGCCGAGCAGCGGCACCTGCCAGACCGTCGACTCGCCCGGCGTCGCGAGACCGCTGACGGCCCCGGCCACCGGGCGAGTCCCCTCGCTCGACGTCTCGTGCTGGAGGTCGATGCTCCGCGCGAGGTCGAAGACGCGCTCTGTCGGCGCGTCGACGTGCGTCTCGGCTCGAATCGTCACCATGTCGTCGTCACTCGCACCAGAGGAGCGGTCAGGATGAAAGTTGGCACCGCCGACGTGTTTTTCCGGAATCGCACCGAGGGCGAACGTATGAAGGTCATCACGCTCGGCCCCGAGGGGACGTACTCCCACCGGGCGGCCCGAGCGGTCGTCGGCGAGGACGCGGGCGACGACGCCATCCAGTTCACCGAGTCGGTCGCGGACATCGTCGCCCGCGTCGCCGACGGCGAGGCAGAACGGGGCGTCGTCCCCATCGAGAACAGTATCGAGGGCTCCGTGACGGAGAGCCTCGACGCGCTCTGTGACAGCGAGGTGGCGGTCGTCCTCGAACTCGTCACGCCCATCCGCCACGCCCTGCTCGCGCAGGGGCCGGAGTTCTCCCGCGTGGTCAGCCACTCCCAGGCGCTCGCGCAGTGTCGGAGCTACCTCGAAGAGAACCACCCGGACGTGACCCAGGAGGCGGTCGCCTCGACCGCTCGCGGCGTCGAGATAGCGCGCGAGGACCCCACGGCCGCCGGTATCGCGCATCCCGACACCGCGGGCGACGACCTGCAGGTCCTCGCCGAGGGCATCCAGGACCGCACCTCGAACGCGACCCGGTTCCTCGTCGTCGCGCCCGCCAGCGAACGGCAGGACGGCGGCGGGAAGACCTCCTTCGTCGTCTACCCGAACACGAACCACCCCGGCCTGCTGCTCGAACTGCTCGAACCGTTCGCCGGCCGCGACATCAACCTCACGCGCATCGAGTCCCGGCCGAGCGGCGAGCGACTGGGCGACTACGTCTTCCACATCGACGTCGCGGCGGGTCTCTACGAGGACCGGACGCAGGAGGCACTCGACACCGTCGAGTCGCTCGTCGGCGACGGCTGGGTCCGGACGCTCGGGTCGTACGACACCCGCCACGTCCTGTACTGACGCGTCGGGGCCGGTGTCGGGCCCTGAACAGTCACTGGCCCAGTCCTGTACTAGACTTATCAGGTGCGGCGGCCTACCGCCCCCCATGCCACGACGCAACCCGTTCGAGGACATCGAGCGCATGTTCGAGGAGATGAACGAGGGGTTCCGCGCGTTCGACACGAAGATAACCCGCGGCGTGGCGGTCGACGTCGTGGACCAGGACGACAGCTACGTCGTCACCGCCGACCTGCCGGGCTACGACAAGGACGACATCGACGTCCGCCTCTCGGGGAACAGCCTCACCATCGGCGCGTCCCGCGAGACGGAGTCGTCCGAAGAGGAGGAGCGCTACGTCCGACAGGAGCGCTCCAGCGAGTCCGTCTCGCGGACGCTCCGCCTGCCCGAACGGGTCGACGAGGAGTCGACCGACGCCTCGTACAACAACGGCGTGCTGACCATCACGCTCGGGAAGGCCAGCGAGGACGACGGCGAGTCCATCCCCATCAACTGACCCGGTACCGGCCACTCACAGACGCGCCACGAGTTCTTCGCCGGCCAATTCGACGATAGCTCGCCAGTCGGACGGACGCTCACCACCGCGTTTGGGCGGGTCGAGCGGGAGCGTCAGCGCGTGGAACGCGAACCCGTCGAGCGTCTCCGCGGCCGTCCGCCCGACGAACTCGGCGTTCTCCCGTTTCGAGGAGACGCCGCCCGAGGCGAGGTCGTAGTGCTCCGTGAACAGTTGGCAGACGGTCACGCGCTCGACGGCGAGCGTCCCGTCCGAGAGGTGCCGGAAGAGTTTCGCGGTGTTGTCCGCCGGGTCCGCGCGTCGCCACTCCAGTTCCACCAGCACGAGGTGGTCGGCCGACTCGCCGCCGACGTCGACGGGGGTCCGACCGACGCGGTACTCGGTCGTCCAGTCGAAGTCGGGGGCGCGCGACGCCAGTCGGTCCCGGAGGAGGACCTGCACGTCCGACGCGAACCGGCCCATGAGCTGGCGGCGGACCGCACTGGCAAACCGTTTGTGGACTCGCCGGAGCGCCGACGCGTCGGAAGGGCTACCGTCTCGTGGTGGTGTCCGTCACGAGCGTCGTCGCGTGGCCGGTCACTCCGGTTCGACCCGGCACTCGACGGGCGTGTCGAGGAACCGGCCGACGTCGCTCGCTTCCGCGTCGATTCGGTCGCGAACGTCCTCTCCGCCGGCGGGGTCGAGGGTGTCCAGGGGTTCGAACGGCGAGACGGTGACGATGGCGGGCGACCGCGACCGGTCGAGATGCCAGGTTCCGACCACGCGGCCGTCGACGAGCACCGTCGGCCGGATGATGCCGCCGCCGGGCCAGACGTGCGACTCGTACATCGTTGGGATGGGCCGGTTGGTCCGCTCGTAGCCGAGCAGGAACGTGTCGTACCGTGGGAGGAGGCGGACGTGCGGAGACGCCGAGGACTCGTCGTCGAGAGCGTCGGGAGCGTCGGTCGACACCCACATCGTCTCGTCGCCGACCCGCACCTCGCGTGCGTCGTCCCCCAGCGAGTCCCACGCCGTCTGCACGTCAGTCGCGTAGAGGCCGCTCCACGCCGCGAAGTCCGACTTCGTCGTCGGCCCGTACGCGGTCAGGTAGCGCCGCGCGAGCGTCGCGAGCGCGGTCTCTCGGTCCGGCGGCGCGTCGAGCGTGACCCACGAATCGAGCAGGTCGTAGGCGTTCTTCCCGTCGACGGGGGCGACCTCGCAGAGGACGCCGCGGAGCGCCGCCCGTCGAATCAGGACGTTGGGTGCCCGACTGGACGGGTCGACGTCGACGCCCGCCTCGACGAGGTGCGCTGCGATGTCCCGCTTCGTGAGCGGCCCCTCGTCGGCCAGTACGGAGCCGATAGTCTCGACGGCCGCCTCGACCGCCTCCTCGTCGAGACCCCACTCTGCCAGCCGTCGGGGCTCCGGGCCACGGGTGGCGAACGTCGGCCCGAACACCGAGAGCAGTAGCGAGAGGTCGTCGGTAGCGACGAGGTGGAGCGTCCCGCGCATGCACCACGTCCTGACGACCGACCGGTCCTCGTAGAGCGCGCGGTCCACGTCGGCGACCGTCAGTCCTCGGCCGCGTGCGCGGACGGACAGCGCCGCGCTCGGCGTCTCCTGTGCCTGAAGCCCGAGGGTCGCCGCGGCGATGTCGGCGACGGTCGCCGTCTCCTGTGCGTGTGGCGCGAGGCGCTGTGCGTGCACGCGTCGGTGCCGGGCGTCGCGTTCCGTGAGCCGTGAACTCATGAGAGGTAGAGAGGCGACGACCGGCAAAGAACAGTGCTGTGAGCGATACGGAACGGAGGGCGTCCTGTCGCTTCTGTCCGACCTCCTTCAGTCGATCTGGATGGCGGGCCGACTCGGCGTGGCCTTCTTCGCCACGCTCTCGTCGGCCTCGGCCGCGGGCACGACGACCACGTCGGCACCGAACTCGCGTTCGACCAGCCACGCCGCCTGTCGCAGCACGTCCAGTTCGCGCTCGGGGGCCAGCGCGCTCGTCAGCGACTGGCGCTCGTTCTGCAGGTTCTGCCCGTAGCTGGCCGCCTCGTCGCCCTTCTCGCGGATGTCGTCTTCCTGCATCAACTCGCCGATGACGTTCGGCGCGTCGCTCTCGATGGCGATGTCCAGCGCGCGGTGTTTCCACTCCGGCGCGACGACGATGGTGACCTGCTCGGGGTCCTCGATACCCGCCACGTCGACGATGTTACGCACGTCCTCGCGGGTGTTCTCGACCAACTGGCGCTCACGGTCCGCGTCGCTCGCGTCGCCGGCGGGCGTCGGGAACGAGGCTTCGGCGGCGAACCCGTCGTGACCCAGCGTCGACCACACCTCCTCCGCGACGTGGGGCGTCACGGGGGCCAGCAGTCGCGTGGCGACCGACAGGCCGCGCTCGTACGTCTCGGCGTGCGGGTCGGTGTAGTCGCGGTACTGGCGCAGCAGGCCCACCAGGTCGCGCGTCTCGCGCAGCGCCTCCGCGAACGTCAGGTCCTCGTAGCTCTCGCGGGCGCTGACGATGGTGGCGTCTATCTCGCGGGCGACGTACTCCGCGATGGCGTCGCGCTCACCCTCGGGCGGCGATTCGGTGAACTCCTCGACCGTCTCGTACAGGCGTTGCAGGAAGCCGTACGCGGACTGGACGCCCGTCTCGGACCAGTCGAAGTCCCGCTCGGGGCGGGCGGCCTGCATCGTGAACAGGCGGGCGGTGTCCGCGCCGTACTCGTCGACGATGGCCAGCGGCGAGACGCCGTTACCCTTCGACTTCGACATCTTCTCGCCGTCGGCCAGCACCATCCCCTGGGTCACCAGGTTCTCGAACGGTTCGCGGTGGTCCAGCATCTCCATGTCCGCGATGGCCTTCGTGACGAACCGCGAGTACAGCAGGTGCATCACGGCGTGTTCGATGCCGCCCACGTACTGGTCGACGGGCATCCAGTCGTCGGCCTGCTCGACGTCGAACGGCGCATCCTCGTCGTCCGGCGAGACGAAGCGCAGGAAGTACCACGCCGAATCGACGAACGTGTCCATCGTGTCCGTCTCCCGTTCGGCGTCGCCGCCGCAGTCGGGGCAGGTGGTCCGCTTCCACTTCGTCGCCTCGTCCAGCGGGTTCCCGGTCGTGTGGACGAACTCGGGCAACTCGACGGGCAACTCCTCCTCTGGGACCATCACGGGGCCGCAGTCCTCGCAGTGGACGACCGGAATCGGCGTCCCCCAGTAGCGCTGCCGGGAGATGCCCCAGTCGCGCAGGCGGTACTGGACGTGGTCGGTCGCCGACTCGATGTCGCTCGTCAGTTCATCGCGGGCGACGGCGCTCTCGGTGCCCGAGTAGTCGTCGCTGTTGACCAGTACGCCGTCGTCGGTGAACGCCGCCTCGCTCACGTCCGGCACCTCGTCGGTCGATGGGGCGACGACGGGCACGATGTCGATGCCGTACTCGCTGGCGAACGCGTGGTCGCGGGTGTCGTGGCCCGGCACGCCCATCAGCGCGCCCGTCCCGACGTCCGACAGGACGAAGTCGGCGACGTAGACCGGAATCTCCTCGCCCGTCGCGGGGTTCGTCGCGGTCAGGTCGGTCTTCACGCCCTTCGGTTCGTCGCCCTCGGGGTCGGCCTCCTCCTCGACGAACCGCCGGACGTCGTCGTCCCGTTCGGCCACCTCCTGCGCGATGTGGTGGCCGGGAGCCAGCGCGAAGAACGTCGCGCCGTAGATGGTGTCGATGCGCGTCGTGAACACCTCGACGGGGCCGTGGTCGGATACCTGGAACTCTAATCGGGCACCCGGCTGACGACCGATCCAGTTCTCCTGCATCTGGCGGACGTTGTCGGGCCACCCGTCCAACTCCTCCAGGTCGTCGGCCAACTCGTCGGCGTACTCGGTGATGCCCCAGAACCACTGGTCCAGTTCGCGGGTCTCGACGGGCGTGCCACACCGCCAGCAGACCTCCTCGTCCCCCTCGACCTGCTCGTCGGCCAGGACCGTCTCGCACGAGGGACACCAGTTGACCTCGCTGGCCTCGCGGTAGACCAGACCCTCCTCGTGCAACCGCTCGAACAGCCACTGGTTCCACCGGAAGTAGTCGGGGTCGCAGGTCGCAATCTCGCGGTCCCAGTCGTAGCCGAAGCCCATCGCGTGCATCTGCTCGCGCATCGTCTCGATGCACGACAGCGTCCAGTCGCGGGGGTTCGTGTCCCGCTCGATGGCCGCGTTCTCGGCCGGCAACCCGAATGAGTCCCAGCCGATGGGGTGGAGGACGTGTTCGCCGCGCATCCGCCGGAATCGGGCGTACGCGTCCGTGATGGTGTAGTTGCGGACGTGGCCCATGTGCAACTCCCCGGAGGTGTAGGGGAACATCCCCAGCACGTACGTTGGGTCGTCGGCGTCGTCGGGGATGTGGAACACGTCCGCGTCGTCCCACTCGCCTTGCCACCGAGGCTCTATCTCGCTATGGTCGAAGCCGCGTCGGTCCTGGTCCTGCATGATGGTGATATACCTCCTGCTACTCGGTGCGTACTTCTTTAGGTTGTCATTCGACAGCGGGGACTGACAGGTACGAGCGCGGAGGTGAGGCGGTCGCCCCCGGACTCGGCGACGGCGAGAGGGTCACCGATTTATCCTCCCGAGTCGTCAGGTCCAGTATGAGCGAATCGGACGACCCGAGCGGTCTGACTGGCACGCTACGAACCGTCACGCCGGAGTACTTCGGCCGCCCCGACGCCGAGATGGACGTCTTCGGCTGGTCGATGTTCCTCGGCCTCGTCATCCTGCTCGTCCCGCTGCTCCCGTTCATCGTCATCGTCTGGCTCATCTCGAAACTGGCCGAGCGGGGCCACCGGCGCGCACAGAACAGGTAGGAGAGGAGACCGAACGAGGGAGAGAGCCGGGACCGCCAGCGAACGCGTCGTTACCTGACCCGCGTGTCGATGAGGTCGAACGGGTCGCCGTTGTCGTTGTCGTTCGCGTGGGCGTAGACGACGTGCGCGGTGGCGATGTCCTGGATGGCGAGGCCGGTCGAGTCGAACAGCGAGATGCCCGTCTCCGCGGTGCGCCCCTCTCGGTCGCCGACCACTATCTCGCCGATGGAGCCGTGGATGTCCTCGTCGGTGAGCGTGCCCTCGCTCCACGGGACGTTTATCTCGCCGGAGTGGGTCGTCTGGGCGTAGTCGTCGATGACGAGCGTCGCGTCGAGGAGCGTCCGGTCGTCGTGTTCGTGTTTCCCCTCCGCGTCCGCGCCCATCGCGTTGACGTGCGTGTGGTCGCCCAGCCACTCCCGTCTCACGATGGGCGACTCGACGGGCGTCACCGTCGAGAGGACGTCGCAGGCCGCTGCTTCCTCGATGGACCCCGAGCGCACGTCGAAGGCGTCGCCGAAGCGGTCGACGAACGCCTGCACGCGCTCGTCGTCGAGGTCCGAGACGACGACCGTCTCGATGGGCCGGATGGAGGCGATGGCTTCGAGTTGCGAGTACGACTGCACGCCCGCGCCGACGATGCCCAGCGAGGTGGCGTCCTCGACGGCGAGGTGGTCGGTGGCGACGGCGGCGGCCGCGCCGGTCCGGAGGCGGGTGACGGTGGTGCCGTCCATCACCGCGAGCGGGAACGCCGTCTCGGGGTCCGAGTAGATGATGGTCCCCATGACGGTCGGGAGGTCGTGTTTCTCGACGTTGTCGGTGTGAACGTTGACCCACTTCACGCCCGCGGCGTCCCAGTCGCCCGCGTTCAGGTAGGCGGGCATCGAGCGGAAGTCGCCGTTGTACTCGGGGAGGTCGATGTAGGACTTCGCGGGCATCTGGGCGTTCCCGCGTTCGTAGGCGGCGAAGGCGTCCTCGACGGCGCGGATGACGTCGGCCATCCGCGCGTTCTCGACGACGTCCGCGCGGTTCAGGAGCAGCGTTTGCATGGTGGCAGTTCTTGCCCACCGGTACTTATTCCATCCGAAGCAGTCGGCGGGCGTCGTCGGCGTCCACGGAAGATACTTGTCAGCCCACAGTGCAGTAGGAGACGATGCGCACCCCGGCGCTCGCCATCGTCCTCGCGCTCTGCTGCGTCCTCGCCGGGTGCAACACGTTCGCCCCCGGTGCCGACCCACAGCAGCCCGTGCCGAGCGTCACGCCCGCCGAGGTGCCGGGTGACACGACCGACGCGCCTCCTCGCCGCGGCGGCGACAGGCTCGCACCGGGCCTCACGACGACCGGGTTCGGCGTCCGGAGCGACCTCTACCGCGCCCATCGCGCGCTCCTCGAGAACCGGACGGTGCGCGTCGGACGGCAGTCCGTTCAGACGTACCGGGGCCGCGTGGTCTCGAACGTCTCCGAGGAGACCCGCATCGGTGCGGACCGAGAGCGACTGATCGTCGAGGCGGACAACGACCGGAGTCCGGCGTCGGCGCTCACGGCCTACGGGCAGTTCTCGAACGGGAGCGCGACGCTCGACCGGCGGGTCGTCGGCGACGTCGTCCGGTACTCCGACAGCGGCGGGACCATGTCGGCCGGCCCCCGCCTCCAGAGTCGGCTGGAGGACCTCCGGGACCTGCTGTACCGTGTCGAGTTCACGGGGGTCGAGCACGTCGGTGCCCGTGAGGGGCGAGCGCTGTACCGCGTCACGGGCAGCGACCCCCAGGCACGTGAGTACCCCGACGGCAGCGGTGACGCGGGCGTTCGCCCCGAGGTGACGCTCCTCGTCGACGAGCGTGGCTTCGTCCACTCGACGCGGACCGTCGAGGAGGTCCGACGGCCGGCCCGGCTGGTGAACACGAGCGAGGAGGAGACGGGCGCGAGCGTGACGGTGACCGTCGCCGAGCGGACGACGTTCGCGAGCGGCGGCGGCTCATTCACGGTCCCCGACTGGGTCGAGGAGGGGTTCGAGCGAATCGCCGGCCGCGAGTACGTCGTCCCCGGCGTGACGGCCGACGGGCTCGTCGACACGGACCGCCTCGCACGAGCACACGAACGGGTCGTCGCCAACGAGTCGGTCCGCATCGAGCGCAGGTACGTCGAGCGCGAGGGCGGCACCGTCGTCTCCGAGCGGCGGGTCACCGCCGCGGCGAACCGGACGACCGGCGAGCGGTACGTGGCCGAGCGCTACGGACAGCGGAACCTCACCACCACCTCGTGGGCGAACGACTCCGGCGGCTACCGGCGCGTGGTCGACGGCTCCGGGACCAGCTACGACGAACTGACCGAGGTTCGAGTCGGCGGGTTCCTCTCCGTGCGGCTGCCCTCGAACGCCCGCTTCGGCGAGACGGACGTCGAGGCGCTCGACGACGGCCGCTACCGACTCACCGTCACCGAGATTCCCGTCGCCGACGACGACACGCTGTACCACGACCGCGTCAGTTTCGTCGTGGACGACCGGGGGTTCGTCTCGGCGTACGACGCGACGCTCGTCGGCGCGGGTCACGAACGCCGGCAGACGACGTCGGTCACCGTGACGACGGGACCGACGAGCGTCGAGCGGCCCGACTGGCTCGACGCCGCGAAGAACGCGACGACGTGACAGACAGGTCCACGGGAAGACACTTGTCGCACGCCGAGTGAGGTGGGGTATGCGCCCCGCCCTCCCCGCCGTCGTCCTCGCCGTCTGTTGCGTCCTCGCCGGATGCAACAGCTTCGCGCCGGGGGCGACCGGCGACCAGCCAGCGATGCCGAGCGTGACGCCCGCGGACGTCCCGCAGACGGGCCCCGACGAGATCGCGCCGGGGCTCGACGACGACCGGTTGACGAACGCGTCGGCGCTGTTCGCGGCCCACCAGGCGGCGCTCGCCAATCGGTCGGTCAGCGTCGAACTACGGACGACGACCCGCGCGAGCAACGACAGCGTGCTGAACGAACAGGTCGTCGAGTACCGCTTCGGGGCCGACCGCTCGCGTGTCGCCATCGACGCGACCGGACTCCAGGGTTCGACGCGGAACGTCTCGCTGTGGTTCAACGAGAGCGCGACGCTCCGCCGCGATAGCGTCGGTGAGGACGTCCGCTACACGGTGCGCGACCGCTACGGTGGCTACACCCCAGTCACCCCCATCAGACAGGCGTTCAGCGCGACGAGAGACGCCCCCTCCTGGCCGGTCGCCGCGGAACTGCTCGGGATGGACGACGGGGTCGAGGTGTATCGAGTCACCTTCGAACAGCTACAACGGCCGCTCAGTTTCGTCGTCGACGAGCGGGGGCTGATACGCCGCGTGGTCCAGGAGGACGCTCGCACGGGCGTCGGCAGCGGTCGCGAGGGGGTGACGTCGACGACGGTGACGACAGTCGAGGCCGACGTCGGGAGCGTCGACCGGCCCGGCTGGGTCGCCGACGCCCGCGAGGCCATCGCCGACCGCGAGTACGTCGCCCCCGGCGTGACGACCGACCGCGTCCTCGACGTCTACGAACTGGTCGGCGCTCACCAGCGCATCACGAGGAACAGTTCCGTCACCTACGTCTCCGAACGGTGGACGAACAGCTCGAACGGGAGCGTCCTCGAACTCGACCGGACGGTCGCCGAGGTGTCGGCCGACCACTCGAACTACCACGTCGCCGAGGTCCGGCGCGGCGACCGCCCGCCGAGACGGACCGAACGGTGGGTGAACGCCTCCGTCGGCTACTGGCGGGAGACGGTCGGTAACCGGACGAACTACGACCGGGCGTACGGCGGAGACGAGTATCGCGTCGAGCGGCCGCAGCTGAACGGTCGACTCGCGGGAGACGAGACGACGCTGACCGAACTCGGCGACGGCCGGTACCGACTGGTCGCCGAGGGAATCGCCGCGGCGGCGGAGATGCCGAGCGGCGGCGTCCAGGACCCCCGAGTCGTCGTCGTGTTCGACGAACGCGGCTTCGTCTCTCGCGTCACGCAGACGTACGTCCAGAGTGAGGCGGGCGAGGAGCGCCACGTCACGCGGACGACACGTTACACCGACCTCGGGGAGACGACCGTCGAACGCCCCGACTGGCTCGACGCCGCCCGGAACGCGACGTCCTGAGGGTCGGCAGGGCGAACTCCCCGACGGGAAGACATTTCACGACACTCGAACGAGAGGGAGCTATGCGTCCCGCCCTCCCCGCCGTCCTCCTGGCGCTGTGTTGCGTCCTCGCGGGCTGTAACGCGTTCGCACCGGGAACGAACGGTCCCGCCGACCCCCCGACCGTGACGCCCGCGGACGTGCCAGACACCGCCTCCGGCGAGCTAGCGCCGGGACTCACCCAGGACCGCCTGACGAACGCCTCTGCGCTGCTCGCGGCACATCGCTCGCTGCTCGCCGACGAGTCCGTCGTCGTCGAACGGCGCACCCGAGCGACGGCGGCCAACGGCACACGGCTGTACGAACAGCGTATCGAGTACCAGTACCCAGCGGACCGCTCGTTCGCGAACGGGTTCGCAGGGGGCCTCCAGACCGGCTACGACTCGGTCGACATCTGGGCCAACGAGACGACTACGCTCTACCGCTACGGTGGCGAGGACGAGCCGCGGTACCGGACCCGCGACCGGGGGATGAGTGCGACGCCGTCAGAGCGCCTGCGCTACGACCTCGGGACCGCGGGGGACGACGCGAGCCGGCCCGTCGAGACTCGCTTCCTCGGTGAGACGGCCGGGACCGAGCGCTACCTGGTGACGCTGGAGACCCCCCAGTCGGAGCCGCCGAGGAGCTACGTCGTCGACGAAACCGGGTTCGTCCACCGGGTGCAGGAGACCTTTACCGCCTCGCTGAGCCACGAGGGCCGGACGTACCGCAACGCGACCATCGAGACGAGGACGCGCTACCGCGTCTCGAACGAGTCGCTCGACCCGGCCGACTGGGTCGCCGACGCCCGCGAGGCCATCGCGAACCGCGAGTACATCGCTCCCGGCGTGACCGCCGAGGGAGTCACCAGCGCCCGCACGCTCCGGAACGCCCACCGCAACGTCACCGCGAACGCGTCGGTGACGTACGTCTCGGAGCGACGGGAGGTGGCCGGCGACGGGACGGTCCAGACGGTCGAGGCGCAGACGGTTCGGCGGTCGCCGGACCCGCCCCGGTACTACGAGCGCGAGCGGTCGGTGCGGAACGGCGAGACGTACCGCGAGGCGCGCTGGATGAACGCCACGGGCACCTACGTCCGACACGTCGACGGGAACCGAACGGACTACCAGTGGTTCGAGAACGGACTGGCCAGCGAGGGGGCGGCCCCCCGGTCCGTCCCGACGCCCAGACTGTCGGGGTCGCTCGAACTGCGTCAGACCGATATCACGCGACTCGACGACGGACGGTACCGACTCGTCGTCGAGGACTACGGAGCCACCGTGCGGTACGGCGACGTCGACGGGACGGTTCGAGACCGGTCGCTCGTCGTCGTCTTCGACGAGCGAGGGTTCGTCTCCCGGTACACGCAACGGTACACCGTCGAGTACAGCGACGGGACGACCACGACGACCGTCGACGAGTCGCGCTACTCCGACCTCGGTGAGACCAGCGTCGACCGACCCGACTGGCTCCCGACGGCGGTGAACGAGACGCGAGAGACCGACGGCGACGACCTGGAGACAGAGCACACGACGACCGTCGTCGAGTAGTCGAGACCGCGGTCGTGGGGTCGCCAGCGTCGTCACTCGTCGGGAGAAAAACGGAGAATCGGTCGTCGAGTAGTCGGCGAGCGGTGCAGCGGTCGGGGAGGTGAGTGGATGCCTGAGCCGAATCTACATCGCTCCGCCCATGCCACCCATGCCGCCCATACCGCCCATGCCGCCCATGCCGCCGGGGGCACCGCCTTCGTCGCCGTCGCCCTCGGTCGACAGGTCGCCAGCGGCGATGATGTCGTCGATTTTGAGGACGAGGTTCGCGGCCTCGGTGGCACTGGAGAGTGCCTGCTCCTTGGCGTGGGCCGGCTCGACGACGCCGGCCTCGAACGTGTCCTCGACGTCGCCGCTGAAGACGTTCAGGCCCGCGGTGACCCGGCCGTCCTCGTGGGCGGCGCGGAGGTCGACGAGCGTGTCGATGGAGTCGAGGCCCGCGTTCTCGGCGAGGATGCGGGGGATGAGCTCCAGCGAGTCGGCGAACGCCTCGATGGCGAGCTGTTCGCGCCCCTCGACGGAGTCGGCGTAGTCGCGCAGGCGACGCGCCAGTTCGACCTCGATGGCACCGCCACCGGCGAGGACGCGGCCGTCCGAGACCGTCTGGGCGACGACGTCGAGCGCGTCGGTGATGCCGCGTTCGAGTTCGTCGACCACGTGGTCGGTCGAGCCGCGCAGGAGCAGCGTGACGCCGTGGGCCTCGTCGTCGGAGCCCTCGACGTAGAACAGTTCGTCGGCGTCGTCACGCGTGACCGACCCCTGACCGAGGTCTGCCTCGGTCGCGCTGTCGAGGTCGGAGACGATGCGCGCGCCGAGCACCTCCTTCAGGAACTTGATGTCGGACTTCTTCACGCGACGGACGGCGAGGATACCCTCCTTCGCGAGGTAGTGCTGGGCGAGGTCGTCGATGCCCTTCTGACAGAAGACGACGTTCGCGCCCGTGTCGACGATCTGCTGGACCTTCTCCTTGAGCTGCTCCTCCTCCTGGTCGAGGAACGACTGGAGCTGGTCCGGGCTGTCGAGGCTGAGGGAGGCGTCGGCGTCGGTCTCCTCGATCTCGATCGGCTCGTTGACGAGCAGCGCCTTCGCGTCCTCCACCGAGGAGGGCATGTCGGGGTGCGTCGGGTCCTTGTCGATGACCGCACCTTCGAGCAGTTCGGACTCGCCGGCCGAGCGGCCGGTCTGGGTCTCGATGTTGACGAAGTCGAGGTCGACGACGTTCTCGCCCTCTGGGCCTTCGACGGTGACCGCGCGCACGGCGTCGACGATGAGCCGGCCGAGCACCTCCTTGTTGAGCTCCGCGCCCTTGCCGGTCATGGAGGTCTCGGCGACCTTCCGGAGCAGCTCCTCGTCGTCGGTGTCGACGTTCGAGGCGATGTCGTCGACCTCCTCACGAGCCTGTTCCGAGGCCATGTGGAAGCCCTTGATGATGGCCGTCGGGTGGATGTCCTGTTCGAGCAGGTTCTCGGCGTTCTTCAGGAGTTCGCCCGCGATGGCGACGGCGGTCGTCGTCCCGTCGCCGGCCTCGTCCTCCTGTGTCTCGGCGACCTCGACGATCATCTCCGCCGTCGGGTTGTCGATGTCCATCTCCTCGAGGATGGTGACGCCGTCGTTCGTGACGGTGACGTCGCCCATCGAGGAGACGAGCATCTTGTCCATCCCTTTCGGGCCGAGCGTCGAGCGCACGGCCTCCGATACCGCGCGGGCCGCCTGGATGTTGTACGACTGCGCGTCCTTGTCCTGCACGCGCTGACTGTCCTCACCGAGGATGATCATGGGCTGCCCCATGCGCTGTCGCTGGCTCATGTTCGCTTCGAACGTTGCTGGCGGTTCTATATAAAGGTTCCAGATTAGCGTTGTGAACAGCTATCACGAACCACACACGATATCGGCCGAAAACACCGGACTCGGCGAGTGTATATCGAGCGAGCCGACACGACCGACGGCCGGTCGGCGGCGCGAATCGGACTATCCTTTATACTGTTCGGCCGAACCACCGCCGGACGCCCGCGGCCCAGTCCACTCTCACTCGACGGGTTCGCGCCACGTCACCCGGACCGTCCCGACGGCGAACCCGTCGCGGGAGTCGGTGTCGCGGCAGATCTTGATGGTGTTCTCGCCCTCCAGCAGCGTCGCGCCGTTCAGCACGTCCATCCAGCACTGCCACCCCGACGAGGGCGGGATGTCGAACCCCGACAGCTCCTCCCCGTTGATGAGAACTTCGTGTCCGTAGGAGTCGACGTCGAGTGCCTGCACGGTAACGTACCCGTCGACGGCCCCGTCGACGGGCACCTCGAAGGTGTGTTCGGTCGACTCGTCGCCGACGAACTCCGCCCAGGGGACGTCGAGGGCGCTCTCGTGGTCGGCGAGGAGTTCGCCGAACTCCACGAGGGCGTAGTTGCTCCGGTAGCGTTCGCTCATACCACGTCGTTTCGGGCCAGTCACAAAGAATGGACGGATGACGAGTTCCGACTGCTCGCTGGGGACGTGAGTTCGGCAGAAGCGCGGTCGCAGCGAGCTGCTCCCTGCTCTGCATCACTGCGTTCTGCAGAACGCCGGGACAGGGATTTGGACCACGCCCGGACTGCTCGCTTCGCTGCGCGGTCCGGTCTACCTCAAATCCTTCGTTGCGTTTCCGCTGCTCGCGAGTTGCTCGCAGTGAGAAACGCTGGGACAGGGATTTGAACCACAGTCGCTCCCGTTCGCTCGCTGTGCTCACGGCTCCGCCGTTCGCATTCGAGGTCGCGAGCGACCTCGCTTCTCTCACCTCCCGCTCCCTGATTCAAACCCCTGTTGTAGAGATTCGACTCCTCACGTCCGTTCTCGCCGAATCGTGCTGCGATTCGGCTGACAGTCGGAACGCTCAGCGTTCCGACGATGTCGTCAAAATACGCCGGGACAGGGATTTGAACCCTGGATCCCAGAGGGAACACGCTTTCCAGGCGTGCGCCTTACCACTCGGCCATCCCGGCTCAGATGGAGTTACCGGAATGGGACGGATAAGTCCTTCTTTCCGCCCCCGGCCGAGGGATTATCCCACCCGCGCGAGAACCGCGGGTATGGCGACACTGACAGACGGCGACGAGGGCAAGATTCTGGTCGACGCGAACGGCGACGACATCGGCATCGTCACCGCAGTCACCGACGACGTGGCGCTGGTCGACCCCGAACCGGGGTTCGTCGAAGGGCTGCTGGCCGCGTTCGGCCGTACCGACCGCGACAGCGACGACATCGAGGTGCCCCACGAGGCCGTCCAGACCGTGACCGACCGCGAGGTCCGACTGCGCGACTCGCTCTGAGTCGGCGCGTTCCTCCTACGGTCCCGCGACGTACGTCAGCAGCGTCGTCACCGCGAACACGGCGACGGTGCCGACGACGACGACTGTCAGCGGGAGCGTGCCGAACTCCAGCAACTGGTAGCCCTGCGCGAGGACGAGAAACGCGAGGGCGGCGATGACGCCCCACAGGAGCGCCGCCTTGGCCGCCGTGCGGCCGGGCGACGCCGTTGGGTCGCCCGCGTCGCTCGCCTCGCCGGGCGCTCGCGGTTCGGTCGGGTCGGTCGCGGCTGCCGATTCGGTCGAGTCGCCCGGTTCAGTCGGGGCTGTCGGGTCCGTCCGGTCGTCCGTGTCGTCGGCCCGGGGCGGTCGCTCCTGTCTGCCTGCGCCGTCCCGGCCGTTCGACTCCCGGTGCTCGTCGGGCACGCGACTCACTCCAGCGTGGCGATGGCCTCTACCTCGACGCCGACGCCCTTCGGGAGCGCGCCCGCCTGCACGGCGCTCCGGGCCGGCGGTTCGTCCTCGAAGTACGTCGCGTACGTCTCGTTCATCTCGTCGAAGTCGTCGATGTCCGCGAGGAACACCGTCGTCTTGAGCACGTCCGACAGCTCGGCACCCGCCTCCGCGAGCACCGCCTCGACGTTGTCGAGCGCGAGTTCGGTCTGCTCGGCGATGGAGGCGTCCGCCTTCGACTCGCCCTCGGGCGTGAACGGAATCTGCCCCGCGGTGAACACGACCGACCCGTTCGTCGTCGCCTGGCTGTACGCGCCCACCGCCGCCGGTGCCTCGTCGGTACTGACGATGTCCTTCATCGGACGGGGGTGCCACGGGCGCGAGCATAAAACCCGGCGGGTCACGGGGGAACGGCGGCGCGAGCGAGTCGGGGATGCTGACGGTCACCTCGCCCCGGACCGTCCGAAGAGGCGAACGGTTACACCGACGCGGCCGGAGGTGCGCGTATGGTCACGAACGTCGCCGTCGCCTGTCAGGGCGGCGGCAGTCACACCGCCTTCACCGCCGGGGCGTTACGCGAACTGCTCCCGCCGCTCCACGCCAGCGACGACCACCGACTCGTCGGCCTCTCGGGCACGTCGGGCGGTGCGCTCTCGGCGCTCGCGGCGTGGTACGGCCTCCAGCGCGAGGGACCAGACCACGCCGGCGACCTCCTCCGGCAGGCGTGGCTGGACCTCAGCGCGGACTCGGCGGTCGACTGGTGGGCCAACGAGGTGACCGTGGCCAGCGCTCGGCTGGCCAACGGCGGCGCGGCGGTTCCCGAGGTCAGCCCGTACTACACGCCAGTGGCGCTGTGGGGCCAGCGGCGCATCCGCGAGGTGCTCGACGAACTCGTCTCGTTCGACGAACTCGCGGCGCTCGCCGAGGACGACGGCGTCCCCGAACTGTTCGTCGGGACGGTCGACGTCAACGGCGGCGAGTTCGAGACGTTCCAGGCAGACGCGGTGACGCCCGACGTGATGCTCGCCTCCATGGCGGTCCCCGAACTGTTCCACGCCGTCCGGATGAACGGCCACGCCCACTGGGACGGCCTGTTCTCGCAAAACCCGCCCATCCACGAGTTGATGACGGTCCCACCCGCCCGCAAGCCGGACGAACTCTGGGTGCTCCAGATCAACCCCCAGCAACGCGAGGAGGTCCCCACCTCGATGACCGACATCGCCGACCGGCGCAACGAACTGTCGGGGAACCTCTCGCTCAACCAGGAGCTCCGGTTCGTCGAGCAGGTCAACCGGTGGCTGGAGGCGGGCTACCTCCCGGAGGACCGGTTCGCGCACACGGAGATACACCGTATCGGTCTCGGACGGTCGTTCGGCCTCAGTTCGAAGCTCGACCGCTCGCCGCGGTTCGTCCGACAGTTGCTCGACCTGGGCGAGAGACGCGCGAGCGAGTTCCTCGACGGGCACGAGGACCTCGACGCCGAGCCATAGTCACCGCCAGTACCACGGTTCGACGCCGCTCAGACCAGAATCTCGACCGGGTAGCCGTGCTCTTCGAGAGCGTCGACGAGTCGGTCGACGTGGTCGTGCCCGCGCGTCTCGAGGTCGATCTCGACCTCGGCGCTCCCCATCCCGATGTCGCGGGCGGTCCGGTCGTGCTGGATGCCGTAGATGTTCGCGCGCTGGTCGGCGATGACCCGCGACAGCTCGGTCAGGGTCCCCGGCTGGTCCTTCAGGACGGTCCGGATGCGGAGGTAGCGCCCGCTCTCGATGAGGCCGCTCATCAGCACCGTCGTCAGGACGTTCGGGTCGATGTTGCCGCCACAGATGAGCGGGACGACGACCTCCCCCTCGGTCGTCGCGAACTTGCCTTCGAGCGTCGCGGCGAGACCGGCCGCGCCTGCGCCCTCCGCGAGCAGTTTCGAGCGTTCCAGCAGGTTCGTGATGGCCATGGCTATCTCGCGGTCGGAGACGGTGACCACCTCGTCGACCCGTTCGCGGATGACCTCGAACGTGCGCTCGCCGACCTCGCGCACCGCGATACCGTCGGCGATGGTGTCGACGCTGTCGACCTCGACCGGGTGCCCCTTGTTCAGGGCGTCCGCGACCGTCGAGGCCCCCTCGGCCTGGACGCCGACGACGCGGATGTCCGGGTCGAGCCCTTTCACGGCCGTCGCGATGCCGGAGATGAGGCCCCCGCCGCCGATGGGGACGACGACGGTGTCCACGTCGGGGAGGTCCTCGACGATTTCGAGGCCGATGGTGCCCTGCCCGGCCATCACGTCCTCGTCGTCGAACGCGTGGAGGTAGAACCGCCCCTCCTCGCGTTCGAGTTCGTGGGCGCGCTCCTGGGCCTCGTCGTAGTCCTTCCCGTGGAGGACGATGGACGCGCCGTAGCCCTCCGTCGCCTTCACCTTCGAGATGGGCGCGTTCTCGGGCATCACGATTTTCGCGTCCACGCCGGCCCGCGTCGCGGCGAGGGCGACGCCCTGCGCGTGGTTACCTGCACTGGCGGTGACGACGCCCGCTTCGCGGCGGTCGTCGGAGAGCGTCGCGATGCGGTTGGTCGCCCCGCGGATCTTGAACGCGCCGGTGCGCTGGAACTGCTCGCACTTGAGGTAGACGTCGGCGTCGATGTACCGCGAGAACGTGTTCGAGTACTGGATGGGGGTGTGCGTCGCGGCGTCGCCGATCCGCTCGCGCGCCGCCCGCACGTCCGAGAGCGAGAGCATGAGCGAACGTTTCCGGGGGAGCCCCTATGCCTTTTGCAACGGCCGTCGCTCGGCGGGTGGGGGAAACGCTCCGGAAGGGAACCGGAGCGTGTGACAGTCTTCGCAACGACTGACGAGGGCATAAAGGCCAGCCATGTGCAGTGAAAGTGAAATCGCACCACTCGGCGGCTTCGTTCTCGAAATCCGACGGGTGCTTCACACTCCAACGGTCGCGTGCACCTCCCGGTCGGTCGGCGTCACACCACGCTGACCGACGTCCCTCACTCCTCCTCGGCGTGGACCCGCACGTCCTGCTCGCGGAGGTACCGCGTGACGCGGTCCGCGAACGACCCCTCTCCCGGCCACGTCGCGTCGGCCTCCAGTCGGTCCGGGTCGCCGACGTACACCGCACACTGGCCGTTCGGACCGGGCACCGACGCCCGGACATAGAGGTCCCGGTCGACCCCCTCGTAGGCGTCGAGCGTCCGGACGTTCGGCGTCCGAAGGATGCGCCCTACAGTCTCGCCGCCGGGCGCGAGCGTCGGGTAGGCACCCTCGACGGGGTGACAGCCAGCCAGCGTCGCGTCGGGGCCGAACGTGAACGAGTCGAGGACGTCCGAGACATTCTCCGGGTCGGTGAGCGTGCCGTAGACGAAGACGTTCATGGGTGGTCCACGGGACCGGTCGTCAAAAACGGCAACCCTGAAACCCCTCGGTCCGAAGCGAGCGTCGTGTCGACTGGGAGCCTGCGGGCGGTCTGGACGCGCGTGTTCTCGCTGGCCTGGCCGGTGATGGCCGAGCAGACGTTCCGGACGCTGATGCGCACGACGGACATCGTCGTCACGGCGGCCATCTCACCCGTCGCCGTCACGGCCATCGGTCTCGCGGACCTCTACTCCCGGTTCCCGCTGTGGGTCGGCCTCGGGATGGGCGGGGGTGCTATCGCGCTCTCAAGTCAGGACACCGGCGCGGCCGACGCGCCTGCCGAGGGCGCCGAACGCGACGAACCGTCTGACGGTGCACCGAACCGACCGAAGACCGACGACGCGGACCGCGCGACCGGGACCGTCGACGAGACGACGGCCGACGTGGTCACGCGGGCGGACGCCAACCGCGACCAGGCCATCTCGGCGGCCGTCCTCCTGGGAATCGTGCTCGGCGTCCCGTTCGCCGTCTTCGGGTGGTACTTCGGCGACGCGGCCATCGCACTGCTCGGAGCGCCCGCCGAGGTCGCTCGCCTGGGCGGGCAGTACCTCGCCGTCATCTTCCTGACCGCGCCCGCCCGGCACGTCTCGCTCGTCGCCGCGCGGTCGCTCCAGGGCACCGGCGACACCCGAACCCCGATGTACGTCAACGTCGTCGCCAACGGCCTCAACATCTCCGCGAGCGCGATTCTCGGGCTGGGCCTGTTCGGCGTCCAGCAGTACGGCGTCCTCGGCGTCGGCGTCGCCACCGCGGCGGCGAACGTGCTGACCGCGACCACGCTCTGTCTCGCCCTGCTGACCTCGTGGTCGGAAGCGAACCTCGTCGTTCCCACCGACCCGGTCGTCTTCCGGCAACTCGTCGCGGTCAGCGCCCCCAGCGTCGCCGAGGGCCTGCTCTCGACGCTCGCGGAGTTCCCGTTCAACGCCATCCTGCTCGGGTTCGGGACCGAGGTCAACGCCGCGTTCCAGGTCGGGCGACGCGTCTACCAGCAGGTGACGAGTCCGCTCGGCCGGGGCTACAACGTCGCCGTGAGCGTCGTCGTCGGGCAGGCGCTCGGCCGGGGCGAGGCCGAGGAGGCGCGCTACCTCGGCTGGGCGACGGCCGCGCTCGGCGTCGTCACCGTCGGCGGCATCGGCCTGTTGCTGGCCGTCTTCGCACCGCGGCTCGTCGCGCTGTTCACCGACGACGCGGAGACGGCCCGCTACGCGGTCCAGTTCGCCCGCGTCTACGGCCTGACCGCGCCGTTCCTCGTCTGCTTCGTCGTCCTGCAGGGGGCGCTCCGGGGAGCCAGCGAGACGCGCGTCCCGCTGGTCGCTCGCACGACGGGGCTGTTCGGGTTCATGGTCGGGGGCACGTACCTCGGGGGCGTCGTCTGGGACTACGGCGTCCTCGGCGCGTACGCCGGGCTCTCGCTCAGCTACGTCTGGATGGCGCTCGTCGTCGGGACGAGCTTCCACCGCGGCGACTGGGCGGGCCGGGCGACACGGATGCTCGCCGACCGCGGCTCGACGCAGGAAACCGACGACTGAAGGGAGCGAGGGCGCACCCTCTCGGAGGCACCGCCGAGAGCCTCACGTGAGCGCCATCGCGCCGCCGACGATGCCCGCCACCGCCAGCAGGCGGACGACGGTGCCGAGGAACGCGGCGACGGCGAACTTCGCGTAGTTCATCTCCAGCACGCTGAACGCGTAGATGATGGCCGTGTCGGGGAGGAACGGGATGGCGAGTCCGACGCCCAGACCGAGGTAGCCGTAGCGGGTCATCAGGTCCGTCGGCACCGCGTTCTGGAGGGAGACCACGGTCGGTAGCTGTCCGAACAGGCGGTCGAACACGCCGGTCCGGGCACCGTTGCCGACCCGGAGCGCGACCAGACTGCCCACCGCCTTCCCGGCGCTGCTGGCGACGACGAGGAGGGCGAGTTCGGTCAGCGGGTCGAACCCCAGGTCGAGCGGGATGGCGAGCACGAGTTCGCCCGGAAACGGGAGGACGGCGGCGACCAGCAGCGAGTACACCGCGGCGACCAGCAGCCCCATCGGACCCGTCACCTCGTGGATGAGCGCCTCGATCACCTCGGGGACGGGAATCATAGCTAGGAGGGAGCGTCACCGTCGCCTAAGTGAACTGGCTATCAGTATTGGCGACCCGACGACGGCGACGGAATTCGGCGGACTGCTCGGCCTTCGACCGACGGGACTGCGCCCCGTGCCGTGGGTTGATACGTTCGCTCGGTCACAGGAATCGTATGCCGACGGCAGGTGGTCGGGAACGTGACGGCGACAGGAACAGCCACGTCCTCGTGCTTCCGGTGGCGGTGCTCGTCGTTGCCGTCCCCGTCGTGTTCCGGACGTGGTTCGTCGGTGCGCCCGAACTGGTCGTCGCCGCGAGCGGTGGCTACGCGGGGTGTTGTCTCTGTCTCTGGGCGGCCGTTCGGTCGGTGACGCAGTGGCCGAGTCCCGAGGACTATCTCGACTACCTCCTCGTCGTCACGCTCGGCGTGGTCCTCCTGACCGCACAGGCGGGTATCCCGGTCTACAGCTACGTCCACTGGGCGCTGGTCACACCGCTCGTCGGCCTGTTCGCGGCGACGGTGGTCGCGGTATCGACGTTCTCGGCGAGATACCCCGAATCGGACGCGCTCGGGTTCTACGCACTCGTCTTCGGTCCGGTTCTGCTCGGCGGAACCGTCGCGCTGGCGCTCCTCGAATACGGAGTGCGAACGTCCCTCGGCGGCTGAGTCGAGAGACGAACGTCGGAGAAGGGAACCGAAGAGACCGAAAGCGCGGTCGTCGCCTACCGCTCGTCGAGCGGCGTGTAGTCGACGTCCTCGTCGCCGACGTAGCGGGCGCGCGGCCGGATGAGGCGATTGTCCTCGTACTGTTCGAGGACGTGCGCGACCCACCCGGAGACGCGGCTGATGGCGAAGATCGGGGTGTAGATGTCGATGGGGATGCCCATCTGGTAGTACGTCGAGGCGGAGTAGAAGTCGACGTTCGGCGCGAGACCCTTCTCCTCGGCCATGTACTCCTCGATGGTCGAACTCATCTCGAACCACTTGCGGTCGCCGGCGGCCTCGCCGAGTTCCTCCGAACGCTCGCCGAGAATCTTCGCGCGCGGGTCCTTGACGTTGTAGACGCGGT
Organism: Halomarina salina; assembly: GCF_023074835.1. Lineage (NCBI taxonomy): Archaea > Methanobacteriati > Methanobacteriota > Halobacteria > Halobacteriales > Natronomonadaceae > Halomarina > Halomarina salina. The sequence goes on from NZ_JALLGW010000001.1 coordinate 682,489, forward strand.
GGCCGAACCCGGCGACGCGACGCCCCTCGTCGAGGGCGGTCTCGATCCAGTCGAAGGCGTCCCGGTCGCTGCCGTCGACCTCCTTCAGCATCCGCATCACGTTGGCGTTCGCGCCGCCGTGGAGGCTCCCCGAGAGCGTCCCGACGGCCGACGTGACCGCCGAGTGCATGTCGGCGAGCGTGCTCGCGGTGACCATCGCGGAGAACGTCGAGGCGTTGAGGCCGTGGTCCGCGTGGAGCACCAGCGCCATGTCGAACGTGTCGGCCATGACGTCCTCCGGCTCCTCGTCGTTGAGCATGTAGAGGAAGTTCGCGGCGTGGCTCAGGTCCTGCCGCGGTTCGACCGGGTCGTCACCGTCGCGGGCGCGGGCGAACGCCGCGAGCGCGGTCGGCAGTTTCGCGGTGAGCCGACGGCCCTTCCGGAGGTTCGCCTCGTAGTCGGTCGGGTCGGCGTCCGCGTCCGGGTCGTACGCCGAGAGGTGGGAGGCGACGGTGCGCATCGCGGCCATCGGCTCCTCGTCCGCCTCGGCGAGCTCCTGCGCCAGTTCGACGATGGCGTCGTCGACGACGCGCTCTTCGGCCATCGACTGCGCGAACGGTTCGAGTTCGTCGCGTGTCGGCAGCTCCCCGTGCCACAGGAGATAGACGACCTCCTCGAAGCTCGCCTCGCGCGCGAGGTCCTCGATGGAGTAGCCGCGGTAGACGAGTTTGCCCGCGTCCCCGTCGATGAACGACAGTTCGGATTCAGCGACGAGGACACCTTCGAGCCCCTTCTTGAGTTCGTCAGCCATGGTCGAGTTTCCCGAGGCGAGTCTAAAAGGATTGTTATACAGGGAAATGCTGAACGCGGGGCTCAGGGCGACGACCACCCGGTTTCCCTCGGCGCTGGAGACAACCCTTTAGCCGCAGGCGTTCGACTCGGGGGTATGAGCGAGGTGGAGTACGAACCCGTGTCGGTCAAGGAGGTGCTGGCGGAGATGAAAGACACCGCCGAACTCCTCATCGACCTGTCGTACTCCGCCGTTCTCCTGGGGAGTGACGACATCGCCGAGGAAGTGCTCGAACTCGAACACCGGATGGACATCCTCCAGATGAAAGCTCGGATGAGCCTGCTGATGGCCGCGCGCAACCCCGAGGATGCCGAAGCGCTCGCGCCCGTCCTCGGCGTCGTCGGGGCCGCCGAGAAGATAAGCGACGCCGCGGGCGACATCGCGAAGGTCGTCCTGGAAGATATCGGCCTGCCCGAGGCGATGCGCGCGGCGCTCCCGGAGGCCGTGGAGACGTTGGTCCGTGCCCGCCTCACCGAATCGTCGCCGCTCGCGGGCCGCGACCTCGGCGACGTCTCGCTGGAGACGACCACGGGCGTCCGCGTCATCGCCATCCGCCGCGAGGGCGGGTGGCTGGTCGACCCCGGCTCCGAGACGCGACTGGAGGCGAACGACGTCCTCCTGCTCCGCGGCCCCGAGGAGGCCGTCGGCGACGTGTACACCGACGCGACGGACCGCGAGTTCGTCCCGGCCGACGCCCCGGAACCGGCCATCGACGACCTCGAACGCGCCGTCGACTCCATCGTCCTGATGAAGAACATGAGCGAACTCGCCGTCGACCTGGCGTACGGCGCGGTGCTGTTCGACAGCACCGACGTCGCCGAGGAGGTGCTGGAACTCGAAGCCGAGGTCGACGCCCTCCAGTCGCGCTTCGAGGCGTGGACGCTCCAGGCCGCCGCCCGCGTGGACGACCCCGTCTCGCTGCGCGGTCTCGTCCAGCTCGCCAGCGCGACCGAGGTCATCTCGGACGCCGCCCTGGAGATAAGCGAAGGCGTCCTGCGGGGCCTCGGCACCCACCCGGTGGTCGCAGAGGCCGTCCGCGCGAGCGAGGAGATGATCATCCGACTGACCGTCGCGCCGGGGAGCATACTCGACGGTGCGACCCTGCGCGACGAGATGGTCGGCACCGAGACGGGGATGCGCGTCATCGCCGTCCGTCGTGGCGACGAGGGGTCGACGACGCAGGGGCGGTTCGGCCGCGACCAGGGCGAGTGGGTCGTCTCGCCGCGTGCGAACACGCAGCTCCACGAGGGCGACATCGTCATCGCGAAGGGGACGCCCGAGGGAGCGGCCCGACTCGGCGAACTCGCGGGCGACACCAGCTAATCCGGAAGTCGAGTCGAATCGGAACCCGTCAGTCGAGTTCTCGTGCCCGCCTGGCGGCCGACCGGACGGTGAGGCCGAGCGTGACCAGCAGTGCGACGCCGCTGGCGAGGACGAACGCCAGCATCAGGAAGTACAGCGAGCCAGCGGAGTCGGGGGCCGGACCGAGCAGTTCGAACACCCGGACCGCGTACACCACCGCGGCGAACACGACGCCGACGCCGACGCCGATACGGGCGTTTCGTCGGACGTTCAGCGCCCTGACGAAGTTCGCGGTGCCGGGGCGTTCGGGGACAGTCTCGCCGGGCGTTCCGGGTGCGGGGTCGTCGGACTCGGCCACAGTCGTGGTTCGTGGGCGACCGCCAAAGCGTCTTCGTGACGGCGGTGCGTCCCGCCGAACGCTCCGTCTCCGACGGCGAACGGTCACGACTCCGACGGCGAACGGTCACGAGTCCGTCGAGAAAGCGGACGAACGTCCTGCGGAGAGGGGTTCCGAGACCGAACTGCATAAGAGCGTGTGCGTGCCGCCTAGAACCGATGACTACGCTCGGTACCGCGACCGCTGCTCCCGGGGAGTTCGCGACGGGGCACCTGCCCGTCGGGGAGGCCCGCGACGGCAGCGAAGTCGCCCTCCCTGTCGCGGTGCTCAACGGCGCTCGCGACGGGAAGACGCTCTACCTGCAGGCCGTCAGCGACGGCGACGAACTCAACGGCGTCGGCGTCCTCCAGACCCTCGTCCCGCAGCTCGACCCCGCCGAACTCGCCGGACAGATTCTCGTCGTCGGCATCGTCAACATCCACGCCTTCCACGTTGCCGAGCACCGCAACCCCATCGACGACACGAAGATGAACCGGGCGTACCCCGGCGACCCGAACGGCACCTCCAGCGAGCGCATCGCCGCCGCGACGTTCGAGGCGGGCCAGCGCGCCGACCTCATCCTCGACCTCCACCAGGGGTCGACCTCGCGCATGATAAACGAGACGCGGGTCCGCTGTGGCCCGCGCCACCGGATGCACGACGACTGCCTCGAACTCGCCCGCGTGTTCGACGCGGGCTACATCCTCGACCAGAAGGGACCGGACGGCCAACTCGCCCGCGCCGCCCCCGACGAAGGCATCCCGACCATCGACCCCGAACTCGGCGGCTGCGTCGGCTGGGACCAGCACTCCATCGACGTCGGCGTCCAGGGGGTGAAGAACGTCCTCGTCCACTACGGCTTCATCGACGGCGAGACTGACCCCGGCGAGCAGACCCGCGCCAGCGGCTTCGAGCAGTACGGCGCACCCGCGGGCGGCCTCGTCTCGTTCCGCAAGGACCTCGGCGAGCACGTCACCCGGGGCGAACCGCTGTTCGACGTGACCGACCCGTTCGGCGCGGTGAAGTCGACCGTCACCGCGGACTCCGACGGCATCTTCTGGCGCACGCGCCGCCTCCCGCAGGCGGCGACCGGCGAGTACGTCTGCTCGGTCGGGACGGACCTCGACACGGTCTGAATTCCCCGTTCTCGACCGCTGCCGCGCACCCCCTGATACGACCGAAACCCACACCTCACGCGCCCGCGGAGCGTCGTCCATGCTCCGCTGTCCCGCTTGCGGGTCCGAGTACGAGGACCGCTGGCGCTGCACCTGCACCCACCAGCTCGACTTCGCGAACCCGCCGCGACCCGCCCCGTACGCCCCCGACGCCCGGTCCGGGCTGTGGGCGTTCGCCCCCTTCCTTCCGGTGGAGAACCGGGTCTCGCTCGGCGAGGGGTACACGCCACTGACCGACGCGCCGCACTGGAACGCGCAGTTCAAACTGGAGTACGTCTTCCCGTCGGGCAGTTTCAAGGACCGCGGCGCGACGCTGACGCTCTCGCGGGCGCTCGACGTGGGTGCCGAGCGGGTCGTCGAGGACTCCTCGGGGAACGCCGGGGCGGCCATCGCCACCTACGCCGCGCGGGCGGGCCTCGACTGCGAGATATACGTCCCGGCGTCGGTGAAGGCCTCGAAACTCCGGGCCATCGAGCGCGCCGGGGCCGACGTGGTCCGCGTCGAGGGCTCCCGGCAGGCGGTCACCGACGCCTGCGTCGAGGCCGTCGAGTCGGGCGCTGGCTGGTACGCCAGCCACGCCTGGAACCCGGCGTTCTTCGCGGGGACGGCGACGTTCGCCTACGAACTCGCCCACCAGCGCGACTGGGAGGTTCCCGACGCCGTCGTCTGTCCCGTGGGTCACGGGACGCTCTTTCTCGGCGCGTACCGCGGCTTCCGAGCGCTCCGCGAGGCAGGGTGGACCGACTCGGTGCCCCGACTGCTCGGCGTGCAGGCGGCCGGGTACGACCCCATCGCCCGCGAGTTCGAGTCGAAAGGAAGGGGTTCGGGAGACGGTGACGTGGCGAGCGGTGACGGGACAGATAGTGGGGAGTCGAACGACATCGCAGACGGCATCCAGATTCTCGACCCCGCTCGCGGCGACCAGATTCGGGCGGCCATCGAGGCGACGGACGGCGACTGCATCAGCGTCGACGCGGCCGCTACGGAACGCGAACTCGACGCCCTCCACGAGCGGGGCTTCTACACGGAACCGACGTGCGCCGTCGCTCCGGCTGGGTTGCGCGAGTACCGCGAGCGCGGGGTGCTGGACGAGGCGAGCGACGTGGTCATACCGCTCACCGGGAGCGGTCTGAAGGGGTAGCGGAGCGTCCGGCGGCGGGGCGAACGAGCGGTTCAGTCCTCGCCGTCGAGCCCCGAGAACTCGACCTGCGTCCCCGGACCGACACCCGTCCGGTTCGCGAACCCACGGTTCACCTCGACGACGTACTGCGCTGGCCCGTCGCTGACGTAACTCCCGTAGTCGGAACTCCCCTCGGGCGGGACGTCGGCGTGTTCGACGTTCAGCACCGTGCCGTTGGCCGCGACGAACACCATGTCCAGCGGGATGAGCGTGTTCTTCATCCAGAAACTGCGCGTCGCCTCGCCGCCGTAGACGAACACCATCCCGTGGTTCTCGGCGAGCGACTCACGGTGCATCAGCCCCTGAGCGCGCTCGCTGTCGTTGTCGGCGATCTCCAGCGAGACGGTCGCCAGCGTCTCCCCGTCTTCGACGAACGCTGCCGTCGCGTTGCCGGGCGTGGCGGTGGGCGACGCAGTCGCCCCTGTCGTGGTCATCTGCTCCGTCGTGGTACCGGTCGACGACGTGTTGGTGCTGTTCAGTGCGCTCGTCGTGGTCGCGTCGGTGCCGTCGGTCGGTGCCGTCGTGGCCGAGTCCGTCGGAACGTCCGTCGACGTCGCCTCCGGCATCGACGTCTCGGTCGAACTGCCGTCGTCCAGTACGCCGGCGCATCCCGACAGCGCCACCGTCAGCGCGACGGCGACGAGGAGGGCGGTCGTTCGCGTGGAGCGAACCATACCGCGTCACCGCGTGCCGGGGACTTCGGTGTTCTGAACCGGTCCGGTCGCGGTGGCAACGAGGCGGACGACGGAGACGGACTATCGCTCGGGGTGGGTCGGCGCGTCGAACCCGCCGCGGACGAGGGGCCGGGCGACGTGGCGGCGGGCGCAGGGCGGCACCTCGTACCAGCCCCGTTCGATACCGCGGTCGAGCGACCGCTCGGCCTTCCCGTCGCGACTCGTCGAGCAGTCCCGACAGCGATACCCCTGGTTCCGGCCCGCGCTCTCCATCCGGCGGCCGCAGTCGGGGCAGTCGGGGACGACGAGTTCGGTCGTCTCCAGTTCCCTGACCGCGAACTTCTCCAGTTTGACCGTCCCGTCGCTCACCTCGCCGCAGACCGTGAGTCGGTCGCCGGGGCGGAGCGCGCGGACCCGGTCGCGGAAGCGTTTGGTCGGCTCGAAGGCGGCGCACTGGAGTGTCGGGACAGTAGCGCCGTCGTCCGAAGCGGAGTCGTCGTCTGCACCGGTCCCTCCAGCGAGCGTGAAGAAGACGTGGCCGCCGCGTCGCGTCTCGGGTGCCGTCTCGACGACGCCGTCGAGTCGGTACGCCCGACCGTCGAGCGCGTCCGCGACGGTGCCGTCCCGGAGGTGGGCGTCGGTTCCCTGGTTCGTGACGAACGTCTCGGCGCAGGCGGTCGGTTCCGCGTCGATGGCGGCGGCGACGCGTTCGGCGGTCGCCGCGTCGTCGCCGCGGATACCGAACAGCACCGGACCGGGCGTGCGCGGGACGCAGACCGCCTCGTTCTCCCCCCGGTCGACGGTGTCCCAGACGGTCGGGTACGCGTCGTCCGCGGCGGCGAACACCGAGTCGGCGTCCACCTCGCGGGGCGTCCCCCAGCGCTCGCGTTCGCGGTACGCGATGCGCTCGTACGTCCAGTCGCCGAAGACGCGGTCGGTCGGTCGGTCGCCAGGGTCCTCAGTAGCGGCAGGGCCGTCAGCGGCGGCGAGCGTGTCCAGTCCCGCCGCCCAGGCACCCACGGCGGCGAGCGCGCCGATTCGCCCGCGGCCGTTCCCCCATCCCTTCGCGTGGAACCCAGCGTGGTCGAGCAGCGACTCGGCGTCGGCGAGCGAGAGGTGGTCGCGGACGGCGGCGCGAGCGAAGCGGACGACGGCGTCGTGCGGACCGACCGTGGCGTCCGGGTCGCCGGGCGCGACGACGACGCCGGGGTTCGTCTCGGGGTCCTCGTCGACGGCCGACGCATCGACGACGTCGCGAGCGACGGCGAACGCCTCGTCGGCGGGGACGTCGGTGTGAATCGCGAGCGCGGCGTTCCCGCGGGTCTTGTGTTCGACCGCGGGGTTGAGACGGACGAGGAGCAGGCGCTCGACGGTCCCGCTGTCGCGCAGGCGGTCGGCCACCCGGTGGGCGACGTACGTGGTGCACATCCCGCGGTCCCGCGAGTCGGTGTCGTCGAGGCCGATGACGGTCACTGACGGTGCTGGGCGGCCGACCGGGTAAGGAGTTTCGTCACCGTCCGTCGGGTCCTGTACGACGGGAGGCGCGCGTCCGGTCGGCCCGGTCGCCGCGAGTCGTGAGCCGACCGCCCACTTAAATCCGGTCGCGCTCGGGGGCGAAACCGCCGGACGGGGCGTTCCGAACTGACACAATATATATATGCGGACAGGCGCTTACGACCATCTATGTCACGGTCAGCACTGGTCGGCAACGTGACCGCGATGCTCGACGACGCGGGGTTCGTCGTGAGCGACCGGTGCGCCGTCCGTCCGAAGAGCTTCGACGTCGCCGCCCGCCGACGTGACGACGTCATCCTCCTGAAGGTGCTCGGCAACGTCGACTCCTTCGACGCGGCGACCGGCGCGGAGATGCGTCGACTCGGCACGTACCTCGACGCGACGCCGCTGGTCATCGGCCTCCGGACGCGCGACGAGGAGCTGAAACCGGGCGTCGTCTACTTCCGACACGGCGTCCCCGTCCTCTCGCCCGACACGGTGATGGACCTGTTCATCGAGGGCGTCCCGCCGCTCATCTACGCCGCGCCCGGCGGTCTCTACGTCAGCATCGACGGCAGCGTCCTCGCCGACAAGCGACAGGAGCGCGAGTGGTCGCTCGGCCGCCTCGCCAGCGAACTCGGCGTCTCACGGCGCACCGTCTCGAAATACGAGGACGGGATGAACGCCAGCGTCGAGGTCGCCGCACGGCTCGAAGAGCTGTTCGGCGCGGGGCTGTCGAACCCCGTCGACGTATTCGAGGGCGAGGAACGCCCCGACGCCGAACCGATGCCGGAGGACCCCGAGGCCGACCCCGACGACGAACCGCTCGTCTCCGTGCTGACGCGCGTCGGCTTCGAGGTCCATCCGACGCTCCGCTCGCCGTTCAAGGCCGTCAGCGAGGACGGCGACGAGCGGAGCCAGGACGAGACGGGGACGATGCTCACGGGCCACTCGACGTTCGACCGGACCGCGGAGAAGCGCGCCCGTATCATGAGTTCGGTGGGCGAGGTGACCCGCACCTCCGCCATCTACGTCGTCGACCGCGCCCGTCGGGACAGCGTCGACCGCACCGTCCTCATCGAGCAGGAGGAGATGGACGACATCGAGGACGCAGAGGACCTCCGCGAACTCGTTCGCGAGCGCACCGACGGGTCGGAGTCTGAAGCCTAGTCCGTCGGGGCCGCGCTGAACCCCTTCGATTCCCGGAACCGAGTCGTCGAGGAGTGCCGAGTGCCCGTGAGTCACTGGTAACGCCGCCCTAGCGGGACGTTAGCGCTTCGCAGTTCCTGTTATTGCCGCTATACTTATCCCGTGGTACGCCACCACACGTTCATGGATGTAGAGGTCACGGATTCCGAACTGTTCCACGAACGACGCGCGGGTGCGCTCCACAGTGCCGTCTTCGGCACCGTGCGCGCCTGGGACGGCGTCGAGCGCGGGACGGTCGCTGGCTGTCCAGCGTTCCTCGTCGACGGGTCATCCTTCGCCGTCGTCAGCGACGGCGGACTCGCCCTGTCCGGGCTCTCGGAGGCGGACAGCGAGCGACTGCGCGTCCGCTGGTCGGCGCTGACGTTCGACCCGGGCGACCGGTCGGCGGACGAAGGGGGTATCACCACGGATGGGCGATGCGTCCAGTCCGACGGCGGTCGCGACCAGTGGCCGCTCGTCCCCGTCGGTGGGAACGATCTAGTCCTGCTCCGGCCGTTCCTGCGCCTCAGCTACGACGGCGCTCGGCGTCGCTCAGCAGGGGCACGGACTGCCGACTAGCGGTTCGTCACGCGGAAAATCGAGGAAGTGGGTCGGGGAGTCGGGCCAGTCGGTCGGTTCGCGCGGCCGCTCAGGTGTTCGCGGCCGCTCAGGCGCTCGCTTCCTGCTCGCCGTAGGTCTCTTCGAGGTAGGCGACGATGTCGTCGGACTCCGCCATCCCGTCGACGCCGTGGTCGGGGTCGACGAGCACCGGGACGCCCGTCTGGCCGCTGACCTCCTCGACTTCGGTCCGTTCGCTGTGGGAACTCGGCACCATGTGGGACTCGTACTCCAGACCGAGTTCGTCGAGTTTCGACGTTACCTTCGCGCAGTAGGGACAGCCCTCCAGTTCGTAGAGTTCGAGGTTTGCCATCGCTGGCGATACGTCCGGGAGCGACAAGAAGCCGACGCCGTCGTGTCGGGCGAGCGCATCTCCGCGCGTCGTTCATCCGGTGCGCTCGACCGACGGTCAGGTGCCGTCCGACCGGCTCTCAGTCGTCTGCCAGCTGTTCGAACGTCTTCTCGGCCCAGCGGACGGCGTACTCCGCGCCCGCGTCACGGTACGCCTCCGTGTCGAGCGCACCGAACGGCGTCGGGAGGTCACAGCCGTGTTTGACGCCGCTACAGGCGAGTTCGGCCGCGGCGGGGAACGAGGTCCGGCCCGTCGCCACCTCGCGTGACATCCCGTCGAGTCGCGGCTGGAGACGGTCGCCAGCGTCGCGCCACGCCTCGTGCAGTCGCGGCAGGTCGTCGGCCCACTCGCGGAACGTCTCGCGCGTGTGCAACCCGAGGTACGCGTCGTACAGCGCGACGGCTAACTGGTAGGTGTCGGTCGGTGAGAGCGTCGTCGCCTCGGCGAGGTTGGGGTACCGCTCGCCGAAGAAGCCGAGGAAGTGCTCGGGGTGACCCGACCCCGCCTCCACGAGCGCTTCCGCGACGAGGAAGTCGCGGAACGCGTCGGGCGACCCCGCCGTCCGTGCCTTCACGAGCACCACGGGTGGCGTGGTCTGTGCGGTCCACGTCACGCCGCCGTCGCCGGGCATCCCGACGGTGAACGGTTCGCCCGCGTACCGCCGGAGCAGTTCGGGTGCGTCGGACGGCACCCACGACTCGGGGTACGACCGTGGCTCCAGCGACTCGACGAACAGACCGAGCGTCTCCGCTCGCTCTGGGCCGAGCGTCTCGAAGTCGTTCTCGCAGTCCAGTACGACCGCTCCCGGCGCGTGCGACTCGCGAACCGTCTCCAGGTCCGTCGAGAGGTCGCGTGCCTCGAACATCGAATCAGACGGCCAGCATGACGATGAGTGCGACCGAGAGGACCGCGGCGATTCCGACCGTACCGACCACGACTTTGGTAGCTCCGCTCATGGAAACCGGTTCGCGGCCGACCGGTTAAGTCCTGCCGGGTTCGACTCGGGCGCTCGTCCTGGCCACCAACCGACCCACCGAGCGGACGGCAGACGTGTCTAACCGTCGTCGAGACCGGGAGAACGGGACCGAACGCGCCAATTCGAAACGGTACTCGTCGGGCACGTTCTACACCCCTCTGTTTCGACTGGAGAACCACGATACAGCGAGACTACGTTGGTGATGAACAGGGACAGTTCGACCGGGGTTGTTCGGGTCTCCGAGGAGGCCTCCGTTTCGACTCGAACGTCGTCGCTCAGTCGGGCCGGTCGCCGATCCAGTCCTCGGGCATCTGGATGACGTAGCGGCCGTTCTCCTGCAGCGCGATGATGTACTCCTGGCGGTCGTACAGCTCCATCAGGTTGAGTTCGTACTGGCCGGGTTCGACGATCTTGATGGACTCGAACTTGTCGTTCAGTTCCGCCCGGAGTTCGGCCATGTCGGGTTTCTCCCCGGTCGGTTCGCTGACGACGCGACCGGACGTCGGCGGGTCCGGCTCCTCTCGCGGCGGGAGTTCGTCGGGACGGGCCATCTCGCTCCGGGCACTCGCCTGCGCGGTGTCCTCGGTGTTCGCGTCGACGGGCTCCTCGTCGGCGACGATGACGCCGTCCTCGTCCGGTTCCGGTGCTCCGTCCTCGGTCGGTTCGTGACTGACTGGTTCCGCCTCGTCCGATGGCTCGACGTCGACGTCCTCCTCGGATTGCTCCGGAGTGCGGCGTCTCGCTCGACCCTGTTCGGAGGGACTCTCTCGAACGTGGCTCACGTCCGGCGGGTCCGGCCAGGCCGTCGACGGTGCCTCGTCTTCGGACCGAGTATCGGCCGCCGTTCGTTCGTTCTCTGCCGACTCCACGTCCGCCGGCGTCTGCTCGGCGTTCGTGGAGGCCGGGTCGGGCTGTGAAGACTCCTCGGCAGACGGGGCTGGCGTGTCGTCCGGGTTCGAACGTTCCGGAGACTCGCTGTCCGCCGCCGTCTCCTCGGGTCGCGTCTCGGCAGTCGGAATTTCGGACGTGGTTCCGGAGGAAGGTGTGTCGGATGAAGGTGTGTCGGATGAAGGTGTGTCGGAGGCAGGAGCGCCGGACTGGGTGACGGACGACGGTCTGTCGGCGGCCGACGAGTCGGTCGGGTCGTCGGTTCCACCCGAATCGGGGGGGTCGTCGCTGTGCATCCAGTCGCGCATCGCCGTCGCGGTCCGGCCCACCCGCTCGGCGACGCCGCCGGAGTCGCGTTGGGGGGGCGTTTCGGATGCACGCTCGGACGGTTCGTCGTCGGTCGCGTCGGTGTTCGTCGCGTCACCGTCCTCAGCAGCACCGCTCGGGCGGAACTGGAACGTCGTGCCACCGCAGCTGGGACAGCCCGAGAGCATCTCCTTCGACCCGTCCTCGAACGTGTGTCCGCAGGCGGTACACTGGTGCGGCACGGGTTACCTCCGTGTGACCAGCGCGCTGATGAGGTTCTCGTCCTTGTGGAGGGTCTCGATGCGGTTCGCCGGACCGATGACGGTCAGTTTGTTGTCGTTGTCCGAACTCTTGCCCATCAGGCGGTTGAACAGGCCACCGTCGTTCGACGGGCGGGGGTAGGTCTCGATCTCGATGCCCGTGAACCCGTCCGGGCTGATCTCGCTCATCGTCACCTCGATGAGTTTCGACTCCTCGTCGGGCGAGAGGCCGTCCTCGAGGATGACGATGTTGCCCTCGTGGACGCTGTCGAGGATGGTCCGGATCTTCTCCATCGTCCGGAGGTTCGACATCCGCCCGGCACTGATGAGGTCAATCTGGACCCCGTCCGGGGTCTCGGGTGCGCCGTCGGAGGATTGGAATCCCGACATGGTCACCCGAAGTACTCCGCTATCTTGTCGTACACTTCGTCCATGTTGTCGCCTTCGAGCGCCGACAGCGGGACCGTCTCGTGCTGTGGGAACGCGTTGGCGATCTGCTGGACGCTCGACTCCTCCAGGTCGATCTTGTTGGCGAAGATGAGGACGGGAAGGTCCTTCGACTCGATGATGCCGATGAGCATCGTGTTGACCTGCGTGAACGGGTCGTCGGCGCTGTCGAGCACGTAGATGACGCCGTCGACGTCCTCGCGAAGCCAGTGCATCGCCTCGGCGACGCCCTCGGTGGCCTCCCGGGAGCGACGCACGGCGTCCTCCTTCTCGATGTCGTGTTCGAGGAACTCCTTGTAGTCGACCTTCGTGGTCACGCCCGGCGTGTCGACGATGTCGATGCTGACGCTCTTGCCGTTGCGCTTTATCTCGACGTTCTCCTTCCTGCGTGCGCGACGGGTCTCGTGGGGGACGTGACTCTCCGGCCCGACGGCGTCGCCGGTCCAGTCACGGGCGATTCGGTTCGCGAGCGTCGTCTTCCCGGCGTTCGGAGGGCCGTAGATGCCGATGCGTTTCGGCCCCGAGTCGGGGGCGAACAGCTTCGACGTCACACGCGAGATGCTTGATCTAAGTTCAGTTAGCAGTCCCATCCTGACGTATCCTCCCCGTACCCAGAAGGTCGGGTCTATCTGCCATACCCGACCCGACCCACTTAACACTGCGTCAGACACGTATCGGTTTTCAGGTACTTCTCGCGGGCACGCGACGCCGTCGGGCCGAATGTCGAGACCATCCCCTCGGAGGCTGGCGGTTCGATTTCGAGTGCAGGACCCCAGCCGGGCAGATACGACAGGCGAGGTACCGTCCGTACGAACCGTCGTGTTCGAGACGACAGAACCCACGGAGACCCCCACCCCTTCGTTTCGAGTGGAACCGGGTGAGCCCCCAGGGTGGGATGCGTGGTGAACCCGGTCGAACCGCCAGACTCGTTTCTAGAACTAGAAAGAAACCGTGCAGAACTAGTTCTCTACACAACCAAACACTAGAAACAAACTAAACTAGCCCGGTTGCTTCTAGTGCGGGTCCGGTTCGATGGACATGCATATGAATGTTTCTGTCGCTAGCCACTGTCGTCACGTGGACCACCCCCCACCCCGCCTTATCCGCGTTCCACCCGAAACGAAGGGGTGGGGGGGTTCGGCAGTCGGTCGGCCCTCACATCACCGCCCCCGAGCATTGCGTGGACCGGCGTCCGACCCATCCGTCCAATCCGTCGGGTCCGAACCGAGAGCGACTCCGGGCTGTGGGAACGTCCGCACGTTGGAACAGCATCACATAGCCACTCGGACTACACAGCTAGCCAGGCGGGGCCCGCCGACCCCGAGCGTGGTATCGTCGTGGCTCCATCGAGGGCGGATTCTCGCTGCTCTGTCCTCGCGCACACGAAACGGGGGGTCGAGTCCGCGGAGAATCGGGTAACGACTCCTTTCGGGGTCGAGGAACTCGAAAACAGTAGCGAGAGTGTCTGTGAACGTGTACCGAATACGGGACCGTCCACGATACCACAATACTTAATTGATACCTCGGCATGGTGTTCTCCTGCATCAACTGGACGCACTACGGCGATCCGAATCCGAACAGCGACCTTCTACGGGGGACTGATGGCGGTTTCGTCGGGTGCGTAGGGGATACTCCACCCGAAACGGAGGGGTTGTGGAATCATGGACTCAGACTCGGAAACCGACGACGACCCGCCCGCGCGTGCCGAGACGGACCGCACGGCGCGTAGTGACGGGACCGACCGAACTGCGGCCGACGATGGGAGCGACACCACCGATGGCGACACCACCGATAGCGATGCCACCGTCAGCGACGCCACCGCCGGAGGCGACGAGGACGACGTCGGCCGAAGCGACGTCGCCGAGAACGGCATCGGTCAGAACGGCGTGAGTCGGACCGAACTGACCACCGAGGGGGAGATACACCCCGACGTCGATCTGGACGTGGGCGAGGGCCAGTCGGAGGCGTCGTCGCCGGAGGCGGAACCCGACGAGGCGTCGCCGGGGCTGTTCGACGACCTCCTCAGCGGCGAACCGATCTTCGAGAACAAGGAGGTGCTCCGGCCGTCGTACACGCCACGGCGACTCCCGCATCGCGAGGAGCAGATCAACAACATGGCGACCATCCTCGTCACCGCGCTGCGCGGGGACACGCCGTCGAACATCCTCATCTACGGGAAGACCGGGACCGGGAAGACGGCGAGCGCGAAGTTCGTCAGCGACGAACTGGAGACCACCTCCCAGAAGTACGAGGTGCCCTGCGAGGTCCAGTACATCAACTGCGAGGTGACCGACACGCAGTACCGCGTGCTCGCGCAGCTCGCGAACAAGTTCATCGACCAGAACGTCGACTACATCGACGACGAACTGGACCGCCTGCACGGCGTCCGCGAGGCCGTCGACGAGGGGAAGACGACAGTCGAGGAGACGTCGTTCACGGACGGCGAGGCGCTCGACGAACGTATCGACGACCTGGAGGACGACCGCGAGGAGTTCGAACCCGTCCCGATGACGGGGTGGCCGACCGACCGCGTCTACTCGACGTTCTTCGAGGCCGTCGACTACCGCGAACGCGTCGTCGTCATCATGCTCGACGAGATCGACAAACTCGTCGAGAAGTCCGGCGACGACACGCTGTACAATCTCTCGCGGATGAACTCCGAACTGGAGAACTCCCGCGTCTCCATCATGGGCATCTCGAACGACCTGAAGTTCACCGACTTCCTCGACCCGCGCGTGAAGTCGAGTCTCGGCGAGGAGGAGATCGTCTTCCCTCCCTACGACGCGACCCAACTGCGCGACATCCTCCAGCACCGCTCCGATATCGCGTTCAAACCCGACACGCTCTCGGATGACGTCATCCCGCTGTGTGCGGCGTTCGCCGCCCAGGAACACGGCGACGCGCGACGCGCACTCGACCTGCTCCGAACGGCGGGCGAACTCGCCGAGCGCGACCGGACCGAGAACATCCACGAGGAACACGTCCGTCGCGCCCAGGAGAAGATCGAACTCGACCGCGTCGTCGAGGTGGTCCGCACGCTCCCGACGCAGTCGAAACTCGTCCTCTACGCCGTCATCCTGCTGGAGGAGAACGGCGTCCACAACATCAACACCGGCGAGGTGTTCAACATCTACAAGCGCCTCTGTGCGGAGATCGACATGGACGTGCTCACCCAGCGCCGCGTCACCGACCTCATCTCGGAACTCGACATGCTCGGCATCGTCAACGCCGTCGTCGTCTCGAAGGGCCGCTACGGCCGCACGAAGGAGATGAGCCTCTCGGTCCCGCTCGACGAGACCAAGAGCGTCCTCCTCGCCGACTCCCGTCTCGGCGAAGTCGAGGACGCCCAGCCGTTCGTCCAGGCGCGCTTCGACGACTCGTAATCGTCTCCACGGTCCTGACACCGTATCGCCCCCGACCACCGACTGACCGTCGCTCTCCACGGTCGCGCTCCGTCCTACGTTCCGTTCTGCGCGCTCTCAGGATAGCCTCGCCGTGCGCGAAAACACCCCACGGCACCCGTTCGTTTCGTGTCGAGAACCGAAACTGAACCGGTGGGACGGCTCGGATTGGGGTTCAAAAGCGATGTAAGTGGTTGCAGAACGATAGTGGGTTCCAGTCGAAACGGTCCTCTATGGCGCGCGACCTGTCCAGTTCACAGGCCGGACCGGGAGTCGAACGCCAGCGCCAGAGCGCCGGTCAGTCCGGCGGCCACCGTCGCCAGCGTCTGGACGCTCCCGCCGAGCAGTCCGAACAGGAGGCGGATGTGTCCGAGCCACGGGATGCGGAACTCGGCCGTCCCGATCACCCAGGCGGGTTTGACGGGGTCGTCGGCGATACCGGCGACCTGGTCGTACATCCCGTTGGTCGCCTCGTTGTCACCTTTCGTGATGAACCCGGCGTTCGGCGCGGGGCAGGCGGGGAGCGCGGTGTCCGTCGACGGGTCGTCGTCCGCTTCACACTGCTGGTACCGACCGACGTAGTCCGGGTTCGCGCGGTCGTACCAGTTCTCGCCGCTCTCGACCCAGAATCGCGCTCGGTGGATGATGGGCGTCGCCGACGGACTCCCGTCCGGTCGATAGACGATGACGTCGCCGGGTTCGGAGAACTTCGCGTACCCCGTCTCCTGGCCGGTCGCGTACGTGACGATACCGGTCGACCCTTCGCCAGTCATCGTCGCCGCGCCGTCGGCGAAGCGGTGTTCCTCCATCACGAAGACGAGGTCGCCCTTCTCGATGTGGGGTTCCATGCTCTCGCTCTCGATGGCGACGAGCGGCGGCCAGACGCCACTGATAGCGAACAGGAGTGCGCCGACCAGCGCGACCGCGGCGACACTGCCCGCGACCTCGCGGACGTAGACGACAGCCTCGTGGTCGGTGGTGAAGAGCCAGCGAATCCAACCGAGTCCGACCGGTCGGTCGCGCTCTTCACCGGGGTCTTTCATCGTGTGCCTCTATCTCTCCGTGGCGTTTCAACCTTCTGTTGCTCGAACCAGACGACCGAACCGTCCTGCACGGCGCCGTCGAACGGTCACGCGGACGAACGACTCCCCCACGCGACTGTCGGGAGACGCTACGTTTTTGCCGTCGCCCGCGGAGGAGTGAGTGTGCCACTGGAGACGCCCCAGCGTATCGTCACCGAACTCGCGAGTCGCGGCTACAACGCCGACCGCGAGGCGGTGACGCTGCTCGCGGGCACCTCCGACCCCGAACGAGCGCTGGCGGCGGCGCTCGACACGGTCCCTGACCACGCGCTGAAACTCTCCGCCGACCACGTCCGCGAGACGCTGGACCGCGGCGTGGTCCCCGACCCGACCGAGGCCCCCACCGACGCGCCGCCGAAACCTGCCTCGTCGGGCGGGTCGGACCCCCCTGTTTCCGATGCAACTCCCGAACACGCCGAGACAACGGCCGGAAACGGAGTTGCAGTGGAAGCGGAGGGGTCGGCGGTCGGTGGTCGGTCACCACCGCCGGCCGTCATCGACGGCGACATCACCGGTCAGTCGACCGGAACCGGCGAGTACGACGAGTTCGTGAAGGTGTTCCGCGACCGCTACGAGCGCCTCTCGAAGGTGCTGCGCGGTCGGGTCACCCACCGCCCCACCGGGTCGCTGGAGTCGAGTCCTGGCGGCGAGGACGCCGCGCTCATCGGGATGGTCAACGACGTCCGCTCGACCGCCAGCGGTCACTGGCTCATCGAACTCGAGGACACGCAGGGGGTGTTCCCCTGCCTCGTGATGAAGGACAAGCCCATCGCGGACCTCGTCGACCAGCTGCTGATGGACGAGATCATCGCCGTCGACGGGGCGCTGAGCGGCGACAGCAGCATCCTGTTCGTCGACTCGCTGCACTTCCCGGACGTCCCCCGGACGCACCGACCGAACACCGCCGACCGCGAGGTGCAGGCGGCGCTCGTCTCGGACGTCCACGTCGGCAGCCAGGAGTTCATGGGCGAGGCGTGGTCGCGGTTCGCCTCGTGGCTCCACACCGAGGAGGCCGAGCGGGTCGAGTACCTCCTCATCGCGGGCGACATGGTCGAGGGCGTCGGCGTCTACCCGAATCAGGACGAGGAGCTCTCCATCGTCGACATCTACGAGCAGTACGAGGCGTTCTCGGAGTTCCTCAAGGAGGTGCCCGGCGACATGGAGATCGTCATGATTCCGGGGAACCACGACGCGGTCCGCCTCGCCGAGCCACAACCGGGGTTCACCGAGGAACTGCGCGACATCATGACCGCCCACGACGCCCGCATCTCGGGGAACCCCTCGACCGTCTCTATCGAGGGCGTGAACGTCCTGATGTACCACGGCGTCTCGCTCGACGAGGTCATCGCCGAACTCCCCGAGGAGAAGGCCAGCTACGACGAACCGCACAAGGCGATGTACCAGCTCCTCAAGAAGCGCCACGTCGCGCCGCAGTACGGCGGCCACACCCGCCTCGCCCCCGAAGAGCGCGACTACCTCGTCATGGAGCAGGTGCCCGACGTCTTCCACACCGGTCACGTCCACAAACTCGGTTACGGGAAGTACCACAACGTCCTCGCCATCAACTCCGGCTGCTGGCAGGAGCAGACCGACTTCCAGAAGTCCGTCAACATCGTCCCCGACCACGCCTACGCGCCTATTCTGGATCTGGACACGCTGAACCTCACCATCAGAGACTTCAACTGAGGGGTCACCGGTTCGCTCCGGGACGCTTACAACCTCGCCTCGCCCAGCCTCCGCCATGACCGACACCCAGCGACTCATCGACGCGCTCCGGGCCGCCGAGGCGGTCCGGTTCGGCGAGTTCGAACTCTCCCACGGCGGTACGAGCGACTACTACGTCGACAAGTACCTGTTCGAGACGGACCCGACCTGTCTGGAACTCATCGCGGAGTCGTTCGCCGAGCGCGTCTCGGACGTGTCCACGCTCGCGGGTGTCGCGCTGGGCGGCGTCCCGCTGGTCGCGGCGACGAGCGTCGAGACGGGGAAACCGTACGTCATCGCTCGGAAGAAGGCCAAGGAGTACGGCACGGCGAACCGCGTCGAGGGCCGCCTCTCGGAGGGCGAGGAGGTCGTCGTCCTGGAGGACATCGCGACGACGGGTCAGAGCGCGCTCGACGCCGCGGAAGCGCTGCGCGAGGCGGGCGCGGTCGTGAACCGCGTCCTCGTGGTCGTCGACCGGGAGGAGGGCGCACGCGAACTGCTCCACGAGCACGACCTGGAACTCGAATCGCTCGTGACGGCGTCGGACCTGCTGGCCGACGAGGAGCAGTAGCGGACTGCTGTCGGGCGTCGCTCCTCACCTGCCGACGCCACTACTCTCTAGTCGCTGCTGAATTACCACTCGCTAGAGGGCATCGTTTCGACTGGAGACCACTCGACTGCGGCGCTCTCCACGAGCGAGACGACCGAAAAATGTTGATTGACAGACTACTCCAGCAACAGGAGCGACGGGTTCTCCAGGTACTCCATCACGCGGTTCGTGAACGCGGCGGCCTGCGCGCCGTCGATGATGCGGTGGTCGATGGAGAGCGAGAGCGTCATCACGTGGCGCGGGACGACCTCGCCGTCCACGACGCGCGGTTTCTCCTTGATTGCCCCGAGCCCCAGAATCGCGGTCTCGGGGAAGTTGATGATGGGCGTCGCGTACTCGCCGCCGATGGCCCCGAAGTTCGTGATGGTGAACGTCCCGCCCTGCATCTCCTCGCGGGTGATGGAGCGCTCGCGGGCCTTCTCGACGAGTTCGTTCATCTCCGAGGAGAGCTGGAGCATCCCCTTCCGGTCCGCGCCCTTGACGACCGGGACCATCAGGCCCGCGTCGGTGCCGACGGCGACGCCGACGTTGTAGTCCTTCCGCAGGACGATCTCCTCGTTCTCCTCGTCGAGCGTGGAGTTGAGGTACGGGAACTCCTTCAGCGCCGCGACGACCGCCTCGATGACGAACGGCATGTACGTCAGTTTGATGCCGCGGTCCTCGGCGACCTCCTTCAGTTCGCCGCGCGTCGCGACGAGTTCCGTCACGTCCACCTCGTCGTGGTGGGTGACGTGCGGCGCGGTGTACTTCGAGCGCGCCATCTGCTTGCCGATGGTCCGTCGGACGCCGCGGTACGGGACGCGCTCGTCCTCCTCGCTCACGCCGACATCGGCCTGCACGGCCTCGGTGTCTGCCTCCTGTGCCGCCTGCTGGGCCTGCGCGTACTGCGTGACCTGCTCGGGCGTGACGAACGCCTGGCCGTCGCGCTCCTCGTCGGTCGGGACGGCGTTGAGGTCGACGCCCTCGTCCTCGGCGAGTTTGCGCGTGGCGGGCGCGGCGAGCGTCCGGTCGCGGTCCGCCGACTCGACGGTCGCCTGGGTAGCGGTCGGCGTCGATGCGCCAGGCTCGCTCTCGGTATCGTCACCGCCGACCCGTCGCGTAGCGGATTTGACGCCGTCGTCGGAGACCTCGGGGGCGCCGCTCTCCGTGCTCTCCTCGGCCGATTCGTCACCGGACTCGGCGTGAGCGCGCACGTCGGCGTCGCTCACGCGCCCGCCGGGGCCGGAGCCGTCGACCCGCGCGATGTCGACGCCGAGTTCGCGGGCGAGGCGGCGCGCGCTCGGGGCGGCGAACACGCGCCCCTCGGGCGTCGAGACCTCCTCGCCGCTCGCGCCGTCGGTGTCGGTCGCGTCGCTCGCGGTCTGGGTCGCCGTCGTCTCCTCGGTGTCGCCCGGCGCGACGCCCTCGTCGGATTCGCTGGTGGACGCCGACGCCGATTCGTCCGCGCCGCCCTCGGTCTCGAAGACGATGATGACGTCGCCGACCGGCACCATCTCGCCGGCCTCGGCGCGTATCTCCTTGACCGTCCCGTCGACGGGCGACGGCACCTCGACGACCGCCTTGTCGGTCTCGGCCTCGGCGACCGGCTGGTCCTCGCTGACCGGGTCGCCCTCCTCGACGAGCCAGTTGACTATCTCCGCTTCCGTCAGCCCCTCGCCCACGTCGGGCAGTTTGAACTCGCGGATGCCCATCTAGAACTCCACCGCCTCGCGGATGCCGTCGGCCACGCGGGCCTTCTCCGGCAGGTAGTAGTCTTCGAGCGCGTACAGCGGGAACGGCACGTCGAAGCCGGTGATGCGCTCGACCGGTGCCTCCTGGTAGAGCAGCGCCTCCTCCTGGATGGTCGCGATGATCTCGCCGGCGAGACCGCCCGTCTTGGGAGCCTCGTGGACGACGGCCGCGCGACCGGTCTTCTCGAACGACTCGACGATGGCGTCGGTGTCCATCGGCGAGAGCGTCCGCAGGTCGACGACCTCCACGTCGATGCCCTCCTCGGCGAGGTCCTCGGCGGCTTCGAGCGTCGGGCGGGTCATCGCACCCCACGTGAACACCGAGATGTCGGTGCCCTCGCGGCGGACCGCGGCCTTCCCGAGTTCGACGGTGTACGTCTCGTCGGGCACCTCCTCGCGGAACGCGCGGTAGATGAGCTTCGGTTCGAGGAAGATGACGGGGTCGGGGTCGCGGATGGACGCCGCGAGCAGGCCCTTCGTGTCGTACGGCGTCGACGGAACGACGACGTTCAGGCCCGGTTCGTGGACGTAGAACGCCTCCTTCGACTCCGAGTGGTGTTCCGGTGCGCGGATGCCGCCGCCGTAGGGTGCGCGGACGACCATCGAGGCCGTGTAGCGACCCCGCGAGCGGTTACGGAGGCGGGCCGCGTGGCTCACTATCTGGTCGAACGCCGGGTACATGAACCCGGAGAACTGCATCTCGGCGACCGGCTTCAGCCCGTAGGCGGCCATGCCGACGGCCGTCCCGGCGATGCCGGACTCGGCCAGCGGCGTGTCGATGACGCGGTCGTCGCCGAAGTCGTCCCACAGGCCCTCCGTGGCCCGGAAGACGCCGCCGTTCTTCCCGACGTCCTCGCCCATGACGATGACGTCGTCGTCCCGTTCCATCTCGCCGCGCAGGCCGTCGCGCACCGCCTGCACCAGCGTCAGATTCTGTGTCGACTGCTGTTGTTCCTGAGAGCTCATTCGAGGAGTGCCTCGTCGCCGTGGCGTTCGCGTAGCTGTTCGAGGTAGTCGAGCTGTTCCTGAAGGCGTTTCGGCATCTCGGCGTAGACGTCGGCGAACATCTCTGCGGGGTCGGGCCGTTCTGCGGCCTCGGCCGCCGAGATGGCCTCGGCCACCTCGTCCTCGACGGACTGCGTGATGGCGTCGACCGACTCGTCGTCGAGCAGGCCGTTGTTCCGGAGGTACCCCTCCAGTCGCGGGATGGGGTCTTTCGCCTTCCACTCCTCGACCTCGTCGTCCTCGCGGTAGACGCTCGGGTCGTCGGCGGTGGTGTGCGCCCCGAAGCGGTACTGGACCGCCTCGATGAGCGTCGGGCGGAGTTCGCCCTCGCCGGGGTTCTTCGCCTTCTCGACGGCGTCTCTGGTCACCTTGTACACCGCGAGCGGGTCCATCCCGTCGACCTGCACGCCCTCGAAGCCGTAGGCGACGGCCTTCTGGGCGATGGTCTCGCTGGCGGTCTGGCGCTCGCGCGGCACCGAGATGGCCCACTGGTTGTTGTTACAGAAGAAGATAGACGGGGCGTCGAACACGCCCGCGAAGTTGAGGCCCTCGTGGAAGTCGCCCTCCGAGGTCGCCCCGTCGCCGAAGTACGTGAGGAACGCCTTCTCCTCGCCTTTCAGCTTCGAGGCCCACGCCATCCCCGCGCCGTGGAGAATCTGCGTGGCGATGGGGACGGCGATGGTGAACACGTTCTGCTCGTCCATCCGGTTGGCGCGTTCGTCGCCCATCCAGTAGCGCAGCGACTGGTCGAGGCCGACGCCGCGGACGTACACCGAGGCGTGCTCGCGGTACGACGGAATGACCCAGTCGTCCGGTGCGAGCGCCGCCGCACTGCCCACCTGTGCCCCCTCCTGGCCCGACATCGGTGGGTAGGTGCCCATCCGACCCTGGCGCTGGAGGCTGACCGCGCGCTGGTCGAAGTGGCGCGCGGTCCGCATCGCACGGTACATCGAGACGAGCGTCTCGTCGTCGAGGTCCGGTACCGTCGCTCCGTCGCGCACACGGCCGTTCTCGTCGAGAATCTGGACGCGTTCGCGCGGGTCGCGTTGTAGCGTACTCATACCGCCCTCCGTGACATACGCCGACTTCCACTAGCCTGCCGCTTAGTGTTTTCGTAAAACGGTTTCGTTCGTGCGATATCTTGCCACTCAGGCCCGTCTCCGTGCGAAACCGTTCCGGGACACGACCGAATAATCGGAACGTCTCCGGTTCGACGGCGAGAAACTGGACACATCGGGGAAGTGACGAGTCCCTTCGGCTGGATACCAAACGAACGTTCACCGAGGATCCGGATACCAGCGCTGGCCGAACCCTGATACGGGTCGCTGGTGATATCGAACCGTGATGGACCCCGACTGTCGCGACTCTCGACTGGGCCGATGTCGCTGAGCGCCGTCATCGAGGGGCACCGGCTCAACGCTCGACTCGCGTGGGCGGTCGTCCTCGGACTGACGGCGGTCGCAGCCGTCGACTTCGCACTCGGCGACCCTGTGTGGGCGGTGTTCGCGGCTGCTGGGGTCGTCGTCGCCGTCTCGCCGGCGGTCAGGAGCCGCGACGCGACGCGCATGCCGCCGTGGGAGGTCCTCGTCGTCGTGCTCGTGCCGCCGCTCGTTCAGTTGGTCGACGTCCCGGCCCCGCTCGAAGAGGTGACGGCGTCGGTCGCGGTCGCCGCGCTCGCGCTGGTCGTCGTCGTCGAACTCCACGTCTTCTCGTCGGTCGAACTGACACCGACCGTCGCCGTCGCGCTCGTGGTCGTCACCACCACGGCGGCGGTCGGTCTCTGGACGATACTCCGGTTCGCCTCGGACGCGTTCCTCGGAACGGGGTACATCGAGGGCAAGGTCCAGTTGATGTGGAGCATCGTCTTCGCCACGGCGGGGGGCGTCCTCGCCGGTCCGCTGGCGTTCGCCTATCTGCGGCGACACGAGTCGGTGGGTCGACGGGGGTTCGACCTCGGCGACGGCGAGACGGGCGGGGCCGACGCCGTGACCGACGACGAGGGCGACGGCGGAGCGTCGGCCACGGACGACGGGGCAGAGATGGCCGATGAATCGGAGACGGATGACGGGATGGAGACGGAGGAGGGGACCGAGACGGACGAGGACACGGGCGTCGGCGAGGTACCGAACGACGGTGACGGCACGGGAGAGCGGTCGCTCGTCCTCGCGGTTCGCGCGATGCAGCTAGCGCTGGTCGGTCTCGTGCTGTTCGGGGTCGCGACGTTCCGGTGGGGGCTGGTCGTCAACGCCGGCGTCGCGCTGGCCGTGACGTTTCTGCCGGGGGTGCTGGAGCACAACCTCGCGCTCCCGATGAACGCGGGACTCGCCGCGTGGATCACGCTCGCGGTGTTCCTCCACGGCGTCGGCGCGGTCGGCCCCTACGAGTGGTTCGGCTGGTACGATTCGGTGACGCACACGCTGTCGGCGACCGTCGTCGCTGGCGCGGGCTACGCCAGCGCGCGCGCCGTCGACCTCCACTACGACCGACTGACCGTTCCGACGGCGTACATGGGTGCGTTCATCGTCGTCTTCGTCCTCGCGTTCGGGGTCGTCTGGGAGATAATGGAGTTCGCGACGGGTGGGGTGGCGAGCGTCGTCGGCGGCGAACCGGTGCTCGCGCAGTACGGCTCCCGCGACATCGTCCTCGACCTCGTGTTCAACAGCCTGGGAGCCGTCCTCGTCGCGGTACTCGGGACCTCGCGACTCAGAGGGGTCGCCGGCGACCTGGCGTCGCGACTCGGGTCGAGGGGCTGAGCCGACGGACCGCGCGGTCGTCCGATAGTGACGACCGGCAGTCCGTTCCGACACCCGACGACCGGTACTCGTCGGCCGCTCAGTCGCTCGACCCGGCGCGGGCGACCGTGCGGGCCTCCTCGACGCTCGCGCCGTCGCGGACCAGCGCCTCGACGAACAGTTCGCCCGCCTTGTACGACGAGCGGACCATCGGTCCAGACGCGCAGTACAGCACGTCGAACTCCTCCTCGGCCACCCGCTTCCAGACGTCGAACTTGTCGGGGTGGACGTACTCCGACACTTCGAGGTGCGAGCGCGAGGGCTGGAGGTACTGACCGAACGTCACCACGTCCACGTCGGCCTCGCGCAGGTCCGAGAGCGTCTGGTACACCTCGTGGTCGTACTCGCCGACGCCGAGCATCAGCGACGTCTTCGTGTAGATGTCGGACTCCTCGGTCACCTGTTCGAGCACGGCCAGCGACTGGTCGTACGTCGCCCTGCGGTCTCTGACCGGCCACTGGAGCCGCTCGACGGTCTCGACGTTGTGCGCGACGACGTCCGGCCCGGCCTCGACGATGCGGCGGACGGCCTCCCGGTCGCCGCCGAAGTCGGGGATGAGCACCTCGACCAGGGTGGTGGGGTCGCGGCGCTTTATCTCTCGGATGGTCTCGGCGAAGTGCGCCGACCCACCGTCCGCTAAGTCGTCGCGGTCCACGCTCGTGAGGACGACGTACTCCAGTCCGATCTCGGTGACCGCCTCGGCGACGTTGGCGGGTTCGTCGGGGTCGAGCGCCTCCATCCCGCCGGTCTTCACGTCGCAGAAGTTACAGCCCCGAGAGCAGCGGTCGCCCAGCAGCATGAACGTGGCCGTCCCCGGCCCGTCGCGACCCGACCAGCACTCGCCGAGGTTCGGGCAGTTGGCCTCCTCACAGACCGTGTGGAGGTCGTGGTCCCTGAGCGTCTGCTTGATCTCGGTGTAGCGCTGCCCCGACGGAGGCCGCATCTTCAGCCAGTCGGGTTTGCGCCGGTAGCTCATGGTCGACAGTTCGTCGGTGGACGCAAAAACGTGCGGATTGCTCGGGTGACGGGTACTCCGGCGACCGGTCGGGCCGCGTCGTTCCCGACCCGAATCAGTCGGCAGCCAGTCGGTCGACGCCCTCCGTCGCCAGCCAGTCCAGCAGGTCGCTCACGGCCTCGGGCGACGCCACGTGGTGGGCGTCGTCGGGGCCGTCCTCGCCGACGTAGACGGCGATGCCGCGCTCCGCGGCGGTGCGGAGCGCCGACTGGTCACTCTGGTCGTCGCCGACGTAGACGACGAGTGCATCGCTCGACGCGACAGGTTCGCCGTCCGAGGCAGCAGCCTCGCTGTCGGCGAGTGCCGCGACGGCGGCCCCTTTGTTCGCGTCCGTGTCGGGCCCGACTTCGAGCACTTCGTGGCCCCGCGAGACGTGCAGGTCGCCGACCCGGTCGGCGATGCGACCGACCGTCTCCGCGACCCGGTCCTGGTGGTCGTCGGGGACGTCGCGGGTGTGGACCGCGAGCGACCAGCGCTTGTCCTCGACGGAGACGCCCGACGCCCACCCGAGTCGGTCGACGAGTGCCTCGCGCACGCGCTCGAGACGCTCCTCGGTCCGCTTCGCGTCGGGGTGGACGATGATGCCGTCGCCGTCGACGCGTTCGAGGCCGGCGTTGCCGACGTAGCCGATGCCGTCGACGCCGACCCGGCCGCGGACGTCGTCGAGCGCTCGGCCGCTGACGACGGCGACGGTCACCGCCGGGTGGTCGCGGAGCGCTCGAATCGACTCGCGATTGCCCGCCCGAATCGCGGCGTCGTCGGGGTTCTGGACGATGGGTGCGAGCGTCCCGTCGAAGTCGAGACACAGCACGAGTCGTTCGTGGGTCGCGAGTTCGGTCTCGAACGCCTCGCGGATGGCGTCCGTGTCTGCGCCGTTCGTCTCGTCGTCGGTCGGGGTCGTCGCGTTTCCCTCGCTCATCGTTCTCGTGCCATCCGTACCTGCCGGGCCTCCTCGAAGATGTCGGCCATCCACTGGTCGACGTCGTTGGCGGCGACGGCCGCGCGCAGGTTCGCCATCCGCTCGCGGCGTTCGTCCTCCGCCATCGTCACCGCCTGCTCGATGGTGTCGGCGAACGACGCGGTGTCGTAGGGGGCGATGGAGAGGGCGAACTCGCCGAGTTCGTCCTCCGCCCCCGCGAGTTCGCTCAGCAGGAGGACGCCGGGGTCGTCCGTCTGTGCGGCGACGTACTCCTTGGCGACGAGGTTCATCCCGTCGCGAACGGGCGAGACGAGCGCGATGTCCGCACGCCGGTAGAGGCCGTACAGTTGCGTCGTCGTCAGGTGGCTGTCGAGGCGGACGACCGGTTGCCAGTCGTCGGTCGCGAAGCGGCCGTTGATGCGCTCGATGGCCTCCTCGACGCGGTCCGCGACGTCGCCGTACGCCGGGATGCGCGAGCGACTCTCGCTGAGCTTCTGGACGTGCGTCAACTCGCCCTGCCAGTCGGGGTGTTCCTCGAAGAACCGTTCGAGCGCGGCGAGGCGCTCCGGGATGCCCTTGGTGTAGTCGAGGCGGTCGACGCCCACCGAGAGCGTCACGTCGGGGTCGATGCCGATCTGCTCGGCGAACTCGACCCACTCTTCGTCGGTGCAGGCGGCCGCCTCCTCGTCGATGCGGTCCACGTCGACGCCCATCGGGAACGCACGGACGCGCGTCGTCTCCGACCCGCGCTGGACCTCCCCGGTGGACTCGTTGACCACGGCGTCGTCGAAACACGCGTCGACGCAGCCCAGGAAGTTCTCGCAGTATCGAGGGACGTGGAAGCTGAGCAGGTCGTTGGCGAGCAGTCCGTCGAGGACCTCCTCGCGGACCGGGCACGCGCGGAACGTGTCCCAGTCGGGCCACGGGATGTGCCAGAACTGCATCAGCGTCGGACCGGGTGCGCGCTCGCGGACGAACCGCGGCGCGAGGGCGAAGTGGTAGTCCTGGAACCAGACGAGCGAGTTCTCGCCGGCGTTCTCGGCGACGGCCTCGGCGAACACCTCGTTGACCTCGCGGTACTGCTGCCAGTGGTTCTCCTGGTACTCCATCGTCCCGACGAGGCCGTGGCTGAGCGGCCAGAGCACGCGGTTCGAGAAGCCGTAGTAGTAGCCCTCGATATCCTCGTCGTCGAGCCAGACGCGTCGCAGGGTGTACGAGGGGTCGTCCGGCGGGACCCGGACGCAGTCGTCCTCGTCGACCATCTCCTCGTCGGCGTCGCCGTCGCCCCACGCGACCCACGTCCCGTCGACGCGCTGGACGACCGGGTCGAGACCGGCGGTCAGGCCGCCGACCGGCTGGTCGGTGACCACCTCGCCGTCGTCGTCGTATCGGTGGCGGTAGGGCTGTCGGTTCGAGATGACGAGCAGGTCGTCGTGGACGCTCGCAGCGTCGCTCTGTTCGTCGGCCGTGACGGTCCGGGACGTCCCGGAGAGTTCCCTCATCGGTCCGTCACCCCCCCGAAACGACACGGACCGTCGTGACGGGGTCGAGCATCGCGGTTCGGCACTCGTCGACACTGCTCTCCGTTCGAATCCGGACGACAGCTGCGGGCGGCGTTCGCCCGTCGACCTCTGTCGGTTCTCTGTGTCATGCCTTGTCTGTCAAACACCGGAGAGCAAATAACCCCCTTCTGCCTGTGTGAGCCAATCGTTTTTATATGCTCTTTACCGACGAGAACGTCCCGTCGGGCGACTTGCGGACGCGCACTCGGAGTCGTCGGAACGACCGGTAGCGTCGACGACGGCGCCCCGACGAGAGGCTCCGATCCGGTGACGTCGCTCGGAGTGACCGACGACGGCGAACTGTTGTGACCCGATTCCATATCTGTCCTATGATTATCTAGTACTCTTATATATCTGTTCTCTGAAACATGTGCTCGCTGTCAGGTGTCGGCGACTCCGACTGTCCACGACGTTCACGACGAAAATTGCAAAAATTAATAACGTGTGTGGTAAAATCGAGCATAGATGTTCGACCTCTCGTCAGACGACATCACCGAGGGGCCCGTCCTGCGGGCGATGCTCGTGCTGGCGGCCCCGCTGCTGATTCAGAACCTGGTCCAGGTCGTCCAGCAGGTCGTCGATCTGTTCTGGGTCGGTCGTCTCGACGACGCCGCGGTCTCGGCCATCGCGCTCGCGTTCCCGGTGGTGAACCTGCTGTTCTCCTTCACCGCCATCGCGCCGTTCGTCGGGACGCAGATCCTCGTCTCCCAGCGCGTCGGTGCGGACGACACGGCCGGTGCGCGCCGCGCGCTGTTCACCGGGCTGTTCACGACGACGGTCCTCGCCGTCGTGGTCGGGGCGCTGATGTTCGTCGGCGCGCGTCCCTTGCTCGACCTGCTCACGCTCGTCCGGCCGGACGTCGACGGGGGGTCGGCGGCCATCGACTTCGCGACGACGTACGTCGCCGTGACGGCGCTGGGTCTCCCGCTCCTCCTGCTCTCGGACGTCACCGAGGCCGGGTTCCTCGGGTGGGGCGACTCGAAGACGGCGATGCGGATGAACGTCGTCGCCGTCGCGGTCAACGTCGTCCTCGACCCGCTGCTCATCTTCGGGTTCGACGTCGGCGGGTTCGCGTTCGGCGGGCTCGACATCGCGGGCGCGGCGCTCGCGACCATCCTCGGCTACACCGTCGGCGGCTGTTACGGCTACGTTCGCCTCGCTCGCGGTGCACACGGCGGGATGCTCTCGCGAGCGACCGCGACCGTCGACCTCGGGGAGATACGCGAACTGCTCGGCGTCGGCGCGCCAATCGCGGGGCAGAACGTCGCGAAGCAGGCAGTGGACGTCGTCCTCGTCACCGTCGCGTTCGTCGCGGGCGGCGCACCCGCCCTCGCGGCGTGGGCCGTCGGCGTCCGCGTCGCATCCCTCGCCGTCATCCCCGCCGGTGGCCTCCAGCAGGCCGCCCAGAGCGTCATCGGGCAGAACCTCGGGGCGGGGTACGTCGGTCGCGCCCACCGTGCGACGTGGCAGGGTGCGGTCGTCGCTGCGGTCGGCCTCGGCGCGCTCGGGGTCGTCCAGTGGGTCGTCCCCGGTCTCATCGTCACGACGTTCGCGCCGACGCTGTCGACGGCGGGGATGGACCTCGCCGTCGAGTACCTCCGGGTACTCGCGGTCGGCTACCCGGCGATGGGCGCGATGTACCTGTTCCAGGCCGGGTTCAACGGCGCGAGTCGGACGAAGACGAGTTTCGCCGCCAGCATGGCCCAGTACTGGGGCGTCCGCCTCCCGTTCGCCGTCGTCGGGGCCGGAGTGGTCGGCATCGCTGCGTTCGACCTCGGCGTCAGCGCCGTGTTCTGGGCGGTCACCATCTCCAACGTGGCCGCCGCCATCGGACTGGCCGGCTACTACTACTACTCGGCCGAACAGGGGATGCTCGACCGGGCCGCCGAGGCGGCAGCGGCGTGACGAAGGGTCCGAGGTTCGAGAGGCGCTTCTGACAGCGGTCTTCGGACGCCTCGGGGCGTGGGGTTACGAAAGCTGTCCTCGTTTTCCCCGCCGCCGACGATTCACACGATTCTGTACGCACTTCGCTGCCCAACGAGGGTCGTCCTGGCATCGACGTACTCATGTTCGTGCATACCCGTCGGGGCACATGAACCGCGCCGAGAAGGCGACCCTCCAGTTGCGGGCGGTCGCCGTCCTGCGGACGCTCAAGCGGACGCGCACGTACGACGAACTCGCCGAGGAGACGGGGCTCCCGGCCGGCGACCTGAACCGGTACGTCAACGGCCACGTGCTCCCGGGCGAGGCTCGCGCGAGGGGGATCGTCACAGAGACGGGATACGAGGCGCTCGCGGCCGAACTCGAATCCCGCATCCGCCACGACGACGAGGGGTACGTCGACAACTCCGACGCCGTCTTCGACCAGCCGTTTCTGGACCTCGTCGCGCCCGTCGTCGCCGAGCGCTTCGAGTTCGAGACGCCCGACGTGGTGCTCACCGCCGCGACCGACGGCATCACGCTCGGGTCGGCGATGGCCCGGCACTTCGACGCACGCCTCGCGTACGCGAAGAAGTCGAAGGAGACGGCCGTCGAGGAGTTCGTCGAGGCGCGCAAGCGATTCGAGTCCGGCATCGAACTCACCTACTACCTCCCGGAACACGCGCTGGCGGCCCGCGACAGCGTCCTCGTCGTCGACGACCTCATCCGCTCCGGGGAGACGCAGGAACTGCTGCTCGACATCGCGACGCAGACCGAAGCCGACGTCGTCGGCGTGTTCGCACTCATCGCCGCCGGAACCGACGGCGTGGAGGTCGCGCAGTCCCGGACCGACGCCCCCGTCGGTGCGCTGACGACGCTCGACTGAGCGGTTCTCGTCGGTACGAATCCACGTTCGTGCATACTTCGTACGGAAACGCCTAAGTCGGTATGCGGAAGTATGCTCACACGTGATCCATGGGGGCCACTGATACACAGTCGGGCGAGTCGTCGAGTGGCGTGCGCGGGAGCATCCGCGAGTTCTTCGAGTTCGACCGGTACGGGACGGACCTCGGCACCGAAATCACCGCGGGAATCACGACGTTCCTGACGATGAGCTACATCGTCATCCTCAACCCGGCCATCCTCGGTCCGGCCATCACCGTCTCCGGGATGAGCGACGCCGCGGTGACGTCGATGCTCGCCGTCGTCACCATCCTCTCGGCGTTCGTCGCGACGAGCATCATGGCGCTGTACGCCAACCGACCGTTCGGGCAAGCGCCCGGTCTGGGCCTGAACGCGTTCTTCGCGTTCACGGTCGTCCTCGGACTCGGCGTCCCGTGGCAGACGGCGCTCGCCGCCGTCGTCGTCGAGGGGTTCGTCTTCATCCTCCTCACCGTCTTCGGCGCGCGGAAGTTCATCATCGAGGCGTTCCCCGAACCCGTCAAGTTCTCCGTCGGGGCCGGCATCGGCGCGTTCCTCGCGCTCATCGGCCTCGAAGAGATGGGCATCGTCGTCAACAGCGACTCGACGCTCGTCACGCTCGGCAACGTCGCCAGCGACCCCGTCGCCATCATGTCCATCGTCGGCCTGTTCCTCACGCTCGCGCTCTACGCGCGCGGCGTTCGCGGGTCCATCCTCCTCGGCATCCTCGGCACGACGTTGCTTGGCTGTCTGGTCACGTTCGCCGGACTCGTGGCTCCCGGCACCGTCGCCCCCGGCTTCGTCCTGGACGGCAGTATCGACGTGGCGGCCCTCCAGAACCAGCTGCTCGGCGCGCAGTACGACATCTCGCCGCTGGCGGGTGCGTTCGTCACCGGGCTGACCGGCGTCGAACCGTTCGCGTTCTCGCTCGTCGTCTTCACGTTCTTCTTCGTCGACTTCTTCGACACCGCCGGCACCCTGACCGGCGTCGGACAGGCCGCCGGGTTCCTCGACGAGGACGGCGACCTCCCCGACATCGAGAAGCCGCTGATGGCCGACGCCGTCGGCACCACCGTCGGCGGGATGCTCGGCACCTCCACCGTCACCACCTACATCGAGTCCGCGACGGGCGTCGAGGAGGGCGGTCGGACGGGCATGACGGCGCTCGTCGTCGCCCTGCTGTTCCTCGTCTCGCTGGTGTTCGTCCCGCTGGCGACCGCGATTCCGCTGTACGCCAGCCACATCGCGCTGGTCGTCATCGCCGTCGTGATGCTCGGCAACATCGCCGCCGTCGACTGGGACGACATCACCCACACCGTCCCGGCTGGTCTGACCATCCTCGTCATGCCGTTCACGTACAACATCGGCTACGGCATCGCCGCGGGCATCATCTCGTACCCGCTCGTGAAGGCCGCCGTCGGCGAGTGGCGGGACGTCCGCCCGACGCAGGTGGTGCTCGCGCTGGCGTTCGTCGTCTACTTCGTCGTCGCCACCGGCGGCGTCCTCGACGCCGCGGTCGGGTCCTGAACCGACCGGTCGACCGCCCCACTCCCGCTCCTGCCCGCCTCCCCTCCTTTCCCCACTCACCCGACCCGTGCGAACGCGGCGCACGAATCTTGTGATTTAAGACAGCAGGGGACGGGTTCGGCGTATGGACTACGAGCTCGCCATCGAGACCACACCAGAGACCGTTCCGGGGGGGACCGGAATCATGCTGCTCCATCCGTCCACCGGCGAGACCGACCGCATCGACACCGACTTCTTCAAGACCGACACCGACCACCTGTTCATCCTCTCGACGCGCACCACCGCCCGCGAGGTACAGCAGAAACTGGAGTACTACGAGGTCGACGAGACGAAGGCGACCATCCTCGACACGCTCTCCATCGAGCGCGGCTACTCGCGGCGCTCCGGGCAGAACATCCGATACGTCCCCGCACCGGACGACCTGGACGGGATGGTCGAAGCCATCGAGACGTTCCTCCAGAGCCACGACGGGAAGCTCCGCATCTCCATCGACTCCGTGACGGAGATGGCGTACTACGCCGACGAGGAGCGCGTCCGGACGGCCGTCGAACAGATCCTCGACCTGCTCGACGAGTACGACGCCATCGGCCTGTTCCACGTCGCCGAGGAGGTCCACGAGGGCGACGTCGTCGAGGGCTACCGCGACCTGTTCGACGGCGTCATCGAACTCGAAGAGGACGGTCGCGTCGAGTCGCAGTTCAAGTAACGCGACTTCGCTTTTCGGACTCATCTACTCCTCTGGACGAGCAACTGCGATAGCCGGCCAGACGAACAGTCGTTCCGTTCCGCCGCGAGCGAACGCAGTGAGCGAGCGGGGTGACTGAACCGTCGAGTGAGCGCCGAAGGCGCGAGCGAGGCGGTGAGGGAATCCTTTTAATCCAGCTTTTGCCCTCCGGGGGTGAGTGACCGAAGGGAACGAACCCCCGGTCGGGTACAAAAGGTGGGTGCTAGAACACGGAGTCCGCCGTCGCCGCGCCCACCACGGAGAAGATGGCACCGACGGCGGTGGCCTTGAGCGTGAAGAAGACGAGCCCCATCATGTTCGGCGTGTCCTCGAAGAAGTCTGCGGCGAACGTGTTCGGTGCGTTGAACGCCAGCGCGAGGACGAGCACCGACCCGAACGAGACGGCCATCAGCGAGACGAACCGGGCGGGGACGCCGCCGACCTCCACCTCGCGGTCGGGGTCCCGGCCGGCGTCGGCCTTGTACAGCGCACCGTAACCGATGCCGAAGACGATGCCGACGGTGGCGAGGACGTGGTACCAGCGCATGTTGGTCGCCAGTTGCCACACCTCCGCGGTGACGACGAACGGACCCGCGAGGAGGAAGCCGCCGACCAGCTGCTGGGCGACGTCGGCGGTCTTGAAGCGGCGACGCGGTCCGACCATGCCGGTGACTGGGTGTGGGGTCGTATAACGCTCCCGCCTTCCGTCGGGCGGTTGCCGTCGGCCTGCCGCTGTATCAGTCTCCCGCGCGCTTCGCAATCGGTTTGCACCCCGACCACGGCAATCGCACATGAGCGTTCGGCAGGAGTTCGACGCGTGGGCGGCCGACGGCCGCGACAAGGGGATGGAAGAACGCCACTGGCACACCGCGAAGCACGCGCTGGCGCGGATGCCCGTCGAGGACGGCGACGCCATCCTCGACCTGGGCACCGGGTCGGGGTACGCGCCGCGTGCGCTCCGGGAGGCGACCGACGCGGGTCGGGTGTACGGCCTCGACGGGTCACCGGAGATGACCGCGAACGCGCGGTCGTACACCGAGGACGATGCAGTGGGCTTCGTCGTCGGCGACTTCGACTCGTTACCGTTCGCCGACGACTCGCTGGACCACGTCTGGTCGATGGAGGCGTTCTACTACGCCGCCGACCCGAACCACACGCTGGAGGAGGTCGCGCGGATTCTGAAGCCCGGCGGCACGCTGTTCTGTGCCGTGAACTACTACGAGGAGAACGAGCACTCCCACGACTGGCAGGACAACATCTCGGTGGAGATGACCCGCTGGTCGCGCGAGGAGTACCGCGAGGCGTTCCGCGACGCCGGCCTGCACGTCGCCGAGCAGGACACCATCCCGGACGAGGAGACGGAGATACCCCCCGAGAGCGAGTTCCCCCACGAGGGCTGGGACAGTCGGGAGGCGATGGTCGAGCGCTACCGCGTCTACGGGACGCTGTTGACGGTCGGCGTCGCACCGTAGCGCTCAAAATCGGTTCCCCGGACCGTCCTACGCCAGTTCGTCGAGGTAGCCGTCGTACACGTCGAGGGCGTCCTCGACGGCTGTGACGGGGTCGAGACCGAGTCGCTCGAAGGCGTCGTCGGGGCTCAGCGCCCCGCCCTCGCGGAGGACGCCGTGGTACGTCTCCGGGGCCAGAGCACCTCGATGCAGTCGGTCTGCCAGTGCGAGGCCACAGGACGTGCCGAGGACGTACAGGTAGCTGAAGTGCGGGTCGCGAGAGAGGTGCTCGACCATCCAGCCGCGTTCGTCGCCCTCGCCGAACTCGACGCCGGGTCGCTGAGCGCGCTGGACCTCGACGTAGGTCTCGCCGAGCCGGTCGGCGGTCAACTCCCGACCCGCGTCGAGGTGGTCGTACACCGCGTCGACGAAGCTCATCCAGCGCACGCCGACGAACAGCGGAATCTTCCCGAGTGCCGTGTCGAGGACGTGCCCCGCCGGGTAGCCGGTGTCGAGGAGATACCGGGTCAGGAGCGCCTCGTGGGTGAAGCTGAACACCTCTACGAGATGGTCGGGGAACACGCCGTCGAGCGCCGTCGCCTCGCTGGAGACGGCGTGCATCGCGTGACCGAGTTCGTGGCAGAAGAAATACAGCGAGCGCAGGTCCTCGGCGTAGTTGAGGTGCAAGAACGCCTCGCCCCGGTCCGTGGCGAGCGCCATGCCCCGCACCTCGGTCAGTTTCTCTCGCGTCTCGTAGACGTCGACACGACGCTCGCTCAGGAGCGACTCGACCCGGTCTTGGTACGTCTCGCCGAGCGGTTCGAGCGCCGACACGACGATATCGCACGCCTTGTCGTACGGAATCTCGGGCCCCTCGCCCTCGGTGAACGGCATCCGGGTGTCCCACTCGTGGAGCGTCTCGACGCCCAGCCGCTTCGAGAGCAGGCTGTTCCGGCGCTCCAGCGGGGCGAGGTTCTCGACGACGGTCTTGCGGAGGGCAGCGTGCAGGTTGGGGTCGAACGTCCCGCCGAGGGCCTCGTCCAGTGCGGAGTCGTAGCCACGGATCGACGCTCGGGCGTCGTGGCCCTGCAGGTGGTCGCTGAACGCCTGCGCCCTCGTGCTGCGGGCTTCGGCCAGTTCGTCGAGGTACGCCTCGTGGACGCGTCGTCGGAACGCGCGGTCGGGATGCCGGAGCAGTCGCTGCCGGGTCTGGCTGGTCACCGTCGCCTCGCTCGCGTCCGGGCGCTCGACGGTCGGTGCGTCGAAGTCGGCGTTCTTCAGGGTGGTCAACGTCCGCCCTGGCGCGTCGAGTGCGGCGTCCAGATCCGCCAGCGTCTCCAGGACCTCGGTGCTCGGTGCGTGGGCCGCCTCGCGGAGTCGCTCGTCGAGGAAGGAGCTGTAGCGTTCGAGGCCCTCCGTCGCCCCGACGAACGATTCGATACGCTCCCGGCCCGCGTCGGCCAGTGCACCGTCGAGGTAGCTCACCGCCTTCTCTCGTTCTCCGTGGAGAGACCGGAACCGGCGCATCCGGGCGGCGGCGTCCTCGTCGGTGGTGTCCTGCAACGTTCCCATCCGGGCGTGGACCCAGAGTCGCGACTCCTTCGCCTGGATGGACTCGTAGCGGTCGAGCATCGCCAGGAGCGTCTCGCCGTCGTCGGTCACGCGTCCCTCGAACGCCCGCAGGTCGTCGAGTGCTTCGGCAAACGCATCGGCCTCGTCGTCCCACGCTTCTGGGGAGTCGAACAGGTGCTCGCGCCGCCAACGATACTCGGGGGGAAGTCCGTCGCGCGTGGGGACCTCACTCATGGCCGACCGTTCTCTCGGTGGACACTTATCGATGTGTCTCGGCGCGAGGGGTGTGCGAAGGCGCCGTCCGCAGTACCGTCCGATTCAGAGCGGCCGTGCTGCTTCGGGCGGGAACGAGACGGCTACGCGCCCCTCGGGCGTCGCGTCAGCGCCGACGCGAACGACCAGCGTGTAGCCGTCGCAGTCGAGCGTGAGACGCGTCGCGGTGCCGAGAAACTCGGTGTCGCGGAGCCTCCCCTCGACCCGGTTGGTCGGGGGTGGACCGCTCCCCGAGTCCAGCGCGAACGACTCGGGACGGACCGAGAACGCGACCTGCTCGCCGACCGCGCCGTCGTGGGCGACGGTGACAGTCGCGTCGAGGCTGTCGAGGCGGACGCGCGCGAACGAGGAGCGCTCGCTTCCGCCGCCGTCCGCGGCGGCTGTCACGCCGTCGGTCGAGACGCGCTCGACCACCTCCCCGTCGAACAGGTTGTTCTCGCCGACGAACGCCGCCGCGAACCGCGTCGCGGGGGCGTCGTACACCTCGCGCGGCGTGCCGACCTGCTCGACGCGGCCGTCGTGCATCACCGCGACGCGGTCGGAGATGGCAAGCGCCTCCTCCTGGTCGTGGGTGACGTAGACGGTCGTGACGCCGAGTTCGCGCTGGATGCTCCGGACTTCGCGTCGAAGGCGCTCGCGAAGGCGGGCGTCGAGCGCGCTCATCGGCTCGTCGAGCAGGAGCAGGTCGGGGCTCGGCGCGAGCGCACGGGCGAGCGCCACGCGCTGGCGCTGGCCGCCCGAGAGGTCCTCCGGGTCGCGGTCGCCCAGTCCCGTCAGGCCGACGAGGTCGAGCAGTTCGTCGATCCGTGCTTCCGCGTCGCCGCCGGGTGGCTCGCGGAACTTCAGCGCGTAGCCCACGTTCTCGCGGACGTCCATGTGGGGGAACAGCGCGTACTGCTGCGGGACGACGCCCACGTCGCGCTCTTCGGGCGGGACGCCCGCCATCGACCGGCCGCCGATGGTCACCTCGCCCGCCGTCGGCTCCTCGAACCCGGCGACGAGTCGGAGCGTCGTGGTCTTGCCACACCCCGAGGGGCCGACGAGCGTGAAGAACTCGCCGTCCCGGACGTCGACGTCGACCGGGCCGAGCGCTCGGGTGTCGCCGTAGCGCTTCTCGACGCCCGACAGTCCCACGTCAGCCATCGAACGCACCTCCGAGGCGGTCGATGACGACGAAGCTCACGGCGGTGACGAGCAGGAGGACGGTACCCATCGCGCTCGGCGGGCCGAGCGCTCGCTCGCTCCCGAGGTAGCGCTGGATGACGACGGGCATCGTGTAGCTGTTCGACCCCTCCGCGAGGATGACCGTGGCGTCGAACTCGCCGACGGAGATGGCGAACGCGAACGCCGCGCCCGCCAGCACGCCGCCGAACACGAGCGGGAGTTCAACGTCCCAGAGCGCACGCAGGCGACTCGCTCCGGCCGCTCGCGCCACCTCGGGCAGCGCCGGGTCCAGCCTGGAGAGCAACGGCGAGACGCTCCGAGTGACGAACGGGTAGCCGCTGACGGCGTGGGCGGCGACGATGGCGACGGCCCCGGTGACGACGATACGGTGGCCGAACAGGACGGTGCCGTAGACGAGCGACTGGAGCAGGCCGAGACCGACGACGACGCCGCTGACGGCGAACGGGACGAACGCGAGCGTCCCGCCGAGTTGCGCGAGGCGGCCCTCGCGGGCGGTCAGCAGCGAGACGGTGACGCCGAGGGGGACGGCGACGACGAGCGTCCCCGCGCCGAACACCAGCGAGTTACGGACCGCGGTCAGCGGCTTCGTCTGGAAGCTCTGGGCCGTCGCCTGCCGTTCGAGCAGGAACCGGTAGTAACGCAGCGTCATCCCGTTCGGTCCGACGACGCTCTCGGCGACCATGCTCGCCAGCGGGAGGCCGAACACGACGAACGCGAGCACGCCGTACGCGCCGACGGCGAGTCGGGTGCGGCGGGTCGCCGCGCCGAACGGGATGCGGTCGAGCCTCCGGCCACCGGTGTCGCGGGCCTGTCGCGCCTCGTAGCGCAGGTAGGCGTAGGTCAGCGCGAGCGAGACGGCCGCCTCGACGGTGGCGAGCGCGGCGGCCTCCTGCAGGTCGAACGAGCGCACGAGGCTGAACACCCACACCTCGACGGTGGCGAGTTCGAGGCCGCCGAGCGCGAGGACGATGGCGAACGACTGGAAGGTGAACACGAACGTCAGCAGCGCGGCGGTGCCGAGTGCGGGCAGGAGTTGGGGGACGAGCACGTCCCACGCGGCCCGCCAGCGCGACGCGCCGCTGGCGCGGGCGACCTCCAGCGTCCGCGTGTCGAGTCGTTCGGCGGCGGCGCTCACGATGCGGACCACGAGCGGCGCGTTGTAGAAGGCGTGGGCCAGCACGACGAGTTCGAGCGTGAACACCAGCGAGAACCGGGGCAGGCCGACGGCCGCGAACGCGTCGCTGACGGTTCCGTTGCCGCCGAACGTGGCGACGAACCCGACCGCGACCATGATCGAGGGTAACACGAACGGGACGGCCGTCAGCGACCGGACGGTCTCGCGGCCGGGGAACTCGAACCGCGCGAGGACGTACGCGCCGGGGAGGCCGAGCGCGAGGCTCGCCAGCGTCGAGAGGAACGCCTGCCACGCGGTGAACCCAAGGAGGCCGAACCCCGGCCACGTGAAGCCGTTCGCAGCCCACGCGGCGAGTCCCGCGAACAGGTCGCCAGGCGTGCCGAGCAGGCCCCCCAGCGCACCCGTGTAGAACGGGTCGGTGAGGACGGCGACGACGGGCGCGAGGCTCGGGCGGCCGTCGACGGTGACGGCCTCCTCCAGCACGCTCGCGACGGGGTAGTACAGCATCACCGTCAGGAACGCGCCGACGACGAGCGTCGCCAGCAGGCGACCGAGACGCTCGCGGCCCACCGTTCCGCCGCTCACCGCACCACCTCGCTCAGCCCTGTGCGATCTGACGCGCCCACTGCTCGACCCATTCGTCCACGTTCCCCTTGAGTTCCTCGTAGGTGAACGTCACGGGCTCCTCCGGTTCGAAGGTGTACTTCTCGAACTCCGCCGGGAGCTCCGCGTCCGTCGTCGCGGGGTACTGGACGTTGCGCTGGGCGATCTGGCCCTGTGCCTCGGGAGTCAGCAGGAACTCCACGAACGTCTTCGCCAGCTCCTGCTGGTCGGAGTCGGCGAACCGCGCGATGCCCTCCGGCTGGGCGTACGCCTGGTCGTTCAGGAAGCCGACCTGGTGGCGCGAGAGGTCCTGTCCGGCCTGGTGGGCGTACACCTGGTCGGTCGAGTAGGAGACGACCATCGCCGCCTCGCCGTTCTCGTAGGCGGTGTAGGAGTCGTCCCAGTTGCCGAGGATGCGCGTCCCGTTGTCCGTCAGGTCGCGCCAGTAGTCGAGGTAGCCGTCGGCGCCCTTCGCCTTCACCGTGTGGAGCATGAACGCGCGACCCGTCGCGCTCGACTGGGCGTTCTGGGCGAGCAGTTCGCCCCGGTACTCCTCGGCCAGCAGGTCGTCGAACGTCGCTGGCGGCTCGATGGCGTTCTCGTCGTAGACGAGGCTGATGTAGCCCGTGTCGTACGGGACGGCCCGGCCCTGAGGGTCGAACTGGAGGCCCTCCTTTACCGGCGCGTCGACCGACAGCGGCGTCAGCACCTCGCCGTCGACCTTCTGGTCGAGCGTGATGAGTTCGTCGACGTTCAGCCCGAGGTAGAGGTCGGCGTCGATGGGCGCACCCTGCGCGGCCCGGCCGAGGTAGTAGTTGAACCGCGACTCCGGAGTGGTGTACTCGACGGTCGCGTCGTGCTCGGCCTCGAACTGCTCTTTCACCCACGTGCCCGCCGGACTGTCGCCCTCGACCCACGTCGGGTACGTGGCGACGACGAGGTTCCCGCCGGACTGCTCGGTACTACCGGTCGTCGTCCCCGTCTGCTCGGTGCCGTCGCCCGACTCGGTCGTTCCGGTTCCGTCCGACCCGTCCGCCCCGGTGGTCGTCGTGTCGCCGCCGTCGTCGCCGAGACAGCCAGCCAGTGCGGCGGCTCCCGCACCCGTGCTCAGGAGGAACGTCCGTCGTTTCATTACTCGGTTGTTTCTCTCGGTGGTACTTACGTCCCGCGGTGTCGATCCCGCGACGCTCGGTCCATCGCGTCCCCTCCGCGAGGCACACCGATTAGTAGTTACGACCCGTCAGCAGTTCCCATGGAGTTCGCCCGCCGTCGACGGAACGTCCTCGCCGTGTTGCTGGTGGTGTTCTCGCTGCTCGCCGCGGCCGTGCTCTGGGAGGTCGTCGGCACGGTGTTCTTCGCCATCACCGTCGCCTACGTCCTCGTCCCGGCACGCAACCGCCTCGTGAACCGGGGACTGTCGAGACGCGTTTCGAGCGGGCTCGTCACGCTCGGCGCGTTCGGCGTCGTCTCGTTCGTCGTCGCGGCGATGGGCTACCTGCTGTACCAGCGCCGCGACTCCGCGCTGGCGCTCATCGAGTCGCTCCCGGACAGCCTCTCGGTCGACGTCGCGGGGATGACATACGCCGTCGAACTGTCGGAGATCGTCGCGGTCGTCACGGCCTCGATACAGGGCA
Source organism: Halomarina salina (assembly GCF_023074835.1). Taxonomy (NCBI): domain Archaea; kingdom Methanobacteriati; phylum Methanobacteriota; class Halobacteria; order Halobacteriales; family Natronomonadaceae; genus Halomarina; species Halomarina salina. The sequence goes on from NZ_JALLGW010000001.1 coordinate 723,316, forward strand.
TCGCGACGGGGCTCGCGCCGGTCCTGCCGGTCCTCGCGCTGAAACTCGTCCTGTTCGCCATCCTCCTGTTCGGCCTGCTGTTGCGCCCTGGCGCGACCGGCGACGGGTTCCGGCGCGTCGTCCCGAACGAGTACCACGACATCCTCGTCTCGCTCAACGAGCGCATCCGCCAGACGCTGTACGGTATCTACGTCCTCCAGGCCGCGACGGCGTTCGGGACGGGACTCGTCGCGCTGGTCGTCTTCGTGGTCCTGGGCTACGAGTCGGTGTTCACGCTCGCCATCATCGCCGGTCTCCTCCAGTTCATCCCCGTCCTCGGCCCGAGCGTCCTCGTCGCCATCCTCGCCCTCGTGGACCTCGTCGGCCCGACGCCGGACCCGACGCGGGCCGTCCTCGTCCTCGTGGGCGGCGGCGTCCTCATCGGCGCGGTGCCCGACGCCGTCATCCGCCCGCGACTGGCGTCCTGGGCGGCGGACCTACCGACCAGCCTCTACTTCATCGGCTTCGTCGGCGGCATCCTCACGGTCGGTGCCGTCGGGTTCATCGCGGGGCCGCTGGTCGTCGCCCTGGTCATCGAGGTGGTCGAACTGCTCTCGGCCGAACAGGGGGCCGCCAGCGACGGCGACGACGGCGTGGGTCCGGACGTCGACCCGACGGGTGGTGGCGGAGCGGGGGCCGTTCCAGACTCGGACGACCCGCCGGCCCCACCGACCGACACGCCCGACGCTACCGACTCACCAGAGTCCGTTCCCGACACCGACGGCGACGGGACGCCGCAGTGACGCCACGCTCACCTGAGTGAACGAGCCGTCGGCCTGCTTCGCGGTTCGCTCACAGGTCGTTCCACGCTCCGCTCGCACCCGTGGACTCCGTGCGTCACCGGCGACTCCGTCGCCGGTTGCACGCGAGACCTTCGGTCTCGCTCTGGTCGTCCACGCACTGCTCCCTGCTCCGTTCGAGGCCTCGTGCGCTGGCGCTTACTCGGCCTCGCCCTGCTCGCGGGCCGGTGGCCCGCTCGCTATTTCCGAGGCGGCGTTCGCTCCGCTCACCCCGCCTCGCTCTTCTCTAGCGGTCGCCCCTGTTCCTCCCACTCGGTGAGCGACCCCTCGTAGAACGCGAGGTCGTCGTAGCCGAGGTGTCGGAGGACGATGTAGGTGTGACTGATGCGCCGGGCGGTGTTGCAGTAGAGGACGACGCGGCGGTCCGTGTCGATGCCGCGCTCGACCAACAGGTCCAGCACGTCGTCCTCGTGACGCAGGCCACGGCTGTCGGTGTCGACCAGTTCCTGCCAGTCGAGGCGAACCGCACCGGGCAGGTGGGCCTCGTCGAACTCCCACTGCTCGCGCGTGTCGACGACGACGCTGTCGGGGTCGTCGAGCGCCTCGGCGACGACGTCCGCCTCGACGAGCGGCCCGTCGGGGTCGAACGTCGCTTCGTACGTCGTCGGGTCCGGTTCGACCGCCTCCTGACTGACCGGGTGGTCGCGCGCCCACGAGGAGTAGTCGCCGTTCAGCAGGTGCAGGCGCTCGGGCGGGTGGCCGTACAGTTCGCAGGTGACGAGCAGGCGCGCCGCGAACACGCCGTGGGTGTCGTCGTACGCCACCACGTCGTCCTCGCGCGAGACGCCCGCCGCGCCCATCACGTCCGCGAACTGCTCCGCGCCGGGGAGCATCCCGACCTCGCCCTCGCCCCCGTCCGAGGCGTGGCTCTCGGCCCGGTACGTGTCGAACGGGACGTTCACCGCGTCCGGCAGGTGACCGATACCGTCGTACTCCCACCCGTCGCGAACGTCGACGCGACACACCGCCTCTCCCTGCTCCTCGACCCAGTCGGCGTCCGCGATGTCCATGCAGTGTGCTACAGGCGGTCGGGACTTCATGGTTCCCCGCTCGGAGATGGCGGCACGTATCGCCGGTTGTTGGCCGTCGTGGCCGTGGCGAGGGTACTCGGGAGTTCCACCGGGGTGACAACCAGTAAAAATTTCCCCGACTCGGAACGAGCGGCGAATCCCTCCGGCAGTAACACCGATATAGCCCCGCTGACGTAACGTTCCGGTGCATTATGAGCGATTACGCCAAGGACGTACTGGTGTCCGCGGACTGGGTCGAGGACCACCTCGACCAGTTCCAGAGCGACGACCCCGAGTATCGACTGGTCGAGGTCGACGTCGACACCGAAGCGTACGACGAGGGCCACGCCCCCGGCGCCATCGGGTTCAACTGGGAGACGCAACTGCAGGACCAGACCGAACGCGACGTGCTGGAGAAGGAGGACTTCGAGGACCTGCTCGGCAGCCACGGCATCTCGAACGACTCCACCGTGGTCCTCTACGGCGACAACTCGAACTGGTTCGCCGCCTACACCTACTGGCAGTTCAAGTACTACGGCCACGAGGACGTCCGCCTCATGAACGGCGGCCGCGACTACTGGCTCGACAACGACTACCCGACGACGACCGACGTGCCGGAGTTCCCCGAACAGGAGTACACCGCAGACGACTCCGACGAGGGCATCCGCGCGTACCGCTCGGACGTCGAGGAGGCGATGGAGCAGGGCGTCCCGATGGTCGACGTCCGCTCGCCCGAGGAGTTCCGCGGCGAGATTCTCGCGCCGCCCGGACTGCAGGAGACCGCCCAGCGCGGCGGCCACATCCCCGGCGCGTCGAACATCTCGTGGGCCGCGACGGTCAACGACGACGGGACGTTCAAGTCCGCCGACGAACTCCGCGACCTGTACGCCGAGGAGGGCATCGACGGCGACGAGGACATCGTCGCGTACTGCCGTATCGGCGAGCGCTCCTCCATCGCGTGGTTCGCGCTGCACGAACTGCTCGGCTACGACGACGTGACGAACTACGACGGGTCGTGGACCGAGTGGGGGAACCTCGTCGGTGCGCCGATAGAGAAGGGCGAAGCCGAGTGAGCGCCACGCAGTAGACGACCTTCGACTCCGATATTTTTCGACACGACGGACGCCACAGCAGCGCGGAGTGGCACTCGTATCGCGAGACCGCTCCCGGTGAGCCCGTGGCGAGACGACGGCGAACCCGGACCATTAATCTCGCGCTGTCCCCACGAGCCTCCAATGAGGGACGTGGCGAGCGAATCGCGAGGCCGCACACGACGGCTCCGACCCCGGAGTCCGGTGGTGAACGTGGCGTGACCCGGACGCTCGACCACTTCTCCTATCCGGTTCGCGGGGCCCACCGTGGCGACGCCCTCGTCGCCGCCTGGGCGCTCGTGCTGGCCCACGGCATCGTCCCGTTCGTTCCGCTCCTCCCTCTCGTCGGGGTCCTGCTCCGCGTCCTCGTCCGGAGCGCCGGCGGGGGCGACGACCCGCCGTCGGTGCTGGACGCTCCCGTCGACCTGCTCCGGCGGAGCGTCGGGGCCGCGCTCGTCGCGCTGGTGTACGTCGGTCCGCCGCTCGCGTTCCTCGTCGGGATGGTCGAGGTCGTCTCGGGGTCCGGCGGGGTCGAGGGAGGGTCGTTCCCCGTGCTCGCGGCGGCGACGGTCGGCGGCATCGCGATGCTCGTCGCGACGTACCTCCTGCCCGTCGCGCTCGCCAGCTACGTGGCGTCCGGGTCGCTCCGGGCGGCGTTCGACCGGACCCGACTCCGCCGGGGCGCTCGCTCGGGCAGCTACCTCCTCGGCTGGCTCGTCGCCGTCGTCGCCCTCGACGCCGGACTGCTGCTCGCCGGGTGGCTGGGCGGAGCCACGGTTCGGGGCGTCCTCGGGGCGCTGGTCGTGGCGTACTCCCTCGTCGTCGCCGCCCGTCTCGTCGGTGCCGGCCTGTCGTCGTCCGGACTGGTCGATGGTGGCGGCCCGTCGACCTCCCGACGATAGGTCGTTCGTCGGCGGTCGCTCGTCCGATCCCGTGCCTCGCATCGTGCGCGAACGTGGCCGTTGCATCCCGCAAACCGGTAACTCACTAATGCGAATGTTTATTGTGATAGTCGATGGATGAGGCAGTGGACTGGGATTTACTCATGGACGAGTTAAACGACGAATCCGGCGTCGACGGCGGCCGTCGACGGTTCGTGAAAGCGGTTTCCGCGACGGGAATCGCGACGATGCTTGCAGGGTGTACAGGTGGCGACGACGGCGGCGACGGAGGCGACGGCGGTGGCGGCGGAAACGGGAGTGGTAACGGCTCGGGCGGTGGCGGCGAGTCGGTGACCGGTACCGTCGAGGCGCTCCACGGCTGGACCGGCGGCGACGGGGAGACGGCCGCCAACGCGCTGGCGGAGGCGTTCGCCGAGTACGACACCGAGGTCGAAGTCGAGATGAAACCCATCGGCGGCGGTGGCAACCAGAACCTCGACGCGGTCGTCGCGAACCGCCTCCAGAGTCAGGACCCGCCCGGTTCGTTCGCGAACTGGCCCGGGAAGAACCTCCTCCGCTACGAGAACGTCCTCGGGACCGTCGACGACGTCTGGGAGCGGAACGACTTCGAGAACGTGATGGTCGAGGAGGCCGTCGAACTGCACAAGCTGAACGGGAGCTTCCGGGCGGTGCCGCTCGGTTCGCACCGGCTGAACTGCCTGTTCTACAACGTCTCGGTCGTCGAGGAGGCGGGCATCGACGTCGAATCGCTCAACAGCGTGTCGGCGCTCCTCGACGCACTCGACACCGTCAACAGCGAGACCGACAAGATTCCGATGACCCAGGCGATGGCCGGAACGTGGACCATCACGCAGCTCTGGGCCGCCATCATGCTCGGCCAGAGCGGCTACCAGCCGTACATGGACTTCATCGAGGGCAACGGCTCCGAGGACGCCGTCCGGAGCGCCTTCGAGTCGCTGGCGACCATCCACGAGAACTACATCCCGAGCGACGCGTCGTCGCTCGACCTCACCGCGTCGAACCAGAACATCATCAACGGCAACGCGGCGTTCATCCACCAGGGTAACTGGGCGGCCGGGGCGTACCGCAACACGGAGGACTTCGACTACGACGAGGACTGGGGCTTCAAGACGTTCCCCGGGACCGAAGGGATGTACACGCTCCACTTCGACTCGTTCCTCTACCCGGCGAACAACCCGACGCCCGAGGCGTCGAAGGTCTGGGAGGGCTTCGTCGGCAGCAGCGAGGCCCAAATCGCGTTCAACCAGTACAAGGGGTCGATTCCGACCCGGACCGACGTCAGCATGGACGCGTTCGGGCCGTACCTGCAGGAGACCGCCGAGGACTTCGCGAACGCGGAGGAGCGCCCGCCGACGCTCCAGCACGGTCTCGCGGTCGAGTCGTCGGTGATGACGGAGCTGAACGAGGTCATCTCCTCGGAGTTCACCGGACCGTACAACGTCGACGCCGCGACGCAGGGCTTCCTGAACGCGGTCTCGAACTGACTCCTCAGGCGCACATGCCCGAAACCGTCTTTCAGCGGACGACTGTCTGCACCAGCTATGACTGATTCGCCAGGGGACCGACCGGTGAGGACGGACGGTGGCTCCGTCACGGACGAGGGAGGGACCGGACGGGGCCCGTTGAGCCGACTCTCGGCGGGGCTCGACGGTCGCTTCGGGAGCGACTTCCTCGAATCCGCACCGTTCTGGCTCCCGCCGTTCCTGCTGATGGCGCTGTTCGTCTACGGCGCCATCATCTGGAACCTGATGATCTCGTTGACGGACTACTCGGGGCTCGGTGGGTCGCCGGACTACTCGAACCTCGACTTCGAGATGTACTCCCGGGCGCTCTCCGACCCGGGGTTCCGGGAGGCGGCGCTCAACACCGTCATCCTCCTGGTCGCGTTCACCGCCGCGACGTTGCTCGTGGGCCTCGTGCTCGCGATCCTCGTCGACCGCGGCATCCGCTTCGAGAACACGTTCCGGACGCTGTACCTCCTCCCGATGAGCCTCTCGTTCGTCGTCACGGCCCAGTTCTGGCTGTGGATGTACAACTACAACAACGGGATGGTCAACGGGTTCCTCGGAACGTTCGGCCTCGGCCCGTTCAACTACATCGGCAACCAGGACATCGTCCTCTGGGCGGTCATCTTCGCGCTGGTGTGGCAGTTCTCCGGGTACGCGATGGTCGTCTATCTGGCGGGGCTCAGGGCCATCCCGACGGAGCACTACGAGGCGGCGCAGGTCGACGGCGCGTCGACCATCAAGATGTACTGGCGGGTCATCATCCCGCAACTCAAGGGAGCGACCATCAGCGCGGCCGTCGTCCTCATGGTGTTCGCGCTGAAGGCGTTCGACTTCCTCTACTCGCTCGTCTCGGGGTACCGACCCCCGAACGGCGCTGACATCCTGGCGACGAAGATGGTCCGAGAAGCGTACGCGAACCTCAACTGGTCCTACGGGGCCGCCATCGCCATCTTCCTCTTCGCCATGGCCCTGGCCGTCATCGGACCGTACCTCTACTACGAGTACCGGAGGGGGCACCTATGAGCACACAGAACGACGATTCGAACAACGACGGGACGGGAAGCGGCGGTGTCGGAGCGCGAACACGCGGCCTGAGTCCGGGCCGAATCGGACTGTACGCCGTCCTGCTGGCGATGCTGGCGTTCTATCTCGTCCCCATCGAGACCGGGCTGATGACGTCCATCAAGACGAACGGGGCGGTCATCGAGACGCTACCGTACGCTCCCCCCGGTCCGGACGGCTTCACGCTCCAGAAGTGGGAGCGTGCGTCGAGCACGCTCCTCCGCGGGATGGGCAACAGCATGCTGTACGCCGTCCCGGCGACCGTCCTCTCGGCGTTCTTCGGGAGTCTGGCCGCCTACGGTCTGACCGTGGCGGACTGGGACGAGCGCTACAAGGCAGTGCTCCTCGCGCTGTTCGTCGCCGGCATCTTCATCCCGTACCAGGCGGTCCTCGTCCCGCTCTCGCAGTTCTGGGGACAGTACGTCCAGCTCGAACAGCTGCTGGGCTTCGTCTGGGACCTCGGCATCGACAGCGACTACACGGGAATCATCGAGCTCGTCATCACGCACGTGGCGTACGGGATTCCCATCTGTACCGTCCTCTTCCGGGCGTACTACAAGACGCTCTCCGACGAGATGATCGAGTCGGCGCGACTCGACGGAGCGTCGCTCCGCCGGGTCTACCGGCGCATCGTCCTGCCGCTCTCGACGCCGATGTTCGCCGTGGTGCTCATCTACCAGTTCACCCAGATCTGGAACGACCTGCTGTTCACGCTGGTGCTGGTCGCCACGGAGTCGAGCGCCGCGGCCCCGGTGGTGCTGATACTGGCGGGACTCGGGACGGGGATGGAGGGGACGGACTTCCCGCTCCGGATGGCCGGCGCGTTCTTCACCGCGCTTCCGACGCTCGCCGTCTACATCCTGTTCGGCGAGGAGTTCGCCGAGGGGGTGACGACGTGACGGTCTCACTCGGTGGCCCGAACCGTTCGACTCCGACTCGCATTCGGGTGACCGGTCGACGAGGAGACGGACGCATCGGAGGGAACAGCCCTCGACGAACGAACGACGGAGTGCAGTGATATCATGGCAACACTCGAACTCGATTCAGTGACGAAGGCGTATCAGGACGGGGACAACAGCATCGTCGCCGTCGAGGACCTCTCGATGGCCATCGACGACGGGGAGTTCCTCGTCGTCGTCGGCCCGTCGGGCTGTGGGAAGTCGACGACGCTCCGGATGATCGCTGGCCTGGAGACGATCACGAGCGGAACCATCCGGCTGGACGACAGGGTCATCAACGACGTCAAATCGCAGGACCGCGACATCGCGATGGTGTTCCAGTCCTACGCGCTCTACCCGCACATGAGCGTTCGGCAGAACATGGCGTTCGGACTGGAGGAGTCGACGGACCTCTCGGACGACGAGATCGGCCGTCGCGTCGAGGAGACCGCCGAACTGCTCGCGATACCCGAACTACTCGACCGGAAGCCGAAGGAACTCTCCGGCGGGCAGCAACAGCGGGTCGCCCTCGGCCGCGCCATCGTCCGCGACCCGTCGGTGTTCCTGATGGACGAACCGCTGTCGAACCTCGACGCGAAGCTCCGGGCGCAGATGCGGACGGAACTCCAGCAGTTGCAGGAGGACCTCGACACGACGACCATCTACGTCACCCACGACCAGACGGAGGCGATGACGATGGGCGACCGCATCGCCATCCTCAACGACGGCGAACTCCAGCAGGTGAGCACGCCGCTGGAGTGCTACGAGCAGCCCAACAACCAGTTCGTGGCGGGGTTCATCGGCGACCCGGCGATGAACTTCTTCGACGTCGGGCTGGAGGGCAGTCGCCTCGTCGGCGACGGCTTCGAGTACCCCATCTCGGACGACACGCGCGCGGACCTCGACGGGACGACCGACCTCGTCCTCGGCATCCGTCCCGAGGACATCTCGGTGCGAGACCGCCCCGAGGACGACCACGACTTCGACGCGGTGGTCAGCGTCGTCGAACCGCACGGGAACATCAACGACGTCCACCTGACGTTCGCCGGGCAGGAGTCCACGGAGGAGACGAGGTTCACCATGGCGACCCGCCGACTGACGACCGCGGAGTCGGGCACGGAGGTGGTCATCCACATCCCCGAGGAGGCCATCCACGTCTTCGACCGGGCGACCGGTGACGCGCTCCACCACCGCACGGAGCGGAACGTCGAACAGTCGCCGGTCCGGTAGACGCACCGCTGTCCGAGTCGGCTCGTCGCGGTCGAGAGAACACACCGTGCGGTTCACGGTCGTCGTCGGTTCTTCGTCGAACGTCGGGTCCGACGAGTCGCGACGGTCTGCGGTCGCCCGCATCCGTCGTCTCCGGTCGTCTGCTGGGGGCGCGCTGCTACGGGGTACGACACGACTCTGCTAGCTGCATCGATGGTCTCACGACCGACAGCTCACCCCGGCACGCTGTCGGTGGGGCCGCTGTTCGGGTCGGCGACGTCGAACGACGCGTTGCCACAGCGGCACGTGTTGTCCGCGAGCGGAAGGACGACCGACCCGTCCTCGTTGATGCGCCCGGAGATAACCTGTTCGCAGTCCGTACAGACCAGTATTCGTCGTTCCGTCATACCCTCTAGTACCGTCCCCGGACTGGTACCCTGTGGGGTTGCGAATGCCGAAACCGACGCCGCCGCCGTCTTGCGATTCGCTCTTGCAAGCTCCCGTTGATATGTAAGGGGCTTTCCTCTCCGAGTTCTGAGGGAGGTAATTTCGGGCGTCTCAGTCGTCGTCCGAGGGAGGCCTGTCGAACCCGCGACGCTCCTGCAACTGCCGCTCGAACCACTGCCACTCGCGGGTGAACTGGTTGGTCTCCTTCAGACCCCACACGTCGGCGTCCATGACGATGGGACCGGTCCGCAGTGACTGGACCATGTTGACGAGCCACATCGTCACCGAGGTCATCATGATGTACGCGCCGATGGTCGACACCTGGTTGAGCAGGGTGAACTGCTCGGGGTACTCCGCGTACCGCCGCGGCATCCCGAGGTAGCCCAGCAGGAGCTGACTCGTGAACGTGATGGTGACGCCGACGATGAGCACGAGCGCCTGGGCCATCGCCAGTCGCCGGTCGTACATCCGCCGGGTGAGGATGGGGTACCAGTAGTAGCTCGCGGCGAGCATCGACATCGCGATGATGCCCATGATGATGAAGTGGAAGTGGCCGACGACGTAGTAGGTGCCCTGGAACGCCATGTCGACGGGGATGGAGCCGAGGAAGACGCCCGTGACGCCGCCGACGATGAACGTCCCGATGCCACCGATGAGCAGCACCATCGGCGCGGTCAGCTTGATGGCTCCCTCCCACATCGTCGTCATCCAGTTGAACGTCTTCACCGCCGACGGCACCGCGATGGCGATGGTGACCGCCATGAACGACGCCTTGATGCGGGGGTCCATCCCGGTGGTGAACATGTGGTGGGCCCAGACGCCGAAGCTCATCACGCCGATGGCGAGCGTCGAGTAGACGATGAACTTGAACCCGAACAGCTTCCGGCCCGCGAACTTCGGGAGGATGAGGCTCGTCAGCCCCGTCGCCGGGAGGAACAGTATGTACACCTCCGGGTGCCCGAAGAACCAGAACAGGTGTTGCCAGAGGAGCGGCCCGCCGCCCTCCAGCGCGAAGAACGTGGTGCCGAAGCTCCGGTCGAGCAGGAGCATGATGAGCGCGCTCCCGAGCATCGGGAACGCGAACAGGATGAGCCCCGAGGTGGTGAGCATCGTCCACGAGAAGATGTCGAGGTTCGCCCAGTTGACGCCCTCACCGCGCTCGGCGAAGATGGTGACGATGATGTTGATGGCCCCGAGCACCGTCGCGATACCCGACAGGTGGAGCCCCAGCAACAGCAGGTCGACCTGCGGGTTCGTCTGCGCGAGCGACAGCGGCGTGTACATCGTCCACGACGTCGACGGCGGCCGGAGCGCGAACAGCGGGTCGACGAGCGACCCGAGCGCCGGGGCGACGATCTTCGCGAACACCTCGGTGATGAGGCCGCCGCGCACCAGCAGGAACGCCGGCGGCAGCAGCCAGAACGCGATGGCGTTGATGCGCGGGAACGCCATGTCGTCGGCGTCGATGAGCAGCGGCAGGAAGTAGTTCGCGATGCCCGTGAACACCGGCGTCACGAAGAAGAACAGCATCGTGATGCCGTGGGTCGTGAACAGCGCGTTGTACGTCTCGTTGCCCCAGATGGTCTCGGCCGCCGTGAGCAGCTCCGTCCGCGCCATCATCGCGTCGGTCCCGCCCCACAGCGCGGCGGCCGCCCCGAAGAAGATGTACAGCAGTCCGATGTCCTTGTGGTCGACCGTCGTCAGCCACCGGAGGATTCCTGCGGGTTTCGCCGTCTCGGTCGCCGTCTCGCCCGGGCTGGCGTATCCACCGTCGGAGGCCGTCCGTCGCCCCGGCGACCGGTAGTAGCCGACGAGAACGAGGACGGACAACAACGCTCCGGCGATGAGGAAGCCGGGAATCGTCTGGACAGATACCATGGTAATCGAGTCGCGAGGACCCGTGTCGGACACTCCGGGCGCGGGGGGGAAATACCTTGAGGCAGCGTGGAGTGGTGCGGTTTCGTATCAGCGAGTGGACCCCATCGCTCGGTGAACCGTCTCGTCGTATCGGTCGTGTGAACTCCCCACGAACGAGTGGCTACCACCCTGTCGGGCGATTCGAGCGAGAGAAGTGACCGACCGCTCCGGTGTCGGGTTCGCGGTGTTCGTCGTCCTGCAGGGCCACTTACCGTCGTCTCCCTGGGTAGTCTGGCCGGCGTCGTCCGAGTCGGGCTGTCCCGCCGTCTGTCCCCGTTCAGCCGTAGGTGTACTCCTCCTGCGGCAGTTCGGTCCCGCCGTGGAGGTGCGCGTACACCGCGCCCATCACCCAGCCGTAGGCGACGTGCGCGACGAACGTCAGCGCGATGTAGACGAGGAGCAGCGGTCCCGCGATGTCGCCCCGCCCCGCGATGTCGAACGCTATCCAGAGCGGAATCGAGAGGACGACGCCACGGGCGGCCGGGTCCGGGCCGCCGGGGATGTAGTCCTCGATGGCGAGGAACACCAGCGGCCACGCGACGATACCCGCGATCAGGAAGATGACGAACCCGACGGTCTGCTGGCCGGGGACGCCGACGAACCGGGCGATGACGTCGAAGACGAGTATCTGCTCGCGCGTCTGGACCTCCAGCAGAATCAACAGCAGCGAGAGGACGGCGGTTCCGGCCACCCCACCGGCGATGACGCTTGGCACGCGGTCCATACCCCGCCCACTCGTCGCGTGGACAAAACGCTATTCCCATCGTCGCTCTCCCGGCGGGTCCGAACCGGAGCTATCCCGGTGGCTACAAACCCGCGCCAGTCGTACGTCCCCCATGACCGCTGACGAGTTCGCCGACCGGATTCGCGAGGACAACCGCACCGCCCTCTCCCGACTCGGATCGTCGAAGGCGCTGTACGCCGACACCGAGGGGGACATCGAGCGCGACACCGTCCTCCGGGCCACCGCCGAGGCCGAACGGGCCGCGTGGGAGACGTACGAGTCGTGGGCCGAGAGCGAGGGCGGCGAAGCGGGGGAGGCGTTCGCCGACACCGCCGCCGAGGAGGAGGAGCACTACCGCACCGTCGCCGACCTGCTCGGCGAAGAGGTGGAGGTGAGCGAGGTGCCCGCCATCCAGCAGTATCTCCGCGACCGCGAGGACACCCTCGACCGCGCTGGCGGCTTCCTCGGGCGGACGCTCGCCGCCGAGAAGTCGAAGGACCAGCTCGTCGGCTTCTTCGTCGGGCAGGCCGACCCCTCGACGACCCGCGAGATTCGCGCGATGAACGAGGACCTCGACGACCAGCTCGACCGCGCGCTCGCGCTCCTCGAGTCGGTCTGCGAGAGCGACGACGACTGGGACCGGGCCGCCGAGGCCGCCAGCGGTGCGATTCAGGCCGCCTACGAGGAGTACACCGACCGACTGGAGGGGATGGGCGTCAACCCGAAGCCGGTCTGTTAACACCCACCTTTTGCTGCGCTCGCTCGTCAGGGACACGCCTCGCTATCGCTCGGCGGTCACTGACGGCTCGCTGGCAAAAGCTGGACCAAAAGGATTCCCTCACCCTCTCAGTCGCTCGCTTTGCTCGCTCCTTCGAGGGTTCAGTCACCCCGCTCGTTCGGCGCAATACGCCTCACTCGCGGTACGACACACTACCACCCCGCACAGCACCGCTACAGCCACCACACCCTAACCGCACCGCTCACCGGACGACGGTCTCCTCGTCGTCGTCTCCTAACCCGTGTTCAGGAGGCCAGCCGGTAGCGAACGGTCTCCGTCCCCTCGAAGCGTGGGCCGGTGCCGTCGCTCTCGAACCCGTGGTTCTCGGCCGCGTCTCGACGGCTGTCGTCGTGCTCCGGGAGGAGGAGTTCGACGGCCATCGACTCGCTGCGTGCGAACCGGATGGGCTCTTCGAGGAGTCGTTCGTACGCGTCGCACTCGCCTTCCAGCTGCGTGACGTACACCGTGTCGCGCTCCGCGTCGAAGCTCACGAACCCGGCGATGGCCTCGTCCGCTATCCCCACGCGCACCGTCCGGTCGTGGACGAGGTTTCGCATCACGTCTCGTGGTCGGCCCGTCAGTTCGGCGAGGCGCTCGGCGTCGGCCTCGACTGCGTCCCGCACCTGCATCGTCCCCTTGCTAGTTCCTGCCACGGGATAAATCACCCGCCGACGATGGCCCGCGGCAAGCCTTCGTTGAATACCGTCGGTTTATGCCCGACCGGGGCCTGTTCACGACAATGTTTGACACGCCTGAGTCGCGGACGACGCTGGGGTCGTCTCGACGGTCACCCGACGACCGACTGCGGAACCGAGGAGTCGACCGCCGCTTGCGGAATCGAGGAGGAGTATGCGGGTCGTAGCGAAGTTCGGCGGGACGAGCCTCGGTAACGGCGACCGCATCAACCGGGCGGCCGACTCCGTCGCCAAGGCCGTCGAGGAGGGCCACGAGGTCGCCATCGTCGCCAGCGCCATGGGGAGCACGACCGACTTCCTCCTCGAAGCCATCTCGTTCGACGCCGACGAGAAGGACCGCGCCGAGATCGTCTCGATGGGCGAGCGGACCTCGGTCCGGATGCTGAAGGCTGCGCTGGCCGCCCGCGGCGTGAACGCGCTGTTCCTCGAACCCGGCAGCGACGCGTGGCCGGTCATCACCAACGCCCGCGGCGAGGTGGACGTCGAGGAGACGAACCGCCGCGCGAAGGCGCTCGCCGACCGCCTGGAGGACACCGTCCCGGTCCTGACGGGCTTCCTCGCGCAGGACCACGCGGGCAACGTGACGACGCTCGGTCGCGGCGGCTCGGACACGAGCGCCGTGATGCTGGGCAACTACATGGACGCCGACGAGGTGGTCATCGTCACCGACGTCGAGGGCGTCATGACCGGCGACCCCGCCGTCGTCGAGGGAGCGCGCAACGTCGGCCAGATCACCGTCGACGAACTCCGGAACCTCTCGTTCCGCGGCGCGGAGGTCATCGCGCCGTCGGCGCTGTCGTACAAGAGCGAGACGCTCGGGGTCCGCGTCGTCCACTACCAGCACGGCAACCTGCTATCGGGGGGGACGAGCGTCGAGGGCCAGTTCGAGAACCTCATCGACCTGCGGGAGGACCCGCTGGCGTGTCTCACCATCGCGGGACGTGCCATCCGGAACCAGCCGGGCATCCTCGCCCGACTGTCGGCCGCGCTGACCGAGGGCGACATCAACATCGACGCGGTCGCCAGCGGCATGGACTCCATCACCTACTACGTCGACCAGAGCCTCGCCGAGGAGGCCGAGACGGTGCTCCACGACGAGGTGGTCGACGAGCCGACGCTGTCGAGCGTCACCGTCGACCCCGCCGTCGCCGTCATCCGGGTGACGGGCGGCGAACTCCCGAACCGGCCCGGCGTCATCCGGCAGATAGTCGACCCGCTGGCCGACGCGCACATCACCATCCACGACCTGCTCACCAGTGCGACCAGCGTCGCCATCTTCGTCCGGTGGGACGACCGCGAGCAGGCGCTCCGCATCGTCCAGGAGGAGTTCGCGGAGTAGTCTCGTCGCCCTCGGATACTGACTGCGCTCTGCGAGGGAGTGAGGAGCGAGCACGGACCGCGCGGGCAGGGGGTAGTGCCCGCGCGGGCGTCGCGAAGCGGCGGCGCGCCGACCCGGCGAGGAACGACGGACTGGAACGGACAGGCCTGGGTCGTCGGTGGCGTGACGCGCCACCTGAACCGTGCCCACTCTTCGTAAAGAAGCTCGCTAAGAGGCCTCTATCGACCTACTGTCGGCTCCCCTCGGCTGGGGATTCGCCGTCGCGGGTGCCGCTCTCACCGCCGAGTACCGTCGAGGTTCGACCGGGCTACTCGGCGTGGGCGACGACGCGGAGTCGCCGGTAGTCGGCGACCCACGTCCCCTCGCGGAACAGGTCGTCGCGGAGGCGCGCTTCGACGCCCGCGACCACCGCCGACCGCTCTCCCTCGGGGACCGCCGAGAGCAGGCCGTCGCCGAACATCTCGAGCCAGTTGGCGAGGCCGTCCGCGCCGTCGTCGAGGTCCGTCGGGCGGTCGAAGAGGCGTGCGTACCGCGTCTCGAGCCCGTGCGATTCGAGCCTCGTGGCGTACTCGCCGACGCTCGGGAAGTACCACGGACTGTCGACGTCGTAGCCGCGAGCGGCTGCCTCCTCGCGGACCGCGCCGACGATGGCGGCGACGTTCCCGGCCCCGCCGAGTTCCGCGACGAACCGGCCACCGGGGCGGAGCGCGTCCGTGACCGAGTCGAGGACGGCGTCCTGGTCGTGGATCCAGTGGAGCGCCGCGTTGGAGAACACCGCGTCGAACGGCCGGTCGAACGAGAACGACCGGGCGTCGGCGTGGACGAACTCGCAGTCGGGGTAGCGCTCGCGGGCCTCCGCGACCATCGGTTCCGCGGCGTCGAGGCCGACGACCGTCGCTCCCGACTCGGCGATGCGTGCCGTCAGGTGACCCGTTCCACAGCCGAGGTCGAGGATGCGTTCGCCCTCGTCCGGTTCCAGCAGGTCGACCACGCGCTCGCCGTACTCGAACACGAACGAGTGCCCGTCGTCGTAGGCGTCGGCGTCCCACTCGTTTCCGGTTCGGTCGTTCGACTCGTCCATCGCCCCGAGGTACCGAGAAGAGCTATTTCTACCTGTCGCCCGTCGTCACGCCGGTCCGGGGCGACGTCGGGGCCGACGTGCCGACAGTCCGCGCGTCGCCGCGTCGCCTCATCCGAACTTGCCGGTGATGTAGTCCTCGACGCGGTCGTTCTCGGGGTTCTCGAAGATTTTCTGCGTGTCGTCGAACTCGACGAGTTCCCCGCCGGTGAGGAAGACGGCCGTCTTGTCCGAGATGCGGGCGGCCTGCTGCATGTTGTGCGTGACGATGGCGACGGTGTACTCCTCGGCCAGGTCGTCGATGAGGTCCTCTATCTGCGAGGTGGCGATGGGGTCGAGCGCCGAGGCGGGTTCGTCCATCAGCAGGACCTCGGGGTCGGGGGCGATGGCGCGGGCGATGCAGAGGCGCTGCTGTTGCCCGCCGGAGAGTTCGAGGCCGGACTCGTCGAGGCGGTCCTTGACCTCGTCCCAGAGCGCCGCCCGCTTCAGCGACTCCTCGACGACCTGGTCGTAGTCGGCCTGGATGCCCTGTACCTTCAGGCCGTAGAGGACGTTCTCGCGGATGGACTTCGGGAACGGGTTGGGTTTCTGGAACACCATCCCGACGCGGCGGCGGAGCGCGACCGGGTCGACGTCCGCGTCGTAGACGTTCTTCCCGCCGAGGTACAGGTCGCCCTCAACGCGGGCGGCGTCGATGAGGTCGTTCATCCGGTTGATACACCGGAGGAACGTCGACTTCCCACACCCCGAGGGGCCGATCATCGCGGTCACCTTGTGCTCGGGGATGGCCAGCGTGATGTCGTCGAGCGCCTGGTCGTCGTCGTACCAGACGCTGATGCCCTCGGCGCGGACGATGGGGTCGTCCGGTCGCGTCGACCGGTCGCCGCCCTCCAGCCCCGAACTGACGTCCGTGTCGACGAGCGTCTCGCCGGTGGGGTCCTTCGACTCGTCCGATGCTACCGTCGTCTCCGATTCGTTGTTGTTCATGGTCGTGTGTTAGTTCTCGCGCTGATAGCGGTTCCGCAGGACGATAGCCGCCGAGTTCATCGCCAGCAGGACGACGACGAGGACGACGACGCCCGCCGGGACGGCGCGCTGGTAGAAGTCGTCGCTGGCGAACGTGCTCGCCCACACGTACACCTGCATCGGCATCGCCGTCATCTTGTCCGAGAGCTGTCCCGGCAGGTTGTACTGGACGCTCGCCACGCCGACCATGATGAGCGGAGCCGTCTCACCGATGGCGCGACCGAGCGCGAGGATGGTTCCGGTCAGGATACCGGGGAACGCCCGCGGCAGGACGACGTTCCGGACCGTCTGCCAGCGGGTCGCCCCCATCCCGTAGGAGGCTTCGCGCATGTCGCTGGGGACCGAGCGGATGGCCTCGCGAGAGGAGATGATGACGATGGGCAGGATGAGCAGTCCCAGCGCCGCCCCGGCGACGAACAGCGACCCCGAGGGCTGGTCGAGGTACGTGACCAGCAGCCCCAGCCCCAGCAGGCCGTAGACGACCGACGGGACGCCCGCGAGGTTCGAGATGTTGACGTCGATGATACGGGTGAAGCGGTTGTCCGGGGCGTACTCCTCGAGGTAGACCGCCGCACCGACGCCGACGGGGAACGAGAGGACGGCGACGACGACCATCAGCATGATAGAGCCGCCGATGGCGGGGTAGAGCCCCGCGTCTACCGCCGTCGAACTGTGGGCGCTGGTGAGGAACTGCCAGTCGACCCACGACTGTGGCCCCGCGAAGCCGAGCGTCGCGACGACGTACGCGCCGAGGTACGCGCCGCCGAAGAGAATCGCCGACAGGAGGAGACCGACCCGTAGGTCGGGTCTGTTGACGGCGACGTTGGCGGCGTACGCCCCGGTCGGAACGACGGCCATCGCGGCGAGAATCGTCGCGGGGACCGGCGTGAACCCCAGGTACGGTCCGACGACACCGGCGGCGACGGTCACGGCGAACGCCACCACGGCCGCGACGCGACCCGCCCGTGTCCCGTTCGCGCGGGTGAAGAACCCGCCGACGACGAGTGCGACCGGGAGGCCGAGGGTGAGTGCCATCGTCATCGGACGCGTCGGGATGTACGGCACGTACAGGACGACGATGGCGGAGAGCCTCGGCACCACCTGCGGGAGCCCCACCTGCCAACCGAGCGGGCCGAAGAGGCCGAAGTACGACAGGTAGAAGAGACCGACCGTCAGTCCGAGTCGCGCGAGGAACGGTATCCGGTGGTCGAGGCGGACGATGCCCACGACGAGTGCCGCGGGGACGAGCGTCGCCAGAACGACCCCGAGCCAGGCGAGCGGCGAGATGATGTCGACGAAGATGAGCGACGCCCCCGCCGCGAACATCAGGGCGACGACGAGGAGTCCGATGACGCTGAGGCCAATCCCGAGCGCTGCCGGGTTCGTGTACGCGAGATACCCTCCGACGACCAGCGACGGGAGGACGAGCACCGCGAAGAACGTCAGGTGCCAGCCGGGGTCGGCGGTCAGCGGCTGGATGGCGTCGTTGGCGACGTACACCAGCAGTATGCCGAGGACGACGATGCCGAACAGCGTCGCCGCCAGCAGCACGTACCGGAACACGGTGCCGACGGTGCGGCTGACCTGACCGAACCCGTCGACTGCGCTGGTGTCGGTGTCGGTCGCCATCTCAGTACTCCTCCCGGTAGCGTGCGGCGATGAAGTCGCTAGCGATGTTCATGATGAGCGTGATCGCGAACAGGGTGAGGCCGACGGCGAACGCGGCGCGGTACTCGATACCGCCGCCGGCGAAGTCGCCGGTCAGCAGTTTCACCATCGACGCCGTCATCGGCAGCGCCCCTTCGAGGTACGACGTGGGGTTCAGCGGGTTGAGGAACTTCGCCTGCGACCCGGCGGCGATGGTGACGGCCATCGTCTCGCCGATGGCGCGGGAGAGCGCGAGGATGAACGAGGAGAAGATACCGGAGACGGCCGCGGGGACGACGATACCCGTCGAGACGTCGAACTTCGTCGCGCCCATCCCGTAGCCCGCCTGCCGGAGTTCGTCGGGCACGGCGGACATCGCGTCCTCGCTGATGGAGGCGACCATCGGGATGATCATGATGCCGACGACGATGCTCGCCGCCAGGACGTTGAAGAACTGGATGTTCGGGAACACGACCTCCAGCGCGGGCGTGATGTAGATGAGCGCGAAGAAGCCGTAGACGACCGTCGGGACGCCCGCGAGTATCTCGAGTGCGGGCTTCAGCACCGACCGGACCCGGTTGCTCGCGTACTCGCTCAGGTAGATGGCCGTCGCCACACCCAGCGGGAGCGCGATGAGCGCAGAGCAGATGGTGATCATCAGCGTCGCCGAGACCAGTGCGAGGACGCCGAAGTCGCCCGCCGACGCCCGCCACTCGGTTCCGGTCAGGAAGTCGACGACGGAGACGGTCTCTCCCTCGATGCCGACCAGCGGCGCGCTGAAGGTGAAGAACTTCGCGGCCTCCGTCGCGAGCAACGCGACGATACCGAACGTCGTCGCGATGGACAGCGCGGCACAGAGGAAGAAGAACGAACGCGAGAGAAGCTCTCTGGGGGAGTTTTCTGTTCTCCTCGTAAGGTCACTTTCGATGTCGTCGGTGCTCATCTTTTGCCTGGTAGATTCCCTCCTGTTCGAAAAAGCGCTTCGTTCGACGGTAGCGCACCTGTCGCTCAGTTGCCCTGAGCTTCGTCGATGGCTTTCTGGAGCGTCTCCATCTGGGCGCTCGCCTCCTCCTCGGAGTTCGGGACGTAGCCGACCTGGTCGGCGACGACCTCCCTGTTCGTCGACTGCTCGACGAAGTACGTCGCAAACTCGGCGACGTGCTCCTCCGCGAGGGACTCCTTCGCGGCGTAGGTGAACAGCGGGCGGGCGAGCGGTGCGTACTCACCGCTCTTCGCGGTCTCCAGCGACGGCTTGACCGGACCGTCTCCGTCGTCGATACCGAGTGCCTTCACCGAGTTCTCGTTCTCGCTGTAGTAGGCGAAGCCGAGGTAGCCGATCGCGTACTTGGAGTTCTGGACGCCCTGGATGATGGTGCGGTCCTGCTCGGTCGCAGAGTAGTCGGTCCGGTGGCCCGGTCCCTCCTCGCCGATGACGGCCTCGATGAAGTAGTCGTACGTCCCCGAGGCGTCGGTCGGGCCGAACAGTTCCAGGTTCTCGTCCGGCCAGTCGGAGTTGATGTCGCTCCACGTCTCGGGCGGACTCTCGGCCGACCAGACCTGCTTCAACTGGTCGACGGTCATGCTGTCGACCCAGTCGTTCTCCGGGCTGACGACGACGGTGAGCGCGTCCGTCGCCACCTTCAGTTCGACCGGCGTGACGTCGTTGCTCTCGCACTGGGCCTTCTCCTCCTCCTTGATGGGCCGCGAAGCGTTGTTGAACTGCGTGTTGCCCGGGCAGAAGTGGTTCGCGAACCCACCGCCGGACCCCGTCGAGGAGACGTTTATCTTCACGTCCGGGTGTTCCCCGCGGAACTCCTCGGAGACGGCCGTCGCCAGCGGGAACACGGTCGAACTGCCCGCGATGTCGATAGAGCCCGAGAGCGAGCCACTCCCGCCCGACCCGCCGTCGGTGGTGCCGTCGCCACCGTTCTCTCCACCCGCCGAGTCCCCTGCGGACCCGCCACCGGCACCTGCGTTTGGATTACGCGTACACCCAGCGAGCGCCAGTGCACCGGCCGTCCCCGAGGCAGCGATGAACGTGCGACGCGAGATGCGAGTGGACGAGTTCTCTGTCATCACTCCTGTATCGCTCCGTTCCCAATATCAAGGTTCCGACTCAGATATATATTTTTAGGAAAAATATTGCTACCTCGCTATTGGTATCCGGTTATCTCGATACGGCTACCGAGACCTACCCGTGTTGGTGATTACCAGTGCAGGAGACAGTCGGCTCGGACCGTCTCGACGACGACCGGAGAGCGGTCAGCTACTCGTTGACGAACGCGCTGTCGACGCCCTCGCCGCCCGCGCCGACCGTGACGCCCGCCGCGCAGACCGCGTGTTCGAACTCGTGGTCGTACAGTTCGCGGGCAGCGCCCGCCGCGTCGTCGGCGTCGAGGGCGAACGGTTCGGGGTCGTCGGCCTCGTAGGTGGCGACGAGCGTCGGTTCGTCGACTTCTCGAACGACCAGTCCATCCCGGCGGACCGTGGCGACGGTGGCCGTCTCCGCCCCCACGACTCCGGCGACCCGCGGCGTGTCGTAGTCGTCCTTCTCGAAGTCCAGCGCGAGCAGGGAGAGCGCTAGCGCGTCGCGAGCGGGGTAGCCCAGCCCGAGCTTCTCGGTGACGGGATCGACGTGCGACCCGTTGCCGACGACCGCCACGGGGCCGTCCGCCCGGTCGACGGTCCGCAGGCAGTTGTACGAGACGTACGGGTTGTCCGTGGGCGGCGCGTCCGGCGTGGGCGCGACGGTGAGCGTCCCGTCCCGGTCGGCGACCCGCCGGTTCGGGAACGACCGCGAGGAGACTCGATACCCACCGATGCCGGGACCGACGACGACGAAGCGACCGACGTACATACGTGTTCGTGCATACTTCACGCTCAAGTAGCTGACGAAGATGCACGTTCGACCCGAAACGAAGGGGTCGAGGTCGAGCGTCGACGCGGAACCACGACGTTTTAATATCCGGGCTCCTTCGGTTGAACTGCAGTTCCATGGGGTAGTGGCCAATCCTGTTGCCTTCTGGGGGCAACGACCCAGGTTCGAATCCTGGTGGAACTACTTCTTCCGCGCCCGACCGCCGAGCGCCGTTGCCGTCGGGTGAAACCCCGACGTTGAAATCCTCCCCCGCCGTGGAGGGTGGTATGACTGCCTCAGACCTCGCTTCGCGGGTCACCGAGGTCCTCTCGGTCGACGCCGAGGAGTTCCAGCGCCGGGTCGAGCGGGAAGCCGACGACCTGAAGCGCGAGGTCCAGGCGGGGACGTTCGACAACCCGCAGGGCATCGTCGGACTGGAGTACGAGTTCTACGGCGTCGACACCGACGACCACTCGCTGAAGCGCGTCCCGCGTCGCCTCCTCCAGTACATCGGCTTCGAGAAGGAACTCGGCCTCCACAACGCCGAGATGCAGACGACGCCACAGCCGCTCTCGAAGTACGGCCTGCGCGCCCAGACCGCGGAGGTGCAGGCGCGCCTCGACGCGGCGCTCCGCGAGACGCGCTCCTCGGGCATCGACCTCGTCTCGGACGGCATCTGGACGGTCCCGCCGGTCGGCGAGACGGCGCGCTCGTACCTCTCGGACAGCGTCGAGGACGCCGACGTCCGCATCGCGACGAACATGTCCGACGCCGTGCGCTACCACGCGATGGCGAACGTCGGCGACGGCATCCGGATGGAACTCGACCTCCCCCACGTCTCGCTGTCGGCGGACACCGTCATGCCCGAGAGCCTCATCACGTCCATCCAGCCCCACTACCAGGTCTCGCACGCGCCCGACCTGCCGGGGTACTTCGCCTACGCGCTCCGCATCGCGGGGCCGCTGCTCGCACTCGGCGTCAACTCGCCGTTCGTGCCGCCGGAGCTGTACGACGCCGACCCCGAGACGGTCCTCGACGACGGCTGGATGGAGAGTCGCGTCGGCGTCTTCGAGTCGTTCCTCAACACGGGCGGCGAGAACAAGGTGCGGTTCCCGCCGGACTTCGACAGCGTCGAGGAGGCCATCGACGACATCGCCGCCGACCACACCGTCGTCCCGATGCTCATCGACGAGCAGGGGCGGTTCGACGACCAGTTCGCGCACTTCCGGCACACCCACGGCTCGTACTGGCGGTGGGTCCGCCCGGTGTTCGACGGGCCGACGAAGTCGGCCGCGAACGCCCGCATCGAGTTCCGTCCGATTCCGGGCCAGCCGACCGTCCGCGACTCGATGGCGTTCATGGCCGCCTACGCCGGCCTGCTGGAGAGCCTCCACGCCCGCGACCACCCGCTGGTCGACTTGCCGTGGGAGGCCGCCCGCGACAACTTCTACGCCGCCGTCCGCGACGGCCTCGACGGCGAGTTCCGGTGGGTCACCGCCGACGGCGAGGAGACGACGGACTCCGACGTGCTGTTCGACGAACTGCTGGAGTACGCCCGCGACGGCCTCTCGCTCCGGGGCCTCTCCGAGCGCGAGATAGACCGGTACATCGAGCCCCTCGGCGTCCGGGTGGACCGCGGCGTGACGCCCGCCTCGTGGAAACACGAGCGGGTCCGCCAGCTGGTCGCGGACGGCGCGCCGTTCGACGAGGCGGTCTACGCCATGCAGAGCGACTACGTGGAGAAACAGGACGCGACGCTCGTCGAGGGCTCGTTCACCGACTGGCTGGAGTGACGGCTCCGGCGTGTGGTCACGGTCGAGCGCGCTCGACTCGGAGAGGAGTCCACTAGCGGGAACTGGTTACCGCCGGGCACCAGACCAAGGCGACCTACTGAGCCCACCTGTGTCCAGAACGTTCAGCTCCCCTAGTGGACGGCGAAATTCAGGAACATCTATCTATCAATCTATCGGTGCCCGTCCCCCGAATCGTGTCGGCTCAGTCGTAGGTGAGCGTGTAGCCGCCGTCGAGTAGCAGGTCGCCCGCGTTGATGTAGTGGCCGTGCTTCGAGAGGCCGAACGTGCAGACGTTCGCCACCTCGTACGGTTCCATCATCTCCTTCGTGCGGGCCTGTTCGAGCAGCACCTGCGTCACCGCCTCGTCGACGGTGATGCCGCGGGCGTCGGCGGTGTCGGGCAGCTGCTTGGCGACGAGCTCGGTCTTCACGTAGGCTGGGCTGACCGAGAACCCGCGAATCGACCCCTCGCCCTCCGCGGCGATGGACTGCGTGAGGCCGCGGAGGCCGAACTTCATGGAGTTGTACGCCACCTTGTCGCGGGTGACGTAGTGACCGTGGATGGAGGCCATGTTGCAGACGACGCCGCCGCCCGCCTCCTCGAAGTGCGGCCAGCAGAGCTTCGTCAGCAGGAGCGGCGCGCGGAGCATGATGGCGTGGATCTGGTCGTACTTCTCCATCGGGAAGTCGGCGATGGCGTCGATGTGCTGGATGCCCGCGATGTTGGCGAGGTAGCGCACCGACCCCTCCTCGCTCGCCGCGTCGACGACCGACCGCATCTCGTCGTCGTCGGTCAGGTCGCCCGGGGCGCCGAGGAATCGGCCGTCGAGGCCGAGGTCCTCGGCGGTGTCCTCGACCTCCGAGAGCCCCTCCTCGTCGATGTCGGTACCGACGACGGTGAGGCCGTTGGCGGCGAGACCGAGCGCCGTCGCCCGGCCGATGCCGTTGCCCGCGCCGGTCACCAGCGCGACGTGCTCCGACGAGAAGTTCGGGTCGGGCACCGTCAGCAGGTCGTCGGTGGTTATCTCGCTGGGTCCGTACTTCGCCATCGCTTCCTCGACGGACGTGTCGGCCATGCGTGGCGCGACGCGGCGGTGGGTGAAATAGCTCCGCCCCTCCCCTCGCCGTCGCCGACCGTCG
Source organism: Halomarina salina (assembly GCF_023074835.1). Classification (NCBI taxonomy): domain Archaea; kingdom Methanobacteriati; phylum Methanobacteriota; class Halobacteria; order Halobacteriales; family Natronomonadaceae; genus Halomarina; species Halomarina salina. Next base: position 747,336 of record NZ_JALLGW010000001.1, read on the forward strand.
GTTGCCGCGACCAGTGCCGACAGCCGTCCGGAGGTCCTAGCGCCGGTATGCGTCTCGAACTCTCGGCGCGCGAAAAACGGTTCCTGCGTGCGGCACTCGCGGTGCTCGGCGTCGCGCACCTGCTCGTCCCGGGACTGTTGCTCCGCGTTGCCCGCGCGGCGTACGACCGGGGCCTCGACGTCCGGTTCGTCGCTCGCGGCGCTGCGTCCCGCCGCGTCCGACTCGTGGGCTTCGTGATGGTCGCCGTCGCGGCGGTGTGGCGACGGCTCGCACGCGTTTAGGCTCGCCGAAACTTCGGTGGAGTTATAACCGATTAGGTTGGCCTAAACCGTATGAGCGACGAGCGAAGTCGACGACAGTTCCTGCTCGCCAGCGGTGCGGTCGGTGCCGGTACACTGCTCGCCGGCTGTACGGGTGGCGGGGGCGACGACTCGACGACCGACGGAGGGGACGCCGGGGGAACGGACGCCGCGACGACCGACGGTACCGGGACCGACGCCAGCGGGACCACGGAGAGCGGCGACGGGACCGAGGAGTCGACCACCGAGGGCGGGTCGTACTCGGTGTCGATGGAACCGGTCGGCGAGGTCCAGTTCGACGCGGTCCCCGAGACGGTGGCCGTCTACTGCCCCGGCTACGCCGACATGGCCGTCGCGCTCGGTCACGGTGACGCCGTCGCGACGGTCGGGCAGAAGTCGCGCTACTACACGAGCTACTACGACGACCTCTCGGGCGTCACCGTCGACAAGGGGTCGTTGACGAACATGTACCAGGAGGGAATCGACAAGGAACTGTTCTACGAGGTCGACGCCGACCTCCACCTCGTCGACCCCAACTGGCTGATGAACAACTTCGACGGCTGGGAGCAGAGCGACGTCGACGAGATAACGGAGCAGGTCGCGCCGTTCCTGGGGAACACCATCTTCCGACGGACGGACTCCTGGCACGACTACCGGTACTACTCGATGTACGAGGCGTTCGAGAAGGTCGGGCAGATGTTCGACGCGACCGACCGCTTCGAGGCGTTCTCGTCGTTCCACGACGACGTGCTCTCGACCGTCGAGTCGAACCTCCCGGCGGAGAGCGAGCGGCCCAGTGCGCTGTTGACGTTCGGGTCCGGCGACGAACCCGACGCGTTCTCGCCGTACCGGGTCAGCGATAAGGGGACGAACAAGAAGCAGTTCCACGACCTCGGCATCGGCGACGCGCTGGAGGGGTCGGGCATCGGCGGCCTCTCGACGAACGACCGCGGCCAGATAGACTACGAGACGATGGCGGAGGTCGACCCCGAGTCCATCCTCATCCGAGGCCACGAGACGAAGACCGAACAGGAGTTCCAGGAGACGGTCGTCGCGTACATGGAATCGCACCCGGTCGCGAGCGAACTCACGGCGGTCCAGAACGGGATGGTGTTCCGTGGCGGTCCCATCTACGAGGGTCCCATCCAGAACCTGTTCCTCACCGAGCGGTTCGCCAAGGCGTACTACCCCGACAGCTTCTCCGGCGAACTGTTCGACCGCGACGAACTGGCGAGCGTCATCACCGGCTGAACGGCCCCCGACGTAGCTCCCAGCCCGGACCGTTCCTCGACACTCTCCTGCCGTGTTCCGAACGGGGGGTAGCAGTCGAATCACGAGCGTGGAGCGCGTCGACCGTCCCGGCTCCGAGAGTAGCCCACGTAGGAGACCGACTCCGAAACGGTTTTCACTGTTTTAGGGGTACCTAAAGGCAATCGAATGGCGACTGACACCGACACTGCCGCGACCCGCCAGGACCAGGGGCGGGTGTGGCTCGACGGAAAACTGGTGACGCTCTGTCTCGGGGGGACGCTGGTCGTCGTGGCGAGTCTGCTCGTGCAGGTGAGTTTCGGGACGTACTCGATGAGCATCCCGCAGGCGTGGGGTGCGGTCGCCGACCCGGCCGTCTGGACGCACCCGCAGGTGCTCCTGCGGTTCCTGCTGGGGGAGGGGCTCGGCGACGCGGTGGCGGGGACGCTCGGTCTCTCGACGGCCGAGGTGGACCTGCCGACGGCGACGAACATCGTCTGGAACATCCGCCTGCCGCGCGTGTTCGTCGCCATCCTCGTCGGGATGGCGCTCGCGGTGTCGGGCGCTATCTTCCAGGCGGTCACGCGCAACGAACTCGCCAGCCCGTTCATCCTCGGCGTCTCCTCCGGTGCGGGACTGGCGGTGCTGCTCACACTCGTCGTCTTCTCCAGCGTCAGTATCGCCATCCCGCTGGGTATCACGACGTTCGTCTTCGACTCGACCGCGATGCTCCCGCTGACGGCGGCGCTGGGCGGCGCGCTGGCGTTCGCCATCGTCTACGCCATCGCGTGGAAGGGCGGGACGAGTCCGGTCCGGCTCGTCCTGGCGGGCGTCATCGTCTCGACGGTGTTCCAGTCGCTCCAGACGGCGCTGTTCACGTTCGCGAGCGACATCGGCGTCGTCCAGCAGGCCATCGCGTGGACGACGGGGTCGCTGACCGGCGTCGAGTGGGAGCAGGTCCGCCTCGCGCTCCCCGGAACGTTCGTCGCCGTCGTGCTGTCGCTCGCGCTCGCCCGGCAGTTGAACGTCCTCCTGCTCGGGGAGTCGACGGCCCGGTCGCTCGGGATGCCCGTCGAACGCATGCGCTTCGGGCTCTCGGCGGTCGCCATCCTCGCAGCGGCCGCCTCCATCGCCGTCGCGGGCATCGTCAGCTTCGTCGGCCTCATCGTCCCCCACGTCGTCCGCAACATCGTCGGGAGCGACTACCGGAAGCTCGTCGTCGGCTGTCTGTTCGTCGGTCCGGCGCTGATGTGCGCGGCCGACGTCGGCGCTCGGCTGTTCTTCGAACTCGCGTTCAACCAGCCCCAGCAGCTCCACGTCGGCATCGTCACGGGTCTCATCGGCGGGCCGTACTTCCTCTACCTCATGCGGAAACAGCAGACGATGGGTGAACTATGAGTCAGGACGGGCCCGAACACGACGGCGCAGCCCCGGACCGTTCGCCGGCCACCTCCGCCACGGCGGACGGTGGCGACCGGACCGACGACCCCGTCGGAGAGTCGGCCGACGAAGCCGACGTCGCCGCCAGGGACGGCCGCTCGACGGGCAGCCACGACGAGGCCGCGGCCAGCGCCATCGTCGGCGAGGACCTCGCCATCGGCTACCCCACGACCGAGACGCCGGTCGTCGAGTGCGACCGACTCGACATCCCCAACGGGGAGATAACGGCGCTCGTCGGCCCGAACGGGTCCGGGAAGTCGACGCTGCTGAAGACGCTGGCGCGCGAACTCGCGCCCGAACGCGGGAACGTCGTCCTCAGTGGCCGGGACATCCAGGAGCGCTCGGGGAAGGAACTGGCCCGCGAACTGGGCCACCTCTCGCAGGAACACGACTCGCCGTCGTCGATCACCGTCGAGGACCTCTGTTACCACGGTCGGTACCCCTACCGCGGCATCTTCGACTCGCTGAGCGAGGACGACGACGCGGCCGTCGAGCGGGCGATGCGGCTGGCCGGCGTCGAACACCTCGCGACCACCGAGGTCGGCCAGTTGAGCGGCGGGCAGCGGCAACTCGCCTGGATCGCGATGGTGCTCGCCCAGGACACGGACGTGTTGCTCCTCGACGAACCGACGACGTTCCTCGACCTCCACCACCAGTTGCGGGTGCTGGAGACGCTCCGCACGCTCAACGCCGACGAGGGCGTGACGGTCTGCGTCGTCCTGCACGACATCGCCCAGGCCGCCCGCTTCGCCGACTACCTCATCGCGCTCCGCGACGGCGAACCGTACGACTGGGGACCGCCCCGGCAGGTCGTCACCGAGGAACTGCTCGCCGACGTGTTCCGCGTCGACGCCGCCGTCCGCTACACGCCCGAACCGGAGGTCGTCCCCCGGTACGCGCTCGGCGAGGCCGACGACGAGGCGTCCGGGCAGGCCACCAGCGGCGGCCAGTCCGAGGGGAGTGCTGCGAGCGAGTCCGCCACCGACGGGCCCGCTGCCGGCGAGTGAGCCGAGGTCCCTGTCGGACGCAACCGTGGCACGTATGCCCGTTCGTTGAGAGGAGCTGACGTGAACGACGAGAACCCGTTCGACGCCTACCGGGCGGCCGTCGAACGGCCCCTCTATCGGCTGTTCCGTGAGTACGGTCGGCCGCGACTCGGCTGGTTCGCCGTCGGGATGGGCGGGAACTTCGTCGCCCGCGTCGCCAGCCTCGTCCCGCCGCTCGTCCTCGGTGCGGCCGTCGACGGCGTCTTCGGCTCCGGTTCGTACAACCTGCCGCTGGTCTCCGCGAGCGCGATTCCCGCGACACAGGTCGACCAGTTCTGGTTCTCCGTCTGGCTCATCGCTGGCGCGTTCGTCGTGACGGCCGTCTTCACCTACGTCTACGGCGTCGCCGCCAACCTGTTCGCCCACGAGGTGATGCACACCGTCCGCGTCGACAGCTTCGAGAAGATGCAGCGCCTCGACATGGCGTTCTTCGACGACAAGCAGACGGGCGAGGTGATGTCCATCCTCAACAACGACACGCAGAACCTGGAGATGTTCCTCGACAACGCGCTGATGAACTCGGCGCGGCTCGTGGTGATGGTGCTCGGCATCGCCGCGGTGCTGTTCTGGCTCAACTGGCAGCTCGCGCTGGTGACGCTCGTCGCCGTCCCGCTGATGGTGGTGGCCACCCTCGGGTTCATGCGCGCGGCCGAACCGCTGTACGCCGCCCAGCGGAGCACCGTCGGCGACCTCAACACGCGACTGGAGAACTCGCTGTCGGGCATCGAACTCATCAAGTCCAGCGCGAGCGAGCGCTACGAGGTCTCGCGCGTCCGGGGCGCCTCCAGACAGCTGTTCGACGACACCATCGCCGTCCTCAAGCTCAACTACCTCTACCGGCCCGGGATGGAGCTGCTGGCGGGGCTCTCGTTCGCCGCGACGTTCCTCGTCGGCGGGTACTGGATCGTCAACGGGGCACCGGGGCCGTTCACTCTCTCGCTCAGCGAGGGTGAACTCATCACGTTCCTGTTCATGACCCAGCGGTTCGTCACGCCGCTGTCGGAGGTGTCGAACATCGTCGACCAGTACGAGAACGCGAAGGCCTCCTCCGAACGCGTCTTCGGCCTGATGGACATCCCGGTGCGCGTGCAGGACGCGCCCGACGCCGTCGAACTGGACGACGTGGCGGGCCGCGTCGAGTACGACGGCGTCGACTTCGCGTACGACGGGGAGCGACCGCTCGCTCCCGGCGAAGATGGCGACGCAGCCGCCGCCACCGCTGGGGCCGCCACCACCGAGGCCGCCGCTGGGACTTCCGCGACAGCGGGCGAGCGGGTCCTCCACGACGTGACGTTCGACGCCGCACCGGGCGAGACGGTGGCCGTCGTCGGGCCGACCGGTGCGGGGAAGTCGACGCTCCTGAAACTCTTGCTCCGCCTGTACGAACCGACCGGTGGGAAGATTCGCCTCGATGGCCACTCGCTCGACGCCGTCACGGTGGACAGTCTCCGTCGGAGCGTCGGCTACGTCTCCCAGGACACGTTCCTGTTCGACGGCACCATCGCCGAGAACGTCGAGTACGGTCACTTCGACGCGACCGACGAAGAGATTCGCGAGGCCGCCCGCGCCGCCGAGGCCCACGAGTTCATCCGGGACCTGCCCGACGGCTACGAGACGCGCGTCGGCGAACGCGGCGTGAAGCTCTCCGGTGGCCAGCGCCAGCGCATCGCCATCGCCCGGACCGTGTTGCAGGACCCGCCCGTCCTCGTGCTGGACGAGGCGACGAGCGCCGTCGACACCGAGACGGAGGCGCTCATCCAGCGCTCGCTCGACCGACTCTCCGAGGACCGGACGACGCTGGTCATCGCCCACCGTCTCTCGACGGTGAAGAACGCCGACGGCATCCTCGTCCTCGACGACGGCCGGGTCGTCGAGCGCGGCACCCACGAGGCCCTGCTGGCCGAGGACGGACTGTACGCCACGCTCTGGGGCGTGCAGGCCGGTGAGCAGTCGCCCGAGGCGGTCGTGGACCGCGGCGACGACGACTGACCGCGTCGGCGGACGCTCCCCGACCGGTACCCTGCTTTCCCACCGGCCGGACAGTCGTCCGCCGACCATTGTTTTAGGCCTGCCAAAAAATCGAAGCGCATTTGTGGGTCACGCCGAATCGGACGCCATGGACGACCGGAGACACTCGGACGGCGGGCCGTCCGGGGGCGACTGAGATGGTCGGTTCCTCACTGCGCGGTATCCGCGACCGACTCGACGCGCTGGCAGGTGGCGGCCACTTCGAGGTGGTCTGTGCCCGGACCGGACGGCGGCCGTTCCCGGCGGCCGACCTCCGTTTTCCCTCCCGGCCCGCCGCCGAGGAGGCGGGCCGCCTCGTCGCGCAGTACCGCGAGTCCCTCCGGCGCTACGACCCGACGCTCGCCGCCCTCGACCTCATCGTCTGCGAGTCGGTCCGGGACGGCCGCGACGGTCCGAGCAGACAGGCGACCGTCGAGTTCTGCCACGACGTGGCCGGTGCGACGTTCGAGGCGCTCGCGGCCGCCGACCACGACGCCACCGAACGCGCCGTCATGGACCACTACCTCGCGGCGGCCGAACGCGTGCCCGACCGGGACGCGCTCTGTCTCGCACTTCTCGACTCGATGGCGACGGAACTCGACCGGCGACTCGACACGGCGGACCTGGTGGCGGTCTGCCGGGACGCGGCGGCGCGACTCCCACACCCCATCCACAACGGCGACCCGCTCGACGCCACGCTCGGCCGATTCAGGTCGCTGTCGCTCCTCGACGAGTACGAGCGCCGGCGAGGAGTGCCGGAAGAGGGGGACGGGGACGGAACGACGAGAGCTGTCGACGTCGTCCTCACGGGGTACGCGCTGGCCGACGACGGCGTCACGACGCTCCCGCTCGTCGTCGACCTGTTGCGGCGGAGCGACGCGCTCCCGACGGTGCCGCGGGCGACGCCCCTCGACGACCGGACGTGGCGACTCACCGTCGCGTTTGACGGGTCGCCGACGGGCCTGACGACGGTGTCCTGAGGTACTCGCGCCCGACTACCACTCCATACCGCCGTTGACGGCTAGCACCTGCCCGGTCATGTAGCCCGACTCGGGCGAGGAGAGGAAGCGGACGATGCCGCTCACGTCCTCTACCTCGGCGAACCGGCGCAGCGGGATGCGTTCGAGGATCTTCTCCTGGACGCGCTCGGGCACCTCCTCGAGCATGTCCGTCTTGACGAACCCCGGCGCGACGCAGTTGGCGGTCGACCCCGACCGGGCCATCTCCAGCGCGATAGTCCGGGTGAAGCCAAACATCCCCGACTTCGTGGTGGCGTAGTTCGCCTGCCCGTAGTTGCCCTGCTGGCCGACGACGCTGGAGATGTTGATGAGTCGACCCTGCTCGGACTCCAGCAGGTCCGAGAACAGACAGTGGGTGCAGTTGTAGACGCCGCCGAGGTTGACGTCGATGACCCGGTCCCAGTCCTCCTTGGTCATGTTCTTGAACGTCTTGTCGACGGTGATACCGGCGTTGTTGACGAGGACGTCGACGGGACCGAACGCGTCGCGGACGTCCTCGCACATCGCCTCCACCTGAGCGTGGTCGGAGACGTCTCCCTGTGCGGTGATTGCGCTGCCGCCGGCGTCGCGGATGGCGTCGACCACCTCGGCCGCCTCCGCCTCGGACGACCGGAAGTTGACCGCGACGTTCGCGCCGTACTCCCCCAGTTCCATGGCGATACCGCGCCCGATACCGCGGGATGCACCCGTCACGACGCAGGTCTGCCCTGCGAGCATGTCGCTCGACATGCTAGGAGTCTCCCCGGGAGGGGTGATAGTAGTTACTCGGAGTACTGCCGGGTTATCACGACGGAACCGGTACTGACACGGATTCGGGACGGTCTCCACCGATCCGTCACGGCGTCGGCGCTGCTCGTCGAGACGCGCCGCTCTCGGAGCGGTGGTCGCGTCGGAAAAATCGCGTCTGCGGGGGTTTACTCCTCGTCGGCGTCGCGTGCGTCGAGTTCGTCGAGCCACTCCTGGGCACGGCTCTCGGCGACCTGCGCCGTCTCGGAGATGGTCGCCACGTCGGCGGACGCGAGGTCCTCGACAGTCTCGATGCCGGAGTCGCGCAGTCGCTCGGCGTACGTCGGGCCGATGCCGTCGACGACCTCGACGTCCTCGCCCTCCACGCCAGCGGGACCGGCGTCCTCCTCCTCGACCTCGGTGCTCGCCTCCTCGACGTCCTCGGAGACGTCCCCCTCGGTCTCGCTCTCCACGACGACCTCGACGTCCTCGTCCTCGGGGACGTCGTCGAACGCGCTGTCGGTCCCCTCGTCGCTCTCCGATACGTCGGTGTCGCTCTTCTCGTGGTACCACTCGGCGACCTTCGGCCAGACCTCCTTGTGGGAACTGCCCGAGACGGAGAGTCCGATGTGGCCGGTCGGGTACTCGATGACGGTCACGTCGTCGCTGCCGACGACGTCGTTGAACGGCTTGGAGGCTCCCGGCGGGATGAGGTGGTCGTACTCGCCGAGGATCTGGAGGATGGGCATGTCGATGTTGCCGATGTCGACCGGCTCACCGTCCAGTTCCAGTTCGTTCTTGTACAGCTTGTTGTCCTGGTAGATGTCCTCGAGGAACTGGACGTACGCCTCGCCGGCGACGTCGATGCCCTCCGAGAGCCAGCGCTCCATCCGCGCGAAGTTCTCGACGAAGTCCTCGTTCTCGATGTTGTCGTACAGGCGGGCGTACTTCGAGACGTAGTTGGCGATGGGGTCCATCAGCGCGAACCCCACGTCGAGGAACTCGCTCGGCATGTTGCCGTACACCTCGGTGACGTCCCGTGGGTCGTAGTAGTCGTCGTCGCCCCACGTCTCTAGCACGCCGCCGCTCTCCTCGAAGCAGAGGCCGGCGGCCATCAGCCCGAGGTTCTTCACCTTCTCGGGGTGCTGTGCGGCGTACATCACCGACATCGTCCCGCCCATGCAGTAGCCGAGGATGTTGATGGACTCCTGGTTCGAGCGCTCGCGGACCACGTCGACGCAGTTCTCGATGTAGCGGTTGACGTAGTCGTCGAGCGTCAGGTGGCGGTCCAGCCGCGACGGCTCGTTCCAGTCGATGAGGTAGACGTCGTGACCCGCCTCCAGCAGGCGGCGGACGACCGACCGGTCGGGCTGGAGGTCGAGGATGAACGGCTTGTTGATGAGCGCGTAGATGACGAGGATGGGCACCTCGCTCTGCTCGTCGGTCTGGGACTCGTAGTGGACGAGTTCGAGCTTGTTCTCTCGATAGACGACCTCGCTGGGGGTCTGACCCACCTCGACGGACTGGAGCGTCTCCAGTCGCTCGTCGGCGACGTCGGCCTTGTCCACGGCGTCCGTCGACGCCTCCAGCAGCTTACGCTGGGTGTTGAGCGCGAGTTCGAACGGGTTGGGAGCGGACTCCTCGCGGCTCATTCGTCCTCCAGGTGGTCGAGGATGCGGTCGAGTCGGTCCTCGACGTCCTGCTGACGCCGTTCGAGTTCGACCAGTCGCCCGGCCACCTCGTCGACGTCGCTGCGCGTCGAGAAGCCGAGCTGCGACAGCGTGTCCTCGCTGAGTTCCTCGCTCTCCTTCTGGAGGTCCATCATCGCCTCGACCATCGACCCCTGGGAGGCGGCGAACGCCGTCGTACTCATGACCTCCTTGAACGCGTCGTTCGCGCTGCGGAGCCAGATGTCGCGGAACTCGGTGAGCGAGACGTCCTCGCCCTCCGCGGCGTCGGTGACTCGCTCGTACATCTGGTCGGCGGCGTCCATCCACACCTCGTAGGCGCGGGTGTACGACTCGACGCTCTCGGTCATCGCGTCCTCGTCGAGCATCGCGCCCTCGGCGTTGTCGGCCCACGACTCCATGAACTTCGCCTGGGCCTCCATGTTCTGCTCGACGGAGCGCGCCATCGCCTCGTTCATCCGCTCGGCCATGTTGAGCCAGTTCTGCTGTGCGCCGTCGCTCATTCGCTCTCCTCCGCTCGCTGCTGGAGTTCGTCGACCTGTTCCTGCATCCGGTCGACCTGCTGGCGGTACTGTTCGAGCTGTTTCTCGAACGTCTCGCGGAACTGCTCGGCCTGACGCTCGAACGCCTCGCTCATCTCGTCGGCCTGGCCCTCCATCTCGGACTGGAACTGCTCGTACTGGTCGAGGGACTCCTCCATCGTGGTGATGGTCCGCTCCTGGACGTCCTCGTGGGCCTCGAGCAGGGCCTCGACCTGCGCTTCGAGCGCGTCCAGGTACGCCTCGGAGAACTCGTCGTACTCGTCGGCGGAGCGCTCCATCCCCTCTCCGGCGGCCTCGAACGCCTCCTCGTGGGCGTCGAGCAGGTTGTCGAACCCCTCGTCGACGGAGCGTCGCATCTCGCGGACGCCCCGGGAGCCGACGGCCGGCGTCGTCATCGTCTCGACGGCGTCGAGGTACGCGTGGATGCCGTCGCGGGCGAACTCGACGCCCGTGCGCTGGGTCTCCTCCTGGGTGTCCATCCCGTCGACCATCGCGTGGTTCATGCGGCGCTGGAAGTCGAGCGAGCGCTCGAACGCTTCCTGGCCCTGCTTGACGGCGTCGCGCTGGAGTTCGAATGCGGTACTCATCGGTCCGGTGTAGCTGTTGTCAGTCATCTGAATCACTGGTGGCTCGGTCGCGTTTGATCGGTACGACGACGGTCTGCACGATATCCCCCTCCTCGATGTCGAGGGCTTCGCGCTCGGCGTCCGGAATCGAGATCCGTCCACCGCTCTGGACCCGTGTCTTGAACATCGCCAACTGGCTCATCGCGCCCAACTGCGACGGAACCGAGTCGGCCATCCCGTTGGCACCGAGCATACGCTGCACGTACTGCTGCTGGCGGTCTATCGCCTGCTCGGACGCCTCCTGGAACTCCCGCGCGAACAGCGCGGGCGGCCACATCGGGTCTCGGTCGTCGGACATCGTCATCTGGGGACAGGAGACTGCGAGACTTAAACGTTGCTCTGGAACACCATCTGTTACCATCTGCTACCATCGTGTACCATTCTCCGAAACCGTTTTGCCCGTTCGTCTCGTTCCTGTGCGTATGGATACAGTTCGGGTTTCGATGAGGAGCCATGCGGTTAATACACACGGGGTTCAAGGGGGACTCGAATGAGCTACACGCGTCAGCCGTTGTTCGACACGTGGATGCGGACCTCCGAGCTGTTCGTCGACAGCGTCGTCGCTGCGAACCGAGCCACCGCCGCGGCGTTCGGCGTTCCGATGGCAGAGAACGGCTCCGAGACAGGTGACGTCGACACCGAGGACCGACTCGAAGCCGACGAGGACCTGGCGGAGTGGGAGACCGAGACGACGGTCCACTCGCGGGAGAACCTCGGCGTCGGTGACTCCGTCCAGTTCACCAAGACCATCACGGAGCGTGACGTCGAGCGGTTCGCGGCCGCGAGCGGCGACACCAACCCGCTCCACCTCGACGAGGAGTACGCCGAGAAGACCCGGTTCAAGGGCCGCATCGCACACGGGACGCTCGTCGGCGGCCTCATCAGCGCGGCGCTCGCCCGGTTCCCCGGCAACGTCATCTACCTCTCGCAGGACCTGGAGTTCCTCAAACCCGTCCGCATCGGGGACCGCATCACCGCCGACGTCGACATCGTCGAGGAGTTCGACGACGACCGGTTCCGCCTCACGACCCGCGTGCTGAACGGCGACGAGACGGTCATCGACGGCGAGGCGGTCGTCCTCATCGACCACCCGCCCGACGACGAGTAACGGACTCGCTCCCGTTCGCGTCTCGGAGATTCTCCCTCGTTTCGCTCGGTCCGAATCTCCCTACTCGCGGCTCCTCTCAGTCGCCGTTCCTGTTCCGGAGACGCTCGTCGCACTCGCGTCGTCTTCCCTCTCGCGGTTCCTTTCAGTCACCGCTCGTCTCTCGGAGATTCTCCCTCGCTTCGCTCGGTCCGAATCTCCCTACTTGTCTATCGTCAACAGCGCCACACGCTCTCGGACGAGTTCCGACAGCGACGCGTCGGTCGCCGCCCGTTCGGCGTCGGTGATGTCGAAGAACGAGCAGACGCGCTCCTCGTCGTACCCGCCGAGCGTCTCCGCCGGTTCGAGCAGTTCGCTGACCGCCGCGACCGCCGCCCGTTCGTCTCCTCCCGTCCCTCCGTCGGTCTCCGGCGCGTGGACCACCACCACGACCGGCACCTCGCCCTCGCTCACCCCGAGCGCGAGCGCCTGGTCTATCTGGCGGCGACCGGCGGCGTAGAGGACTATCTCGACAGCCCGGTCGCGGGCGACGTTCTCGTCGCGCTCGAACGCCCGGTCGGCGAGTTCGACCGCCCGCCGGAGGTGCGCCCGGTCGACGACCGACCGCGCGTCGAACGCCTGCACCGCACAGCCGTGTTCCTCGCCGATACCGCCCAGCGTCGCGACGAACTCGTCGACCGACTCGACGGTCGCCCGCCCTTCGACCAGTTCCATCAGTAGTCACCGAGGCTGGTCTGGTCCTCCTCGTCCGGGTCGTCGGCTTCGACGGCCAGCGCCGCCGTCTTCGCCTCGGGGTCCTCGCGGACGCCGTCCATCGCGGAGTCGTCCCGGCCAGCGGCCTCCAGGATGGACTCGGCGGTCTGGGTCCGACCGCGGAGCGCACCCAGGACGACGGACTTCTCGGCGTTCCGGAGGCCGGCACGGTCCTGGATGCCCGCCTCGTACAGCCGCCGGGCGCGTTTCCGCCCGACGCCGCGGACGCCCGCGAGGTCGATGAGCTCCTCGCCGACGCCGTGTTTCACCCGGACGCGTGCCTCGCGGATGGTCGGGGCGATGGTGAGGTCGAGTTCGCCCGCGAGTCGCTCGGCCGCGCCGAGCAGCCACTCGGCGGTGTCGACCTTCCCGCGGACGTCGCCCGGTCCCACGCCGTAGCGCTCGGCGATGCGCTCCTCGTCGACCTCGCTGGCCCAGTCTTCGAGCATTCTCGCCGTCTTGAGCGCCGACAGCCAGTCCTCGAACCGGCCGTCCTCGAACTCGCTGGGCATCGCGCCGAGGAACTCCTCCTCGCGCTCGTAGGCCAGCATCGTGTACTGCTCGCGGTCGCCCGAGCGCAGGTAGAGGTCGTACATGTCCGGGGTTCGGCTGACGAGGTGGTAGAGGCCCATCGCCGTCGCCTCCGTGGCTCCCCGCAGGCCGTCGATGATCTCGGCGGCGCTCATCGGGTCGAGGTAGAGCCGCGAGACGGTGTGGCCGATGCTGGTGGCGGCCAGACTGTCACCGTCCTTCTCGAGGAACTCGTTAGCGACGAGGTAGGCGACGACGTCGTCGGTGACCCGCTCCAGTCGGCCCGGTTCGTCGGTCTGGGTCGCGTACAGCGTCCGTTCGAGGAACGAGAGGAGGCTCGACCGGGAGTCGGCGAACCCGCTGGCGACGGTGGCCAGCACGTGCGTCCGCAGGGCGGGTTCGGCGGCGAGTTTCGACTGGACGGCCTCGGGGTCGGCCCAGACGTACCGCTCGAACAGTTCGTCGAGTTCGTCGTGCCCGTTCGCCAGCAACACGGCCTCGCCGTAGGGGTCGAGGCCGGGGCGACCCGCCCGTCCGAACATCTGGTGGACCTCCAGTACGGACAGCGGGGCCATCCCACCCACGGAGCCGTCGTAGCGCCGCCAGTCGCGGACGACGACGCGCCGCGAGGGGGTGTTGACGCCCGCCGCGAGCGTCGGCGTCGCGCTAACGACCTTGATGAGTCGGTCCTGGAACGCCTCCTCGACCAGCGAGCGGTGGTCGCGTGCGAGGCCCGCGTGGTGGAACGCGGCCCCGCGTTCGACGGCGTTCGCCAGGTCGTCGCTCGTCTCGGTGTCGCTCACCTCCCGGACGGCGTCGGCCACCTCGCCGAGCGCCTCCTGCTCCTCGTTCGTGAGCGTCTCCTCGACGACGCCCGCCAGCCGCTTGGCCGCGCCCTCGGCGTTGCGCCGGGAGTTGACGAACACGAGCGTCGACCCGTCCTCGTCGAGGGTATCCCGGACGATGGCCGAGGTGGGCTTCTCGTTGCCCCTGACTGGCAGTTCTCGCTTCTCGCCGTCGTCGAAGTGCAGCGCCTGCCCGTAGTGGACGCCAGTGCGGAGGTCGATTGGCCGCCAGTCCGAGTCGACGAGTTCGGCGTCCAGCCAGTCGGCGACCTGCCCGGCGTTGCCGATAGTCGCCGAGAGCGCGACGGTCTGGAGGTTCGGGTTCAGTCGCCGGAGTTTCGCGAGCGTCACTTCGAGCGTGGGGCCGCGGTGGGCGTCGTCGACGAGGTGGACCTCGTCGCTGACGACACACGAGAGGTCGTCGATCCACGACGCGCCGTTGCGGACGAGCGAGTCCACCTTCTCGCTGGTGGCGACGACGATGTCCGACGAGGAGAGCCACTCGCCCTCGGACTCGTAGTTCCCCGTCGAGACGCCCACGGAGAGGCCGTAGCGCTCGAACTGCTCGAACTCGGCCTTCTTCTCGGAGGCGAGCGCCCGCAGCGGGACGATGTACAGCGCCTTCCCGCCGCGGGCGACGCTCGACAGCATCGCCAGTTCGGCGATGAGCGTCTTGCCCGACGCGGTGGGGATGGAGGCGACGAGACTGTTCCCCTCCGTGACGCCCTTCTCGACTGCTTCGGCCTGCGGTGGGTAGAGGTCCTCGATACCGTCGTCCCGGAGGTGGTCCGCCAGCCAGTCGGGGACCTCGGGGACGTCTGCGACGTTCATTGACGGGACTTACGCGCCGTCGTTTTTAAACGCTCGCCAGTCGGGCCGGAAGTGGAACTGTCGCGCTCCGACCGGCCGGCCGAGACGGGCGACCGGCCGGACGAGCGCCACCCCTTTCTCACACCCCGCCGAACCTCTCGTATGCGCATCGAGTACGACCGCGACACCTGCATCGGGATGTTCCAGTGCGTCGCCGAGTGGGACGCCTTCTCGAAGGACGAGGACGCCGGGAAGGCAGTACTGGCCGAGAGCGAGGAGCGCGACGAGGACGTGTTCGTCCGCGAGATACCCGAGGACGAGGAACTGGACGCGAAGTTCGCGGCGCGGGTCTGCCCCGTCGACGCCATCCGCGTCTACGACGACGACGGCGAACAGGTCGTCTGACGGGCGAGCCCTACGGGAAGAGAGGTGTCGAGAGAGCGCGTCAGGATATCTGGTCGTACTGGTCGCCGAGCTTCTCCGCGGCGTCGTCGAGCAGCCCCTGTTCCTCCTCGTCGAGGTCCCACTCGACGACCTCCTCGACGCCGTTCGAGCCGAGTCGGACGGGGACGCCGAGACCGACGCCCGAGTGACCGAACTCGCCGTCGAGGACGACGCTGCCGGGCAGCACCTCGCCCGTGTCGTGGAGGATGGCCTCGACCATGTGGGCGACGCCCGTCGCCGGCCCCCACTGCGTCGCGCCCTTGCGCTCGATGACGTCCATCGCGGACTCCTGCAGTTCTTCGAGCAGGGTGTCGCGCTCGCCGCTGTCGAACGTCGGGTCGCGGCCGTCGACGCGGACCTTCGAGAACACGGGCACCTGCGCGTCGCCGTGCTCCCCGAGGATGGTCGCCTCGACGTTCTGGACGGGCACGTCGAAGCGCTGGGAGAGGACGTAGCGGAAGCGAGCGGAGTCGAGTCGGCCGCCGAAGCCCACGACCTTCCCGCGGTCGCGGTCGCCCGTCTCGTAGAGGTGGCGGTTGAGCAGGTCGACGGGGTTCGACGTCGTCACCGAGACGAAGTCGTCGTTGTACTCGGCGACGGAGGAGCCGATGTCGTCCATGATGGGCGCGTTGTCGCCCGCGAGGTCGATGCGGGTCTGCCCCGGCTGGCGCGGGATACCCGCCGTGATGACGACGACGTCGCTCCCCTCGGTGTCCTCGTAGCCCCCCTGGACGACCTCCGTGTTGGAGTCGTACGCGACCCCGTGGTTGACGTCGGCGGCCTGCCCGACCGTCTCGTCTTCCTTGTCCGGGATGTCCACGAACACGAGTTCGTCCGCGATGTCGCGCAGTGCGATGTTGTACCCCGCTGCTGCGCCGACCGTTCCGGCCGCCCCGACGACGCTCACTTTTACCATGCCAACAAACTCCCACGGACAGTGGTTAAACGCTTCGAAGCGGCCCAAATCGGCCGGCGGAGGGCTTCTTTCCAGTGATTGCGACTCTTACATGATTTTTTGCCACTGTCGCGTATCGAACGCCACTGGCTAACACTGTTCACTACCGAAGCGACTCTGCTTCCAGCGAAGCCATCGCACCGTGGTCTGGTTTGCATCCACACGGTCGCTCTCGTTCACGGTCCGACAACGTGCACCCGCTTCGAATCCATCGAATCTCGCTCTGCTCGCGGTTCCCTCCGGTCACCGCTCGGCTTCCCGTGGTTCTCCTTCACTCGCTAGCGCTCGTTCAGTCCGAACCACGCTCTCCCACGATAGTCGGCACGTTTTTCGGTTCAGACGACCGTACCGTGGGGTATGAGCGAGTTCGACAAGGAAGCGGAGCGAGAGAAGCTCCGCAAGCAGTTCGCCGAGGACGAGACCGACCGCGAATCGACCGAGCGGATGAGCGAACTGCTGCTTCAGGGAGCGACGATGACCAACAAGCACTGCGACGTCCACGGTGACCCCATCTTCCGCTACGACGGCGAGGAGTTCTGCCCCACCTGTCGCGCCGGCGGCCAGGAGACGCAGTCTGTAGACCCCGCCGCAGGAACGAGGGGCGACGCTGCTGTCCCGGAGGAAACGCCCACACCGAACGAGACTCCCGCCCCCGACACGCCTCCCCGCTCCGACGCGGCCGATGTGGCCGACGGCTCGGCCACGGAGCCACCGGCTTCGATTCCAGAGACGCCGGTCGAGTCGCCGTCGGACGCGACCTCTCTCGACGGGCACGACTCCTCACCCCGGACCCCGACGCCCGAACCGGACGCCACCGACTCGCAGCGTCGCTCGACGCCAGCCCGAGGAGAGCAGACACACACCGACCTCGGCGAGGCACGCGCGTCGCTCGCCCGGACGGTCACCCGATTCGCCGACGAGGCCGAACGGACGGACGACCTCGCCCGCTCGCGCGAGTACCTCGCTGCGGTCGAGGACGCCGCGAACGCGCTCGCGGCCGTCAGAGACGCCGAGAAGTAATCGGTTCTGTTCCCCGCCGGTCGCTGGTCGGTGTTTCTTGTCGGCTGTGTACCCTGCTGACCGCCCGCAGCTACTCGTAGTCACTCCCGACGACCTCGCGGACGCGTTCGGCGGTCACCGCGCCGACGCCCGCCACCTCCTGCAGGTCCTCCTCGCTCGCGGTCATCACTGCCTGCACGCTCCCGAAGTGCTCCAGCAGCGAGCGAGCGGTGACCGGCCCCACGTCGGCGATGGAGCCGACGACGTACTCCTGCTGCTCGGTGAGCGTCTTCGCGGCCTTCTCGCCGTGGACGCTCACCGCGCGCTCGGACTCCTCCTGTTCGCGTCGGGCGATGACCTCGACGAGGTCCGCGGTGTCGGCCTCGTCGGTCGTCCGCAGGATGGACGCGCCGAAGTCGACCGCGAGCGAGGCGAGTGCGCCACGGATGGCGTTCGGGTGGACGTTGCGTGCGCCGTAGAGGTCCTCGCCCTCCACGATGACGACGGGCCGCGAGTAGTGCCGCGCGGCGTCTTTCACCTGCTCGAACATCGAGCGGTCGCCGCCGACCAGCGTGTCGAGGAAGTCCTCGACGGACTTGCGCTCGACGACGACGCGGTCCGAGAGGACGTAGTCCCCGACCGCGAGCGTCTCGAGTCGAGTGGTGATGCCGTCGCGCGTCGAGAGGTCCCGCGCGATGTTGGCGTCGAGTTCCCGCTGGTCGACGACGATCTCGACCGTCTCGCCGTCGTCGCGGGCCGTCGCTACCGTCGCGTCCTCGTCGTCTTCGTCGACAGCCGGTTCGTCGTCCCCTGCTCCCGAGTCGGTCTCGCTCTCGTCGCTCGCATCGCTCCCGCGGTTCTCGCCACGCTCGTCGGCCCGTTCGGGCGTCGTCTCGCTCGCACTCGCACCGCCCGTCGCGAACGCGTCCAGCCCGGACTGCCCGTCGTCCCCTCCGTCTCCGGTCGGCGTCGTGGCTCCGTCGCCGGCCTCGTCGTCGGCAGGTACGTCGCTCTCGTCGTCAGGTTCGGTCCCGGCATCGGACTCGCGCTCACTGCTCGCGCTCTCGAACTCGTCGAGTCCGTGCTGGCCGAGTTCCTCGTTCACCTCGCCCGCGACGCTCTTGAGCGACCGCAGTTCCTCCTCCATGCGCTTCTCCTCGCGGCGTGATATCCAGAAGTACGCCTCGTCGCGCGTGTCCTCGGCGAGCAGGACGTGGACCTTCCCCTCGGTCTGGCGGCCCGTCCGGCCCTTGCGCTGGATGGCGCGGATGCCCTTCGGAACGGGTTCGTAGAACAGTACGAGGTCGACCTCGGGAACGTCTAGCCCCTCCTCGGCCACCGAGGTCGAGACGAGTACCTCGAACTCGCCGTCCCGGAACGCGTCGAGCGTCTCCTGTTGCTGTTTCTGGGTCATCCCGTCCGACCCCTCCTTGTCGCCCTGGCCGACGAACTTGTGCGTCGAGAAGTGGTCGCCGAAGAACTCCGTCAGGGTCTCGGCGGTGTCGCGGGACTCGGTGAACACGATGACGCGTTCGCCCTCCTCGATGCCGAGCGTCTGGGCGAGCAGGATGCGCGCCCGGCGGAACTTCGGGTGGAGGTCGTCGAACGCCTCGGCGCGGCGCATCGCCTCCTGGACGCGCGGGTCCGAGACGAACCGCTGGGAGGCCTTCGACGCGCCCGAGGAGCGTGCGGCGTTGCGCTGGCGCTCGAAGTACCGCCGGAGCGACTCGACGGACTGCGTCTCGACGAGTTCGACCGCCCGCCGGAGCTTCATTATCTCGGCGTGGGCCGACATCCCCTGATAGCCCTCGGACTGGTCGTTGCTCATCATCTTCTGGAGCTCCGACCGAATCGAGTTGAGGTCGCGCTGGGACATCTCGGGGTTCGTCGAGTTCGTCACCCCCAGCTGTTTCAGCTTCTCCAGTCGGTCCGAGATGACCTCGTTGAGCGCGTCGCGTATCTCGATGACCGTCTCCGGCAGCTCGACGCGCTCCCACTCCACTTCGGTGTCGTGGGTGAACTCGCTCACGTCGGAGTCGGCCTCGGTCATCACCTCCACCTCGCGCAGGCCGAGGTTCTCGCAGACGATTAGAATCTCCTCCTTGTCGCCACCCGGCGAGGCGCTCATCCCCGTCACGAGCGGGTTCGCCGCGTCCTCGTGGTAGCGCTCGGCGATGTAGCAGTACGCGTAGTCGCCGGTCGCGCGGTGGCACTCGTCGAACGTGAGGTGGGTGACGTCGCGCAGGGAGATGCGGTTGCCCACGAGGTCGTTCTCGACGACCTGCGGCGTGGCGATGACGACCCGCGCGGACTCCCACAGTTCCGCGCGGTCGTCGGGTCGGACCTCGCCCGTGAACACCACTATCTCGTCGTCGGGAATCGTCAGCGCCTCGCGGTAGAAGTCGGCGTGCTGATTCACGAGGGGTTTCGTCGGGGCGAGCAGGAGGGACTTCCCGCCCACGTCGTGGAGGCGCTGGGCGGTGACGAGCAGGCTCACCGCCGTCTTCCCGAGGCCCGTCGGCAGGCAGACGAGCGTCTGGTCACGTAGTGCGGCCTCGGCGAGTTCGACCTGGTACTCACGGTGCTGGAGTAGCCCCGGCGTGAGCAGTGGGCCGTCGATGGTCTCCGCGTCGGACTCGCTGGTTGCCGCCATCTGTGGGAGACTGGCGCGCGTTCGTGGTTAAGGGTTCGCGTATCGGGGTGAAAGTGAACCGACGTCCCGCTGGCCCTGCCGGACGCTCGGCCGTCGCTCGGTCGACACTCAGCCGACGAACTGCAGGACGGCGAGGACGGTGACGACCGACGCGACGGTGGTGACGAACACGTTCGCCGAGGCGAGGTCGGCGTCGCCGCCGAGTTCGGTCGCGTAGACGAACGTCGAGACGGCCGTCGGCATCGCGAGCATCAGCACGCCCGCTCGGGTCGTCGAGAGGTCCGCAGAGAGCGCCCAGAACGTCAGGAGCGCGACGGCGGGCATCACGAACATCTTGACGACCAGCACCGACCCGACCGTCGGGAGGTCGACCGACTCGCGCTCCAGCGACAGCGACGCACCGATGGCGACGAGGGCGGCCGGGAGCGCGAGGTCCGCCACCGCTCCGAGACCGGCCGAGACCGTCCCCGGAATCGACACGCCGAGCGCCGCAGCGCCCAGTCCGGCGACGAGCGAGAGCAGGACGGGGTTGGTGAGGTACCCCCGGAGTTCGGTTCGGAGCGGCGTGTCCGTGTCGGTGAGGAAGGCGAACACCGCGAGCGTGAGGGGGACCTGCGTCAGCGCCCCGACGCCGAGGACGAGGCTCGCCTTCGCGGTCACGCTCCCCCCGAACGCCGCGTCGACGATGGGCAGGCCGAGGAAGCCGAGGTTGCAGTGGTACGACTGGACGACGGCGACGCTCCGCCTGGCGGGCGAGGACTCGCGTCGGTGGACGACCCAGGCGACGGCCGCGACGAGGAACAGCACCGCCCAGAACCCGACGACGAGGCGCGGTTCGAGCACCTCGTCGAGCGACTTCGAGGCTGTGGAACCGAACACGAGGGCGGGGAGTGCGACGTAGAAGGCGAAGGTGGTGAGCAGGTCCGTCCGGGTCTCGGTCAGGAGGCCGGCGGACCGCCCGGCGACGCCGAGACAGAGAACGACGAGCAGGTAGCCGAGGTTCGAGACGACGCTCACTGCGTGTCGGTTCGCGGGGGTCCCCGTTCCGTGTTGCGTTCCGCGACGGCGGTTCCGGTAGCCGTCTCCTCGGGACAGCCCACCCGGCTCCCCGCAGGACTACGACGACGCTGGAATCAGCCCCGCGAGTCGGTCGGCGTACTGCATCGCCAGCGTGCCGAGGACGCTCATCACGAGGACGTAGCCGACGGCGAACGCCGGAACCGTCTCGGCGAGCACCGGTGAGGCAGCCCCGGCGACCAGCGCCGCGATGATGAGCGAGAACTCCCCGCGGGTGACCATCCCGGCGGCGACGCGCACCGAGCGGCGGTGGTCGAGGTCGTACACCCGACGGCCCGTCGCGTAGCCCGAGACGAGTTTCGACAGCGTCGTCAGCACGACGGCGACGGCGAGGAGGCCGACGACCCCACCGACGAGCGCTAGCTGGGTCGTCAGCCCGATGTAGAAGAAGAACACCGCCGCGAACACGTCTCGAATCGGCGCAAGCAGGCGTTCGAGCGGTTCGAGGTGGCGCGTGCTCGAGAAGCCCATCCCGATGAAGAAGGCGGCGACGGCCTCGCTGACGCCGAGTTCGAGCGCGATACCGCCGACGAGCGTCGCCACCGCCACCGCGCGCAACACGAACAGTTCGTTCGAGTCGACCGCGAGGTAGCGCGCGAACAGCGCTCCACCCTTCACGACGCCGACGACCAACACCAGCAGGAAGGCGGCGGCGACACCGACACCCTCCACGGCCGTCGCGAGGTCACCGCCGCCGAGGACGACGGCCGACAGCACCGCGAGGTAGAGCGCGATGAAGAGGTCCTCGAAGACGAGCGTCCCGAGCATCGGTTCGGACTCCGCGTTGGCGATCCACCCCAGGTCGATGAGCGACTTGGTGATGACGGCACTCGAGGAGATGTAGACGACGCCGCCGAGGACGAACGCCTCGGTGAGCGACCAGCCCGCGACCAGGCCGATGGCCATCCCGACGGGGAAGTTCACCCCCAGGTCGAGCACGCCCGCCGAGAGGATTCGGTCGCGACTCGCCAGCAGGCGCTCGACGCTGAACTCCAGGCCGAGGAAGAACAGCAGGAAGACGATGCCCAGCTCCGCACCGAGCGCGACGAACTCGCTCGTCGGTTGAGGGACCAGCGGCGTCGTCTCCGGGAGGACACGGGTCGCCAGTTCGCCGACGCCGATACCCGCGACGATGTAGAGTGGGATGACCGACACGCCGAGTCGACGGGCGACGACCCCCGCGAGGACGAGCGCGAGGAACATCGCGCCGACGGCGAGCAGCGTCGTGCCCTCAGCCATCCACGTCCTCGTCTCCGTCCTCGGTTTCGCCTCCGGTGACGACGTCGTCGAGTTGCCGACACGCGTCGCGCGACCCGAGGACGACGAGCGTGTCGTCTGCACGGATGTCCGTGTCGGCAGCGGGGTTCTCGATGGTATTCTCGCCGCGCTGGATGGCGATGACGGAGATGCCGAGGTCCTGTCGCAGGGTGGTCTCGGCGAGCGTCTTCCCCACCAGCGGCGATTCGGGCTGGACCTTCGCCCACTCGATGAGCGTGTCGTCGGAGAGGACGGTGTCGATGCTCTCGGTGCGGATGGGCTGGAAGTACGCCCCCTCCATGATGGTCCCGACCTGTCGAGCGAGACGGTCCGAGAGTCCGAACAGCTTCTCTGCGTCCGCGTCCTCGGATTCGCGGAGGAACAGCTCACGTCTCCCGGTGTTGTGGATGACGATGACGAGGCGCGACTCGCCGTCGAGTTCCACCTCGAACTTCTTGCCGACGCCCGGCAGGTCGCTCTCGTAGACGGTCATAGCCGAATCGAGCAGTCGGCGAGGTATAAAACGTGCCTCGGCGCGTCGGCCCGACGCAGCAATCCGGTTCGGCCCCGTGATGGCTCCCTCCCGGGTCGATGTCACGGGGGATGTTCCCAACCCCTTCACTTCGAGTGCAGAACCGTGACACTAGGCGACGTCTGACGCTCACCGATGACGGAACCGTCAGACCAGCGTCTGACGCCGTTTGAAGACGCACGTCGGTCGAGTGGCTGACGGATGTCGGACAGTCCCACTCGCCGGACTGTCTGCTATCCGGCTGCCGTACGTCAGACAACTGGCTGACGACACTGGCTGTGACTCGCTGTTTCTGAGCGCCGCGCTCCGAACGTCTCTCGGTGACGACGCCTCCACGAGTGGGTCACGAAGCCCTTCGTTTCGACTGGAGAACACGATACGGCGACCACTCGATTCGGCGATCACTGGAGATTCGTTCGTTCACCACGGTGTGCTCGTCGGTTCTGGTGGGGTCGCCGGTCCCGTCAGGCCATCCCGACGACGAGCCACCCCAGCGCGACGCCGACGGCCGCGGCCGGGGGGATGGTGAGGTTGTCGTCGATGACGTAGGTGGCGACGACGGGTTTGACGCCGTCGGCGAGCGTCGCGGCCGCCGCGCCCGCGACGGCCGGGATTGGAGCCAGGCCGACGCCCAGCGCGATGGCGAGACAGACCGCGAACATCGCGACGAGGACGGGCCACCCCTTCACCGACTGGAGTTCGCCCGACCCGAGCAACCCGCTGACCGGGTCGCCGAGCGCGAGCATCAGCATCCCCGCGACGGCCGCGCCCTCGACGGCACTCGGCGGGAACAGCCACGCGACGCCCGCCATCGAGAGGAGGTACAGCGCGTACCCCGCGAGGTTGTCCTGCTCGTACTCGCGGGTGAGGGTGTCGAAGATGCGCCACTGGACGGCTCCCGACAGTCGCAGCGCTTCGAGAACGAGCCCCAGAAGGGCACAGACGGTCCAGGCTGCCTGGACCCAGCGCCACGGGATGTCGAACAGGAGGTACGTGATGGGGATGCCAGCGCCGGTCGCGTGGACGAGTCGGCGCTGGACCTCGGCGGGCAGGACCACGACGCTACTCGACGGGGTCGCCCCAGTCGGCCAGCGCACCGCCGGTACGGAGGTCGGCGATAGCGGCGGGCAGGTCGTCGACCGGGAGGCGGACCTGGTCGGTCGAGTCCCGGTCGCGGAGCGTGACGGTCTCTTCCTCCAGCGTCTGGTAGTCGACGGTGACGCCGTAGGGCGTGCCGACCTCGTCCTGTCGTCGGTAGCGCCGACCGATGGCACCGGAGTCGTCGTAGGCGACGCTCAGCCCCGCCTGCCGGAGCGTGGCGGCGAGGTCGCGCGCCCGGTCGTCCATGCCGTCCTTGCTCATCAGCGGGAAGACACCGACCGTCGTCGGGGCGACCTCCGGTGGGACGGCGAGGTACGACCGCTCCTCGTCGTCGACCTCGTCGGTCCGGAGCGCGTGGTCGAGGACGGTGTACACCAGCCTGTCGACGCCGAACGACGGCTCGACGACGTGGGGCGTGACGTGCTCGCCCGCCTCCGTCACCTCCTCGACGCGGTAGTCGAGGGCGTCGGCGGGGACGGCGTACGTCTCGTCGTCACCAGAACGCTCCGCGTTCTGGTTGGCTCGCGAGTCGCTTCGCGTCTCGCGAACGTCGACGGTCACCTCGACGGTGTCCGCGTCGCTCAGGTCGTCGAACTGCTCGTCGCCCGCCGCAGCCATCCGGTCGAGTTCCTCCGCGATGGCTCCGGCAGCGCCACCGAACTCGGGGCCGAGGACGCTCATGTCCGGCTCGACGACCGCTCGCTCGACGGTGACGGGGTCGTCGTACTGCTGGAACACGGTGAAGTCGGCGTCGGCGTACTTCGCGTGCTTCGAGAGGTCGTAGTCGCCGCGGTAGGCGAAGCCCGTTATCTCGATCCAGTTGCCGTCTATCTCGGCCTCGGCGTCCCAGCAGTCGCTCGCGTAGTGGGCGAGTTCGCCGGGAAGGTGCTGGCGGTACCGGAAGCGGTCCATGTCGACGCCGATGCGCTCGTACCAGTCGCGGGCCACGCCGAGGTAGAACGCCACCCAGTCGCTCGTGATGATACCCTCGTCGACGGCCTCGCCGACGGTCGTCGTCTCGATGCCGCCGTCGCCCTGCTGGGCTTCCGCGGAGTAGAGGGGGAGTTCCACGTCCCGAACGCGGTCGAGGGGTGGCTCGTCGGCCTCGGGGTCGACGAAGTGCTCCAGTTCGGCCTGCGTGAACTCCCGGACGCGGACGAGGCCGCGTCGCGGCGATATCTCGTTGCGGTAGGCGCGGCCGACCTGTGCGACGCCGAACGGCAACTGGTTCCGGGCGTACTCCTTCAGCCGGGAGAACTCCACGAAGATGCCCTGGGCGGTCTCCGGGCGGAGGTAGCCGGGCTGTGAGGAGCCGGGACCGATGTCCGTCTCGAACATCAGGTTGAACGCCGACACGTCGACGCCCGCCAGCGGCGCACCGCAGGAGGGACACGTGATATCGTTGTCCGCGATGAGCGCCTCCACCTGGTCGGTCGGGAGGCTCTCGGCGTCCTCGACGTCCGTCGCGTCCTCGACGAGGTGGTCGGCGCGGTGGGACTCGCCGCACTCGGGGCACTCGACGATCATGTCGTCGAAGCCGTCGAGGTGGCCCGACGCCTCGAAGACCGGTTCGGGCATGATGGTGGGGGCGTCGATCTCCATGTGGCCCTCGCGGGTGACGAACCGGTCGCGCCAGGCGTCCTCGACGTTCGCCTTCAGGCTCGCACCCTGTGGGCCGTAGGTGTAGAATCCCGCGACGCCGCCGTACGCCTCGCTGCCCTGGAAGAAGAAGCCGCGGCGCTTGGCGAGTTCCATCAGGTCGGCGCCGTCGCTCATAGCGACTTCAGGAGGTCCATGTCCTGGACGATGCCCACGAGTTCGCTGCCGCTCATCAGCGGAATCTGCTCGATGTCGTGTTTCAGCATCTGTCGCGCGGCGTGCTGGGCGGTCTTCTTCCGCGAGAGCGTCACCATGTCGTCGCTCATGAACTCCGCGGCGGTGCCCTCGGGGAACTCCACGTCACGGGTCGGGATGTAGCGGTTGCCGACCGCCTTGATGCCCTCCCACTTCCAGTCGTCGTCCTCGTCGGCGATGGAGTCGCCCGTCTCGCCCTCGCCCTCGACGACCTCGGCCACCTCGATGATGTCGGCCTCGGTGATGATGCCGACGGTGTCGACGCCGTCGTCGTCCTCGTCGACGACGAGACCGTACGGGACGTCCGCGTACGACAGTTCCCGCTCGACCACGGCCAGCGGCGTCTCGGCGTAGACGCAGTTGATGGCCGTCGTCGCCAGGTCGCCGACTTCGCTGTCGCCGTCGGCGTCGCCCTCCGCGATGGCACGGACGACGTCCGTGATGGTGACGATTCCCTCCAGCGTGTCGCCGTCGACGACGGGGACCCGTCGGGCCTCGTGGTCGCGCATCACCGCGGCGAGGTCCTCCAGCGAGGCGTCGCTGCCGATGGTCGGACCGTCCTCGACGAGCAGTGCGAGCTGGTCCTCGTCGGGGTTGTTGATGAGGCCCTCCCGGGAGACGAGTCCCCGGAACACCTCGCCCTCGTCGTTCGGTTTCACGACGGCGACGGAGGAGAACTCACCGGTGCGGAGATACTCCAGCGCGTCGTCGCGGTTGCCCGGTAGCGACACCGTCACGACGTCGTCGCCCGGCGTCATGGCGTCTGCGACGTTCATGTGTCACCCTGACTCCGCCCGCGTACAAAGGCGTTGCACATCCACGGCGACCGCTCACACAGCCGTTAGCTAGACATCATTCAATTGCTTGTACTGATGTCTCTAGTGACAATAATGAGTGTGGAAGAGCTATTGCTGTCCATCTCCCCCGTGCCTAACGACGTACTCCGACTCTGAGTACGGAAACACGTTACTGACCGTTCGTTTCGAATTGATAGTATCGGTCTGGGTCTGGGAAAAACTTCTCTGGTTCGTCATATCGGTAGGAGACGAGTGATGTCCCATCGAGTTTCTTTATATGCGAATGCATCTCCCCTCGTTCCATGGATGTCCGAACCATCTCTGAGGCGAACTGCATCCGGTATGTTCCTGAAATGAATAATGATAGCTGTTGATCAGTATCGATACGCTCAATTACGATAAAGACATTATTTGATTGAATTTTCTGGTAAACTATCGTCTCATCGAAATCTGCGCGTGAGTCAAACTCTAAAAGTGACTCTTCTTTGTCACCTGAAATGATGTACGTGAGTCCCCACTCATCAGTTTTCCCCGATGTCGGGTTCTTTGGGGTTGTGTCCCCAGCAGATAACAATAATGTTTCATACCCGTTTTGCTCCCGATCAGCTATCATTGCTTTTGTGTCGGCGAGCATCTGCTCGACCCCATCCCTCACCGTATCGGGGTCGCCAACTCGTTCGAGTCTATCATGACCGCCGTGTTCTGGATTCTCTCCAACCATACCTCTGTCAAAGGATGGATTCCAATAAAGGATGCGAGAACTCGGTTGCTATGATTGGGGGATGGAGTTTCCGAAGATCTAGTAGTTGTTCATACTGTCTATGATGGGCGAGGTATTGCCTGTTCCACACCGAGGCAACGTCGCTCAACTCGAAATGCCAATTCCAGCCTCAAGAAACAACGATACTCCCAATACGATGATACTCGCGACGAATATCTTCGTATCTCTGCTGATTCGCTCTTCAAGAAGCAGTCTATCTTCGTCTGAGGGAAGCGCGTCTTGTATTCGCTCTTCGAACGCGTATTCTGTATCGTTGTCCGTGGTGAGTAGCTTCTTGTTTTTGTGGGGTCGCTCCGGTTGGATACCGAAACTCCCAACGCCGAACATGAGCACTCCAATAACGAACAATACGTACTTGAGGGTAAGTAGCCCGTCACCGAAAAGAAACGACAGGACGGCACTGAACGCAATGATTCCTCCGGCCACAGTGCCTACCCAGAGGGTAAACTCAATTACCTTCAGCTCTCGTCGACTATTCCTCATCGATCCGCCGGGCAAGGACTGGTTCGACGTCCTCATACTCCGACATATGTCGATGGCAATAGCTCTGACGGCCTGTTTCACTCACTGTATGGAACTCCGGACGCTCATTATCGCAGACGCTGCCAAACGTATTGTGGAGATGTTGTCGCGCATCTCTTGGGCGTCCGTCTTTCACCTGTTCGACTGCGGTTTGCAGAGGTTCGTTCACGTCGTTTGGCAAATCAAGTTGCCTGAAGAGATCTTCATATGCTTCCTCTATGTCGTCGTATCTCGAGAACAGGCCTAACCGGCGTCTGACTCGATCGGATGTCCCCAACTCAATTCGTGAACGTTCTCGGATAACTTCACGGAACCGCTCGATTGCATCCCACACCTCGCTATCGAGGTGTTCGTATTCCGGCGGTCGAATCTTAGCGGGACAGCGCGTCGCAAATTGGCAACCTTTGGGGGGGTCCCGTGGACTGGGCGGCGTCCCAGGTAACATAATGCGCTCTCGGGAGGCTGTTGGATCTGGTCGAGGGATTGCCGACAGAAGCGATTGGGTATACGGATTCTCTGGATCGTTGTAAAGCTCCTCGGTCTCTCCGAGCTCCATAATCTTTCCAAGGTACATCACTGCAACCCGGTCACAAATATGGCGAATTACAGATAGGTCGTGGGCGATGAAGAGATACGTCAGGTCGAACTCGTCCTGTAAGTCCTCGAGCAACGTGATGATTTTCGCCTGAACACTAACGTCGAGCGCACTTACGGGTTCGTCCAGAACTACGAACTCCGGCTCAAGCGCTAGTGCCCGCGCAATACCAACTCGTTGTCGCTGTCCTCCAGAGAACTGGTGTGGATATCGAAAGTAGTGCTCCTTTCGAAGACCGACCTGTGACAGAAGCTCGACTACGCGCTGACGACGTTCTTGCTTTGTCTCCCAACCATGGGCGTCTAGTGGCTCTTGGATAATTTCACCGACCGTCATCCGGTCGTTGAGGCTCGATTCAGGGTCCTGGAAGACCATCTGAGCGTTTCGACGCCATTCCTTCAACTCAGAACCGCTGAGCGACGTAACATCTGTCCCATCGAATAATATCTCGCCTTCTGTAGCAGTCTCCAATTGGATGAGAGTCCTTCCGAGAGTGCTCTTTCCCGACCCAGATTCGCCGACTAATCCAAAGGTCTCACCCTCTTTGATTTGGAAGCTAACGTCATTGACTGCCTTCACAGGAGCATCGGCAAAGAACCCATCTCCACCATAGTATTTTTTGAGATTCCGCACTTCGAGTAGCGTTTCGCTCTGTGTACGTTGCTCAAGGTCTGATTGGCCAGTTGTCTTGCTCATACTGTATCACTCTCCGTGGTAGAATCGGCTCCAAGTGATCGGTGATGTGCTACGCGAGATTCCTCGTCTTTATCGCTGGGGTAAAGCAGACATGCCGCGGTATGCTCATCGCTTTCACCTACTTGTACGTGCTCTGGGTGAACTTGGTCGCACGCGTCGAATGCTTCTGGACATCGTGGTGCGAACCGACAATAGGTGGCTGGCTCATTCGGCGTTGGGACATCCCCCTCAATCGTCCGGAGCCGTTCATTGCCGGACCGTTCGCCTGGTATCGCGTCAAGCAACCCTTGTGTGTAGGGGTGACGGGGGTTTGCGAACAGTTCTTCTACTGGTGCCGTTTCCACGATCTCTCCTGCATACATGACGTTAACGCGATCCGCTATTTCGGCGATCACCCCCATGTCGTGAGTGATGAACAGGATTGAAAGCCCACGCTCCTCTTGCAGCTCCCCGAGTAAATCGAGAATCTGCGCCTGAATTGTTACGTCCAGCGCCGTGGTTGGCTCGTCGCAGATGAGAAAGTCTGGGTCACAGGCGAGCATCATCGCAATGACGGCCCGTTGGCGCATTCCGCCCGAAAACTCGTGTGGATACTCGTTGAGTCGGCGTGATGCATCCGGGATCGCGACGGATTCAAGAAGATTTACCGCTTCCTCACGGGCCTCTTCACCACGCAGCCCTTGGTTGAACCTGAGGGCTTCCATAATTTGGTTTCCGACGGTGTAGACAGGATTCATCGACTGTTGTGGATCCTGAAACACCATCCCAAGGCCACTCCCTCGGATCTCCTGATACTGTTTATCTGTATATTCTGTTAGCTCCTTCCCATCAAACTGGATTGATGAACCAGATAGTATCTTCCCTGGGCTTTCAATGAGTCCCATGAGCGACCGCGCAGTCACACTCTTCCCAGACCCTGATTCGCCTACAATACCGACGGTTTCCCCTTGCTTTACGTCGAAGCTAATCCCATCTACAGCCCGAATTGTCTCCCGATCAGTGTAGAACACTGTTTGCAAGTTTTTCACTGACAGGATAGGCTCCCCGTCTGTGTCTTCCTTTAGTTCTTCTTCGGTTTTCCCTTGACTCGTGTCTGTCTGCATCATGCACCTCCACCTGCTGCGGCTTGTTCTCCAGTGCTGCTTTCAGTTTCGGGGTCGATTGCGTCTCGAAGTCCGTCGCCGAGAGCATTCAATCCCGTGACGAGGATGACGATCATCAGTCCAGGAATCAGCGAAATGTGCCAGGACGGCCCTGCCACGTAGCTCTGGCCTTGTGATATTGCCCGTCCCCAGGCTGGAGTCGGTGGGGAGATTCCAAGACCGTTACCCAGGAACGAGAGCGCAGCGAGTCCGATGATTATCCCTCCTACTGACATAGATGCGTATACCAGGAGGTAGCCCATTACATATGGGAACATGTGCTTTCGCATGATAACGCGTGGACGCTGCCCGAAGCTTTTCGCGGCGTCGACCCACTCTTCTTGGGCCACTTGGAGGGCAGGTCCTCGGACTGCCCGCCACAGCCCCGGCCATCCAGTGAACGCAAATATCAATGCAAGTAAAAATCCTCCGTCAAGAACACCTGCCAACCAGTGGTTAGCAAACACTGCACTTACCATAATCAGCAGTAGGAGCTGTGGTACCGATACAATACCGTCTGCCGTGGTAAGAATGCCGAGGTCAACACTACCGCTGTAGTACGCAGAGAGCATCGAGAACACCATTGCGAGAAGTGCACTGAGGCCAATGGATAATCCTGCGACAATGAGCGTAATCCGTGCTCCCCCCATCATAAATGTGAACAGGTCTCTCCCGTTTGGAAGGGTCCCGAACGGATGATAGCGGTTGTACTGATCGTAGCTGAACGGAGCGACGTTCTGATCACCTGCCCCCTTTGACTTCGAGTTGAAATTGGCGTCTCCGGGCGTAATTGATTCAACTTGGCCGCTCTCCTCGGAGTAGAACTGGATCTCAGACCCATATGGCGATTGGATATTCTGGCTAACAGTCGTTGGACTAAGGGTGGATCCGAATAGCGCCATCGTTAAGAAGAGTAAGACGATGAGTATCCCAAACTGCCCCCATCGGTGATTTCTCAGTTTATTAACAATATCGTCTGAAGGGGCCCAGTTGGCACGTCGATAGTTATTCCTGTAAATGAGCCAGCCCTGGAATATCCAGTAAAAGGCGAACAGTGCGTACACAAGGACCAGCAACACACGGAGTGCCCACGCGAACGCAGGCTCTAGACCGAGGAAGGTTCCAACCCAGGGGCCATCAGCACCAGCTAAGTGGCCTTGATTCGGGATTAGCTGGCGGCTCAGTAATGTCGGGAGCGATTCTGCTACCTCCCGAAATCCTGAAATCGCATTCGATAGCCCCTGTTGCACCCCCACAATGGCCTGGGAAGCGCCAGGAGACACTAACCCAATGAGGACGTCGAAGAATGCCGTTATCCCCATGACTAGTGCATCCAGCAGGGTTAGTACCCCTCCCAAGAATGCTCCCAGCTCCACCAATAGCAGTAATCCTGCAACGGTTGCCCACCGAATCGCGGGCCTAGGATTTTCTGCGATACGCGCTCGCAGTGATGACTCATCCCGTTGGAACGGGCCTCCTCTTGTCGCTTCGTTTGTTGAATTTGCACACATGATTAGTCAGCATCCTCCAATGCGATCCGCGGATCGATGAACGTATAGAGCAGGTCCTGAGCGATGTTCAGCACCACTTGAATAATGACGAATACGAAGACGAGAGCCATTACAACCGGGATATCTGGGCCCAGTATCGACCGGAAAAACAGATTCCCGAGGCCGTTGATGCTGAACACCTGTTCGACGAGAACTGAGCCGCCAATGAGCAGGTAGAACTCATTCATAATCACGGGGAGAAGCGGCACAACGGCATTACGACCGACGTGCTTGGCGATAATTCGCCGTGTCGAGAGCCCTTTCGCCTTCGCTGTCTCGACATACTTCGAGTTGATGCTCTCGAGAACCGCGGTTCGAGCAATGCGGATCTCATTCCCCATCGATGCTGAACCCAGCACCAGTGCTGCGGGAAGAATCCATTTAAACGCTATCGCCATATTCTGTATATTTGGCACTGGAATGAATAGCAGGTCCAGTACTGGGACCCCGTTGAACAGGTCTATCGTGTTGAACAGATTGGCGACTTCATCGGGTGTTCCGATAACATCTGTTCGTACCCAGAACCCTCGATACCAGGAGAGGAGTCCACCTGCAGAGAGACTACCAGCAATCATCACAGCAAGCCAGAAGTTGGGCATTGCTCGCCAGATGATACCGCCTCCAGAGGCCAAGTAGTCGCCCCACGTGTTTGCCCGAATTCCGGCATAGATCCCTATGGGTACCCCAAACACGATGGCGATGACCACAGACCAGAACCCCAGCCACAATGTCGCTGGCATTCGACCAAGAATAACATCAACCACTGGGACGTTCCGCTGAATGACCCATGATTGGCCGAAATTCAGCGTGAACAGGTCTGTCATTACCATGAAGTACTGGTCCCAAAGCGGAACTCGTGATCCATCTGGATAGGCAATTCCGAGTGCGATACGCAACTGACGAGCTGCTTCTGGATTTGCGTCTCGGCCAAGTATCGATAGTACTGGGTCAAGTGGCCCCAAATACATAACTAGAAATGACATTGTCAGGCCGAATAGAATCACGGGTATGCCCAGAATCAACCGCTTTACGAGATAGAGGAGCCGATTCATTTGATACTACTACCCTCTACGGGTGCTGTGGGATGGCAGGCAAAGCCCAGAGTACCTACTATGGACTTCGCCCATGTGACACCTCTCACAGAAACCCGACCTCTAGCTTGTGGTGGAGCTACACAGTTCGACAGTGAGTCTATTGTTTTCATTTTGTAATACCTGATGGGCTAAATCCCACAGCCAAACGCTGTCTGATTGGCCGATTGGTAGTCGAGGATTTGAGTATATCGATACGGTCGGAGTAGTGTTGGCTTAGCTACCGCTGCTATTACCGCTGCTATTACCGCTGCTGGTACTGCCACCACTACCACCACTGCCGCTGCCACTTCCTTGCCAGTGGCTTTCATAGGCTTCTGCACCGCCGGGGAAAACCTGGGGCGGCTGTAGATGGAACGCACCATTACCGCGTCCCTTAAACACACTGTTCACGAACTGCTCCTGATTGATGACGTATGCCATGGCCTGCCTGACTGCCTTTGGCACCTTCTCCATGTGGAACCCGACGAAGTAGGTGTTTATTGAGGACGTTTCAGCCATGTTGACCGTCTGGTCGTTCTCGAGTGGACCATACGTACCCGTCGCTTGTCCCCCTTCTGCTTGTCCTAGGTCGGCCTTGTTCGGGTTATACTGTGCAGTTGGAATTGCAGCGACGTCCGCATTGCCGTTCAAGAAGTAATTGAACCGTGCTGTTGTGTCCGTGATAATCGCCGAGTCAATCCCCTCGATTGCTGCCATCTGTCCATGGTAGTCGTCGAAACGGTCTGCAGAGAACGAACCACCGTTCCCGGATTCCCAGTTCGCAAACTGGAATGGACCACAGCCGATGGGATTAGAGGTGGAGAACTCCTCGTACCCCATCTCGCCCTCGTAGCCCTCGATATCACCAACGATTCCCTCTGGAACGACGGAGAACGCCGAGTACGCGAGTACCGGAAGGACATACGTGAATGGGTTGTTCAGCGTGATCTTGAAGGTGTAGTCACCCGTTGCTTCAACACCAGTAGATCCTGAAACCACATTCCCATCGTCGTCAGTTTCGCGCGCAATATCTAGCACGGAGATGGGGAAGTACGTGTTCGTCGAGTTCGTAGATTCGACGAGCCGCCGGATTGAGTATACGACGTCAGAGGCGGTGACCTCACCATAGTCGCCGTGGAACTGGATCCCCTCTTTAAGAGTGAATTCGTATTCCGTCAGGTCATCGTTCGAGGTATAATCCTCGACAATGAGGGGTTGGACTTCTGTCGTCCCGTTCTGGTAGTTCATGGGGGCGTCGAACATGTTCATAATCTTACCCCCACTAGCAGTGTTCCCCGAAGCAATCGGGTCAAGCGTACTGAAGGTTGCCGAGATAGTATCCAGACGGCTTTTTCCTTCGAGTCCGTTCACTGAAATGTTTTCTTTCGATCGGGACCCACCCATACCCCCAGGTGGGTTGTAGTCGAGTCGGTCGTACCAGAATACCTGTGATGCTTGATGGTAAATCGGCAGCAGTGCAGCAGATTCCCAGAGGCCTTCTTCCATTCGGACTGCTGCTTCATTGCGTGCAGTCTCCGCAGAATCACTGTTACCTGGGTTGTCAGTGATCTGGTCGAACTGGTCGATCATATACTGCCGAACGGAGGCATCACCCTTTGCGTCCTCCGACCAGAACAGTCGTGCGCCGTTCGGAGTATATCCATCTGCGTCGTAGATGGTGTTGGGTGGGTCAACAAGCTGAAGGAAGTTCTGCCCCCCCGGGTAGTCAGCGATCCACCCGAGTGTATACGCCTCATGCTCCCCCTTCTCGGTCGTATCGATTAGAGCGCTGAAGTCAGCCTCATTAATATTCATGTCTATATAGGCTGACTCCAACCGTGCGCGAATCGTATTCGCCATCTCGGTCCACGCTGGGCTAGTGTACTGAAGCCAGTTGAGCTCGAATCGGTTATCCGGCCCGTATCCGGCCTCTTCCATCACTCGCTTGGCCTCTCCGACCCGCGTTTCGTTGGCTCCGTATGGATAACTGTCGAGTCCTTGGAATCCTTCCCCGCCGTTTTCGGTTCCAGTGCCTGTTTCGTTTCCTGAGGTATCATTCCCTGAACTTTCGCTGTTCGAGTCACTGGAACAACCCGCTAATGCAACTGCCGCGGTAGCCCCCGTTGCCTGCAAGAATCGCCGCCTCGTTTTTCCGCTACTGTCTGTCATACCAAGAGCCACTATCCAATCATGATTAATATAATTGGCGCTATTGGCGCGGTATTTGCGTCATATCAACGTTTTAGCTACCGCTCTTCGTCTCGCTCCCGCTGCTCCCGGACAAACATTCTATTCTGCGACTAAAAATACTCCCTGTTAGCTAAAAGCGCTTCTTCAGTTATCTGCGTCGAGCTACGACCCCCCTATCGGAAAGTGTACTATGTCGAGAGAGATATTCCCATTTCTGGCTGAAATATATCCATTTTGTGGTCGAGTTCTTCATTCGATCACTGATATTTGGATCACTACCGTTATTGTGCTTCTTTGGCTGACTCTTTCATCGTGCCGCTATGTTAACTTGCTCGCTCCTCTTGCAGTGAGTCGCATTCCAAGCAAGAAATAAGATGGAAGGTGATCATGGTTATACGGATTACTAGACAATATCGTAGAGAGCACCGAGTTTCATGTCTTGACTGCGATTAGTGCTCTTTTTCGATGTAAGGCCCCCGATACTGTCATAGCGAACTCATCAGACCAAGGAGGGTCTATAGACGTTACTTACTAGCTCCTGAATTAAATCTATGGAATATTTGTATTAAAAATCGGACAATATCAGGGCGGATCTGATTCACAGGCCGGTCGTACAACTCTATCTCGCTCAATAGTTGCGGCGGTCTGGCAGATCAGCGGCGAGGAGAACTTGATAACCCGTTCCAGTGGGACGGATCTCTGTATACAAATCTAGCCGGTTGATGATCGTCTTTTGCTTGGCCGCTCGGTTGGTCTGTCTCAACATTCCGAGTCGTCGGGATCAACTCCGACGAACGAATCGTTTTCAGTGGACACGAACCCTATTCCGTCGACCACCTCTCGTTCGGCGGCATGTTCACGAGCTATGTCGAAGGTCACCCACGTCGTCCCGTTGGTCGTCGAGGTGTATCCCCCATCTGCGAATCGATCGGTACCTTTGTCGCCTCGCCATCGCACTTCTCGGTCCGCCAGCGAACCCACTGCGACCGATCAGTCAATGCCGACAGCAGATTGTCACACGCGGGCAGACTCATTCCGTTCGCTTCCCTCGGCCGAGAGCGAGGAAGATGCCTGCTCGATTCGAGCCACTCCCTGCTGTCGGGCGTGCCATCTCTCGAACCGCACGGGTGAGTGGACAACCAGGCTAGCGCTTTATCGCTACCACCACAAAGATCGGTCATCATCGCCGAGTCGCTCGCTGGTTTTCATCATCGGTTTCGACGGTCCTATGCCGGTTATGACCGCTTTTTCTCGCACTCCGCTCACGAGAGAGCGTTCACGATCAATCAACCTCTCCGCAAGAAAGGGTAAAGAAGGTGAGTATGACTGACCGCTATCGCCCCGGTGGCGATTCAAGAATGGCGTTGTGTTGATGGATGAGGGCTGTTGATGCAGTATTTCGTCTGTCATAGACATCTCCGACGACCGCCTCGCGACCTGCAATGCGTCATATTCGGCTGCAGTTATGCGGTTTCGGGGTCAGACATCGTTTATGTTGATACCGGTCCGAGCCATGCTCACCACTCATTGGTTGAAATCAAGCAGGAGAGCGCCAGTGCTGGCTAGGTGGCGCTCTTGCAGGTGGCTGTCGGTCGCTGTATCAGTGGCGTGGGTTGCACTCTTGATTGCGTTCTCACGGGTGTTCTTGCGGTCGAAATCACCGATGATGAGACTCCAGGGACGGACGGAGGGCTGCCGAGCCGTGTTCTCCCCGGCCCTGCGACCGCTGGAGCGAGTATGAGCGCGCTGCTCTATCGGCCTCCCAGACCACCGGTAGAGCCATCAGAGGTTCGCCTCCGGCCACCGATCGGCAGTCAGTCGAGACGGTCACGAAGCCACCTCACGGGGTACATTGCGGTCAGGCCAGCCGTGTCGATGGTGAACTGCTGGGGTGGCGTCGTCTCCGCATAGGACGCCTCGACCCGCGGGTCGCCATCGGCAGGGTCGCACAGCGCATCCAGTACGGCATGGCCATCGCGCTGTGACATAACGATCCAAATCGCTGCTTCGGGGTCGCAGGCGGCCATCTTGTCGAAGTCGGCGGGGGTAGCCTTGCGAAGGTCGTTGTTGACGCGTTCGACCTCGACAGGGACAATCACGTCGCCGTCAGTGTCGAGTGCGGCGATGTCGAGTCGGTGCTCGGAGTCCGGGAGGTCGTAGTACGGGACGACCTCGGTCGCCGGTGAGTCGGGATTGTCAACGAACTCTTGTTCGAGCCATCGTCGGCCCACCTCGACACCGAGGACGTGTTGGCTGGACTCTTCGAGATCACCCTGGCCGTGGCCGTAGTCGACGCCCTGTCGGTAGCTCTCGCCGATCACTTCCCGGCCTGCAGGGGTGACGCTGAACAGGCGGTGTGGGTGGTCGGTGTCGTGACGCAGCACGTCGGTGTCGAGCAGGTCCTGGACCGCTTCGCTGTCGATGCCGACGTACTCTTCGAGGCGGAGCATCGAGTCGTACAGGAGGTCGTATTCGAGCGGGTCGTACCGGAGTTGCTGGGCGTTGTAGACGGCCTGGAGGAAGAGGAGCTGGGTGTCCGACCACTCGGTCGCGGCCCGTTCGTCGGCCGTGAGCTTGAGGTTCACTTCGCAGATCGGGATGTCGGCGCGGTCGGCCTCGGCGAGCGACGAACAGCAACTGATCGCCCGACGCAGCCCGTCGATCGAGGGGTCGTAGCGGTTGTCGCAGTCAGCACACTGGAGCGCATGACTCGCGGCGTCGTACGTGACCATCGGTGGGAGGCGCTGGGTATGGGGGAGTGCGCTGTCGACGCGGCTCGCGGCGTCGGGCTCGGCCACCTCGCTTTCAGGCTCGACAGTTCCAGGGTCGGTGAGCGTCAGTCCGTACGCCTCTCGGGTACGCTCGGTGGCCAGCGTTCGTGCGGCGTCGAACCGAACCTGTCCGGTGTCGTCCAGCGGGTCGTCACCGTCCGGGTGACCGTCGGGGAGCGCCCCCGATTCCAGTCGGAACGGTCGGGGTTCGGTATCGCCGAAGCCAGCGGGCAATGCGGCGAGCCACTCGCCGCGCGTCAGTGCCCGCAGTCGAGCGCCGACCGCGTCGGCGTTGAGCTCGTCCGTCGCCAGCCGTTCGGCCAACGGCCGGTCGTGAGGGACGTTGCCGGTGACGAGCGTCGAGACGTTGTTGAGAACCTCCTCGTAGGCGCTCGGGGAGCGCTCGCGGAGCTGCGCGGGGAACTGCATCGCGAGCGTGATCGCACAGTCGAATCCGCGAGCCTGTGCAAGGAGTGTCTGCAACAGATCCGAGATGGCGATGCTTGCCGCCTCCTCGACGTAGAGGTTGACCAGCGGGTCAGCTGGGTCGGCAGGCGCTAGCTCAGTATCCCTGTCTGGGTCGTCGTCGGTGTCGGTCAGGTCGTCGCCGGCTCGTTTGGTGCCGATCGCCGCGACGGCCTGCTTGCGCCGTCGGAGCGCCGTCCAGAGGTTCGAGAGGACGACCAGCGCGAGGACGCGCTGGGCTTCCGAGCGCAGCCCGCCGGTATCGAAGATGATGACCGTATCCTCGTCGAGGTGGTCGGCGAGGTCGAAGCGCGGGCCGTCGTCGGCCGTGTCGGGTAGTGTGCTCGAGTCGTGGGTGGTGCTCGGGATGTCGCTGACGTGGTTGAACACCCGCCCGAGGCGCTCGTCGGCGGGAATCTTCTCGATACGGTTGGCGACCCCCTGCATGATCTCGTCGAATGACTGTGTGCGGTTGGCGGTGACGCCTGCGAGCATCCGTTCGAGGTCGCTATCGGAGACCGCGGGCGCGGTCTGGCGCTCGTGCATACGGCGGGCGGCCTGGTGGAGTGCGCGGTGTGTGTAGGCGTCGTCGCCGTGGACGGGGTCGAACAGCGCCTTGACGAGATACCGGATGACGTCCGGTGAGCGGACGGCCTGCTCGAAGCGCTCACGGCCCATGATCCCCATGAGGATGTCGAGATAGTGGTCGGCGACGTCCTCGACGGCGGTCGTCCGACCGACGCCCGCTTGGAGTTCTGCACGAATATCGAAAAACGAGAACGCGGGGAGTACCTCACTGCAGTCGAAGTGGATGACATCGTTGAGGTCGCCGTAGCGAGCGTAGTGGGCGCGGCAGTACTGTTCGGCGAGTCCGTCGCCCTTCGGCGCGATAAGGATGTCCGCGCCGTCGGTGGCCGCATGGTTGTCGAGGATGGCGCGGACGAGCGCGGTCGACTTCCCTGAGCCGGTCTTGCCGAGCCAGGCAGCGTGAAGCGGCTGGAGCGTCGGCGGGACCGCGATGGGCTTGGGTTCGGTTTGGCCGTTCTCGGTGACGGGATGGCCGAGCGTCAGGCCCGTCGTTCGGTAGGTTTCGAGCTGTGCCTCCGGTGGCCGTGGCCGGTGTGCCCGCTCGCTGGCGGTTGCGGCGAGGCCGCGCTCGCCGCCCGCGGTGACGGTACTGTCGAGCAGGCAGAAGCTGGGGGCTTCGCTCGGGTCAGCGACGACCCCCCGACTGCGTGGATAGGAGAAGGGTAGTCGCGTTCGAAACCGCTCGTAGTTCGGCGGGTAGAACGTCCGCGTTTCGAGGTCGGTGAGTACCTGTTGGCCCCGCGGCGGTTCGTGGAGTTCGCGCAGTTCGTCGTCGTGGTGGAGCCGCCCGAACACCGAGTACGACGTGTGGCTGAGGTAGTCGAGCGTGCTGGCGAGGTCGGCCGCGGCGTTGATGGCGGTGGTGGTCGCCGCCCCGGTGAGCGCGACGGCGCGAGCGTTGACGGCGAACGACCGACGGGCGTCCTTGGCGGTGAGTTCCTCAACGCGCTGGGCGTCGCTCGGTGTCAGCTCCGCTTTCGTCGGCTGAGTGTCGCGGTCGTCGTCCTCGTAGCGGGCGTAGATGCGCTGCTGGTAGCTGTCGGCCCCGTGTGAGAAACTCGGATACGGCCGCATGAGTACCTGGTAGACGATCGGAACGGGAGTGTTGACCATCGTCTCGATGACCGATGCCAGCGGCACGCGCCCCCGTGCGCCCGAGGTCCCGGCCGCTGTCCCCTTTCGTTGGACGGTTCCCGTGCTGGCAGTGCTCGCGCCGCGCCCGTCAGCACGGGCCTGGCGCTCGATGCGATGGCCGTCCGTCCCCTCGCGGATCGCCCCGAACGACCGCAGGCAGGTGCGCCAGTCGCGTCGGCCGGCCGCACTCCCCCAGAACTCGACGCCCGCGACCCACGGGTCGGGCAAGTCGTCGTCTGGTGTCGGACCGGCGTTGGCGAAGTCGGCCGGATGGAGTTCGACGTGCTCGAACTGGTAGGTGTCGGGGAACAGTCCCCGACAGACCCGTTCGAGGACGTTCGAGTTGCCGGGCGGGTCGACGCCAACGTAGTACTCGAGCCGGTTCGGGCGGCCGTGTGAGAAGACGAGCCACTCGATGGTTGCCGTCGGTCGGGCCTGATACAGGTGCTGGAGCCGCGACCTAGTGTCGGCGGGTTTCAGACTGTGGAACTGGCGAAACTGTGCCGCGACCGTCCCCGGATCGAGCGTCCCCTCGGCGGGTTGGATGCGAAGGTATCGTCGCCTCTCGTAGCCGTCGCGAAGCGTCGTCCGAGCCCGTGGGTCGACGTCGTTATCATCGGCGTTCCCGAACCAGTGCCCGAAAGTGTCAATCATTAATATGTCGTGTGTATGTTACCTGGTAGCGTTGTACATACAATCTCTGGACGGTCGGTAAAAATCCCTTTCGCCTCTCTCAGCATTCAGTGACGGTATGAGTTGACGACTCGTTCGCAGACAGTCCGGAGCCGCTCAGTAGTTGCTGGCCGCCCGCACAGGGGTGCGGGCGCGTCACTGTGCCCCTGTATCCGATGGCCGACCATCAGCCCCCTTCGACCGACGAGACCGACGTATCGCAGCCGGAGCCCCCCGTGGCCGACGTGGACAGCGCGCCCGGTGAGACCCCCGAGATAGCGTCGAGCGGGTCCGAGGCGGTCGCCCCGATCAGCGCGACGCCGCAGGACTACACCCGCTGTCCGAGATGCGACGCTCGGCGGTTCGTCGCCCGCCAACTGGTCTACGAGCAGCGCCAGTACGACGAGCAGGGCGACCTGACAAGCGCCGACGTGACCGTTCGGGCGGCCCTGGAGTACTGCTGTGCGGACTGTGGCACCCGACTCCGTGAGATGCCCGTGAGTCAGCCTGACTTCTACGGCGAGGTGGCCGTTCTCCGAGCGGACCTCGATGCGGCCGTGCAGCGACGGCTGGCGTGCTGGGTCGCCCGGCTCCGCGAGTACCACCCCGGTCGAGGCTAAACCCCATCGCCCCCGCTCAGGCGAGCGGGTCGATCGTCTCGTACTGGTAACCGCACTCAATCGCGATCTCCAGACACTCCTCGGCGAACGACTCGATGGCGACGCCGGCCGTGCCAGCTCCGACGAGCAGCCGTTGTGTCAGCAGTTCGTTAACGAGGGCCTGCTTCGTGTCGACCTGTAGTGTCGGCAGCGTCCCGTGGATGTACCTGATGGGGTGGTCCTGGAACGTCTTGACACCATCCGACGACTCGCTGTCCGCGCTTCCGTCGACCTGGACGATCTGCCCCTCGCTCTCGCCGAGCACCTGCACCCAGTACTGGGTCAGCGGCGGGTCGGCCAACAGCGTCGTCGCCTGGTCGATCCGATCAGCGAGGCCGACGGGTTCGGGATACGGCTGGGCCTCCGGGTCGTATCGCGGATACGCCTGCTGCACCCAGTCGACGATGCCGTCGACGAACTCGCGACAGACCGTCTCCGGGTCTGTTCCGGGGAGCGTATGATTCGTGAACACCCCGAGCTGGTGAGCGTAGAGCTGGCGGGCGAGCTGGGCGACCTGCGGGTACGCCAAGTCGTCGTGGTAGCCGGCGAGGTGTGCCGTCTGGTGGTAGGTCTGGGGTTCGCTGGCTCCTTCGGGTGCCTGGGCGAGCCGCGACCCGTCGCCGATCGCCTGCACCGAGAACGCGAGGACGTCCGGATCCTCAAGGTATTCGCGGGCCGTCTGTCGCCCCTCGACGAACGGGTCGTCGACGCCGTCGGTGAGAATCTCGACGAGCGTGGGGTCTGGAACTGTGGGCTGTCGGGGGTCGTCCATAGGGTGGCCTCCGTGTGAGCCGTTCGCAGACATCGGTAAATACGTCAGTACAGCGTGGGCTGACAGTACCGAGCACGTGAGTGCCGACAAGACGGGGTGGTCGACTGGGGACGCCTCAGTGTGTCCGACCCCGTCGGGGGTGTCGGCCGTCGACGGTCGATAGTCGGTGATGCGCGGTGGCCCGCCCCACTCGGCGCTGCCGCCCTCCGCTCGCTCACGGCTCTCTGCTCGTGGCCTCCTGCCGGTCGGCCACGCATCGCTCGCCGTTCGCGTTCGAGGCGCTTCCGTCGGTCGCGCCTCGCGTCGCTCGCGACCGACCAGTCCGGGCGTGTGGCTCGCTCCTATCGTCGCTTCGCCATTCCGGGCGTGTGGCCTCGACGCCAGCGGGTAAGCGGGCGGGGTTGCGCTCCAGTCGGTGCTCACCCACACCCGCTTACTCCGCTGGCCGCTCGCTCCGGGCGGGTCGCACGCGCGGGGCTCTGCGTGTGCCGGTCACCTCGGGGCGCGCTCGCTCGCGCCCAGTGGCGCTCGCGAAGGCGCGAGCGAGCGCGCAGTCGTGACTGGTCGGGTTGTCGAGGGTGGAAAACCGCGATGTTAGAGATCGCGGTGTCGGACGCTCAGTGAGCGCCTTCGGAGTTTGACTCCAATGGCAACTAGGAACGTTTTCGGTAATGAAGTTTCGGTCGACGAACAGGGCTTCGAACAGACGGACGAGCGAGCGGTCGACGAGGACGGCTTCGAGGTGGTCGATGAGACCCCCGAGCTCCGAGCGAGCGTCCAACAGGAGATTCAGGCGAAGGTGGACGCGAACCACCCGGACGGGATGGTCACCAACGAGTACTCTCACCTGCCGCTGGCGACGGAAGAACGGATCAGAGGTCGCGAGGCGGAGTTGGAGCGGATCAGCGCGAAGGCAACGCTGGGTCGGCAGTCAGGGCGTGAGCGGCGGACGCGAGTAGTCGTGACGAAAGTGTGTAATGGACGTGCGTCGACGCCGGATCCCAGAGCGACGCTCTCCCCCGAGGTACTGGGGACGGTGAACCGGCAGGCGGGGCGAATCGCCGAGCGGGTTGGCGGGGCGATGCGGGCGGCGCTTTCGAAGCGGATCGCCGAGCGGGTGGGGGGCAGTGTGGACGTGACCAGTGCGGTCCTCGACACGGTTGCCGAGCAGAAGGCGGCGGCAGGGTGCGTCGTGCCTATCGCGGAGGTGCCCGGTCTCGACACGTTCGAGGTGAGCGTCGAGGGCGAGTTGGTCCAGACCTGGGAAGCGTCGCA
This sequence comes from Halomarina salina, assembly GCF_023074835.1. NCBI lineage: Archaea > Methanobacteriati > Methanobacteriota > Halobacteria > Halobacteriales > Natronomonadaceae > Halomarina > Halomarina salina. Next base: position 790,575 of record NZ_JALLGW010000001.1, read on the forward strand.
CGGGGCTATCCAGCAGGTCGGGCTGTTGGCGGACGACAGCGGGCAGATCAAGCTGACCGTCTGGGAGAAAAGCGACCAGCCCTGGATCGACGAGGGCCAGCGCGTCCGGATCCGAGGGGCGGCGAAGAACTGGTACAACGGGCGGTGTAGCCTCGCGTTGACCTACGACAGCCAGGTGATCGTGCCCGAGCGCGGGCGGTGGTGGACCGGGTAGGCGCGTCGGTTCTGGGTTTTTATTGGTGGCCGGTCCACGCCACCCCGCCTCCCCACCCTCCGCTCCGTGCTCGCTCCCGACGGTCGCTGCGCGCGCAGCCACGACCGTACCGCCCAGGCGTCGGTGTGGCCGCGGTCGCCCCGATGCCGAGCGGTGACACGCCGCCTCCGTCGCGCTCACCCGCTCGTGCCGGTCGCCGCGTCGACCGGGAACGCCGTGGTGCTGGGCCTGTCGCTCGCACCGAACTGCGTCCCTGCAACCCGAACCCGTGTTCGTTCTCCGGGGGTAACGGCCGGGACGTAGAGCCGCTCGCCGCCGTCCGTGTACGCGCTGTACAGCCATCTTCGGTGTGTGTCGCGGATTCCTCGACGGCGACGACACACTCCTCGCCGGGGGTCAACGGATACTGACGGCGCTGCCACCACTCGCGAGCCGTTCCGAGTGTTGCGACCGCCAGACTGCTACCGATGGCCACACCGATACCGAGCCACCACAGCCCGACGAGCCAGAGACAAAGGGGAAGGACGCCGAGCGCGACCACCGGTACCATTGGTCGGAGTAGGCGGCGCATCCGACCCGCGAGGTAATACGCCCACGCGAGCATCCCGGCCAGCAACAGCGGCCACTCGTACTCGCCGATGGTCAACCCGAGGACGAACGGACCACCGTAGAAGGCGAGCTGCCTGCGTGTGGGGGTGACGACTCTGCGCTGCACGTCCGTTCGAAGCGTGTGACGCAGCCAGTGGCGTTCCCGTTCGAGACGGGCTTGCAGGTCTTCGACCGTCACCGGATCCGGGGACCCGGAACGGATCGGGTCGGGCGGCGCGGTCAGTCCGAAGAGGTCGGGACCTCGCCAGAGCAACCACGCTCTCGCCTCGTCGTGGAGTCGGTACAGGATGAAGCTGAGTATCAGTGCCCCAATCACCGCCGCAACCAGTCCTACAGGATGGATCTCCTGCAGGCCGTCGACGGCAGGAACCGAGACGCTTGGTCCGTGTGGCATACGATACCATCTGACTCGGACAGAATAGTTCCTTCGCCGTTCGGAACGAATGGAATCATGGGGGCCGCGCTGCAGTCGGGTTATCCGCGCCTGCAGGGGCGAGGCGTTCCAATGACGACCCACCCACTCGACCGACTCTCGACGACCGCGCGTATTCTGAAACGCGCCCAGTACGAGGCGTTCGCGTTCTCACTGCTCGCCGACGGGGACGTTCTCGTCCGCAACGAGAGCTACGCCAATCCGAGCGACCACGAGTACCGCGTTCGGGTTCGTGACGGCCTGCCTGTCGCGTGTCCCTGCCCGGCCGACGAACGGTACGAGCACGCCTGCAAACACCGCGTTGCGTTGGCGGTACGGCGTCCGGTTCTCGACACCGCACGTGCCGCCCGAGCCGTCACTGACGCGGACAGGGCCGCGGCTGGTCTCTTAAGTCGGCGATCGACTCGCTGACTACCCTCTCCTGCACCGCCGTCGGTTGTTCTTCCCCCCCGAGGGGTGCGGGGCGTCGATGAGTGTCCCGAGATCGACCATGCGACACCGAGCTATCTACGATACCGGCTTCGACGAGGACGAACAGAGTGGGTCAACCGCTGAGACGTGCCCGGAGTGCGACGGGGTGGTCCGAACGAACAGTCGAGAGACGGTCTGTGAGGACTGTGGGCTGATCATCGACGAGCAGGTGATCGATCACGGGCCGGAGTGGCGAACGTTCGACGACGATGGCACTCGTGACCGTGTGCGGACGGGCGCACCACTCACCGAACGCCGTCACGACCGGGGGCTCTCGACCGAGATCGGGAGGAAGCGTGACGGGCGGGGTAACACGCTCTCAGGACGGAAGCGTCGGCAGCTCTCCCGGCTCAGACGCGAACACGGCCGCGCCCAGCAAGCCTCGACGGCCGAGCGCAACCTCGCACACGGACTGGGGGAGGTTCGACGGATCGCGGGGACGATGGACCTCACCGATTCGGTAGTCGAGCAGGCATGTGCCCTGTTCCGACGGGCGCAGGGTGAGGACCTGTTGGTCGGTCGCTCGGTCGAGGCGATGGCGGCGGCGTGTGTGTACGCGACCTGTCGGTGTAACGGCCTTCCGCGGTCCCGTGGGGAGGTCGCAAACCAGGCCCGTGTCGCACGGTCCAGGGTCGTCGCGGCGTACAAGACGCTGAACCAAACGTTGCCGTTGCCGGCCGCACCGGTCCCCCCAGCGGCTTACGTCCCGTCGGTGGCCTCGACGGTCGGCCTCTCGGCGGGCACCGAACGGCTGGGGACGTTCATCGCCGAGCAGGCCCACGAGCGAGGGCTCTCGAACGGGAAACACCCCGCAGGCGTCGCGGCGGGGGCGCTCTACCTGGCCGCGGAAGAGCGCGTCGAAGGAGTGACCCAACAGGCGCTCGCCGAGGCGGCGGACGTGACGGCGCTGACCGTCCGCTCACGATGGGTGGCACTCAGCAAGACCATCGATTGTGACGTGGTCTGAGCTATCGAAGAACGGACTTACCGGCTGAAAAGTGAGCTGCCCGCTCAGATCCGTCTTCGTCTACTAGACGTTGCGACGCGCTCAATGTATGAGCGTGAGCGAGAGAGATCAGCCACTGGAATGGATTGCCGGTACTGATTGACAGAGAGCGTGAATCTAACCGGAGTACCGGTGCAGTATCCCTCCGGGACTTTTCACATCAGACTGTCACGCCAGTGTTTCTCATCTCGATTACTTGACCCTCTTAAACCAATGGGTCAACGTCGGTGATGTGTGCGCCTCGTGAGACCGTCTGGGCCGTCGTATCGAATGAAACGATATCCTCGTCGGCAAGCTTCGGAAGGTCACGATGCATCAGTGCGACCTCCATCTGCTCGTAGTCCGTTTCGTCAGCCATTGACGACGTATCGACCATTCGAGTCGCGACTTCACTGGCGAGGAGTTCGAGTTCGTATTCGCTGTCGTCTTCTGAGAGAATATCGACGATCACCCGTCGTCGCTCAGTCGTCACGGCCTCGAAAGCAGCATTTTTGGAGATCCCCCCCGGTTCGTACTCACGCATACTGATACTAACTGACGTATCACAACACGCTAATTGTTTCGGTCAGAGTTCTCCCCGAAATATATTACTCACTGGAATCCAGAGCAATCACGTGAGCGAATAGTATGGATGAAGCTGCTCCAGGTCAGACCGGGTCGGCTGAGCACTACACATACGATATTGGTCCAGAAGATCCGATGAGTGCAGCCATCGTCTATGCGGCTGCTGATGCCCTCGATTGTGATCCATTAGCGATGCCCGAGTTGCTGTACGATGCCGTCAATGTGGATGCTCTTGATGCAATGTACCCTCGTGACGGTCACAAGCACTCCGATAATCCGTCGGTCTCGTTTCGTTACTGTGATCTCTCGGTTACCGTTGATGGTGACACAGTCGTATTGGATGCGACGACTATTGTCGACCAATCTGATGGCTAGTCGCTGCTGTGTATCGAACTGCGTCGATTGCCGGGAATGATGAGCTGAGAGCGTGCGTGTATCACTGACGACCTCGATGTGACTCGGTTTCTCGCCCAGTCGTATTCTCTATTCAGCTATCGAAGGGCCCCGAAGCATTCGTGGTCGTACTCACCCACGAGAAGTCACCCGCTTCGTCCACGATACCTTGGACGTAATTGTAGTAGTCACGGTCGTCGGGAACGGGTGAGAGCGGAACTCGACCCCCATTTTCCGGAGCGGTCCCGTCGATAGTGAACTCGACGAGATAGACCACCGGTTCGGTGAACACGGCTTCAAACGTTTGGGTCTCTCCGGGAGCGACAGATGCGGATGCTCGAAGATTCCGTTGTGTCTTCGGAATCGTAACGTCTCCGCGAACATCGTATCCCTCTCCGGTTGTCACAGGCTCAGCACCCACGGCACTAACAGCGACGCTGATGATGTGTGGAAGCTCGTGGTGATTCTCGAATCGCAGGGTACCAGCTGGAATGCTCTCGCCACGAATCCGACTACATCCAGCGAAACTCACTGCACTCGCAGTACCAAGGGCGGTAAGGAGGGCACGCCGATTCATACGAATGTATTATTGCTTCCACATATGTATGTTCGGCCACAGAATATGTACTGAGACACTCACGGCACGTGTCGCTCACTCTGCGCTATCGAGAGACACAGAGCGTGAGTCTATCGAGGTGACTGTCGTCGACGTATGTAATCCCCACAAAGGATACCCCTACTGACCAGAACCATGAGGAACCGCCGTCAACCATGGATGAATAGTTGTGCAGTTACACCGGTCGTACAAACCGTACACACGGATTTTGAGGACGGTTTACAGCTACCTGTGGATGCCCGACTCTGTCGACACTTCCTCGGAAGACGTGACTGTCAGAAGTATATTTGAAACACACACTACTGAAATTTTGTTTATTTAATATTTGAGACTGTGTACTATTCTGTTACTTTTATCAGCCCGTTCGTGGAGGGCGCAGTGTGGGACGAATGCGAACGCTGCTTCCGTGGTGGCTTGGCGCGCGGTGGATGGACCGGCAGGTTGACGCGCTGTACGAGGCGGTCGTCGACGGCGCACAGGAGAGCGAGGCAGCCGTCGAGCGATTGGGTGACCTCGCAGCCGACGGGAACGAACTGGCGGCGGCGGCGCTGCGCGAGATAACTCGCTCGCTGGACGCACCGCTGGACGCCCGCGTGCTGGCGAAGCAGACGCTCGCAGCCACGGGACACGTTCACTCGGCCTGAAGACAGTTACAACCGCAGTACGCGGTGGGTCGGGTCCTCGGCGGCTGGTTCGAAGCCCAGTTCCGCGACGATGGCCTCCATCGTCGAGGGGACGCTAGCGGTCGTACGTACCACGTCGGCTCCGGCCGCTCGTTGGCGACGACGACTAAGAACGCGTGCTGCGTTGATTGCCGGTTTTGATAGACGCAGAGCGTGAGTCTAACACTCTTCACACTCAGCGCGAGTCAGAAGGCGGTTCCGAGCACGAAGAACCCGCCGAAGCAGATGGTAGCGACGACGAGTGTTCCGACGAAGAGTATCACGTCGTCACGACCGGTTGCATGTCGGCGTATTCGGCGTCGACTAACTGGTGCGAGTGCCACTGCTGCTCCGAGTAGCCCGAGACCACCAATCGCTGGAAGGACTGCCGTGAACACTCCCGCAGCGGCGTGGAGAGCGGCGATACCAAGCAACCCGAGTGCGAGGGTCAGGTCGAGGGCGCTTCCCGTGTACCGGGCGACGGAGGCGACTGCCATATCAACGCGTAGATACCCTGCTGGTAAATTCATTATGACTGACCTGCCTGTCGATGTGGACCCCGCTGTCAGACTCGCGGCACAAGTCTATCAGCTGAATCTGGTGAATTCTGATGAAAGAAAGATGGCTCTCAGGTGATGCAGCGCCTACGTCTACACTTGATAGACGTACGCGTCGTCCCCGAGATCGTCGGGATAATCTCCCACGGCCCACCCGATACCAGTCGTTTCGATGTAGTAGTACTTCTCGCCCTGATACTCCCAGTAGGAACCTGTCATGGAGTCGTCACCGAGGATGCCAACACCCATGTGTCCCGGTGGCTGGATGAGGACTGTATCGTAGCCGAACGGTTCGAGCTGCAGTAGCGACGCGAGGAGCACCGACGTGTCCTCACAGTCCCCACCACAGTCACCCATCACCTCGGCGATGTACTTCGTGTAGTCGTCGTACCCCGTCGACACGTCGTCGGGGACGTACGGGATGTGCTGGATGACATCGATAGCGAAGTTCGCAATTGACACGTCGCTTTCGAGTCCCAACGCTCGCGCGTCCTCCGTGAACAGATTGCCGAAGAACGAGGCGAAGCCGCTGTTCATCTCGTAGGTGACGAACTCCGAGCGTGAGCGGCTGTGACTGCGCTTTCGAGCGGCCAGGTAAGCATGCTTGTACAGGTAATAGCTCGTCGTGAACTGCTGTCCCTGCGAGCGACCACTGAGTTTGACGCTGATCGCCCCCTCTTTGACGAGCAGTTCGTGATTCTCACTCTCGCTATCTGAAAGGGCCTGCAACGCCGCTGGCTGAGCCGTTCGTCGAAGCTGGCCGTTCGATTCCTTCTCGATGAAATCTGTCTGATGAATCGTTACCACTTCCGAGCTATCGACCTCTTCGAGTGCTCGTCCTTCGGGGAGCAAGAGGACGAACAGCTGGAATCGGGTCTCGGTTGGGAGACTCGACACATCGAGATCGACACTCGATCGAGTGTCGGCGTTGCGATAGGTGATCGGGTCCCCTCGGCCCACAACGTCGAGCATGTCTCCGTCCTCGTTGATCGCAAACACCGTGGATTCCAACCCGCTGAACTGGCTCAGATTCGGGTCTGCACCTGTGAGAATCATCCCAAGACGTTCCGAGGAGTACTCCTCGATATGAGAGATGTTAAAGTCGCCCTCTACGGTGATCGTGTTCGTCGGTGGCGCAGGAGTCGGTGTTCGGGTAGTTATAGCGGTCGGTGTCGGCGTTGCCATTGGAGTCGGCGTCGGCGTCGGTGTCGCTGTCCGGGTGACGGGCGTCGTGGTTCGCTTGCCTGGCTCGCCAGCGAGATCCGACCGCTCTTGGACTGACCCGTCTTTCGGCGCGTAGTCTTTCGAGTCGATAACTCCATCCCCATCACTGTCTTTGATCGCTGGTTCTTGCTGTGCATCCTCTTCGCCGAGGCAGCCAGCGAGTGTCATCGTGGCCGTACCCCCGGCGGCGAGGAGCAATCGCCGCCTCCGAACTGACTCAACCGTATCCTTCGAATTGTCCATACAGTTTCGCAGAATTACATATTGATAAACTTATCCGATTTTCATACACTCACAAAAATGGTGCATTCCGTCCTCCGTCAGAAACGGTGAATGTGAATCGAACGCACACAACCGAGAGCCAACACGACCGATATTCGTCGGTACCACCTCGCCTCGAATCGTCACTGTTCCGTGGCTTTTGACACGGCATGTTTGTTCTCGCCAGCATGGGTGCTGGCGGACCTGAACCCGTCAGCGGACGACCAAGATGCACCAACTGATCTACGCACTCGTGGAGGCATCGACTGCAAGCGACGCGCTGGCCCGCGCGCACAGTGTCTTTGATGGGCTGACTGGGCCCGACTTGCAGATCGCACCGGTATTCGACTACTACGTGACGTTCGACGACGACTCCTCGACGGTCGCTGGCCCTGCGCGGTGGGGCGACCTCCCGACCGTCGTTCGTGCTGACTCCCCTGCCGGCCGGCGACTCATCGACCGCGGGTGGGCAGCGACCGAACGTGAGTTCCAGCGTGACCTCGCCCGTGCTCGAGACACACTCGACCGACTCTCGGATGCAGATGTGATGCGTGACGTCGAACTCGCCCGCTATACCTGTCGACGTCTCGGTGCGCGTCGTGGCCCACCGATCTCCCTCTACGATGGGTCGGGGCAGGGGGTTCGGGACCGCGAAACGCTCGATCGGCTGCTGGCTCGAGAACGCGACGCCGATTTGTTCCTGTGGGTCGTCCCTGCGGACGTTCACTACTGACGGCGAGGGCGAGTGGCCACTTTCCCGACGCCGAAAGTCCCTTCTGACCGACGGGAGAGTGCTACCAGACAGGTTCACAGGTAGTAACCAGTGAAAGCATGACTCGTCGGTGACCCGCCTTGTGGTCGGTCTGTACGCGCCCGGAGCGCCGGAGGCGCGATAATGTCAGACGATTCTGAAATTGAGGTTCGATTCCAAGCAGCGTTCGACGCGAACGGCGCGCTCGAAGTGACCGAGACGAGCGTCGAGACGTCACTAGCGGATTTCGGCGCGGCCGTCGACTATCGCGAGCGCGACACGCGGCGTGCTAAGCCCGCAGCCAGCGAGTTCGGTGTCGATGACCGCTCGAAGATTGACCAGCGTGGCGACCGAGGAAGCGAGCAGTCGCGGCTGATCGCCCAGACAGATGCGACGCAACGAGCGCTGGACGGCACCTCGGCACGACATCCAAATCTGTACGAACAGCCGCCCTCGGAGTGATGCCCCGTCTCGCGTTCACTCCCTCGCCCGTGGTCGGTTCCGGTTGGCTGGATGACTCCCGAGTCACCAGTGGTGTCGACCCCGTCCGCTTCGCGGCGACCGTCATGGAGAACGGAGCGACTGAACCGCTGTCGTCTCCGCACGTTGGTTGTTCTGCCCCGCGAGGGGTGCAGGGCGTGTGTGTCCTGCCGGTCAGCCGTGACCGATTGAGAGGTGTCTGAAATGCAAGAACCAGGACGCCGGCACGTGTTCGCTGGCATCGACAGTCGCACCGACACAGCACTCCCCGCTTGGTACGCTGACCGCGTTGACGACACAGACGAGGTGATGACGTTCTCCGAAGCGATTCGCGACCTCCCGCGAGCCACGACCACCGAGGTCGCCTACCGGAATCCGGTAAGCGACGAGTGGGTCGAAACCGAGCGGTTCAACGCCGTCGCCGAACCCTCGCGGCTTCGTCAGCAGGCGACGGGCGGTGGTGGTAAGAACGTGGCCGATGGAAGCGGTAGCGAGAGCGTGGACCCGCTGTTCCACGTCCCCTCGGACTCGTACACCATCCTAAATCCCGTCGAGGTGTACGCACCCCTCGAACGGGTTCTCCGCGAACAGACCGTCGACGGCCGTCGACTGGCGGAGGTGGCGTTCGGCGAGATCAGGCAGTATCGCGGGGGTGGGGAAGTCCACATGGACGTACTATTCGACGGGTTGGAGGTGACGCTGTCCGACCGACGTGACCCGATCACGATGGGCGTCACGTCGGGCTATGACTTCTTCGGCGGCCACGCGGTGTACGTCGAAGGCTTTGCGCGTGATACCGCGTGCGCGAACTCGATCCGGTCGCTCACCAACAAAGAGGTCGTGCGACATGTCGGCGGTGTCGAGGCATTCGACGACTGGTGGGAGGAGATTCTCGGACAACTCGATCTCGTTGCGGACGACCTCGCGGGGTTCATCGACGCGGCCCAGGGGGTGACGCTCGAGTTCACGGACCTGCCGTTCGATGTGGTGGGGTTCTACGACTTACTTGACTTTCCGCAGTATCTCGCCGAGCAGGCGGCTAGCGACGTGCGGGCGAACGCAGTGAACCCCTTCGAGATCGATATGTGGACGCTGCATTCGGGCGCGACGTACGCGCTGACCCATCACTTCCGCGGGAAGGAGGGGACGTCACTCGACGGCTATCAGCGCGTCGCCAACGACGTCCTATTCAACCCCGAGGCGACCATCGACCGCGTTCAGCAGGCCTACGAGCAGCAGACAGAAGAGGTCGAGCAGGAAGGGCTGACCAGTGGGCGTGGGCAGGCCCGCATCGAACAGGTCGGAGACGATCTTCGGGACGCGGTCGAGCAGTTCGAGTCCCGTGAGGAAGCGCTGCGTGAGCGGTTCACGCAGGTGTCGAACTGAATCGGTATCGCTATTTTATCGAGTTCTATGTCCAACCTCGATTCTGATGAGAACTGTTGTCCTACCTGTGACGGTCCTATCGTGAGTGTAACGGTCGTCGGCCCGAGTGTAGCAATTATCGCTCCGTGCGGGCATCAGATCCCACCCCAACTACTCGACTGAAGAACCGGTTTCGAAAGCACGTCTTCGAGGGCTCTCGCGTGTATACCGATGATAAGGAGCAGATCGGGGCGACTTCGACCCACGGATGCTCCGACCATCGTTCGTGAACGTGACACGAAACGACTCGTCGCACAGACCGACATCTCTCCCACAGGAGCGGAGAACTTCGTCGATCATGACGACCTCCGTGAGCAGGTAGTCAAACTCGAACTGTTCTGCCTCCTCCATCAACCCATCATCGAACTGAACGACGGCGGATGGAAATCCCTCAATCAGATGTCCGATAGTCAGCAGTGCACAGCACTGCTTTCGATTACGATGATCGAACGCGATATCCCTCTCATCATTGACCAACCTGAAGACGTGCTCGGCAACCAGTCCATCTTCTTGGAAGTTGTGAGCCTCCTCCGCGACATCAACCACGACCACGAAATAATCACAGCAACTCACAACGCCAACATTCCAGTACTGGGTGATGCGGAGCAAATCATCGTCATGCGTTCCAACGGACAGGAAGGGTTCTTCCGACCCTATGGGTGGATTGACGATCACGTGACCAAGAATCAGACACGAGATTTTCTCGAAGGAAGCGAACAGGCATTCAGAGGGCGTGACGACAAGTACCGCCAGTCCGACACAGTTGCATCCCCGTCGTTGGTGAAACGCTTTGGGTCGAGCACACGTGATTAATTCGATAGTGGAGAAAGACTTTTTCCTGCGAGGGAATACAATCATATAATAACGCATCATGGGACTGCTTGACGATGTCGAAGACGTGCTTGACGGTGGAGGCAAGGAACGCACAAAATACGAGTACGAGTGCGGCGCGTGTGGGTGTGTCTGGCGGACGACTGTGTCGCCTCATAGTGCGCAGTGTACCGACTGTCACGCCGACGATAATCTGACGCTGCTCTCGGAATCAGCAGAATGACCATCCGTCGGCGCTGAGTACCGATTGGCTCGGTAGCCTCACTCCCGTTTTGGGGTCTTTCCTACTGTGACACGCGTCAACGGAGGCTTCCGGTAGTGCTCCTCGCTGTTTCAATCCCGTTTTGGTTTTCTTCCCTACTACCGCGACAAGGGAGAAATCCATACCGGACTGGGGTTGGGAGGTGAGCACTCTTTGAATGGCCCTGCGTGGATATAACCGACTTATTGACTAGCCCGCGCCGTGGTGCATAATCTAGTTCAGCCAGTAAGTCCCCAACCTGAGCGATTATTCCCGAGACTCTTTCCATCTCGCTGCAGTGAGTATCTGTCCGATACCCTTTGTGATGATGAGTAACCCGATCAGAAAGTACAACGGGATGAAATCATAATTGTTGAGATCCCCAATGAGTATCACGGAAAGCGCCGGGTTCCATGTCCGAACTACGAGTATAAGGCCGATGAAAGACAATATTACTCCGAGTAGCGTGAGTACACGTTCATCCGACGAAGGGCCCTTCATGCTCACTCCTTCGACTGAATAGTATTCAAATCTCTGTCGTATCACTGACACTTTTGATAAATCCTCCCAATGGTCTATGAGGGGTGCCGGTTGACTGTGACCGGGTTGGTCAGCCCCCGCTGAATACAACCGGCAACCAGTTCCGATATGTTTATAGCTGGATGATAGATACTGTCAGGTAATGTCACGCAACTCAGCGGCCCGGACGGACCTGAGCGATGACGGCGAGGTGATGGCTGCTATCTCGGAGCAGCGACTTGTCATCGCTGACATCTCGCGCGACGACGCGTGGCTCTCGGTGCCGCTGAGGCAGGCAGTCGTTCTCGATGAGAATCGGTAGGAAGGCTGTTGACATCCCCCACCAAAGTGATTGAAGGGTTCCCGATGATCGTTGGGAAATTCTGGTTTGCGACCCATTCTCAGTTCTCGCGTGGAGCGAACCGCCCCACACTTCGATCGAACAGATGGACCGCTGGCTGTGCCAACCAGCCGGTACTCCTATCCACTGCTGGATTCGGAGTTACTTTTCGTCGTATGTTCTCGGCCCCATTCACGTCAGCATTCGCCACGGTATCACAGGTTTCACAGACGTACAATCCGCGTTCGACGCGCTGATCGCCGTCTCGTGTCTTACAGACGGAGCAGGTCGCCGAGGTACCACGTTCTGACACTTGCTCGACCGTGACGCCTTCGGCCTCAGCTTTGTACCGGAGGATCGATACGAATCGGTCATAAGCCCAGCTGTGTAGGTCCCGATTCCCGCGTGTCCCCCAGTTGCGAGTCTCGCCCGTGTCGTCAACTCGGATTCCGTTGAGGTCACCCACGGCGACCGTTCCGATATCTCTCTCGACACACTCCCTGACGATGTGCTTCGTCAACGTATGGATGAAGTGGGTTCGACGCTCGGTACGTATCCTGTCGAGGCGTTTTCGCTGGCTCGACTGTGAGTCGTCACACTTTCCTTTCTGTTTCCCGAAGTAGTACTCATCTTGCTTCAGGACGTTACCGGGGAACAGGATTGACTCGCCGCCGAACGAGAGCGCGGCGATATTGCTGATCCCCAAGTCGATTCCTGCGGTACCGGCCCCTGGCGGTTCAGGATCAATCGTCGTTCGACAGACGAACTGCAATCGCCACTCTCCACGCTTGTGAACTGCCCGAATTTGCTGAATCCGCCACTCCGAGAGATCGATATCGGGGCGCGTACGATACTCACAGAGAATGAAGTCCAGGTGCCGTTCCTTGAGATTCGTTCCCTTCGAGAGACGAACGCGACGATGTCGTGCATCGTGTCTGAATCCGTCTGCTTTGAACGTGACCGTCGACCGTGGGTGAGAGCCATTCCGTTTGCGATAGCCAGGGGGCCGAGCATTGTCATCCCCGTTCTGGCGTTTCGCCTGCCAGCTGTCGAACGCTTCAACGAGTTCTTCGAAAACGCGCTGACTGGACTGCGAATGCAGATCCCTATAGCGCTCGTGACTGTTCAACGTGGATTTTAGCTCCCTACCTTCGGGTATCTCTCCCGTTGCTTCCCACCGTTCTTGGATGTAGTATCGGGCTACGTTCCAAAGCTTCGAAGCTGCGACCCCGAGTGCGTCAAGGTGGTCACTCACTTGACGTTGATTCGTGACCGTCGCTTCGAACGTTCGAATCGTGCGCATTGATGGTTGTTCCACGGCCGCAGTGGGAGACAGCGTTATCTGGCCGCGGTATGGTATATAAACCTCTGGGTCCAGTCTCTCTATTGAGTCGATGAGCAGTCCGTTATGAGGGTGATACCCTCTCTTGAGATCTCGGAAGGCTGATAGTCTCCCACCCGTTTTGCTTGCTCAATGGCTTCGCTAGGCTCGTGGAAGCGCGACTTCGCGAGCGGCCTCATCGTCCTCGGTCCCGTCCTCGTCACCCTCTACATCCTGCGATGGCTGTTCGTCCGACTCGCCGCGCTCGGTCTCATCGACATCTGGCCGAACCAGGGCGACCCCAACTACGTCGCCGACCAGGTCCCCTGGTACGCTTCCTACGTCGAGGTGGCGCTGTTGCTCGCCATCCTCCTGTTGCTCACGCTCTCCGTCGGCTACATGATGCGGACCACGTTCGGCAATCTCGTCGAGGGCGGTATCGACTCGACGATGAACCGACTGCCGGGGTTGCGTGTGGTCTACAACGCCTCGAAGATGGCGGTCGAGACCGCCGTCTCCGGGCCCGAGGACCTCCAGAGCCCCGTCAAGGTCGAGACGTGGAACGGGATGCGGATGACCGCGTTCAAGACCGGGAAACGCTCGGCGGACGGCCGCGAACTGCTGTTCCTCCCGACCGCCCCGAACATCACCACCGGGTTCGTCGTCGAGGTCGAACCGAACGACTACACCGAGGTCGACGAGACCGTCGAGGACGCCCTCACCCGCATCCTCTCGGCCGGGTTCGGCGACGCGAAGGAGAGCGGCGTCCAGATCGACGTCAACGAGGAGATGCCATCGCTCCGCGCCGACGCTGACGACGCCTACGACGCCTGACACCCACGACACTTGCTGTCGCCCCCTTCTCGACTCGCCCGTCGTTCGCTCGCCGTTCGCTCGGCGCTCGCTCAGGAGAGTATCGCCCGGAGCGCGAACAGCGCGTTCTCCTTCCGTTCGAGCACGCGCCGGTAGAAGTACGAGAGCCACCTGCTGCCGTAGGGGACGTACTGGTACACCTCGTACTCGCGAGCGAGGTCGACCTGCGCGTCCTCCCGGACCCCCATCAGCATCTGTATCTCGAAGTCGGTGCCGTGTTCCTCGTGTAGCTCGATGGCTCGCTCGACCATCGCCGGGTCGTGACTTCCGACCCCGACCGTGCCGTCGTACTCGCGGAACAGGAACTCCAGGTGTCGCTCGTACGCCTCGTTCACAGCCGCTTTCCCCTGGTGAGCGAGCTCCCGCGGCGGGTCGTACGCGCCCTTGACGAGTCGGAGTTTGCCGGGATACTCCACGAGCTCCCGCAGGTCGTCGTCGGTACGCTTCATGTTCGCCTGGACGCACAGGCCCATCTCCGGGTGGTCGGCGACGTTCGCCTCGAACGCGTCGATGGTGGTGTCGATGGTGGTGTAGTCCTCCATGTCGACCCAGACGAACCGCCCTTCCTCCTCGGCCACCGCGACGATGCTCGCGAGGTTCTCCTCGAACACGCTCGGGCCGACCTGCAACCCGAGTTGCGACGGCTTCACCGAGACGCAGGCGTCGAGCGAGTCGGGCATGTCCCGGAGCAGACTGCGGTACGCGGCGGCGTCCTCGTCGGCCGGGTCGCGCTCCTGGTAGTGCTCCCCGAGCAGGTTGCAGATGCTCTTGACGCCCGACGCCTCCATCCGTCGGACGTGGTCCAGCACCGCGGCGGCGTCCTCACCCGCGACGAATCGGTCCGCGACCGGAGGTATCATGCTGGCAAGTTCTGCCGCCCGGCGACTTGAGCGTGTTTATCCGTCCGTTCGCTCCCGCTCGTCGGGTCTGGTAGCGCTCGCACCCATCACGCTCCCCCGACGACGGCCTCCGACAGCGTTTACTCACCGCCGCGAGCACGTCGGGTATGACCGGACTCGCTTCGCTCGTCGCCGCGCTCTGGGCGATGCTCCCCGCGTACCTCCCGAACAACGCGGCCGTCCTCTTCGGCGGCGGCCCACCCATCGACGGCGGCCGGGAGTGGAACGGGCGACGACTCCTCGGCGACGGGAAGACGTGGCGCGGAACGGCGGCGGGCGTCCTCGTCGGCACGCTCGCCGCACTCGGACTGAACCGCATCGCCTCCCGCGTCGAAGGGCCGACGTCGTGGTCGCTCCCCCGATTCTCCGTTCGTGCTGGGGTCGCTCTCGCAGCAGGTGCGATGCTCGGCGACATCGGTGCGTCGTTCCTCAAACGCCGGTCGGGCCGCGCTCGCGGTGCCATGGTCCCCGGCCTCGACCAGCTCGACTTCGTCGCCGGGGCACTGGCGCTCGCTCGCCTCGTCGCGCCCGACTGGTTCAGGCGGACGTTCACCCGACCGACCGTCGGCCTCGTCCTGATCGTCACGCCGCTGCTCCACGTCGGGACGAACGCCATCGCGTACGTGCTGGGACTGAAAGACGAACCCTGGTAGAGGACAGTTTATCCACGACTGGGAGTTCGCTCGCTGGTGTTCGTCCCCAGAGAATTCTCAGTCCAGCCGTTCCAGCACCGCACCAGCGTCGTACGCCAGCGACAGCGTCCGCGACCGGCCGCGTCCCTCGACGCTGGTGTAGGTGGCGTCGATGAGACCCAGCTGGTCGAGCTTGTTGATGAGTTCGGAGTAGCGGGTGTAGCCCAGTCCCGTCTCCTCCTCGAACGCCTCGTACACCTCGCCAGCCCGCTCGCCGTCGTGTTCGGCGATGACGCCGACGAGGGCACGCTCGGAGTCAGACAGGCCCTGCAGGTGCCGCGAGAGGTGGACGTACTTCGACTTGTCGTAGGCCGAGTCGACGTCCTCCAGTTCGACGCTCCGCGAGGCACGCATCTCGGCTTGCAGCCCAGCGCGACGGAGCAGGTCGATACCGACGCGCAGGTCGCCACCGGTGTCCGCCGTCAGGTCGGCGACCTGGTCGATAATCTCGGGTCCACAGGAGCCCTCGACGAAGCCGTACTCGACGCGCTCGCGGAGGATGTCCGCGATTTCTGGTTCGTCGTACCGTGGGAAGTACACCTCCTCGGGGCGGAACACGGACTGGACGCGCGTGTCCAGTTCCTCGATGATGTCGAGGTCCAGGTCGGAGGAGACCAGCACGACGCCGATCTTCGCCCCCGAGTGGGCTTCGTGCGCGCGAAGGAGGGAGTACAGCGTGTCGCTGGCCTCGTCGTCGTAGAACAGGTAGTTCACGTCGTCGAGCGCGACGACCAGCACCTCGTCGTCCTCGACGAGGCGGTCGGTTATCTGGCCGAACAGCTTCTTGAACGAGATGCCGCTGGTCGGCGGTTCGTACTCGAACATCTCCTCGAACAGGCGCGAGAAGACGGCGTAGCGCGTCGAGTCCACCTGGCAGTTCACCTGCGCGACGTTCACGTCCGAGACGGCCTGCAGTTCGTCGAACAGTTTCCCGACGGCCGTGGTCTTGCCGGTCCCCGGCGGACCGCGAACCATCACGTTCAGCGGCCGGGAACCGCGCGCAGCGGGCCTGAGCGCGTACTTCAGGTTCTGCATCTGCTCGTCGCGGTGGTAGAACGTCTCCGGGACGTAGTCTATCTCGAAGACGTGCTCGTCGCGGAAGACGGACTCGTCCCACGACAGCATCTCGTCGTCGGCCATTTCACTTTCACCTCGCTACTGAGACGACTTAACTGTTGGGAGGACACCCGTCTGACACGTCCGTCGACGGGAGGCTCACGGTTCGTTTCACACCACGCTCGGCGTCGAAGATGCCCGTCTCGCGTGCTCTCACCGGCTCGCGGGTCACTCCGCTCGCGGGGCACTTCGACCCGTGCTCTCCTCGCGGCTCCCTTCGGTCACCGCTCGGCTGCCGGAGATTCTCGCTCGTGTCACTCGCTGGGCTCGTCACCGGCCGCTCCGCCGCCGGTTTCCAGCGGCACCGAACGTTCCGCGCGGCTCAGAACCACGCTACTCTGCGGGTCGCTCGCGCTCCCCGCTTCGTTACGAGGCGCTCCCGATGGTCGCGCCTCGCTACTCCTCACGGCTCACGTCCGTCCGCCGCTCGTAGCTCCGCGGTTCTCACTCACTCGCTTCGCTCGTTCGCTCCGAACCGCGCTATTCGAACTTCGCCAACAACCGCCGATAGAACCCGTCGCCGTCGCCCGCGTCGTCGGCCAGTTTCTCGACGATGAGTTCGGGCGTCGAGCGCGCCAGTCGGCCCTTCACCGGTGAGCGGTTCACCTGTAACTCGCCGTCGACGAGCCCAACCGCCTCGATGCCGTCGACCTGCACCTCGAACCCCGTCGCGTCGCGAATCTCGCCGGCGAGGTGCGAGACGAACACCGCCGTCGCCTGCTGTTCGTGGAGCGATTCGAGGATGCCCGCGATGATGCGGGCGCTCGCACCGGGTTCGGTGATGGACTCCAGTTCGTCGACGAGGACGAGGCGCGTGCCCGGTCCCTCCACCAGGTCGCCGAACTCCTGGAGGGTCGCCTCGAACGCCCCCGCGTCGAGCGTTCCCTGGCTCTTCGCCTGGTAGTGGAGCGCGTCGAACCGGCGGAGTTCGACGCGCTCGGCGGGCACGGGCAGGCCCATCTGTGCGAGCACGACGACGAGGCCCACCAGGTCGATGGTCGAGGTCTTGCCCCCCGAGTTCACCCCGGAGAGGAGCGCGACGCCCTCGACGCCGTAGTCGACGGGGTCGACGTCCTCGAACGCGACGTCCAGCAGGGGAGACCGTCCCCCCTCGACGACCAGCCCCGTTCCGGCGTCGCCGTCCCGCTCGGTGAACTCGGGGACGGTGCAGTCGAAGTCGGCGGCGTAGCGCGCGATTGCGAGTTCCACGTCGAGGTCCAGCGCCGCCTGGACGAGCCGCTCGGCCGGCTCCCGCAGGTCCGCGAGGTCGGCGGCGAGCGTCGCCTTCAGCTCCGCGGCCCGGCGGTCGCGGGCGGCCTTGAGCTCTCGACGCAGGCGGTTGACGGCGCCCTCCTCGTGTTCGACGGGAAACGTCGGGTCCTCGACGAACGCCTGTTCGACGAGATCCGCGTAGTCGGGGACGTCGAGCGCGTCCGCGAGGTGGTCGCGGGCGGCGTCGATGGCCGCGTCGAACTCGTCCGCGAGTTCGGTTTCGAGGAGCGAGTCGACCCGCGCGCCCTGCTCGACCAGCGAGAGCAGGTCAGCGCCCTCGATGGTGACGTCCTGTGACTGGATGGCGTCGCGGAGGCGGTCGTTGGCGACGCTCTCGGCCGTCGAGACGGCCACGTCGAGGTCGTCGACCGCGTCCCGCAGGCGGTGGAGTTCGTCGTCGCCCTCGACGGTGCCGTCCTCGGTCAGTCGCGCGAGGCCGCTCCGGAGCGCGTCGAGGTCACACGGCGGGTCCAGCCCGGCCGCCTCGTGGACGGCGGCGGCGGCGGCCAGTCGCGAGCGGTTGTCCGCGAAGAAGCGCAGCAGGCGCTCGGGAACGACCTCGTCGACCCGGTCGAACGCGTCGGGGAGGACGCGCACGTCGCCGTCGATGTCGAGGCCCGCGAACCGCTCGTCGAGGACGACGACGGTCGAGTAGCCCCGCGCGAGTTCGGCGATGCCCCGTGAGTCCTCGACGAGTTCGACGCTCACCTCGGGGAACGCCTCCTCGGCGCGGGCATACGTCTCGGCGTCACCGGTCGCCACGCAGCGGTCCCGGACGCGCAGGCCGCGCGGTTCGGTCAGCGGTTCGACGTCGCCCAGCGCCTCCCGTACCTCGGGCGACGGGTCGTGGTCGCGCGCCTCGGCGACGAACGCCTGCACCTCCTCGATGCGCGACGCGCTGGCGCTCGGGTAGAACGTCTCCAGTCGCTTCCGGGCGTAGTCGGTCACCGCCCGCTCTTGCAGGAGCGAGAGCGCTTGACGGTACAGTTCGCGGGCGCGGTCGGTCCGCAGGAACGCCTCGGTGTCGCCGTGCCGTTCCCGGATGGCGTTCCGGGCGATGCGGGCGGCGGTGCCCTCGGTGATGCCGGGTGCCCGTGCGAGCGCGGCGACGTCGCCCGCTTCGAGCGCTCGCTCGGCGTCCTCTAGCTGTCGAAGCCGGTCGGCCGTCTTCGCGCCGACACCCTGGATGGCTTCGAGGTCCATACCCCCGTCGTTGCAGTCGGCTGTCAAAGGTCCGTCGCTCCGCGTGTGGTGTGCTCTCGTTCGGGTCGGCGGGTCTGTCGACCGGACCGTCGGTCGCGGTGCCGCCGGTCAGTTCGACTGGCTCGGCTCCTCGCCGTCCTCGCCGCCCAGGACGCGCTCCTTGGCGAACTCCGAGAGCCAGTCCCAGCCCTCCCGATCGTTGATGGCGTCGACGATGCCGCCGACGCCCCGGCTCCCGACCGGTTGCTCGTTGACGCGCTGGTCGCCCCGTAACTCCTCCGGCGACGGCCCCTCGAACATCGTCCGACCGCCCTCGTCGTAGTAGATGTGACTCCCACCGGCCGCCTGCCCGATGAGTTGTGGGGCGTCCTCGCGCAGTCGCGCGTCGTCGGTGTCGTCTCGCCCGGACATGTGCGCTCTCGACTCGCGCCACCGTGGTGAGCGTTGTGCTCGCCCCTGCCTGTCGCTCGTTGGCGTGTCCCGTCTCGACCCCTCACCGCCGAGGCACCTCGCCGCCGGACGTGAGGGCTTTGGTCGTCGCTCCCGACTCCCCGCTATGGACGACCACACAGCGACCAAGCGCGACGCCGCCCGCGACGCCATCGCCGAGCGAGACGGCGTCCTCGTCGCGTTCTCCGGCGGCGTCGATTCGAGCGTCGTCGCCGCACTGGCACGCGAGGCTCTCGGCGACGACGCCGTCGCCTGCACCGCCAAGAGCGAGACGCTCCCCGACGCGGAACTCGACGAGGCCCGCCGCGTCGCCGAGGAGGTCGGCATCCGCCACGAAGTCGTCGAGTTCTCGGAGCTGGACGACCCAGCGTTCGTCAAGAACGACGGCGAACGCTGCTACCACTGCCGGACGATGCGCCTCGGCGCGATGTACGACCACGCCCGGTCGCTGGGCATCGACACCGTCTGCGACGGCACGAACGCCTCGGACCCCGGCGAGGGCCACCGCCCCGGACTGCGCGCCGTCGCCGAACTCGACGTCCTCTCGCCGCTGCTCGCCCACGACATCTCGAAGGAGGAGGTCCGCGACATCGCTCGCGACTACGGCCTCTCGGTCGCCGACAAACCCGCGATGGCGTGTCTCTCCTCGCGCATCCCGACCGGCATCGAAGTGACCGAGGAGCGCCTCTCTCGGGTCGAACGCGCCGAGTCGCTGCTCCGCGAGTGGGGGTTCGAGCAGTTCCGCGTCCGCGACCACGACGGCCTCGCTCGCATCGAGGTGGGTGACGACGAACTCGACCGCGCGCTCGACCCCGAGTTCGTCCGAGCGGCCCGCGAGCACTGCGACTCCGTCGGCTTCGACCACGTCACGCTGGACCTCCACGGCTACGCGACGGGTAGCGTGAGCCCAGAGAGCGACGAGTCGGTGACGGACGTGTCAGCGACGGAGGAGTCACCGACGGAGGAGACGGTGGCGACAGACAGAGCGACGACCGACGACGATTCGACCAGCGAGGTCACGCAGGTCTTCGAGACGGAGTACCCGTCGCGGTAGGTCGGGCCGTCAGTTCGACTCCTCGCTCTGCTCTAACCCCTCCCGCGACCGCACCCCGATGCCGTCCTGCCACGGCGTCGCGTTCTCGCGTCGTACCTCGACCGACGGCGTTTCGTCCGTCGACTCGTCGGCGGCGACGTCGACGCCGAACTCGTTGAGCGCGCAGTTCGCCTGCGTGTGCTCGATGACCGCCGACGTGGCGTCCATCCCCTTCGCGTGCCCGAGCACCTGGTGAATCGGGCCGCCGTGGGTGACGACGAGCGTCGTCCCCGACCGCTCGACGACCGCTCGCCAGCCCTCAAGCACCCGCTCGCGCATCTGGACGATGCTCTCGCCGCCCTCGGGGACCTCTGTGGCGGCTCTGGCGGCCGTCTCGCCCAGCGCGAACGTCGGGAAGCGGTCGCGCATGTCGCCGTAGGTCAGGCCCTGGTAGACGCCGATGTCGCGTTCGCGCCACGCGTCGGAGAACTCGACGGGCAGGCCGTCGCCGAGCGTCTCGCGGACGCGCTCGGTCGTCTCGCGCGTCCGAAGTAGGTCCGAGGAGACGACGCAGTCCACGTCGTACGTTCCCGCGACGTGCTCGGCCGCGGCGCTGGCCTGTTCGTGACCGCGGTCTGCCAGCGGGACGGGTGCCCACCCCTGCATCCGCTGGTCGCGGTTCCACGGCGTCTCCCCGTGTCGCATCAGGAGAATCGTTGGCATGGTGTAGGTCTCCTGGGCTAGCGGCTTGATTCTTCGCGATGGAATGATGGACCCGCCACCGGTGTTCCCAGACGTTCCAGACACAGACGTCAACCAGTCAGCACCGAGAACTCACTCGACTGCGAGCGTCTCCACGTCAGAAATCCGCGGGAGGCGACGGAACTGGCGGATAGACGCCAGGTACACGGCCAGTCCCAACAGCCCGGCCGCGGTGACGTACAACACGACGGTCACGCCGAACGCGTCCGCAGCAGCGCCACCGAGGAGTGCGCCGACGGGAGTCGCCGCCGAGGACATGCTGCCCATCACCGCGCTGGCCCGGCCGAGCATCGCTTCGGGGACGAGCGACTGAACGAGCGCCGAGAACAGTACGTTCGTCACGCCGACGGGGACCAGCGCGAGCGCGAGCAGTGCGACCGTTCCGGGGAACCACCCGACGGTGACGGCGGCGGCCCACAGCACCGCCCCGACGAGGAAGCTCACGACGTTGAGCCACCCGAAGGCGTAGTCCTCGAATCGACTGGCGGCGAGCGCGCCGACGAACAGCCCGCCACCGACGCCCGCCGTCAGCAGTCCGTAGGCGATCTCCCCACCGAGCATGTCGCCGTACGCCGGCAGGACGGCGAGTGCGGCACCGAACGTCCCGTTGACCACGACGGAGCCGAGCATCACCTTCCCCATCACCGTCCCACGGAGGAACGCGATACCCTCGCGGAGGTCCGCGACGTAGCTGGTCGGGTCGTCGCCGGCTCCCGTCGGTTCCTCACCACCGTCGGGTCGCTCGGCCGTCTCGTCGGCCCCACCGTCGGTGGCGGCGACCGGTTCTGCCGTATCGGGGGCGTCCTCGGGTCCGCCGACCGAGTCGCTCGTCTCCCCCGCCGCCCGCACCCGGAGGCCAGCGAACAGGGCGGCGGCGGCGACGAACGTCGCCGCGTCGAGGACGAACAGCGCCGTCGCGCCGACGACGGCGACGAGCACGCCGCCGAGGGCGTTGAACCCCGCGTCGATGCCCTGGTAGGCCAGCGCGAACAGCGAGTTCGCGCGGACGAGTTCGTCACGCTCGACCAGCCGCGGGAGCGCCGCGGACTGTGCCGGGTAGACCGGCTGGTTGAGCAGGGAGAGTATCGGCATCACGGCGAGGACGACCCAGACGTTCAGATAGCCGAGCGTGAACGCCAGCGGGACCGTGAGGACGACCACCGCCTGCGTGAGTTGCGTGCCGACGAGCAGTCTGCGGAGCGAGACGCGGTCGACGAGCGGGCCGAACAGGAACTGGAAGGCGCTCGGTGCGAGCACGAGGAACCCCGCGAGCCCGGTGTAGAACGACGACCCGGTGAGGTCGTAGACGAGCCACATCGAGGCGACGTAGTAGAGGCTGTCACCCGCGTTGGTGACGACCCGCCCGGCGAACAGGCGGGCGAAGTTCGCGTTCCGGAAGAGACTAGACATACACCTCTCTGGGAGGGGGTGGGGAATATAGGTAATCAGAACGACATTTCTGTTCGGCGACTCACAGAAGTTCGTTTCTGTCGGCCGTCAGTAGTGTTCCACTCCCCGGACCGTGAGTTCGTCATCTACCGTGAGCGTGAGCGCACCGTCGCCCTCACGGAAGGTGGCCGACGCGCGGAACGGGTCCGCCGAGTCGACGGCCGAGTCGTGTAACGAGACGAACGACCAGAGCGGTCGCTCACGAACGTCGACGCCGTGGTCGTGGTAGAACGCGATGACGGCGGATCGGTCGATCAACGCCAGTCCGAGGTCGGTCGTCGCCCGGTCGCCACAGCGCTCGCAGTCGTAGACGACGAAGGGGAGGTCGTCGAGCGAACCGGCCTCCTCGGGCCAGATATCGCCAACGCGACGGACGCTGATCCGGACGCGACCCTCGCAGGTGGTACAGAACCCCGATGAAAGGTGCTGGATACGTGTTCGGAGGTACCGCTGGGCGACCTCTGGGTAGGTGGCCGTGTCGTAGCCCGCGAACGCACCGGGCGGAATGGTGTTCGTGGCGGTCAGTTCGCAGTCCTCACAGTCGAACCAGACGCGGTCGTCCTCGTAGCGGAACGTCACCTCGCCTCCGCAGCTCGGACAGGGCTGACCGAGCGGGCTCGATACCGCCGACTCGTCACCCGTGTACGCCCCCGACAGCAGCGCGCCGACGACGCGCCGACCGGCCACACTGAGTTGGTAGCCCTCGTCGCCGTCTACCACGAACCGGTCGCGGAGTTTTCCGAGGTGGTAGTTGAACTGCCCGGAGTCGCGCATCCCGACGGCTTCGCGGAGTTCCGAGAACCCCATCGGACCGTCGGCCTTCCAGAGCGTCCGGAGGATGGTGACGCGCTTCGGGTCCGAGAGAGCCGAGAACGCCTCGGCCGGGTCGTCGGAGTCGCGGCTCATACGACGCTCGTGGACTGACGAAGACAAATAGCTCTCGGGGAGCTCACCGTTGGCTATCGGGACGCTACGGTTCGGGGTCCGCCTCGCTCGTCACGTAGTCCAGCAACTGCTCGCCGGAGGTGTCGACGCCCTGCCGGGCGAAGAAGTTCGCCACGTTCCGGCAGTCGCGTTCGAGGAAGTCCCGCGAGTTCGGGTGGTGGACGGTGACCGCCTGCCCGAGGTCGATGACGACGAGCTCGCCGTCGTGGACGACGATGTTGTACTCGCTCAGGTCGCCGTGGACGAGGCCCGCGTCGTAGAGGCGGCGGGTGTACTCCCGGACCACCTCGTAGGCCGTCTCGGGGTTCTCGACCTCCACCTCGGCGAGGCGGCGGCCCCGGTCGCCCGCCTCGCTACCGACGAACTCCATCACCAGGACGTTCCGCTCGACGGCGATGGGGTCGGGCACCCGGACGCCCGCCTCCTTCGCGCGCTTGAGGTTCGCGAACTCCTTGCGGACCCACGCCATCACCACCTTGCGCTTGTCGTTGCCGATGCCCTCGAACCGGGGGTCGCCGTCGAGGTAGTCGCGCATCTGCTTGAAGTCGCTCGCGGAGATGGCGTACACCTTCACGGCCACGGTGCCGTCGGGGCCGAGGGCGTTGTAGACGGCCGCCTCCTTGCCCGTCGAGATGGGGCCGCCGAAGGCGTCGATGTGGCCGTCCTGGACGAGTTTGTAGATGGCGGCGTACGTCGCCTCGTCGAACACCGAGTCGTCGACCTTCAGCCGCTCGGAGTTCTTGATGCGCTTGCGGAACTCCAGGAACTTCCGGTCGCGCTTGCGGGCGATGCGGTCGGCCTCCGTGTCCGAGACGTCGACCTCCTCCCACTCGTCGCCGAACCCCTCGACGTTGTCGACGTCGAGCAGGCCGTACTCCTCCTCGCTCATCGGCGAGCCTCCTCGGGGACGGCGGAATTGGTCGCGCGCTCGGCATCCTCGTCGCGTGCTGCCTCCAGACGAGCCTCGATGGCGGCGGCCCGGTCCGGTTCTCCTCTGGCGCGGTAGCCCGCGGCCTCGACGTCGAGGGGTATCACTGGTACCTCGCGTCCCTCGACGGTGCGGAACTCGCGCACCTCGGCGACGGGTGGGTCGGCGACCCACTCCCCGTCGATGTGGTGCTCGACGTCGCCCATCAACTCGACCTCGGTGCCGTGGAGCGACAGCGCACCGAAGTGCGAGCGAATCGTCTCGGTCTCGGCCTCTTCTGGGGGGACCACGTCGCGTGTGACGTGGTCGGAGAACAGCTCCTCGATGCGGTAGACGCCGTCGGCGGTCGTCGCGAGGTCGACGTCGCCCGGCGAGACGTCGAACCCCCGGAGCGCGAGGTTCTCGCTCGCCGTCACCGCCCACGGCAGGTCGCTCGGCAGTCGGTCACACAGCGCGAGGAGGGCGTCGCGGTGCGGGGCCGACGATGAGAAGGTCATCGTGTCACTGGATGTGGCCCTCGCGTCGGAGCTGGTCCGCGTCCTGCTTCTCGTATCGCCAGGCGATGTCGGCCTTCTCGTCCTGCCAGTCCCACGGCTCGACGAGTACGACGTCGTCCTCGCGGATCCAGATGCGCTTCTGCATCCGCCCCGGTATCCGGGCGGTTCGGTCCTTCCCGTCCATGCATCGCACCTCCACCCGGTTGGCCCCGAGCATGTTGGTCACGACGGCGAACACCTCGTCGTCGTCGGGCATACGCAGGTCCTTCCTGCTGTCGCTGTCGCTCATGAGGGGCGTTTCGCAGAGCGGACGGTTAAAGCTTGCAGCGGTTCGGCCGTCCGCCCGCGGTGTGACCCGGTGAGCGCCGCGTTCGGCTCACCACGGATAGGTGGCCTGTGTGTCGACGCACCACAGTTATCAGGGCGGCGCGTGCAGTCGATTCCATGCGCGCCGTCGTGTTCCAGGGAGCGGAAGAGCCGATGACAGTCGAGAACGTCGACCCACCCGAGTGTGACGACGACGGCGTCGTCGTCGAGACGGAAGCCTGCGGGGTCTGTCGGTCGGACTGGCACGCCTGGACCGGCGACTGGGACTGGATCGGACTCATGATGACGCCCGGTCTCGTCTTCGGCCACGAACCGGTCGGCCGCGTCGTCGAGGTCGGCGACGAGGTGTCGCGGGTCAGCGTCGGCGACCGCGTGACGACGCCGTTCAACATGTCCGACGGCACCTGCCGCCACTGTCGGGCCGGGCGGGGGAACATCTGCGAGAAGTCAGTTCCGATGGGATTCGTCCAGTTCCAGCCCGGAGCGTTCGCCGAGCGGTTCCCCATCCGCGTCGCCGACCAGAACGCCGTCAAGATTCCCGACGGCATCGACCCGGTCGACGTGGCCGGTCTCGGCTGCCGCTTCGCCACCGCGTTCCACGGCGTCGCCCACCGCGTCGACGTCGAACCGGGCGACACCGTCGCCGTCCACGGCTGTGGCGGCGTCGGCCTCTCGGCGGTCCACGTCGCCGACGCCCTCGGCGGCCGGGTCGTCGCCGTCGACATCGACGAGGCGAGCCTGGAGATGGCCCGCGAACTCGGCGCGGCCGAGACGGTGAACCCGAGCGAGGTACAGGACGTCCCCCAGGCGGTCAAGAAGTGCACGCCCAAGTCCCGCGGCGTCGACGTGAGCGTCGACGCCCTCGGCATCGCCGCGACCTGCCGCAACTCGGTGAACTCGCTGGCGAAGGGCGGCCAGCACCTCCAGATCGGTCTCACCACGGGCGAGGAGGAGGGCGAGGTGTCCCTGCCCGTCGACACGATGGTCACCGACGAACGCGAGTTCTACGGCTCGTACGGCATGCCGCCCCACGAGTACGAGGAGATCTTCGCGATGATGGACGCCGGCAAACTCGACCCCGGCCGCATCGTCACCGAGACCATCTCGCTGGAGGAGGTGCCCGACGTGGTCTCCAGCATGGACGACTACGGCACCGTCGGCATCCCCGTCTGTAACGAGTTCTAAGCCACCGTCTCGCCGCGGCGAGGGCGTTTCGTTCGCCGACGCTCGCTCGCGGTACGACAGCACCCGCAGTCAGTTCAGCCCGGCAATCGCGGCCTTTTATCAGTTCACTCGTCGTTCAGCCGGTATGTTCGGCAAACTCGGTACGACGGGGGTCGCGGGTATCCTCCTGCTCGTCGGTGGTATCGCGCTCGTCGCCGTGGAGAACGTCGTCGTCGCGGGCGGGATGGCGCTGATGCTCGTCGGTCTGCTACTGGTCGCCCGGGGGCTCATCGGGTCGATGATGTCCGCGTTCGGGATGGACGGGATGTTCTGAGCGGGTCGTCAACTGTCGCTGCGTGACTCGCCGGCGCGGTGTTCGCTGATGAGGCGGTCGACCATCTCGCCCTGCTTCGCCTTCCGGCGCTCGGCGGCACGGTCCTCCCAGTCGTCGATGGCCGCCTCGACGGCCGCCTCCTCGGCGACGGCGAGTTCGTCTATCTCCTGTACGTCGACCATCTCGGCGGGAGCGACCGGTATCTCTTGGTCGAACAGCACCTCGTCGGCGGCGTCCGAGAGGCCGCCCTGCCGCAGGACGACGCGGGGGTCGGTCTCGGCGAGGCGTTCGGCGGTGGACCGGCCCGCGCCGGAGGCGTCGCGGAGGAACACCACGTCGCCGGCGGCGAGGCCGAACTGCTCGTCGGCGGCGTCGATAGCGCCGGTCGTGAACTGGGCGACGATTTTGACGGGGACGAGCCCCTGGCGTGCCTCGGCCACGTCGGCGAAGTTCGAGTGGTCGAGCTTCCAGAGGTCCTTCAGGCGGTCGAGTTTCCGTTCGGCGTCCTCGGTCGCCTCGCGTTGCTCGTCGAGTTCGCGTTCGAGGCGCTCGGTCTCGCGTTCGAGGCGGGTCACCTCGCGGCGCTCGCGGGCCTCGCGCCGTTCCTCGCGGCGGGCCTCGCTGAGTTCGTCCTCGTACTCCGCGATGCGCTCGTCCTTCTGCTCGATGGTCCCGCGGAGGTCCTCGACCTGCGATTCGAGGCGGTTGGCGCGGGCTTCGAGGCGCTTGATACGCTTCTCCTCGGGAGTCAGTTCGCGCTCGACGTGCTCGTGGCTCTCCTCCTCGTGCTCCTCGTCCTCGGTGAGGGCGTCGATGGCGGCCTCGACGCTCTCGTCGCGCCCGAGGACGCGGGCGGTCACCTCGCCGAGGTCCAGCGGCGCGGGAGTCTTCCGCGCGATGCGGTCGAGCTGGTCCTCGTGGGCGTCGTGGGCGAACAGCGCGGCGGCCATCGCGTCCCGCTGGTGGTCGTCGTCGTAGCCCTCCTCGCGGGTGCGGTGCTGTTTCGTGTCCACCGGCAGGTCCCGGTCGGGTTCCCAGCCGACGGCGTCGAAACTCCGCCGGAACTTCTCGACGGTCTCGGGCATCGGCGTCACGTCCGCCGCGACGAGCAGCGGACGGCCGCGTTCGATGATCCACTCGGTCACCTCGGCGGTGTCGGCGGTGCGCGTCGAGAGGACGTCCAGCACCTCGCCGCCGAGGCCGACGATGGCCACCGCGGTGGTCGTGCCGGGGTCGATGCCGACGAACACGTGGTCGCGGCGCTTGGCGAGCGGTTCGAACTCGATGCCGTCGCGTCGCTCGCGCTCTATCTCGACGCGGACGTCGCCCGACCGGGTCCGGGAGACCGGGATGTCCTGCGGTCGGGCCTGCACCTCGAACACCGCCCGCGAGAGGCCGCCGTACTTCTCGACGCGCTCGACCTCGTAGTCGAGCCCGGCCTCGTCGAGCGTCCGCTCGACCTCGCGGGCCTTCCCCTGGACGTTGCCGTGGATGCGCCGGGTGTAGCGGTCCTCGCTCCACCCGCCCTTGCCGGTCGAGCGGCCGCGAGCGACCTTGACGCTCGTCGTGTCGGAGAACGCCCGGACCTCCTGACCGACGTTGGCCGCGGCGAGACGGGCCGACGCCTCGGCCTCCTTCATCGGCTTCTTCCCGTAGGGGACGCCGTGGCGGGAGGCGACTCTGGAGAGGGGTTCCGGGCGGTTCGCGCCGGTCACCTGGACGAGCTTCGTCTCGGCGGGTAACGAGTCGAGGAAGTGGACGAGCGCGTCCTTGTCGGCCGCGAGTTCGTACATGTTGTCCGTCGCGACCATCGCCGGCTTCTCCCGCTCGACGAGCCGTCGGAGCTTCCGGAGGGAGACGACGTCCCGGTCGAGCTGTTCGCCGTCGAACGCGACGACGGCGTACTGGGGGGCGTCGCCGCGGACGTCGCCGCTCTGCACGTCGACGCCGAACACGACCGCGTCGAGCGCACTCGTGCGGGTACTCACGAGGTGTGGTAGGGCGACGCTCGGCTTAAATTCCGCGCCGGGCGCGACGCCTGCGTGCGCACTCGACGGACGCGACGGTGGTCAGCCGTCCGCGGTTCACTCGGCGTCGGGGAACGGCACGTCGAGTTCCCGTCCGTCCTCGGCGACGAACGCCTCGGGGAACGCTTCGCGTGCCTGCTCGCCGAGGTGGCCGGCGTAGCCGCCGTACCGGGAGGAGACGTGTGTGAGCGCGAGTCGCTTCACGCCGGCGCGAGCGGCGAGTTCGGCGGCCCCGCGGGCCGTCGCGTGCCCCGTCTGGGGGGCGCGCTCGGCGTCCTCGTCGGCGAACGTCGCGTCGTGGATGAGCAGGTCAGCGTTCTCGGCGGCGCGTTCGACGGGCTTCGAGGGGCGCGTGTCGCCGGTGTAGACCACCCGGCGGCCTGGTCGTGGGTCGCCGACGACCTGTTCGGGGTCGACGACGGTGCCGTCCTCCAGTTCGACGGACTCGCCGTCGTGGAGCTTCGAGAACTTCGGGCCGACCGGGACGCCGAGCTCCTCGGCGCGGTCGCGGTCGAACCGGCCCTTCCGGTCGTCCTCGACGAGGGCGTAACCGACCGACGTGGTTCGGTGGTCCGTCTCGAACGCACGGACCTCGAACTCGTCGCCGCGCAGGGCGACCGCCCCCGGCGACACCTCGTCGACGCGGACGGGGTAGGAGGGCCGCGTCCCGGCGACCGAGAGCAGGTCCTCGACGTCGGGTTTCGTCCCCGAGGGCGTGTGGATGGCGAGGGCCTCGTCTCGCTCGTTGAAGTCCCAGGTCTGGAGCAGGCCGGGGAGGCCCAGGACGTGGTCGCCGTGGAGGTGGGTGAGGAAGACGTGCGAGATGTCGAAGCCGGTGTTGAAGCGCATCATCTGGCGCTGGGTCCCCTCGCCGACGTCGAACAGGAACCGCTCGCCCTCCCGCCGCAGACAGACCGCACTCGTGTTGCGCTCGGTCGTCGGGATGGCCCCGCTGGTCCCGAGGAACGTGACGTGCATACTCCCGATTCGCCGTGGGCGTCGGATAGCGGTGTCGAATCGCCCGACGTGCGGGAAGCTTTTTCACGGCAAATCGTCTCTCGGTAGTATGACTGGCGAGTCGTGGCGCGAGAAGGTCATCGCGATACTGCCGATGCTCATCCTCGGTCTCGGCTTCCTGGACCTCTTCATGGACGTCCTCCCCGGCGTCCCGTTCTACCTCGTCTTCGTCGTTGGGTTCGCCGTCGTCCTCCCTATCGCGGCCATCCTGCTCAGCGTCGAGGACGACGACGGAGACGGCGACGGCGAGTTCGTGAGCGGGTTCGAACGCGAGATGGAGCGGTTCGGCCACCGGATGGAACGGTTCGGCGAGCGGATGGAGCGGACGTTCGAGGGCACCCCTCGACGAGACGGACGAGAGGGGCGAGACCGACGAGAGAACGACACCCACCGACAGACCGGCGCTGACGACGTTCCAGACGCCGAGACGAACAACCGCGACGCCATCGAGACGCTCCGGCAGCGCTACGCGAACGGCGACCTCACCGACGCGCAGTTCGAGGCGAAACTCGACCGCCTGCTGGAGACCGACACCCCCGAGAACGCCCAGGAGTGGCGCGAACGAGAGCGCCACCGGGAGCGAGCGGGGGACCGTTAGCGGTAGCACGGCACACGCCGCCGTCGAGCCGAATTCCACCGTCTGGCGACGGCGCGAGTCGTGTGCGTGAGGATTCCGCCATAACCGACGGCGGACTGTCCGTCCGATTCGACCGTCTGCAACCTCGTGATGCGGCCAATACTGCCGTTTTCCACCCGCCGACTCGCACCGGGCGAACGAGTCGGATTCGGAGAACGACACGTCAGTAAACCGACCGAAATTCACGTGAAACCGCAGTACTACGGCGGTGTCGTCCGACTCGGTATAGCCACACAGCTTATGTACGAAGCCGTGACTATCTCGGGCCGTAATGAAACGAGCGGCAGCCGCGGTGCTGGTTGTCTCGATGCTGGTACTCGCGGGCTGTTCCGCGACGCTCCCCGGAACGAACGCCGAGGAGACCGGGACGGTACAGCTGTACGTCAGCGACGAGCGGAACGCCATCGACCAGTTCTCCCGTCTCGACGTCACCGTCACGGGCGTCGCCTTCCGGACGGCCGAGCAGTCGCCCGAGGCCGCGACGACGGCGACGAACGTCACCGGGAGCGGGTTGCCGACCGACGCGACCGATGCGACCGACGACTGGGAGCGCCACGCCGTCGAGAACGTCACCGTCGACCTGACCCGGTTGCAGGGCGAGAACGCGACTCGCCTCGGGAACCTCACCGTCGCGAGCGGCGACTACGGCGCCGTCCGGCTGGACGTCGCCGCGGCCGAGGGGACCCTGCAGGACGGCGAGCGCGTCGACGTGACGCTGCCGAGCGACCGACTGCGACTGGACGACCGGTTCACGGTCGAGTCGGGGAGCGAGGTCGAGTTCGTCTTCGACGTCACCGTGGTCGACGCGGGCGACAGCGGGCGGTTCGTGCTGAAACCGGTCGCCAGCGAGTCCGGGACCGACCGGACCGTCCGACTCGTCGACGCGACGGTCGACACCCCGCTCGCCGCCGGCGCGAACGTCGGCGATCAGTCGGGGACCGGAGCGAGGACGAGCGAGGACCTCGAACTGCACGTGGACGGGATGCCCGCACCCGGACAGACGGTGACCGTCCGGGCGACGAGGGACGACGCCCCGGTGACGGGCGCACGGGTCCTCGTCGACGGCGAATCGGTGGGGACGACGGACGCCGACGGGGCGCTCGACGTGACGCTCCCGTCGAGCGGTGAGACCACGCTGCGCGTCGAACACGGCTCGGCGTCGGTCGACGCGCACCTGGTGTTCGGCTGAGCGGCCGGAACGCACGACGTAACAGCCGTCGCTCGCCTCCCGTCTCCCCGGTCGGACGCCGCAGACCGACCGATTGATAGCCGTCGGTCGGCACCCTCCTCCATGGACGCCCCGCTGTGGACCGAGACGCACGCGCCGTCGCTCGAGGACCTCCCACAGGCCGGGGTCCGCGACGCGCTCGGGCGGGCCGTCGACGAACCGATGAACGTCGTCGTCTACGGACCCAAGGGGTCGGGCAAGACCGCCGGAGTCCGCGCGCTCGCCGACGCGGCCCACGAGAGCGAGAACGACTACGTCGAACTGAACGTCGACGACTTCTTCTCCCGGCGGAAGACGGAGATAAAGAACGACCCCCGGTTCGAGCGGTTCCTCGTCGGCCGCTCGCGCATGTCGAAACGCGACATGATCAACCACGTCCTCAAGGAGTCCGCGAGCTACGCTCCCGTCTCTGGGTCCTACCGGACCATCCTGCTCGACAACGCCGAGGCCATCCGCGAGGACTTCCAGCAGGCGCTGCGCCGGGTGATGGAGCGCCACCACCGGACGACGCAGTTCGTCATCGCCACGCGCCAGCCATCGAAGCTCATCCCGCCCATCCGCTCGCGCTGTTTCGACGTCCCCGTCCGCGCGCCGACCCACGACGAGGTGGTCGGCGTCCTCGAACCCATCGTCGAGGCGGAGGACGTCGAGTACGACGACGACGGCATCGAGTACGTCGCGGGCTACGCCGAGGGGGACGTCCGACGGGCCATCCTCGGCGCACAGACGACCGTCGAGCAGGAGGGCGAACTGACGATGCAGACCGCCTACGAGGCGCTCGGTCAACTGGGCCTGACCGCCCGCGTCGAGGAGATGCTGGACGCCGCACTCGACGGCGAGTTCTCGGACGCCCGGAAGACGCTCGACGACCTGCTGGTCGACGAGGGGTACGACGGGGGAGAGATACTCGACGACCTGTTGCGCGTCTCGCGGTCACGCCGGTCGGGTCGTGAACTGGCCGAACTCCACCGCCTCGCTGGCGAGGTCGACCTCGACCTCGCGGAGGGGACGAGCGACCGCATCCACCTCGCCCACCTGCTCGCAGAACTGGGTCGCTAGCGGGTCGAGGTGGAGGCGTCGTCGACCGGCCCCGACCCGCGTCGGGACGGGGTGACCTCGATTCGGCCGTCGGTAGTGATGGTCACCTCGAACTCCCCGACGGGGAACGTCACCCGGCCCTCGAACCGAGCGCTGCCGTCGTATATCTGCGTGTACACCCGTTCGAAGACGACCGAGTCTATCGCCTCGTCGAGGACCGTCCCGGCCGCCTCGACGTCGGTCTCCATCGCCTCCGCGAGACAGGAGAGCAGCGCCGGGACGAGCCCCGGCGACAGGCCGTCACTGGCGACCCAGACGACTCGCTCACCCGAGCGCTCGACGGCGTCACGCCCCCCGGAGTTCATCCCATCCCCCGATTCGTACTCCGACCATCGCTCAGTCGCTCTCCTCCTCGACGATGGTGTCCGGGGTCGAAACGTCGGCGGACGGCCGTCCGGTCCGCAGTGGGGTCCCGACCAGTCCGTTCTGGAGTGCGCTGAACAGCGGCAACGCTCTCGCACGACCGGTGAGCGAGACGCGGCCCGACTCCGGGTTCCGGTCGACCAGCCCCGCCTCGTCGAGCATCGGGAGGTCCACGTGCGAGAGTTCGAGGCGTAACTGGGTGCGGTCCGGGGGAGTATCGCCAGAGGCCGCCGTCTCGGCCAGGCGAGCCACCAGTTCGTCGACCGTCGTCCCCCCGGTGGTTCGCCGGAGTGCGTCGAGCACTCGTCGCCGTCGGTGGACGGCGAGAATCCGGTACAGTTCGTCCCACACTTCGGGTGAGTCCGTCGCGGTGATGGTATCCCCCATAGAAGCAATTGTAGGAAAGGAACGTATCGGAATTCGCCCAGTCTGCTAAAGGGTATTATATACGGAACGACTCACTGCAGGTCGGCCACGGACTGACTGAGCAGTGCGTTGGCGAGTACCTTGTTGTTGGCACGACGGACCCGTTCGGAGAGCGCCTGCTCGGAGATGTCCAGTTCGGTCGCCAGTTCGGCGAGCGTCACCTGCCGCGGTATCTCGAAGTACCCCTCTTCGAGGGCCAGTAGTATCGCCTCGCGCTGTGGGGGCGTGAGGTCGAACAGGTGGCCCTCCGCCTCGCCTTCGACGAGCGAGTACACCTTCTCGAGTCGGTACCGGATGTCGTGGTCGACGCAGTAGTTGTGGAACGCGGTCAGTCCGGTGTGGCTGTCGAACCGGATGCGGAAGTACCACTCCTCGTTCCCGCGCGCTTCGAGAATCGAGGCGTCCGTCTGGGCCATCCCGTGGATGAGGCTCTCGACTTCCTCCTCCCACTCGACCCGGTACAGCGCACTCTCGTCGACGTAGTCGAGCGCCGCGAGTTCCTTGACGTGCTCGCTCGCTCGAATCGTCTCCTCGAACTCCTCCAGGTCGCCCCCGTGGACCCAGATGTACGGCATCACCCGCCGCGATGCGGGAACCACCCGTTCTATCTCGACGTGCGTGTTCGGGTCACGCGACAGCACCTGCCCGAGGATGAACTCGTCGGCCCCGAGCGTGAACTCCGCGATGATGGTCATGGGGCCAGTTCCGTCCGGGCGGGGGATAACAGTTCAGCAGGCGACCCCCGTCGCGGTACTCGGGTGGCAGAGGCAGGTGGCGGGCTATTTGCCACGACCGGACGACACCCCCGTATGGACCGACTCGCCGATGGCGTCGGACTCGCCGTGGCCGTCGCCCGGGTCACGCTGGCGGAGAGACTCCGGTACCCGGCGGCGGCACTCGCGTACTACGGGTTCGTCTCGTTCGTCCCGCTCCTGTTGCTGGTGTTCGTCGCTGTCGGTCCGCGACTCGCCACCGAACTGTCCCGGGCCACTCCCCAGTTTCTCACTCCGGCGGTGCGGCAACTGGTCAACCAGTCGATAGCGACGGGCTCCGAGCGAACCAGTTCCGGCGTGCTCGCCGTGCTCGTGCTGGCCTGGAGCGGGGCGAACTTCGTCGGGGACGTCCGGACGGTCGTCGAGCGCATCGAGGGAGGCATCGAGAGTACGGTCCGCCACTGGCTCCGCGACGCCGTCGTCGTCCTCGGGAGCCTCGGGGCGGCCATCCTCGCCGTGGGTGCGACGAGTATCTTCTTCGCACTCCCGCCGAACAACGCCCTCAATCAGGTTTCGGCGTTCGTCGGCCTGTGGGTCGTCCTCTCGTTCGTCTTCCTCCCGCTGTACTACGTCCCGTCGACCGTGGTGACGTCGCCGCGGGCCGCGGTCCCCGGCGCGACCATCGCCTCGCTCGGCTGGACCATCATCCACACCGGCATCCACTTCTACGCGGTCAACGCCGGGAGCTACGCCGTCTTCGGCGTCCTCAGCGGCGTCGTCGTCATCTTCACGGCGCTCTACCTGTCGGCCTCGGTCCTGCTCGTCGGCATCGTCGTCAACGCCGAGGCCGCCGCCAGGTCCGTCGGCAGTAGCTAGCTCTGTCGGTCCCACATGCCGGCGGTCCCCCGAAGCCCACGGCGGCGAGACGGTACGAATTCGTGTCAACTGTGCGAACGTTTGTGGCCGTCGACCGTGAACGGACACGATGGTCAGCGATGTCCAGTAATCCATACGGTCAGTTCATGGGCGTCCCGATGAGCAGAGACGACGTCGACGCGCTGTTGACGTCCCGAGGGTACGGCATCGTCTCGCTCTGCCGCGAGGGCGCGCCGTACAGTCTCCCGATGTCGTTCGGGTACGACGGCGACCACGTCTACTTCGGGTTCATCGAAGACAGCCCGGACCCGACGAAACTGGAGTACGTCGAGGACGGTGCGACGGTCAGACTCCTCGTCACGGACGTCCGCGGCCGGTTCGACTGGCGGAGCGTCGCCGTCACCGGGCCGGTCGGGTCGCTCGACCGCGACGACGAGGCGGAGTGGGGCCACTTCGTCGACACGATGGACGACAACGCGTGGTTCCTGCGGGCGTTCGAGCGGTCCGACGCGGTCGAGGCGATCCACGGCTGGGAACTCGCCCCCGACGAGGTGCGGGGCATCGAGCGGACGGAGGAGGTCTACGAGTAACGAACGGAACGGTCTTGACGGGTCGTCACGCCAGCACGAGCGCGTACCGGTCGAGCGAGCGGTGGACGCGGTGACGGAACCGGTCCTCGACGGTCCAGCCGGCCGCCTCGGCCGCCTCGTCCCACTCGCGGTCGGCGACGAGGACACAGCGCGGCGCGACGCGGTGCGCTTCGCTCAGCGCCTCGGTCACGAGGTCTTCGAGGTCACCGACGACCTTCGACTGTCTGCCGTACGGCGCGTCGAAGACGACGGCGTCGCAGGAGTCGTCGGCGAACGGAAGACGGGTCGCGTTCGCGCGGGCGACGTCGAAGTCGACCGGTGGGTCGCCGACGCCGTCGCCAGCGTCTCCGTCGGTGGACTCGCCCGCGCCGCCGAGCGCCGCCGAGAGGTTCTCGTGGGCACCGCGGACCATCTTCCACTGGGCGTCGCTGCCGACGACGTCCGCGCCGACGAGGCTCGCCTCGATGAGCACGCCGCCCGTCCCGCACATCGGGTCCAGAACCCGGGCACCGGGACGCGCGCCAGCGATGTTGACGAGCGCTCGGGCGTACATCGGGTCCATGCTCCCCGGCTGGAAGAACGGCCGGTCGCTGGGGAGTCGCTCGCCGAAGCCGCGGTCGGTGCGCTCGGCCAGCCAGCCGATGGCACAGACCGTCTCGCCGGGTTCGGCGTCGTCACCGTCGTTCGAGCGTCGGCCGTCGTCGCCCGCCACCCGGGCGAACAGCGCCCGCAGTTCGTGGTCCGGGTCGTCGAGGTCCACCGCGAACCCGCGTTCGACGAGGACGCTCCCGAGTTCGCGTTCGACCTGCTGGGTGGAGACGTCCGTCAGGCCGCGCACGTCGTTCGCGCGAACCGCGACGGTGCCGTCGTCGAGCGGCCCCTCGCGGTCGGAGACGACCGGCAGGCTCTCGCGCTCGATGCTGGCGGCGTCGAGGAGCGTCCGCGCGTCGGCGACGGTCACCCCCTCGCGCCCCTCGCCGCGCGTCCTCCCGACCAGTCGGCTCGCGCGGTGGGTGAGCGCGAGCGTCCGCACGCGGTCGGTGACGCCGCGTGCGGTGGCGAGACCGGCGGCGAGCGGTCGGACGGCGCTGCAGGCGCTCGCCGCCTCGCGCCGGGCGAACCGGTCGTCCTCGCCACCGAGTTCCAGCACGTACACATCCGCGCTCGTCCGGGGGCGGGCAAGAGCGTGCCGGTATCCCCGGAAAAACCACGAAACGGGACCTGTCAGTGCGACCCCCACACACTTATAAAGGTTAAATACGTGGTTTAAGTCGTGTCAATGACCGACCCCAAGGAAACCATCAACATCGAGAACGTGGTGGCCTCGACGGGCATCGGCCAGGAGCTGGACCTCCAGAGCGTCGCGATGGACCTCGAAGGGGCCGACTACGACCCCGAGCAGTTCCCCGGTCTCGTCTACCGCACCCAGAACCCGAAGAGCGCCGCGCTCATCTTCCGCTCCGGGAAGATCGTCTGTAC
Source organism: Halomarina salina (assembly GCF_023074835.1). NCBI lineage: Archaea > Methanobacteriati > Methanobacteriota > Halobacteria > Halobacteriales > Natronomonadaceae > Halomarina > Halomarina salina. The sequence goes on from NZ_JALLGW010000001.1 coordinate 827,891, forward strand.
GGGCGCGAAGTCGACCGACGACGTCCACGAGAGCCTGCGCATCGTCTTCGACAAGCTCCGTGACCTCCAGATTCAGGTCGACGAGGACCCCGAAATCGTCGTCCAGAACATCGTCACCTCGGCCGACCTCGGGCGGACGCTCAACCTCAACGCCATCGCCATCGGCCTCGGCCTGGAGAACATCGAGTACGAACCCGAGCAGTTCCCGGGGCTGGTCTACCGCCTCGACGAACCGGACGTCGTCGCGCTGCTGTTCGGGTCGGGCAAGCTCGTCATCACCGGCGGCAAACAGCCGGTCGACGCCGAGCACGCCGTCGACAAGATCGTCTCCCGGCTCGAAGACCTCGGTCTGCTCGACGGGTAACGCAGGCTACAAACCGCTCGACCGCAACATCATCGTATGATTCCGGCGCAGGTGGACGTGACGGGCGGCGGCGTGCTGGCCATCGTGGTCACGTTTCTGGCCGCGTGGCTGTTCTACTCGATCGCACTCCACCTCGCGGCGACGTTCTTCCTCGGCGAGGTACCGACCCAGCGCGCGGCGACGGCCGCGTTCGCCCCCGCGCTGTTCTCGATGCTGCTCCAGCTCGGGCAGATCGGCGGCCGGGACATCCCCATCGCCGTCTTCATCGTGCTCACGTTCCTCGCCGCGCTGTTCGCCATCCACCTGGTGTACCGCCTGCGGTGGTCCAGCGCGGCGATGCTGACGCTGCTGTACTTCGCGTTCTCGTTCGCGCTCGGCCTCGCCGTCTACAACATCATCTCGTTCCTGTGAGCCCCAGATGAGCGCCGACAGCCCCCTCCGCGCCGCCGACGGTCGACTCCGGATGACCATCAGACTCGCCGTCGGCAGCGTCCTCATCGTCCTCGCCAGCGTCCTGGTCGCCCTCAGCGGCGTCTCGCTCCTGGGGAGCCTGGTCGGCGAGGTGGGGCGAGGCGGGCAGGTCGTCACCGTGGGCGTCGGCGCGACGCTCGGCATCCTCTTCGTCGCCCGCGAGGTCGACCACCGGACGTGGAGCGACCTCGGCCTCGCCGCCGACCGTCGCTGGGGGGTCGACCTCGCCGCCGGTCTCGCCCTCGGCGCACTGCTGATGACCGGCGTGTTCGTCGTGCTCGTCGGCGGCGGCTGGGCGCGAATCACGCAGGTCGGCGTCCCGGACCTCACCGACTGGCTCGGAACGCTCGGGCTCTTCCTCGTCGTCGGGTTCTACGAGGAACTCTTCGCTCGCGGGTGGCTCCTGACGAACGTCGCGGAGGGGTTCCGCACGCTCGGCGACCGCCTCGCCACGGCCATCGCCGTGTTCGTCTCGGCGGCCGTCTTCGGCGCGCTCCACGGCGCGAACCCCGGCGCGACGCTCGCCAGCACGCTCGGCATCACCGCCGCGGGCGTCTTCCTCGGCGTCGCGTACGTCCGCACGACGAGCCTCGCGCTCCCCGTCGGCGTCCACGTCACCTGGAACCTCTTCCAGGGCGCGGTCTGGGGGTTCCCCGTCAGCGGCATCGCCACGCCCGCGACGTTCGTGGCGACCGCTCGCTCCGGACCCGAACTCGTCACCGGCGGGTCGTTCGGCCCGGAGGCGAGCCTCGTCGGCCTCGGCGCGTCGGTGGCGGGCGTGTTCGCCGTCGTCGCCTACGCGCGCAGCCTGTCGATTCGACTGCCCGACGCGCTGGCGTGGGCGACGACGCCCACCCTGCTCGACGACTGGCTCGACGGTCGAGCGCGGAGCGACGGCGACGACGAACGGTGAGACGACGTCGAACTGCGAGCGCTGCGACTACTCCACCAGCCGCTCGATCTCCGTGACGAGGATGCCGCTCGCGCCCTCCTCGCGGAGGCTGGCGATGGTCTCGAACACGTCGCGTTCGTCGACGACGACGTGGACGGCGAGCATCTCGCTGTCCTCGCCTGCGACCTCCATCACCGTCGGACCGCCGAGACCCGGAATCACGTCCTCGACGGCGTCGAGCTTCTCCCGGGGCACGTTCATCATCAGGTAGCGCTTCCCGCTGGCGGCGATGACCGAGTCGAGTGCGGTCCGGACCTGCTCGACCTTCTCGCTCCCGACGGCGTCGGGCCGGGCGAACAGGCGCACCGAGGAACTCATCACCTCGGCGACGACCCCGAGGCGGTTCATCCGGAGCGTCGTGCCCGTCGAGGTGATGTCGACGATGGCGTCGGCGATGTCGACGTGCGGCGTCAGTTCCGTCGCGCCCGACACTTCGGCGATGTCCACGTCGACGCCCTCCTCCTCGAAGAACTCGCGGGTGATGCGCGGGAACTCGGTGGCGACCGTTCCTCCGGCGAGGTCCGCGACGGACTCGACGCCCGACTCCTCGGGCGCGGCGAGGACGATGCGACACTGGCCGAACTGCAGGTCGAGCAGGTCCGCCAGGTCGGTGCCCGACTCGCGTTGCTGGTCGAGGCCCGTGATACCCAACTCGGCCGCGCCGTCGGCGACGTACTCCGGGATGTCGGCGGCACGGGCGAACAGCACCGTGACGTCCGGGTCGACGGTGTCTGCGTACAGCTTCCGGTCCGCGCCGTCCACGAGGTGCAGGCCCGCGCGTTCGAGCAGTTCGATGGTCGGCTCGTGCAGGCGGCCCTTGTTGGGGACGGCGATTCGCATTGGTGTCTGGTGCAGTGGAGAGAGGTTGTGTGTTTCGCCGCTAGGATCTGGTGGTGGTGTGACGAGCGAGGACGACTAGGGCGAGGATATCTCCGAAGCCCTCGGCCCAACGACTACCGGAAGCCTCGCTTCACTCGGCTTCCGTCGTCCCACTCGCTTCGCTCGCGGGACTCGCGCGACCACGCCTGCGCTCCTCGCTCGCGTCGCTCGCTGCGGTGCTTGACGGGTCGTGCGTCGTCCTTGGGCCTCGCCCTTCGAGTCCGCCAGGAACTGGCAGCCCTGCCGTTCCCCGAGTCGCGCGGTCGCTGGCGCGACACGCGCTCCCGGCCACCGCAACCGAAACGGCTGGCCGCGCGCTCGTGCGCGGCCGACGGAGTCGGGTAGGCGCGGTGCGGCCTTGGCGGATGAAAGGGCGAGCGCTCTCGTTGGCTCCCGGGCGACGTAAGCACTGGAACGAGGCGAAGCTGAGTGAAGCGCGCAGCGAGCCCCGGAGTCACGAGAGTGCGAGGGCTTTCCGTTCTCGTTCACTCACGAGTCCCTGACGCAGAAGACACATCCAACACCTAGACCCGATACACTGACACGGCCACCGCGAAAACCCGCCCACATGACCACGCTCGGAGTCGTCGACGGGCAGGTGCTACGACCAGACCTGCGCATCGAGGAAGCGGACGTACTGGTCGACCGGGAGTCGGGCGAGATAGTCGATGTCGACCCCGAGGTCGGCGCGAGCGCCGACGAGACGCTGGACGCGAGCGACTCGCTCGTGATGCCGGGTCTCGTCAACGCCCACACCCACGCCGCGATGACGCTGCTTCGAGGCTACGCCGACGACAAGCCACTCGAATCGTGGCTCCGCGAGGACGTCTGGCCAGCCGAGGCAGAACTGACGCCCGAGGACGTCGCCGCCGGGACGAAACTGGGGATGCTGGAGATGATTCGCTCGGGCACCACCGGCTTCGTGGACATGTACTTCGAGGTGCCCGACGTCGTCGCCGCCATCGACGAGTCGGGGATGCGCGCCCGCGTCGGTCACGGCGTCGTCACCGTCGGGAAAGACGACGAGGCCGCCCACGAGGACGCCGCGGAGTCCATCGCCGTCGCGCGGGAGTTCGACGGGGCGGCAGACGGCCGCGTCCGGACCGCGTTCATGCCCCACTCGCTGACGACCGTCCGCGAGGACATCCTCCGCGAGTACGTCCCGAAGGCCCGCGAGGAGGGCGTCCCGGTCCACCTGCACGTCAACGAGACGGCCCACGAGGTCGACCCCATCGTCGAGGAACGCGGGGTGCGACCGGTCGCGTACGCCCGCGAAGTCGGTCTGTTCGACCCGGAGTCGGAGGAACGGGACTTCCTCGCCCACGGCGTCCACAGCGACGCGAGCGAGGTGGAAGCGCTCGCCGAGGCCGGCGGTGGCGTCGTCCACTGCCCGGCCTCGAACATGAAACTCGCCAGCGGGATGGCTCCCGTGCAGGCGATGCTCGACGCGGGCGTCCCGGTCGGACTGGGCACCGACGGCGCGGCCTCGAACAACGACCTCGACCTGTTCGGCGAGATGCGCGACGCCGCGATGGTCGGGAAACTCGCCAGCGAGGACGCCAGCGCCGTCGCCGCCCCGGACGTGGTCCGCATGGCGACACGGGGCAGTGCGACGGTCGCGGGCCTCCCCGGCGGTAGCGTCGAACCGGGCGCGGCCGCCGACCTCGCGGTCGTCGGCCTCGACGCCCCGCACCTCACGCCCGCCCACGACCTCGTGAGTCACCTCGTCTACGCCGCGTCGGGACGCGACGTGCGCCACACCGTCTGCGACGGGCGGGTGCTGATGCGCGACCGCGAGGTCCAGACGCTCGACGCCGAGGCGGTCCGGCAGGCGGCCGAGGAGCGTGCGTTCGACCTCGTCTCGCGGGCGGAGTAGCACTGCGAAGTGTCTTAGATAACGGATAGTCACGATTCCAAGATAAACGACGAGAGCGACGTTTGAACGTTCTAACGCTCCCTCGGACCTCCGTTCGTTCGTCGTGAACCGTGGGGAACCCTTCGAACTACCAGACTGACTTATCTCCATATCATTCATGGAATCGAACGCAATGGCAGGGAATCATAGACTGTTCGCGGCGTTCGCGACGGCGCTACTCGTGGTCGGTGCGCTCTCCACGGGCGCGGCCGCACTCCAGAGTGACACCAGTGAGGGGCTCGCGGTCGACGTGAGCCAGTCCGACTCGGTGACCGTGCTGGTCACGGACAACGGGAGCGCGGTCGAGAACGCCTCGGTCGCGGTCGAGGCACCGGTCGTGAACAACTCCACGTACGCGGGCGTCGGCGACTACACGACGGGGCCGAACGGCACCGTCGACCTCGCGACGCCCGAGGAGAACGTCACCATCACCGTGGCTGCCGAGTACGGCAACCAGACGGTGACGACGACGGCGACGCTCGTCGCCGACGGCGAGCCGAAGAACTTCGGTGAGCGCGTCTCCTCGTTCGTCCAGCAGCTGAAGAACGCCGGAACGGACGGCAACACGTCGCTCGGCCAGATCGTCTCCGAGTTCGTCACCGAGAACAACCCCGGCGCGGACCACCGACCGGACCACGCCGGTCCGACGGCCGCGGGTCCCAACGATGCGGGTAACGGGTCGGCGGACGACGACCGCGGCCGCCCCGCTCACGCCGGCAACGGTAACGGGAACGACAAGAACGACGACGACGAGACGGACCGCAACGAGAACGCGAAGAAGAACCGGGGGAAGAAGTAGCGAGACGAGCCCCCCGAAAGACGATCTTCGTCGCCGACGTCTCCACCCGTCGGCAGCCAGTCGGCGTCCCCACGACGCCGCTGGTCCACCTGCGACGTCCCCACGGCGTCGCGGTACTGTTCTGGCAGCGTCCCCACGGCGCTGCCACCTGGTCGGCGTCCCCACGACGCTGCCTGCCAGTTCGCGTCCCCACGACGCCACTGGCTCACACTGTTCTCACGACCGCGTAGCGGTAGCGTTTTCCTGTCACCCTCGGACGTTCGGACCATGACCGAGACCGTCAGCGAGTACCTCACGACGGCGACCGCCGACGAGGAGTCGGACGTCGCCTTCGAGAGCCTCGCGGCCGCACGGGAGTCGGGGCGCAAGAAGATCGACTGGGCACGCCAGCACATGCCCATCCTCGCCGCGCTGCGCGAGGAGTTCGAGGAGTCGACGCCGTTCGAGGGCCAGCGCATCGCCATGGCGATGCACGTCGAGGCGAAGACGGCGGCACTGACCGAGACGCTCGCCGCGGGGGGCGCGCAGGTCGCCATCACCGGCTGTAACCCGCTGTCGACCCACGACGACGTGAGCGCGGCGCTCGACGCCAACGAGAACATCGACTCCTACGCCAAGCGCGGCGTCGACGACGAGGAGTACTACGAGGCCATCGAGGCGACCATCGCCCTCGAACCCACCGTCACCGTCGACGACGGCGGCGACCTCGTCCTGCGCATCCACGAGAAGCACCCCGACCTCATCGACGGCATCATCGGCGGCTGCGAGGAGACCACGACGGGCGTCCACCGCCTGCGGGCGATGGACCGCGACGGCGCGCTCGACTACCCCGTGTTCGCGGTCAACGACACGCCGATGAAGCGGCTGTTCGACAACGTCCACGGCACCGGCGAGTCCTCGCTGGCGAACATCGCCATGACGACGAACCTCTCGTACGCCGGGAAGAACGTCGTCGTCGCGGGCTACGGCGACTGCGGCCGCGGCGTCGCGAAGAAGGCGAGCGGGCAGAACGCCCACGTCATCGTCACCGAGGTCGACCCCCGGCGCGCCCTCGAAGCGCACATGGAGGGCTACGAGGTCTGTTCCATGCAGGAGGCCGCCGAGAAGGCCGACGTGATTCTGACGACGACGGGCAACCGCGACGTCGTCACCCGCGAGCACTTCGAGGCGATGCCCGACGGCGTCCTCCTCGCCAACGCGGGCCACTTCGATATCGAGGTCAACCTCGACGACCTCTCCGACATGGCGACCGAGGAGCGCGAGGTCCGCGACGGCGTCCGCGAGTACGAACTGGAGGACGGCCGCCGCCTCAACGTGCTGGCGGAGGGCCGCCTCGTCAACCTCGCCGGACCGCTCTCGCTGGGCCACCCCGTCGAGGTGATGGACCAGAGCTTCGGCGTCCAGGCCGTCTGCGTCCGCGAACTCGTCGCCGCCGACAAGGGCGGCCTCGGCGACCGCATCGCCGAACGCGTCCGCGACCGACTCGGCCGCGGCACCGGCCTCTCGCCGGTCGGCGAGCGCGACTACGACGCGGGCGTCCACGACGTCCCCGACGCGCTCGACCGCGAGGTCGCGCGCATCAAGCTGAACGCCGAGGGCATCGGCATCGACGACCTGACCGACGAACAGGTCGAGTACATGGACGACTGGCAGCACGGGACGTAAGCGCTCGAAACTCCTCGAATCGGCCGCTTCGGAGCCCCTCGTGGCTCGCTCCTCACCGCGCGCTCACAACACTCCCGCTACCCCGTCGCCCTCTGCTACTTTCACCGCGCTCTCCACGCGCTTAAGCCGCTCCGGCCGAGAAGCAGGCACATGCCGGGCAACAGGAAGGGGGACCGCCGCGAGCGGGAACTCGTCAACGAACTCCACGACCGGGGGTTCGCGGTCATGCGTGCCCCCGCGAGCGGGTCGAGCACCGACCGCGAACTCCCCGACGTCCTCGCCGGCAACGGCGACGTCTTCTACGCTATCGAGGCGAAGGCATCCAACGGACGACCCATCTATCTCACCGGTGAAGAGGTCGAGGCGCTGGTCTACTTCTCGCAGAACTTCGGTGCGAAACCGCGTATCGGCGTCCGCTTCGACCGCGAGGAGTGGTTCTTCTTCCACCCCGCGGACCTCTACGTCACCGACGGTGGCAACTACCGCGTCAAGCAGGAGACGGCGCTCGCCGAGGGGACCGACATCGAGGAACTGACCGGCGGCAGCGCGCAGACGAAGCTCTCGGGCGACTGAGGCGCAGAAAACGAACGTTTCGGCGGTGACCGCTGCCGCTCAGGCCGGTGCGAGGTACTCGCCCGCATCGGTCGGGTCGCGGTCCGGTCGGGGGGCGACGCGGTCCAGTCGCGACAGCGGGAACGAGTACTTCCGCAGGTCCGCGAACGGCGTGTCCGGGTCGCCCGAGAACGGGTACACCGCCCGGACGACCGGGTCGTCACGCGGGTAGTACCGGTTGTTCGGGTAGTCCGCGACGGTCGTCTCCTCGCTGTCTCCGCCGTCGAAGTCGGCGAGCGTCCCCTGCCGCGGGACGGTCACCTCGTCGGCGCGGTCGTCGGTCGTCTCGACGACGACCAGGAGCGCGTCCGTCTCGCGGTCACGGACCGTCGTCCCCGACGGGAGGCGACAGTCGTCGCAGACCGCCGGGTCGTCCTCGTGGACGAACGCGTCGCGACCGCAGGCGAGACACTCGATAGCACGGTGGCCCGGAGCGGGGACTCTTCCCCCCGTTATTTCGAGTGCAACTCGGCGGATGTGCTTGCAGCGTTCGCCGCGCATCTGGTGGTCCGGACAGCTACATTTCCCGTCGAGCAGGTCGACTGCGTACGTGTGCCCGCTGTCGCTCTCTATCTCGTATATGCCGCCGCCGATGGCTGTGACGGCCATCTTCTCGGTCCACGCGCGGGCGGCGCGCGGGTCGAGACGGCTCGTATCGGGGGCGAGCGCTCGTCGCTGTGACGCTGGTGTGTGTTCTGGTGGCGTCATGGTTCTGGTTCGGGAGACGGTCCGCTCCGCTCCACAGGAAACGTAGGTCCCCGAGACGTATCAACCGCTCGCTCGCACCTGCCTGGCCGCGGAGTTCGGGTAGAATGGAGGTGCTCGGCCGGTTCGGTCGAGCGTCACCCTGGATGCACGGTCTCGGCGACCGAGAGCGCGCTTCGAAGGGCTTTTGCTGTGACCGTCGGAATCGGCGGGTATGGCTCTGGACCGGGAGACAGTGACCGAAATCGCCGTCTCCGTCGTCTCCGTCGGACTCTTCATCGCCGCCGTCGTCTTCGTCGGCAGCACCTACAACTCGGACGGACTCTCCGGCGACGGCGCGTTCGCACTCATCGGCGCGATAGCGGGGTTCGTCGTGCTCTTGACCGTCGTCGCGTTCTTCCTCGCCCGACAGTAGCGCGCGACGACCCGGTCGGTGCTCCTCGGACTCTCGCGGTTCTCGCTCACTCGCTAGCGTTCGTTCGCTCCGGAAGACTCGCTCCCGCTCGTCTTCCGTGCTCCCGCTCGTTCCACTCGCGGGAACTCCGAATCTCGCTACTCCTCACGGCTCCTTTCAGTCGCCGTTCGTATGCCGAGATTCTCGTTCGCTCGCTGCGCTCGCTCACTCCGAATCTCGCTACTCCAACGCCGCAGCGTAATACTCCAGCGGGTGGTCGAATCCGGCACAGCCCTCCTCGTCGCAGTCGCCGTACGCCTGCATCGTCGCGCAGCTCGGGGGCGGGTAGAGACCGCCGTCGAGTCGCTCCGCGGCGTAGGCCAGCGAGTCGTCGGTCGCTCCGACGAGCGTCGTCACGGCGTCGGCGTCCATACCGAGTGCGGCGAGGAAGGAGACGAGCGCGAACCGACCGGACGACGAGAGCGCGTCCTCGTCCTCGCTCCGTGCCTGCTCTAGCAGGTGCTGCATACACGGCGGGAACGAACCGGGGTCGACGCGGTCGAACGAGCGGGGGTAGGTCGCGGTGGCGAGCGCGGACTCCACGTCCCGGACGACCGGTGCCAGCGGGTCGGCTATCTCGTCGGGGACGGTCAGCGGGAGACCCTCGGCGACCCGGCGCTCGATGGCGCGTTCGAGCAGGTCGTAGAGGTCACGCCGGGTGACCGTCACCCAGCCGTCGGCGAGTTCGCGGGTGACGAGTCGCCACCGGTCGCCGCTCGGCGCGAGGTCGAGGTACGTCCCGACCGCGACGCGGTAGTCGTCGTCCCGACTGCGGACGACGCTCGCGAGGTCGAACTCGCGCAGGACGGTCTCGACGGTGAGCGGGTCGCCGCCGAGCGTCGACTGCCGGCCGCGCTCGAACTCCTCGACGAACCGCTCGTGGGCCGTCGCGGCCTCGCTGGCGGCGTACTTCTCGACCGCACCGGGAGCGTCGACGAGCGAGACGAGCACGCGGGCGATGGGGTAGGACAGCACCTCCGTCCGGGCGTCGACGCGCTGGTCGCTCTCCTGTTCGACGTCGCCCGCGACGAGCGCTCGCTGGACGCGTTCGCGCCCACGCTCGACCGCCGGGTGGCCCTCGCGGACCAGCGTGACGAGGTCGACGTCCGCCTCGCCCACCGCCTGGCGTGCGCTCTCGAAGAACGGGTAGCGCGCGTGGTGGGCGTCCATACTCGCTCCATCGGGCGCGCGCCGATAAGTACGGCGGTCAGTGGGTTCGGTCGCCGTGAGCCTCCCCCAGCGATGGGTGTCTCGGTCAGGCATGCAAGTTAATGTCTGGCTCTCCGTAGAGGGAGAGAAGATGGGCAACGAGATGCTTGGTATACCAAGTCGGCCGGACTTGCGTACAGCAGTACTCCACCCAGTAGTCTCTCATAAATGAGTGTCGTCGCAGAACTCAGCATCCAGTCGAAACAGTTCGAGTTGGGCCGGGTACTGGAACTGTCCGAGGGGATGCTACTCGAACTCGACCGCGTCGTCCCCGTCGGGGAGTCGACAGTGCCGCTGGTCTGGGTCTACGCCTCGGACACCCAGGGGTTCGAAGAGAGAGTCGCCAACCATCCGAGTGTGCGGGGGTTCGAAGCGCTCGACCGGTTCAGCGGCCGGGCCCTCTACCGACTCGACTGGGACACGACGGGCGACCACCTGTTCGACGCCATCCACCGCGAGCGAGCACACGTTCTGAGGGCGACGGCCACTCCCGAATCCTGGACGTTCGAGCTCCGATTCCCCTCCCACGAGGCGCTGTCGGGGTTCCAGACCCACTGCGAGAACGCCCGTATCCACTTCTCAGTCGCGCGAATCGGACGGTCGAACGAGCCAGACGACGACCCGCGGTACGGGCTGACCGAGAGCCAGTACGATGCGCTCGTGCTCGCCGTCGAGTCGGGGTACTACGACATCCCGCGGCGACGTACGACGGTCGAACTCGCCGAGGAACTCGGAATCTCCGACCAGGCGGTCACCGAACGCCTCCGCCGAGCCATCATCGCTCTCACGGAGAACACGCTCGACGGGACCGGACACACCAAGTGAGTGCGCCGACGGGGTCGATGGGTCTCGGTTCTGCCACACCGCTCCTGCTGGGTGGGCCATGCGACACGATTTCGCCCCTCCTGCGCCTAGGAGTACTGGCCCGAACGACGGCCCGGTCACGGTACTCCGGAACCGAGACGAGTCTCCGACGCTCGTCGCACGCCGTCTGGGGAGCGGACACACGGTTTTCCCCCTCGTGTCGCGTTCCCCTGGGCCACCGACCGCCTGTCGCCTGCCGTGCCGACGGTGGTCGATGCGCGTCCCGGCCTCGCCGTCTCGATCGATAGGCGAGGCCCGGACCTCGTGTGGTCCCGTCGAACGTCGTGGCCTCTCGTCTCGCGACCCGAACGACATTTATCACACCACGACAATCACGACGCGTGCGGTTCCGTTACCCCTGTCCGGACTGTCGCTCGACCAACAGCCTGCACGACCCCGACTGCCGGTTCGACGGGACGCCCTGGCCGGAGGTCGAACGGGCGTACACCGACGTCCTCGTGGCGCTCAGCGACGGTGCCAAGCGAGAGGGACGCATCCGCGAGGCGACCGACGGACCGTGGGACCCGCTGCACTCCGCCGTGCTGAGCCGACTCCGGCACGAACAGCGCCTCAAGGAGACGAAGGGCGGCGCGCTCGAACTCCGCTCGGCGGCGGAGTTCAAGGAGCAGGTGTCCGAACCGACCCAGGAGCCGATTCGGACGGTGTACGAGAAGGGGTCGGTGCCGGGCACCCACGACAACGCCGTCTTCGCTATCATCGCCTACTACGAGATGGTCGGCCTCTCCTGGGAGGAGACCCGCGAGCAGGTCGTCGCGTGGCTCCACGAGTCGGGCACGTGGAAACGCGGCGGGTTCGAGGAGGCCTCTCCGGAACAGCTCGTCGACTCGAAGCGCCACGTCTACGACCAGGGCTACGGCTGGAAGGAGAAGGCGCGGGCGGCGAAGGCGGTCATCGACCGGTCGCTGTGAGTCGGGAACCAGTCAGCCCCGAAACGACTACCTGCGTTCCTCCACGACTGGTGACAGATGACCCGACGGTCCCTGCTCGCCCTGACCCTCCTCCTCGCCGTAGCGCTCGCTGGGTGTGGCGGAACGACCGCACCGACGCAGACGGTGACTCCCGCCACACCACCAGCGACGGTCGAAGCGACGACAGAAACACCGACCGAGACGTCACCTACCTCTCCCGACCCGGTGATGTCGACCACGAACTCGTCGGCGAACGCGTCGACGAACGCCGTCACCGTCTCCGGTGGTGACCTCCCGTTCGACCCGAACGTGACGTACCAGCGCGTCGAGCGACTGCTCGCCGTCGAGGAGGACCGAGCAGCCACGGTCTCGGTATCGATTCGTGACCCCAGCGCGTTCCCACTCGACGGTGAAGAGGACGTCTGGGGTCCGTTCGCGACGTCGCTCGGCATCACCGGATCCATCGAGGGCGACGGTGTCGGCGGCTTTGCCTCCGGGACGAATGTCGTGCTCTACGTCGGCGCGAATCACACGGCCGCGGAGATCGAGCCGGTGCTCGCACACGAGTTCACGCACGTCCTGCTCGGAGAACCGGGGTCGAACATCGACCCGAACTACCCGTCGACGTTCGACACCAGAGAGGCGAAAGCGAGTCTCATCGAGGGCGCGGCGACGTACACCGAGGACGTCTACATCGACCGGTACCTGCCGGGACAGGCGAACTACACGACGACGCTCCGGGAACGCTACGGTGAGGCGTCGCCAGCCCTCAAACTGCTGATGGGTCGGTATCGCTACGGCGCACGCTACGTCGACCAGCGCGTCGACTCGCCGCAGAACCTCTCGGCGGTGTACGACACGCCGCCGTGGTCGACCGAACAGGTGCTCCACGGCTACTCACGCGAGACGGAAACGCGCCCGCCCGTTCCCAACGCGGTAGTGAACACGTCCTGGTCCGAGGAGGACCGGGTCGGGGACACTCGCGGCGAGTTGTTCACGCGGGTCGCGCTCGGGACGGAACTGAACCACTCGGTCGCGACGAGCGCCGCCGCTGGCTGGGAGGGAGACACGCAACTCGCGTTGCGAGACGGCGGGAACAGGAGCTACGTCTGGACGCTCTACTGGGAGAACGAGACCGAGGCCGACGAGTTCCTCGCGGCGGCCGAGCGCTACGTCGAGGGGCGGGCGGAGGACCCGGACGCGCCGACGGTCCGCCTCGAACGGACCTCGGAGCGCTCGACCACGCTCCTCGTCGGTCAGCAAGAATTCGTGGAGACTGTCTCTGTGAGCGTCGGGAACGGGACCGTCCGCGTCGACGCTCCCGAGGGGTACAACTAGGAGGCAGGGGCTGTGAGAGACGGAATAGAAGAACTGCCGTTCAGTCGCTCTGGATGCGCGGCGCGAGCATGTACGTCACGTTGCCCTGGCCCTCCGCGATGTCGAAGTGCATCTTGACGGGGAAGTCCTCGCCGAGTTCGACGGTGACCTCCGCGTCTTTCGGGATGGCCTTGTTCATCTCCTTCAGATAGTCGAGGCTGAACAGCGAGTGGGCGTCGCCCGCGGTGAGGTCGATGAGGTCCTCGCGGTCGAGGACGAAGTGCACGTCGTCGGTGTCGCCCTGTGCCTCGACGTAGAAGTGGTCCTCCTCGTCGTCGACGCCGAGGACGATGTGCTCGGAGACCATGTCGGCGGCCTTGACCGCACGGTCGATGTGGCTGCCTTCGAGGACGATTTCGGCGGCGAGGTCGAGGTCCGGGAGGTCCGGCTCCTGGCGGATGGAGTCGGGGTCGATGAGCGCGAGCGTGTACTCCAGGCCCTCCATGCTGATGTGGAGTTTGCGCGTCTCCTCGTCGAGTTCGAGGTGGACCAGCTGGTCGGCGCTCGCCATCTTCACCATCTCTTCGAGTCGGGAGAGGTCGACGCCGATGACGCCGCCGTCGGTCTCGTAGGACTCGAAGGCGTCGGGCGAGAGCGAGAGGTCGACCATCCCCACGTTCGCGGGGTCGACCGCCCGAATCGTGAGCTCGTCTTCGTCGAGACGGATCTTGCACTCGTCGACCAGTACGCCGACGGAGTCGAGCGCCGCCCGGAGCGTCCCCGAGCTCACGATAGCCTTGAACATACGAACGGTTACCCGTGATGGGTTAAAAACATAAACGATTCGCGCCAGCGCGCAGGCGTGCGCGACCCGCCCGAGCGCACGACGAGCGGGGACCGTTCGCCCTCCTGGGCGGTCCCACGTCGGTACTCCGGCGCGCGGCGCTCAGGTGCTGGCCCAACAGTGAAACGGGAGCCGCGAGTCGTGTCGACCATGAGTCAGAGCGACCGTCAGGTCACTCGTCGTCGACTGCTCGGCGCGGTCGGTACCTCGGTCGTCGGCCTCACCGCCGGGTCGGGTATCGCCGCGGCGCAGGACGACGGCGGTGGTGGGGACGGGGGAAGCGACAAGGTCGCGGTTCCGGCAATCATGCCCGAGACGGGCGAGATAAGCGCCGACGAGGACTACACCGGCTTCATGCTCAAACTCGACAGTCAGCTCGAACAGTCCAGCGTGGGCGACATCGGGGGCTGTACGGTCGAGGGGTGGTCGCCGTCGACCCCGCTGGTGTTCGAGACGCAGGTCGTCGATACGGTGAACACGAGCGAGAGCGACTCCTACGAGGTCATCCCGTCCTCGGCGTACCTCCCGCAGGACACCAGCTTCGGGGCCGGAGACCTGTTCATCATCAACAACCAGTCCCAGTGTGCCGACGGCTTCCTCGGCATCCAGCTGGAGAACATCCGCTCCAGCGAGAACCCCGTGAGCTACGACTTCAGCCGTGAGAGCGACGGCGGCGGCGGTGGTGGCGGCGGCGGCTCCGACGCCATCGGCCCCGGATTCGGTCCGCTGGCGGCCGTGGGCGGCGTGCTGGGCGGCGCGTACGGGCTCGCCCGGCGCGGAAGCGACGAGGAGTGACCCGACCGCTGGGCGAGTCGACCACCGAACGAAGGGCGTATCCGGTCGAACCGCCTACGCGGGCCAAATGACGCGCAAGGACGACTACTACAACCGCGCGAAGCAGCAGGGGTACCGTTCTCGCGCGGCGTACAAGCTCAAGCAGTTGAACGAGGAGTCGAACCTCGTCGAGAACGGCGACACCGTCGTGGACCTCGGAGCGGCCCCCGGCGGGTGGCTCCAGGTCGCCAGCGAACTCGCCGACACGGGGACCGTCGTCGGCGTCGACCTCCAGCGAATCGAGGACATCGACGGCGTAGAGACGGTCCGCGGCGACATGACCGACGAGGAGGTTCGGGCGGACCTCGTCGAGCGGGTCGGGGAGGCGGACGTCGTCCTCTCGGACATGGCCCCGAACATGACCGGGGAGTACAACCTCGACCACGCCCGCTCGGTCCACCTCGCGCGGCAGGCGTTCGAGACGGCGATGGAGGTGCTCGCGCCGGGCGGCGACTTCGTCGCGAAGGTGTTCGACGGGCCGGACCTGCAGGACCTGAAGTCGGACGCCGAACGCGAGTTCCGGTACGTCCGTGAAGTGCGTCCCGAGGCCTCCAGGAAGGAGTCGTCGGAGCTCTATCTCGTCGCCAAGCGCCGCCTCACCGCACCGGTCCGCGAGGGCGACGAGGTCGAGGTCGAGATTCAGGACGTCGGCAGCGAGGGCGACGGCATCGCGAAGATAGAGGGGTTCACGCTGTTCGTGCCGGACACCGAGGCGGGTGACACCGTCACCGTCCGCGTCACCGACATCAAGGCGCGGTTCGGGTTCGCCGAGAAGGTAGAGTAGAACCGCCGGGACGTGGAGCGGCCGTTCTCAATCGCCGGGCGTCGCTCGCGGCGCGACCCCGCGACTGCGGGCCGCCCGGACGACGAGGTAGACGAACGGCGTGTCGACGATGGCGATGAGCAGTTTCAGCAGGTACTGGCCGACGACGAGCGACGCGAGCGCCGAGGCGGGCAACTGTGGCCCGACGCCGAGGACGGCGGGCGCGACGGCGAACGCCACGCCGACGAAGATGACGGTGTCGATGGCCTGACTGGTCGCTGTCGACCCGACGTTGCGGAGCCACAGCATCTCTCCGTCGGTCGCCTCGCGGATGCGGTGGAAGACGACGACGTCCCAGTTCTGGCTGACGAGGTAGGCGAGGAGGCTCCCGGCGACGACGTTCGTCGAGGCCGCCAGCACCCGTTCGAACTGTGCCGCGTCGACGGGACTGGTCGGGGACGCGGGCGCGGCGATGGTGCTCCACACGAGCGCCAGCAGGACGAGGTTCATCACGAACCCGACGTTGACCATCGCCTGCGCCGCGCGGCGGCCGTACAGTTCCGAGTAGCAGTCCGACGCGAAGAACGTGAGCGCGTACGCCAGCGCCGCGCCGGGCAGCACGAGCGCCGACCCGGTGACCGGCAGCGAGACGGGAATCGAGAACTGGAGTATCTTCGACGCGGTCAACTGCGCGGTGACGAGCGCCGTGACGAACAGCGCGACCAGTGCGACGGCGGCGACCGGGAGCGGCGCCCCTCGGCCCTCACTCATCGTCCAACCGGCCGTGGCGGGCGTCGATATCGTCCAGGATGTCGAGCGTCTTGCGAATCGACGCCCGGATGGCGTCGCTCCGGTTGACGAACTTGCCGTCCTCGCCGACGTGGTCGTCCAGGTCGTCGAGGAGTTCCTGTGGGATCTCGACGCTTATCTTCGGCATGTCCGGTGGTGGGCGAGAGACCGCCAAAACCTGTCGGTTCGTGGATGTCGGTGGCGGCGGTGGTGGTGTCGGTGACGGACGGAGTCGGGGACGGTCGCGGCTCGCTGTCCGGTCAGTGCGTGCGGAAGAGGTGGACGAGTTCGCGGCAGGCGAACCCGGCGAGGAAGCCGAGGAGTGCGCCGCCGAGACAGAGAGCGGCGACGGTTCCGGCGGTCCCGAGTGCGAGCGACTCGGGCCGGCCGAACAGGACGAACGCCACCGGTGGCACCATGCCGATGGCGATACCTTCGAGCAGTCCGCCGCCGCGGACCGCGGAGATGGCGGCGACGAGCGGCGGTGTCACGAGCAACACGACCGGGAGCACCTGCCGATACAGCGTGTCGCTGACGGCGCCCAGCGGGAGCACGACGACCAGCGCCAGCACGAGGACGGCGGCCGCGTACACTCCGGAGACGTACCACTCCCGCGTGTCGCGCTCTCCCCGAAGTAGCGTCTTCGTCGCTCCACTCATCGGCGTCTCCGAGGTGAGTGGCGTGACTGCCGAACGAACATAACGATTCTCACCTCCCCCGCACTGATAGCTTTTCCGCAGTGTGCGAACGTGTGACAGTATCACGTGTGAAGGTTTCGGGGGCGCTACGGTCCGATCGCGCCGTCCCGTCCGCTCAGTGACTCGTCTTCGCGAGCGTGCGGCGGCGCCGGTTCAGTCCGCGCGTGGGCCGGTCGAGCGCGGGGTGCGCCGCCCGCCGAGGGTGAACACCCACAGCACCCCGAGGCCGACGCCGTACATCAGGGCGACGGGGACGGCGATGAGGAACATCGTGAACAGGCCGCGGGGGGTCAGGAACGCGGCGAGCGCGAACACCGCGGTGACGGCCTCGCGCCAGCGGTCGCGCTGGAGGTGGAACGGTGCGATGCCGCCCCGGTGGAAGAGGAGCATCGTCGTCGGGATGGCCGCGAGCAACCCGACCCCGACGGTCGTGAAGAACACGAGCCAGCCGAACGAGTTGATGCGGTACTTGATGAGCATCCCGTTGTTGACGATGTCGGCGGCGAGCCACGAGATGACGTTCGGCGCGACGACGAGGAAGCCGAGGACGCTCCCGACGGCGATGGCGATGGCCGTCGTCACCGCCCACGTGAACAGGACGCCGCGGTTGCCCGAGACGAACCCGCGCTCGGAGAGCGCCGGCCACATGTAGTAGAGCAGGAGCGGGAGCACCGCCACCGCGCCGATGATCATCGAGAGCTTCACCTCGAAGATGAGCGCCTCGACGGGGTGGAGCGTGACGAGTTCGAACGCCTCGGGCGAGACGGACTCGGTGAGTCTGACGACGTACCCCGGCGAGAGCGACCCGGCGCCGCCCGTGATGGGGTCGGCACCGACCAGCGGGAACTCGACGTAGCCCGCCGTCGGCAGGTTGCGGAGGAACACGCGCTGGAGGTCGCCGATACCGCCGGAGTAGAGCCAGGCGAACGACCCGCCCATCGCCAGCATGAAGATGGCGATGAGGCGGAACGACTTCGAGGCGAGGCTGCCGAGGATGAACTGCACGTCGTAGATGTAGCCGCCGACGTCGTCCTCGGTCGTCTCCTCTTCGGTGAACGAGTCGACCATCCCGGTCGTCGTCCGGGTGAACAGACCCGACTCGTCCTCCTCGGCCGCCTCGCCGGACTGGCCGTCCGCGGTCTCGGCTTCGTCGGCCCCTTCTCCCGCCGCCTCGGCGGCCTCGGCGCGGGCCTCCTCGGCCTCGTCGTACCGGTCGAGGACGGCCTGGGCCTTCTCGTGGTCGCCGTCGTCCATCGCCTCGCCAGCGACCGAGAGCGCCTCCTCCTCGTCCATCTCGGCGAACGCTTCGGGCGGCGCGGCCCGGACGCCGGCGGCGTCGAGCGTCCGCACGTCGATGGCGGCCGGGTCGCCGAACGCACCGGGGTCGTCGACGGCGAGCTGGTCGACGACGCGGAACAGGTGGACGACGTACACCGCGACGGCGACGACGAGGGCGACGATGGCCGCCGCGACGAGGACGCCCGTCTCCGGGGCGACGCCGAACAGTTCACCGGGCGTCGCCAGCTGGACCCGGTACTCCGCCGGGAGGTTCGTCAGCGCGCGGTTTGCGCGCTCGATGCCGTTCGCTGCGAGCGCGCCGTAGGTGACGAGGCCGCCGAGCAGTGCCCCGCCGAGGAGGGTGTTCCAGTTCGACCGGGCGATAGCGCGGAGCCCGACCGCGTCGCCCGAGCGCTTGACGGAGACGACGATCTTCGTCATCCCGAGGCTGAACGCGTAGAGGAACAGCAGCGGAATCGCCCACATGATCTGCGTGAACGGGTCGGGCGGGGAGAACACCGCACCGAACGCGAAGATGGCGACGACCGCGTAGCGCCACTTGTCGCGGAACGTCTCGTAGCGGACGAGTTCGCCGTAGGCGAGCGACGCCATCGCCAGGGGCAACTGCGCGGCGAGCCCGAACGAGAGCGTCAGGAACAGGACGAACTCGGCCCACTTCACGATGGAGTAGTCCGGCGAGAACCCGGCCTGTGCGGCGTTCGAGGAGAGGAACTCGAACATGACCGGGAAGAAGACGTAGTAGCCGTAGGCGATGCCCAGCAGGAACAGGACTACCGAGACGACGGCCATCCCCGCCACCTGCCAGACGGGAATCGGGTGGTCGGGCCACAGGCCGCGACGGCGGAGCGCGTCGCGGCCGTAGTAGACGAACAGCGGCAACGAGAGGATTGCTCCGATTATGAGTCCGATCTTCGCCTGCAGGAGGATGACGTCGAACGGGGTGACGGCGATGATGTTCGCGTCCGGGGCACGGGCCAGGAGGTCCGCCTTGAGCATGTCCCAGCCGTAGTAGTAGAGGTAGAGGATGGTCCCCAGCAGACCGAACAGGAACACGAGCGCCACCTTCTGGAGGTGTTTCTGCGTCGCGCGAAGCATCTCGCCGACGGCCGCCCGGCCGTCGAGAAATGCCCGTTTCGTATCGTCGTCGATGGCGCTCGACACACCGGACCTAGCCAACTCCGTGCTATCAATCTTTTCCGTCGCGGTGGGTGAGAAGGCTTACAACAGCGCGGTGACCTACGAAACTGTAATGACTGGCGACGAGCGGCGGAACCCCGACGACGAGGTGTCGGGTAGCCAGGGGAGCCCCGAGGGCTCGCCAGAAACCGGCGACGACGCTGGTGACGCCGACGCCGCCGACGCGCCCGAGGACCGGACCGACCTCGATGCACTCACCTACAAGGAACTCCAGTCGCTCGCGGCCGACCACGGCATCGCCCCCGTGGGTCACGGGAAAGACGACCTCCGGGAACTCATCGCCGACGCACGAGGGTCCGACGGAGCGGTCTCCGACGACGGCGTCGACGCCGATTCGGAGAGTGTCGACACCGACGTCGACGAGGGTGCCGACTCCGACGCGGACGAGGGCGACGACGGTCGACTGAACGAGATTCCGACGGTCGACCCCGACGACCCGGCGGCGGGGAGCGGCTGGGCGAACGACGAGTCGACGGACAGTGACGCCACTGCCGACGCCGCGGATACCGCGGCGGGCGAGACCGACGATTCCGACGTGGACGGCGACGACTCGACCGAAGACGACGGCTCGATTCCCGACTGGGCACGGAGCGACGAACCCGCCACCGAGGACATCGTCGGGCCGACACAGGACGACGACGACCTCCCGGAAGCACCGGACCGCCCCGACCCGAACGAGGAACTGGCCCACGACGCACCGTTCGAAGCGGTCGAGGGCGACAGCGAGGACGACCTGGCCCAGTCCGACGGCGGCGCGACGGTCGTCGACGGCGACAAACCGGAGGTAGACTACGACTACTACGACGACGGGGGCTTCGCCGACGGGCCGGAAGCGGACCAGGAGATGCCGCTGGCCGACCACATCGAGGAGATGGTCAAACGGCTCGGCATCGTCATCCTCTCGATGGCGCTGGTGAGCGTCCTCGTCCTCCCGTTCGCCGTCGACCTCATCAACTTCATCTGGTACTCCATCCTCGGGTCGGTCCAGAACAGCGTCACCAGCCCGCGGGCGTACCAGCCGCTGTCGCTCGTCCTCGCACGACTGAAGGTGGCGACGCTGGCCGGGTTCGTCATCGCGTTACCGGTGTTCGTCTACGAGACGTACCTGTTCATGCGCCCCGGCCTGTACAAACACGAGCGACGCTACTACCTCGCGGCCGTCCCGACCAGCCTCGTCCTCGCGTTCATCGGCGTCGCGTTCGCGTTCTACCTCGTCCTCCCGTTCATCTTCAGCTACTTCGTCAGCTACTCCGAGCAGGCCGCCGACATCGCGTTCGGCCTGACCGAGACGTTCGGGCTGATGCTCCTCCTGATGGGTTTCTTCGCCGCCGTCTTCCAGATACCGCTGCTCATCATGCTGGCGGTGATGATGGGGCTGACCACGCGGGAGTGGCTGGCACAGCGCCGCCTCTACTTCTGGGGTGGGTTCCTCGGCGTCGCCCTGCTGTTCAGCCCCGACCCGACCGGGATGGCCCCGTTCATCGTCGCCATCACGATGGTCATCCTGTTCGAGGGGACGCTGCTGCTCCTGCGCTGGACCCAGCGCTAGGAGTTTTTCGGGGCGCTTTGGGAATAGAAGATTTCACGCGAGGTGTATCTGGTGCCGTTGGTACCACCTCGAAAGCCCCCGCTCTCTCGTGGCCTGCGACTCGTTGCGCGCCTCGCTCGCTTCGCTCGCTGTGGTGCTTACGTCGTCTCGGCTCACGAGAGAGCGGCCCCTTTCAGTCCACCCGCGTCGACTGTTCGGCCAGCCATCGCGGGTGGACTGAAAGGGGCGACTCGCTGGGCGAAGGCAGGCGACGCAAGCACGCGAACGCAGTGAGCGCGCGCAGCGAGCCTCCCGAGTCCAGCGAGTCGGGGCTTTCGAGGTGTACACGATTCAGTTCCAATCGACGACGAACCAGAATACGAATCCTAGGAGCGATACGCTTTTTCGGGTTCACGGTCTCCTCACGAACATGCACGCTGTCTGCTGGCGCTGGCACGCCCTCTCGCCAGCGGACAGTCCCGTCGTCGCGCCCGCCGCGGCCTAACCCGGTCGGACGCACGACTGGTGCTCACTCGCTGTTCTCCCGACGCTCGTTCGACTCTGACCACGGCAATCCATAGCACACGC
Source organism: Halomarina salina (assembly GCF_023074835.1). NCBI lineage: Archaea > Methanobacteriati > Methanobacteriota > Halobacteria > Halobacteriales > Natronomonadaceae > Halomarina > Halomarina salina. Next base: position 849,566 of record NZ_JALLGW010000001.1, read on the forward strand.
AGTATGCACGACACCGACGACCCCGACCACGACGACACCGACACGACCGACGAATCGCACGCCGAGACAGCACAGACAGCAGACACGCCCGACGAGTACGAGCGCCTCGTCAGCGAGTTCGGGGCCGACCCGCTGACCGACGAGCAGCGCGCTCGCTTCCCCGACGCCCCGCCGCTGGTCCGACGCGGCCTCGCCTACGCGGGGCGTGACCTCGACCGCTTCCTCGCCAGCGCGGAGGCCGGTGAACGCGTCTCCGTCGTCACGGGCGTGGGCCCCTCCGGGCCGATGCACCTCGGGCACGTCGTCGCGTTCTCGCTGGCGAAGTACCTGCAGGAGGCGTTCGGCGCGTTCGTCTCCATCCCGCTCTCGGACGACGAGAAGTACTGCACCCGCGAGCAGACGCTGGCCGAGACCCGCGCCTACACCCGCGACAACCTCCGTGACGTGCTGGCGTTCGGCTTCGACCCGGACCGGACGCGCATCGTGGTCGACACCGCCGACGCGGACGTGCTCTACCCCCTCGCGACGGCGCTGGCGAAGGACGTGACACCGGCGACGTACGAGGCGGTGTACGGCGAGGCGAGCAACGTCGGCGAGTCGTTCTACCCGGCGATGCAGGCCGCCCACCTCCTGCTCCCGCAGTTGGTCGACGGCCCACACCCGACCACCGTCCCCATCGCCGTCGACCAGGACCCGCACGTTCGACTGGCGCGTGACCTCGCCGCCAAGGAGCGCTTTCCGGTCTCCAAGCCCGGCGCGTTGCTGGCGAAGTTCCTCCCGGCACTGTCCGGGCCGGGGAAGATGAGTTCCTCCGACGACGCGCCGCGCATCGACCTGACCGCCGACCGCGAGACGGTCCGCGACGTGGTGCTGGAGCACGCCTACTCCGGCGGGCAGGACAGCCTCGACGCGCACCGCGAGCACGGCGGCGACCCGGAGGTGGACGTGGCGTTCCAGTACCTCCGGGCGGTGTTCGAACCCGACGACGAGACCCTGGAGCGACTCGACCGCGAGTACCGGTCGGGCGACCTGCTGACGGGCGAACTGAAGGCCCACGCCGCCGACCGAATCAGCGAGTTCCTGGAGGCCCACCAGTCCAGGCGGCCGAGCGACGACGAACTGGACGAGGTCCTGGAACCGTACCTGCTGACCGACGACGAGCGCGAGCGAGCGCTGTCGCGGGTCGGTCTCGGTCCGGGAGTCTCACGCGTCGACTGACGGAGCGCAGCGACGCAGTCCCCGGCACGCGACCCGCTCCCGAGGACGGGCAACGCTGAAGCGGGCCGTTCGAGTAGGCGGCACATGGCAGACGCGACCGACGGCGACACGCCGTCTCACGTCGTGGTCCGCGAGGCGTCGACCGAAGACGTGCCGGGCATCCGCCGGGTCGCCCGCGAGGGGTGGCACGCCGCCTACGGGGACTTCCTCGCCGCGGAGACCGTCGAGCGCGCCCTCTACCAGTGGTACGCCCCGGCGGTCGTCGAGCGGACGGTCACCGACCCGGACGTGGCGTACCTCGTCGCGGAACCCGCCGACCTGGCAGCAGAGGACGTGGACCACACCGTCCTGGGCTACGTCTCGGGACACGCCGCGTCGGGCCGCTACGGGAGCGTCTCGTCGTTCTACGTCGACCCCGACCGGTGGGGCGAGGGTATCGGGAACGCGCTGTTCGGGCGGGAACTCGCCGTGCTGGCGTCGAACGGCGTCGAACGCGTCGAACTCGAAGTGCTCGCCGAGAACGAGGTGGGACGGGGGTTCTACGAGTCGCGCGGGTTCGACGCGGTGGGTGAGTCCGCGGACGACCTGTTCGGGACCGTCCACCCCGTCGTCGTCTACGCGCGAGACGTGTAATGGACTGCTCGTGATGTAATGGACTGCTCGGGCGACGTCTCGGGAAGCGCTGGCAACCACCGTCTCCGCGTGTGACGCGTCCACGTGGCGAGGAACGCTTAAACAGCCAGAACCGTTACCACGCGCTATGAAACACGTGACGATTCCGCAGGACCGCATCGGCGCCCTCATCGGCGAGGGCGGGGAGACGATGCGCGAGATAGAGTCGCGTGCGGAGGTCCGTCTCGACATCGACTCCGAGACGGGGTCGGTCGCCGTCGAGAAGACCGGCGACCCGCTGACCGGTCTCAAGGCCCCCGACATCGTCCGGGCCATCGGTCGCGGCTTCCGTCCCGACGACGCCCTCTCGCTGCTCGACGACGACATGCGGATGCTCGAACTGGTCGACCTCGACGCCGCGACGCGCAACAAGAACGACCTCCGGCGACAGAAGGGCCGCCTCATCGGCGAGGACGGCCGGACCCGCGAACTGATGGAGGAGCTCTCCGGCGCGAGAGTCGTCATCTACGGGTCGACGGCGGGCCTCATCGGCGGCCCCGAACAGGTCCGGACCGCCCGCTCGGCCATCGAGATGATTCTCGACGGCGCACCTCACGGCGCGGTGTACTCGTTCCTCGAACGCAAGCGCTCGGAGATGAGCGAAGGCGACCTGAACTACCACGAGTTCCCCGGTTGAGCGGGCCGGGCGACTCGCCGGGTGACCGACGAGTGGCAGGTTCCCGCACACTTTTCGCACGGCGCGCCGACGGGCCGCCATGGTCTGGAACGACATCGAGGCGACCTCCCGCGACGCGCTGACGGACCTCCAGGACCAGCGCGTCCGGAAGATCGTCACCTACGTCTACGAGAACGTCCCGTTCTACCGCGACCGGTTCGACGAGGCGGGCGTCGGTCCCGCCGACGTCGACGGCATCGAGGACCTCCCTCGACTCCCGTTCACGACGAAGGAGGACCTGCGGGACCACTACCCGGACGGGCTGTTCGCGGTCGAGCACGAGGAGATGCGCTGTCTGCACGCCTCGTCGGGCACGACGGGGAAGCCGAAGATCATCGGCTACACCGAGAAGGACATGGGCATCTGGCGCGAGGTGATGGCCCGGTCGCTCGACGCGGCGGGCGTCGAGCAGGGCGAGACCGTCCAGAACGCCTACGGCTACGGCCTGTTCACCGGCGGCCTCGGCGTCCACCACGGCTGTGACGAACTCGGCGCGACCGTCATCCCCATCGGCGGCGGCCAGACGAAGCGCCAACTGGAGTTCCTCCACGACCTCGGCAGCGAGACGCTCACCTGCACGCCCTCCTACGCGCTCTACCTCGCCGAGCAGGCCGACGAGATGGGTATCGACCTGCAGTCCCTCCCGCTCTCGACGGTCATCTTCGGGGCCGAACCGTGTACCGACCCGATGCGCGAGGCCATTGAGGACCGTCTCGGCGTCACCGGCGTCGACATCTACGGCCTCTCGGAGGTCATCGGCCCCGGCGTCTCCATCGAGTGCGCCGAGGCGCAGGACGGCCTGCACATCTGGGAGGACCAGTTCTATCCGGAGGTCATCGACCCCGAGACGGGCGACGTGTTGCCCGCGGGCGAGGAGGGCGAACTCGTCTTCACGACGCTGACGAAGGAGGGGATGCCCGTCATCCGCTACCGGACCGGCGACATGACGACGCTCACCCGCGAGCCGTGTGACTGCGGCCGGACGACCGTCCGGATGGACAACGTCACCGGCCGCTCGGACGACCTGCTCATCGTGCGGGGCGTCAATCTGTACCCCAGCGAAATCGAGGCGACGGTACTCGACATCGAGGGCCTCGCGCCACAGTACCGCATCGACCTCTACCGCGAGGGCGAGATGGACGAGATCCACATCACGCTCGAACGGTCGCCGACGTTCGACGGCGACCCCGACGACCTCCGACAGGAGGCCCGCTCGCGGCTCGACGCGCAGCTCTCGTTCCAGCCGGACGAGGTGGCGGTGCGCGAAGTGGGCGGTATCGAGCGCCAGGAGACGGGGAAGGTCAAGCGCGTCTACGACCACCGGTAGACTCGCTTCGCTCGTCTACCTGGGTCCCCCTCGCTCACGCTGTTCGCTCGCGAAACCACCGATGACGCTCGACGGCGGTGCCAGCGGCGCACCTCGGCGCCTCCAGGGGTTGGCAATAATTGACACGGTAGATTCTTGCCGTCGCTGTCGGTGTGAGACGTATGCCGTACAGCTACGAGCCACAGTACTTCGAGGACATGGAGGAGGGAGCGACGTTCACCAGCGCCGGGCGGACCATCACCGAGTCCGACTTCGTGATGCACTCGATGTTCACGGGTGACTGGACGGAACTCCACACGAACAAGGAGTACTCCGACGACGGCCCCTACGGCGCGCGCATCGCGCAGGGACCGATGACGTTCATCGTCGCGACGGGCCTCCTCCAGCGGACGGGTATCGTCGAGCGCACCGTGTTCGCGTTCCTCGGGATGAACTACATGGACCTGAAACAGCCCGTCTTCATCGGCGACACGTTGCAGGCGACCTACGAGTGTACCGAGGTGAAGGAGCTCTCCTCGCGCGACGACGCGGGCGTCGTGGTGCTGGACACGCACGTCCACAACCAGGACGACGAGGAGGTGTTCGCGGGCGACATGAAGTTCATGTGGCGCAAGCGGAGTCATTATGGGGAGGGCGAGGAGTAAGCGAAGCGAACTCCTCGAAAACGAACGCTGAACGAAGTGAGGCGTGAGTAGCGAGATTCGGAGTGAGCGAAGCGAACGAGAATCTAGTATGACCGAGCGGCGAAGCCGCGAGGAGAGCGAGGCCGAGTGAAACGAGGCCTCGAACGGAGCGGTGACCGGAGGGAACCGCGGAGTAGCGAGATTCGGAGTGAGCGTTTCGGAAATCCGAGCGTCGAAGCCGCGAGGGAATCGAGGAGCGGGGGTCTGTGAACTCCTCGCCGTGGGGCCGCGACCCGGGGAACCGTGGAGTAGCGGGGTCCGGGGTGGCCGGGACGTGCGAGAACCCCGTCTACCGAACGCTGAACGAAGTGAGAAGAGAGAGAACTCTCTAACTTTCGACACGCAATGTGGGTGGCGTAAGACTGTCTCGCTGCTCGATAATGTGACGAATCTCTCCGAGAACGTTGGGAAATCGACACGACAGCCGCCCTGGTTGCAGGGGAAAGCCGCGTGCATATGAACAGTCCGTGAGACTCGGGCACTGTTACAATGGATGAGACGCCTGTGCTGCTGACCGACGGTGGGTCGAGCGAGGAAGTCGAAGAGGAAGAGGAAGAAGAAGAGGAGGAGACGGAGGAGTCCGAACAGAGCGAAGAGGAGTCGGAGCAGCCAGAGCAGTCCGAAGAGGAGTCTGAAGAGTCCGAGCAGTCCGAAGAGGAGTCTGAAGAGTCCGAGCAGTCCGAGGAGTCCGAGCAGAGCGAAGAGGGCGGCGACGAGTCCGAACAGTCCAGCGAGGAGGAGATAGAGCGCAAAGAGGACCTGTCGGCGGACGGAGTCGCGAGCAACGAGGAGGGCACCAGCGTCCTCTTCCTCGACCTCCGCGGACTGAACCTCGACCTGCTCGGCCTGGACGTCTCGCTGAGCGAACTCGTACTGGACATCTCGGCGGTCGAGGGGGACGGCAATCTCCTCGGTAACCTGCTGTCGTCGGTCGCGGGGCTGCTCGACGGCGGTCTGGGGAGCCTCCTCGATGGACTCGGGATGGACTTCGACATCCAGGAGAAACTCTCGTCGGCCTACGAGAGCGTCAAGGAGTCGCTCGGCGACGCCATTGACGAGATGCCGGTTGGGGAAGTACTCACGCAGGTGCTCACGGGCGTCGTCTCGCAGCTCCTCGGCCTCGACGACCTGATGGGTGACTCCTCCGACGAGTCGGAGTCGTCGGACGACTCCGAGGACTCCGAAGAGTCCGAAGAGTCCGAAGAGGAGGACTCGGAGGACGAGGGAAACGAGGAGAGCGAGGAGTAGGGATGAGTGACCAGTCGCTCTCGAATCGCATCGACCTCGTCGAACTGCTTCAGGGCCTCGACTACGAGAAGCTGTTCGAGGGAAGTTCGTTCGAATCGTTCTTCGAGGACGGCGAGGGCGAGGGAGACGAGGACCTCGACGGGGTCGGAGAGACCGTCGGCGCGCGCCTCGGCGAGTTCCTCGGCGGTCTCCTCGGGGCGGCGCTCGGCCGAACGATCGGGACGACGGTGCTGAAACAGCTGCTCGACGTCGGGGGTGACGATGGCGGACAGTAGTTCGCTCGGGGACGCCATCGCCGGTAAGGTCGAGGAGCGCTTGACCGACGCCGAGGTGGCGGCGCAGGTGGGCCGTACTATCGGTTCTCGTGCCGGCCGCCGTATCGGGAAGCAGGTCGGTGCCGCCGCCGAGGAGGCCGTCCGCGACGGCGTCGACGAGGGGCTGTCGCTGGGCGACATCGTGCGATCGGTCGTCGCGGCCGTCCGCTCGGCCATCCGAGACCTGCTGACCGACCGCGAGGCGCTGGCCTCGCTGGCCTCCGAGTTGAAGGAGATCGGCACCGAGGAGGCCGTCCAGCAGGTCCTCGGCGGGGGAGGCGACTCCGACGACGAGGGCGACGAGAGCGACGCGGCGGGTGCCGTCACCGACGCCGCCTCGGAGGCGAGCGAGAAGGCGTCGGAAGCGGTCGACTCCGCGACGGACGCCGCGCCCGACGTGATGGAGGACGCCGACGAGGGGGACTCCGAAGAGGACGCGGAGGACGAACCCGCAGACGAGGACGCCGAAGCCGAGTCCGACGGCGAGGACGACTCGGACGACGACGAGGAGATCGAGGACGCGGACGAGTCCGACATCGACGAGGACGCGGAGGGTGTCGACGCACTGCCCGAGGGAGCTGCCGACCTGCGCGAGGAGACGCTCCGCGAACTGCTCGACGTGATGTCCTATCGCGAACTCCAGCGCGTCGCGAAGGACGTCGGCGTGAAGGCGAACCTCTCCCAGGACGAGATGACCGAGCAGATCGTCGAGACGTTCGACGATCGCTCCGCCGAGAGCGACGAGGAGTGAGATGAGCGACGACGAGCGCGAACCCGACGACGTGACCGACCGCGTCGAGGCGGTGCTGGCCGACGCCCGCGACGCGCTCGACGAACCGTCGAACGACGGCGACGTCGCAGCCACCCCGAAACTCCGCGCCGTCGCCAGCGCGGCGGGCAGTCTGGTCGAGGAGGCCGATTCGGACACTCTGCTGAGCGCCGTCGGTCTCGGTGGCGAGGACGGGTACGACACCATTCCCGACGCCCTCGCGGACGGGGACGCCGACCGTGTCCGTGACCTCGAACGGCTGCTGAAGCTCTCGAAACTGGCGGACGCGTGGGACGACGACGACGCGGCCGACCACCGGAACGAACTGGCCGACCTCTTCGACGTCGGCTCCGCAGACGACGAGGCTGATGCAGACGACGGCGAGACCGACGACGAGGAGTCGTCCGCGGACCAGGAAACGGTCGACGACGCCGACGAAGCGGCTTCCGACGAGGAGGAACCCGAAGAGAGCGAGGAGGAGAGCGACGACGACAGCCTCGCCGACGACATCGTCGACGCGGTCACGGGCGACGACGACGCCGAGGAGGAGGCCGACGAGACAGCTGCCGACGACGCCGACGGGAGTGACGGTGGCCCGGCGACGGCCGACGCCGACAGCGATGGAGCGGCGGCCGAGTCGTCGCTCCGGTCGCAGGTCGAGGCGGCGGCCGAGCGGTTCCGCGAGGGCGTCGACGAGGCGCGTGCCGAGAGCGCGCTGGGGGAGGACGAGAAAGCAGCCGAGGGCGAGACCGAGGAGGAGGCGGACTCCGACGAGGAGGAAGACGACGAGGACGACGAAGGCGACCACGAGGAGTCGAGCGACAACCGGACGCGTGGGCGTCTGTCGACGATGCCGAGCAGTGGTCGGTCGCCGACCCATCACTCGACGATGCCCAAGAGCGGCCGATCGCGGTTCTCGACGATGCCGAAGCGTCGCTGAACCGGTCCGCCCGACTCCGACGCTCCTGCGACGCACGTTCAGCCGAACAGCTGTGCGAACAGCGCTCGCTGCCCTCTGCGAAGCCGTTCGAGGAACGCCGACTTCCCGATGCCGAGTTCCGAGGCGACGTCGCTCGCGTCGGCGTCCCGTGGCACCTCGAAGTAGCCCATCCGCTGGGCGGTGCGGATGGCCTCCTCCTGTCGGGGCGTGAGGTTCCAGCGCTGAGCGACCGGCCGGTCCTCCTCCGCGCCGAGCGGGTACACCCGTTCGAGGCGGACGCCGACCGTCTCCCCGGCGCGGTTCATCACGCCGTCGAGGACGTCGTACCCCACGACGGCCCCGGTGAACCGGGCGTCGCCGTCGCGGTACGACAGCGACTCGGCGACGAACCCCTCGCTGACGAGTTCGTGGACGACGCAGGGGTGCTTCGAGAGACAGCGGTAGGTCGCGCGGTCGCCCGTGCGCGCGCGATGCAGGTAGCGGATGCGCCCGTCCTCGTCCAGCGTTCGGGCCAGTCGTTCGTCGTCGGGCGCGCCGAACTGCAGGAGAGCGTTGCCGTCGGAACGGAGCTGCGGCGGGTTCGCGTCGACGGTGACGCCGACGCGCGACGCCTCGGCGAGCGGGCAGTCGTCACCCGAGACGGCGAACTCGACGACGAGGCACTCGGCTATCATCCGGTCACCACCTCGCAGTCACCTCGGGGCCGTCTCGGAATCACGTGACTCGATAGCACGTGGAACGTATAAAGCCCGTCCATGTGCGGGCAACGGTCTATGCAGGACCGTGATAGACGTGAGGTATGGACATCGAGGAGGTCAAACAGCGTGCCGGCCCGCGGGAGTTCGGGCCGACCGACGACATGCCGGAGGAGTACCGGAAGGCGGCCACCCGGATGATTCAGTTCCACGCGAACTCCGAGATAATGGGCGCGTACATCGAGCGCCCGTTCATCCGGCAGGCCCCCTCGCTCGACCGGAAACTCGCCGTCTCGGCGCAGGTGCAGGACGAAATCGGCCACGGACAGTTGCTCTACCGCGCCGCCGAGAACCTCGGCATCAAGACCCGCGAGCAGATGCTCGACGAACTCGCCAACGGGGAGGGGAAGTTCCTCAACTGCTTCCACTACCCGCTGGACGACTGGTACGAACTGCCGATGATCATGTTCTTCGTCGACGGCGCGGCGATGCGTCGGCAGGCGACCCTCAAGCGCACGTCGTGGGAGCCGTACGCCCACGCCATCGACAAGATCTGCTTCGAGGAGGGGTTCCACATCAAGCACGGCGAGAGCATCCTCGCCGAGCTAGCGACCGGGACGAAGCGGGACCAGGAGCGCCTGCAGGAGGCGTTCGACAAGTGGTGGCCGCGCATCCTCCAGTTCTTCGGGCCGACCGACGACCAGTCGACGCACAACGACTTCTCCTCCGCGGTGGGGCTGAAGACGATGAGCAACGACGCGCTCCGCACCGCGTTCCTCAACGTCTACCTCCCGAAGGCCGAGAAGTACGGCCTGGAGATACCCGAGACGCCCCGCGTCGAGTTCGACGAGGAGTCGGGTCGCTACGAGGTCGACGAGGACGACCTGGACTGGGACGAGTTCATGCAGATCGCCCGGAACCAGTACCCGCAGGGGAAGGGCCAGATAAACAAGCGCCACCGGACCCAGGAGGCCGTCGAGTGGGTTCGTGACGCCATCGAGAACCCCGGCGCGGGTAGCGCCGCCGCAGACTGACCATGATATTCGAAGTGTTCCGCCAGGAGCAGCGCAAGGACTACCACGTCCACGTCGGCAACGTCCACGCCCCGAACCGCGAGATGGCCCGGATGTACGCGCAGGTGATGCACGCCCGCCGGAAACCCGCTCACTCGCTGTGGGTCGTCCCGAAGGAGGAGATAGCGGAGGTCGATTCGGACGACGAGGGGGTCGCGATGGGCGGCCGCACGCAGAAGGAGTACCGGTGGGCGACGAACTACAACACCGACGAGACGTTCGCCGAGGAGATCGAGGCGTCCCAGCGCGAACAGGAAGAGGCCGAGCAAGGACGCGAGGAAGCGGAGGCCGATAGCTGATGCCTGCTGAAGCACTCGGCGCGCCGGGCGACCTCTCCGAGCGAGAACGCGAGGCCGTCGAGGCGTTGCTGTACCAGCTAGCGGACGACGAGTTCGTCGTCGCCGACCGGTACACCGACTGGCAGTGCCAGGGACCGACGCTCGAAGCCGACATCGCCATCGCGAACATCGCGCAGGACGAACTCGGCCACGCGCGCCTCTGGTACGACCTGCTGGAGGACTTCGGCTACGAGGAGTCCGAACTCATCTGGGAGCGCCCGGCCGACGACTTTCGGCACGCGACGCTCTGCGAACAGCAGTTCGACTCGGGCGACTGGGCGGACGCCGTCGTCCGCTCCTATCTCTACGACGTGGCCGAGTTCCTCCAGCTGGAGGCGCTCGCCGACACCACCTACCCCCGCATCGCCGACCGCATCGAGAAGGTGCAGGGCGAGGAGCACTACCACCGCGAGCACGCCCAGAACTGGCTCGAACGGCTCTGCGAGGATTCGGACGGCACACAGCGGGTCCAGCAGGCCGTCGACGACCTGTACCCGTACGCGCTGACGCTGTTCGAAGGGACCGGGAAGGAAGCCGACATCGTCGACCTCGGTCTGCGTCCGACGCCGCTGTCGCAGTTGCGCGCGGAGTGGTACGACATCACGGGCGCGTTCCTCGACGGGCTCGGCGTCTCCGTGCCCGAGGAGTCCGAACTGGACGACCTCGTGGTCGAGCAGACCGGCCGCGACGGGAGCCACACCGAGGACTGGCAGCGCCAGTACAACGAACTGACCTACACGTACCGCATGCTCGACCGCACCGAGGCCCGCCGCCTGATGGTGGACCCGGACGAGGCGTAATCCATGTCGGACACGCCAGAGCCACCGACCGACTCGCAAGCAGTACCGGACCCGACCGACGGCCCGCAGTACTGCGCGTACACCGACTACCGCTCGGGTGAGGTGCCCGAGGACACAGTGGTCCCGAAGAACGGCGCAGGGAGCGAGGGTCTGGAGCGGGAAATCTGGGACGCGCTGTTCGAGGTCGAGGACCCCGAGATGCCCGTCTCGGTGGTGGACCTGGGGCTCGTCTACGACGTGGCCGTGCGCGAGGACGAGACCGGGACCCACGCCGAGGTGACGATGACGCTCACGTACACCGGCTGTCCGGCCCGCGACATGCTCCTCGACGACGTCCGCGAGGCGGCCGCCTCGCCGGAGGGAGTCGACGACGCCTCCGTGGAACTCGTCTGGTCGCCGGTGTGGTCCGTCGAGTTCGTCTCCGAGGCGGGCCGCGAGGACCTGCGGGAGTTCGGGGTGTCGATATGAGACGCCGCGACCCCTCCGTGGCGGCCGGTGACGGCGACGGGGACGAGGAGCCTGCTGTCTGCCCCTACTGCGAGGGGACGAACACCGAGCGCGAGCACCCGAAGGGGCCGTCGCTCTGTCGGTCCATCCACTTCTGCGAGGACTGCCAGGAACCGTTCGAGGCCGTCGGCTGACCGGTCGCGGCGAGTATCGGAGTGTTCAGCTCACTGCCGATTCAGTACTTAAACAGGTGCGTGGCAACGATTGACAGTGGCGTCACGGGGTTCCTGTGGCACGGTTTGTCTCGCCCACTACGACACTTTTTTATAGAATCGCAAACAACGCCTGGGTGACTATGGCTCAACAGATGGGCAACCAGCCCCTCATCGTACTCAGCGAGGACAGTCAGCGCACGTCCGGGCGCGACGCCCAGTCGATGAACATCACGGCCGGGAAGGCCGTCGCCGAGGCCGTACGGACCACACTCGGCCCGAAAGGGATGGACAAGATGCTCGTCGACAACTCGGGCAACGTCGTCGTCACGAACGACGGCGTCACCATCCTCAAAGAGATGGACATCGAGCACCCCGCCGCGAACATGATCGTCGAGGTCGCCGAGACCCAGGAGGACGAGGTCGGCGACGGCACGACGACCTCGGTCGTCATCGCCGGCGAACTCCTCGCGAAGGCCGAGGACCTGCTCGACCAGGACATCCACGCGACCATCCTCGCGCAGGGGTACCGCCAGGCCTCCGCGAAGGCCAAGGAGGTCCTCGAGGACATGGCCATCGACGTCTCCGCCGAGGACACCGAGCAGCTCGAACAGATCGCCTCGACGGCGATGACGGGCAAGGGCGCTGAGAACGCGAAGGACACGCTCTCCTCGCTCGTCGTGCGGGCCGTCCAGACCGTCGCCGACGACGACGACATCGACACTGACAACGTGAAGGTCGAGACCGCCGTCGGTGGCTCGGTCACCGAGTCCGAACTCGTCGAGGGCGTCATCGTCGACAAGGAGCGCGTCCACGACAACATGCCGTACTTCAAGGAGGACGCCAACGTCGCGCTCCTCGACTCGGCCATCGAGGTCAAGGAGACCGAGATCGACGCCGAGGTCAACGTCACCGACCCCGACCAGCTCCAGCAGTTCCTCGACCAGGAGGAGAAGCAGCTCAAGGAGATGGTCGACCAGCTGAAGAACGTCGGCGCCGACGTCGTCTTCTGTCAGAAGGGCATCGACGACATGGCCCAGCACTACCTCGCGCAGGAGGGCATCCTCGCCGTCCGCCGCGCGAAGAAGTCCGACATGAAGCGCCTCGCCCGCGCGACGGGCGGTCGCGTCGTCTCGAACCTCGACGACATCACCGAGGACGACCTCGGCTTCGCCGGTAACGTCTCCGAGAAGGACATCGCGGGCGACAACCGCATCTTCGTCGAGGACGTCGACGAAGCGAAGTCCGTCACGCTCATCCTCCGCGGCGGCACCGAACACGTCGTCGACGAGGTCGAGCGCGCCATCGAGGACGCCCTCGGCGTCGTCCGCGTCACGCTCGAAGACGGGCAGGTGCTGCCCGGCGGCGGCGCCCCCGAGACGGAACTCGCGCTCGAACTGCGCGACTACGCCGACTCCGTCGGCGGCCGCGAGCAGCTCGCCATCGAGTCGTTCGCCGACGCCATCGACGTCATCCCCCGCACGCTCGCCGAGAACGCGGGCCTCGACCCGATAGACTCGCTCGTCGAGCTCCGCAGCGAGCACTCCAACGGCAACCAGACGTACGGCCTCGACGCCTACACGGGCGACGTGGTTGACATGGAGAACGACGGCGTCGTCGAACCGCTCCGCGTCAAGACGCAGGCCGTCGAGAGCGCCACCGAGGCCGCCGTGATGATCCTCCGCATCGACGACGTCATCGCGGCCGGCGACCTCAAGGGCGGCGGCACGGACGACGACGGCGACGACGAGATGCCACCCGGCGGCGGCGGTATGGGCGGCATGGGCGGCATGGGCGGTATGGGCGGCATGGGCGGTGCGATGTAAGTTCGGTTCAGGCACTTCCCACCCGTCCCAACCGACCGCGACAGCCGCACCGTCTCACGAACACTTCCCTTGTTTTCACCTCGGTAGCGACCGCTATCGTCGCCCCGTTCGGCGCTCTATCGCTCGCCCGCCAGCTCCGCCTCGAACTCCTCGACGAATCGCTCGACGACGGCGTGGCGTCCGGCGGCGAGCTCCCGGCCGGGGTCGGTGTACATCCGGTCGCGTAGCGAGCTGATCTTCCCGCGGAGGTGGGCCAACTGCCCGCCCGAGCGCGGGTCGTCGCCGTCGCCGTGCATCGGCTCGCCGAGCGTCCCGCCGTGCGCGAAGGTGCGGCCGACGCCGACCGCGCCCATCGCGTCGAGGTTGTCGGCGTCACAGAGCAGTTCGGCCTCGACGGTCTCCGGTTCGACGCTACCCGAGTAGCGGTGGGCACGGACGCAGTGGCGGACGCGGTCGACGGTCTCCCCGTCGGTGAGGTCGCCGAGGAGGGCGGGTACCTGCCCTGCGGCCCACACCGCGTGGTCCTCGACCTCGCCGTGTGCCTCGCGCTCCCGGCCGATATCGTGGAGATAGACGCTCGCGTGGAGGATTTCCCGGTCGACCGTCGTACCGCGGTCTGCGCTGCCGTCGCTGGCACTGCGTTCGTCGCTCTCCTCGTACTCGTCGGCGAGGCGTCCCGCCAGGCGGTCGACGCGTTCGACGTGGTGCCAGTCGTGGGCGGGCGCGGCGTCCTCGAAGAACGGACGGGTACGGTCGCGGAGGGTGTCGAGCATACCGGACGCGGCCCCGAGAGGAGCAAAGTCGTTCCGTTCTTGATGCGGGCGGTCGGTGTCCCGCCATGGTGAGTGCCGTCGCGCTCGACGTCGTGCTGGTCGCGGCCGGTATCGTGGGGCTGTGGGTAGGAGCGACGCTGTTCGTCGGTCACGCCGCCCGCCTCGCCCGTCGGGTCGGCGTCTCGGACCTCGTCGTGGTGTCGCTGGGCACCTCCGCGCCGGAACTGGCCGTCTCGGTCGACGCGGCGCTCGTCGGCAGTTCGGACATCGCGGCGGCGAACGTCGTCGGATCGAACCTGTTCAACCTCGCTATCCTCGGTGGGGTGGTCGTCGTCGCGGGGGCGGGGGTCTTCGTCCCGCGAGCGCTCGTCCACCGGGACGCACCGGTGATGGTGGGGACGACGGCGCTGGTCGGCGCGTTCCTGCTCGACCTTCGGGTCTCTCGCCTCGAAGCAGCCGTCCTCCTCGTCGCCTTCCTCGCCTACCTCATCGTCGTCCTCCGGTCGGGGACGAGCGCCGACGTCGCGGACGTGCCGACGGAGCCCCCCCGGTGGTACTCGCCGCTCGCGGCGCTGGTCGGTCTGGGAGTCGTCGTCGGGGGAGCGACCCTCCTGGTAGGGGCGGCGAGCGACCTCGCCCGTCTCCTCGGCGCGTCGGAGTGGCTCGTCGGGTTGACCGTCGTCGCCGTCGGCACTTCCGCACCCGAGATCGCGGCGTCGGCCGTGGCGGCACGCCGTGGACTGGCGACCGTCGCGGTCGGTAACGTCCTCGGGTCGAACGTGTTCAACCTGCTGGCCATTCTCGGGGCGGCGGCGGCGATTCGCCCCCTCGCAGTCGACGCTGTGGCCCTCGGCGACGTGGGGTGGCTCGCCGCGCTGTCGGCGCTCGCGGCCGTCGCGCTCTGGTCGGGTCGCCGACTGACGCGCACCGAGGGGGTGGTCGTGGTGCTCGCCGTCGCCGCCCGGTGGGTGCTCGACGCGCTCTGATGCCCTCGCGGATACGATTCTCGCGTGGCCGGGTCGCCGTCGGTCGGCGCGTCTGCTCGCTCCGGACCGCGATGATTTCGCGGCACCTATCGCCATTTTTATCTCTCGTATCCGTGCGGACTCTCCATGAACCGCGATACGGCCGTGCTGGTCGTCGCCGGACTCGGCATCTGGGTCGACGGCGAACCGAAGGTCGGGAAGGTCGAGACGCACGTCCTCCCGCTGGCCGAGGCCGCCGACGAGGTGGTGTACGTCTGTACGGGGCCGGTCCCCGAGGACGGCAACGGCGTCGAGTTCCACCAGCTCAGCCCCTCGCGCTGGAAGCCGCTCACCCTCCTCCGGCAGTTCGTCGTCGCCCTCCTGCTGGCGGTGCGCCGCGACTTCGACCTCGTCGTCTCGTTCTCGCTCGTCCCCTACGGCCTGTTCTCCCTCGCTATCGGTGCGCTCTCACGGACGCCCGCCCACCTCGGCATCATCGGCAGCGACCTCGACGTCCACGCCGAGGCCCGCTACGGAGTGGCGGTACGGTGGCTGTTCCGGCAGTTCGACGTGGTGACGGTCAGCGGGTCGGACTTCCGGGACCGACTCGCCGCGATGGGCGTCCCCCTCTACCGGACGTTCAGCGTGCTCCACCCGGTGAGTTCGGACTTCGCGGACGCGAGCGTCGAGGCCGACCCCGAGTACGACGTGCTGTGGCTGACGCGGATGAGCGCCGAGAAGGACCCGCTGCTGTTCGTCGACGCCCTCGCGGAACTCCGCGAGCGGTCGGTGCCGTTCACCGCCGCCGTCGTCGGGGGTGGCCCGCTCGAAGACGAGGTTCGCCAGGCAGTGACCGACCGAGGACTGGACGACGCCGTCGACGTGCCCGGGTGGGCGAGCAGTCCCGTCGACTACTACCGGACGTCCAGGGCGTACGTCCTCACCTCCGAGCGGGAGATGCTCCCCCTGAGCCTCGTCGAGGCGATGCTCGTCGGCGTCCCGTCGATAGCGCCCGCGGTCGGCGCGATTCCGGACGTCGTCGACGACGGCGAGAACGGGCTGCTCGTCGCCGAGCACACCGCCGAGGCGTACGCCGACGCCATCGAGCGACTGCTGACCGACGAGGCGGCCCGCGAGGCGATGGCCGACGCGGCCACCGAGGTGGAGTCGCGCCTCTCGTTCGAGGCCGTCGGCGAGGAGTGGGCGGCGGTGTTCGAGTTCGTCGCGACCGGCCAGCGCCCGGCCGACGCCTGACCGGGCGCGAGCGGTCTCCCCGGTTCGAGCCGACCTACAGCGTCACGAGCCAGTACGGGTTCTCACGGAGCTTCGGACTGAGCGCCTCGTCGACGTCGCCGAGCGTGAACGCCAGCACGTTCAGGCCGTTCAGGTCGTGTCGGTCGAGGACGCCCTCGTCGTCCAGCAGTTCCATGAGCTTCGGCTTGTTCCACGAGTACAGTTCGGAGACCTGCTTGTCGACCGTCTGCTCGATGCGCTCGAACGTCGTCCGGTCGCTGTAGCGGACGCCGTCGAAGGTGTACTCGGCCACGTAGTCGACGTCGTAGCGCGACTCGAAGAAGTGGAGGTGCGAACAGACCAGCCACGGCGTGCCGACGTCCAGCACGAGGACGTCGTCCTCGACGAGTTTGGCGAAGCAGCCGTCCTCGTGGTAGCTCTCCTCGTGGACGCAGTCCTCGAACCGGTAGTCGCCGCGGACGAGGAACGACTTGATGGCGTCGTCGGTGCGGTAGTCGGCGTCGTCGAGGAACTGCCTGACGAAACTCCCGTGTTTCGGCCGCGAGAACTCCTTGTGGTAGACGCCGGAGGTCGCGAAGTAGTCGGTGAACCCCGGTGCGATGACGCTCTCGAAGTGGTCGTCGAGTCGCTCCAGCAGGAACCGGTAGGGGTCCCCGCCGAACGCGGCCTTCACGTCGGCCAGTCCGGCGTGGACGAACACCGTCGAGTGGTCGGCACCGTACCGCGCGAGCAGGTCGTCGAACCGGGACTCGGGGACCCGACCCGCTCCTCGGCGTCGGTTCACCTGCTTGAGCGTCTGGTGTTTGAGGAGGTTTCCGGCACGACTGACGTTCGTGAGCAGGTTCGGTGACATGGCGACGAGAGCCGGGTTCCGGCGCGGCGGTCGCGCGTGCGTCGGCGGCCCGGTGAGATATCTCTGCCGTCGTCGCCCCGGTTGATAAGTGGTGTCCTCGCCGGTTACTCGACGTCGAGCGGGAACTGCTCGTGTTCGGAGACGGTGTTGAGCACGACGCTCGTGTTCGACTCCTTGACGTTGACGTCGTGGAGCAGTTCCTTTATCTGCCGGTTCATGTCGTCGGTGTCGCGGAACTTGCCGATGGCGACGATGTCGTGGTCGCCGGTCACCTCGTACACCGACACCATCTGCTTGGCGTCCCGGAGCGACTCGGTCACCTCGCCGATGGCGTTGCCCTCCACCTTCAACTGGACGACGGCGGTGACGTCGTAGCCGACGGCGTCGTAGTTGACGACCGGCGTGTACCCCTCGATGACGCCGCTCGATTCGAGGTCCTTCAGGTGGTTCGACACCGTCGTCACGGAGACGCCGAGTTCCTCTGCCAGGCTGCGGAGGCTCGCGCGTCCGTCCGCCAGCAGTGCGTTGACAAGCTTCTCGTCTAAATTTTCGTACGTCATTACAATCCCTCTGTGTGTGAAGGGACTATAATTTTACGAATATCCATTTGTGGCCGTGAAGCGGGAGAGTTGCACTGACCAGTACGACTTTATAGGACAATAGTGTTGTATGGGACGACTGACGAAAATGACGAATCCAAATGTTTCAGCGGACGGAGGACTCTCCGCGGCGGCACAGGAAGTGGTCGACGAGATCGACGCGAACAACGTCGACTTCCTCCGCTTGCAGTTCACGGATATCCTCGGTACGGTGAAGAACGTGTCCGTTCCGGCCACGCAGGCCGAGAAGGCGTTCACGGAAGGCATCTACTTCGACGGCTCGTCCATCGAGGGGTTCGTACGCATCCAGGAGTCGGACATGCGGCTGAAACCCGACCCCGACACGTTCGCCATCCTGCCGTGGCGGAACCGCGACGACGGCACCGCCAGCGCTCGGCTCATCTGCGACGTCATCGACACCTCCACCGGCGAACCGTTCGCGGGCGACCCCCGTGGCGTCCTGAAGAGCGCGCTGGACCGCGCCGCCGAACACGGCTTCACGGTCAACGCCGCTCCCGAACCCGAGTTCTTCCTCTTCGAGGAGGACGAGGACGGCCGCGCGACGACGAAGACGAACGACGCTGGCGGCTACTTCGACCTCGCGCCGAAGGACCTCGCGAGCGACGTTCGCCGCGACATCATCTACGGCCTCCAGGAGATGGGGTTCGAGGTCGAAGCGTCCCACCACGAGGTCGCCGAGGGCCAACACGAGATCAACTTCACGTACGACGACGCGCTGTCGACGGCCGACAACGTCGCCACGTTCCGGTCGGTCGTCCGCGCCATCGCGGCCCAGCACGAACTCCACGCGACGTTCATGCCCAAGCCCATCGCCAAGATCAACGGCTCGGGGATGCACACGCACATCTCGCTGTTCACCGAGGACGGCGAGAACGCGTTCCACGACGAGACCGACGAGTTCAACCTGAGCGAGACGGCCAAGCAGTTCACCGCCGGGATGCTCGAACACGCCCCCGCGCTCGCGGCCGTCGCCAACCCGACGGTCAACAGCTACAAACGGCTCGTTCCGGGCTACGAGGCACCGGTCTACATCGCGTGGTCCGACCGCAACCGCTCGGCGCTCATCCGCAAACCGGCCGCCCGCGTCCCGGCCGCCTCGCGCGTCGAGGCACGCTTCCCGGACCCGTCGTGTAACCCGTACCTCGCGTTCGCGGCGCTCATCCACGCCGGTCTCGACGGCATCGAGCGCGGTCTGCAGTGTCCCGACCCGGTCCGTGAGAACATCTACGACTTCGACGAGGAGAAACGCGAGGAGTACGGCATCGACACGCTCCCGACGAACCTCGGCGAGGCGGTCGACGCGCTGGAGGCCGACGAGGTCGTCATGGACGCGCTCGGTGAGCACGTCACCGAGAAGTTCATCGAGGCGAAACGCCAGGAGTACGACGAGTTCCGCATCGACGTCTCCCAGTGGGAACTCGACCGGTACCTGGAGACCTACTAAACCACGTTTTTACGCCTCGGGTGCGCCTTCGGCGCACCGCTCGGCGCAAAAACCTGGACTAAAAAGGCGCTCGCTCGTTCGCTATCGCTCACGGCTACGCCGTTCGCGCACCCCGAGGCGGCGAAGCCGCCTCGCTACGCTCTCTCGCTCGCGGTGCTGCTTCTCGTGTCTCGTGGTTCGATTCGCCGAGCGACGCCTCCGTTTCGGGTCCAATCGGCGTTCCCTCCTCGTCGCTCCCCGTCTGTCGTATTCGACTCGGGTTCCGAAACGACGATTCGGCCGCGTCGGACGTCGCCACTGGTCGCGTGCGCGCTCGTGGCCGTCGCTGGCGGTGATGGTCCTCTGGAAGCGTCACGACGCGCTCTCGACCTGACCCGTCCCGGTTAGCTCCGGAACGAACGGACCCGGTCGAGCAGTTTCCCCGGTAGTCCGAGCGCCCCGAACGTGAGGCCGAGGACGACGAACACGACGTACAGACCGAGCGTCGAGAGCCAGACGACGACCATCGCGAGGATGGCCCACCCACCACTCAGCCACCAGAACGCGCCGAGGGTCATCGCCGTCCCGTAGAGGAGCACAAGGTACGGCCCCCAGCCACGGGCCTTCCCGCGGCGGGCCCGCTGGCGGACGTACCGCTTGAGGTCGGACTCCAGTTCGTCGCGGTGGACCGTCCGCTCCTCGATGCGGTCCTCGAACGAGCGCACCTCGTGGCGCAGTCGCCGGACCTCGGCTTCGAGGTCGTCCTCGGCCATCGCGCTCGGTTCTCGGTCGTCGTCCGGTGCGGTCGGGTCGTATCGGGTGGAATCTGATGTATCGTCTGCCATGAGAGAGCGGTGGGTGTCGGTCGGTCGCGATGCGTCGGTGTCGGCGTCGGTGTCGAAGTCCTCGTCGGTGCTCACCCGTCCGGCGAGGACGGAGTTCAAGACCACGCCTGTAAGCACGACGAGGCCGCCGAAGTAGAGGAACGTGAGCAACAGCAGTGCGCCCGCGAGGACGCCGTACGCTTCGTAGCCGCTGGCGTACTGGGTGTACAGTCGGAAGCCGGTCTGGAGGGCGGTCCAGCCGACGGCCGCGAACGCCGCGCCGGGGAGCGCCTCGCGGACGGTTATCTCCGTGTTCGGGAGGAAGTAGTAGAGCGGGAGGAACGTCACCGTCAGGCCGCAGAGGAGCGCGAGCGTGCCGAGCAGTCCGAGCAGGCTGTATCCACCGATTACGAGGTCGGCCGGCGAGAGCGCGATGACCGTCCCGACGGCGACGGTGAACACGATACCACCGCCGACGGCGAGGAGCGTGACGAACCCGCGTTTCAACTGCCCGACGATGCCCTCGGGCAACGGTGACCGGTACGCGATGGAGAACCCGACGTCCATCCCGCGGAACAGCTTCAGACTGCTCCACGTCAGCGTGACGAGCGCGACGACGGACGCGCCGGCCTGTCCCTCCCCGCCGGTGACGGTGTCAACGACGGTCGCCCCGGTGTCGCCGCCGAGGTTCGACTCCGCGAGGTCGAGCACCGCGTTCTGGAACCCCTCCCCACCGACGACGTTCGCGACGACGAGTGCGAGCATCAACAGCGGGATGAGCGAGACGAACGCGTAGTACGAGAGGCTCGCGGCGATGAAGGTGATGCGGTCCGACTGGACGCCACGAATCACCCCCCTGAGAATGTCGATGGAGCGGCGTGCGCTTCGACTCACGGGGAATCGATTCGCCCGAAGATTACATATAATGAGGGGGAAGCGGCGGTCTCACTCCGACGATTCCTCCACCGCTGCGTCGCGAATCGCCGTCACGTCGGCGTCGGTCTTGAACGTCGTCCCACCGTAGTGGCTCCGCGAGGCGTCGTGGCCGGCGTCGCGGAGGCGGCCGACGAACTCGTCCATCCCGATGGCGGAGACGCCCCACTGCTTCGAGAGTCGGTGCTGGTCGTAGTGGGTCGGTTCGTCGAGTTCGCCCGCGAGTCGGTCGCAGAGCCGTTCGGCGCGTTTCCGCTCGCCCATCTCGTCGGTGACGTGGCCGGCGACCCGCTCGACGAACGCCGGCTCGTGTGTCCGCGCGAGCCACAGCGGGCCGACGGTACGGGTCGAGGTCCCGCAGTTCGGACAGTCGCCGATGGGGTCGGCGAGGTAGCCGCGTTCGTGCTCGCGGTAGCCACACTCGAAGCAGTGGTAGACGTAGCCCAGGTCCTCCAGCGTCCGGTTGGCGTCGGTCGCGCGCTGGTCGAGCCGGAGGTACGTCCGCACGTAGTGGCGCGTCGCGTGGCTGAACACCGGCGTGACGCCCACGTCGTAGCGTGCGGCGGTCCGGGCGAGTGCGGAGAGGAGGACACGCATTCCCACCTCGGCGTGGTAGTCGGTGTTGACCGGGACGGCCCCGTACTTGCGGAGGCCGCTCTCGAAGTGCGCGCCACAGAGTGGCGCGGTGTCCGTCGCGGTGACACAGAGGAGGTCGCGGGCGCTGTTGAACGCGGCGTCGGCGAACGGGACGGGCGTCCCGAACGGGTCGAGGTCGACCACGTCGTGCCACGTCTCGTGCATCAGGGCGTTGGCGTTGCGGTGGACCGCGTCGCCCGCGAGGTCGTTGCGTGCGAGGTTCTCGCTGGCGAGGTCGACCGCCTCGGGGTCGGTGTCGCTGCACGTCACGTCCCAGCCCTCGCTGGCCGCGCGGACGCCGCGGATTCCGCTGGCGGCCGTCGCGTCGAGGTACGACCCGACGCCGTGGTCCTCGCAGTGGGCGCGCAAGACGGCGACGGTGAGGTCCCGGTTCAACTCCTGGTCGGGGTTGAAGAACACGCCGTCGCCGCGCCCCGCGTCGGCCTGTTCGGGCACCTCGACCGTCACGTTCCCCTCTCGGACGTCCATACCCGGAGTCGCGGGGCCGACGCGAAAAGCGGCCCGCATCGTGTCGCGTTCCTCGCCCGTGACTCGCGCTTCGTTCGCCTGTTCCGTCGTTCCGCTGGCGGCGTCCGTCCCGTATGCCAACGCGTATCCCCACAGGAGGAGTATTCGCGAGCATGAGCAATCCCGTCCTCGTCCTCGTCGACATGCAGCGCGGCTTCGACGACTCCGTCTGGGGCGAGCGCAACAACCCGGACCTCGAATCGACCGTCGGCGACCTCCTGACGCGCTGGCGAGGGGCCGAGTGGCCCGTCGTCCACCTCCAGCACGCCTCGACCGAACGGAACTCGCCGCTCCGCTCCGACCGGGAGGGGTTCGAGTTCAAACCCGTCGCCGAACCGCAGGACGACGAACCGGTGTTCGTGAAGTCGGTCAACGGCCCGTTCGTCGACACCGACCTCAACGACTGGCTCCGCGAGCGTGGGTACGAGTCGCTCGTCGTCTGTGGGCTGACGACCGAGCACTGCGTCTCCACGACGGCCCGGATGGCCGAGAACCGGGGCTACGAGGTGACCGTCCTCGCCGACGCGACGGCGACGTTCGACCGTCCCGGCCACGACGGCACGTCGCTCTCGGCCGAGGAGAACCACCGCTTCGCGCTCGCACACCTCGCGGGCGAGTTCGCCACCATCGCCGAGAGCGCCGACATCGAGGTGCCCGAACGCCGCCCCTCGCCGTAGGGCCGACGACCGAACAATCACTCGGGTGGAACTGAAAGGGGCCGCCCTCACGTGAGACGAGACGATGCAAGCACCACAGTGAGCGAAGCGAACGAGGAGCGCAGCGAGTCGCAGTCCACGAGATGGCGGGGGCTTTCGAGGTCACGATACTCTCTCACGTTTCTTCACGCTATACTCTGACTTCTAGGACCGAACCTGTTTTGCGAGATGGGCGTCAAGCGAGGGCCGTGACGGCGGTAGACGACTGGCAGACCGCCCTCGCCGACGCGGGGGAACTCGACGCGACCACCACCCAGCAACTGCTCAAGGCCCACGGGTCCCGTGCCAGTCGCGCCATCGAGGCCGTCGCCGAGGGACGAGTCAAGCAGTACCGCGACTTCACCGTCGTCGTCGGCCACCGCGAGGAGTACGTCGTCGAGGGTCGGGGCTGTCCCTGCGAGGACGCCCGGTACAACCTCGACGCCGAGGACCCCACCGACCTCTGCTGGCACGTCCTCGCCGCCGAGATCGCCACCCGTATCGACGCCGTCGACCACCACGACATGTGGTACTCCGAAGTTCGAGAGTTCCTGTAACGCGACCGTTTCCGGACTCGGGTGCGCCGCTGGCGCACCGCTCGGCGGAAAAACGCCCTAGAACGCGACGCGTTCTGGTGTGCGCGTCAGAGCGAAGCTCTGACGAACGTCGATGAAAGAAGCCACTCCTCACTCGCTGTCGCTCGTTCGGGCTGGAGAACTGCACTCGTTCGCTTCGCCCACGCACGCGGACGCTCTGTCCTGGCGAGAGGTCCGGCTCCTCCAGAAAACATTGAAGCGTGTCGCGCGGTAACACGCGAGTATGTGCCACCATATCGGCGACTTCGAACTGGAAGAACTGAGCGCGAGCGAGAAACGCGAGGTCGCGGAGGAACACAGCGACGAGGAACTCGCCGACCTCGGCGTGAGTCGCGACGAACTGCTGGCGTAAGTCGGCGCTCGGTTTCACACCGTATCGATTCTTCGACCGGCCAGCGCCGTCGAGCCGCGCTACTCGGTCCTCGTTACTCCGTGCAGATATCGACGAAGTTCCGCAGGATACGGAGCCCCGTCTCGCCCGACTTCTCGGGGTGGAACTGCGTGCCGAAGACGGTCCCCGCGTCGTCGGCGACGATGGCGGGGAACGGGTCGGGGTAGTCGGCGGTGGCGACGGTGGCGTCGTCGTCGTCGGGAACGGCGTAGTACGAGTGGACGAAGTAGGCGTACTGCCCGTTTACGCCCTCCACGAGCGGGTGGTCGCGGGTGACCGACAGGTCGTTCCAGCCCATGTGCGGGACCTTCAGGTCGCCGGTGAACCGGCGGTTGGTACCCGGAATCAGGTCGAGTCCCTCGACATCTCCCTCTCCAGCGTGAGCGGCCTCCTCGCTGGTGGTGAGGAGCATCTGCATCCCCAGACAGATGCCGAACAGGGGCGTCCCCTCGGCGGCGGCGTCGGCGAGGGCGTCGCGGAACGGCCCGGCGTTCTCCATCCCTTCGCTGAACGCGCCGACGCCGGGGAGGACGACGCCGTCGGCCCGGTCGATGGCCCCCGCGTCGGCGGTCACCTCGACGGCCGCCCCGGCACGTTCGAGGCCGCGCGTCACGCTCCTCAGGTTGCCGAGACCGTAGTCGACGACGACCACTTCCGCACCGACCTGCGTGCTCATACGATTCGCTCGACGGGCCGACGCAAGGTGTTTTCCCTCGCAAACGTCCAGTTATCGTCTATATATTACTATGGAACACTGATGCAAATCAGGGTGAAATAGAAACATTTAGACGTGTCCTCAAGGATGTCCATATGTTCACACGATGTCCAACCGACGTGAATTTCTGAAAACCGCGGGTGCGGCAGGCGTAGCAGGTGTCCTCGCTGGCTGTCTCGGTGGCGGCGGCGGAGACACGGAGGAACCGGACACCTCCGGGGGAGAGGGGTCGGAGACGACGGACGGGGGTACTGGGAACACCTCCACCGAGGGGACGACACAGGAGCAGACGTCGGAGGGCGAACAGTACATGGACGGGACGCTGAACTTCATCATGTCCCCGTCCGAGCCGCAGGAGCAGATGATGCAGCAGTACAAGCCGGTTCGCGAGTACCTCTCGGAGGAACTCTCGGTTCCGGCCAAGCTGCGCTACGGGAACAACTACAGCGCGGTCATGTCCGCGCTCGGGTCGGGGACGGCCGACGTCGCCGAGATGGGTCCGTTCGCGGCTGCGCTCGGCGTGCGCGCCGAGAAGGTCAACATCACCCTCCAGCGCAAGGGCTACGGCTCGTTCACGTACGTCAGCACGCTGACGACGACGGCCGACTCCGACATCAGTTCCGTCGAGGACCTGAGCGGGAAGACCATCGCGTTCGCGGACCGACTCTCCGCGAGCGGTGCGCTGTTCCCGCTGTACATGCTGTCGAACGCGGGCGTCGAGATCGGAGAACTGCCACAGAGCGACGTCGGTGCCGACTTCACCGCGCAGTTCGCTGGCGGCCACGACAAGGCGCTCGCCGCCGTCGAGAACGGTCAGGCCGACGTCTGTGGTGTCGGTCAGTTCATCACGCTCAACGAAAACCGCGAGCTGAGTGAGGGCCTCAAGTACATCAAGAAGTACGAGGGCATCCCGCGCGCGCCCATCTGTGTCAGCCCCGAACTGCCACAGGAGCAGCAGGACGCCGTCACGCAGGCCCTGCTGAACGCACCCGAGTCGATGTACCTGGGTGCGGACGGCGAAGCCGACGGCGACGACGACGAGAACCCGGACGACCTCTGGTTCTCCGACGTCCGCGAGGCGGACCAGGAGACCTACAAACCGGTCATCGACGTGGCGAAGGAGCTCGGCATCGACATCGGCTTCCTCGAAGGCTAACGCCTCCGTCTCCGACCGTCGGTATTCGTCACGCCTATCAAACACGATTCGTTACCATATCCAATGCCAGCAGTATCACTAGAGAACGTTACAAAAGTCTACGGGGAGGATACCGTGGCACTCGACGACATCTCGGTCCACGTCCCGGAGGGGGAGTTCGTCGTGGTGCTCGGTCCGTCCGGGGCGGGGAAGTCGACGCTGCTCCGCGTTCTCAACGGTCTCACCCAGCCCACGGAGGGGGAGGTGCTCATCGGAGACCGACCCGTCGGGGGCGCTCGGAGCGAGGTGGGGATGGTGTTCCAGATGCACTACCTCATCGAGAGCATGACCGCGTACCGGAACGCCCTGACCGGTGCGCTCGGCCGAACCGGCTACGTTCGCAGTCTCGTCTCGGCGTACGCGACGGAAGACAAGAAAGCCGCACTCGAAGCGCTCGACACCGTCGGTCTCCTCTCGGAGGCTCGCCAACGCGCCGGGTCGATGTCCGGCGGGCAGAAACAGCGTGTCGGTATCGCTCGCGCACTCGTCCAGAACCCCAACCTGTTGCTCGCAGACGAACCCGTCGCGAGCCTCGACCCGAAGGCCGCCAGCGACGTGATGCGGTACATGAAGAGTGCCGCGAAGGAGCGCGAACTGACGACCATCGCCAGTCTCCACCAGGTGAACCTCGCCCGCGAGTTCGGCGACCGGTTCATCGGCGTCCGCGACGGGAGTGTCGTCTTCGACGGCACCCGTGAGGACCTCACGATGGACGCCGTCGACGAGATCTACTACGGCGACGGCGGCGACCAACCCCCCGAAGCTCTCGCCAACGAGATCGAAGACGAAGAGGAGATCACCCAATGAGCAGCGAGAACCGGACCATCGAAGAGGCACTGTCGACCATCGAACGCAGCCAGCGGATCAAACGCATCCTCTGGCTCGTCGGTCTCCTCGCCATCGTCGCGCTGACCTACGCCGGTCTTCAGGTGCTCAACTTCACCCTCGAGCAGTTCGCCCGGCAGCAGGACAGCTTCGTCGCGTCCATCGTGGACTTCGTCCCGCCGAACTTCATCGAACTGTCGCTCTACACGAAGACGAACGAGGTCGAGGGGTTGAGCGGCGTCGTCCAGACCATCCTCCACCCGGGGACGTTCGCGGAGACGTTCACCACCGAGGCCGGTCGGAACGGCACTATCCTCGGCCTGAGCTTCATCACCATCGTCATCGGGTTCACCGGGACGGTGCTCGGCTTTCCGCTCGCGCTCGTCTTCGGGATTCTGGGCAGCGAACGTGTCGTCCCGTTCCCCTTCAACTTCGTCTTCCGGGGCACGATGTCGACGATTCGCGCGATTCCCGCGCTCGTCTGGATTCTCATCTACATCCCGCTGGCGGGCATCACGCCGCTCTCGGCGATGCTCGCGGTCGCGACCGACACCATCGGGAACCTCGGTCGCCTGTTCACCGACGAACTCGAAGAGATAGACGACGGCCCCATCGAGGCCATCAGTTCGACCGGCGCGGACCGGACGCAGATCATCTCCTTCGGGATGTTGAGTCAGGTCTCCACGTCGTTCGTCGCCTGGACGCTGTACATCCTGGAGATCAACACCCGCATCGCCATCAGCCTCGGCGTCTACGGGGCCGGCGGTATCGGGCAGTACATCGACACCCGCATCGCGCTCGGTGCGTACAGTCGCGCCGCCGCGGGTATCGCGATGGTCATCTTCATCGTCCTCAGCGTCGAACTGCTCTCCTCGCGAATCCGGGCGCGCCTGCGCCCCGGCGAGCACGAGGGCAAGGGCTTCGTCGACTCCCTCCGGGACCTCGGTAACCCCAAGAAGTGGCTCGGGACGGGCGACACGAGGACGGACTCCAAGAACTGACTGCGACCTCTCCTCTCTTCTTCGACGCGCTCCCGAACTCTCCCGACGGAGCGACCCGACTCAGTAGTCGCCCAGCCGCGACTGGTCGCCCGCCCCCTCGCCGACGAGGGCGACGGCCTCGTCGAGGGCCTCGTCGAACGTCTCGCGCTGGCTCCGGTCGTACAGCGTCGCCGCGGGGTGGACGCAGACCAGCAGTCGGTGGGTGGCGTCGCCGAGTCGGACGTCGTGGACGCTCCCCGCCTCCTTCGTCACCGCGACCGACCGCTCCAGCAGGTGTTCGGTCGGCACCTTCCCGAGCGTGACGACGAGGTCCGGGTCGACGCGCGCCAGTTCCGTCTCCAGATAGTCGCGGCAGTTCGCCAGTTCCTCCTTGTGCGGGTCGCGGTTGTCCGGCGGGCGACAGCGCACGCAGTTCGTGATGCGGACGTCCGACCGGGCGAGTCCCCGGTCGCGCAGGGCGTCGTTCAACACGTCGCCAGAACGCCCGACGAACGGTCTGCCCTCGGCGTCCTCCTGTGCGCCGGGTGCCTCGCCGACGAACAGCAGCGACGCGTCGTCGGGGCCGTCGCCGTTGACGATTCGGGACCGCGACTCGCAGAGCGCGGGACAGCGCTCGCAGGCGGTCACCGTCAGGCCCTCCATCTGTTCCATACGCGACGTGGGCGGGCGACCGCCCTACTGGTTGTGGTTGCCGTCGCTCCCGTCGTCGCGCGCACCGCCGTCGTCGGCCTCGCTCCTCACGACGCGCCCGAACTCGTCGGCCGCGCGAGCGGCGAGGCGGGCGAGGCGGAGCGGTTCGGGGCGGCCGCCCTCGGGCGTCTGCGCTCGAACGAGGTCCGCGGCCGCCGCGTCGTCACAGCCGACCGCGCGGACGAACAGCGTCTCGTCGTTCACCGCGACGGGCGAGCGCTCGGGCAGTCGCTCGTAGGTGGCGAGTCGGGCGGCGAGCGCGTCGCCCGAGAACTGCTCGCGGAGCGCGGGTTCGAGGCCGGAACTCGCCTCGAAGGAGACGGCGACGACGGGGCGGTCCGTTCGGTCCGCGAGCGTCCGGACGTCGACGAGGTTGAACCACGCGGGTGCGACGCCG
The DNA here is from genome assembly GCF_023074835.1 of Halomarina salina. NCBI lineage: Archaea > Methanobacteriati > Methanobacteriota > Halobacteria > Halobacteriales > Natronomonadaceae > Halomarina > Halomarina salina. The sequence goes on from NZ_JALLGW010000001.1 coordinate 878,118, forward strand.
GCGAGCAGCGTCGCCTGCACGTCGTCGCGCCCGAGGTCCGCGACCAGTTCGGCGATGCGGTCGGTGCCGTCGCTGCCACCGTGAGAAATCGTCGAGAATGCGAGACCGTCGAGGATGCGGTCGGAGCGGACGACCGCGCCCGCTATCGTGCTTTGCGAGCCACCGCCGTAGGACTCGGCGACGCCGAGGACGCGCCCCCGGAGCGTCACTCCTCCTCGTCTTTCATGTCGCCGAGGCGGTCGAGCAGTTCGTCGTTCGAGGCCCCGAACTCGAACGTCACGGCTCCGTCGTGGGCCTCGCCAGCGTTTACGTCCTCGTTGCCGTCGAGGTCGGTGTCGATCTGTTGGTTCTCCTGCTCGGACTCATCGTAGCTCCCAAACCCCATAACGAGTCCCGCTAAGGAATTCCCACGGAAAAACATTGGGCCGACGGGTAGGCTGAAGTGACCCACACGCTTCTAGCCGCTCATGGAGGTCTACAACGTCACGGCTGACGCCGAGACGTTCACCTGTAACGCGTTTCTCGTCGTCGGTGGGGTGACGACGCTCGTCGACGTCGGCGCGTGGGACGGCGTCGTCGACGCCGTCCGCGACCACGTCGACACCGTCGACCGGATCGTCCTCACCCACCAGCACCCGGACCACGTCGCCCAGCTCGACGCCGTCTGCGAGGCGTTCGACCCGGACTGCTACGCCTACGGCGAGCACGACCACCGCACCCACGCCATCGAGGACGGCGACCGCGTCGATATCGGCGACGAGTCGTTCGACGTCGTCTACACGCCCGGCCACGCCGGGGACCACGTCTCGTTCGTCTCCGAGACGACGCTGTTCTGCGGCGACGTCGTCGTCCACGACGACGGGGCGTTCGACTACGGCAGTTTCGGGCGGACCGACCGCCCAGGCCAGTCCCGCGAACGCCTCGTCCAGTCCATCGAGGACCTGCTCGACCGGATGCCCGACGGCGTCGAGTACATGTACGCCGGTCACGGCGGCGAGTTCCACGGCGACGTCCGCGACGTCGTCGAGACGTCGCTGAGCCGCGCCCAGAAACGTGAACCGAAGTACCCCGACGAGCAGTAGCGGTCGCTCCGCGCCAGTGGGGTCTGCGACGATTTCACACGGCTCCAGAAAGGGCTTTGTACCGCCTGCCGACTGTCGCGTATGCCCGGTCCAGCGTTCATCGAGGGCGAGCGAATCTCGCTTCGCACGGTCGAGGAGGAGGACCTCGACTTCCTCCAGGAACAGGTCAACGACCCCGAGGTCCGTCGGTTCCTCGGCGCTACCTCGCCCATCAACGGCCACCAGGAGCGGGAGTGGTTCGAGGAGCGCTGCTCCAGCGACGACAGCGTCAGTCTGCTCGTCTGCCGCGACGAAGAACCGATGGGCAGCGTCGGCCTCCACCCGAAGGACGGCGACGTCGGCACGACCGCCGAGATCGGTCTCTTCCTCGCCGAACCGTTCTGGGGCGAGGGCTACGGCACTGACGCGGCCCGTCTCGTCACGGACTACGCGTTCGACGCGCGCCGCCACCACCGCGTCATCGCCCGCGTGTTCGAGGGGAACGTCGGGTCGCAGCGTATCTGGGAGAAACTCGGCTTCCGTCACGAGGCCGTCCACCGCGAGGCGATGTACCTCCACGGCGAGTACCTCGACGAACACCTCTACGCCGTCCTCGAAGACGAGTGGCGCGCGGAGTGATGCGGTCACCGCTCGGGTAACCGACGCCGCTCAGTGCTCCGGTTTCACGAGCACCTTGATGGCCTCGCGTTCGTCCATCGCCCGGTAGCCCTCCGGGACGCCGTCGAGGTCCACCGTCTTCGTGAAGATGGGCGAGGGGTCAAGCGTCCCCTGGAGCACGTCGGCGAGCAGTTCGTCGGCGTACGCTCGAACTGGCGCGACGCCACCCTCCAGCGCGACGTTGTCCCGGAACATCGACAGCAGGTCCAGCCCCTCGTCGGTGACGCCGTGCGGGACGCCGACGTAGCCGACCGTCCCGCCGGGCCGACAGACTCCGATGGCGGTGTCCATCGACGACGCCGCGCCGACGCACTCGACGACGTGGTTCGCGCCGCCGTAGGTCAACTCGTTCGCCCGCTCGACGGCCTCCTCGCCTCGCGCCGAGACGGTCTCGGTCGCGCCGAACTCCTCGGCGATGTCCAGCCGACTCTCGTGGTGGCCCATCGCCACGATGCGCTCGGCTCCCAGCCGACGAGCGGCGAGGACGCCACACAGCCCGACCGCGCCGTCGCCGATGACGATGCAGGTGTCGCCCTCGCCGACGCCCGCGCTCACCGCCGCGTGGTGGCCCGTGCCCATCACGTCGGTCAGCGGGAGGATCGATTCGAGCGTCTCCTCGTCGTCGGCGTGGCGGTCTGGCACCCGTACCAGCGTCCCGTCGGCGTGCGGCGAACGGACGTACTCGCCCTGCCCGCCGCCGTTGTCGCCGCCCCACCCGTCCCCGTTGACGCAGGAGGTGTGCAGGCCCTTCCGACAGAACTCGCAGTAGCCACAGGAGACGACGAACGGCGCGAACACGCGGTCGCCCGGTTCGACCGACCGCACCTCGTCGCCCACCTCCTCGACGATACCCATCGGTTCGTGGCCGACGGCGGTCCCGCTCTCGCGGTCGCTCTCGCCCCGGTAGAACCAGAGGTCCGACCCGCAGACGGCGGTGTGGGTCACCCGGACGATGGCGTCGGTCGGCGACTCGATTTCGGGTTTCGGTACCTCCTCGACCGTTATCTCTCCCGGTCCCTGGAAGACGGCGGCGCGCATACTCGGTGTGGGCGCGTGGGGCAGTAATACTCCGTGGCCCCGGCAACTGGGCCGGCCGTCGTGATGTGGTCAGCACACCGTTACTGTACCGCGAGCGAACGAGCGAAGCGCGTGAGCGAGCGGGCCGAGGAACCCCCGCAGGGGGTGACGAGGTTTTTAGTGGAGGTTTTGCCAGTGAGCCAACGACGACCGCCGAGCGACAGCGAGGCGTGCCGTCGCAGGGCGAACGCAGCAAAACGTCCTACATGAAGTCCGCAATCCCGCTCTGCTTGTTCTTGTCGAATACGCGCACGACATCTGCGAAAACCCTCCTAGTTAAGTCCGCTGAGCGCGGAGTATGGGTATGGCCAACACGCCACGCGACAAACTGGCCGCTCGCTTCCGCACGTTCGACGAGTACGTCGAAGCGGGCGATATCGACGCCGCGAGCGCCGCCGCTATTCGCGAAGTCATCAACGCCTACGACGAGCGCAACGTCACTGTCTCGAAACCAGCCGGAGAGGGCTATCGCGAACCAGCGACGCTCATGTCGTGGCTGTACCGACTCGCTATCTTCGCCCGTGAGCGCGACCTGACGACCGCGACCGCTGCCGAGTTGAACGCCGACATACAGGCCATGCTCGACGGCACGCACCGGTCTGTCAAGGACGACGGGCTGACGATGGGAACGCTTCGGTCGTATCAGGCCGCGCTCCGCGTCTTCTACGGCTACCACGACGGATTCAGCGTGACGCCCGACGAGATACAGCTATTCGACAAAGCCGATACGCACATCGACCCGGCGGATATGTTGACGAAGGAGGAAATCCACATGGCTCGCGAAGCGGCCGATAACGTCCGTGACCTGCTCATCTTCGACCTACTCCTCTACACCGGGATGCGACGCGGTGCGCTTCGGACACTCCGCGTGAAGGACGTGGACGTGCAGGCGGGCGAGTGGCGATTCAACTCAGAAGTAGACGGGCTAAAGAAGATACACCAGCCGTTCGCACCACGGCCGTTGCTCATGGCGAAGGCGACCGTCCGAGACTGGTTGGAGTACCACCCCGACCCACAGCCCGACAACTACCTCGTCACCGCCCGACCGAACTTCGCCGCTGTTGACCCGTCTGTCCCGATTGCAGGCGAGACGGTGCGGCGGGTCATGGCCGACATCAAGGCCGACGCGGGTATCGAGAAGCCAATGCACCCGCACGCCATGCGGCACAACTTCGTCACTATCTGCAAACGTAACTACCGGATTCCGGACGACACGGTAAAGTTCCTCATCGGCCACCACCCGGCGTCGAACGTGATGGAGACGACGTATTCGCACCTCTCCGGTGACGACCACATCCAGCGAGCGAACGAAGGCGCGGGCCTCGTTGACCCGGAGGACGAATCACCGTTCACGCCCGATGCCTGCCGGTACTGCTCCGCGCCGCTCGCACCGAACGCGAAGGCGTGTTCCCGCTGTGGCTACGTCTACACACCCGACGCGGTGGCTGTCGTTGACCGCATGAACGAGGACATGAAAGCGTCCTACGCGGTGACTGCACCCGACGAAAACGACACGCTCGACGAACTCGGCGAGCTTGACGCGCTGCTCGCCGACCCCGCAGTGAAAGCCGCACTGCTCGACCGACTCGGTGTCGCGGAATAGCGCGCTAACGCGCGGTTCAGTCAGCGGCTTCTGATTCCGTCGCTTCGACTGCTTCGGCTTCGGCTGGCGGGTCGTCTGTTTCCGAATCGTTTTCTACTGCTGCTGACTCGTCTGGAAGCGAGTCATCATTGTCCGTTAGCTCGCTATTCATGTGCGCGAATACGACGCCGAGTCCGACCACCCATATTGCAAAGACGACGAGAGGTTCGATAGTCGTCGCAAACGGGATTCCCGGTACGACGAGGCCCGAGACATGCATCCCTGCTACCACCAACGGGAATATCACTGACGCAATCGCAGCGAGTCCAACGTCCTTGAGATTGCTTCGCAACTGCTCTGGGTCTGTATTTTCAAATCGGTCGGAGAGGCTTTCTCGCTCACGTTGCAGCGCACTCATCTCCGTTGACACTTCGACTAGCCTAGACCGCTGTGCGTCGTATCTCTCTCGCTCTTGGACTGCCCACCTGTTACTTGAATCGGCGTTAGTTGCAGTCGCTATATCGCCCATTAGTGCGAGCGGGTCCGGTCTGGCATAGGGAATTTGCGCTTTTTCAAGCACATAGAGTATGTCGCCAAAGCGTTCACTCGCTTCGTCAATGTGTTCAGCTGGTAGAGCATCGCGAGGAACGTTGACGAACGACGCGACCTCGTCTAATACATCGGTAAACTCCACGTCTTTCGGTGCAGGAGACCAGTCTTCTCCAGCATGGTCATCTATGAATTCTTTAATATCGCGCTTGGCTTTGCTTTCGCGCTCCTCTCGCGCCCATTTCTCTTCGATACCCTCGATTTCATCGCGTATGAGTTCGCGTTGCTCACGGAGACTCCGCCGCCGTGCATCAACTGCTTCTACACGACGACGAATACTATCTCGCTCAGATTGCATTCCGGCAATACGACTCGTGAGATACGCACTGAGCAAACCGAGAAAGACACCGCCTGCCGTCGCGAGCGACCCGTAGAATCCGAGCGGGGCCATAACTCGCTCAAACGGTCAGTGAGACAAGAAGTATTCGGTTCGTCGGACTCTCTGTCGGTCATGACGCTGACTGACGCTCTCACTGCCGGGCAATTCTACGTGTGTAGCCGGGAGAGTTTCATCGCCGTTGACGAACTGAACGACGAGAATGGTCGCTGTCGGTACGGTCGCGTTGGCGATGCAAGCGAACAACAGCAGTGGCGCTCTTCCGAGCACGTCCGGTGCAATCGACTCGATTGCGCTCCTAGCGACGCTCGCGCTGGTTATCGGTATCGAGTTGGCGGTAACGATGCGCGATACCGACGTGCTGCGGCATGACGTGCTACAGGGTAGACCGGACGGCTGGACCCCTATCTCACGGCTCAGCCACCTGCGCCTCGTCTATCCGCAGTTCACGTTGACGTACTTCGCCATCTTCGAGCTACTGTCGCTGGTATATTTCATTGTGAATCTGCTCGTTGAAGCCCCTACTCTGCCGCTCGGACACCCTGTGACGATTGTGCGGTCTATCATCCTGCTCGTGTTCGTCATTTACCCGCTTATCGCCGTACCCGCGTACGGACGTATGGCCCGCGCGAACAGCCTGCTCGGTCGGTCAGTAGGCTATCACGCCATTGGTGTCACGGCGATTCTTGCGCTGTCGCTGATTGACCTTCCTATCGGACCCCTACGCACCGCGCTCCTCGTGTTCGTCGTACCCATGCTGACGACTGTGTTCTTCGACAAGGGACTACAGCACGACGTACGAGAGTATGGTCGAGCGAGCGACAAAGCCACGCCGAAGGGCATTCACTGAGTCACTCGTCGTCTTCCTGCTCCTCGCGGCGTCGACGCCGTGCGAGGATGTGCAGCCACGCCGCTTCGTCGCCGTCTTGCTCGTGACTCGTGCGCTTCATGACCTGAGTACGTCAACGAACGAGGTCACTGTTTCGTTCAGTCCGACATGGACTGAATCAGCTGATAGACTTAGAGCGTGGGTGTATCGTGTAGTCAGGTAGCTATTTGTGATGCAGTACTGAACACTCACTATCATGGACGAGCAGCTCCGGGGAGGTATCACAGGCGTCCTCGTCGGCGTCCTCTCAACGGTATGGTTTGCGGTGACCTACGGCCACCCGTTTGCGGAGGTTCGCGTGACAGGGAGCTACTACGATGGGTCGCCCGCGCTGCTTTATTACGTGTTCTCGATAGGGCTTGCAGTGTACGGCATACACAAAATCAGAACCTACCGTGATAGTTCGGCGACGCAGAGCAAGTGATAGACTCGCGGCACGAGTCTATCAGTCGGCGTCGAGCAAGTCGCCGAGCACGACGTGAATCGGTCGCGCTGCCTTCTCCGGTCGGACGGCGACGAAGCGCACGCCCCGGTCAAGGTACTCGCCGCCCGTCGTGAGTCCGACCACCGAGTACGACGCCGAGCGAAGTGCAGTGCGAGCGTCCGTCGACAGCGCCGCGTGCAACACGTCGCCGTGAGCGTCGCGCGTGACCTTCGCGAAAGGGTGGTCGGCGACGCCCTCCGCCCACCACGGGACGGTGCCTGTGAGTGACGACGCGAGCACGTCGCAGTCGAACGCCGCAGCGCGCTCCTCGTCACGCTCAGCGTCGGCGTCGGCGAACGCGCTCGACACAGTCAGTCGCCCCCGTCGTCGCCGTCGCCGCTGTTGACGGCCTTCGCTATCGCCGACGGGTCGTCAGCGTCGCCCTGCTCGTAGACCGCGCTCAGCCGCTCACGAGCGGTGCGTACGGCTTGCTCAGCGTCACGACGGAACGCCTGTCGCTCGCCGATTGTCGGCTCGTCGAGTCGGTCGAACAGCGGCCCCTCGCCGAGTGCAGCCATGCGGTCGCCGAACGACTCCCAGTGGCCGAAGCCGACTTCGGTCGGCAGCAGGTCGCCCGGCTCGAACGTGACGCGTACGGCTTGCTCGCCCTGCTTCTGTGCTGTCCTGCCGAGCTTCGACCACTCCGGCGCTTGCGCGTAGTCATACCCCTGCGACTCGGCGTCGGCACGCGTCGTCCCCATCGAAATCGAGCGGAGGGCGACGACGTAGTACGTGTCCGGCGGCGGCGTCTCGCCCCACCCGCGCTGGTTCTCCATTACTCAGCACCTCCGTTCGTACCTGCGTCGCCGTCAGCGGCCCCAGTTTGCGCCATACGCGCGCCGACGCTCAGCGCAGGGAATGCGTCAGGGTCGGCGCTCGGCGCGCTGTCGTCGCCCCGTGCGGCTTCGACGGCGCTCACACTCGTCGGGATACCCGCACTCGTCCCGTCTCGCGTCGTGTTGTCTCCCGGCGTCGCACGGTCGCCACGCTCGCGCTCCGCTTCGACCGCACCGACGCTCGTCGCTATGCCGTCGCTGTGTGCGTTCGCCGCGATAGCCGGAGCGCCCGCTGCACAGCCGTCCTGTATCGAGCAGACGCCGCCGTTGCCCTTCAGCAGCGCGACGTGGTCGGGTCGCAGCCCGCCCTTGACTTGCTCGCGATACTCGCCGTCGTAGTGTCCGGGCGGTAGCGACTCGCCGAAGTAGCTCGACGAGACGCCGACTGCACGGTTCGACGTGAGCTTGTTCATGAGTCGGAGCGCGTCGCCGCCGACGCTCGTCAGTACGTCCGTGTAGAGCACGGCGTCGCCCTGCACGGCGTGCTCGCCCGGCACGTAGCGCGGGTTCTCGATGTGACCGATTCGCTCGGCGTCGCCCGTCGGGTCGTCGACGCTCGTTACTCGCCCGTTCGCCATCGGGTGCGTGAGCGTTATCGGCGTCTCGTCCCACTGCTCAGCGCTCGCGCGTACCTCTGCCGCCGGGACGTAGCCACGGTGCAGGTCGGTCGCCTTCAGGAACGTCATGGGCGCGACGAGCACCTTCGCTGCCCCCCTCGTTTCGCGTCGAACGCCGTCGCCCTCGCTGTTCGCCGTCAGGTTCGTCAGGTAGAGGTCGCCGTCGCCACGTGGTCGGCTTGGCATGCCAACACGTCTGCTACCTTGATATACCAAGGTTCGGATTGGCCGAATCGCTCAGCTGCCCGGATTCGAGCGCGTAAGCGCACGTAACTGCGCGGTCGCGCGTCCGAGAAGCGTGCGACTGCGTCGAACTGCGTCGAACCGCGTTGGACCGCGTCGGTGCGCGCTACTCCTCGCCGGGATTCGAGTCCGAGTCGACCCGGTCACGCAGCGGGACGAGCACGGTCGTCGCCGTGTAGTCGTCCGTCTCGTCGGTCACGAAGATACGCGCGCCTGCGTCGCGAAGCGTCTCGACCCCACCGGGACCGACCATACCGAGATTCACGACGGCCTGCCCGCGTCGACGCCACGTGCCACAGCCGACGCCCTCGCCGTTGGCTGCGTCGGTCGCGCCCGACTGCACGCGAGCGAGCTTCTCGTCTATCGTCGGCGTCGAGTGCGGTTCGTAGCCCGCGACGACTGCCTCGCACAGCACGTACCCCTCCGGCACGTCGACAGGCGGGCCGTCACGCTCGCCGAGGGCGTCGTTCAGTCGGGCTGCCTTCTCGCGTACCTTCGCGTGCGTCGGGCGTCTCGGCGTCACGACGACTCGCCCTCGCTGGCCTGCTCGGCTTCGGCAGGTCCGTCGTGCTCGGTCGCACTCGACTCGTCGGACGATAGCTCGGCGACGAGCGGGCCGTCGTCACCGTCGACCGTGACGAGTTCCGGCAGCGCGAGCGTGCCGGTCGTGCCGCTCAGGTCGGCGTCGCCAGCGTCGAGGTGCTCGGCGAGCGAGTCGAGCTTCGCGTCGAGGTCGCGCAGCAGCGTGCGTGCCTCTATCCAGTTCGACCGGCGCTCGGCGATTCGTGACGCTGCTTCCCACTCCTCGTCGTCGAGCGCGCCAGCGAGCGCCCTATCGTACGCGAGCTTCGTCGTCGCGACGTGACCTGTCGACAGGTTCTCGGCGAGATAGTCGACGCACAGCGCCACGTCACGGGAGATAACCGACTGACTCATGCCGTACTGCTCGCCGAGGTCGCGCTGTGACGGCAGGTTCGCCGGACAGCCCGCTTCGCGCAGTCGCGCGAGGATATCGGCCCGTCGCTCGGTCGGCGTGTACTCCTCGGTCGGCTTCGACGCGTCGATGTTGACCGCGTCGAGATTCGGCAGGTCGTCGGGATTCGGGCCACGTTCACCCATAGTTGATATGTAAAGGTATTCTGCATATCTACTTGATGATTCGGGCGATAGCGACGGCGTGGCTACCTCTCGTGGGCGAGTATCAGACTGCGCGTCGACGTGAGAAGGTGGTCGGGGCCATGACGCCCCCGACATGAACGTGAAGACGCTCGCCCGGTCGGACGTGACGGACCCCGCCACGCCCTGCCGGAGCGTATCTGCGATATAGCCCCTGTGCGCCGTGCAGTGACGGCGAGCAGGTCGACGACGAGCAGACGACTGGGACTGCTCGTTTCGTGAGCGTCTCGGCGGCGTGTCGCCGCGTCATCGACAGGTGTGACTGGGTGTAGCACTATCTTGTACCTCTGGATTTGACCGACTCGGCACCGCACGGCTTCTAATGTAGGCGTTGGGGGCAGTCACACATGCCTACGCGCTGGCGTGAATCGTTTATGTTTTTAACGCTGCGGCGAATCTCATGCATCGTACATCGGCCCCCTTCGGGTGTAAGCAACTTCGAGGGCGTGGCCGGTGTCAGCCCCGTCCACTGCGGCGAGGTCGACGCTGTTCGCAGACAGGATACGACCAACAGACAGCTACAGCTACCCCATGCCGGAACTACTCGTGACGGCTGCACGTCTCGCCGGAGAACTCGCCCTTGTCGTCATCGGGGCGATGCAACTCCGTGAACTGAGGCGGGGTCGCCAGTAAGCGGCGGCCCCCTTCGGGTGTAAGCAACTCGTCGTTCGGCGACGAGTCACATTATTCTATTGCATCGGCATCCCGCCCGAGTGGTTGCCCTACTCGTTGGAGGAGCAGGTGCTCGTTCCGCGCATAGTCGACGACGACAGGACACGACGGTAGCTCGGCGGGTGTTACTGCCGTCGAAAGCACGTCGAACCCGGCGCACCGAATATCGGTGAGCGGCGTCCGTCCGGGCGTCCGTGGTGGCAGAACGACGTGGATGACCGTGCGACCTCTCACAGTCGCCTCGCACTGATGAACAACGCGAGTACCGACGCTCGTCATTGGTCCTCCCCACCGTCTGTTGCTCGCTCGGGAGTTGCGCTGAGTAGTCGGTCGAACTCGCCGGTGACTTGTCGGGTTGCATCACTCGTCTCCCCGGTATCGTCGTCGGTGAGACTGCGGCGAACCGTGTCGGAGACGGCAGCGAAGTCGCATCGGAGCCGCTTCGACCCGTCACGAGTGTCTGTCGTGTACCCGTCAGCCCGTGCAGCGCGTTCCATAAGGTCACGTACCGTCGACGCTGCGGGAGTTCCGTCGAACACGTCGGCACGAATAGCTGCCGTTCGGAGCGCGGCTTTCCCGCCGTGCTCATGCGCTCGTCGAGCGAGTGCGACGCGGAGTCCGTGGACACGCTCGTCAGTGTTGAGGTCGCTGAATGGCGTCCGGTCTATCGCTGGCGCGTCGAGGTCGACGCCGAGGTCGTCAGCGAACCGCTCGGCTTGCTCACACGGGACGAACAGGTCGGCGTTGTTCGGGTGCGCTGTGTAGCGTAGCCGGTCGAGAACGGCGTCGAGGTGCGCGGTGCGCATGTGCTCGGTGTTGCCGCCATCGAACGGCATGGCGGCGAGCGCGTCGCCGAACTGCTCGCGGGTGAACCCGCCGCTCGAATCGTCGGTGACGAGATGCGACGCGAGCCACGCTCGTTTCTTCTCGGTAGCCGATACGGTCGGCGTCTCACTGTCGGGAGTGGCGGTGAGTCGCTCGCTCGCGTCAGAGACGGCTGTTTCCAGTTTCTCCGTTACGTGGCCGATACGACCGCCGCCGAGATACCAGCAGACGACTGCTCGGAGTATCTCGTGTTTCGCTGCGCCTGTCTCGGCAGCGTAGGCGCTCATCGCGTCTTTCACCGTTGGAGCGATTCGGACCGTCGCTCGCCGCCCGCCGCCCGATACTGACTCACGCGTCTCGGGGACGTTTTTTTCTCGCGCGGCGGCTGCCCGTCTGCCGAGGGCGGCGAGCAACTCGTCGGCGAGGTCCTCTGCCGCGTGCCGGTCGCGGTACTCACGCCACGCTTGTTCGAGCAGAACGCCCGCGTACGTGCCGCTCGCGCCGTACTCTCGCTCGATGGCTGCGAGGTAGCGGTCCCACTCCGGCGGCGCGCTCCAGTTGAGCGGCACCGTCTCGCGGGCGGTCACGCTGACCACCGCTCACTGCGGACGTAACAGGGCGTTACGAACCTGTCAGCCGAGTACGTACGTACGTAACGTACTGTTACGTATACAGTAGTAGTGTAGTGGTAGCGGTGCTGGTTGCGGTCGCGGTGACGGTGGTAGCGACACCGCTGCAGTCGCGCGTTTTCTCTCGCGACGTGACCGTCTCTTTCACCGCCGGTCGACGCCTGCAACAGCCGCACGAGAAAAAAAGACAGGTGCGGCTTCCCAGTCCGAGCGTGGGTAGCCACGCTCATGACGCGCCCTCCGCGTCGTCGAGCAGCGCGAGTAGCACTTCTGCCCACTCGCTCGCTGGCAGGTCGCTCGCGGCGAGTCGTTCGAGCGTCTCGCGGCGTTCGTCGAGACGACGCGTCGTCTCGTCGTCGACGGTCACGGCAAGCACCTCGCGGTCGCTACGCTGTTCGGTGTACGATACGTGGATAGACGACGGTAGCCCGCGCTGCGGTCGAGTGCCGCTGCTCGCGGGCAATACGTCTCAACGCGGGCGACCCGCGTGACCGTCATCCAGCGGCGTCAAAGGAAGACGCCGCGACCAGAACCGTCGTGTTGATGTTCGAGTTCATGGGTGCGGAGACGCGACGAACTCCGCACGGCGCAATGCCTATGACTGCACGTATCGAACTGCTCGATACGGGCCTGCTCCGTCGCGGTCCGTCGCGCTTACTTTGCCGAGGGTCCCGCCCTCGGCACCTTTCACGACGCCCAAAGTGGCGTCGCTGGGATACCTGACCTACTACACCGAAGTAGAAAAAGGACTGTATTAGATGTCAGAGAGGCAGCAGTTACATGAATTCCGCAATAGTCGTGGGCTTATTCTTGTCGTTTTCAAACACCGATTCGAGAGACTGCTCCAGCACCTCTAGCCGCTGTTTCGTGTAGGGTCGGCAGTCGTACTCGTCGGCGACGTGGATGGCGGTGTCCATGTACTTGTTCACCGACCCCTGGTGGACGGTGAGGTTGACGCGGCCGCCGCACTCGCGGCACTCGCCGGTGAGTGGCATCCGTCGGTACTTCTCGCCGCAGTCGAGACAGCGCGTCTCCTGCCTCGAAAAGGCCCGGAGGTTCCCGATGAGGTCCGGGAGGAAGTGCCCCTCGATGACCCGTTCGGCGACGTCCGTCTCGTCGACGGCGCGGAGCTTTCGCGCGAGTTCGAGCTGGGCGTCCATCTTGTCCATCATGCTCCCGAGCGTCTTGTACGCCGAGAGGTCCGGCCCGAGCGCGATGTTCGAGGTGTCGTGGGTGTGCCGGAAGTCGGTGTACTCCCGATCGGTGCCGAGCGTCTCCTCGGCTATCTTGATGGGCACCTCCTCGGGGTCCGTCAGTTCCCGCGAGGCCTCGTAGAACTCGCGGGGATACTGGTCGACGATGTCGACGTTGTGCGCCTCGTCGTCGATCTCCGACGGGTCGATGCGGGAGGACATGACGAGCGGCGCGTCCATCTGCCCGCCGCGTTTGTCGGGGAGGAACGACTTCGAGAAGTTGAGCAGGCCGTCCATCAGGAGCATGACGCAGTCCTCGTCCCCGTCGCAGTTGCGCCGCTTCGCCGCGTGGAAGTACGGATGTGCGTACCCCACCGCAGCGCTCGTGAACCCGATGACCCGCCCGACGACGGCGGCGGAGGTGTGGGGAGCCATCCCGAAGACGAGTTCGCCGACGAGTTCCTCGCGGTCGGAGACGTCGTAGAACGGGTCGAGGTCGTAGTACTGCTCCAGCAGGGCGTCGACGAAGTTCGCCGTCTTGAGCATGTGTTCCGCCGCGCCGTCGGAGAGGACGATGTCCTGGACCCGTAACTCGACCAGCTGGTCGTCGTGGCGCAGCGGGTCGCCGTCCATGTCCGTGTGGTAGCCCAACCCGCGCAACTGGTCGACCGTGATGTCGAGTTCGCTCGCCCGGACGGACGTCACGGGCAGGTCGGTCATGTCGTAGCGGATGGTGCCGTCCTTGAACGCGGAGACGTCGTGTTTCGCGCGGAGAATCCCTTTCTCGATGGGTTCGGGAAGTTTGTGTTCGCTGGTGAGTCCCTTGACGCCCTTCAGGATGTCGTAGACCCCGGGGCGTTCCCCGACGTTTGCGAGGGCCTCGTCGAGTTCCGAGCGGAGGTCGATGTCGGCGAACTGGACGGGTTCGGCCTCGCCCTCACAGCGCGGGCAGATGGCGCGCCCGGCCTCGTCGAGCGTCGCGCGCACCTCGCACTTGTGGCACTCGTAGACCGCCTCGGTGTGAGTCCGGCAGTCCGGGCAGCGAGCCTTGAACGTCCGCGTCTCGCAGTCGGGGCACTCCCGGCGGGCGGCCTGGACGGATAGCTGCCCGGCCTTCCCGCGCATCGAGTCGGTGTGGCTGGCGGCCTGACTGACGTCGCGCTGGCTGCCACCGGCTTCGCCGATGGGGAACAGCGTGTGGACGGCGGGGCTCATCTCGCGCTTCTCGGACTTCTCGGGGCGGCCCATCCGGTTCCCGATGCGGGTCGGCGCGCGCTCCTGGACCGAGAACGGTGCGACCTCGTTCACCGCCTCGACGGCGTTCCCGCCCTCGGTCCCGTCGTCGGCTGGCCAGTTCCGCGCTCGCTCCGACAGGTCGTCGAGCGTCCACGTCCGCTCCAGGTTGTCGGTGAGGCCGAGCGACCGCACCAGGAGGCGAGCGTCGGGTATCGTCACCGTCTCCTCGCCCTGCGTGTGCTGGACGATGAGGTTCTCCAGCGTCCCACAGAGCGCGTCGGTCCGGTCGAGGACGAGCGTGTCGCCCTCGCCCGCGGTGGGGGCGTCGGGCGACAGCGCCGCCCCGTCCGCCTCGACGAACCGGCCCTCGCTCGCGGCGGTCGCCAGGTCGTCGAACTGCTCGACCGAGATGTCGTGCCAGAGGGGGGTGTACTTCGGGTGGAGCGGCGCGTCGTACTCCTCGGCCCACGCCAGCGCCTCCTCGCTACTCGGGTCCGCGAGGTCGACGTGCGGGTCGTCGCGGAGCGCCTGGAGGTCCGCGCCCGCGTGGTCGAGGTCCTGTTCCCACCACTCGACGACGTACGACGAGGGGGCCAGCTGGTGGTTGTTCTCGATGAACTCGCCGTAGTTGACGAGGTACTCGCCGACGTCGAGGATGGAGACGATGCCGTTGCGCAGTTCCAGCGCCTCCTCGGGGTCGTCGATGCGCCGGACGTCGCCGTTGGCGAGTTTCACCGTCGGCCCCTCGATGGAGTCGACGGGGACGACGCCGCCGGCCTTCCCCGGTCGCTCGGTCTTTATCTGCGTCCCCGTCGCGAGGAAGTCGTCGAGGATGTGCATCGTCGCGGGGTGGACGCCGGCCGTCGCGAACCCGTGGTTGCGCGAGCGCCCGTAGCGCAGGCGGAACCCGCCCGGCATCGACGGGTGACCGAACACCGGCCGACCCGCGATGAGGTCTCGGAGGTACTTGTCCGCCGGGTCGACGCGCGGCGGTCCGTCCGGTTCGACGGGGGCGTCCTCGGCGTCGTCGTGGTCGGCGTCGCTCCCCTCGCTCTCGGCGTCGGCCTCTGAATCGCCGCCGTCCTCGTCCGACTCGCTCCCCTCGTCCTTTCCGATGGTGCCGTCGATGAGGTCCTGAAGCCACGGCCAGTCCACCTCGTCGAGGTTGCGGGTGTAGCGCTGTATCTTCGGGGCCTTCAGCGCGATACCCTCCGCGAGGACGAGACACATCCCGCCGCGCGGGGAGTTGGTGTCGACGCGTTCGAGGTCACGGAACCCCGACACCTCCTCCTGCCCGGTCGCCTCGCCGTCGAGACAGATGGGGCTGTTCTCGGCGATGAACTTCGTCTCCTTGTCCTTCGGCGAGTACTGGAGGCCAGTCTCGGAGTCGTAGAGGGCGACCTCCTCGGCGTAGCGCTCGACCTCGTCGTCTCTCGCTTTGTACTCGTCGATACCGAGCAAGGCGCGGGCGTAGTCGGCGACCAGCACCGAGAGCGCCTGGGCCGTCCCGCCCGCGGAGCGAATCGGTCCGGCGTAGTAGACGGAGACGAACTGCGTGCCGTCGTCGTTGTCGTTGACCTCGACGCGGTCGATGCCCTCGATGGGCGCGGCGACGACCCCCTCGGTCAGCAGGGCGACGGCGGTCCGGACCGCGCCCTCGATCTTCCCGGCGTCGGTGTCGTAGTCGCCGACGGTCCCCTCGACGAAGTCGCCGACGAGGGCGAGGGCGGCCTCCTCGCGGGACATCTCGCCTTCGAGGTCGCGGACGCGTTCGGCGACGCCCGCGATGCCGAGGATGTTCTCGACGCGGTCGGCCATGTCCTTCGCGACGGGAATCTCGACCTCGGGTTTCGGGTCGCCGCCGCGGCGCTTGGCCTCCTCGGCGACGTCGAACGCTTGGTCCAGTCGCGACTCCAGTCGCTCGAAGTAGCGTTCGTCTTCCGGTCTCACGCTCTCACCCCCCCGAGAGCGGGTGGCCGCTCGCGCTCCGCGACGTCACGAGCGTCCGGTACGTACATACACCGCAGGTAGTCCGAGGGACGCAAAAACCTTCCCGACTCGACAGTCCGGGGGTCGGTAGCCACCAGCGACCGCACACGTCGCCAGCCGTGACCGCCGGTGGCGAGCGACCACACACCACACACTTTTGCTCGCGTGCCACGCGCGTCGTCTCATGACGGACGCCAGCGAACCCACAGACAGCGCGGACGCCAGCACCTCGACCGACGCCGCCGACCCCAGTACCACGACCGTCGGCTTCGTCGGCCTCGGCATCATGGGCCTCCCGATGGCCTCGAACCTGCTCGACGCGGGCTACGCCGTGGTCGGCTACAACCGCTCGGACGAGCCGGTCGAGACGCTCGTCGACCGGGGCGGCGAGGCGGGCGACTCCCCGGCGGCCGTCGCCGAACGCGTCGACGTGGTCGTCACCTGCCTCCCCGACTCGCCGGACGTGACGACGGTGGTCCTCGGCGAGGGCGACGAGGAGAACCCCGTCGTCGACGGTCTCTCGGAGGGCATGACCCTTATCGACACCTCGACCATCTCGCCCACCGTCACGGAGCGCATCGCGGGCGAACTCGACGAGATGGGCGTCTCACTGCTCGACGCGCCCATCTCCGGCGGCGAGGAGGGTGCCGTCGAGGGCAGTCTGTCGATAATGGTCGGCGGGGACGGGGCTACTCTGGACGCGCACCGCCCGCTCCTCGACGTGATGGGCGAGACGGTGACCCACTGCGGCCCCTCGGGTGCCGGGCAGGTCACCAAGGCCTGCAACCAGATCGTCGTCGCCTGTACGAACGTCGCGGTGAGCGAGGCGCTCGTGTTCGCGGAGAAGGCGGGCGCTGACCTCGACGCCGTCGTCTCGGCCATCAGCGGCGGCGCGGCCGGGTGCTGGACGCTCGACAACCGTGCCCCGCGGATGATTCGCGGGAACTTCGAGCCGGGGTTCTTCGCGGACTACCAGTACAAGGACCTCCGCATCGCCACGGACGCGGGCGAGGCGTTCGGCGCGCCGATGCCCGCCACGGAACTCTCCCACGAACTGTACAAGTCGATGGTCGAGAACGGGATGGGCCGGGACGACAACTCCGGCGTGATGCAGGTCGTCGAGCTGCTGGCGGGGACGGAGGCGCGCGTCGAGGACGCCGACTGAGCGGCCGGTCGCTGGCTACTCCGACGCGACCGGCTAGCCACCGAGACGCGCGGCGCTCGCGATGAACGTGTGTAGCCGTCGCCGCAAAGCGCGACTGGTCGTGTTCACCGGTAGATGGCTCGATACGACTTCTACCGCGGCTACCGGTGTCCGCGGTGTGACGACGACACGGACGTGTTCCGAGACCCCGAGACGGGGACGTTCGGGTGGGTCTGTCCGAAATCCGACTGCGACGCTATCGGCTTCGGGTTCCAGTCGCGCCGCCGCGCGCGAATCGGACTCAGAGAGTATCGCGAGCGCTTCGGGAACCGGTCACGGGAGTACCGCTGACCGCTGAACGCAGCAGAGCGGCCGATTCCCGCCGAATCCTTCCGTCAGTCGCGCGTCTCGTCGTCGAGACCGTCGAGCGCCGACTCGATGGGTTCGTCCCCGGAGAGCAGTTCGAACGTTCGCCCGTGAGTGCGTTCGAGCGGGAGCGTCGCGACCAGCGTCCGGGCGACGTCCTCGCGGGGAATCTCGGCGTCGTCCCGGTCGAGTTCCGCACCGACCCTGACCTCGCCGGTGCCGTCCTCGTTCGTCAGCGCACCGGGGCGGACGATGGTGTAGTCCAGCGGACTCTCCCGGAGGTGCTGGTCGGCCTCGGCCTTCGCGTCGAGGTACTCCCGCAGTTCCTCGGGGCTCTCCTCGGGGGAGTCGGCGTTCATGGCGCTCAGCATCACGAACCGCTCGGCGTCGTTGGCCTCGGCCGCGCCCATCAGGTTGATGGCTCCGTCGCGGTCGACGCCCCAGACGTCCTCGCCGCTCGACCCGGCGGCGAAGACGACGGCGTCGCAGCCCTGGACGGCGTGGGTGACGTCCGCGGTGAGGTCCGCGACGATTGCCTCCGCGCCGAGGTCCTCGACGTCGTCGACCTGTGCCTCGTCGCGGACCATCCCCCACGTGTCGTGTTCGCTGTTGCTCAGCAGTTCGGTGACGTGCTGTCCGACCTGACCGTGAGCGCCAGCGACGAGTACTCGCATGGACTCGAAGTTGGGGCGTCGGGCGGAAGACGGTGACGCCTTCCCGACCCCGCGACGCACGACCGACCGGTTCCGATTTACGAGGACGCGCCGGCCATCCGGTAGTACGTCTCGGTCCCGTCGTCGGTCGCTATCTCTCGTCGTTCGACGACTCCCGCCTCGACGAGTTCGGTGAGTGCCTGGTCCAGGTCGCCGAGGACGATGCCCGCCGCGGCAACGTGGCTCACGGCGTCGAGGACGGCGTCGCCGATTGCGCCGACAGGCCCTCGTCGCGTGCCCGGCGCGTCGTCGGCCGCGAACTCGACGCCCTTCAGTATCTCCGTCTTCCTGTACGCCTTCCCGATGTCTTCGCCGAGGAACGCGACGATGAGTCGCTTCTCCGTCCCCAGGGGGTCGTTCACCTCGTCCCAGTCGTCTCCCGTCGCTGCGCCGGCCTCCCACTCGTCGGCATCGATCGGCATAGCTCCGTGAACGTCAGCGCGCGACGAAAATCTATGGGTCCCGATGACGTCGGCGGTCTCGACCGACCTGTCGACCACCTGCGGTCGCCCTCTATCGCTCCCGGACGACGACGAACTCCGCGAGGTCGCGGAGGTACTCCATCGCCTGCCCGTCGCGTCGCCCGTCGGGGATTCGTGCTCGCGAGAGGGCGTCGAGGGCCGCCTTCGCCTCCGACTGCGCCCGCTCGTCGGCCTCCTCGGGCGAGAGGTCGGTGACCTGCACGATGGAGGGGCGCTCCATCACCTCGTCCTGGCCGGTCGGTTTACCGAGTTCGCCGGGGTCGGCCACCTCGTCTAACACGTCGTCGCGAATCTGGAAGGCGACGCCGACGCCCTCGGCGTAGTCGCCGAACGCCTCGACGGTGTAGCCGTCGGCGTCGGCCGCGATAGCTCCGAGTTCGGCCGCGGCGCGGAACAGCGCGCCCGTCTTCCGGCGGGCGAGCGTCATGTACTCGGCCTCGGTCGAGGGCTGTTCGACGAGTTCACTCGCCTCGCCCTCGCCGAGTTCGACCATCGCCTCGCTGACCACCTGCATCGCCTCGGGGTCGCTGGAGAACAGGGCGAACGCCTCGCCGAGGAGGCCGTCGCTGGCGACGATGGCGGGGCCGTAGCCGAACTCGGCCCACGCCGCCGGGACGCCACGCCGGAGGTCCGAGTCGTCGATGATGTCGTCGATGACCAGCGAGGCGTTGTGGACGAGTTCGATACCGACCGCGAAGTCCACGGCGTCGTCGGCCGCCCCGCCCGCCGCCTCGCACGCGAGGACGGTCACCGTCGGGCGGACGCGCTTCCCGCCCGACAGCGAGACGTGCCGTACCTGGTCGGCGAGTTCCGACGGTTCGACGCCGTCGAGGACCGCCTCCAACCGCGCCTCGACGCGGTCGCGCCGGGACTCCAGATACTCCATTCGCTTAAAAGGACGGCCGCACGTGGTTTGTAGGTGACGAAAGGAGGGGCGAGCGCCCACCGTCCCCGCTCGGACCGTGATTCGAGCAGTGTCCGCCACACGAGGGCTCTACAGACCGATTGTTCGTCTCTTACAGTCGTTACAGAACGTCCGTCCAGAACAGCTGGCGAGTAGCACCGGTACGCGAAGATTTCTTGTAGTGGCCCGTCGTCTGTGGCGTGTTACCGCACTGCGGTCGCGAGAGAGCAGAATGCCACGAAGGACACGAGGACCAGGGATGGGCGGGCCGGCATCGGAGGAGGTTGGCCCGCTCCGGCGGAGTATCGAGGTCGAGTACTGGGTGGTCGACGACGCGGGTCGACTGACCGAACCGGAATCGCTCGTCGAGGTGGCTCCGGGCGTCGAGCGGGAGTTCGTCGAGCCGCTACTGGAGATCAAGACGACGCCGTGCGAGACGACGGCGGAACTCCGCGACGAACTGCTCGACCGCCTCGGACGGGTGCTCCGCCGGGCCGACGACCTGGGGTTGCACCTCGTCCCGCTCGGGACGCCGCTGGGCGACGAGGAGATACGCGAACTCCCGAGCGAGCGGACGCGCATCCAGAACCAGGTCGTCGGCGAGGAGTTCGGGTACGTGCGCCACTGCGCCGGGACGCACGTCCACGTGGAGAAGCGACCCGGGCGCGAGGTCGAACAGATGAACCTGCTCGTCGCGCTCGACCCCGCGCTGGCGCTGGTCAACTCCTCGCCGTTCTACCGCGGCGAGCGACTGGCCGCTGGCGCGCGTTCGGAGCTGTACCGCCGCCTCGCGTACCAGGACCTCCCCCACCAGGGCCGGCTCTGGTCGTACGCCAGCGACGTCGAGGAGTGGACGCGCTACCTCGAACGCCGGTGGGAGGAGTTCGTCACCGCGGCGATGGACGCTGGCGTCGACCGGCAGGCCATCGAAGCGAACTTCGACCCCGAGAGCGCCGTCTGGACGCCCGTCCAGCTCCGCGAGTCGTTCCCGACCGTCGAGTGGCGGTCGCCCGACACCGCGCTCCCGAGTCAGGTGCTCCGACTGGCCGAGGGCGTGTTCGAACTCGCCGAACACCTCGACACGGCCGCGCTCCGCATCGAGGGCGACACGGGCGGTGTCAGAGAGGACACGCTCGTCGTCCCGGAGTTCGGCGCACTGCTCGGCTACGTCGACGCCGCCATCGAGGACGGTCTCACCTCGCCCGACGTCACCTCGTACCTCCGCCGCATGGGGTTCGACGTCGACGCGTTCGCCCCGGTCACCCACGAGTTCGACGGCCGGGAGTCCGTCTCGGCCGAGGAGGCGCGCGACCTCCGCCTCGAACACGCCGAGCGCCTCCAGCGCGACATCCGCAGCGTCCGGGTCAGCGGCGACTGAGCGGGGTGAACCGGGCCACTCCGTGTCGGCTCGTCAGCCCTCCAGCACCGCCCGCAGACAGAGGAACGTCGGTTCGCGCGACACCGTCTCGTACTTCTCGGGGAGGGCCTCGCGGAACCGCTCGGTCGGCTCCGGTTCGACCACCCGCTCCAGTCGGAACCCGGCGTCGAGCAGCGGGTTCACCACGGCTTCGAGCGGGCGGCGGTAGAACGGCACGTCGACGCGCTCGCCGAACGCGTCCCACTCCTCGCTCACCCCGGCGACGTCGAAGTAGTCGCCGCCGAGGCGGTCGAAGTCCGCGAACGGGTGCTGCGTCGAGCAGACCAGCCACCCGCCGGGCCGACAGACCCGCGCGAGGTCGCCGAACAGCGCCTCCCAGTCGCGGACGTAGTGGAGCGCGAGCGAACTGTGGACGCCGTCGAACGCGCTGTCGGCGAACGGGAGGCGCGTCCCGAGGTCCGCCCGGACGAACGACGCCTCGGGGACGCGCTCGCGTGCCAGCCGGAGCATCCGGGGGCTGACGTCGAGGCCGACCGCGTCCGCACCGCCCTCGCGGAGGTCACGCGTCGTCACGCCGGGCCCACACCCGGCGTCGAGCACCCGCTAGCCGTCCACGTCGGGGAGCAGCGCTCGCGTCGCCGGCCGTTCGAGGAAGGCGTTGAACGGCTTCTCCTCGATCAGGTCGTCGTAGACGTCGGCGAGCGCCTCGTAGGCGTCGAGGGCGACGGGCGGGTCGTCGGTCATCCCAGTAGCGTTCCTGTGTGTGGCGAAAAAGGGTGCGGTGTGGACCTGCGGTGGCTGTTGCGGTCCTGGCGGATGAAGTTCTCGTGAGCGAGCACCGCGAGCGAACGAGAGCTAGTGAGACGACCGGAGGGAGTCTCACGTGGGCGAGCGGTCTGCGCGAACCCGAGCGTTCACGAGAACTCCGTTCTCGTGAGCCAGCCAGAACGCAGGGCGTTCTGGTGACGACGCAAGCACCGAGCGAGTGAAACGAGCGAGGCGCGCAGCGAGACCTGGGAGCGCAGACCGAGAGGGCTTCAGAGGCGTTCGCAGTCGCTCGATAGTCGGCCGTCGAAAGAATAGAACGCTCGAACGCTGTTACGACCGATTCAGAGCGGGGATTCGCCGCCGAACTCCTCGATGAGCGCGGGCACCACGTCGAACAGGTCGTCGTGGATGGCGTAGTCCGCGATGTCGTTGATGGGTGCGTTCGGGTCGGTGTTGATGGCGACGATGGTCTCGCTGCCCTTCATCCCGGCGACGTGCTGGACGGCCCCGGAGATGCCGATGGCGATGTACACCGTCGGCGTGACGACCTTGCCCGACTGGCCGACCTGGCGGTTCTTCGGCAGCCAGCCGTTGTCGACGATGGGTCGCGACGAGGAGAGCGTCGCGTCGAGCGCCTCGGCGAGCTCCTCGACGAGCACGATGTTCTCCTCCTCCTCGATGCCGCGGCCGACGGAGACGAGCACGTCGGCGTCGGAGATGTCGACGTCGCCGCCGCTGACCTCCTCGAAGCCGGTGACCGTCGAGCGGACCTGCGACTCGTCGATCTCGGCGTCGAACGACTGGACGTCGGCCGAGCCGTCGCCCGCCGCGCCCTCCCACTCGGTCGCGCGGATGGTGACGACGAGTTCGGGGGCGTCGACCTCGATGGTCGTCTCGACCTTCGAGCCGTACATCTCGCGGGTGACCTCCAGCGGGTCGCTCCCCTCGACGCCGATGGCGTCGGTGACGATGGGGACGCCCAGTCGCTCGGCGACGGCGGGGGCGTAGTCGAGCCCGTTGACCGAGTTCGGCAGGAGGAGCGTCGACGGTTCGAGCTCGTCGAACAGCTGCTGGGCGACCTGCGTGTACACGTCGTGGTTGAACTCCTCGCCCTGGTCGACGGTGTGGATGGTGTCGACGCCCTCGACGTTCAGCTCCTCCGCGAACGCGTCGACGTCGCCGCCGACGACGGCGAGGTGGAGGTCGCCGCCGCGAGCGTCCGCGAGTTCGCGGCCGGCCGTGACGAGTTCGAACGAGACGTCGCGCAGGCTCCCGCGACGGTGTTCGGCGATGGCGAGGACATCCGTCATCCCTCGACCACCCCCTTGTCGCGGAGCATCTCGGCCAGTTGCCCGGCGGTCTCCTCGGCGTCGCCCTCGAACAGGGTCGCGTCGCTCTCGGTCTCCGGGACGTACATCGCGGTCCGGGAGACGGGCGTCTCCAGCACGCTCGCGTCGAGGCCGACGTCACCGAGTTCCTGGACCTCGAGCGGCTTGCGCTGTGCCTGGCGGATGCCGCGCAGGCTGGCGTACCGCGGTTCGTTGATACCCGTCTGGATGGTGAGGACGGCCGGCGTCTCGACGTCCGTCACCTCGTCGACGCCGCCCTCCAGTTCGCGGTGGACGGAGGCGACGCCGCCCTCGGCGTCGAGGTCGAGGTCGTTGACGACGGCTGCCCACTCGAAGCCGACTGTCTCGGCCAGGGCGACGCCGGTCGCGCCGAACGCGTCGTCGTTGGCCTGGACGCCCGTGAACACGAGGTCCGGCTCCTCCTCCTCGACGACGGCGGCGAGGATGTCGGCCTTCGCGCCTACGTCGAGCATCTCCGCCGAGTCGAGGTCGTCGTCCCAGACGCGAATCGCGCGGTCGGCTCCCTTCGCGAGCGCCATCCGGATGGTCTCCTCCGAGCGCTCGGGGCCGATAGTGACGGAGACGACTTCGACGTCGTCGCCGTCCTCGGCGATCTGGACCGCCTCCTCTACGGCGTAGTCGTCCCACTCGTTGAGGTCGTACTCGAGGTACCGTTCGTCGATGTCGAGGCCGTCGATTTCGAAATCGTCCTCGGCCTCGGCCACCTCCTTGACGGTGACCAGTATCTTCATGCACCCCAGTGTCCCCGCCGTGTGTGGTTAAACGTTTAGGAACCGCCGTTGTTGCCCGTTCCGTTGTCGACGTCCGGCAGGCTGATGAGGTTCTCGCGACCGATACGGAGCTTGTCGACCCGGTCGGCGTCGTCCATCGCCGAGAGCAGCTGTGACACCTTCGCGTTCGACCAGCCGGTCTCCGTGACGATGTTGGCCTGTTTCATCCGCCCGCCGTTGTACTCCAGCAGGCGCTCGACGCGCTCCTCGTCGCTCAGCAGGTCCTCGTCGACGCCGGCGAACGGACCCTCTTCCTCCGGTTCCTGCTCGGGGTCGGCGGCGGGGTCCGGGTCTGCGGTCGCTCCCGACGTCGCGGCACCCTCGGCGGCCGAGCTCTGGGCGGTCTGGTCCGCTCCTGCCGTCGCGGTGTCGGCGCTCGCTCCGCCGTCGACGGCGGTCACGCCGCCCAGCGCTCCCTCGCCATCCCGACGTGAGACGGCGACGTACAGGCCGACGACGGCGAGGGCGAAGACGACGAGCATTCCGCCACCCAGCGGCGAGAACAGCTGTCGGAGCAGGCCGTCACTCCCCTCGCCACCGGGTCCGGTCCCGTTCGGTGGCGTGGTGGATATCGGGGTGACGTCGCCTTCACCGCTCAGGACGACCTCCAGGTCCTCCTCCTCGAACGTCGTCGGTCCCTCCCAGACGAGCGCACCGCCCTCGATGCGGGCGGCGGCGGCGTCCTCGATGCCGTACTCGTCGGGGACGACGACGCGGAGTCGCTGGTTCTCGCGGAGTCCGGGGAGCCACGTCCCGTCGGGCGTCTGGAAGGCGTCGCTCACCCGGAGCGTCGCTCCGTCTACCGTCGCGAAGCGCTGCCACTCGAAGGAGAGTTCCAGTACGCCGACCGTCTCGTTGCTCTCGTTCTGGTACGAGGTGGTCCGGTTCGCCTCGGTCAGGTTCATCTGCCGCCCGGTCGCCTCGCTGGCGGCGTCGGCCGCTCGCCTGAACACGGTGACGTCGGGGCCGACCGCTCCGCGTTCGTACTCGTCGCGGAGGTCCTCGAACGCGGCCGTGTCGTTGGCGGAGTCGAGCGTGTAGGCGACGGTGACGGTGACGTTCGCGTCGCCGTTCTCCTGCAGTTCGAAGGTGTAGGTCGTCGTCGGTTCGTCGACCGAAGACCCGTTGCTCTGTGCCGCCCCGATAGGTGCGGCGAGGACGGCGACGATGAGGAGGGCGACGAGCAAACCGGGCCGCATGCGCGGGACTCGTCACCGGGACAGGAAAACGCTTTCCATCGGTTGACCGGTGAATCAATCCCCCGTGGATGGTCGGCTTTTTGTATCTCCGGTTACACCAGCCGAACGATGTCCCGTGCGCTCTCGGTCGTCCTCGCGGTCTGTTGCGTCCTCTCGATGGGCGTCGCAGGCCTGCCAGCGACCGACTCGCCCTCCACCGCCACCGTGGCCTCCCAGCAGTCGGCCTCGTGTTCGAACGACGACCCGAACGTCGTCTGCGTTCCGAACGCCTCCAACTACCTCGCGCTGAACGGTAGCGACGTCGTCGCCGTCTCCGAGAACGACAGTTCGCTCGACGTGTCGACCGCCGTCGCGACGGACGTCTCGTCGCTGACGATGCAGCTTTCCGCCGAAGCGATGGAGAACGAGTACGACGACACCCCCAGAGAGTCGAGACGGGCGCTCCTCGAACGCTACACCCGCGAACTGGGCAACCGGACCGCCGACCTCCGTGCCCAGGAACGGGCGGCGCTCCGGCGATACAACAACGGCATCATCACGGGGGACGAGTACCTGCGAACGCTCGCCGAAATCGATGCCAGAGCCGACCGACTGTGGGGTCTGACGGGCTTCGTAGACAACCGCTGGAGGATAGTGACCGGTCAGGCAAATCGCGACCCGTCGGCCTCCATCCGTGCCGACCTCATGGGTCTCCGCGGGCCGCTCCGCGACAGACTCCAGTCCACGTACGCGGGCGACCGACAGCCGTTACGCGTCCACATAACGACGACCGACGACGGCCTCGCGCTCGGCGCGTTCGTCGAGGACAACGGCCGACAGACGTACGTGCGAGATACGTACCTCGGCGACGTTCGGCGACGTTCGTCCGGGACCGACCTGTACGGCGGCAACACGGTCCGCGCGTCGAACCGCATCGCCGAACTCTACCCCTGGGCCTCCGAGCAGTCCGGGCTGACGGTCAACGGGGAGACCAACGCGTACCGGTCGCCGAAGTACCACGCCCACGGCTCGACGACGGTCTACCTCGACGGCGAGAGCGGCCAGGTGTTCGCCGAGCATCGGCGCTCGTACCTCGACCGCATCCCGGTCAGCTACACGAACGCGTCCAACGAGTCGCTCACCGTCACGCTCGGGCAGACCCACCGGGGCGGCCCGCTCAACGTCACCGTCACGGACGATACGGGGTCGCGCGTCCCCGCGACCGTCACCGTCAACGGACGGCCAGCCGGGGAGACGGGTGACGACGGCACGCTCTGGACGGTGACGCCGTACAGTGCGAGGACCCTCGTCGAAGCCGAGTACGACGGGCAGACGGTGACTATCGTCCGGTACCCGACGAGGTGACGCTCTCGGCTCGTCGCCCGGTACTGTTGCCGGTCGTCTCTCCGTCCGAACATTGACGTACCAGTACGCGACCAGCCCCGCGTGTGTCCCGCGACGTCACCACCGGCCGGGCGATTCCCGTCTCCGACCGGGCCGTCCGCGACGGTCGAGCGCTCGCCCCGGTCGCCGGTGTGCTCCTGCTCGCCGTCACCGTCGTCGTGGCGGGCGTCACCGTCGCCGCGGTGGTGTCCGGCGTCGGCGCGACGGACCTCTCGCCACCGACCACGACGGCGACGACCTGCTCGGCCGACGCCAGCGGGAGGCTCGCGCTCACTCACCGGGGCGGCGACCCGCTCGACCCGACGACGCTCCGCCTGCGGGTGTCGGTCGACGGCGACCCACTCGCCCACCAGCCACCGGTGCCGTTCTTCTCCGCGCGGGGGTTCGAGAGCGGGCCGACGGGTCCGTTCAACCGCGGCTGGCGTGGCCGATGGACGACCGGGGAGACCGCCTCGCTCACGCTGGCGGGGACGAACACCGGACTCGACGCGGGGGCGGCCGTTCGACTCCGTCTCTGGAGCGACGACCTGCTGGTCGCGGACTGCACGGCGACGGCGTGACCCGGAGGAGAGCCGACTCGATAGCGGCCGTCAGTCGTTGGCGGCGAGCGGCTCCTCGGCCTTCGCCTCGGGGACCGTCGCGACCGTCGTGATGGCGATCTCGGGGCTGTAGCTCGGCCCCTGGAGGTGGTGGTCGAACTCGTCGTAGCCCGCCTCGGCGAACATCCGGTCGGCCTCCTCCTCGTCGTAGAACAGCATGATGGCGTCGGCGAGCTTCTGGAACACCGTCGAGTGGGGGTAGTTCGGGCCGACGACGAGCACCGCGCCGCCGGGTTTCACGACCCGGCGGAACTCCCGGAGCGTGGCGACCGGGTCCGGCCAGTACTCGATGGAGCCAGAGGACCAGAGCGCGTCGAACGTGTCGTCCGCGAACGGCAGGCGCTCGGCGTCGCCGCGGTAGAACGTCACCTGCTCGTTCCTCCCGAACTTCGCGTAGGCCTTCTCCAGCTGGTGGCGGCTCTGGTCGAGCGCGTGGACGTTCTCGGTGCGTTCGAGCAGCCCTTCGGTGGCGAAGCCGGTGCCACAGCCGACGTCGAGGACGGTGTCGCCCTCCTCGACGCCGAACAGGTCGAGCGCCTCGGTGCGCATCTCCTCGTTCCAGATGAACGGGTTGATCTCGTCGTACACCTTCGAGAGGTACTTGTAGAACAGCCGCGCCCGCGCCTTGTTCTCGAGGATACCCATTTTCGGGACGATAGGTGGGTCGCGCGCTTAGTTCTGCGGATTCACGGCTAGGATTCGTCTGGGAGTCTGGATTCGGCGGTGTCGATGGTTTCAGTGGTGCTCAACTCGCTGTGAACGCCTCCGAAGCCCTCGCGCTCTCGTGACTCCGGGACTCGCTGTGCTCCTCGCTCGCGTTCGCTCGCTCCGGTGCTTGCTTCGTCCGGGAGCCGCCGAGATCGCTCGCCCTTCATCCACCAGGACCGCCATGCCACAGCACCGGCAGCCCTGCCCTCCCCCAAGTCGCGCGACTTCGCTGTCGCTCAGTACACGCTCCCGGCCGAGTGGTTGCGGTACACCAGCGCGCTGTACCGCGAACGAGGCGGAGCCGAGCGAGCGGGCCGAGGAACCCCCGAAGGGGGTGACGTGGGGTTTTGGTCCAGCTTTTGCCAGCGAGCCGAGTGGTGACCGCCGAGCAACGCGAGGCGTGTCACTACGACGCGAGCGCAGCAAAAGGTGGGATGGCAAGTTCCAAATAGGCCCTTGACCAAGCTTCGGCTGACATAATTATGGCGAGACCCGAGGTCCTGGACCGCATCAAAGAGGCCGAGCGCGAGGCCGACGAGATCGTCGAGGAGGCGGAAGCCGACCGCGACGAGCGCATCTCGGAGGCTCGCGACCGCGCCGACGAGATCCGTGAGCAGGCACAGGCCGAGGCCGACGAGATGGAGGCCGAACGCCTCGCCGAGGCCCGCGCGAACATCGAGGAGGAACGCGAGACCATCCTCGAACGCGGCCGCGCCGAGCGCGAGGAGCTGGAGTCCCGTGCCGAGAGCCGAGAGGAAGAGGTCGTAGAGGAGGTGCTAGACCGCTTCACGGAGGCCGTCCATGCTCAGACCTGAGCGAATGAGCCTGGTCTCGGTGACCGGCTCGAAACAGGTGATGGACGAGGCCATCGAGGCCGTCCACGACCTCCGACTGCTGCACGTGACGGACTACGAGGGCTCGTGGGACGGGTTCGACCCCGGCGACCCGATGGCCGGGGCCGACGACGCGTCCGAGAAGCTCGTGACGGTCCGGTCGCTCCAGAGCATCCTCGGCGTCGAAGACGAGGACGCAGGACCGGCCCGTATCGTCACCGAGGACGCCCTCGACACGGAGCTCGAGGAGATCCGAACCGAGGTCAACGAACTCGACGACCGTCGCGACGAACTGCGCGACGAACTGCGAGCGGTCGAGGACCGCATCGCGACGATGGAGCCGTTCGCGCGACTCGGCATCGACCTCGACCTGCTTCGCGGCTACGACTCGCTGTCGGTCGCCGTCGGCGAGGGCGACGAGGAGCGGGTCCGTCGCGAACTCATCGACGCCGACGTCGACGGGTACGAGATCTACTCGGAAGACGACGTGCTCGCCGTCTTCGCGCGGACCGACGACCTGGCCGACGTGCTCGTCAACGCCGAGTTCACGACCTACGAGATACCCGACGCGGAGGGGAGTCCGGACGACTACCTCGACGACCTCGAAGACGAACGCGAGCGCCTCCAGTCGAAGCTCCACACCGTCGAGGACGAACTCGAAGAGCAGCGACTCGACGTCGGCGGGTTCCTGCTCGCCGCCGAGGAGACGCTGGCCATCGAGGTAGAGCAGCGCGAAGCGCCGCTCTCGTTCGCGACGACGGAGAACGCGTTCGTCGCCGAGGGGTGGATTCCGACCGACCGGTTCGTGGACCTCGCGGAGGGCCTCCACGAGGAGGTCGGCGACCACATCGAGGTCGACGAACTCGAACGCGCCCAGTACGACGGCGAAGGGCAGGTCGTCAGCCGCGAGGAGGTCGGCGGCGGCGCGCCCGGCACGCCGGAACCGACGGCCGCCGACGGCGGCGAGGTTCGGGCGGACGGCGGTCACGCGAGCGCCAGCGATGGTGACCAGAGAGCGGTTCGGAGCGACGGTGGGACGGCCACCAAGTCGATGAGCACGAGTGGCCCGCCGGTCATCCAGAACAACCCCGGCGGAGTCCGCCCGTTCGAGTCGCTCGTCGAGGTCATCAACCGGCCGAAGTACTCGGAACTCGACCCGACGGTCGTCATCTTCCTCACGTTCCCGCTGTTCTTCGGGTTCATGATCGGCGACCTCGGCTACGGGTTGCTGTACTTCGGTCTCGGCTACTACATTACGAGGAACTTCGAGAGCGACGTGATTCGGAGCCTCGGTGCCATCGGCATGTGGGCCGGTGGGTTCACCGCCATCTTCGGCGTCCTCTACGGCGAGTTCTTCGGCTTGCACCAGCTCGGCTACCTGCTGTACCCCAGTGGTAGTCCGCCCATCCACAAGGGCCTGCAGCCGCACTACATCTACTACGCACAGGCGTGGCTCCTCCTGAGCGTCGTGGTGGGCGTCCTCCACCTCGCGCTCGGTCGGCTGTTCGACTTCTACGAGAACCTCACTCACGGCTTCGGCGAGGCGTTCGTCGAGAGCTTCTCGTGGATCATCCTGACGGTCGGTCTCTGGGCGTGGGTGTTCAGCAAGACGGCACTCGCCGCCAAACCGCCGTTCATGTTCAGCGTCTTCGCACGCGAAGGGATGACGAACCCCGCCACGGGCGAGACCATCTCCGAGGGCGTCGCGATCCCCCTCGGGTTCAACGGGTTCCCGGCCATCGACCTGTTCACGATTCCGGGAATCGGCATCGTCGTCGACCTGATGCTCGTCGTGACGCTCGTCGGCCTCGCGCTGGTCGTCTACGCCGAGGGCGGCATCGGTCTCATCGAGAGCATCACGCAGGCGTTCGGTCACGTCGTCTCGTACACGCGGCTGGCTGCGGTCCTGCTGGCGAAAGCCGGGATGGCGCTTGCAGTCAACCTGCTCGTGTTCGGGGCGTACAGCCACGACGGTGAGTTCCACCTCATCTTCTTCTCGGAGGCCGCGGAGGTCGCCGAGGCACAGGAGGCGGGGGAGGTCATCTTCTCGGGTCTCTTCAACGGCGAAGGGGCCGTGATGTTGCTCCTCGGGTTCATCTTCGGGGTCATCATCCTCGTCCTCGGGCACGCGCTCGTGCTGGTGCTCGGTATCACGAGCGCCGGTCTGCAGGCCGTGCGTCTCGAGTACGTCGAGTTCTTCGGGAAGTTCTACGAGGGCGGCGGCGAGACGTACGCCCCGTTCGGGTACGACCGCCGCTACACGACCGAGGACTGAGCCGGTTACCGATCTTCGGTAACCGAACCGAACTTCTATAGTTCGTTTTCGGATACGGTAAACCTTCGCATTCGCGGTTCCTGCCGGGGTTTCTCGGGATAACTTGGGAAGCTTTATGGAGGCGCTGGGGCGATTCCAAACTGTTCGGTTACGAGCGAACCATCCCGGAACCATGCTAGAATTCGTATTCGCATTCGTCAGCACGCTTGCACCGCTCATCCAGGAAGGAGGAACCCAGGCCGCCCCCGCGATCCCCGAGACGACGGGCGCCGCGCTCGCGGTCGGTCTCGCGGCGTTCGGCGCGGGGTACGCCGAGCGCGGTATCGGCGCCGCCGCAGTCGGCGCAATCGCGGAGGACGACAGTATGTTCGGTCGGGGCCTCATCCTGACGGTCCTGCCCGAGACACTCGTCATCCTTGCGCTGGTCGTCGTCTTCCTGACGCTGTAAACGGGACTCTCTCCCACTTTATCACGAATGAGCCTTGATACGGTCGTAGAGGATATCCGAGACGAAGCCCGCGCGCGTGCGGAACAGATCCGTTCGGACGCCGACGAGCGTGCCGAAGGGATCGTCGCGGACGCCGAGGCCGACGCCGAGGAGATCCTCGAAGAGCGACAACAGGCGGTGCAGAGACAGATAGAACAGGAGCGCGAGCAGACGCTCTCCAGCGCGAAACTCGAAGCCAAGCAGATGCGTCTCGAAGCCCGCCGCGACGTCCTCCAGGACGTCCGCGCGTCGGCCGAAGAGCGCATCGCGACGATGGACGAGGGTCGCGAGGAGCTCACCCGCGCGTTGCTCGACGACGCCGCAGCCGAGTTCGACGACGGGTCGAACATCAGCGTCTACGGCCGTGCCGACGACGAGGCACTCCTCACGGAGATTCTCGCCGAGTACGAGGGCTACGAACTCGCCGGTGAGCGCGACTGCCTCGGCGGCGTGGTCGTCGAGAGCGACCGCTCGCGCGTTCGCGTGAACAACACCTTCGACTCCATCCTGGACGACGTCTGGGAGGAGAACCTCCGCGACATCAGCGCGGAGCTGTTCGACGAACGATGAGTGTCTCAGGCGAGGCACCGAACTACGAGTACGTCACGGCCCGTGCGCGCTCGCGTCGTGCGGCCCTGTTCGACGCGGACGACTACCGGAAGCTCGTCCGCATGGGGCCCGGCGAGATCGCGCGGTTCATGGAGGAGACGGAGTACGAGGAGGAGATGAACGCGCTCGGGTCGCGGTACTCGGGCGTCGACCTCATCGAGTACGCCCTGAACCGGAACCTCGCGAAGCACTTCAACGACATGCTCCGGTTCGCGGAGGGCAAACTGTACGACTACATCGCGCGGTACCTCCGGAAGTTCGACGCGTGGAACGTCAAGACGGTCATCCGCGGCCTCTACGCCGACTCGGACAGCCAGGAGATCGAGGACGACTTCATCCGCGCTGGCGCACTCTCCGACCAGCAGCTCAGGCTGCTCCTCGACGCGGAGTCCATCGAGGGCGTCGTCGAACGCCTCGACGGCACCATCTTCGGCGACCCGCTCGCCGCCGCCTACGAGGACTACGAGGCGGCCGGCGTGCTGGTCCCGCTGGAGAACGCCGTCGACCGCGCGTACTACGGGCTGTTGCTGGAGAACCTGCCTGCGGAGCCCGACCGGGCGACGCAGCTGTACATCGAGTTCCTGCAGGCCGAAATCGACTTCCGGAACATCCGGAACGCGCTGCGGCTGTCGCGCTCGGGTGCGGACATCGACCCCACGGAGTACTACATCGACGGCGGTCGGCTGTTCGACGCGGGCGAGATCCGCCAGCTGGTCAACAACCCCGACCAGCTGGTCGAGCGCATCCGGTCGTCGCCGTACGGTGACGACCTCGACCAGGCGCTCGACGACCTCGACGCGGCAGGGAGCCTCATCGAGTTCGAACTCGCGCTCGAACGGGCGCTGCTGGAGTACTCCCACCAGCTGTCGAATCGCTACCCGCTGTCGGTGTGTCCGGTGCTCGCGTACATCCTCGCGAAGGAGCGCGAGGTGGACAACATCCGGGCCATCGCTCGCGGGAAGGAAGCAGGCCTCTCGGCCGACGAGATAGAAGAGGAGCTGGTCGTCCAATGAGCCAGGAGATCGGCGTCGTCGGCAGCCCCGACTTCACGACCGGGTTCCGACTCGCGGGCGTGCGGCGCTTCGCGAACGTGCCCGACGACGAGAAGGCCGAGGAGCTCGACGAGGCCGTCGAGCAGATGCTCGCGGCCGAGGACATCGGCATCGTCGTGATGCACGACGACGACCTCGAACACCTCTCGCGGAACGTCAGACAGGACGTCGAGACGAGCGTCGAACCCGTCCTCGTCACACTCGGCGGGAGCGGGAGCAGTAGCGGACTGCGCGACCAGATCAAACGCGCCATCGGTATCGACCTGATGGAGGAAGATCAACAATGAGCCAAGCACAAGACATCGACATCGATGACGCCGACGGTGTCATCGAGAGCGTGAGCGGCCCCGTCGTGGTCGCCACGGACCTCGACGCCCGGATGAACGACGTCGTCTACGTCGGCGACGAAGGGCTGATGGGCGAGGTCATCGAAATCGAAGGGAACCTGACCACGATTCAGGTGTACGAGGAGACGTCGGCCGTCTCCCCCGGCGAACCCGTGCTCAACACGGGCGAGCCGCTGTCGGTCGACCTCGGGCCGGGCATGCTGGACACCATCTACGACGGCGTCCAGCGCCCGCTCGACGTGCTCGAAGAGCAGATGGGCGCGTTCCTCGACCGCGGGGTCGACGCCCCCGGTATCGACCTCGAGAAGGAGTGGGAGTTCACCCCCGAGGCCGAGGTCGGTGACGACCTCGAACCCGGCGACGTCGTCGGGACGGTCCCCGAGACCGAGAGCATCGAACACAAGGTGCTCGTCCCGCCGGACTTCACCGGCGGCGAAGTCGAGTCCGTCGAGGAGGGTTCGTTCACGGTCACCGACACCGTCGCGACCCTCGACTCCGGCGAGGAGATTACGATGCGTCAGGAGTGGCCGGTCCGGAAGGCCCGACCCACCGTCGACAAGCAGACCCCGACGACGCCGCTCGTCTCGGGCCAGCGCATCCTCGACGGCCTGTTCCCGCTCGCGAAAGGTGGGACGGCCGCGATTCCCGGCCCGTTCGGGTCGGGCAAGACCGTCACCCAGCAGAGCCTGGCGAAGTTCGCCGACGCGGACATCGTCGTCTACATCGGCTGTGGCGAGCGCGGCAACGAGATGACGGAGGTCATCGAGGACTTCCCGGAACTGCCCGACCCGCAGACCGGGAACCCGCTGATGAGCCGGACGTGTCTCATCGCGAACACCTCGAACATGCCCGTCGCAGCGCGTGAGTCCTGTGTCTACACGGGAATCACCATCGCGGAGCACTACCGCGACATGGGCTACGACGTCGCGCTGATGGCCGACTCCACCTCGCGGTGGGCGGAGGCCATGCGCGAGATCTCCTCCCGACTGGAGGAGATGCCCGGCGAGGAGGGGTACCCCGCGTACCTCGCCGCTCGCCTCAGCGGGTTCTACGAGCGCGCCGGCTACTTCGAGAACATGAACGGCACCGAGGGCTCCATCTCGGTCATCGGGGCCGTCTCGCCGCCCGGCGGCGACTTCTCGGAGCCGGTGACGCAGAACACCCTGCGTATCGTCAAGACGTTCTGGGCGCTGGACGCGGACCTCGCCGAACGGCGGCACTTCCCGGCCATCAACTGGAACGAGTCGTACTCGCTGTACCGCGAACAGCTCGACCCGTGGTTCGTCGACAACATCGACGACGACTGGGCCGACACGCGCCAGTGGGCCGTCGACACGCTCGACGAGGAGGGCGAACTCCAGGAGATCGTCCAGCTCGTCGGGAAGGACGCACTGCCCGAAGACCAGCAGCTCACCCTCGAGGTCGCCCGGTACCTGCGTGAGGCGTGGCTCCAGCAGAACGCGTTCCACGACGAGGACCGCTACTGCCCGCCGGAGAAGACGTACCTCATGCTGACGGCCATCAAGACGCTCAACGACGAGGGGTTCAAGGCGCTCGACGCGGGCGTCCCGGTCCCCGAGATCACGTCCGTCGAGGCCGCCCCGAAGCTTAACCGCATGGGGACCGCCGAGGACTACGAGGAGTACATCGCGGACCTCAAGGAGGAGCTCACCGCGCAACTGCGCGACCTCTACTAACCATGAAGGAATTCCAGACGATTACGGAGATCAGCGGCCCGCTGGTGTTCGTCGAGACCGAAGAGCCGATCGGGTACGACGAGATGGTCGAGATCGAGACCCCCGGCGGCGAGGTCCGCCGTGGCCAGGTGCTCGAATCGACCAGCGACTACGTCGCCGTGCAGGTGTTCGAGGGGACCGACGGTATCGACCGTCAGTCCTCCGTCCGCTTCCTCGGCGAGACCCTGAAGATGCCCGTGACCGAGGACCTCCTCGGTCGCGTGCTCGACGGGTCCGGCCGTCCCATCGACGGCGGCCCCGAGATCGTGCCGGACGAACGCCGCGACATCGTCGGGGCGGCCATCAACCCGACTGCACGCGAGTACCCCGAGGAGTTCATCCAGACTGGTGTGAGCAGCATCGACGGGATGAACACGCTCGTCCGCGGGCAGAAGCTGCCCATCTTCTCGGCGTCCGGCCTGCCGCACAACGACCTCGCACTCCAGATCGCCCGTCAGGCGACCGTC
Source organism: Halomarina salina (assembly GCF_023074835.1). Taxonomy (NCBI): domain Archaea; kingdom Methanobacteriati; phylum Methanobacteriota; class Halobacteria; order Halobacteriales; family Natronomonadaceae; genus Halomarina; species Halomarina salina. The sequence goes on from NZ_JALLGW010000001.1 coordinate 913,841, forward strand.
CCCGAGGACGTCGCCGAGGACGGCGAGGGCGAGAGCGAGTTCGCAGTGGTGTTCGGCGCGATGGGCATCACGGCAGAGGAGGCCAACGAGTTCATGGACGACTTCGAGCGCACCGGCGCGCTGGAACGCTCGGTCGTCTTCACGAACCTCGCGGACGACCCCGCAGTTGAGCGGACGGTCACACCGCGGATGGCGCTCACCACCGCCGAGTACCTCGCGTTCGACAAGGGCTACCACGTACTGGTCATCCTCACGGACATGACCAACTACTGCGAGGCGCTGCGCGAGATCGGTGCCGCGCGTGAAGAGGTGCCCGGTCGGCGTGGCTACCCCGGCTACATGTACACGGACCTGGCCACGCTCTACGAGCGTGCCGGTCGTATCGAGGGGCGTGAGGGCTCGGTGACGCAGATTCCCATCCTCACGATGCCCGGCGACGACGACACCCACCCGATTCCGGACCTGACCGGCTACATCACGGAGGGGCAGATCATGATGGACCGCGACCTCAACTCGCAGGGCTACCAGCCGCCGGTCAACGTGCTGCCCAGCCTCTCGCGACTGATGGACGACGGTATCGGCGAGGGGCTGACCCGCGCCGACCACGCCGGCGTCTCCGACCAGCTCTACGCCGCGTACGCGGAGGGTGAGGACCTGCGTGACCTCGTGAACATCGTCGGCCGCGAAGCGCTCGACGAACGCGACAACCGCTACCTCGACTTCGCCGACCGCTTCGAGAAGGAGTTCGTCGACCAGGGGTTCCACAACGAGCGCTCCATCGAGGAGACGCTCGACCTCGCGTGGGAACTGCTGTCGATGTTCCCCAAGTCGGAGCTCAACCGCGTCGACGAGGAGGAGATCGAGCAGCGCTACCTCGAAGACGAGTCCGAGACGGTCGAAGCGACCGCCGACTGACTCGTCCGACGGTTTCTCACTCTCTTCAGCTATCCACTCCGACGAGCGACCGCACCGCCCAGTTCGGTCGCCCCGTTCGTCGCGCAACGACCGGCGCAGTGACCCTCACGACCAACGACAACACCTAAGCGGCTCGGTGGGCTAGCCCGACACAACATGGCCAAGGACGTCAAGCCGACGCGAAAGAACCTCATGGCGATAGAGGACCGCATCGACCTCTCCTCCCGTGGCCACAGCACGCTGGAGAAGAAACGGGACGGCCTCATCATGGAGTTCATGGACATCCTCGACCAGGCACAGGACGTCCGTTCGGACCTCGACGACGCCTACGACGACGCCCAGCGCAACATCAACATGGCGCGGGCGATGGACGGCGACGTCGCGGTCCGCGGTGCCGCCGCCGCCCTCAAGGAACACCCCGAGATCACGACGCAGTCGAAGAACATCATGGGCGTCGTCGTCCCGCAGATCGACTCCTCGAAGGTGAAGAAGAGCCTCGACCAGCGCGGCTACGGCGTCGTCGGCACGTCCGCCCGCATCGACGAGGCGGCCGAGGCCTACGAGGAACTGCTCGAACAGATCATCCTCGCCGCCGAGGTCGAGACGGCGATGAAGAAGATGCTCGAGGAGATCGAGACGACCAAGCGCCGGGTCAACGCCCTGGAGTTCAAACTCCTCCCCGAACTCCACGACGCGCAGGACTACATCGAGCAGAAACTCGAAGAGCAGGAGCGCGAGGAGATCTTCCGCATGAAGAAGATCAAGGCGAAGAAAGAAGAGGAGGAGAAGGAGGCCGGTGCGGTCGAGGACGACGAGGAAGTGAAGTACGAGACGATCACGGCGGACGACTAACCGCCACCTTCTGCTGCGCTCGCGTGCTGGCGGCCTTCGGCCGCCAGCGGCTCGCTGGCAAAAGCTGGACCATCACCGAAAGCCTCCGGCTTTCGGTTAGCAGCCAGCAATCGAAGATTTCTGGCGGCAAAAGCGCTCCCTCACCACCTCGAACGCTCACTTCGTTCGCGTTCTCGATGGTTCAGTCGGCCCGCTCGCTCACTGCGTTCGCTCGCGTACAATTAGGGCCGTTCTACTCTCCCACTACCGCACCGCCATCGTCGCGCTCTCTCCTCGTTCCCATCCGGCTATCTTTTTCACGCACCCCCGTTACCTCGACGTATGAGCGACCGTTGTCCCCGCTGTGAGGCGGAACTGTTGGCGTTCCGGATACCCGACGAGCTACACGACCACGCGCCCGAGGGCGAGGGGCAGGCGGCCATCTGCTCGCGCTGTCTCGCGCTGTTCGAGGCCGACGACGCACCCGCGGAGACCGACTTCGACCGCATCAGCGAGGAGTTCCCGTCGGGCGACGCGGGGGTCGCGATGGCGCTCGGCGTCGGCTACCTGAACTCGCTGGCGCTCCACCGCAGCGACATCGACGCGCTGTTCGAGTACGTCGAACGGGAGGGGTCGGACCCGCTGATGCTGCTCGACCGTCTCTCGACGCAGGGGTCGCTCCAGCCGGCGGTCGACCTCGAGCGCCGACGTCACCAGGTCGAACAGCTCCGGGAGCCGAAGGAGTGAGTCGCGTCACGGCGCGACTGCGTCACGTCACGCCCTCACCCGGTCACGTCACGCCGCGACCGGTTCGAGTACCGTCCCGGCCGAATACACGTTCCCTCAACGTTTAATCCGATAGGGGGGTGAGTGCCGCTGTGTTCACCGACAGCGTCGTGCAGGTCGCCTCACTCCCCGACCTGCTCCGGTTGATAGCCGTTCCCGTCTTCGCGTGGGCGGCCTACCACGACCTGCGGACGCGCCGCGTCGCCAACGCGACGTGGCTCCCGCTGTACGCGCTCGGTGCCGTCCTCCTCGTCGTCGACGTCTGGACGGCGTTCTCTGCTGGCGGGGCCACCCAGCGCCTGTTCGTCGTCCGCTGCGTCGTCAGTCTCGGTATCGTCGCACCGCTCGGCTTCGCGTTCTGGCGACTCGGCGGCTTCGGCGGCGCGGACGCGAAGGCGCTCATCGCGCTCGCCGTCCTCTTCCCGACGTACCCCGCGTACTACCTCCCCTGGGGGACGCTCCCGCTCGAACCCAGCCTGCTCGGCGTGTTCTCGCTGACCGTGCTGACCAACACGGTCCTCGTCGGGCTGGCGTTCCCGCTCGTGCTGGCGGTCCGGAACCTGGTGGCGGGCCACCGCTCGTGGCTGATGTTCGTCGGCAAACCCGTCGACAGCACGAGCGTCGACGCGGAGTACGGTCGACTGCTGGAGACGACCAGCGGCCGGACCCGCGGCGGGCTCGACCTCGACGCCCTCCGGATGTACCTCCGCTGGCGCGGCACCGACCTCGGAGCGCTCCGGTCGACCCCCGACCGGTACCGCGACCCGTCGAGCATCGACGAGACGTACGCTCCCGGCGACGGCACGGTCGATACGACCAGAGTCGCTACCGACGGTGGTGCGGTGGTCGCCGACGACGAACCGTCGGGCGATATCGTGGATGCCGTCGACGCCCCCAACCTGGAGGTGTCGGACGACGCGAAGTACGACGACCCGTGGGGTGCGGCGGCGTTCCTCGCCGACATCGAGGGGAGCGCCTACGGCACCACGCCCGACCAGTTACGTGAGGGTCTCGACGTGCTGGTCGAACGCGAGACGGTGTGGTTCACGCCCGGTCTGCCGTTCATCGTCCCGATGTTCGGGGGCCTGCTCGTCGGACTGCTGTACGGCGACGTGCTGTTCGTCGCCCTCCGGGCGCTCGGCCTCGCCTGAGCGACGGGCGACGCACTCCCACACACAAAAGGCCTATTCGCCCGGTCCACTTCCCCTCGGACATGGACGTCGACATCGCGTTCGACCAGGACGGGCTGGTCCCCGCCGTCGCGCAGGACGTCACCACGGGCGAGGTGGTGATGCTCGCGTACGCCTCCCCGGAGGCGGTCGAACAGACCCACGAGACGGGCCTCGCACACTACTACTCCCGCTCTCGCGAGGAACTGTGGCAGAAGGGAGCGACCAGCGGGAACGTCCAGCACGTCGAGGAGGTCCGCGTCGACTGTGACGCGGACGCGCTGCTCTACCTCGTCGATCAGGAGGGCGGTGCGTGTCACACCGGCCACGAGAGCTGTTTCTACCGCTCGGTCGAGGACGTCGAGGCGACCGAGACGGGCGCGACGACGGAGGTGACCGACGTTGGGGAGCGCGTCTTCGACCCCGACGAGGTGTATGAGTGACACCGCGACGGTGAGCGAGCGTGACGTCGAGTCGCTCGTCGCCGACCTGGACCGGGCCGCCGACCGACTCGACGAGGCCCGCGACCGCGTCGCAGAGCTGGGGCCGGACGCTATCGACCGGACGGCGACCGCCTACCGCGACCTCACCGCGACGCTCGACCGACACGAGGAGGCGGCCACCGGCTACGGCGAGTTCCAGAAGTACATCCAGTTCCAGGAGGCCGTCGCGGCCGTCCTCGACGGCCTCGACGACGACCTGCCCGAACGCGAGGCGTTCGACGCGGCCGACGAGGCGCTACAGAAACAGACGCTCTCGACGAGCGACTTCGACCGCGCTCGCGAGGCGCTCGCACCGGCCGCCGACCTCGTGGACCTCGAAGCAGAGTACGAGACCGCCCGCGACCGTTACCGCGAGGCACGGCGGGCGGTCCTCGCCCGGCAGCGTGACCTCCGGGACCGCCGCGACGGCCTCGCTCGGCTCCAGCGTCTCGGCGACGCCGACCTGGACGCTCCGGTCGAGACGTTGCGCGACCCCATCGAGGCGTACGACGACGCGGTCCGCGAGGCGTTCGCGGCCTACCGGAGTCGCGCGAGCACCCGCGACCTGCTGGACCTCGTGACGACCGCCGCAGAGGACTACCCGCTGGTCGGCTTCGACGCCCCGCCCGAGCGTCTGCGGACGTTCGTCGAGGGGTCTCCGGTCGCCGAGGAGCCGCTCCCGACGCTGCTGGAGTACGCCGACTACTCGAACTCGAAGCTCAGTCACTACGTCGACGACCCGCGGGAACTGAAGGGAGCGGTGGCGACGAACCGCACCTACCTCGAACGGCTGACGGCCGACCCGCTCACCGTCGACTGGCCCCCCGCGCCCGCCGACGAACTGCGGTGGCGTGCCCGCGAACTGTTCGCCGTCGTCTCTCGACTGGACGATGAGGAGGCGGCCGTCCGCCTGCGGGCGGTCCGCTCGCTCCCTCGGCGCGACGACTACGAGCGACTGCGCGAGAGCGCGACCGCCCGGTCGGGGCTGTCCGCAGACGAGCGTCGGCGAATCGAGTCCGGCGCGGTCGACCGTGACCTCGACCGGGTCGAGACGGAACTGTCGACGGTCGAGGCCGCACTCGACGAGTACCCGCCGCTCGACGAACTGTCCGCACTGGCGTGAGCGTGTTCCACGAGTTCGGAGGTCGGCGTCGACTCGGTACTGCCGAGCGGCGGGACACGGCCGTCGCCGACTGCCGGGAACGAGCGACGGTGCGAAGCGACACACGTACCGTCCGCGACCGCGTGACGAGGACGAACTGACCGTGGGCGACGATTCGAAGGTAGGGGAGACGACGCCGACCTCCGACCGAGTGACCGAACTCGACACCGGCTACTACGAGGTGAGTTCGGACGTCTCGGTGCCCGAGTTCCTCGCCGTCGCGAAGGTGTACGCTCGGGAAGTGGTCCGACAGTACGACCTCTCGGTGAGCGTCTCCGACCTCGACTGGGAGGTCAGCAAGCGTGCGAAGCGTCGCGCCGGTGCCGTGAGACACCGGGACGGCGAACCGGTAGCCGTCTCGCTCACGTGGGAGCACTTCCAGCGACGAGGCTGGGGAGCGGCCGCCGAGACCATCCGCCACGAACTCGCCCACGCCCACCTGCTCACCGAACACGGCGACGCCAGCCACGGCGAGCGGTTCCGCGACCTCGCCGAGACGCTCCAGACCGGCGTCCACTGCGAGCGGTTCGCCGACCCGAACTGGCTGATTCGCTGTCGGTCCTGCGGGAGCGAACTGGCTCGCTACCGGAAGTCGAAACTCGTCACCGACACCGAGTCGTACCGCTGTGGCGGCTGTGGTGGCGAACTCCGCGTGGTGGACGGCGAGACGGACTGAGTCGTCGCCCGACCGTCTCGCCGTCGGCACTCGGCGCGTCACACCTGTCGAACTCGTCGATTTTGAACCCGAGAGTCGCTACTACGCTCGAACGCTCTGCCACAGACCCGACCGCCACGGCTGGATTCTGTATAGCGACTCACGATTTATCGGTGACGGGCCGGCCGCTCGGCTCACGAGCGGGAGAACACGAGAGAACAGCCAGCTCAGGCGTGCTGGAGCGCGTCGTACATCGAGTCCGCCAGCTCCTGCGCGCGGTCGGGGTCGCGGGCCTCGGCGTAGATGCGGACGACGGGCTCGGTGCCGCTGGGGCGGACGAGCACCCACGCGTCGCCGAAGTCCAGGCGGTAGCCGTCGATTGTCGTCAGTTCGGCGTCGGCGTCGTGGGCCGCCGCCTCGGCTGCCCGGATGAGTCGCTCGCGTTCGGCGTCGTCGCCGTACTGGACGTTCACCCGGACGTTGTGGTAGCCCGCGTGGGCGGCCGATATCTCGCTCGCCGGGCGCTCCGCGACCAGTTCCAGGAACCGGGCGGCCGTGTACGCACCGTCGCGGGCGAGGCGGTAGTCGGGGAAGAGGACGCCGCCGTTGCCCTCCCCGGCGACGGGGACGGATTCCCCCTCGCGCTGCAGGCGTTCGATGCTCGTGATGATGTTCGTGCTCCCGATGGGCGTGAGTTCGAGGTCTGCCCCGGCCGCGTCGACGGCGTCGACGAGGCGCTGGGAGACGTTGACGGCGCTGACCGTCGTGTCGCCCGGCTGGAGTTCGCTCGCCGCGAGCGCCGCGAGCGCCGCGTCGCCCTCGACGTGCGTGCCCGTCTCGTCGACGAAGATGGCCCGGTCGGCGTCCCCGTCGTGGGCGATACCGACGTCGGCGTCCGCGGTTCGGACCAGTCGTCGGAGGTCGCCGAGGTTCTTCTCGACGGGTTCCGGGTCGCGGCCGGGGAAGTGCCCGTCTGGCTGGCCGTTGACGGTGACGACGCGACAGCCGAGTCGCCGGAGGAACTCGGGGCTGGTGAGCGCGCCCGCCCCGTGGCCCGGGTCGAGCGCGACGGTCAGGTCCGCGTCGGCGATGGTCTCGCGGTCCACGCTGTCGAGCAGGGCGTCGACGTAGCGCTCGCGGGCGTCCTCGACCCGTCGCGTGTCGCCCGTCTCGTCCCAGGTCGCCTGCTCGAACCGCTCGCTGAGCAGGCGGTCCTCGACGCGTTCGAGCGCGTCGCGGGCGAGTTCGACGCCGTTGCTCCCGACGAGTTTCACGCCGTTGTACTGGGCGGGGTTGTGGCTCGCCGTGATCATCACCCCCGGAACCCCCTCGCTGTCGGCGTACGACTGGAGGCCTGGCGTCGGGATGACGCCGAGTCGGTCCACGTCACAGCCGACGCTCGTCAGCCCGGCACTGGCGCTGTCGGCGAACATCTCCCCCGTCGCCCGCGTGTCCCGGCCGAGCGCGATGCGGACCGGTCCGTCGGCGTCGGCCGTCCACACCGACCCTACGGCCATGGCGACCCGCGTCACGAACGCGGGGGTGAGCTCCTCGTTCGCGACGCCCCGGACGCCGCTGGAGCCGAAAATCTTCATTCGTGGGACTCTCTGCGGCCCGCCCGCAAAGAAATTGCGAAGCGGTCCGATTCGTGCGATACACCGCTGTTCGCTATATCGAATCGGCTCAATCGGCGCGGATGGCGGCCGCGCGCGCTCCCCCGAGACGACCGTCCGGGTACACCTCCGTCGCCCAGATACACCGACTGCGGTAGAGGGTCGGCAGGTCGAACTGTCCCTGCGGGTCGAGCAGTCGGCCGCGGTGGAGGACGACGGCGTGCCAGTCGATGCTCCGGGCGGGCGAGGCCACCGAGAGGAGGAGCGTCCGGCGTTCGAACGGGCCACTGCGGACGAACGGGCGACGCTGACGCGCGAGCGACCGGACGGTCGGCTCACCCCGGACTGTGACGTGGTCGTTCGGTATCGGGTGGGCGTCGAGGTACGCCTCCAACTGACCGTGGGGCGTCGGCACGTCGACTGCCCGCTTGACCTCGGTGAGCGAGTCGCCCGTCACCGTCGCGAGGCAGGCCGCCCCGCAGTCGTTCCAGTCGGTCTGTTCCACGAGTCGCATCTAGGTCTTCGTGACTGGTCCGAACGGGTGTCGTTCGGGGCTACGATAGTTTCTCGAAACCGTGAATGCGGCTACGTACGTTGCCCGTGCGTAGTTTCATCCGAGTGGCCGTGGTACCGCGGCGTATGACGGACCAGGGCGAGGGTGCCGACGAGGCGGACGAACTGGAACGGGGCCGACAGTACCGCTACGACGACGGCGTCGCAGAGGCGGTCGTCACCACCGAGGAGGGTCGCGTGCTCGCGGTCCGCGAGTATCCCAGCGAGGAGCGGTTCCGCGAGGAGGTCTCCGCCGCGGTGACGACGGAGTTCAACGAGGTGCTCGCGGGTATCGACGCCGAGGCCATCATGGGCGAGGTCCGGGAGGACACGCGGACCGACCCGGCGGGCGACGCCTCGGCGGGGACCGGTGCGGCGGCGTCCGGCACCGAGAACGTCGCTCCGGCCGGTGCGGAGGACCCGGACGAGGACTCGTCCGACGACGCCGAGTAGCCCGGCGGGCCGCCGTATCGGCAGTACCGACCCCACCGACCGCTTCAGTCGCTCTACCGTCCTCCAGTCTCGACACGTCCGATTATAGCCGTCCGTCCGGTGACCACCGGGCGACCGTCGTGAGTCCCTCTTCTACTCGACCGACGCCGCGAACGCCGCCAGCGCCTCGCGCATCTCGTCGGGGTGGCCGCCGAGGCTCACCCGGACCGCGTCCGGTCGCTCGAAGAACCGGCCGGGGACGACCAGCACGCCCTCTTCGGCCGCGCGTGCGGCCAGTTCGTCGCCGTCGTGGTCGGGGTGGCCGACCAGCGCGTACGGCGACCCGTCGGGTACCTCGCCGTCGAACGACGCCGCGACCGCCTCCGCCAGCAGGTCGTGGTTCCGGGCGCAGAGGTCGCGAGCGTGGTCCGCGAGTGCGTCGCGGTTCGCCAGCGCCCGCCGAGCGAGTGCCCGACTCGGCCCGGCGACGACCGGGAAGTACCACGCCGCGGTCGCCAGTCGCTCGATTCGGTCGGTCGGACCGACGACCCACCCGATGCGCAGGTCGCCCAGTCCGAGGAACTTCGTCAGCGACCCGATGGCGAGCGTGTTCGGCAACCCGGCGGCCGTCGGCCCGCCGAACGGACCGTCGTCCGCCTCCGGGTCGTAGGAGGCGTACACCTCGTCGACGACCAGCAGCGCGTCGTGGGCGGCGACGCGGTCGGCCACCGCCGCGAGCGTCTCACGGTCGGCCAGTTTCCCGGTCGGGTTGTGCCGGTTGGTGACGACGACCGCGGACACGTCGTTGCCGTCGTCTGCATCGTTCGCGTCGTCGAGCGCTTCTCCGACCAGTGTCGGGTCGAGGTTCCCGTCGGGGCGGTCGAACCGCTCGACCCGCGCCCCGAACGCCTCGGGACAGGCGACCAGCGGCTCGTACCCCGGCGACTCGACCAGCACCCGTCCCTCGGCGAATGTCGCGGCAACGAGCGCGTTCGCGTGACTCGCGCCCGCCGTCACTTGGACGTTTCCGGTCGAGCAGTCGTAGACGTCGGCGAGTTGCCCCTCCAGCGTGACGCCCTCGGGGTCGGGCAAGCCGTCGAGCGACGGCGGGACGACGCCCGCGGACGGGCCGTCGGGGCGCAGGTCCGAGGAGGCCAGGTCGTGGGTCGCCCGCTCGGGTCGCCCGGCGATCCACTCCAGATAGTCGATAGACGAGAACCCGGTCATACTGGCTCTCTTCGGCCCGGTGCATAATGGCGTTCCGAAGCGATTCGACCACACGACGACAGCTTTTCACCCGCTCCCCGCGGGGCCTCACACATGAGCACCATCGACGAGAAGCGGGTGTACGGCGAGCGCTCGGGGGCCACCGAGGCGTTCGTCGCCACCGGCATGGGTCTCGCGCGGGTCTCCGTCTCGGGGGACCTCGTCGGCGAGTTCGGCCTCGCCGACCGTCGCCCCGTCCGCGACGTGGCCGCCCGCGACGGGACCCTCGCGGTCGCGTGCGACGAGGACGTGCTGGTCGGCGCGACGCTCGACGAGACCGGGTTCGGTCCCGCGGACGCGGTGGGGTTCGACCGCTCGGGTGACCTCCTCGCGGCCGGTGAGGGCCGCGTCGCACGCTACACCGTCGACGACGACGCGGGGAGCGAGACGTGGACCACGCTCGGCGAGTGCGAGGACGTCCGCGCCGTCGACGGTGACCTCGTCGCCACCGCGGATGGCGTGTTCCGGGTCACCGACGACGGCCTCTCGCACGCCGGTCTGGACGACGCCCGCGACGTGACGATTCGGCCCGTTCCCCGCGTCGCCACCGCCGACGGCCTCTACCAGCTCGGCAACGGCTGGATGGACGACGGCGAGGGGTCGTTCTCGGTGGTCGCCTCGGACGGCGACCGCACCCACGCCGCCACCGACGACGCGCTCCTCGAACTGCTCGACGGCGAGTGGGCGACGGTCGACCTCCCCGTCTCGGAGCGCGTCGCGGGCGTCGCGTACGCCGACCAGTGCTATGCCGTCACCGAGGCCGGGACGTTCCTCGTGGAGGGAGAGCGCGAGGACGACGGCGACGACGAGGCGAGCGAGAGGAGCGCGGAGCGGGAGTGGCACTCTCGAACGCTCGGCCTGCCCGACGTCCGCGGCGTGGCCGTCCCCTGAGTCGACTCGACCGCTCCTCACCCGAAGGAAAACGCGTTTTAGCCCCCGCCGCCGACGCCCGCACATGATACTCCCGGGGTCGGCCTCGCAGTCGCTCGCGGCGCGACTCGCCGCCGAGACGGACCACGCGCTCGCCGCCGTCGAGTTCGACCGGTTCGCCGACGGCGAACTCATCGCCCGGGCGGACCTCGACGGGGACCACGCCGTCGTCGTCGCCGCCACCGACTCCAGCGACGCCTTCGTGCAACTGCTCCAGTTGCAGGACCTCGCCCGGCGGCAGGTCGACCGCGTGACGACGGTGCTCCCGTACATGGGCTACGCACGGCAGGACAAGCAGTTCAAGCCCGGCGACCCCGTCTCCGCCGAGGCGATGGCGCGGGCCATCTCGACGGGCACCGACCGCGTCGTCACCGTCACGCCCCACGAACCCGGCGTGCTGGAGTTCTTCGACGTGCCGAGCGAGGCCGTCGACGCGAGCGCCGCCCTCGCCGACCCGCTCCCCGCCGCCCTCGCCGACCCGCTCTTTCTCGCGCCGGACGCCAGCGCCCGCGGGTTCGCAGAGTCGGTCCGCGACGCGTACGGCGCGGGCGACGTCGACCACTTCGAGAAGGTCCGTGACTACGACACCGGCGACGTGAGCCACACGCCCAGCGAGACGGACGCCACGGGCCGGGACTGCGTCGTCGTCGACGACATCATCGCCACCGGGTCGACCATGTCCGGGGCCATCGGCCACCTGCGCGAGGACGGCGTCAGCCGCGTGTTCGCCACCTGCGTCCACCCCATGCTCGCCGCGGACGCCCGGACGAAACTCGCCCGTGCCGGCGTCGAGGACGTGTTCGGCACGGACACCATCGAGCGCTCGGTGAGTTCGGTCAGCGTCGCGCCGCTGGTCGCGGACGTGCTGTAGAACGGTTCCGGTTCGCTATCGCTCACTCCTTCTCCACTACTCCAGTCCGCGCTCCAGTCGCTGGAGGAGTCGCCCGACGAACAGGCCGAGACGCGGCGACAGCGGGTCCTCGTCGTTCACGGACCAGTCGGGACACGCCGCGAGCGACTCGACGAACGCCTCGTCGAGCGTCAGCGACTCGACGAAGTCCCGGACGTCGAGCGTGATGCCCTCGTCGTCGGTCGCCAGGTCGGGGTAGCGCTCGCGCACCCACGGCGAGTACGAGATGGTCCACGACGGCCCACCGACGGACCGGACGACCGCCGCGTACGGGCCGACGAGGAGGTCGCCGTCCGGTCGCTCGACGTACACCGTCCCGTCCTGTACGGTCGTCCCGTACCGCATAGGTGTGGTATCGTCTCCCTCGGGCATGAGTGTACGTTCTAGGATGGAACGGTGACGAGTACAGCAGGGTAGCCGAGAACTCCTCGAAAGCCCCCGGTCGCTACACGAACCCCGACGGTGCAAGCACCGCAGGAGTGAGCCGTGCGGGACCGAAGGTCCCGCTGGAAGCCGGCGGCGACGCCGCCGGCGACGAAGCGAACGACGAGGAGCGCAGCGAGTCGTGGGAGTGTAGCGACCGGCCCCTTTCAGTCCACCCGCATCGACTGTTCGGCCAGCTATCGCGGGTGGACTGAAAGGGGCGAGGCTCGGGGCGAAGGACGGCGACGCAAGCACTGGAGCGAGCGGTAGCGAGCGAAGCGCGCGCAGCGAGACGCCCGAGTCCTGAGCCTCGGGGCTTTCGAGGTGGTCACAGCTCCACCGACGAGAAAATGCGACGAGACGAAAGCGAACCTAACCGCTACTCAAATCGCTCAGTCCGCTTGCTCAGTGACTGCTAGCGGGTCGAGGGCGATGGTCATCGTCACGCCCTCGACCTCCCAGTCCTTGCGGTAGCCGTCCTCGACGGTCCCGAACTCGGCGGCGCGGACCTCGTCGGCGATGAGGCCCTCGTGCTCGCGGACGAGGTTCGACACTCGCTCGTCGGCCACGTCGAGTTCGACGCGGACCTCGCGGTCCAGTTCGAGGTCGAGGTCCTTGCGCATCTCCTGGACGCGGCGGATGACCTCGCGGGCGTACCCCTCGCTCTCGATGTCCTCGGTGAGCGAGGTGTCGACGTAGACGACGCCGCGGTCGTCGCCCGCGACGCGGAACGGCGTGGCGGCGACGCCCTCGGGCGTCTCGGTGACGAACTCGACCATCTCCTCGGTGAGGTCGACCTGCTCGCCCAGCTCGTCCTCGACGGCGACTTCGAGGGCGTCGAGCGTCGGCTCCGAGATGCGGGCACCGTTGAGCGCCTGCATCACCTCGCCGGCCTGGCCGCCGAAGGCGGGGCCGAGCACCGACATGTCCGCCTGTGCGGAGTAGCGCAGTTCGCCCCACTCCTCGCCGGGGGCGACCACGTCCACCTCGCGGGCGTTCAGGCGCTCCTCGACGAGGGCGCTGTACTCGCGGACCGCGTGGGCGGCCCCCGAGTCGTTGGCCGCGACGACGACGCGCGGGACCGGCCAGCGCAGTTTGCGCTCGGCCTGCTGGCGGGCGTTCGACCCGGCCTCCTCGACGGCGCGCAGCACCGCCACGTCGGCTTCGAGGTCGGCGTCCTGGTACTGCTCGTCGGGGACCGGCCAGTCGCACATGTGGACCGTCGGATGTCCCTGAGACCCGGTGAGGGTGCCGTATATCTCGTCGGCGGCGTACGGCGCGTACGGCGCGAGGAGCTTCGTCGTCTCCTCCAGCACCCGGTAGAGCGTGGCGTAGGCGGCGGTCTTGCTGTCGGAGTCCTCCTCCTCCCACATCCGCTCGCGGACGACCTGGATGTAGAACCGCGAGACGTCCTCGACGACGAAGTCGAGGAGGGCGTCCAGCGCCCGGTCCTGCCGGAACGCCTCCCAGTGGTCGGTCATCTCCTCGACCGTCGTGGCGAGACGCGACAGCACCCACTCGTCGACGAGTTCGAGGTCGCACTCCTCGGGAGCGACCGAATCGGGGTCGAACCCGTCCATCCGCATGTACGGCAGCGGGAAGCGGAACACGTTCCAGAGGATGTTGAGGTTCCGCTGCATCGTCGCCATCTCGTCCCACGAGAAGCGCATGTCCTCGCCCTGCGGGTCGACGCTGAGCAGGAACAGGCGCATCGGGTCCGCGCCGTGGCGTTCGAGCGCCTCGGCGGGCGTGACGACGTTCCCGATGGACTTCGACATCTTGCGACCGTCCTCGGCGAGCGCCCACCCGTGCATCAGCACCTGCTTGTAGGGCACCTCGCCCATCGCCGTCGTGCCCATGCCGAGTTGCGACCAGAACCAGCCCCGCGTCTGGTCGTGGGCCTCCATGATGAGGTCGGCGGGCCAGAGCTCCTCGAACTCGTCGGTCTCGCCGGGGTAGTTCAGCGTGCCCCACGACGCCACCGACGAGTCGAGCCAGACGTCGAACACGTCGGGAACGCGCTCGTAGGTCGTGCCGTCCTCGGTGATGGTGAGGTGGTCGACGGTCGGGCGGTGGAGGTCCACCTCGTCGGGGTCGACGTCCTGGTCGACCCGCTCGGCGAGGTCCTCGCGCGTGGCGACGACGAGGGTGTCCTCGATGTCGCCCGTCCAGTCCTCGGCCGACTCCTCGTCCTCCACGGGCACCCAGATGGGGATGGGGATGCCCCAGTAGCGCTGTCGGGAGACGTTCCAGTCGGGCGACCCCTCGATGAACTTCCGGAAGCGGTTGTCCCGCGCCTCCTGGGGGTACCACTCCGAGTCCTCGATGTTCGCCAGCATCTCCTCCTTGACGTCGGTGACGGTGACGAACCACTGGTCGGTCGCGAGGAAGACGATGTCCGTGTCACAGCGCCAGCACTGGCCGTAGTCGTGGCGGGTCGTCCCCGCCGCGAGCAGGTGACCCGACGAGTCGAGGTCCGCGATGATGTCGTCGTTGGCGTCGCGGACGAACTCGCCCGCGTACTTCCCGCCCTGCTGGGTGTAGACGCCGTCCGGGCCGACCGGACAGAATATCTCCAGGCCGAGTTCGTCGCCCCGCTCGAAGTCCTCCTGCCCGTGGCCGGGTGCGGAGTGAACGAGGCCAGTCCGGTCCATCTCGACGTAGTCGGCGTGGTAGACCTCGCCTGCGCCCGCGCCCTGGGGATGCTCGGGCACCTCCTCGGGCAGCGGGTGCTCGTAGGACCAGCCGACGAGGTCGGTCCCCTGTACCTCCTCCTCGACGGTGTACTCGGTCGCGCCCGCCCGCTCCAGCACGTCGTCGACGACGTCGCTGGCGACGTAGAGTAGCTCTCCCTCGTACGCGCCGCTCTCGGAGTCGTCTACCCTGACCGCCGCGTACGTCGCGTCCCGGTCGACGGCGACGAACGTGTTGGCGGGGATGGTCCACGGCGTCGTCGTCCAGACGACGAGATTGCCCTCACGGCCCGTCAGCGGGAACGTGACGTAGATGCTCGGGGACTCGATCTCGTGGTACTCCACCTCGTTCTTCGCGATGGCGGTCTCACAGCGCGGACACTGCGTGATGGAGCGCTTTCCTCTGTCGACGAGGCCGCGCTCGTGGGCCTGAGCGAACCCCCACCACGCCGCCTCCATGTACTCCGGCGAGACCGTCTTGTACGGGTCGTCCCAGTCCATCCAGACGCCGAAGGACTTGAAGTCGTTCTGCAGTCCTTCGAGTTGCTCGTCGGCGAACTCCTTGCACTCCTCGATGAAGTTCTCCATCCCGAACGCCTCGATGTCCTTCTTGTCGTCGAAGCCGAGGCGCTCCTCGACCTTCGTCTCGATGGGGAGGCCGTGCATGTCGTAGCCCGGCCGGTCGGTGACGTCGTACCCCTGCATCCGTTTGTAGCGGATGTAGGTGTCCTTCAGCGACTTGTTCCAGGTCGTCCCCATGTGGGCCGCCCCGGAGGTGTACGGCGGGCCGTCGACGAAGAAGTAGCGCTCCGCGCCCTCGCGGTGCTGCTTGGTTCGCTCGTAGGCGTCGGTCTCCGCCCAGTACTCCCTGACCCGGTCTTCGAGGGCGTGGGGGTCGTACTGGTCGGGCACCTCGGCGAACCGCTCGCGGTCCGGTCCCGCGGGTGCGTCCGACTCCTCGGAATCACTCATATCGCATCAACACACCGCCGTCACTAAAGGGCAATCGGTCGGGCAGACGGTGCTGTCCCGGGCCACTCGGCGGCGACGTTGGCTCTCCAGCGTTTCCAGGTATCCGACACCAGGTGGAGCTACCGACCCTCCTCGGGCGAAGGCTCCTCGCCGTACGTATCCCGGAACTCCTGGATGAGCTGTCCAGTTTCCGCGTACCACCGGTTGAGCATTCGCTGTAGTTCGTCCGCGATATCGTCAGGGTCTGAGACTCGGTAGACGTGGTGGTAGCCGCCCTTGGGACAGCTCTCCTGGTCCTGCACGGCAACTCCCGCTTCTTCGAGCCGTTTGACCGACCGGTACGCGGTCGTCCGTTCTTTCCCGATGAACTTCGCGATACGGTCCACGGTGAGCGGCTCCGAAGACTCCGCGAGCAGCCTGAACACGCCTCTGTCGAGCGACCTGAGTCCGAGCATACAGTCGAGGAGACCCTCACAGTCCCGTTCGTCCCGGAGTTGCTCCTGTACGGCCTCTGGCATTGGTATCGGGAGTTGGTGCTGCTGCCGGATAACGTTTGCACACCCAGTGCACACTTCTCGCAGTCCCGGAACGCTGACCGGTAGCTTGGCGAACTGCGACCAAGCCAGCTTTCGAACAGAACTGGTCCTAGACTCCGACACTGCCGCCCACTCCGTTCACCGTCGCTCGCCGCCGCGGGCGACAACCTTATCGCTGGCATCCTCCTTGCAGTAGCTATGCAAACAACTGGTGAGAGTGAGGTGGAGTGCGACGTGCTCGTCATCGGCGGCGGGCCTGCGGGCCTGAGTGCGGCCCTCCAGTTGGGGCGCTCGCTCCGCAGCGTCCTGGTCTGCGACGACGGCGAACCCCGTAACGGCCCAGCAGCCGAAGCACACGGGTATCTGACGAGGGACGGTATCCCGCCGGAGGAACTCCGTCGTCTCGGTCGTGAGGAGGTGGCGGGATACGGGGCCGAGTTCCGAGACGCGCAGGTGACGGGTGTCACCACAGCCGAAGACGGGTTCACGAGTACCCTCGATACCGACGAGACCGTCACGAGTCGAAAGGTCGTACTCGCGACCGGTGTCACCGATGTGCTCCCCGAGACCGACGGGTTCGAGGAGCTGTGGGGCAACGGCGTGTATCACTGTCCCTACTGTCACGGCTACGAGGTTCGGGGAGAACCGCTCGGCGTCCTCGTTACGGCTCCAGAGCAACTCGAACATACGACGCTCATCTACAACCTGAGTACGGACCTCGTCGTGTTCACCGACGGGCACGACGTCTTCGACGAGGAATCACGGTCCGCGTTCGTCGAACGGGGAATCGAGATCGAAGACGAACCGATCACCGCACTCGTCGGGTCGGATGGTGGCCTCGAGCGCATCACGCTCGCGGATGGGCGTGAGGTCGCTCGCCACGCCCTCTTCTACGGCCCACCGATGCGACAGCACAGCGAGCTAGCCGAACGGCTCGGTCTGGAGATCGACCAGTTCGGACTGGTCGACACGACGCGGACCGACCACGGGTTCGGATTCACGTCGGTCGATGGCCTCTTCGTCGCCGGCGACGCCGCCAGCGGCTCTCCTGCCTCCATACCGTCCGCCGTCGCCGAAGGACACACGGTCGGCGCGACCGTCAACATGGAACTGTCCAGAGAGGACTTCGAGGCGGGGTGATCGTAGTGGACGAATCCCTTCGGGACCTCGCCGATCGCTTCTCGCAGGTCGCCGACCGGTACGACGACGAACACGTCAGTGACGAGAAGCCGGTCTACGACGCGTGCGCCTCGTTCGTCGTCGAACACGCCGACCCCCGCCCCGACGACGTGGTCCTCGACCTCGGAACGGGGACGGGCCTGATCGCACTCGCGCTGGCAGAGGACGCCGGCCACGTCGTCGGACGCGACATCAGTGACGGGATGATCGAGCAGGCGCGGTCGAAGGCCGCCGACAGCGGTCTCGTGAACGTGGAGTTCGGCTACGGCGAGTTCCGCGATTCGCACTACGACGGTGAGGTAGACATCGTGGTCTCGAACTTCGCTCTGCACCACCTTCCGGACGAGGAGAAACGCGAGGCGATCGAGGCCATCGCCGACCTCGCTCCCCGGAGATTCGTCCTCGGCGACGCGATGTTCTTCGGCTCGTCCGACCCCGAAGAACCGCTCTTCGGTCACGGGGTCGATGCGGCGACGGCCGGGACGCTCGTGGACGTGCTCACCGACGTCGGCTTCGTGGTTACGGCAGTCGAACGCGTACACGACCAGGTGGGTGTCCTGGTTGCCGAACGGCCTGTCGACGATTCGGAGACGGGGTCTCTCTTCGCAGAGTCACCCGCCGAGAAGTAGGGTGCTTCGCTAGCTGTCACACTCTCGGACACTCACAGTCGCCATCTCCGGGACGTCGTCGGTCCGAGCCAGTGGTGTTCAGGCGCGGACGGTCCGGAGCGTCGGCAGGAACCGGTCGGTGGCGACGAGGTACGCCCCGCCGAGGAGGACGGCCCCGAGGCCCGCCATCCAGAGGCCCAGCGTCGTGTCGGCCGGGAACGTCGAGAGGCCGGCGCGTTCGACGAGGATGCCGCCCGTCGTCAGTAGCGTCGTGATGAGACCGTAGGCGACGACCCAGAACAGGTCGAGCAACGGTTCGAGTGCGAGGTCGCTCACGCTGGCCTCTCGCCCGTGGACCGACATGAGCTTTCCGTGTTGGTGTGACAGCACGTGACTCGTAACGCTTTCTACGGTCCACGGGTAGGCCGGTATATGGGACGTTACGGTTCGCTCAACTACCCCCTGCTCACGAAGGGCGGGTTCGGACTCGGTGTGGCGATGTTCGTCGTCGGTGCCATCGGCGCGACGATGGTCCACGGTCCGTCGACGGCGCACACGCTGCTCGTCGACATGGAGGCGCTCGGCATCCTCGTCGGCCTGTTCTCGCCGTTCGTGTTCGGCATCCTCCTCCCGCTGACGGAGTGAGGCGTCGGAGGTCGACCCGACCGCCTTTCCCCTCGTGAGCCGTCGCCGTACTCGTGCCCCGATTCCCCGATTCGGAGGACCGCCTCCCGCTGGCCGAGGACTGCCGGCGCTGCCCGGCGCTCGCCGCCGCCCGCGAGCGCATCTGCTGGGGCGCTGGCCCCCGCGACGCCGCGCTGGTCGTCGTCGGTGAAGCGCCCGCCGCCGGGAGTCCCGACGCCGAGCGCTGGCGGGGCGGCAACTGGACCGGGATGGCCTACACCGGCCAGCGTTCGGGACGGAAGATACGCACGATGGTCGAGGAACTGGGCCACGAGGCGTACTACACCAACGCGGTCAAGTGCTTCCCGAGCGCCGCCATCCCCCACGACGACCCCGAGGCGGCCGCCGACCTCGACTGCCCGACCCACGAGACGGACAACCGCGAACCCCACCCCGAGGAGCGGGCGAACTGCCGCCCGTTCCTCCGCGAGGAACTCGACCGTATCGCGCCCGACTGCGTGCTGGCGACCGGGAAGCACGCCACGCAGTCGCTGCTCGCCGTCGAGGGCCGGACCGTCGACGGGTTCCTCGACCTCGTGTTGACGGTACAGGAGTGCCCGACGCTCGGCGTGCCCGTCCTCCCGATTCTGCACCCGTCCTACCAGGAGGTCTGGATGGGACGGCTCGGCTACGACCGCGAGTCGTACCTCGCCGCCATCGGCGAGGCACTCGCGGCGCTCGGGATTCACAGTTAACTCGTCGGGTTTCGTGGCTCGGGCATGGACCTCTCCGCGCTCGCCGACCCCGGCGTGACCGGGACGCGCGAGTTCACCGTCGAACGCCGCCACACGACGACCGTCTTCGGCGAGCAGACGGACCCGCCCGGCCTCCCCGCCGCGGCGGACTCGACGGCCGACGAGCACCTCCACGTCCTCGGGACGCCCCACCTGGTCGCGGCCTGCGAGTTCACCGGCCGGGAGTCGCTGCACGGTCACCTCCCCGAGGGGACGGGGACGGTCGGCGAACGCGTCGACGTGACCCACCGCCGGGCCGCCCCGGAGGGGACGCGGCTTCGAGTGGAGACGGTCGTCACGTCGACGGACGGCCCGACGGTCCACCTCGACGCGACCGTCTCGCGCGTGCCCGACGGGACGGAGCGCGGTGCCCCGGAGACGGTCGGCGAGGCGGCGATGACGTTCCGGGTCGTCGAGCGAGCGCGGTTCCGCGACGCCCTGAAGTGAAGGAACGGGACCCCCACGCGGAACGGGGCGACGAGTCTGGAGGCGTCGACTCGGGGACAACCGCTACCCGCCTGGCGTGCGAACCGGGACCATGGACACGAGCGAGCAGTTGTACGAGCAGGACGCGACCGGGTGGCGACGCGGCCTGTACGACGACGTGAAGCGGACGTTCCGCGCGCCCATCGTCAACTGGATATTCAGGACCGCGGTGGCGAACGCTCCCGCGTTCACCCGCTACGCGTGGGGCCAGGTGAAGCCGCTGTTCGAGACCCGCGGGTTCGCCCGCGTCTCGGTGCGCTACCGCGACGCCGTCCGTTCGTCGCTCGACCTCCCGACGTACCGCCGGGCGGAGACGGGCGTCTCGCCCGCCGAGTTCGCCGAACTCCGGGGACAGCTCGCCACCTTCGACGTGGTCGCGCCGCGACTCGCGGTCCTGTTCGAGACGATGGACCGCGCGCTCCACGCCGACCACGACCCGACGCCGACCGACGAGCGGTGGGCGACCCGGCCGTACCCTGACTGGCTGGACCGCGAGCGCGGGTCGCCGCCGACGATGGTCGACACTCCGCCCGAGGACCTCGCCGAGACGGTCGACTCGCTCCGGGCGTTCCACGGGTTCGAGGGCGATCTGCCGAGCATCTACCGCTGTCTCGCGCAGTGGCCGACGTTCCTCGACACGCTCTGGACGGACCTCGAACCGGTGTTCGAGGGCGACGGGTTCGACGAGGCCTGCGAGCGGTCGAGCGAGGTGGTCGACGAGTTCGTCTCGAACGCGCCCTACCGACCGCGACTCGCCCCCGACGACCTCCGCGCGCTGGGGATGGGCGACGACGCCATCGAGGGCGTCCAGGGGCTGTTCCGGCAGTTCAACACCGGGCCGGTCGAGACGGTGCTGCCCGCCCTCCCGGCGCTGGCGGCGACCGTCGACGCGTCCGGCGAGCGGTCGCTGGGGTAGCCAGCCCCGCCGTACCGCCTCTCCGCTCCAGCACCCCGAGAACCGTCCACGGCGTCGCCGCGAGAACAGGTTCTTGACGGTCCGGTCCGTGGGCCGACACGATGTTCGCCCCGCTCCGTCGCACCCTCCGCGACCGCCTCGGCCTGCGCTCGGTCGCGAGCGCGCTGCTGTTCACCGTCTTCCTCGCGTGGCTGTTCGACCAGTCGTTCGGGAGCGCCGTCGAGTCGGCCGCCGCCGCGGCGCTGGTCGGCGGGTCCGGCCTCGTCGCCGACGCCTACGGCCTCCGCGACGAGGTCCGGGGACTCGGCTTCGGCGTGTACGTGTTCGTCGCCGGCGTCGCCCTGGCGCTGCTCGACCCGACGCCCTACGTCGGCGAGGCGTTCGCCGTCGTGGGAGCGTGGCTCCTCCTCGACAACGTCCAGACGCTCCGCCACGACGGCGTCGCGGAACCGGAGCGCGAACCGGCCGACGGCGAGGAGGTGTACCGCCAGTACCTCGCACAGCGCATCCGCGACCGACTCGACGAGCGGCCGCACACCCGCCGGGAACTCCGGGAGGCGTTCGAGGAGACGCCCGACGCGGTCGACGAGGCGCTGGCACTCCTCGAAGAGCGCGGTCTCGTCGACCGCGAGGGCAGCGAGTTCCGCACCCGCGAGCGGCAGTCCCGCGGACCGGTCGGTCGCGCCCTCGCGCGACTCGCCCGCCCGTTGACGCTCGAACTCCGGGACGACGGCGACCGGTCGGCCGTCGGCGACGTCCCGCCGACGGGGAGCCGAGTCGCAGATCGGACGACACCCGACCGGTCTGCCCAGCGAGACCGACCGGACCGGTCTGGCCGACCCGGCGACGCCTCGAACTCGCGACGCGACGCCGACGTGGAACGCTCGTCGTCGGGTCGGTAGCGCACCGACGGTCACCTGTCTTCGGCCGGTCGCCGAGCGACGCGGTCGATCCTCGACGGTCGGCCCACGTCGGTCCACGGCGGCCAGTCGTGGGGCAGCCCTCGCCCGGAAAGAAGAGGATTTTACGCGCGGAACCCCCTAGCCACGCACGTGGACTCCCCGTTCGAGGTGCTCGACATCGACTCGGAAGCGAGCGACGCCGAGGTCGAGCGGGCGTACCGCCGCCGGGTGCTGGAGGCCCACCCCGACCACGGTGGCTCGGCCCGCGAGTTCCAGCAGGTCCGAGCGGCGTACGAGACGCTCCAGCGGAAGGGTATCGAGGGCGTCGACGCCGCCGAACTGGACGGCGACGGTGAGTCGCCCGACGCCGACGGCTCCGACAGCCCAGACGAGGCCGACTCGGGAACGGAGAGCGACGCCGAGGCCGACCCAGAGCCCGAGGGTGCCCGCGTCGAGTACCTCGACTACCAGGCGCTCGCGGACCGCGGGTGGGAGCTGACCGACGAGGACCTGTTCGAGAAGGCGGCCGAGGCGGACCTCTCGCCGTCGGCGTACGGGACGTTCGTTGCACCGCCACACGACTCGCTGCTCGAAGCCGCCGAGGAGAACGACCTCACGTGGCCCTACGCCTGTCGCGGCGGGGCGTGTTCGAACTGCGCCGTCGCCGTCGTCGAGGGGGAGATGTCGATGCCGAACGACCACATCCTCCCCGAGAAGTGGCTCGACCGCGGGATTCGCCTCTCCTGTCTCGGCGCGCCCATCTCCGACGGGATGAAGGTCGTGTTCAACGTCAAGCACCTGCCCGGACTCGACGACCTGCGACTGCCCCCCAGCACGTTCGACAAGGCGCGACTCAACGACTGACGCTCTCGACCGGGGCGAGTCGCCGAGGTGCCCGACTGCTCCCACCGCTCGGTCCGGTCCGTTCTACCGCTGGTCCCACCGCTCGGCGACCTGTCGGGCGGAGAGGGCGAGGTCCGACTCCTCTTCGACGTACTGCGAGAAGAGGTAGAGGCCGGCGAGTACGGCGCCGATACCGACGACGGTGGTCACCCCCGACAGTATCAGGCCGACGGGGAGAGACCCGCCCGCTCCCAGGACGTGCTCCGGGACCAGCAGTCCGGCGCTCCCGGACGCGATGAACCACAGACCGAGCAGCAACAGCCCGCGGGAGAGCCAGTCGTAGCGAGTCCAACTCATACGACAGACGTTCTCTGCTGTGGATAAGTCCGACCCGTCTACTCAGCTAGCGCGAACCGGTCCGGGAGGCTATCTATCGAAACGCCGCGGTGTTCGTCGGGTGCCCGCAGGGTACTCGCCGACTGCTCGTCGCGCGGCGGTCGGGGAGTCGCCGGTGACTCTCCGGAGCGACCGCTCCCGTTCAGTCGTCCGCGGCGACGGCACGCTCGTCGACGCCGCTACCGGTCCTGACGTGGAGGTACGCCGCGCAGGCGACGGCGACGAGGCCCGTCGCCGTGGCGAGGCCGAACGCGACGCGGTACCCGGTGACCGTGTAGACCCGAGCGCCGTCGAGCGTCCGGCCGGTCCAGTAGGTGTCGAGGACCACACCCATCACGGCCGGGAAGACGGCGGCCCCGAAGTAGCCGAGACTGTTGACGGTGCCCGTGACGGTGCCGCTGGCGCTCGCGGCGTGGCGCTCCTTGGCGACGGTGTAGGCGAGGACGCCGCCGCCGTTGGAGAACATCGCGAGGAACAGCAACACGCCGAACAGCGCCAGCGGCGGCGTGACGGACAGGAACACCGCCCCGTACGACACCGTGAACAGCACCGTCGCGGCGAGGATGAGTTCGGTCCGGCGGCCCAGGCGGTCCGAGAGCGTCCCGAAGACGGGCGGTCCCAGCAGGAAGCCGACGTTCCCGAGGAGGACGTACGTCGAGGCGGTGGTGACGGAGGTGCCGTAGACGTCGGCGACGTACGGGACGCCCCAGAGACCGAGGACGGTGAAGTTGGTCCCGATGAGGAAGAAGAGCATGAGGCCCATCACCCACGTTTCGCGGTCCCGGAGGACGTGGCGGACGTTCCGCCAGACCGTCGAGAGGTCGACGCTGCGGTGGGGGGCGGTGGCTCCCTCGACGGCCGCGAACCCCGCTTTCTGGGGACTGTCGCGGACGAGCACGTAGATGGCGACGGCGAGTGCCCCGCCGACGGCGGCGGTGGCGAGCAGCGACTCGCGCCACCCGGCGGCGGTCACGGCGAGCGCCAGCGGCGTCGTCGCCAGCACGCCGCCGAGACCGGCCGCGGCGACGGTCCACCCGGTCATCGTCGCGAACTGGTCGGTACGGAACCAGTTCGCACAGAACCGCAGGATGGCGATGTAACAGACGCTTCCCCCGAGACCGACGAGCGCGCGGCCGACGAACCCCAGGAGCAGCGACTCCGCGAGTGCGAACCCGACGACGCCGACGCTCATCACCCCCACTCCGACGGCGGCGACCCGGCGCGTCCCGACTCGGTCGGCGAGGACGCCAGCGGGCAACTGGAGGGGTGCGTAGATGTAGAAGAAGGAGGCGTGGAGCAGGCCGAGTTCGGCGGCGCTGGTGTCGAACGCGCGGTTGAGGCTGTCGGCGAGCACCGCCGTCGAGACGCGGTGGAAGTTGACCAGCAGGAACCCACCTGCGAGCGTGACCCACAGCACCCACCGCCAGCGGTCGCGCGTTCGAAGGTCCATGCACTCCCGTCCCGCGGTGCGGACTAATAGGTGGGTGTCGAGGTCAGGCGCGAACCGCGAGGCGGCGACGGGTCGCGACTACTCGACGACGCGGACGCGCAGGACGTGCCCGCCACAGCCACACTGGTCGACGTACCGCCACGTCACGCCGTCGTCGAACGCCTCCTCCAGCACGGGGACGAGGTAGTCCGTCGGGTCGCCGTGTTCGCCGTGAGTCACGAGGTTGACGTGGTAGCCCGGAGCGGTCGCCTCGACGGCCCCGAGGGCCTCCTCGACGAGCAGGTCCCGGTCGGCGGCGTGTTCGGGGCCTTCGAGGTTCGCCGACCACGAGTTCCGGTGGACGGTCTCGGACACGGACTCCGCGTCCGCGACGGTGTGCTCGCTCATCGCGGTCGCTCCCCTCGCGCCGTCGTGGTTCGTAGACGAGTCCTCCGCGCTGTTCGTCGGGTCGTGTCGAAATCGGTCATCCTCCGTTCACCTGTGGTCGAGGCTACCGAGCGGAGCAGAATGTAGTGACGGGGCGATTCCCGGCGTCCGAGAACTGCCGACGAACGACCTGCTCCCGCCCGAACGAGACGGGTGACGACTCCGTCGCCCACCCAGGTTCGACTCAGCGCTCGCCGAGGAACCGCTCGGCGGTGTCGTGGAACAGGTCGCGGTAGGTCGATTCGGGGAGGTCACGCGAGAGCAGGTGTTCGCGCTCGCTCCGGTAGCTGTGGGGGATGTTCGGGTAGTCCGAGCCGTACATGATGCGCTCGCTGTGCTCCTCGAACACCGAATCGGGAATCGAGGCGGGGTCGAACGCCATCGACTCGCCGACGGCGCTCGACATGGCGAAGCAGGTGTCGAGGAAGACGTTGTCGTTGGCCGCCAGCACGTCGACGAACGCCTCCGTCTCGAAGGTCCCCATGTGGGCACAGCACGCCCGAACCTCGGGGTACGAGTCGACGAACGCTCGGAACCGCTCGACGCCGACGTGGGGGCTGTCCTCGAACATCGGCGCGGTGCCGCCGTGGAACAGGATGGGGCGGTCGTACTCGGCGGCGAGTTCGTACGCCGGGTCGAGACGCGGGTCGTCGGGGGCGACGCGCTGGACCGGACACTGGAACTTCAGGCCGCGTGCGCCCGCCTCGAACGCCTCCCGAACCACGTCGCCCACCTCGTCGTCGCCGTGGACGGTGGCGAACGGAACGACCATCTCCGAGGTGTCGGCGCGCTCTGCGACCCACGCGTTCAACTCGCGGGCGATGTCGGGTTTGTGGGCGTACGGGAGCGCACAGTAGCGCTCGATACCCGCCGCCCGGAGCGTGCGCTCCATCTCCCCCTGCGTGCTCGGGTGGGGGAACCCCCATCCCGCCTCGTCGGTCAGCGCGCCCCGGATGGCCGCGACGAGCCGTTCGGGCATGAGGTGGACGTGGCAGTCGATAGCGGGGACGAACCGGTCGTCCGGTGTCGGGTCGTCCCGACTGGCGTCGGCCGCCGCGTCGCTCACTCGGGCAGCACCCCCTCGTGGACGAGGAGTCGTCGCTTCGTCTCCAGACCGCCCGAGGCGGAGTAGCCGCCGAGGCTCCCGTCGGCCGCGACGACGCGGTGACACGGGACGACCAGCGGGAGCGGGTTGCGCCCGCAGGCCCCGCCCACGGCGATGGCCGACGTGTCGAGGTCGGCCGCGATGTCGCCGTACGTGCGCGTCTCACCGCGCGGAATCTCGCTCATCGCCCGCATCACGCGCCCCGTGAAGTCGTCGGGGTAGGCGACGCCGACGTCGAACGTCGTGCGCTCGCCCGCCTCGTACGCGCGGACCTGTTCGCGGAGGTCGCTCGCCGAGCGGTCGAGCAGGGAGGCGTCGAGGTCGAACCTCGCCCCGAACGCCTCGACGTGGACGGCCTCTTCGCCTTCGCCCGCGCCCTTCTCGCGCCCACCCGCGTCTCGCTTCCTCCCGTCCGCGTCGGCCTCGGCAGTCCGACGCTCGCCCGTCGCCGTGGTGTGGCTTGCCATGGTCCCCGTCGGTGCCTGGAGGGCTAAACTCCTCGCCCGGGAGTGAATGTGGTCCGTGCCAGACGCTCGCGTTCGGGGGTGCTCCCCGCTACGCTTTTGGCCGCCGCGAGCGAGCGTCGCGCCATGAGCGACGACTGCATCTTCTGTTCCATCGTAGCGGGCGACGTCCCGAGCCGAACCGTCCACGAGGGCGAGCACACGTTCGCGTTCCTCGACGTGAACCCGCTCGTTCGGGGACACACGCTGGTCATCCCGAAGGAGCACTACGAGACGGTCGCCGAGATGCCCGACGACGTCCGGGACGCGGTGTTCACGGCCGCCGGCGAACTCACGCCCGCCGTCGAGGAGGCCGTCGACGCCGACGCGACCACCATCGGCATGAACAACGGCGCGGCGTCGGGCCAGGAGGTCCCCCACGCGCACGTCCACGTCGTCCCGCGGTTCGACGACGACGGCGTCGGTCCCCTCCACACGCTCGACTGGCCGCGGCCGGACCTCGACGACGAGGAGTTCGACGACGTGGCCGAGGCGATTCGGGACGGGCCGCAGTAGGGGTCGCGTGCTAGCCGACGGTTGCACTACTGAATACACTATATTTTAGAACTAGAACTCTAGAAAAATGTTATGCGTGACGAGTCGTAGCCCGGTAGTGTGGTGTCAATGGACGCCAGTCGACGACGACGCGACGTACTGAAGGGTATCGGCGGGCTGGGTGCTGCGGTGGTCGGCGTCTCGGCGCTCTCGGGGACGGCCGCCGCCGCCCGGTACAGCCAGTACGACACGGACCTCAGAGTCACCGAAGACGGTGTGTCCGGCGCGGACCTCGACGACGCCATCGTCCAGGTCCACGGCGACTGCCCGCTCGTCGGCCTCGGCGACACCTGGGTCGCGGTGGGTCAGGAACAGGGCATCAACTCGGTGTACATGGCCGCCCACGCCGCCTGGGAGTCGGGGTGGGGCGAGAGCTCCATCGCCCAGGAGAAGCACAACATCTACGGCTACGACGCTCGCGACGCCTGTCCATCGACCTGCGCGGACGGCTACGCCTCCTTCGAGGACTGCATTCGGGAGGTCATGCCCATCGTCCGCGACAGCTACCTGACGCCCGGCGGGACGTACTACAACGGCCCGACCCTCGACGGGATGAACGTCAACTACGCCACCGACGACAACTGGGACGACGGCATCGAGAGCGTCATGAACTCCCTCGCCGAGCACATCGACTTCGACGGCGGCACGGGCGGTGGCGGGGGAGGCGGGTCGTACTCCTGGCCGACGTACTCGAACGGCGACCGGGGTGAGACCGTCTACACCGTCCAGTACCTGCTCGAAGGCCACGGCTACGACCTGCAGTACCACGACGGCATCTACGGCAGCGAGGTCGAATCGACCGTCGAGTCCTTCCAGTCGTCGCGGGGTCTCTCGGTGGACGGTGTCGTCGGCCCGAACACGTGGGAGGCACTGGTCATCACCGTCTCGGGACCGACCGACGACCCGTACTGGCCGACGTACGGCGCACAGCACCACCTCCGGGACGGCGAGGGGTACGACATCGCCGTCGACGGCTACTACGGCAGCGAGACGGAGGGCGCTATCGAGAGCTTCCAGTCGGACGCTGGCATCACCGTCGACGGCGTCGTCGGCCCGAACACGTGGCAGGCGCTCGTCGACGTGGTCTGACGGCTCACAGCGACGCCGTGGACCGTGACTGCCCTGCCGACCACACCGCTTTGGTCGTGCGCGCCCCATCACGGCCATGGCCGACCCGAGCGCACGGGACGCGAACCGGGCGGCGCTCGGCGACCGACTGCGCAACCGGCTCGCGCTCGCCGTCGTCACGCTGACCGCGTTCGTCGCGTTCGTCCTCGTCCCGGACCAGCGACTCCAGTACGCCGCGGCGCTCGTCGCGTTCACCGTCTGGATGGCGTGGTTCGTCGCCGCCGCCGTCGACTGGCTGAGCCGTGCGGACTTCTGAGACGGCTCCCTCCCTCGCCGTCCGTCGCCGCAGACGCTCTCCCGGCCCACCGACTCACAGCGGCAGCATCGTACTCGCGCTTCACTATGTTTTTATCCGATGAGTCGTCGACGCAACGTATGGGTTCGCTCAGTCTCGTCGGTGCGGTCGGCGGTGCCGGAACGACTCGCCTGACGCTCGAATGCGGTGCCGTCCTCGCTCGGGCGGGCCGCGAGGTGGCGGTCCTCGACGCGGCGTACGCGACGCAGGGCCTCCTCGACTCCCTCCTCGGTCGCGTCGACACCGACGTCACCGACCTCTGTACCGACGACGACGGTACGGGTGCACCACCGCTCGCCGCCGGTCTCCACGACCTGTCCGTCGAGTCGGGCCGCCTCGCGGTCTGTCCCGCCCGCGCACCGTTCGAGCGACTGGCCCGCGCGAAGACGCCCGAGGCCGCCCAGCGGTTCGCCTCGCTCGTCGAGACCGCTGCCGCGTCGTTCGACCACGTCCTCGTCGACGCGCCGCCCGTCGCCGCGAACCAGGCGGTGGCCGCCGTGACGACGACCGAGCGCGTGGCGCTGGTCGCCCCCGACACGCCGCGAGGCCACGACGGCGTCGCTCGCCAGCGCGACCGACTCGCCGACGTCGGTGCTCCCGACCCCGAGACGGTGCTCACGTTCGCGGCCGACCCGTCGTCGGCCGTCGAATCGAGCGACGTCGTCGCCGCGATACCCGAACACGAGGTGACGGTCCCCGGCGACGTCCCGGTCTGTTCTGAGGGTGACGACCAGTTCGTGGTGCACGTCGCGGAGGCGTGCGAATCGCTCCTCGACGAGTCGCTCGGGTACGAAGCGGAGGAAGAGGGCGTGTTCGACCGACTCGGTATCGGAAACTGAGGCCCGGCGGTTCGGAACGAGAAGACTCTTTCAGCGTTCGACTGCGTCTCGCCGACCGTCGTCAGCGACGGTCGGTCGCAGCGCTCACTCGCGGCCCTGCCGCGTCGCGGTGACCGTAGTCACCGTAGTTCGCCAGCGCCGCTCATCGTCTCTCCCAGCAGTTCCCGTTTCTCGACGGCCGCGTCGCCGGTCGGCGAGAGCGTACCTTCCAGCGCCTCGCGCGCCTCGGCCAGCGGGTCGTGCGTCTCGACGTAGGCCGCCAGCGCGAACTCGGTCTCGCTCGCGCCCGTTAGTTCGAGCGCGTCCGCCCGCGACAGTTCGGCGTCCAGCCAGTCGCGGACCAGCTCGCGGCCCGTCGGGCCGAGCGGCGACACCGACTCCCCGAGCAGGTGGAGCGTCTTCGCGCCCGTCATCGGCGGAACGCCCGCCGCACGGGAGCTCGTGCCGACGCTATCCCCGCTCGCGTACGTCTCGACGACCGTCGCCGCCGCGTCGGGCGAGCACGGCAGGTCCTCGTCGAACGGGGCGAGTCGCTCGGCGAGTCCCGCTTCGGTCGCGTCGACGGTGGCGACACCGCGCGACCGCTGCTCGCTCGTCACCTCCAGTCCGGCCGCGATGTCGGCCAATCCCATGAGAATCCCTCACGCCTCCGGGGTGTTAAATTTTATCAGAATATATGACTGTCTTCGATAGTGCACCTCCGATACGTGTCGGTAACCGACACGTCGGAGGGGGCTCGAAACACTCGAATATCGGACTTTCCGCTACGCTTTAATATGGGTTCGCGACCGAGGTTCGTGTATGAGCACGACAGCACGGAGCTGTCCGGAGTGTAGTGGTCGACTGCAGCGAGAACGGACCGAGACGGTCTGTGGCGAGTGCGGTCTCGTCGTCGCGGAGGACGCGATGGACCGCGGCCCCGAGTGGCGGTCGTTCGCGGACGACGACACCGACCCCGCACGCACGGGCGCGCCGCTGACTCGCTCCCGGCACGACAGGGGGCTCTCGACGGAGATCGGCTACTCGTCGCGGCTGAAGGGGCGCAAGCGCCGTCGCGTCGCACGGATGCGCCGCCAGCACAACCGCGCGCAAATCGCCTCGAAGGCCGAGCGTAACAAGGTGTACGCGTTCACCGAGATTCGCCGCCTCACCGACCGACTCCAGTTGCCCGACGCCATCCGCGACCGGTCGTGCGTGCTGTTCGAGTCGGGGCAGGACGCCGACCTGCTCCCCGGCCGGTCCATCGAGGGGTTCGCCGCCGCGGCGGTGTACGCCACCTGTCGCGCCGACCAGCTCTCGCGGACCGTCGACGAGGTGATCGACCACGCGAAGGCGACGCGGGCGGAGCTACGGACGGCCTACGACGCGCTCAACCGCGAACTCGGTCTGCCGACCGGCCCCATCGACCCCGGCCAGTACCTCGCACGGTTCGCCAGCGACCTCGACCTGCCACAGGCCATCGAACGCGAGGCCCGCGACCTGCTCGACGACCTCGACACGGCGTTCGTCACCGGCCGGAACCCGGGCGGGGTCGCCGCCGCCTGCCTCTACACCGCCGCCCGAGGGCGGAGCTATCCGCTCACGCAGGCGGAAGCGGCCGAAGCTGGGGGCGTCACGCCGGTGACGCTCCGGACGACGTACGTCGAACTGCGCGAGGACTGAGTTCGGAGCCGGGTCGAACGCTCGACACGCCTGCCCGTTCAGAACGAGTTCACCAGCACCGACCGAACGCGCTCGGCGAGGTCGGCGAACGCTACTCCTGCGACGTCGTCCCCATCCACCCGTCGAGCGGGCAGTCCGTTCGCCATCCCGTGGGCGACGGCCGGCCGCTCGGGCACCGGGACGACCGGCGCGCCGAACGTCTGCTCGACGCCGTCGGTCGGCGACGACCCGTCGGCCCGGTTCAGCGCGACGGCAACGAGTCCGGCGTCGAGTTCGCGGGCCAGCGCCCGCGCCCTGACCGCGTCCGCGAGTGCGACCCGGTCGGGCGTCGTCACCAGGACGCAGGCGTCGGCGACGAGCAGTGGGAGGCCGACGTCGCTCCCGAGGCCCGCCGGGCAGTCGACGAGGACGGTCCCGTACTCGCGTTCGACCGATTCGACACAGTCGACGAGTCGGCGTGGCTCGACCGACCGCGCCCCGGCCAGCGAGCGACCGCACGGGAGCAGGTCGACCGGGCCGTCCTCTCGGACCGCCTCGACGGCCGTCGCCCGCCCCGCCAGCACGTCGTGGAGGTCGGGGCCGCGACCCGTCGGCAGGTCGGCCATCCCGAGGTCGGCGTCGACGACCACCGCGTCGAGTTCCGCGCCGAGATTGTACGCGACGGTCGACTTGCCGACGCCGCCTTTCCCGCCGGTGACGGCGAGAATCACGCCTGCTCACCGCCGATGCGGGCCAGCGTCTCCGTCGGAACCGCCACCGACTCCGCACGCTCCCGGAGTGACTCGACACGCTCGGCCAGCGTCCGGAGGTCGGCTCGGTCCCGTGCTATCGCCTCGTCGAGCGCCCGGACGCCGTCGAGACCGCCCGCGGACCCGACGGCCTCGCTCGCCTCCTCCAGCGTCTCCGCGTCCGCGAGTCGCTCGGCCAGCGCGACCCGACGTTCGACCGCGGCGAGTCCAGCGATGGGGGTCGTGGGGCGTCTCGACTCGTCGGCGGAACCGTGAACGGCGTCAGCGTCGGGGTCATCGTCGGTACCTGCGACCTCCTCGACACCGTCGCTGCCGTCGGCGTGGTCGGTGTCGTCGGTGCAGCCACGCTGCTCGGTAGGGGTCCGAGACTCACCGTCGAGGTCCACGCCGGACCGCTGGATTCGCTCGTGGTCGGTCGTCACCGCGTCCCGTGGCGGCCGCGGGTCCGACAGCGCCCGGACCACGCCGTCGGCGCTCGCCTCGACGCTCGGCACGTCCGGGTGACCGTCGAACGTCGGGCACTCCTCCGGCGGGCCGCGCCACTCGACCCGAACCGGCGGGTCGTCGGGCGGGTCGGTCGTCGCGAACCCGACGCCCAGGTGGTCGTCGACGACGCCGGTGTAGCCGCGCTCGTCCCAGCCGGCGTCCGGGACGCCGTCGGTTCTCGGTGGGAGAATCGGCCCGTCGCCTGTCGACTCCACGCGGACTCGGCGCGGTCGGTCGGTCGTGAGCGTCAGTTCGACCAGCGTTCCCTCGCCGCAGGGCCGGGTCGTCCACTCCGCGTTCATGGCGACGTTGGCCACGCGTTCGGTGATAAACTACAGGCAGAAGCGGGGCGACGAGGGAGGAACCGCGGCTATAGCCGTATGACAGACCCGTCGAGCCAGTCGGCGGCGGTCCGGGCGTCGGGGAACCGCTCGCAGTCCAGCACGACCGGGGCGGTCGGGTCGCCCACGCGGTAGACGGCGAGTGCGGCGACGACCGGTGGCACGTCGAACGGGTCTGCGGTGTCGCGAGTGCTCGCGTCGTCGGGCGTGCCGGACGCGTCGCCCCCCTCGATACCGTCGAACTCGGCGAGTGCTGCCACGGCGGCCCGGAACTCCGGTTCGACGCGCTCGACGAGGTGACGGCGGGCCGCCCGTTCGAGGTTCGCGATTCGGTCGTCGAGTCGGCGGCGCTCCTCGCGTCGGTTCCTGAACTCGCGGCGTTCCTCGCGGGCGCGTTGCAGTGCCTGCCGTGCGGCGACGCCCGCCGTCTCGCGTTCGGTGAGTTCGCTCAGCGCGTCGGAGAGTTCGGCCTCGGCATCGCTCGGGTCGCCGTCGCCCTCGCGGAGTGCCCGGACGCGACCCTGGAGTCGGGCGACGCGTTCCCGGAGGCGGTCCACGTCGTCGCTCGTGCTGGCGACCCGTTCCCTGAGCGGTGCGGTGTCGACGCGCTGGACGCCCCCTTCGTCGAGCCTGGCGCGGAGCCGTCGAATATCGTCGTCCTGCGGCGCCTCGACGCCGCGCGTTCGTGCCGCGACGGCGAGCGCGGTCCGCGGACGGACCGCCACGTCCGGAACGACGGGGCCGATGTGCTCGAACAGCGGTCCGGGAGGCGGACAGTCGAGCCAGTCACGGTCGCCCCGAATCGCAGCGAGCACGTCCGAGCGGTCGACGCGGCCGCCGAGCTCGGCGGCGTCCGTCTCTCTCGGCGGTTCGTCGTCCAGCGCGAGCCTCATAGCTCGCGGTCGGCCATCGCGTCGGGCGTGGGGTGGTCGTACTCGTCGGCGAAGGCGGTGTACGGGAGGCTCTCGCGTTCCCGGCTCTCGTAGGCGCGGGCGGCCTCGCGCACCGACTCGGGGACCGTCTCGAACTCGTTGAACGGTTCGACGCGCTCGACGCCGACGTCGCCGGGGTGTTTCGCCCGCAGTCGGAGCGCGAGGAACGCGCCCAGTTCGGTGAACTCGAACAGCGCGACCCGGCCGAATCGGCGGACGACGCTCTCCTCGTGGCTCCGGTGGACGTTCCGCAGGGACGTGCGGGCGGTCCGCGAGTAGGCGACGACGAGCAACACGACCGCGGTTCGTGATTCTACGGACTAAAATCATGCGAACGAGAACGTCGAAGGAGCCGTCAGCGAGGAGCGACCGTCGACGGGACGGCAGTCGGTCGGAGAGAGCGATCCGAGGCCTTACTGCGTCCATCGGGTTTCTCCACTGGTCCGTCGGTCACTCGACTCGGTCGACGGTCACGGCCCCCCGGTCGAGGTCGGTGAGGTCGGCGACCCGTTCGCGGGCCTCCGAGGGGGACGACGCGAGGACGACGACGCCCTCACATTCCTCGTCACCGCTGGCGCGGTAGGCGTCCTGCTCGGCGAACTCGGTGGCGTAGGTCCGCAACACGCCCCGGACCCGGCGCTCCATCGTCGCGAGGTCGCACTCGCCCGCCTCGAACTCGCTCAGCGCGTCCTCGACGTTCCGAAGCGCCGATATCCGGTCCATCGCCTGATGCTCACGACCGGTGGGACAAAAGCGCTTCTCGTCGGTGTGCCCGCGTTCGTGGTGGCTCCCGGAACGACGGTCGTCAGGTCACGGCCCGGCGCGACTCTGGACGGCCCACCCGCCGGCGAAGTCACAGCCCTCCCGCTCGACGTACTCGATGGTCGTCTCTCGGGTCACCTCGCCGCTGCCTTCGACCGATTCGACGACGAACGGGATGTGGAGGGCGTCGCCACAGCAGCCGACGTCCGCGAACTCCTCGAAGCGCTCGCCCTCCTCGAACGTGTCGTGGGTCCGCCTGAGCCACGCGAGGAAGTGCGTCGTCGATATCTGCTGGCGACCCCAGCTACTCAGTTCGTCCGGGTGCGAGAGCACGGCGCGCGTTATCATGGGTGAGCGTAGGTGCGGTACGTGGATAGCCCTTCGGCCGTCACTGACGCGGACGCGGTTCACGCCCCCGTCCGTGCGACACTGGCTTGTCCACTCGCGTGGTCTCCTCGACGTGACACCGCCTCGCCTTCGCCCCGCTACCCCGGACGACGCGGCCGCTATCCGGCGCATCTACGCCCCGTTCGTCGAGGAGACGGCCGTCTCGTTCGAGGCCGACCCGCCGACGGTCGACGAGATGCGCGACCGAATCGAGTCGAAACCACCTGCCTACCCGTGGCTGGTCGCCGAGGGCGGGTCGGGCGTCGTCGGCTACGCCTACGCCGGACGATTCGCTTCGCGCGCGGCCTACCGGTGGGCGGTCGAGTGCTCGGTGTACGTCGCCCCCGACGCGCATCGCGGGGGAGTTGGTGGAGCACTCTACACCGGCCTCCTCGACCTGCTCGCCCGTCAGGGCTACCGGACCGCCTACGCCGGGATGACCGTCCCGAACGAGGCGAGCGCCGGTCTCCACAGCGCGATGGGGTTCACGCCCGTCGGGACGTTCGAGAACGCGGGCTACAAACGCGGTTCGTGGCACGACGTGCAGTGGTGGCAGCGTGGTCTCGGTGACGAGGCTACGGCCGACACCGGCCAGCCAGCGCCACCGCGACCGCTCCCCGAACTCGCGGACGCCGAGGTGGCGGCGGCGCTCACCGTCGAGTGACCACTGGCGCACCGCGAGTATCCTGCCGTCGCTCCACGCTCAGACCGTCCGGAGGTGGTCCTGACTCGGTTCGTAGACGTCGCCCTGCCGCCGGAGCTTCTCTATCTCGTGTTCGGCCTTCGAGCGCTCGATACCCGCGGCCTCGGCCTGGTCGAGCACCTCCTCGACGGGCGCGCCGTCGTCGTACTCGCCCTCGACCTCCCGGATGATGTCCTTGATGGAGCGCACGCGGTCGCGCTGGGTCTTCGAGCGGCCCGTCTCGACGATGTCGGCGTCGAACTCGCCGGTCTCGGGGTCCATCCCGATGTCCTCCAGCGACGAGCGCACGATGTCGATGACGCGCTGGGCGTCTTCGACCTCGACGCGGTCCGAGAGGCGAACGCGGGCAGAGGCCTCCGCGAGGCGGACCAGCCCTTCGAGTTTCCGGGCGGTGACCGGCACGGGCGAGTCGCCGTCTGTTCCCTGCGAGCGCAGGTCGACGTAGAACTCCTCGATCTCCTCTTTGGCCTCCTCGGTCATCACCGGGAAGCAGGTGCGCTTCGCGTAGGCGATGTACTTCCGCAGGAAATCGGCGTCGATGGAGGGTTCGACCGTGTCGGTCACCGTGTCGACCTCCTCGTCGGTGTAGTCGGAGGTGGCGTTCTCGGTCCGGTGGGTGTGGAGTTCGCCCGCGTAGTTCGTCGTCAGGATGTGGTCGGCGAGGTCACGGTCGCGCTCGGGGTCGGGCTTGTCCGTGATGGTGAAGATGAGGTCGAACCGCGAGATGAGTGCCGGTTCCAGATCTATCTGCTCGGCGATGGGTTCGTACTCGTCGAACCGGCCGTACTTCGGGTTCGCCGCGCCGAGCAGCGAACAGCGCGACTTGAGGGTGGCGTTGATGCCCGCCTTGGAGATGGAGATGGACTGCTGTTCGAGCGCCTCGTGCATCGCAGAGCGGTCCTCGGGGCGCATCTTGTCGAGTTCGTCCACCGCCGCGATACCCTGGTCGGCGAGGACGAGCGCCCCCGCTTCGAGCGACCACTGCTGCCCCTCGCCGAAGTCGTCGCGGACCGCGGCCGCCGTCAGCCCCGCGCTGGACGAGCCCTTCCCGGAGGTGTACACCGACCGCGGGGCGATAGAGCGGACGTACTGCAGGAGCTGGGACTTCCCCGTACCGGGGTCCCCGATGAGCAGCATGTGGAAGTCACCCCGGATGCGCGACCCGTCGGGGAGGTGCTTCGTCACGCCGGAGAACAGCTGGAGGATGATGGCGAGCTTCTCCTGCTCGTACCCCCAGATGGAGGGAGCCATCGAGCCGATCATCTGCTCGTAGATGCTGTCGTCGTCCGACAGGGAGACGATCTTGCGCTTCTCCTCGTCGGTGATGTCCATCTCCTCGAACTGCTCGTCCTCTATCTCGACGGAGATGCCGTCCATGAACACGTCGAACATGGCCGACTTCTGCTGGTTGGACTCCTGCTGGTCGAGGCGGAGGACGCCGGTGACGTTGACGTGGTCGCCCGCGGTCACCTTCCCGGTGATGTCGTCCTCGATGTGAACGTCGATGTTCTGCGGGGTCTCGCCGCCGCGAAGCCCCTCGGGGGACTCCTGGACCCGAATCTTCTGCGCGTCGACGAACTCCGACTGGTCGAAGTTGATACGGAACGGTCCCTGTCGCTCACAGCCCCCGCACTCGTGGGGTTCCTGGAAGTCGCCGCCGGTCTGGGGGATGCGGGTGAGGGTGCCACAGCGCTGGCACTCGAAGGCCGCCTGCTGTATCTTCGGTCGCACGTCGGTCGCCTTCCGGACGATGCCCCGGACCGCGATGAGTTGCCCACGGTGGCGCGCCCGGATGTCGCGGATGTCCGTCGACTGGTCGAGGTTGTGGATGCGGACGTGCGCCTGCCCGAGCGAGACGTCGACGGGCAGGTCGTACAGCCTGAGCGCTTCCTCGGCGTACTCCTGGAGCTGTCCCGGCTGGTTGCGGTACTGGTCGGCGAGGTTCTGGTCGAAGCGGTAGAGGTCGTCGTAGGAGATGTAGAGCGACCGCTGTTCGTTGGGGTACTTCCGCGCGAGGTCACCGATGTCGTTGCGGTAGTAGTTGCGGTAGAACTCCTCGAAGTCGTCGATGATGTCGGTGTTCTCCGCCTGTGCCATTGCCGACGATTCCGCCTATTCCGACAAGAACCTTCGCACTACACCCTCACTGGAAGTGAAGGTGGGTCGCTCGCGGCATCTGGTCGGCGTCCTGTCGAACGTCCCACTCGCGTCGCACAGTTCTTGCGCGTGCAGTTCCTACGGGTGTCGATGGCTACCATGGACTCCCTCGCCGACGGCGTGCAGTACGTGCGGAGTCGGGGGTTCGAGGTCACCCGCTCGACCGAGCGCGGTGAACCCGACGCGGTGGCGACGCCGCTCGACGGTGCCCGCCTGAGCGACTCCCTCCCGCCGGACGACCGTCCGCTCGCAATCGAGCGACTCGACGCCGCCGAGTGGGCCGCGGTCGGCGGCCGCTACGCCCGCGGGTCGGACCTCCCGGTCGACCCGACGACGGTGCTCGAACGCGTCGCCGGTGCCGCCCGGCAGGACCGACGCTGCCTGTTCGTCGCGACGCCGACCGTCGCCGAGGCCGCTCACGAGGTACTGACCGACCCACCGTTCGTCCGGCGTGCCACTGACGGTCACCGGGAGTTCTACCGTTCACACGACCGCGTCCACCTCGACACCGGCGCGCTGGCGGCGTGGCGCGCCTACCGCCCCGACTACCGCTGGGAGGAGGTGCCGGTCGGTCGCGGCAACGTCCGGCTCGTCTGCTACGACGGCGAGGATGTCGTCGCTCGCCTCGACTCCGTCGAGACGCTCCGCGCTCCCCCCGCCGACGCCTTCCCCTTCGCCTACCGCCGCGCGGCGGACAAGCGCCTCCACGTCTCGGCCGTCAACGGCCAGTTGCTCGGCGTCTACTCCAGCTATCGCGCGATGCGCCGAGCGGGGTTCGACCCGGTTCCCGCACCGCTCGTCCCGGAACACGTCGTCGGCGACGTCGACGTGCGCGACGCGTGGGCCATCGCCGTCGACGACGGCGAGCGCATCACGCGGGTGCTGACGCCCGACACCTGACCCGAGTCGCTCTCGTTCGGGCGAGCGTCTTCGGGCTACCGTCCTCGGTAGAAGTAGAAGGCGACCACGACGGGGACCGCCACGACCACCGCGTAGTGCCACTCTTCGGCGAACATCGGCGGTCCCCAGAGGACCAGTGCGACGACGAACCCGACCAGCGCCGCCACGACGGTCCCGCCCCTCGCGTCGCCGCGGTACTCCGCGACCGCACCGACGACGACGAACAGGACGAACGCGAGGACGGCCACCGTCCGTTCGTCGACCGACGAGAGGAACCCGTGGCCGGGGTCGAAGAAACTCTGTAGTAGCACGGCCCCTCTGAGGCGTCGCGAGGGGATAACGGCGCTCCCAGCCAGACCGGTCGCTGTACTCGACAGACGGTGCGGTATCGCACGGGGCTACTCGGGGTCGAACTGCCGTCTGCGGTCGTCGAACGCGTCGAACCCTGACGAACGAAGCACACCCGACGAAGCAAAACGGTGGAGTGGGACCGCCCGGATTTGAACGCCACTCGCTCCCTGCGGTCGCTCGTTGGTTCAAATCGGCCGCTCGTGATTGTCGCGGCGCTCACGAGTTTGTTCGCGCCGCGAAAATGGGACCGCCCGGATTTGAACCGGGGTCACGGGCACCCAAGGCCCGAAGTATACCAGGCTAACCCACGGTCCCGCAACCGAACCAAGGCGCAACCCACGGGAAAGCGTTTCGTTCCGCCGGTCACTGCACCTCACAGGTCACTACGTCCGCCGTTCTGCGGTTCTCCTTCACTCGCTCCCGCTCGTTCAGTCCGAACCGCGCTACACCTCACGGCTCCCGCTGGTCGCCGTTCGGTTCTCGGAGGTTCTCACTCCCTTCGGTCGCTCCGAATCTCCCTACTCCACCGCGAGCGCCGCACCGACAACGAGGAGTGCCATCGCCAGTGCCACACCGGCCATCGCTTCGTCCAGCACGACCCCGGCGACGACGACGCACGCCCCACCGGACAGGACGACCGAGGCGGCGACCCGACGCCTCGGTCGGGTCAGCCAGCGCCGCTCGCGGTGGTAGTCGACAGTCGCGGCGGCCACTGCGGCGACCGCCACCCCGGACGCGAGTGGCGCGCCGACCATCAGGCCGACGACGCCCACCGCGACGGTCAGGAGGACACCGCCGACCCCGACGATGCGCGACGGCACCGGTGTAGTCGCGTACCGACCGTGGTAGCCCAGTGCTGCGGCGAGGATGACGGCCCCCGTCGCCAACGCCATCGGGAGGCCGCCGGTGAGCGCGCCGAACGAGACCACGAACGCGGCCACGACGCCGCCACCGACGAGGACGGCGCCGGGTGGGAACAGGCCCCGTGGACTTCGGTCGATACTGACGGCGTAGGCGGCGAACGGGAGGAAGAAGACGAGCGCGACCGACAGCGCCAGCACCGGTCGCCGGTCGTAGGCGGCGACGAACGTCGCGAACGGGAGCGCGAGGACCCCGCCGACGAAGAGGGCGACGACGGAGAGACGGGAGGCCATGCAGACGGGGAGGAGCGGAGCGGCAAAACAGTGCGGTCGGTTCGAGTCGGTTCGGCGCGGACGGTGTTCTCGGCCACGAGGACGTCCGATTCGGCCGGATGCGTGGCGGCTGCGACCCACAAGCGTTTAATCTGCAGACTCTGTAGCCTCGGTATGCCCAACTGTCCGCTCGCAGACGAGTGCCCCAGTTTCTCCGAGCGCATCGAGGGGATGGGCTGTCAGCACTACACCAGCCGAAGCGGCACGGAGTGGTGCCAGCACTACAACCAGCCCATTCGCGACCTGAAGTCCCAGCCGGTGAAACCCGGCGAGGAGGTCGTCGTCGACGTGACGGACATCCACCGGAGCGGTGCGGGCGTCGGTCGAACCGAGGACGGGTTCATCATCCTCGTCGACGGCGTCCTGCCGGACGCCCGCGCTCGCGTGAAGGTGACCAAGGTCCGGTCGAACCACGCGCAGGCCGACGAACTCGAACGCCTCCCGATGGACGAGGAGGACGACGAAGAGGACGACGAGGAGGCCGCCGACGACGCCGACGGCGACGAGGAGGAAGACGACGGTCCCTCGCGTCCAACTCGCGAACGCCTGGGTAGCCGCGACAACTTCTGGGGCTCGTAGCGCTACCGTCTCACGAGCGGGCACGACGCTTGCCGACGCCGTTCTCCGTCACCGACGCTCTCGCCGATACGCTCTCGCCGACTCCCGTGGCCGTCCTCGATTCCAACGCGCTCTCTGTCGCGCTCCTGCGCTCTTCGCTTCCCGTCACCTCTCTCCGAGTCGCTTCACCCTCGGCGCTCGCGCTCGTGCTCGTGCCGGCCTCCCGCAGTCGGCGGCGGCCCGACGACGAGGGTTAAATCCTCGGCGAGCGTACGTTCCTCGTGAATACAGGTCCCACCACCCGCGTGTCCGCCGGGTCGCCACGCCCGCCGGTACCGTCGGACGGCGGCGAGACGACCGTCGAGTTGCTCGGTGGTCTCGACATCGAGACGACCGACGACGTCGAGATACCGGAGCGACTCGTCGACCAGGTCATCGGGCAGGACGACGCCCGCGACGTCGTCCTGAAGGCGGCCAGCCAGCGCCGTCACGTCATGATGATCGGTTCGCCGGGGACCGGGAAGTCGATGCTCGCGAAGGCGATGAGTCAACTGCTCCCCCGCGAGGAGCTGCAGGACGTCCTCGTCTACCACAACCCCGACGACGGCAACGAGCCGACGATACGGACCGTCCCGGCCGGGCAGGGGAGACAGGTCGTCGAGGAGCATCGGGAGCAGGCGAAGAAGCGCGGCCACCTGCGCTCGATGGTGATGTGGGTCGCGGTCGTCGCCGTCCTCGTCTACGCCTTCCTGTTCGCTGGCGAGCCGTTGCTGGGTATCCTCGCGGCGCTCGTCGTGTTCTACGTCTTCCGGTCGAGCGCGGGCAACCAGCGTGCGAACGTCCCGAAACTCCTCATCGACAACGCCCATCGCGACACCGCACCGTTCGAGGACGCGACGGGCGCACACGCCGGGGCGCTGCTCGGCGACGTCCGTCACGACCCCTACCAGTCCGGCGGTCTGGCGACGCCGAGTCACGACCGGGTCGAGGCCGGTGCCATCCACAAGGCGAGCGGGGGCGTGCTGTTCGTCGACGAGATCAACACGCTCGGCGTCCGCTCCCAGCAGAAGCTGATGACGGCCATCCAGGAGGGCGAGTTCGCCATCACCGGGCAGTCAGAGCAGTCATCCGGCGCGATGGTGAGGACCGACCCCGTGCCGACGGACTTCGTGATGATGGCGGCCGGGAACGTGGACGCGATGGAGAACATGCACCCAGCGCTCCGCTCGCGCATCAAGGGGTACGGCTACGAGGTGTACATGGACGACACCATCGCCGACACGCCCGACGTCCGCCGGAAGTACGCCCGGTTCGTCGCCCAGGAGGTCGCCAGGGACGGCCGCCTGCCGCCGTTCGACGCCGAGGCGGTCGCCGAAGTCGTCCTCGAAGCCCGTCGCCGTGCGGGTCGGAAGGGCCACCTCACGCTGGCGTTCCGGAACCTCGGCGGGCTGGTCCGCGTCGCTGGCGACGTCGCCCGTGCCGAGGACGCGCCCGTGACGACGCGCGACCACGTCCTCCGGGCGAAACGCCGTGCGCGCTCCATCGAGCAGCAGCTGGCCGACGAGTTCATCGAGCGCCGCAGGGACTACGACCTCTCGCTGGTCGACGGGGGCGTCGTCGGTCGGGTCAACGGCCTCGCGGTGATGGGCGAGGACTCGGGCGTCGTCCTCCCCGTGATGGCGGAGGTGACGCCCGCACAGGGCTCCGGCGAGGTCATCGCCACCGGGATGCTCCAGGAGGTGGCGAGCGAGGCGGTCCAGAACGTCTCGGCGGTCGTCAAGAAGCACGCCCGCGTCGACCTGGACGAGATGGACGTCCACGTCCAGTTCCTCGGGGCGGGCGAGGGTGGCGTCGACGGCGACTCCGCGAGCGTCACCGTCGCCGCGGCGGTCGTGAGCGCGCTGGAGGGCATCCCCGTCGACCAGTCGGTGGCGATGACGGGGTCGCTCTCGGTCCGGGGCGACGTGCTGCCCGTCGGCGGCGTCACCTACAAGATAGAGGCCGCGGCGAAGGCGGGACTGAAGACGGTCGTCGTCCCGGCGGCGAACGAGCGCGACGTACTCGTCGAGGCCGAGTACCGCGACCGGATTCGGGTCGTCCCCGTCAGTCACATCGGCGAGGTGCTGGACGTGGCGCTCGTCGACGACGTGGAGAAGGGGTCGCTGCTCGACCGCCTCTCGACGTACGCGGTGGGGTCGGGCAGCGACCGCGACCGGAACCGCCGGTCGGGACCGACGCCCGCGCCACAGTAGTTCGGCCCTCGCTCTCGTCCCTCGCGCTCGTTCTTCCCGCTCGTCAGTCGTACTCGTCCTTCCGACGCCGAACCACGGGCTACAAACGCCAGCCTGCCCTAGAGGACGGCGTGACCGACCCCGCCGACGTCGACGACATCCTCGCCAGCGTCGGGTTCGACGCCGAGACGAGCGTCCTCACCCGTCGGCAGGCCGAGGTGCTCGCGCTCCGCGAGCGGGGACTGGCGCAGGCGGCCATCGCCGAGTGGCTGGGCACCTCGCGGGCGAACGTCTCCTCCATCGAGGCCAGCGCCCGCGAGAACGTCGAGAAGGCCCACGAGACGGTCGCGTTCGCGGAGGCGCTCCGTGCGCCGGTCCGGGTCGAGTTCGCCTCGGGCACCGACCTCTACGACGTGCCCCAGCGCGTCTACTCGGCCTGCGACGAGTCGGGCGTGAAGGTGAACTACGCCGCCCCGGAGCTGATGAAACTCGTCTCCGACGCGGCGGGCAACGCCGTCCGTGGCCGCGAGGTCCGTCAGGACCTGCTCGTCGGCGTCACGAGCGAGGGTCAGGTGCGGGTCAGGACGTCGTAGCCGCGGTCCGCGCCGGTCGCCGCCGTGGCGTTCGCGCAGTTTCTCCCGCGGCGTACGGCAGTCGGCGGGCCTATCACGCTCCGGGTGCTCCGTGAGACAATGGATTCAGACGAGGTCCGCGAGCGGTGGGCCGAGCGGTCCGGCGAGTTCTCCCCGGAGTACTACGCCTACTACGGCCCCGACGAGACGAGCGCGGCCCTCCTCGACCTGCTCGACGAGCGGGTCGGCCCCGACGCGTCGGTCCTCGAACTCGGCTGTAGCGCCGGGCGACACCTCGCACACCTCCACGAGAACGGCTACGACGACCTGACCGGCATCGACCTCAACCCCGACGCGTTCGACGTGCTGGCCGAGACGTACCCCGACCTCGACGAGACGGGGACGTTCCACGTCGGAGCCATCGAGGAGTTCGTCACCGACCTCCCGGACGACGCCTTCGACGCCGTCTACTCCGTCGAGACGCTCCAGCACGTCCCCCCCGAGGACGACTGGGTGTTCGCGGAACTCGCGCGTATCGCGGGTGACCTGCTGGTCACCGTCGAGGTGGAGGGCGAGGGGGACGACCGGACGGAGACCGACGAGCGTCCGGCGGTCAACTACGTCGACGAGGGCGTCCCGCTGTTCTACCGCGACTGGAACGCCGTCTTCACGGACTGCGGCGCTATCGAGGTCGAGTCGGCGTCGCTCGACCGGGACACGCTCCGGGCGTTCCAACCTGCCGGGACCGATTCGGCGCAGTAGTGCCAGGGCGTCGCTCGGTGCGGTGCGACTCGCACGTCCCACCGACTCGTGAGTTCCCTCCGAGTCCGAACGGACGCAGCGTCGAGCAGGAGCTGCTGTTAATTCCTCTCCAACCGAGCAGAAACGTACACAAACGCGACACAAACAGTTAACAACGTCCGGTGAGCAGTCAGCCGTGGCTCGCGTATGTTACCAGCAGAGCGCAAGCGGACCATCGTCGAACAGGTGTCGGAGGCGGGCGGTCGGTCGGTGAGCGAACTCGCCGACACGCTCGACTACTCGAAGGCCACCATCCGCCGGGACCTCCGCGACCTGGAGGACGAGGGGCGCATCGAGCGCTCGCACGGGGGCGCGGTCCCGGTGACGACGGTCGGTCACGAGCGACCGTACGGCCAGCGGGAGGTCCAGCGACTCGACGCCAAGCGCGCCATCGGGGAGCGTGCCGCCGAGGAACTCGCACCCGGCCAGGTCGTCTTCTTCGACGCGGGGACGACGACGATGGAGGTCGCGAAGCGCGCCCCGACGGACGGGTCGATACTGGCCGCGACGAACTCCCTGCAGCTCGCCTCGGAGCTCGGCGACGAGGAGACGGAGGTGAAGGTGACCGGCGGGACGCTCCGCGACCGGACGCGGGCGCTCGTCGGCCCCTCCGCCGAGTCGTTCATGGACCGGATGAACTTCGACGTACTGTTCCTCGGGACGAACGCCGTCGACGCCGAGACGGGCCTCGCGACGCCCAACGAGGACGAGGCGCGCATGAAGCAGTTGATGGTCGAGACGTCCGCGACGGTCGTGCTGGTCGCCGACTCCTCGAAGGCGGGAGAGCGCAGTTTCGTCCGGTTCGCCGACCTC
Organism: Halomarina salina; assembly: GCF_023074835.1. NCBI lineage: Archaea > Methanobacteriati > Methanobacteriota > Halobacteria > Halobacteriales > Natronomonadaceae > Halomarina > Halomarina salina. Next base: position 958,815 of record NZ_JALLGW010000001.1, read on the forward strand.
GAGGACGTGGACCTCTTCGTCACCGACGACGGCCTCGACCGCCACTATCGCGACGCGTTCGAGTCCGCCGGGATGCGGGTCGTCGAGGTGAGCGCCGAGTGATACTCACCGTCACGCCGAACCCCGCGCTCGACCACACGCTACGGGTCGACGCGCCCCTCGAAGCGGGCGCCGTCGCCCGCACCGACGACGCGCAGTTCGACCCCGGCGGCAAGGGTGTCAACGTCTCGAAGTACCTCACGGCGCTGGACGCGGAGACGACCGCCACGGGCTTCCTCGGCGACCCGTTCGGGAGCCTGATTCGCGAGCGTCTCGACGCCGCGAGCGTCCCGAACGACTTCGTCGACGTCGGAACGCCGACGCGGGTGAACACGACCATCCTCGCGCCCGACGGCGAGTTCAAGGTCAACCAGAACGGCCCCGACGTGGGGCCGGCCGCCGTCGACGACCTGGTGGCGACCGTCGAGCGCCAGGACCCGGACGCGGTGCTCGTCGCGGGGAGTCTCCCGCCGGGCGTCGACCCCGCGACGGTGGACCGCCTCGCCCGTGCGGGCGCGTGGGAGACGACCGTCGACGTCGGCGGGAGCGTCCTTGCCGAACTCGACGCCGAGTACGCGCTCTGCAAACCCAACCGCGAGGAACTGGCGGCGGCGACGGGACGAGCCGTCGACACCGTCGACGAGTGTCTCGACGCGGCGGAGGCGCTCCGGGGAGAGACGTTCCGCCGCGTCGTCGCCTCGCTCGGCCCGGACGGGGCCGTGATGGCGACGCCCGAGGGGTCGTACCACGCCGAAGCGCTGGCGACCGACGTAGTCGACACCGTCGGCGCGGGCGACGCGCTGCTGTCGGGCGTCCTCGCGGCGTTCGACCGCGGCGAGTCGCCCCCGGAAGCGCTCCGGGCCGGCATCGCCGTCGCCGCCCGCGTCGTCACCGTCGCGGGAACCGGCACCCCCGACTTCGCCGACGTCCCGACGACCCGCGAGGACGTGGCCCTCTCGACGCACTGAGTTCCGATGTTCGCTTCACCACCGCACTCGGGAAGAAACGAACACGAACGCGCACGTTCGAAAGTACTTTTGAACTATTCGATGAACGACCATGAGAGTACGCACCCATGTCACTGAAGACCTCGGCTGAAGACGGTCTCCGGTCGCACGTCACCTCGGTGAAGGAGAACGTGATGACCGGCGTCTCGTTCATGATTCCGTTCGTCACCATCGGCGGCATCTTCCTGGCGCTGGGCTACGCCGTGGCGTCGCTGGGCCGCATCGAACTGTTCGGCGTGGTCCTCTGGCCGGGCGGGACGACCGTCGAGGGCATCTTCGAGGCCACCGGGACGTTCGAGTGGTTCCTCACGCAGGTCGGCACCGCCGGCCTGACGTTCATGGTCCCCATCCTCGGGGGCTACATCGCCTACGCCATCGCCGACCGCCCCGGCCTCGCGCCCGGCTTCCTGCTGTCGTACGTCATCCAGCAGGGCGACGTCCTCGTTGCGGCGGGCGACGTCATGGGAATCTCGGGCGGCGAGGCGGGCGCGGGCTACCTCGGTGCCCTCGTCGCTGGCCTGCTCGCGGGCTACGTCGCGCTCTGGTTCAAGCGGCGGGACGTCCCGGAGTTCGTCCAGCCGATGATGCCGGTGCTCATCGTGCCCGTGTTGACGATGGCGGTGCTCACGCCCGTCGTCATCCTGCTGCTCGGTGTGCCGGTCGCCATCGCCAACGCCGAACTGACGACGTTCCTGAGCGACGCGCAGGGGAGTCAGGCCGTCCTCGTCGGCGCGCTGCTCGGCGGGATGATGGCGTTCGACATGGGCGGCCCCGTCAACAAGGTCGCGTACGTGTTCGCCGTCGGCCTGCTGTCGGAACAGCTGTACGTCCCGATGGCGGCGGTGATGATCGGCGGGATGGTCCCGCCGCTGGGCCTCGCGCTGTCGAACTTCGTCGCCCCGCAGAAGTACACCGCGGAGATGTACGAGAACGCCAAGAGCGCGGTGCCGCTGGGCCTCTCGTTCATCACCGAGGGGGCGATACCGTACGGCGCGGCCGACCCGCTCCGGGTCATCCCGAGCATCGTCGCCGGGAGCGCCGTCGCCGGGGCCGCCTCGATGTACCTGAGCGTGAGCATGCCCGCGCCACACGGCGGCATCTTCGTCGTCCCGCTGTCGAACCAGCCGTTCGCGTTCCTCGGTTGTCTGCTGCTGGGGGCGCTCGTGACGGCGGTCGTCGCGACGGCCGTCAAGCCCGACTTCGACGTGACGGTCGCGGACCTCGAAGACGGCGACTACGCCACGCAGACCTCGGACTGAACACTCGACTACCCGAACTCACAGACCATGCCTGAGCAACTCGACCCCGACGACGTTCGACGACTCGTACCGACCGACTGCATCACGCTCGACGAGCCACCGGAGGAGAAGGCGGCCGCCATCGAGTTCCTGCTCGACGTGGCGGTCGACGCGGGCCGCGTCGAGGACCGGGAGACGGCCCTCGACGACCTGCTGGCCCGCGAGGAGGAGACGACCACCGGCGTCGGGAAGGGTATCGCCATCCCGCACGCGAAGACGAGCGCCGTCTCGCAGCCGTCGGTCGTGTTCGCCCACTCCTCGGCGGGCCTCGACTTCGACTCGATGGACGGGAAGCCCGCGCACCTGCTGTTCCTGCTGCTGATGCCCGCCGACGGCGACGACGAGCACCTCTCGGTGCTCAGTTCGCTGTCGCGGTCGCTGATGCACGACGAGGTGCGCGAGGACCTCTCGACCGCCGACTCGCCCGAGACCGTCCAGAACGTCCTCGTGGAGGCGATGACCTGATGGAGCGCACCGTCAGAATCGTCCCCGAGGCGGGCCTGCACGCCCGCCCGGCCTCCCAGTTCGTCGAGACGGCCAACGAGTTCGACGCCGAGACGCAGGTCGGCCCGACCGGCGCGAGCGAGGACGGCCTCGTCGACGCCCGCAGCATGCTCGCGGTGACGAGCCTCGGCGCCGGCCACGGCGAGGAGGTCCGACTGGTCGCCGAGGGCGACGACGCAGAAGCCGCCCTCGACGCGCTCGAAACCGTCCTCTCGACGCCCGAAGGTGGCGATGGCGATGGGGAGGGGGAGGAGGGAGCCGACGGAGCGAACGGGGAGGGAGCCGACGGGGGATGACCCGAACGCTCGACGGCGTCGGTGCGACCCCTCGGTCGGGCGTCGGCACCGTCGTCTGGTACCGCCCGGAGGCCGACCTCGAACTGGGCGACCCGGACTCGGAATCGGTCGACGCCGAGACCGAGCGCGAGCGGTTCGAGGAGGCACGCGAGGAGGCACGCGACGCCCTCCAGCGGGAGCGCGAGCGCACCGCAGAACGCGTCGGCGAGGAGGAGGCGGCCGTCTTCGACGCGCACGTCCAGTTCCTCGACGACCCGCAGGTGACCGACGGCGTCGAGCAGCGCATCGGCGACGGACTGCCCGCCGAACACGCCGTCGAGCGGACGTTCGCCGGGCACATCGAACAGTTCGAGGGGATGGACGGTCGGATGGCCGAACGCGCCGACGACCTCCGGGACGTGCGTGACCGGCTCCTCCGTCTCCTCACGGACACTGAAGCCACCGACCTCACCGCGCTCCCCGAGGGGTCGGTCGTGTTCGCCGAACGACTTACGCCGAGCGACACGGCTCAACTGGACCCCGAGCGCGTGGCCGGGTTCGCCACCGTCACCGGCGGGCGGACCTCCCACGCGGCCATCTTCGCCCGGTCGCTCGCGCTCCCGGCCGTCGTCGGCGTGGGCGACGACCTGCAGTCGGTCGAGGAGGGCGAGACGGTCGTCGTCGACGGCGACGCTGGCGAAGTCGTCGTCGACCCGGACGAGGAACGCCGCGCGGCCGCCGAGAGCGAGGACGCCGCCGAGGTCCGCCCCGACCCCGTCAGCACCGCCGACGGCACGGACATCGAGGTGGCGGCGAACGTCGGCCGCCCCGTGGAACTAGAGGGGGCGAGCGCGCAGGGTGCGGACGGCATCGGCCTGTTCCGCACCGAGTTCCTCTTCCTCGACCGCGAGTCGCCGCCCGACGAGGACGAACAGCACGAGGCCTACGTCGAGGCGCTCGACGCGTTCCCCGAGGGACGGGTCGTCGTCCGAACGCTCGACGTGGGCGGCGACAAGCCCGTCCCGTACCTCGACTTACCTGAAGAAGAGAACCCGTTCCTCGGCGAGCGCGGCATCCGACGCTCGCTCGGCCCGGACGCGGACCTCTTCGAGACGCAACTGCGCGCACTGCTGCGCGCCGGAGCCGACGGCGCGGGTGACCTCGCCGTCATGCTCCCGATGGTCACCCGCGTCGAGGAGTTCGAGGCCGCACGCGAACAGGTCGAGGCCGTCGCCGCGGACCTCGAAGAGGAGGGCATCGAGTACGAGCACCCGGAACTCGGCGTGATGATAGAGACGCCCGCGGCGGTCTGGCTCGCGCCGGAACTCGCCGAACGGGCGGCGTTCCTCTCCATCGGGACGAACGACCTGACGCAGTACGTCGAGGCGGCCGCCCGCGGCAACGAGGCCGTCGCCGACCTGCACGACCCGCGCCACCCGGCCGTGTTGCGCGCGATTCGGCAGACCGTCGAGGCCGCCGAGGGGACGGACGCGTGGGTCGGCATGTGCGGCGAGATGGCGGGCGACCCCGACCTGACCGAACTGCTCGTCGGCCTCGGTCTCGACGAGTTGAGCATGAGCGCCGTCACCGTCCCCGCGGTGAAGGCCCGCATCGAGGCGACGCGGACCGACGCGGCCCGCGACCTCGCGGAGCGGGCGTGCGCCGCGAGCACGACCGACGAGGTCGTCGCCCTCCTCGAATCCGCTACCGAGACCTCAGAGACCACACCTACGGAGACACCTCAATCATGAACTTCGTCGCAGTCACGTCCTGTCCGACCGGTATCGCACACAGCCAGATGGCCGCGGAGAACCTCGAACAGACCGCCGAGCGCATGGGTCACGACATCCGCGTCGAGATTCAGGGCGCGATGGGGACCGAGGACGAACTCTCCTCGGAGGAGATAGCGTCCGCGGACGCGGTCATCATCGCCGCGGACACGTCGGTCGACCGCAGTCGCTTCGAGCGCGCCGGCGTCCCCGTCGTCAAGGGCGGCGTGAAGGAGGGCGTCAACGACGCCGAGAGCCTCGTCGAGCAGGCCGAGGCGGCCGCCCGAGGCGAGGACCCCGAGTCGGTCGGTTCGGCCGACGACGCGGAACCGTCCGCCGCCGACTCCGGACCCGGAACGGCGTCGCCGGAGTCGAACGGTCAGGCGGGGACGACCGGAGAGTCGGGGACGGACCGTCCGAGCCCCGACCAGATCGGTGGCGACCCGCGGAAGGGGCTGTTCGCCCGCCTGAAGCGCCTGTTCTCCTGAGACCGTTCACGCATCGCTACCGTCCGTCTACTGCTCCCGTGAACCCCGACCGCGGAGCCGACGGTACAGGCTCCGCGCCCCGGAGACGAGGAACGCGAGCACGCCGACGGCGAGCGCTCCGAGGGCCAGCAGCCACGGGCCGCGCTGGTCGTCGCCGTCCGCGGAGTCGATGCCGTCGGGGAGGTCGCCAGCCACCTCGTCGTGGTCGCTCACGCGTCGTCCCCACTCAGTCGGTCGACCACGTCACGCACGCGCTGTGCCTCGCGGGTCGGCACCACCAGCACGTTGCCGTCGTAGGCGGCGACGGTGAGGTCCGAGACGCCGACGGTGCTGACGTGCTGGCCCTCGCCCGCCGCGACGACGCAGTTCTCGGTGTCGACGGTGAGCGCGTCGCCGAGGACGACGTTCCCGCCCTCGTCGGCCGCGTCGGCGAACACCCGGACCAGCGCGTCCCACGCGCCCAGGTCGTCCCAGTCGAACGTGGCCGGGACGACGGCGACGTTCCGGGCGTCTTCGAGGACGGCGTAGTCCACGCTCACTGGTTCGCAGAGCGCGAACGCGCGCTCGGCGTTGCCCGCCTCGACGCCCTTGACGAGTTGTGCGAGGTCGCCGCGCCGGGCTTCGTCGAGGAACGCGTCGGGCGTCCACGCGAACATCCCGGCGTTCCAGAGGAAGCCGTTGTAGCGGTAGCGTTCGGCCGCGCCCGCGTCGGGTTTCTCGAAGAACCCCGCAGCGTCGTGGTAGCCGTCGCGCTCCTCGCCGGGCTTGATGTAGCCGTAGCCGGTCGCCGCGCGGTCGGGTTCGACGCCGAGGGTGACCAGCGCGTCCGTCTCGCTCGCCACCTCGCAGGCGCGCCGGGCGACGCCAGCGAAGTCGCCCTCGACGTAGTGGTCGCTCGGGAGGTTGAGGAGGACGGTGTCGTCGTGGCCCGCGTCGGCTTCGCGTTCGCGGACTTCGTGCGCCGCGTAGACGAGCGCCGGCCCCGTATCCCGTCCGGCGGGTTCGACCAGCACCTCGGCGTCGGGTGCGTGGTCGGCGATGTCGTCGGCGTAGTCGGGGCGCGTGAGGACGTAGACCGTGTCGGCCACCTCGCTCGCGCGCTCGACGGTCCGGGCCAGGAGCGACGGGCCGTCGCCGAACGAGAGGAACTGTTTCGGGCGCTGTTCGGAGCTGGCGGGGTACATCCGGGTACCCCTCCCACCGGCGAGGACGACTGCGACGACGTGCATGACTCCGCGTTGGAGGGGGGCCGACTAATCGCTGTGGCCGTCGGGGTCGGGAGTCGGTGCGCGGTCGGCGCTGTCGGGACGGCGACCGGACTCAGCCCGAATCGCCGTCCTCGCCCTGGCCCCACGTCTGGATGCGGCCCTCGCGGATGTCCTCGACGCAGCCCACGCAGTCCTGGTGGTCCGGGTCGAAGCAGTCCGGCCGGGAGCCGCGGTCCAGGTCCACCGCCCGCTTCTCGGCGTAGCGCCGACAGACGATGCGGACCTTGCCGTCGTCGTCCACGTCGAGGTCCGCGGCGGTCGCCTGGCGGGCGGTGTCGTAGGCGTGCTTGGCCGCGCCGACCTGCCGCCCCGCCTCGCGGAACTTCGACCGGAGGATGCGTTCCAGTCGACGGCGGTTGCTCATACTCGCTAGACGGGAGCGGCCCCCAAAGTACCGTCGGGTGAGGCGGTCCGTGGTGGCTGCCGAGCGCCGTCCTCGCGTGGCCCGGCCCGCCGGCTCGTGCCGCCACCTGCTCGCGGACCGAGTCGGGGCGTACAGTTTTGCTGCGTGGCCGAAACGGTGGCACCATGCCACGAACGGACGAGTTCGTCGTCGCCGGTGACACAGAACTGCACTACTCGGCGTGGGGCGACGCGGACGCCCCGCCGGTCGTCTGCGTCCACGGCCTCTCGCGGGTCGGCCGGGACTTCGACCCGCTGGCGCGTCGGCTCGCGGACGACTACCGCGTCCTCTGTCCGGACGTGCCGGGACGAGGGCTGAGCGAGTGGGCCGACGACCCCGCCGATTACACGGGAACGGCGCTGGGCCAGACCTGCGTCGAGTTCTGCGACGCGCTGGACCTCGACGAACTGCGCTGGGTCGGCACCTCGATGGGCGGCCAGCTCGGGATGGGGTTGGCCGCCGGACCGCTCGCCGACCGCATCACGCACCTCGTGATGAACGACGTCGGCCCCGCGCCGGGCGAGGACGAGGACGCCGCCGAGGGTATCGAGCGCATCGTCGACTACCTCTCGAACCCGCCCGCGTTCGACCGACTGACCGGACTGGAGGAGTTCTACCGCGACAACTACGACACGTTCAGCGAGATGAGCGACGACGAGTGGCGGCGGTTCACCGTCTCCTCCGCGCGCCGGACCGAGGACGGCCAGTTCTCGCCCGCCTACGACCCCGACGTGGTCGAACCGCTGCTCACCGAGGAACAGGACACCGACCCGTGGGCCGTCTGGGAGGCCGTCGACGTCCCGACGCTCGTGCTGAAGGGCGAGCACTCCGACATCCTCGCGGACGCGACGTTCGAGGAGATGCAGGAGCGCCGTCCGGACGTCGAGACGCACGTGTACGACTGCGGTCACGCGCCGTCGCTCAACGTCCCCGAGCAGAACCACCCCATCGAGCGGTTCCTGTCGTCGTAGGTCGCGTACTCTCGTTCCTGACCGTCCGGATTCTTCACTTCCACCCCGGTTACGACAGTTTAACTACCGGCAAGAACCAACCGGCGTACGTCTCCCACTGAACACACGCGGAGACGGAGCAAACCAATGGCTGACTTACACCAGCACGCGGAAGAGATTCACGCCCAGTTCTCCGATACGCTCGACGTGTCGGTCGAAGAAATCGAGGAGCGACTGGAGACGCTCGTCGACGAGTACAAGGTCCCGGCCGACGAGGCTCGACGCTCTATCGTGTCGAGCTACCTCGACGAGGCCGACATGGACCGCGACGAACTCGGCGGCGGCGGTGGCGGCAACGAACTCGTCCAGGCGGCCGATATCGACCAGGACGAGCAGTGGGTCGACCTCCGGGTCAAACTGGTCGACCTCTGGGAGCCACGCAGCGACGCCATCTCGCAGGTCGGGCTGCTCGGCGACGAGTCGGGCACCATCAAGTTCGTCTCGTTCCAGACGAGCGACCTGCCGAAACTGGAGGAGGGCAAATCCTACAGCCTCGGCAACGTCGTCACCGACGAGTACGAGGGGCGCTACTCGGTGAAGCTCAACCGCACGACGAGCATCCAGGAACTCGACGAGGAGGTCGAGGTGGGCGACGACTCGACGGAGGTCGAGGGCGCGCTCATCGACGTCCAGCGCGGGTCGGGGCTCATCAAGCGCTGCCCCGAGGAGGACTGCACCCGCGTCCTCCAGAACGGCCGCTGTAGCGAACACGGCGAGGTCGACGGCGAGTTCGACCTGCGAATCAAGGCGGTCCTCGACGACGGCGAGACGGTCCACGAGGTCATCTTCGACCAGGAGGCGACCGAGGAGCTCACCGGCGTCGAACTGGAGGAGGCGAAGGGGATGGCGATGGACGCCCTCGACACGAGCGTCGTCGCCGACGAGATGAAAGCCGAGATTCTCGGTCTGTACTACCGCGTGCGCGGCCCGACGTTCGGTCGCTACGTGCTGGCAGACGAGTTCGAGCGCCTCGGGCCGGTCGACGCTGGCGACGCGCTCATCAAAGCGAGGTCGATGTAGATGTCCGGAGCACCCACCCGCGAAGTCGCCCGACGGGTCTTCGCAACCGAGTTCAACGACGCCCAGTACACGTTCAAGGAGTCCGACGAGGAGCGCGCACCGGTCTACGCGCTGCTCCCCTCGGGCGAACGCGCCAACCGCGTGTTCGTCGTCGGGACGCTGACGGAGACCGAGGACGTCGGCTCCGACTCCGAGTACTGGCAGGGTCGCGTCGTCGACCCCTCGGGGACGTTCTTCATGTACGCCGGCCAGTACCAGCCGGAGGCCGCGAACTTCCTGCGCGAGGCCGAACCGCCGGTCTACGTCGCCGTCGCGGGCAAACCCCGCACCTTCGAGACCGACGACGGGGACGTCAACGTCTCGCTCCGTCCGGAGTCCGTCACCGCGGTGGACGCCGACACGCGCGACCGCTGGGTCGTCGAGACGGCGACGCGGACGCTCGAACGGATTCAGGCAGTGGAGTCCGACGAGGCCACGGAGAACGAGTACGTGACGATGGCCCGCGAGCAGTACGGCGACGAGGAAGGGACGCTGGACCTCGACCAGTACCGCCGCGCCGCACTCGGCGCGCTGGAGGAACTGGACGAGGAGGAGGCGGAAGCGCAGGCATCCGCGCAGTAACGCTCCCGAACACCGCCGTCGACTCCCCTTACTCCGTCTTTTCGACGTTCTCGTCGAGCGCCTGCTGGAGTGCGCCCGTCGCGACGAGCGCGTCCACCGCCTCCATCTCGGGGGCGAGCGGTCGGTCGTCGTCCAGCGGCGGCACCACTTCACGAACGGCCCGATACGCCGCCCCGGTCCCGACGCCGTGGTCGAGGTCAGGGTCGACGAACTCGGCGGCCTGTGCGCCACACAACAGCTCCACGGCGACGACCTGCCGAGCGTTCCTCAGCGTCCGGCGGGCGGCGTGGGCTGCCGTCGCGGACATCGAGACGTGGTCCTCCTGGTTGCCGCTGACTGGCGTGTTGTCGACTGACACTCGCCCGACGGTGCGACACTCCGAGACGAGCGACGCGGCGGTGTACTGGGCGATCATGTACCCCGACCGGACGCCGCTCTCGGGCGTGAGGAACGGCGGGAGGTGCGACTCCTGGACGTTGGGGTTCAGCATCCGGTCGGTCCGGCGCTCCGAGATGGCGGCGAGTTCGGTCAGCGCGCTCACGAGGTAGTCGAGACGGAGCGCGAGCGGTTCGCCGTGGAAGTTCCCGCCCGACACCACGTCGGCCGCGTCGGTGCCGGAGGACCGCCGGTCCACCTCGCCGACCGGGAAGACCAGCGGGTTGTCGGTCGCGCTGTTGAGTTCGACTTCGACGGCTTCGCGGAGGTGCTGCACGGCGTCGCGAACCGCGCCGTGGACCTGCGGGAGACAGCGCAGCGAGTAGGCGTCCTGCACCCGGTCGCAGTTGCGGTGTGACTCGACGATTTCGGAGCCGTCGCAGTGGGCCTTGACCCGACTCGCGCTGACGGTCTGGCCGACGTGGGGGCGGACGCGTTGGATGGCGGCGTCGCAGGCCGCCGTCGTGCCCATCGTCACCTCGATAGTGAGCGCGCCCGCGGCGTCGGCGGCCTCGCAGAGTCGCTCGGCGTCGACGACGAGCAGTGCGGCGAGACCGACCGACAGTTGGGTACCGTTGATGAGCGCGAGACCCTCCTTCGCGCGCAGCGTGAGCGGGTCGCGGTCGACGCTCGCGAGCGCTTCCTGTCCGGAGACGCGCTCGGTGAGCGAGTCGCCGCCTGGGTCGGGTTCGACGTCCGCCTCGCCCTCGCCGAGCAGGACGAGCGCCATGTGCGCCAGCGGCGCGAGGTCGCCGCTCGCGCCGAGGCTGCCCCGCGATTTGACGACCGGGTGGACGCGCTCGTTCAGCAGCGTCACGAGGTGGTCGACGACGACCTCGCGGACCCCCGAGTAGCCCTTCACGAGCGCGTTGATGCGAGTGACCATCAGCGCCCTGACCTCCTCGCGGTCGAGTTCGCGACCCGCCCCGGCGGCGTGACTGCGAATCAGGTTCGTCTGCAACTCGTCGACCTGCTCGGGCGGGATGCGCGTGTCCACGAGGTCGCCGAACCCGGTGTTGATGCCGTACACCGCCTCGCCGCTCTCGACGATGCCCTCGACGCGGTCGCGGGCGTCGCGGACTCGCTGGCGGGCGTCGTCGGTCACCGCCACCGGCGCGTCGTGGCGGGCGACCCGGACGACGTCCTCGGGCGTCAGCGTCTCGCCGTCGAGTTCGACCGGGGTCGGGCCGTCGTCCTGTTTCTGCGAGTCACTCACGCCGAACCACCCCGGACTCCGCGACCACCGAACCGCCCGTCACGACCGTCTCCACGACGTTCTGACCGAATCGGTACGGGACGTGGACGTGCGACGGCGCGTCGAGGACGAGCAGGTCGCCTCGCTGGCCCGCCGCGAGCGTCCCGCGGTCCTCGCGGTCCATCGCCAGCGCGCCCCCGTGCGTGGCCGCGGCGAGCGCCTCGGCGGGCGGCAGCCGCATCCCGACGCAGGCGAGCGTCGTCGCGAACCCCATGCTCGGCGCGTAGCAGTTCGGGTTGAAGTCGCTCGCGATGGCGACGGTCGCCCCCGCCTCCCGGAACGGGACGTGGTCGGCGTACTCCGCGCCGAGGCCGAACGCCGTGCCCGGGAGGAAGACGGGGACGACGCCCGCTTCGGCGATGGCCTGGGCGTCCTCGGGGCTCGCGTGGAGCAGGTGGTCGGCGCTCGTCGCGCCCACCTCCGCGGCCAGTTGCGCGCCGCCGAGTCGGACGAACTCCTCGGCGTGGACCTTCGGGGTGAGGCCGTGTTCGACACCCGCCTCCAGCACGCGTCGGGACTGCTCGACGCTGAACACCCCCTCCTCGCAGAACACGTCGCAGAACTCCGCCACGCCCTGCTCGGCCACTGCCGGGAGCTGTTCGTCGACGACCTGCTCGGTGTAGGACTCTGCGTCGCTGTCCTCGGGAACCGCGTGCGCTCCCATGAACGTGGGGACCACGTCGACCGGGTGCGCGTCGTCGGCGCGGTCGAGGACGTCTAGCATCCGCAGTTCGGTCTCTGTATCGAGGCCGTACCCCGACTTCACCTCGACGGTGGTCGTCCCGTGGGCGCACATCGCGTCGAGGCGCTCCAGCATCGCGTCGAGCAGTTCGTCGTCGCTCGCCTCCCGGACGGCACGGACGGTCCGGAGGATGCCGCCGCCCTCGGCCAGGATGTCCTGATAGTCCTTCCCGCGCAGTTTCGCGGCGAACTCGTCCGACCGGTCGCCGGCGAACAGCGAGTGGGTGTGCGAGTCGGCGAACCCAGGCACGACCGTCTTCTCAGAGGCGTCGACGGCGCGGTCGGCGTTCTCGGGTGGGTGCTCCCTCGTGACCTCCTCGGTCGGGCCGACGGCGACGACCGTCCCGTCCTCGATGGCGACCGCTGCATCGTCGATGCGCTCGGCGTCCGCTCCACCGACGAACACCTCGCTCGCGTCGTGGACGACGAGGGACTCGTCACCCGTCATCGAACCACCCCCGAGGCGTCGGTCATCGTCCCCTCTCTCCGCCCGGCGAGCAGGTGGGCGATGGCCCGCGCCCCGGCCCGACTGGTCAGCGACTCGCGGTCCAGCGGCGGGGCGCACTCGACCACCTCGAACCCAGCGAGACGGTCGTCCGCGCCGACGCGCCGGAGCAGGGCGAACAGTTCGCGCGTCGTCAGGCCGCCCGGCGTGGGCGCGCTGACGCCCGGTGCGTGGGCCGCGTCCAGCACGTCGAGGTCCACGCTGACGTACAGCGCGTCGACGCCTCCCATCGCCGTCAGCGCCCGGTCGAGGGCGTCGTCGAGGCCAGCGCCGACCTCCTCGCTCGTCACGACGAGGCCGTCACGGTCACGGACGAACTCGGCGTACGCGCCGGAGGTCTCGAAGTGGCGCGCTCCGAGACAGGCGTAGGAAGCGAGGCCGTCGTCGAACAACTGGCGGTACGGCGTCCCGCTGGTCGGGCCGTCGTGGACCTCGCGCACGTCGAGGTGCGCGTCGAGGTTCAGGACGCCGACGCTCCTCGCGTTCGCCGCGTTCGTCCCGTCGAGCAGCGGTGCGACGTTCGCGTAGGTCAGCGAGTTGTCGCCCCCGAGGAAGACGGGGAAGGCGTCGCCGTCGTGGACGCGGGCCGCCACGTCCCCCACCTGCCGCTGGACGTCCGCGACGGTGGTCTCAGCGTCGTCGATATCGCTGGTGTCGAGTCGCACGTCGCCGAGGTCGAGGAGTGCGTCGACCGGCCCGTTGGCGAAGTGGTGGGTCTTCAGGCTCGCCAGTTCCTCGCGGAGCGACGCCGGACCGTGTCTCGCGCCGGGTCGCCCGATGACCGCCTCGTCGAACGGTTCGCCGAGGAGTGCGACGTCGTGGCTGGCGAGCGCCGTCTCCAGATCGCCCACTCGCGGCGTGACGACGTCGCCGAACTGTTCGTCGTTCGGGTCCGCGGCGGTCCCCGACCACGTCGGCGGGTCGGTGAGGCCGGTCATTCGTCCCCCCGGTCGCGCATCGGGACGGCGACGTTCGAGCGCTCGGCCTCGTCCATCGCTTCTTCGTAGCCCGCGTCGGCGTGGCGAATCACGCCCATGCCGGGGTCGGTGGTGAACACCCGCCGGGCCTTCTCGGCCGCGAGGTCCGACCCGTCGAGGACGACGTGGTTGTTCGCGTGCAGGGCGTTGCCGATGCCGACGCCCCCGCCGTCGTGGACGCTCACGATGTCCGCGCCCGCCGCGCAGTTGAGCAGGGCGTTGAGGATGGGCCAGTCCGCGACGGCGTCGCTCCCGTCGCGCATCGCCTCGGTCTCGCGGTGTGGCGAGGCGACGCTCCCCGCGTCGAGGTGGTCGCGCGTGACGACGATGGGTGCCGATATCTCGCCCTCGGCGACGAGGTCGTTGATTCGGAGTGCGAAACGGGCGCGCTCGGTGAGGTCGTCGGCTCCGGCGGTTCCACCGCCTCCCTCTCGATGCTCCTCCGGAGCATCGCTCTCCCCGTCGGTCGAGTACCCCAGCCAGCACACCCGACTCGGGAGGCCCTGGAACTGCACCTGCTCGCGGGCCAGATCTATCCAGCGCCGGAGGTGCTCCTTCTCGGGGAACAGGTCGAGGACGGCCTCGTCGGTGCGGTGGATGTCCTCGGGGTCGCCCGACAGGGCGGCCCAGCGGAACGGTCCCTTCCCCTGGCAGAACAGCGGGCGGATGTACGCCGGGACGAACCCGGGGAAGGCGAACGGGTCCTCGACGCTCTCGCTCCGGTACTCCTCGACCTGCCCGCGGATGTTGTTGCCGTACTCGAACGTGACCGCACCGCGTTCCTGCAGGTCGAGCATCGCCTGCACGTGGCGGGCCATCGTGTCCAGACTCTCCTCGCGGTAGCGCTCGGGGTCGTTCGCGCGGAGCACGTCCGCTTCCGCGACGGTGTACCCCGACGGGTAGTACCCCTCCAGTTCGTCGTGGGCGCTCGTCTGGTCGGTCAACAGGTCGGGGACGTAGTCGCGTTCGAGCAGCCCCTCCAGCGCGTCCGCGGCGTTCGCGTGGACCGCGATGGAGTACGCCTCGCCCGCCTCGGCCGCCTCCTCTGCGCGTTCGATAGCCTCGTCGAGGTCGTCGGTCTTGGCCATGCAGTAGCCCGTCTCGATGCGGCGGTCGATGCGGTGCTCGTCCACCTCAGCGGCGATGCAGACGCCGCCGTTCATCGTCACCGCGAGCGGCTGCGCGCCGCCCATACCGCCGAGGCCGCCGGTGACGGTGACGGTGCCCGCGAGGCCCTCGTGGTCGGAGAACTGCTGGCGGCCCGCCTCCGCGAGCGTCTCGTAAGTGCCCTGCAGGATGCCCTGCGTGCCGATGTACGCCCACGACCCGGCGGTCATCTGGCCGTACATGATGAGGCCCTTCGCCTCCAGTTCGTGGAAGTGCTGCCAGTCGTCCCACTTCCCCACTAGATTGGAGTTGGCGATGAGCACCCGCGGCGCGCGCTCGTGGGTCTCGAACCGGCCGACCGGTTTCCCCGACTGGACGAGCAGCGTCTCCTCGTCGCCCAGGTCGCGCAGTTCCGCGAGGATGGCGTCGTAGGCGTCCCAGCTGCGGGCCGCTCGGCCGGTCCCGCCGTAGACGACCAGTTCCTCCGGCTTCTCGGCCACCTCGGGGTCGAGGTTGTTGTTCAGCATCCGGAGGGCGGCCTCCTGTCGCCAGCCCTCGCACTCGATGTCGGTGCCCGTCGGCGCGCCCTGGTACCTGCGCCACTGGTCGCTCGGTTCGCCGACGGCGTGGTCGTCTCCGGCGTCTCCGGCCTGACCGGGTTCACCGGATTCGTCTCTCGCGTGCTGGTCGCTCATGGGTGGACCTAGCCAGGGCGTCGCAAATACTTTCGACCCCGCGTGCGGAGGGGGGTTCATGTACGAGGCCACGTTCCGCATCGCCGACGCCGGGGGACTGGCGGCGCTCACCGCGGACACCGACGCCCGCGTGGAACTGTGGTGCAACGACCACTGCGACCTGCTGTCGGTGACCGGCGCGGACGACGCGATGCTCGACCGACTGGAACGTCGGTTCGGCGTCAGGGAGTCGCTCCGGCGGGACGGTGACCTCGTCGTCGTCACCGAGCACTGCCTGCGCGAGGAGGGGACGACGGTCGACCGGTACCTCGACCGGCACGGCTGTCTGCTGGTGCCGCCGCTGCGCTACGTCGACGGTGCGACGGTCTGCCGACTGCTAGCGCTCGACTCCGCGGACCTCTCGGCGTGCTACCGCGACCTACTCGACGACGAGGTGAGGGTGAGCGTCGAGCAGAAACGTTCGGCGGGGACGGTGACGCCGGGGTCGCCGCTCGGTGCCGACGAACTGCTCCCGTCGCTCACCGCCCGCCAGCGCCACGCGTTCGTCACCGCTTACGAGCAGGGCTACTACGAGATTCCACGCGAGACGACCACCGAGGCCGTCGCGGAGGTGCTGGGCGTCGAACGCCGGACCGTCGAGGAGCACCTGCGTCGTGCGGAGAACAAACTGGCCGCGGTGCTGGCGGCGCACCTGTGACTGTAGGCCGGCGCTAGCTACGCCGCGTCGCCGTACCGGGAGTCGCCACCGACCGCAACCGGAGCCGAACTGGTCGGTTCGGGTGGCTGACCCCATCCCCTCGACGCTCTCACGGTGGCTGACCCCGGTCGCGGTCTCCGTGCGGTCGTCTGACGAACACCTAAGTATCAGTAGTCGTTAGGTTCGACTGACATGGGCAACAAGAACAAGACCATCTCGTTCCGCGTCAACGAAGACGTGTTCGAGACCCTGCGGGACATCGCCGAGGAGCGCGACATCTCGCTGTCGGCCGTGTTCCGCGACTACGTAGACACCCTCGTTGCCCACGACGGTCAGGTCCGCGTCGTCCCCGAACACGAGTACGACGAACCCGCCAAGCAGGAGAGCTTCCCCCCGAAGGTCGAGGTGCCGAAGAGCTTCATCCGGGAACACGAGCGCCTCGAACTCGAGGCCGAGCACCTCCGCGACCAGCTCGACGAGTACAAGCGCTACGTGACCCAGCTCAGCCAGCGCGTCGACGAGGCCGACGACGAGGAGGTCATCCAGCTGGAGGACCTCGACCCCGCGGACGACGACGACCACACGTTCCGTCTGGGCTGAGTCGTCGGGTCGAGTCGGCCGACGGGACGGTCCAGTAGGTCTCGCGGTCGTCCACTACGTCGGCGAGGGCCACCCTCACCGGTCGGACGGTCCCCCGGCTGTGAGGACGCCACGCACGACCGGGAAACAGCGATTCTCCGAGGAGACCACTCACGGTCGATGACAAGGCGACGGGTCGGTCGGCGGCGGGTGCTCGCGGCGCTCGGGAGCGGCACGCTCGCCCTCGCGGGCTGTCTCGGCGCAGGTAACGGCAGGAGCGACGGGTCCGGGATGACCGACCGCGCCGGAACGGACGGGACCGACGGCGAGGGGAACGCGACCGGGACGGCCGCTCAGGGGACGCCCGACCACACCGTCTGGGAGGGTATCGACGGTCAACCGGCGCAGGGACCGGAGGTCGGCGCGGCCACAGCCACCGTCGTCGCCTTCGAGGACCCGTCGTGTCCGCGCTGTGCGGCGTTCCACCGCGAGACGGTGCCGCGACTCCTGTCGGACCTCGTCGAACCGGGCACGGCGACGTACGTCGTCCGGCCGTACCCCATCGTCTACGAGTGGGGGAAACCGGCGACGCGGGCGCTGTGGGCGACGTACGAGCAGGACGCCGAGTCGTTCTGGGGACTGCTCGACCACTACTTCCGGACCCAGGGTCGGTTCGACTCGGACAACGTCGTCGACCTGACGCGCTCGTGGCTGGAGGCGGAGACGAGCGTCGACGTCGAGGCCGTCGTCGAGGCGGCCAGTGCCGACGGTTTCCCCGAGCCCGTGCAGACGAACCTCGACGTGGGCGACCGGGCGAACGTCTCCGGCACGCCGACGGTGTTCCTGTTCCGCGACGGCGCGTACCGCACCCGCGCGACGGGCAGCGTGAGTTACGACCTCGTCGCGAGCGCCCTGAACGTATGAGCGCGAGTGGCCGAGTCGGTGGAGCGGTCCGCAGCGTCGTGAGCGGCGTCTCCCTCCCGACCCGCCCGGCCGACTGGCGACTCGCCGCTCGCACCGCCCGACTGGTGCTCTCGGTGCCGGCGTACGCCCTGTTCGCGCTCCTAGCGAGCGTCGTCGCGCTGACGCTGTTCGTCGTCTCGCAGAACCTCGACCTCGTCTCCACGGTGGTCGTGGGCGGGTCGCTCCCGCTCGTGAACCGCGCGCGCATCCTCACCGAACTCTACCCGTTCGTCGGCACCTCGTTCGGGCCGGTGGCGGGGCTGGCCGTCCTCGCGCTGGCGGCGCTCGTCGGCGTGAATCTGGGGATGGTGGCGTACCACGTCCGTGAACACGGGCTGACCGTCTCGGGCAGCGGCGGTGGCGTCGTCGGCGTCGTCCTCGGCACCCTCGGCGCTGGCTGTGCGGCCTGTGGCTCGGCGGTGCTCGCGGGCGTGCTCTCCCTGTTCGGAATCGGCGGCCTGACCGTCCTGCCCCTCGACGGCCTGGAGTTCGCGCTCCTCGGCCTGCTAGCGGTGCTGCTCTCGACGTACTGGCTGGCCGACGGGATGCGCGGCGGCGAGATACGGGGCTGTCCCGTCGACCCGCCCGGCCGGTAGTCGACCGGCCGGTCGTCGTGGGTGCTACCGGTCGGGCGCGACCGGCCGGACTCGACAGGTCACCGGACCTCGTCGAACAGCGCGCAGTAGTCCGCCAGCAACCGCGGAATCAGGAACCGTCGACGGACGGTCTCCCTCCCCTCCTCGCCCAGTCGCGCCGCCAGCGCGTCGTCTTCCAGCAGGCGACGACAGCGGTCGGCGGTCGCCGCGATGTCGCGCGGTTCGACCAGGTAGCCGTTCTCGCCGTCGGCTATCTGGAGCGGGATGCCGCCGACGTTCGTCCCGACGACCGGGCGCCCCTTCCAGAGCGCCTCCGAGACGGTCAGCGCGAACCCTTCCCGGAGCGACTTCTGGAGGACGACGTCGGCCGTCCGCTGCATCACGTTGACGCCCGCGTCGGGCAGGTCCGTCAGGAGGTGGACCGACGGGTCGTCGGCCGTCTCGGCCTCGACCTTTCGGTGTATCTCCATCCCCTCCGGGTCGTCGTCGGGCATCCCCCCGACGAACGCCAGTTGCACGTCCGGGACCGACTCGCGGACCCGCCGGTACGCATCGACGACGCCCAGCGGGTCCTTCCACGGGTCGAACCGCGACACCTGCAGGAGGAGCGGCCGGTCGGGGTCGACGGGGTAGTTCCCGACGTCGCCGCCCGCTGCGTCCTCGGCCGACAGTTCGTCCAGCGGGCAGTTCTTCGGCGTCAGCGGGTCGATGGCGGGGTGGATGACCGTCGCCTCCTCGACGGGCAGCGGGTCCGCGTACGACGGCCGACTCACGACCACGCGGTCGACCGCGCTCAGGTCGTCGGCGAAGAACTCCAGGTAGTCCGGCGAGGGGTCGGTGAGGTCGATGTGACAGCGCCAGACGAACCGCGCCTCGGGGAACCGCTCGGCGAGGTGGCCGACCATCCCGAGCGTCTGCGGGTCGTGGAGCACCACCACGTCGTACTCGTCGTCGACCGCCGCGGCGTTCACCGCGACGGCCTCGCGGTAGGTCGCCTGCATCGTCTCCGTCAGCGGTTCGTCGTCGCCCTGGAGACCGTTGTGGACGACCTTCGTCACGTCGTAGAACGCGTCGGGGGCCTCCATCAGCGTCCAGTCGGTGGCGACCCCGAGGTCGTTCGACAGAGCGACGAGCGGCCCCAGCATCTCGGCGACGCCGCCGCCGCTGGCCGTCGTGTTCACGTGCAGGACGGACAGGTCCGCGACCGCGGCGGCGCGGTCGCGAATCGTCCGGCGGGTCTCGTCGTCGAGCAGGTGTTCGTACGAGGCGAACGTCCGAGCGGCCGTGGGGGCGGTCTCCATCGCTTCGCCGGACCGTTCTCGCCCCGGCTATGTCAGTGTATCCCACGATTCGAACGACTGCCGACAGCACCCGAAACCAGGCCTCAGGAGAGCCGTCGTTTGCGCTCGTGTGCGTCGTCGGCCGCGTCGCGGTTCCCCTCGACCTCCGCGAGTTCCTCGACGGCTTCGAGGGTGCGGACGGACTGGTCGAGGAAGGAGAGCACGTCGCCCGAGTAGGCGTACAGCATGTAGTCGTCGCCCATCACGTCGACGATGGCGTCGGGACCGAGGCCCTGTTCGCGCAGTTCCAGCAGGTAGCGCATGAACTTGCGCTCGGGGTGGCCACAGTGGGGGTTCGACTCGCAGTCGCAGTCGAGGAAGTCACTCGCGAAGTCGAGCACCCGGTCCTGTGTCGCGTCGTCGAGGTTCGCGAGGTTCTCGCCCTGGAACAGCAGGTCGAGCGTCGCCCCGGAGAACGCGCTCTTCGGGATGTTCGTCTCCAGCTGGGAGGCGATCTGGCGGTGGTTCTTCAGGTAGATCTTGTCCGTGATGGCCACGGTTGGTCGTTGTTGCGGGTCGGCGAGCAAAAGACCGACGGTCGTCACCTCCGGCCGCCTACTCGTCCACGAGGGTCGCTTCGAGCAGTTCCAGCGGGTGGCGAATGTCGTAGCCGGTGCCGTGTTCCATCTGCATCGCGCAGGTCGGACACTCGGTCATGCCCGTCTCGCCCTCGACGCCTTCCATGTGCTCGAACATCTCCTCGCCGATGGCCATCGACGTGTCGTACTTCTCCGATTTCCAGCCGTACGTTCCCGAGATGCCCGAACAGGAGTCGCCGACGTCGTCGACGGCCACCCCGTCGAGGTCGGCGAACAGTTCGACGGCCTGCCGTTCGAGCCCCTGGTTGCGGGCGTGGCAGGGCGCGTGGTAAGCAAGGTCCGGGAACTCGACGTCGGAGACGGCCACGTCCTCGCGGACGGACTCGTGGATGCGGAGGTACTCCAGCGCCTCGTAGGTGTGCGCCGCCACCCGCTCGATACCGTCGAAGTCGAACAGTTCGGGGTACTCCTGTCGGAGCGCCATCGAACAGGAGGTACACGAACAGACCACGTCGTACCCCTCGTCGACGAGCGCGTCGAACGTTTCGACGTTGAACCGGGCGGCGCGGCGGGCGTCGTCGAGCATCCCGTTGGCGAACATCGGCGTGCCCGAACAGCGCTGGTCGGGCACCGCCACCTCGTAGCCGTAGGACTCGAACACCCGGACCATCGCCTTCGCCACGCCCGGCGTGTTGTAGTTCGAGTAGTCGCCGTGGAAGTACGCGACGCGCTTCTCCTCGCCCGTCGCGTCGTCGCCGCGGCGTTCGCGGGCCGCCGCCGCGCGCTCTCTGGAGGCGGCGTCGCCGCCGCGCTCGTCCCACCAGTCGCGGAACGTCTCGGTGGCGAACTCGGGGAACTCGCGTTCGCTCGTGATGCCGAGGAACCGCTCGTTGGCCCACTGGGTCACCCGCGACCCCATCACGAGGTTCGTCAGCCGCGGGACCTTCGACCCGAGGCGGGCGAGCGTGCCGTAGTTGGCGAGGACGCGGTTCCGCCAGTACTTCAGCGAGCGCTTGCTGACGTGCTCCTCGACGTACTCGGCCCGCGCCGTGTTGTGCATCTGGCTCAGTGGCACGCCCGAGGGGCAGGCGTCGTCGCAGCGCATGCAGTTCGAGCACTCCATCACCGAGGGGTCGATGTCCTCGTCGCCCTGGCGCTTCAGTCGCCACTGCTCCGGCCCCTGGAACTTCGGGCCGGGGAACTCGTCGTCCACCTCCGCCACCGGACAGGAGGTGTCACAGGACGAGCACTTGTAGCAGGAGTCCGCGCCGGGCCGGAGGTCCGACGCCCCGCCGCTCAGGTCGCCCTCGTTCCCGAAGACGTACGTCCACTCCTCCTCGGGCGGCGTCGCGCCCGTCGGCCCAGCGGTGGTCGAACCGCCGTCGCTTCGCGGTTCGCCACGGCTCGATTCGCCACGCGCCGGTTCGTCGCTTCGCGCTTCGTGGCTCTCCGGTTCGGTACTCCCCGGTCCGTCGTTCCCGTTCGGGTTCTCGCTCTCTCCTGGTTGACTCACGTCGACACCTCCTCGCCGGCCAGGTGGCCGGCTCTGTACCCCGTCGCCAGCGACACGCCGCTGCCGGACTTCTCGGCGGCGACGTCCGCCCCGCCGACGACCCCGCCGGCCGCCCGCAGGTTCGCGTACTCGACTCGCTCCGTCGCGTCGAGCGGTCGCCCCTCGCTGTCGACGCGCACCCCGAACCGGGGGAACGCGTGGTCGCCGTACGCCTCGGCGGCCGCCCAGGCGTACCGGTCGTCCGGGTGGGGGACGTGACAGCCGAACACCTGCTCGAACACCGCGTCCCGGTCGGCGGCGATGCCCTTCCCGACGAGTCCGCCCGTCGCGAGGACGTACTGCTCGGCGGCGTACGGGACGGCGCTGTGGGTGTGTTCGACCGTCACCCCGGTGATTCGGCCGTCCTCGCTCGTCGCGTCCACCACCGGATTGCCCGTCTCGATGCTGACCCCGGCGTCGTCGAGCGCGGCGTACAGCTGGTCGGCGAGGCGCATGCCGGGGAGCGACGGCGGCCCCGAGGGGACCTCGAAGACGTCAGCGCCCAGCCGGTCCGACAGCTCCCGGCGCACCGTCTCGCTCTCCTCGTGGCCGAGCAGTGCCGGGAACCCCACCCGTTCAGCGCCGGAGAGGTGGGGTTTCACCCGCTCGACCAGCGACGTGCGGGCGTCGACGCGGCCGCCGTCGACCGGCGACGCCTCGTCGAGCAGGTCGGCGAACCGCGTCACCGCGGCGTCGGCCCGGAGGCCGCCGGGGAACGGCAGCGTGACGCCCCGTACGTCGAACGGGACGCCGACCCGGTCGAGGTGGGCGGCGGCCCGCGGCGCGTCGAAGTCGGGGAGCGCCTCGAACCCCACGAGCAGCGTCGACCGGTCGTCGCTGGCGAGGCCGGGAGCCACCGATTCGGGGTACCGGGCGGTCGGCTTCACCGACCCGTCGTGGGTCGGGACGAGCGCGTTCGCGTCCGTGTGGCCGCCCCGGTACCCCTCGACGCTGTCGTCGAACAGCGCGAGGCCCGCCCGGAGGGCACCCACGCCCACCGTCCGGTACGGGTGGCCGTCGGGGAGGCCGGTCGCCGCGTCGAACGGGTCGGCGACCAGCTCGCCGTCGACGACCCCGAGGGCGTCGACCAGCCCCGTCGCTTGCCGGAGCGTGCTCTCCTTGTGCGAGACGAGGCGGACGTGTGCGCCCTGCTCGGCCGCCGCGAGCGCCGCCACCGTCCCGGCGAGACCGCCGCCGACGACGAGCACGTCCGAGTCAATCGCCACGGGACTCGCCTCCGGTGTGTTCTGCGTCGCTCCCGGCCGCGCCGCCGTCGGCGACCGTTCGCTCGCCCGCGTCGAACGTGCCCCAGTCCACGTCGTTCCCGGTCGCGGCCGGGTCGGCGTCGCGGTTCATCGTCGTCGCCTGGAGCGTGTACTTCAGCGCCGCCTGCGAGAGCTGTTCACCCCACAGCGCGTGGCGCTCGCCCTTCCAGCGCTCCTGGACGAGTTCGGCGAGCGCCTCGTCGACCGTCGGTTCGTCGTACGTCGGGTGGAGTTCGTTCGCGATACGGTGGGCGCAGAACCCGCCCTGACAGTTGCCCATCGACGCCCGCGTCCGGAGGCGGACGGCGTTCAGGTCCGTCCCCGACTGGTCGATGGCGTCGCGTATCTCGGCCCGGGAGACGGCCTCGCAGGGGCAGAGGACGGGGTTCGGGTCGCAGTTCGAGAGCACCGACTCGGTGCGGGAGCCGAGGCGCTGTGACGACCGGCGGACGACCGGCGAGCGGAGGCCAAAGCGGTCCATCGCGTCGTCGAGGACGGCGTGGTCCTCGCTGCCGGGGAGCGGTTCGTCGGCGGTCCGGCAGGTCGCGCGGACCCCGAACCGCTCGCAGACGTGGTCGCTGATGGACTCTGCCATCATCCGGTAGGTCGTCAGCTTCCCGCCGACGATGCTCGTCATCCCCGGCAGGCCGTCGCGGTCCGCGTGGTCGAGCAGGAAGAAGTCCCGCGTGATGTCGGTCGGGTCCGTGCTGCCGACGTCCGGCGGTTCGTACAGCGGGCGGACGCCCCAGAACGAGCGCAGCGTCCGCGCCTCCCGGAGCAGCGGTACCAGTTCGGCCAACTGCTCGACGAGCAGGTCGACCTCCCACTGTTCCTCGGGGTAGTCCTCCGGGTCGGTCACCTCCTCGTCGGTCGTGCCGAGGATGCAGGCCGTCTCGTGGGGGACGATGATGTCCGCGTCGCCCTTCGGCCGACAGCGGTTGACGACCGTGTCGACCTGCCGGGTGTTCATCACGGTCATCACGCCCTTCGACGGCCGGACCTCGACGTCGACCCCCGCGAGGTCACCGATGCGCCCGGCCCACGCGCCCGTCGCGTTGACGACGTGGTCGGCCCGGATGCGCTCGGTCCCGCCACGGGTTCCGTGCGTGCGTTTCCCCGGCCCGGAGTCGTGCTGGACCTCGATGCCGACCACCTCGCCGGCCTCGACGAGGACGTCCGTCACCTCGGCGTGCGTCTCGACGCGCGCGCCGTGGCGTTCGGCGTCGAGGGCGTTGGCCACGCAGAGGCGGAACGGGTCGATGGCGGCGTCGGGGACGCTGATGGCCTTCTCGACGTCCGGCGCGAGGTGCGGTTCGAGGTCGCGCGCTTCGCTGCCCGAGAGCACCTCGACGGGGATGTCGCAGTCGCGACAGCCGGTGAGTTTCTCCTCGAAGTACGCCGCCTCGTCCTCGGGTCGCTTGACGAACAGGCCACCCGTCTCTTCGACGCAGTGACTCGCGATGTCGCGCAGGACGTAGTTCTCCTCGATGCACTCCCGCGCGGACTTCTGGTCGGAGATGGCGTACCGGCCACCGGAGTGGAGCAGACCGTGCATCCGTCCGGTGGTGCCGTGCGTGAGGTTGCCCTTCTCGACGAGCGTCACGTCGAGGCCGCGCATCGCCAGGTCGCGGGCGATACCCGTCCCGGTCGACCCGCCGCCGATGACGGCTACTGCTGTCGTCGATTCCACGGATGGGACTCCGTGACGCGACCACTTCATGTTTACCCACGTTAACCCTGCACCAGTAACGAACGGGCGGTGTCGGGGCGAATATCGTCAAGCGACTGTCATTTACGCCGGTCTGTCCGTCTCTACGGGGTTTCCTGCCGGTGTTCACCAAGATTTATAACGAATGACCAAATTGTTAACCGACAGAGCTGGATGCGATAGTAAACATCTGTCCGGGAGTCGTCGGGTCGGGCCGCATCCAGCACAGGAGGTCATCAGACATGCCAGCAGACACCTACGTCGGCGCGATCGATCAGGGAACGACGGGCACGCGGTTCATGGTGTTCGACCACGGCGGGCAGGTCGTCGCCAACGCCTACGAGAAGCACGAACAGATCTACCCCGAACCCGGCTGGGTCGAGCACGACCCCGTCGAGATATGGGAGAACACGAAGACGGTCATCTCGCGGGCGCTTCGGGAGGGCGGTCTCGACCCCGACCAGCTAGAGGGCCTCGGCATCACGAACCAGCGCGAGACGACGCTCATCTGGGACGCCGAGTCCGGCGAGCCGATACACAACGCGCTGGTCTGGCAGGACCGCCGGACGACCGACCGCGTCGAGGAACTCCAGGACGCCGACAAGGTCGAGTGGATACGCGAGAAGACGGGGCTGGAGGCCGACGCGTACTTCTCGGCGACGAAAGCCGAGTGGCTGCTCGACAACGCCGACCCCATCAAACTCCAGCGGGCGCGACCCGCGGACGTCCGGGAACGGGCGGAGGCGGGCGAACTCCGCATGGGGACCATCGACACCTGGCTCATCCACAAGCTCACGGGCAACCACATCACGGACGTCACCAACGCCTCGCGGACGATGCTGTACAACATCCACGACATGGCGTGGGACGCCGAACTCCTGGAGGAGTTCGGGGTGCCCGAGAGCCTCCTGCCGGAGGTCAGACCGTCGAGCGACGACGACTACTACGGGACGACCGACCCCGACGGGTTCCTCGAATCGGCGGTCCCGGTCGCGGGCGCACTCGGCGACCAGCAGGCCGCGCTGTTCGGCCAGACCTGCTTCGACGAGGGCGACGCGAAGAACACCTACGGCACGGGGTCGTTCTTCCTGATGAACACCGGGTCGGAGGCCGTCTCCAGCGACCACGGCCTGCTGACGACCGTCGGCTTCCAGCGCTCGGGCGAACCCGTCCAGTACGCGCTGGAGGGTGCCATCTTCATCACCGGGGCGGCAATCGAGTGGCTGGAGGACGTCGACCTCATCGAGGACGCGGCCGAGACCGCCGAACTCGCGCGCTCGGTCGACTCGACCGACGGCGTCTACGTCGTCCCGGCGTTCACGGGTCTCGGCGCACCCCACTGGGACGGCCGTGCGCGCGGCACCATCGTCGGCATCACCCGCGGCACCCGGCGGGAGCACGTCGTCCGGGCGACGCTGGAGTCCATCGCCTACCAGACCCGCGACGTCGCGGAGGCGATGGAGGCCGACTCCGGCATCGAGATGAGTTCGCTCCGGGTCGACGGCGGCGCGGTCAAGAACAACTTCCTCTGCCAGTTGCAGTCCGACATCATCCGGACCGACATCGTCCGGCCGCAGGTCGACGAGACGACGGCGCTCGGCTCCGCGTACGCTGCGGGTCTCGCGGTCGGCTACTGGGAGACGGTCGACGAACTCCGGAACAACTGGCAGGTCGACCGCGAGTTCACGCCCGAGATGGCCGCCGACGACGCGGACGCGAAGTACGACCGCTGGGGCGACGCGGTCGAGCGCTCGCTCGACTGGGCGCGCGACGGTGGTGACTGACGATGGTCGTCGAACTCCAGATACTCGGTATCGAGAGTACGGAGTGGCTGATACTCATCATCGCCGCGTTCGGCGGCGGCGCGTTCGGCGCGGCGCTCGGCGCGCTCCCGGCGTTCTGCTTCACGGGGTTCATGGTCATCGCCGGGGAGGCGCTCAACGTCCTCCAGGAGTTCCTCGCGGAGACGGCGGGCCTCGACCCGGGGACGGCGACGGCCGGTATCACCGCCACGCTCGGGTTCGGACCGGTGTTCGGACCGCACATCTCGTTCGCCGGCGGCGTCGCCGCGGCGGCGTACGCCTCGAAACGGGGGTACATGGCCGAGGGGTTCGACTACCACCTCGCCAAGGACATCGCGCAGGCGCTGGGAACGAAGCCGGACGTCCTCGCCGTCGGCGGCCTGTTCGGTATCTTCGGCCTCGTCTGTCGGCAGGCGCTCGTCGCGTTCGCCGCACCCATCGACCAGATCGCCATCACGGTCGTCATCTCGGCGTTCCTCGCGCGCCTCGTGTTCGGCTACCCGCTCGTCGGGAAGGTCGGCGGGTCGGGCTACTTCGACATGACGCCGTTCGAGCAGGGCCAGACCCGGACGGTTTCCGACACCGACGGGCCGACCCCCGCCACCGACGGCGGAACGGCCGAGGAGGCCACCGAGCAGCGGATGGCGACCGAACCGTGGCTCCCGTTCCAGTACAAGTGGGCGAACGTGGCGATGATCGGTCTCGTCGCCGGAATCCTCGGCGCGTTCATCGCGTACGAGACCGGCAGCGCGTTCCTCGGGTTCGGCATCAGCGCCGCGACGCTGACGTTCCTCGCCCTCGGGACGGAGGTGCCGGTCACTCACCACATCACGCTCGTCGCCAGCACGGCGACGCTCTCGGTCCTCGCGTGGGGACCGATAGCTGCTATCGTCGTGGGGACGGCGTTCGGTATCGTCAGCGCGCTCTCGGGGGAGGTCCTGCAGCGCCTGTTCTACGCCCACGGCGACACGCACGTCGACCCGCCCGCGTTCGCCATCGCCGTCAACACGTTCGTCATCGCCGCCCTGGCGATGCTCGGCGTGTTCCCGGACTCGGCGTGGGTCACGACGCTGTGAGGCCCGTCACCGCCCGTCCGGCCGCGCCGCTGGTCCGGCGTCGTGACTGTAACGGGACGGATTTATTCACCGGCGCTCCGTACCGCCAGAGCGTACTGGACGGATGAGAGGTGGACGATGGACCTGAAAGCACGGATACGCCGCCGTCAGCGCTCCGGCGACGAGTCGCGCATCGTCCTGGAGTACGACGCCATCAGCCCCGTCGCGCACGTCGAAGAGCCGACGAACCGCGGCCCCGTCCTCGAACGGTTGCTCGACTACCTCGCGCCGGTGTTCGACGAGGCCCTCCCGCCGAACGCGTACGTCTGGGGACCGGCCGGGGCCGGGAAGTCGGCCGTCGTGACGGCACTGTTCGCACACCTGTCGCGACTGTTCGCCCGGTCGGGGTCGGTCATCCACACGACGACGCGCGCCCAGACCGGCCACGCGCCGAAGTTCGTCTACGTCGACGCGCGCCGGGCGGACTCGTCGTTCGGCCTCTACCACGCCGTCCTCGACGCCGTGCAGGACGACCCGGTCCCGAAGCAGGGAGTCGGCACCGACGTCCTGCGCTCGCGGCTGGTCGACTACCTCCGGCCCGCCCGCAGGAGCGCCGTCGTCGCGGTGGACCACATCGACGAACCGGGCGGCCTCGACCTGGCGACGGTCCGGGAGACGTTCGCCGTCGCGGACGACTCGCTGTCGTGGGTCACCGTGGGGCGGACGCCGCCGAGCGAGGTGCCCGACGGAGTGGCCCCGCCGGAGCACATCGAGGTGCCGGCGTACGAGGACCACGCGCTGGTGGACATCCTGACCACCCGCGTCTCGGAGGGGCTCGCACGGCAGGTAGTCGAACACGAGCAGATGCGTCGCCTCGCCTCGTGGGCGGAGGGCGACGCCCACGACGCCCTCTCGGGGCTGTTCGGCGCGGCCGACGTCGCCATGGCCAGCGACCACGACCGCATCTACGAGCGCGACCTCGAAGCCGGGATGGAGAGCGTGCCGCGCCCGTCGGTGGCGGTCGGTCGGGTGTTGACGCTGCCCGAGAACCGCCAGCGCGTCCTCCGTCGCCTCCTCGACCTCGACGACGAGTCGGTGCGGTCGGTGGGTGCCGCGACGGAGGCCATCGCCGCGTCGCCGGCGGTCGACCTCTCGGAGGCGACGGTCAAGCGGTTCCTCTACGAACTCGCCGAGGAGGGCATCGTCGAGCGCGTAGAGACCACCGAGCCGACCAACGGTGTCGGGCGACCGCCGAGTCGCATCGAACCGTTGTTCCCGACGCTGGTGTTCCGGCGACTGTACGACCGCCAGCACGACGGACAGGACTGACGCTGGCGGACGCCACCGACGCTCGCCGACCGCCCATCGCCGAGCCGTCGTCGCCGACCCTCCGCCGACTCCCGTTCCCCTCCCGCTCCGAGACCGTCAGATGCTGCCTCTACGGACCGACCACCAGGTGCGGACGGGTCGGGCAGAACCGTGTACGAAGGGAGTTCTGACAGTTTCGTTGCAGATACTGTCTCGATACTCTGTTCTTCATGAATGTACAGGTACGCTTTTCCGGTGGTTCGTCGTAGCGAGGGGCCAGGATACTCAATGGGGCACACGGAACACAGCACGGACGGAGCGGAGGACGAGGTCCGCCTGGGCCTCGTCGGCCTCGGGAACATCGGTCGTCACCACGCGACCCAGTTGCAGGCCGTCGCGGAGGAGATGGCGGTGGACCTCGTCGGCGGGATGGACATCGACGGGAGCGCCCGCGACAGCTTCGGGATGGAGTTCGGCGTGGCGACGTACGACGACCACGACCTCCTGTACGACGCCGTCGACGCCGTCGTCGTCACGACGCCCAACCGCTTCCACGAGGAGTACGTGGTCGACGCCCTCGACGCGGGACTCGACGTGCTGGTCGAGAAACCCCTCGCCCACGACCTGGCGAGCGCGGAGCGTATCGCCGCGGCCGCCCGCGACTCGGAGGGGTTCTGCATGGTCGGGTTCCACAACCGGTTCGCGGCCCCCGCTCGCGTCCTCCGCAACGCCATCGACGAGGGCCGGTTCGGCGACCTCTACCACGTCGAGGCGAACTACGTTCGGCGACGCGGCATCCCCGGCAAGGGGTCGTGGTTCACCGACCACGAGGTGGCCGGCGGCGGCGCGCTGGTCGACATCGGCACCCACGCCATCGACTTCGCGCTGTACATGCTCGACTACCCGGAGGTCGTCGAGGTGTCGGGCGTCACTCGCGACGCGTTCGGGAGCGACCCGGACTACACCTACCTCGACCAGTGGGGCGACTCGGGTGAAGGCGTCGTCGATGTCGAGGACTCGGCGACGGCGATGCTGCGCTGTGCGGACGGCCGGACCGTCTCGCTGGAGGTGGCGTGGGCCGCGAACCGCCCCGAGAACAGCGAGATCGTCGTCCGGGGGAGCGACGCGGGCGCGTCGTTCGACCACGAGACCGGCGACCTGACGATGTACGAGACGAGCGACCACGGGGCCGCCCACTTCGCCGATACGACCGTCGAGACCCGCGACGACCCGGCCCACCGCGCGGAGCAGCGCCGGTTCGTCGAGGCCGTCCGCACTGGCGGCCCCGCGCCCGTCAGCGTCGAGGACGGCCTCACCGTCCAGCGCGTCATCGACGCCATCTACCGCTCTTCCGAGACGGGCCGTGCCGTTCGGCTCGACGGGGCGGTCGAGCAGGTGTCCTCCGCCCAGCCCAGTCCGACGGACTGAGCGATGGTCGACTGCTCTGGCCCTCCGGGCACCGGGTGACGGTTCCGGCGGACCGAGAACTAAATCACCGGGGGTCGATGAGGACCCATGGACATCGGTGTACTCACCGTCCCACTCGGTGACGAATCGCTCGACGACGCGCTGGCGTACCTCGCCGACCTCGGCGTCGACGCGGTCGAACTGGGCTGTGGCGGCTTCCCCGGCGACGACCACCTCCCGCGCGAACAGTACCTCGACGACGAGGACGCGCAGGCCGACCTGCGCGCGACGCTCGACGACCACGACCTGCGCGTCTCGGCGCTCGCGACGCACAACAACCCGCTCCACCCCGGCGAACAGGGCGAGGAGGCCGACACGGAACTCCGGGAGGCCATCCGCCTCGCCGACCAGCTCGACGTGGACACCGTCACCGGGTTCTCGGGTCTGCCCGCCGGCGGCCCCGACGACTCGGTGCCGAACTGGATTACGGCCCCGTGGCCGACCGAACACGCCGACGCCCACGACTACCAGTGGGAGGTGGCGACCGACTACTGGTCGGACCTCGCGACCCACGCCGACGACCACGGCGTGAACGTCGGCATCGAGATGCACCCGAACATGCTCGTCTACGAACCGACCGGGATGGCCCGCCTGCGGGAGGCGACGAACGACCGCATCGGTTCGAACTTCGACCCCTCGCACCTCTACTGGCAGGGCATCGACGTCACGGAGGCCGTCCGGTTCCTCGACGACGCCATCCACCACGTCCACGCCAAGGACACGAAGGTGTACGAGTCCCAGAGCCGCGTCAAGGGGGTCCTCGACACGACGGACTACACCGAGGAGGCCGACCGCTCGTGGCTGTTCCGCTCCGTGGGCTACGGCCACGGCGAGGGCCACTGGAAGGACCTCGTCTCGACGCTCCGGATGGTCGGCTACGACGGCGCGCTCTCCATCGAGCACGAGGACTCGCTGACGAGTTCCCGCGAGGGTCTGGAGAAGGCCGTCGAACTGCTGGAGCGTGCGGTGTTCGAGACGCAACCGGGCGACGCCTACTGGGCCGAGTAACGATGT
Source organism: Halomarina salina (assembly GCF_023074835.1). Lineage (NCBI taxonomy): Archaea > Methanobacteriati > Methanobacteriota > Halobacteria > Halobacteriales > Natronomonadaceae > Halomarina > Halomarina salina. The sequence goes on from NZ_JALLGW010000001.1 coordinate 990,117, forward strand.
CGGGTGACACTTCCGAGCCGCTCCGCATCGGCTTCCTCGGCTACCGCTTCATGGGCAAGGCGCACGCCAACGCGCTGGCGCGCCTGCCGATGTTCTTCCCCGACGCGCCGGACACCGAACGGTCGGTGCTCGTCGGGCGCGACGAGTCGGCGCTGGCCGACGCCGCAGAGCGCCTCGGCTTCGAGCGGACGGCGACCGACTGGCGGGACGTCGTCGACGACGTGGACGTGTTCTACAACCTCGGGCCGAACCACCTCCACGTCGAACCCACCGTCGCGGCGCTGGAGGCGGGGACGAACGTGCTCTGTGAGAAACCGCTCGCGCCGACGCTCGACGGGGCGCAGGAGATGGCCGACGCCGCCAGCGAGAGCGACGCGCTGGCCGCCTGTGCGTTCAACTACCGGTTCGTCCCGGCCATCCAGTACGCGCGACGACTCATCGACGCGGGCGAGGTGGGCGACGTCCGGCAGGTTCGCGGCAGCTACATGCAGGACTGGCTGGTCGACGACGACGCCGCCTGGTCGTGGCGCAACGACGAGGAGATGGCCGGGTCGGGTGCGCTCGGCGACCTCGGCGCGCACACCGTCGACCTCGCACGGTTCCTCGTCGGCGAGCGGACGGGTGAGGCAGAGCGTCTCTCGGGGCACTGCCAGACGTTCACCGAGGAGCGCCCCGTGGAGGGCGAAGAGGGCGAGACGCGACCCGTCACCGTCGACGACGCGTACAGCGCGCAGGTCGAGTACGAGTCGGGGGCGATGGGCACCTTCGAGGCGTCGCGCGTCGCGCCGGGGCACAAGAACGACCACAGCATCACCGTCCACGGCACCGAGGGCAGCCTCCGGTTCTCGCTCGAACGCCTCAACGAACTGGAGGTGATGACCGGCGACGCGCGGGGCTACGAGACGGTGCTGGTCACCGACGAGGACGACCCGTACGTCGACCACTGGTGGCCGCCGGGTCACGTCGTCGGGTGGGAGCACACGTTCGTCCACGAGAACTACGAGTTCCTCTCTGCCGTCGCGGAGGGCGAGGCGTCGGAGACGCCTCGAGACGGAGGCGGCGAAGCCGCCGGAGCGGGCGGCGACTACCACCCGAACTTCCAGGACGCGCTGGCGGTCCAGCGAGTGCTCGACGGCGTCCAGCGCAGCGACGACGCTGGTGAGTGGGTATCCGTGGACTGAGCAGGAGAGAACGGGGAACCGGGACGAACGGGAACCGCACCTGACGGTGTTCGACCTGACTGTTCAGAGCACGATGCTCTTCGTCGTCGTGAACGCCTCGATGCTGTAGCCGATGCCCTCGCGGCCGATACCGGAGTCCTTCACGCCGCCGAACGGGATGTCGCCGAGACCGTGGGAGGGCGCGCCGTTGAGACGGACCGCGCCCGCCTCGATGCGGTCCGCGAGGCGCATCGCGCGGTCGTGGTCGGCGGTGAAGACGGCCGCGTCGAGGCCCAGGTCGCCGCCGTTGGCGATGCCGAGCGCCTCCTCCTCGTCGGCGAAGCGCGTGACGACCGCGACGGGGCCGAACTGCTCCTCGTGGACGATGCGCGCGTCGTGGGGCACGTCCGCGAGCAGGGTCGGCTCGAACGTCTTGCCGTCGCGCTCGCCGCCGCGGACGAGCGTCGCGCCCTTCTCGACGGCGTCGTCGACGAGTTCTGCCACCCAGTCGGCCTGGTCGTCGCTGATGAGCGGGCCGATGGCGGTGTCCTCGTCGAACAGGTCGCCGGGCTGCCAGTCGTCCATCTGGGCCTCGATGCGGTCGACCATCTCGTCGTGGACGTCCTCGTGGGCGAGGACGCGCGAGACGGCCGAGCAGCGCTGCCCGGCGTACTTGAACGACCCCTTCGCGCAGTCTGCGGCCGCGGCGTCGAGGTCCGCGTCGGGGAACACCATCGCGGGGGCGTTGCCACCCAGTTCCATGTGGAGCGCGACCATGCCCGACTCGCGGGCGACGTGCTTCCCGGCGTTCGACGAGCCGGTCATGGCGACGGCGTCGATGCGGTCGTCGCCAGCGAGGACGTCGCCGATGTCGCCGCTGGTCCCTGCGACGAAGTTGAACCCGCCGTCGGGGAGGCCGACCTCCGAGACGACCTCCGCGAGGATGGCCCCGCTGACGGGCGTCTTCGTCGCGGGCTTGAGGACGACGCTGTTGCCCGCCGCGAGCGCCGGGGCGACCTGCAGCGCGGTCGTCATCAGCGGGTAGTTGTAGGGGGCCACGCAGAGGACCGTCCCGACCGGCTGTGGCTTGACGATGGCCTGCCAGCCCTCGTGGCCATCGGTCGTCCCCTCGACGAACTCGCCCTGCTGGTTGCGCGCCTCCTCCGCCGCGCGGCGGAAGCGCTCGGCCGCCGAGTCGACCTCGCCGCGCGCGCTGGAGATGGGTTTGCCGGCCTCGCGGACGATGACCTCGGCGAGTTCGTCCTTCCGTGCCTGGAGGCCGTCCGCGATGGCCTCCAGCCACTCGACGCGCTCGACGATGGTCGTCTCGCGCATCTCGCGCTCGGCGCGGTGTGCGGCCTCGGCGGCGGCCCGCGCCTGGTCGGCCGTCGCGCTGGCGACCTCGGCGAACACGCCGCCGTCGGCGAGGTCCTCGACCTCGATGGTGCCGTTCGAGGGCTCCCACCGACCGCCGATGAGGTTCGACTTCCCGTGATGTGCGGTTCCCACTGCCATGTCATCACCTTGGCACCCACCACTCAAGAATTTTACTCACAACCGAATTAATATTGATGGAGCGGGTGAACGTGCCGTGTGGATGAACGTCGCGGCGCCACGGTCTCGCTGGTATCGGGGTCGACGTGGTGAGAGGAACGGGACGTCCCTGCCGACTGTCAGTGGTCGTCCCGGAAGGCTCGCGCCGCCTCGGCGTCGGACAGGGCGGTCACCGCGCCGTCCGCGACCGGTCGTCTCTCTTACCGACTCGCCTGCTCCAGTTGCTCGACGACCGCCTCGCAGAACGCGTCGAGGTCGTCGGGGTTCCGGCTGGTGACGAGGTGACCGTCGACGACGACCTCCTCGTCGACCCACTCGGCCCCCGCGTTGCGGAGGTCGGTCTCGATGCTGTGGAACGAGGTGACCGTCCGGCCGTCGAGCACGTCGGCCTCGGCGAGCAGCCACGGGCCGTGGCAGATGACGCCGGTCGGCCTGTCGCTCTCGACGAACTGCCGGACGAACTCGACGGCTTCCTCGTTACCACGCAGGTCGTCAGCTCCGACGGAGCCACCGGGGACGACGAGACCGTCGTAGTCGTCGGCCGACACCTCCGAGAACGTCTTCTCGACCTCGTAGCTCCCGCCCGGTTCGAGGTCGTTGTTGACCGTCTGTACCTCGCCGGCCTCCACGCCGACGACCTCGACCGTCGCACCCGCGTCGGTCAGTGCGTCTCGCGGTTCGGTGAACTCCGGCTCCTCGGTCCCGCGCGGGGCGAGGAGAATCGCGACCGTCGTGTCACTCAGGGATTGGCTCATCGTCAGAACCGAGGGCGGGAACGTGGTTAGTCCGTGAGCCTGCCTCTGCAACGGCCGGTCGCCGGTGACGAAGGGGGCCTCGATGCGAGGCTCCGACGGCGGTCAGGTCCGTTGAGTCCGACGCTGGTCTGCCCACCGGGACGAGACTGCGACGAGTGACGCATGCGGTACGGTTTTGTGACGTACACGGCTACCTCGGGACCATGAGGAGCTTTCGAGCCGTTCTGTCCTTCCGCTCCCGTCGTCCCCGGTCAGTTCGCCCTCCCGCCGTATCGGGGCGTCACGACGAACCGGGCGACCGCAGCGACCGCCCCGACCGCCCCACTACCGTCCGCTCGACGGGCCCGACGGATTCGACTCGACCGACTCTCCGACCCGCACCACGTGACCGATGGTAGACCCCGTCATCGTCGCCGCGCGACTCGGTCTGGCGCTGGTGCTCGTCGTCCTGAACGGCTTCTTCGTCGCCGCTGAGTTCGCGTTCGTCCGCCTGCGCTCGACGTCGGTCGACACCCTCGTCTCGGAGGGGCGGCGCTCCGCACCGCTCGTGAAGGAGGCGACGGACAACCTCAACGACTACCTCGCGGTCTGTCAGCTCGGCATCACCATCGCGTCGCTCGGGCTCGGGTGGGTCGGCGAACCCGCCATCGCGGCCGTCCTCGAACCGGCGCTGTCGGCGTACCTCCCTGAGTCCGGCATCCACACGGTGTCGGTGGCTATCGGCTTCGGCGTCATCACGTTCCTCCACGTCGTCTACGGCGAACTCGCTCCGAAGACGCTCGCTATCCAGGAGGCCGAACGCATCGCCCTGCTCGTCGCGCCGCTGATGAAGGTGTTCTACTACCTCTTCCTGCCCGCGATGGTCGTCTTCAACGGGACCGCGAACCTCTCGACGCGACTCGTCGGCGTCGAACCCGCCGCCGAGACCGACGAGTCACACACCGAAGAGGAGATTCTCGCCATCCTCACCGAGTCCGGGGCCGCCGGGGAGGTCGACACCGAGGAGGTGCTGATGATCCGCGGCGTGTTCGACCTCGACGACACGCCGGTCCGCGAGATAATGCGCCCCCGGCCCGACGTGATGAGCGTCCCGGCGGACACGCCGCTCCCCGAACTCCGGTCGCGGGTCGTCGACGCCGACTTCACCCGCTTCCCGGTCGTCGAGGAGGACGGCGAGCAGGTGGTCGGCTTCATCGACGTGAAGGACATCCTGCGCATCGGCGAGTCGTTCGGCGGCGACGACGAGACCGTCACCGCCCGCGACCTCGCCCGCGAGATACTCGTCGTCCCCGAGACGCTCTACGTGGACGAACTGCTCGAAGAGTTCCAGACCGAACAGCGTCAGATGGCCGCCATCATCGACGAGTGGGGGACGTTCGAGGGTCTCGTCACCGTCGAGGACGTGGTCGAGGAGATCGTCGGCGACATCCGCGACCAGTTCGACGTCCGCTCGCCCGAACCGGCCATCGAGCGACTCGACGACGGCGGCTACGCCATCGACGGCGGCGTCACGCTCACCGAGGTCAACGAGACGCTCGACGTCGCGTTCGAGAGCGACGCGTTCGAGACCGTCGGCGGCCTCGTCCTCGACCGACTCGGCCGTGCCCCCGACCCCGACGACAGCGTCGAGATCGACGGCTACCGGATTCGCGTCACCGAGGTCGACGGCGCACGCATCGTGAAGGTCGTCGTCCACCCCGTCTGACGCCTCGGCTCTGTCTGTCACGCGTCGCTCGTAGACCGTGTCCAGTGGTATCGAAGCCGAGTTTCCGAGCGCCTGGTGGCGAGCGATAGCGTCGTCTGGGCTACACTATCATAATCGTTAGGGACAAACATTGATTCACGGTGGGCGCGGTTTTGTGCTTACGGTTGTGACCCTGTTGGAACAACCGATATCGGAGCGGACGACAGCGACAGCTATGGACGACCTATCTAGCCCAGTGACACGGAGAAGCGTGGTGAAGGGTATCGGTGGCCTCGCGGCGCTATCGATGTCCAACGCCACGTTTGCAGAGGCACAGACCGCGATGAACGCACCGCTCGAGAGCGACCCCCACACGGCGGACACCTACCGGGCCATCGTCGACGCCATCGTCCCTCGGACGCCCGAACTGGAGGACGAACTCGGTCCGGAGCACGTCCCCGGCGGTGTCGACGTCGGCTTGGAGAAGTTCCTCATCTGGGACTTCGACCACTTCCAGGAGATTCGCGCGGAGATGGTGACCGAGAAAGACGACCTCGCGGCCGCGAAGATGCCTCGCTCGATGTTCGAGGTGACGCTCGACACCGGGGGTCTCGGTTCGACGCTCGACGCCGTCACCGACCTCGCGGACCTCAGCCTGCTCGACCTGGTCGACCTCGGACTCGACACGGACGCGCTGGAGGAGGTGCTCACGTTCGGTCCGGTCGAGCGCTACGAGGTCGGCTTCGACTCGCTCGGCGACTCGGGACCGGCCGAGTTCGACCTCGTCGTCGAGACGGCGACCGAGACGACCCACCGCGTGCTCCAGAACTACCCGTACGCGGCGGCGTTCACGCTCGTCTTCGACGTCGTGGCCGCGGAGTTCGTCGTCCGGGGGAACAACGAGGACCCCGTCTCGGCGAACGAGCAGTTCCCCGGCGGCGGCACGTTCACCAGACTCTCCCGCGAGGACCGCCTGCGCTGTCTCTGGTCCATCGTCGACGGCGGGCTCATCGACGACCTCGACGAACTGCTCTCGCCGTTCGTCCCGGACCTCGGCATCCTGAAGTACGTCGTCATGGCCGTCAACGGTCTCCACGGCTTCGGCTACTACACCGAGTGGAGCGGCTACGGGTCGACGAAGACCGACACGCCGAACGAACGCGACCTCCAGACCGGCGCTGGCGAGGTCCAGAGCCGCCAGCAGAGCGGCTACCCCGGCCCGGCGGACGGCTACGCCGCCAACTGGCGACACGCGGTCCCCGGCGGGTTCGCCGACCCGTCGGCCGACGAACTGGACCTCCCCGACGACCTGACCGGCGACGACGTCATCGACGGCCTCGGAGGTGGTCGCTGATGCGGGACCCGGACGTCGTCGTCGTCGGCGCCGGTGCGGACGGTCCGGCCGCCGCCTCGCGCCTCGCCCGCGAGCACGGACTGGACGTGCTCGTCCTCGAAGGCGGGCCGTGGCACGGCAACCAGGAGTGGCCCGAACCGCACGCCGACGCGGGCGGCACCGTCAGCACGGACCCCGACGACCTCGACGGGTCGCTACTCGACGAGCAGTTCACCCACCGCGAGGCCGACGCGAACGACCCGACGTGGGGCTACCTCCGCGTCGGGCCGGCCGACCACTCGCGCGCGCCGTGGTTCCGCAACCTCCACCAGAACGCGTTCATCTGGCAGGTCGGGGCCGTCGGCGGCACCACGTTGCACTACTTCTCCAACCACCCACGGGCGTACCCGTACGCCATCGACGAGCAGCCACACTGGCCCATCTCCTACGAGGACCTCGTCCCGTACTTCCAGCTCAACGAGGAGGTGACGTCGACCCAGCAGGCCCCGATGACCGCCAAGGAGGAGGTGTTCATCGAGGGAGCGACGAACGCGGGCTACGACCGCATCGACACGAAGAACGTCGTCTCGACCGGCTGGCGGCCGCAGGCGAACGCCGTCTCGGTTCCTGGGGAGGAGACGTCGACCGGCGAACCGCTCGACGCCGACTACGACGGGTCGTTCAGCTACGACGACGGGTTCCGCGGCGACACGCTCGTCGGTGACCACTTCCAGGGCTCCTCGACGCCCGTCGACGCGCCCGTCCGCGAGAAGGCGCGCAAGTCGAGCAACATCTCCTGGGTGCCGCGGGCGCTCGACACCAACACCGAGTCCGACTCGGGGAACGTCGCAATCCGTCCGAACGCCTTCGTCACGGACATCACGACCGAGGAGGGCGCGGGCACGCTGGAGGCGACGGGCGTCACGTTCCGCGACTCGTGGTCCGGGCAGTCCCAGACCGTCTCCGCGGACACCGTCGTCCTCGCCGGCGGGTGCATCGAGACGCCGCGACTCTGGCTCAACGCCGGCCTCCCCGACGACGGCTGGGTGGGCAAGGGGCTGACGACCCACTGGTTCGACTGGGTCGTCGGCGTCTACGACGACGAGACGGTGGCGAACATCAACCCCGAGGTCGAGCACATGGACCCGTACGTCGGGCAGAACTCGGCCGTCCGCTTCGACAAACCCGGCGTCGGCGGGATGGAGGACATCGGGATGTCGCCCGGACTCGTCTCCTACGCGGACTACCTGTTCACCGAGGCGGGCTACAGCTTCGACACGCCCGTCGACCCCGACGAACCGTGGGACACCCGCGGCTACGTCGTCGGGAAGGAGCTGAAACGCCGGATGTCGAACTACCGGCAGACGAAGGCGCTGCTCATCCTCACCGACGACCTGCCCCGGCAGGACAACGGCGTCTCGCTCGACAACACCTTCAGCGACGAGCACGGTCCCGTGCCGAAGGTGAAGTGGGAGGCCCACCCCGACGACGACGCGAAGCGTGACGAACTCGCCCGCATCGCCGCCCGCATCCACCGCGAGGCCGGGGCGGCGCACGTCCACCGCTGCGAGTGGCCGCCGCTCCTGTTGCACATGCAGTCGTCGATGCGGATGGGGAAGGTGCTCGACGCGAGCGCCGAGGCGAAGAACGTCTCGCGCCTGTTCGTCGCCGACCACTCCGCGCTGGCGAACGGCCTCGGCGGCCCGAACCCGACGAACACCGGGCAGGCGCTCGCGCTCCGGACCGCCGACGAGATCGCGGCCCGCTACTTCTGAGCGGTAGGGAATCGGGGAGTCCGTCAGGCCCCCGAGAGGGCCGCGGTCGACGGCTCCTCCACTAGAGTCGCTGGCCGGCGTAGCCACCCAGCGCACCCAGGCCGACCACGACCAGCACACCGAACAGGGTGCTCCCGAGGACGATGCTCGCGAGCACCAGTGCCCCGCCGAGTTCGAGTGCCCCGGTCGTCCCGACGACGATACCGACCGTGACGAACGCGAGGACGGACACGAACGGCAGACTCGCCAGCAGGCCCGAGAGCCCGCCCGCGGTCAGGCCGCCGGACTGCTCCCCGCCCGCGAGGTAGCCCGACACCGCCCCACCGAGGACCGGGGAGAACGGGACGAATCCGAACACGACGGTCGCCAGGGCACCGACGACGGCGTTCGTCCCGACGCTTCGGGTCGCGACGACGGTGTCCGCGAGCCGTCGCTCTTCGCGCCGCCTGTAGACGACGTAGCCGACGGCCGCGACGACGAGCGCGAGGCCCGTGACGAGGAGGCCGACGCCGGTCCACCAGAGGACGGCGTACGTGGCGTCGACGAGTTGCGGCCCGCTCAGTACGTCGGACCGTATCGCACCCTCCGCGACGAGGGTGGCGATACGGTCGACGTCCGCGAGCAGCAGCAGCGCACTCCCGCCGAGACCGGACACGAGGCCCGAGAGGCCGACGACGGCGGCGACCAGCCAGTCGACGTACCTCGGGAGCCGGGGCTGACGGCCAGCAGTGGCGCTGCTCCGACCGACCGATTCAGTGGTTGTCTGTGAGGTTCCCATAGCGACTAGTCGTAGGATGCCTGCGAGCATCCCGTCGACGACGGTTCTCACCGGGCGGGAATCGGTTCCGGACGAACACTCGCTGGTCGGGTTCAGCTCATCACCCGTGACGGCTATCTCACGCCCGGTCGCGGCAGATTCGCGGTGGGGTATATAAACCACCCCGGATATCGGTGGTGTAGCTTGGTCGTCGTCGCGCCACCACGATAGTGTATGAGCCAGTCGATGATGGCCCCCGTCGCCGCCCGCCCCTGCGAACAGTCCGACGTGTCGCTCGACACCGAAAGCGTCCTCGACGCGCTCGACGACGCGAACGCCCGATGCATCCTCCAGGCGACGAGCGACGAGGCGCTCTCGGCGACCGAACTCTCCGAGGAGTGCGACATCCCGCTCTCGACCACGTACCGGAAGGTCGAGACGCTCGCCGAGGTCGGTCTGCTCGACGAGCGCATCCGGATCCGCCGGTCGGGGAAACACACCAGCGAGTACCGCTGTCAGGTCGACAACCTCGTCGTCTCGGTGAGCGCGTCCGAGGGCGTCGACGTGCGCGTCGCGCGACAAGAAGAGCGCGTCGCGGTGGCCGCAGTCGGGGGGCGCTGACGCGATGGCCGCCTCGATTTCGGGAGCCAAACCCTCAAGACGAGCGTGAGCGAAGCAGTCGGTATGGACGAGTACGTGTTCACCTGCCCGGAGTGTGGACAACGCATCGAACTGAACGGTCCGATGCGCGACGCGACGCTGACCAACGGCTGTCCGGTCTGTGGCGCGACGGTGGACGCGGACCACTTCGCCTGCGGCTGACTCTCGGCCCGGTCTCGCTACACGGTCCACGAAGAGACGCCCCGCTCCGGGGCCGCACCGCTCACTCGTCCGCGTCCCGGTCTATCTCCGTTCTCCGTCCGCTCAGTTCCTCTGGCTCGAGGGTGTACAGCTGGATGTCGAGGTCGCGCTTCGAGCGCCCCCAAATCTCGAACAGCGGTCGTTTCGCCTCGCCGTACTGCTCGATGTGCTCGACCGTCAGCTCCTCCACGGCGACGTCCTCCAGGGCACCGACGGCGACGACGCTCCGGTAGGTGTCGCCACCGTCGGCCTCCTCGTAGACGACGAGGCGCGAGCGTGGCGAGGAGCCCAGGAACTGCCGCTTCTCGCTCTCGGGCGTCGACACCAGCCGCATGTAGAACGCTCGTTCGGCGGCGTCGTAGCCGTAGGAGATCGGAATCGCGTACGGCGTGCCGTCGTCGGCGAGCGAGAGCACGCCGGTCTCGTGACGGCCGAGGAACGCGTCGATCTCCGACTCCGTCATCTCGGTCTCCTGTGCGAGCGTCATTCCTACTCGACCGATGAGACGGTCCGCATAAACCGTTTCTCCTCCGCCGGTTCCCCGTTCCCCGACGCCGACCGTCCCGCCACGGTCCGCTACGGCCCGCTACGAGTCGGTCTCCAGCACGTCGTCGAGGAGCTTCCGCTGTGCGGTGACGAGGTGTTCGGTGAACGTCGACTGGGAGATGCCGAGTTCGTCGGCGAGTTCGGTCGCGTTCGCCCGTTTCGGGCGTTCGAAGTAGCCCCGCTCGTAGGCCGTCCGCAGCACCTCGTGCTGGCGGTCCGTCAGCTTCCCCCGGTTGACGAACAACCGTTCCTCGCGGGTCCCCTCCAGCGGTGGCTGGAGGAGCCGCTGCACGTCGACGCCGGTGAAGCGCTCCCGGAACTCGCCCATCACGGTCTGGAGCTGCTGGAAGTCCTCGGCGTGGAACACGAGCGTCAGGTCGCCGTCCTCGGCGACGTAGCGGTGGACGGGGCAGCCGAACTGCCCGAGACACTCGCAGGGGCAGTCGACGTCCCCGTCGTGGGTCGTGCGATAGAGCGTCGCGGTTCCGTAGGAGAAGACGGGGTCGGCGAGGTCGGTCAGTTCCTCGTTCTCGTCTGCTCCGACGCCGTCCGGGTCGGACTCCCCCGCGTCGTCGCCGTCCGGTACCATGAACTCGGTGACGCTCCCTGTGTCGCCGAGCGAGACGCTCGTGGCGGTCTGGTCGACGACCCTCCCGGTGACCGCGGAGACCCGCGCGATGGGACAGCCCTCGGGAGCGGCGAACCGCACCGTCGCACGAATCCCTGGTGCCATCGTCTCGGCGGGAGTTCGGACGGGGGCGTATTGATGGTGTGGGTCGCGACGGGATGGCGGGTCGCGACGGGCTGACTCGCCGGGATGTGAGCGAGGGAACGAGCGGTCGCGAGACCCCTGTTCCCGACGAACGAGAATGATGCCCGGAGTGTATCTCTCGTCGCCAACGCCGCCGGCGCACAGCTCGCCGCTGACCGTCTCACCGAGATGGCCATCCTCGTCGCCGTCGCCGTCGTCCTCTCGGCGGCCGACTACGTGTGGCGGTCGGCGCTGCTCCGGCGGCTACTCCCCTGACGCTACTCTCTCGCCCGTTCTGTTCCGGACCGTCGTCGGCCGCCAGACGCAGTCCTCGGTTCGCGGTGGTCATCGGCGGAACTCCCATCGGCTGAGAACGACCCGCCGTCACTTATCCGCTGACGTCGTACCGACTGGTATGAACACCGAGGCACGGTTCCAGTTCGTCTGTCCCGACTGTGAGGTGACGGTCGCGGTCGACACCGCGAAGCGAACGGCCCTGCTCGCGGTCGGTTGCGTCCGCTGTGGCGCACCGGTCGACGACGGCGCGTTCGCCACTGCCTGAGCAGGGTCGGAACCCTCCACGTTCCGCCTGTGCCGCCTCAATGACCCTGTTCTGGTCGCCTCTCTACGTCACCGTCGTTCTCACGCGCCGGGAGTCGGCCGGCCGCTTGATGATTCTATATAGCGTACACTGGTGTATGAGCGCCCACGCCGGTCACGGACTCGACGCACGACAGCCCACCGCAACCGGCGGGGAACGGCGGTTTCCGGCGTACGGTCCCGTCGACGCCGTCCTCGGCTACGTGCTGTTCTACGTCGTCGTGACCCGGGCGACGCCGACCGCGACTGCGGTCCTCGCGGACGTCCTCGACGTCTCGCGCTCGCTCGTCGGTCTGGGACTGGCGCTGTTCCTCTGGTTCGTCCTCCTGATGACGGCCATCGAGCAGGTGCGACGGCAACTCGGAGCGCTCGGCGTCGGGGTGTACTCGAACCCTGGCCGCTGGAAGTGGGCGCTCCCCGCCGAACCACGGGCGCTGGTGTTCCTGGTGGTGGCGCTCCTCGGGGGCGTCGTCGCGGCGTGGACGTTCGAGAGCGCCGTCGAGACGGCCGTCGCGCTGATACCCGTCGTCGCACGTCCCGACGTCGCTGCGTTCGACGTCGACGCGGCACTCGTGATGGCCGTGTTCTTCGTGGCGTTCGGCCTCGCTTCCGCCGCGCTCGACCGACTGGTCGTCGACGGCGCCAGGACGATGCTGGCGGAGTAGTCCCCGAACGAACAGCCACGCTTTTCGTCGTGGGGGACGCGCGTCGTGGTATGTCGATGCGTGGCTCTCGAGGCGGCGACGGTGACGCTCCGCGACTCCCGCCGGCGGTGCCCGTCGACGTCCCGCACCTGTCCCGACTGAGCTGGGAACTGGGAACGCGGGTCGTCGAAGACGAGGAAGCCGTACTCCACAGCGAGTGGGAACGCGACGACGCCATCTGGGCGCTGTCGGTCGTCGAGGTGACGAGTGCGACGGTCGTCCTGCGCGTCAGGTCGCCGCTCGAGAAGGAGCAGTTCTACGGCGCCGCGCAGATGGACCTGGAGTCCGTCCTCCCCGAACTCGAGGAGGCGACCGACTGGCGACGGGTGACGTGACCTCGGCCGACAGTCCGGGTCGGCGGGTCCAGCGTCGACGGGTCGAAGCAATCGACGCGTCGGGTGCGTCTCGCCGCTCAGGCACTACGACCGACCAGCGACGCGTAGCGGTCGTTCCACGGAGCGCGTGAGCCACAGCTATCACGCCGCTACTCCAACGACCACACGTGAACCTGGCCGTCGAGGCGACGGCGACCGTCGACGCACCGGACGACGCGACCATCGACTGGGAGTACGACCGCGCGGTCGACGCGGTCGAGGACCTCGGCTGGGACCCCGACGGTGCGGTCCCCATCACCCTCGACGGCATCGGCGACGGGACGCTCGTCGTCGTCCCGCCGGGCGAGTACGCCTACGACGGCGCGAACTGGACGACCGGCAGCGCCGAGCGCGTCGGTCTCCGGGGACTCGGCGACACTCGGGAGGACGTCGTCATCCGCTCCGTCTCCGGCACCGCCGGCGAGTTCCTGCTGAACGTCGGCGGCGGTCGCTGCCACGAACTCTCGAACCTCACTCTCGACTGGACCGACCGCCGGGACACCGCCGGGGCCGCGTTCCGTCTCGCGCCGACGACCGGTCTCGTCGTCCGCGACGTCGAGTGGGTCGGCTACACGCCGCCCGGCAGGGAACCGGACACCGGGTCGACGGCCATCCCCGACGACGCGGCGCGTGTCGACCAGTTCAAACTGTACACCCAGGTGAAGAGCGAGGACGGTATCGGCGTCGTCGAGCGGGTGGACGTGACCGGACCGTCGCACATCGACGGCCACGGCGGCGGGAAGGGCATCTGCATCCACAACGAGCACCACGCGGGGACCGTCGTCTACGCCGACTGCGAGTGGCGCAACGTCAACGGCGACGCGCCCGTCTACTCCTCGGGGCACGGTCGGGTCGTCGCGAACCGCGTCACGGCCGTCAACTGCGCGATGGCGGGCCTCCGGATGGGGGGGACGAGCGTCTGCCGGGACTGTCACGTCCGTATCGACCACGACGAACAGCACCCCGACAACACCGGCGCGTTCGAGGCCGCCAACGGCATCTTCTACGCCGGGCAGGCCGGCGACCACCACGGCGGGCGCATCGAGAACTGCACCGTCGAGGTCCTGTCGAACCGGACCGTCGGGCAGGCGCTCCGGTTCACCAGTACGGGACTCGACGTCACCGTCGCCGACACGGACATCACGGTCCGTGACACGGCCGCCGTCTACGCGCTCGACCCGAGCGAGGGGTACGACGCGACGTTCGACCCGCAACCGCCCTACGGGCTCGCGTTCGAGGGGGTCACGGTCGAACACGGCGGTGGGCTGGGACCGTTCGACGGCGTCGTCGACCTCCGCGGTCGCCCCGAATCGTCCGTTGCCGTCGAGATGCACGCCCCCGAGGCCGACGTGGGCGTCTCGCTCCGGAACTCACCCGACTCCAGGGTCACGGGCAGCATCGACGTGGCTGGCGAGCGGGTCTGCCAGGAGAACTCACCCCGCTGCACCGTCTCGCTCGACGGGGAGAGCCGGGGGGGACCCGACGAAACCGATGTCGACGTCGAGCGCGGACCGAGCGGGGCGCGAGGTGACGAGACGAAGTCGAACGCCGGGGCGCTTCGGGACCTGCTCGACTCGCTGCTCGGTCGGTAGTCGCGACGCTGGAACCCCCCGTGAGCTGTCGATGTCTCGGGCGAACTGGCCGCTCGTCACACAGTACGCGAACTGAGAACGAGTTCTCGCTCGAAACATCCAGTGGTATCCGCTCGCGGTTTGTGAATGAACATTTATTATAGATTGTTCGCTAGGTCGTGCTGCATGGTAACGATAGACATCAACACCGAAGATGGGCAGGTAGAGATGCTCCGTCGGATGCTCACGATTCGGGCGTTCGACACACGCGCCGGCGAACTGTTCGCCGACGGGGAGCTACCGGGGTTCGTCCACCTCTACCTCGGCGAGGAGGCCGTCGGGGTGGGAGCCGTCTCGGCGCTCGAACCGGACGACTACATCACCAGCACGCACCGCGGACACGGCCACTGCATCGCCAAGGGACTCGACACCTACGAGATGATGGCCGAACTGTACGGCAAGCGCGACGGCTACTGCAACGGCAAGGGCGGGTCGATGCACATCGCGGACGTGGACGCGGGGATGCTCGGCGCGAACGGTATCGTCGGCGCGGGGCCACCGCTGGCGACTGGCGCGGCGCTGACCGCCTCCTACAAGGGCGAAGACCGGGTCGCGCTCGCCTTCTTCGGCGACGGTGCGGTCGCACAGGGGCAGGTCCACGAGGCCATCAACCTCGCCGCGACGTGGGACCTCCCGGCCGTCTTCGTCGTCGAGAACAACCACTTCGGCGAGGCGACGCCCGTCGAGGAACAGCACAACGTCGAACACCTGGCCGCGACGGCCGAGGCGTACGACATCCCCGGCTTCACCGTCGACGGGATGGACGTCACCGCCGTCTACGAGGCCGTCGAGAAGGCCCGCGAACGGGCCGCGGCGGGCGACGGCCCGACGTTCATCGAGGCGGACACCTACCGCTACAAGGGCCACTTCGAGGGCGACCACGAGCCGTATCGGACGAACGAGGACGTCGAGGAGTGGCGAGAACGCGACCCCATCGACCGGTTCAAGGAGCGACTCGTCGACGCTGGCACCATCACGGAAGCGGAGTTCGAGGAACTCCGCGAGGAGACCGAACGGGAGATAGACGACGCCGCCGAGCGAGCGAAGGCGGCCGACTACCCAGACCCGAGCGAAGCGTACGAGGACATGTTCAACGCAGTCGTCCCCGAGATAACGGCGTTCGCGGAGCGCGTCCGCACCGACGGCGGTGACCGACCATGAGTACCGAGACGACCACGGGAGAGGCGGTATCGGAGACCGAGACGATGACCATCCGGGAGGCGATTCGGCAGGCGCTCCGGGAGGAGCTATCGCGCGACGAGGACACCTTCGTCATGGGCGAGGACGTCGGCGAGTTCGGGGGCGTCCTCTCGGTGACGGGCGACCTGGTCGAGGAGTTCGGCGAGACCCGCGTCCGCGACACCCCCATCAGCGAGGCGGGCTTCATGGGCGCGGCCGTCGGCGCGGCGGCGACCGGGAGCCGCCCCATCGTCGAGATCATGTTCTCGGACTTCCTCGGCGTCTGCGCGGAACAGATTCTCAACCAGATGGCGAAGAACCGCTACATGTTCGGCGGGAAGACCGAGATGCCGCTGACCGTCCGCACGACGGAGGGTGCCGGGATGGGCGCGGCCAGTCAGCACTCGGGCACCATCCACACGTGGTTCGCCCACCTGCCGGGCGTCATGGCGGTCACGCCGGGGACGGCGCGAGGGGCGAAGGGCCTGCTGAAGTCCGCCATCCGGTCGGACGACCCCGTCTTCTTCTTCGAGAACAAGGAGATATACGAGGAGGAGGGTGAGGTCCCGACGGACGACGACTACACCGTCCCGCTCGGACAGGCCAGTGTCGAACGCGAGGGGAGCGACGTCACCGTCGTCGCGACACAGCGCATGGTCGGCGAGTCGCTGGGCCTCGCCGAGGAACTGGCGGGCGAGACCAGCGTCGAGGTGATCGACCTCCAGTCGCTGTACCCGATGGACACCGACACGCTCCTCGAGAGCGTCGAGAAGACGGGCCGCCTCGTCGTCGCCGACGAGAGTCCGCTCTCGTACGGCACGCACGCCGAGGTGGTCGCGCGGGTCCAGGAACGGGGGTTCTTCAGCCTCGACGCGCCCATCCAGCGGGTCGGCGTCCCGGACACGCACATCCCGTTCAGCCCCGTCCTCGAGAGCGAGGTGATGCCCGACGCCGACGGCGTCCGGGCGGCCATCGAGCGCGTGGTCTGAGTGGGCGCGACGGTCGGCCTCGTCGTCAACCCGGCGGCGGGCCGGGACATCCGCCGCCTCGTCGGCGGCGCGAGCGTCAGCGACGCCTACGGGAAGCGCCGTACCGCCCAGTGCGTCCTCGCGGGACTGACGCTCTGTGACGACGTCGAGGTGCTCGTGATGCCCGACGGCGGCAACCTCGGCCAGCGACTCGTCGCGGACGCCGACGCGCCCGACGGCGGTTCCGTGACGCTCCTCGATATGCCTGTCGAG
The DNA here is from genome assembly GCF_023074835.1 of Halomarina salina. NCBI lineage: Archaea > Methanobacteriati > Methanobacteriota > Halobacteria > Halobacteriales > Natronomonadaceae > Halomarina > Halomarina salina. The sequence continues at coordinate 1,007,022 of NZ_JALLGW010000001.1, forward strand.
GGCGACGGTCGGGACACCCGGCGCGCCGCCGAACGATTCGCCGAGGAGGCGGACGCGGTGGTCGTCCTCGGCGGCGACGGGACCAACCGCGACGTCGCCCACACCGTCGAGGACGTGCCCGTCGTGAGCGTCTCGACGGGGACGAACAACGTCGTCCCGAGCGCGGTGGACGGCACCGTCGCGGGCGGGGCCGCGGCGCTCGTCGCGACGGGCGTCGTGGACCGCGAGGCGACGACCGCTCGCCACGGGATGGTCGAGGCCGTCGCCCGGACGCCGACCGGGGAGAAGCACCTCCGAGGGCTGGCGACGCTCGGCGTCGTCGACCAGCAGTTCGTCGGGACCCGCGCGCTGCTCGACGCCGACACCATCGTCGGCGGGGTGGTGTCGAGAGCGTCGCCCAGCGACATCGGCCTCTCCGGTATCGCCGGCGGGCTCTCGGTCCACCCCTTCGACCAGAGTGGTGGCGTGGCCTTCCGCGTCGGGCCGGTCGAGTCCAGCCCGGAGTCCGTCCGCGCCGTCACCGTCCCCGGCGTCGTCGAACGCGTCGGCATCGAGGCGTGGCGACGACTCGACGACGAGGAGGCGTTCTCGTTCGACGTCTCCCGCGGGGTGCTGTCGGTCGACGGCGAACGGGAACTCGAACTCAGCGAGGCCGCGGTCGACGTCCGACCGGTGGCCGACGGCCCCCTGCTGGTCGACGTCGAGGCGGTGTACGACCGCGCCGCCCGCGAGGGCTACTTCTCGACCGAGCGCTGACGCTGGCTCCCCTCCCGACTCGTGGTCACCGCCCGCCTGCTGCGATGACCAGCGGCCACGGGTCCTCGACGTGCGTCACCAGCGTCCGCAGGAAGCGGGCCGCGTCGGCCCCGTCGACGTACCGGTGGTCGAACGAGAGGTCGAAGCCGATGCGCTTCTCGACGGTCGGTTCGCCGCCCTCGCCGGGAACGACGGCGTCCGCGATGGCGTCGACGCCGAGGATGGCGACCTGCGGCGGGTTGATGACCGGGTCGAACGACTCGACGCCGAGGCCGCCGAGGTTCGACACGGTGAACGTCCCGCCCGTGAGGTCGTCCATCGTCTGGTTCCCGGCGAGCGCACGGTCGGTCACGGCCCGGCGCTCCTCGGTCACCTCCGCGAGCGAGCGCTGGTCGACGCGCCGAATCACGGGAGCGACGAGGCCCGCGTCGACGTCGACCGCGACGCAGAGGTTGTGGTCCTCGTGGAGTCGGTGCACCTCGTCCTCGGCCGTCGCGTTGAACTCGGGGTGGGCGTCCAGCGTCGCGGAGACGGCGAGCAACAGCACGTCGTTGACCGAGACGGCGACGTCGAGGCCCGCCTTCGCCGCCTTCGCGGCCGCCAGCAGGTCCGCCGCGCCGGCGGTGCGGTGGACCGTGACGTGGACCGCCTCGCGATAGCTCTCCCCGAGTCGCTCGGCGATGGTCCGCCGCATGCTCCCCAGCGGCCGCTCCTCGTCGCGGGTGCCGACCGGTTCGGTCGCTTCGGTCGCCGTCGTCCCGTCGGTGGCCGGTTGGCTGGCCGTCGGCTCCCTCGCCGCGCTCCCCGCAGCGCGGACGTCCGGTTCGGTGATGGCCCCGCCGACGCCCGTCCCCTCGACGGCCTCGATGTCGACGCCGAGTTGGCGCGAGAGGCGACGGACGCGCGGGGAGGCGAACACCCGCTCCACGCTGTCCAGTTCGCCGCGCGGAGCGCTCTCTGCCGTCGTCCCTCTCGTCGCTGTGCCGCCCGTCTCTGTCGCTGCCGCCTGAGCGTCGGCAGCCGGTTCCGTCCCCGTCGATTCCATCTCGGCGGTCGACTCGGCTCCTGATTCGCCCGGCGCTGCAGCGGCCTCGACGTCCCCTTCCGAGACGGCTCCCTGTGGCCCGGTCCCCTCGACGGTCGACACGTCGACGTCCAGTTCCTCGGCGCGTCGTCTCGCCCGCGGCGTCACCTTCACGTCCGCCTCGCTCGCGGCCCCCTCCTCAGCCGCTCCCGCCGAGACGGCCTCGTTCACGTCGTCCGCGGTGATGGCTCCCTCCGGCCCCGTTCCGGTCACGCTCGCGAGGTCGACGCCCGTCTCCTCCGCTCGTCGCCTGGCTCGCGGGGTCGCCACGACGTCGACCTGTGCCGCGATGGACCCGCCGCTCCCGGTCGCGCTCGTGGCCTGAGTGGGTTCCTCGGTGGCCGCGGGAGCCGTGCCGTCGCGCTCCGCGGCGTCGGTCGCGCCCGACTCGCTCTCGGCCTCGACACCCGCCTCCGCCAGCAGGGCCGAGATGTCCTCGTCGGGGCCGCCGACGACGGCGACCGCACCGCCCGGCTCCGTGCTGTCACCGACCTCGACGAGTACCTCGCGGAGGACGCCATCCTCCCGGACCTCTATCTCGCCGGTCGTCTTCTCGGACTCGATTTCGGCGACCACGTCCCCCTCGCTCACCTCGTCGCCCTCGTCGACGAACCACTCGACGACGGTGCCCTGGTCCATGTCCATCCCCAACTTCGGCATCTTGACGACGTATGACATGGTTGTTCATATCTCGCATGGGGCGATAAACACTCGGTGCGGCGGGACTGACTGTCGCCCATCGGTGACCGGCCGCACGGACCGTCTCCCGGCGACGTCTCTGGTCGTCTACTGGTCGTTCTTCGATGGTGCCGCCGGTGGCTCCGCGTTCGCGCGGCGCAACACCCGACGTCGTGCTTCGCCGACGCGACGGAGTCCGGTCCCCCCGTCGTTCGGGCCGACTCGCTCACCGGTTTCGAGCGACCGGACGCCTCGCTCACTCGTTGTACGATTCGCGGATGCGGACGCGCCCCTCGGCGTCGCGAACGACGACCGTATCGCCGGGGTTCGCCCACACCGGTTCGGACGCGCTCCAGTAGAGCGTCGAGTCGGTGTCGGTCCCCGACCCGCTCCGGAGGACGAGCCGTTCACCGGCTTCCAGCGACGTCCCCTTCGGGAACCGGTACTCGGCACCCGATTCGTCCGCGACAGTCCACCCACCGATAGCCAGCGGCAGCGGGCCGTCGTTCTCGAACGCCACGAACTCCTCGTTCAGGTGGTGTGCGTCCCTGTCAGCGGGGTTCTCGTGGATCTCGTCGAGTACGAGCGTCGTCGGATGGACTCTCTCTTGGTCGTTCGTCACCCTCGGTCACCGTCCGGAGTAGACGACTCGTCGTAATGAGGGTCGCGTCGTCAGCCACTCGGACCGGTCAGTACGACCCAGCGTCCGCTCGATGGGACGCTGTCTCACCGCGGATGCTCCGGTTGGGGGTCAGACCGAAACGCGGACGCTGGCGGGGAGTCCCCCACGACACCGCGCCTACAGGCTGAACCGCTCGGCCGCCGTCTCCATGTCCTTGTCGCCGCGGCCGGAGAGGTTGACGAGGATGGTGTCGTGGTCGCCGGCCTCCGCGAGTTCGATGGCGCGCGCCACCGCGTGGCTGGACTCCAGTGCGGGGATGATGCCCTCCGTCTCGCTGAGTTCGCGGAACGCCGCGAGCGCCTCGTCGTCCGTCACGCCGGTGTACTCGGCGCGGCCGAGTTCGCGGAACATCGCGTGTTCCGGACCGACGCCGGGGTAGTCCAGGCCGGCCGAGACTGAGTGGACCTCGACGTCGTCGTCGAGGACGCGCGTCCGCATCCCGTGGATGACGTCGTCCCGGCCCTTCGCGAGCGGTGCGGCGTGGCGCTTCGAGTCCGACCCCTCGCCGCCGCCTTCGGCCCCGTAGAACTCGACCGGGTCGTCGCGGAACGCGTGGAACAGGCCGATGGCGTTCGACCCGCCGCCCACACAGGCGACTGCGGCGTCCGGCAGGTCACCGGTCCGGTCGACGAACTGCTCGCGGGCCTCCCGGCCGATGACGCTCTGGAAGTCGCGGACCATCCGGGGGAACGGGTCCGGGCCGACGACGCTCCCGACGAGGTAGTGGGTGTCGTCGACGTTCTGGGCGAAGTCCTCGAGGGCGACGTCGACGGCGTCCGCGAGGCCCGCGCCGCCGCGGGTCACCTCGTTGACCTCCGCGCCCATGAGGCGCATCCGGAAGACGTTCATCTGCTGGCGCTCGGCGTCCTTCTTCCCCATGTATATCTCTGTGTCGAGGCCGAGGAGTGCGCCGACCATCGCGGTGGCCGTCCCGTGCTGGCCCGCCCCGGTCTCCGCGATGAGTCTCGTCCGACCGGTCTCCTTCGCCAGCAACCCCTGGCCCAGCGTGTTGTTGATCTTGTGCGCCCCGCCGTGGAGCAGGTCCTCGCGTTTCAGGTAGATGTCTGCTCCGTAGCGTTCGCTGAGGTTGCGCGCGTGGTAGAGCGGGGTCGGTCGCCCGGCGAACGTCTCCAGCAGGTCGCGGAGGTCCGACCGGAACGCGTCGGTGTGGGCGACGTCGTCGTACGCCGCCGCCAACTGTTCGAGCGGGTCTTCCAGCACGTCCGGGACGTGGCGTCCGCCGTAGCCCTCGAAATCGCCGTCTGACATGTCGTGCGAAGCCACGAGGTGGTGAGTGAACTACCTTACCCCCGCTCGGGACACGGGCGGCGATAAGTCGCCTCCCCTCGGCGTCGACCGTCGCGTCCTCGGTCGCGGACCTCCCCACGGCTCGCTTGGCCGTACAGAGTGTGGGGACCCGCGAGGTCGGGTCCGCCTCAGCCGACCGCGTGGAACTCGACCGAGTACTCCTCCGGGAGTCCGGCGATGTCGGCGACGACGTGGACGACCCGGTCGCGTGCCTGTGACCGGGCGTGCTCCCGCATCGTCGCCTCCTGCGTCCGTTCGAGTTCGCCGGTCCCCGTCTTCACCTCGAACAGGTACCGCTGCACGTCCGGCCCCCACCGAAGCCTGACCGCGGCCGCGACGTCGGGGTGCCACGTCCCCGCGTCGTTCGAGACGACTGGCGGTGAGGAGTCCACCCGAACGCGGAGGGCGTCGTCGATTCCCAGGTCGCGGTGGACGAACTGCTTCAGCGGTCTCGTCCCGTGTGGCGTCGCGGTGAACAGCGCCTCGCCGAACGCGCCGTACTGGTTCGCCGTGGGGTCGAACGTCCACCCCTCGTCCGGCGGCCCGCGCTCGTCGGCGCTGTAGCCGTGCTGCCCGAGACTCACGAGGTACCACTCGACTTCGGCGGGGTCGTTCGGCGCGACTCGCTGGAGGCTCAACTCCGCGGACGTGCGATGCCGGGTCAGTTCCTCGCGGGCCGCCTCGACGGAGGTGAACTGCACCACCTCGCCGTGCTCCTCGGCGTACGACTCGACGACCCCACAGTCGCGGACGGCGGAGGGCTTGATAGCGACCGACACCTCGTCGTCGAACTCCGGGTCTCCCGGCCAGCTATCGCGCCACGTCATCGGTCCGTGGTTGCTACCGACGCGTATTGAAATCGCACCATCTTCGCGCCCACTCGCGGAGAAACTGGTTTGTTCGCGGTCGCCGTGGGACGGCCAATGAAGGAGGACGTCGTCGAGGTCACGCTGGAGCGAGCGAGCGACGAGGGAGTGCCGGTCGGCGTCGACGACGACGGGAGGGAAATCCACGTTCCCGACGGGGAGGTAGGTGGGACGTACCGTGTCGTCGTCATCAAGACCATCAACGGCGTCCATCGCGGGCGGATTCGCGCCGCGAGACACCCCGAGAACGGGTGGGGGCCGGTCCACAGCCGGAGCGAGAACACCCACGAACCTTCGGACTAACCGAACCGTTACCCCTCGCAGTCCCCGACTCCTGCTATGGACCTCTCTGTTGTCGACCTGTCCCCGCTCCCCGACGGCGGAAGCGCCACGGAGGCGTACGCGAACACCGTCGACGCCGCCCAGCAGGCCGAACGACTCGGCTACGAGCGGTTCTGGGTCGCCGAACACCACGGGATGGCCGACTCCATCGCCGGCACGTCGCCCGAGGTGCTGCTCGGCCACCTGGCCGCCGAGACGGACACCATCCGACTGGGGTCGGGAGCCGTGTTGCTCAACCACTACAGCCCGTTCAAGGTCGCCGAGCAGTTCGGCGTGCTCGACGGACTCGCGCCGGACCGTATCGACGCGGGGCTGGGTCGAGCGAACGGCTCGCCGGCGTCCGACCGCGCCCTCCAGACGAGTCGCCGCGTGCAGAACCCCGACGAGGACCACGCCGAGAAGATAGAGAGCGTCGTCAACCACCTCTACGACGACTTCCCCGACGAACACCCCTACAGCGACCTGACCATCCCCCGCTCGAACGGGGACCCACCCGCGCCCTGGGTCCTCGGGTCGAGTCCGTCGAGTGCGGGCATCGCGGGCCAACTCGGCCTCCCCTACTGCTTCGCGGCGTTCATCCGCCCGCAGTTCGCCACGCACGCGTTCGAGCAGTACCGCGAGCGGTTCGAGGCGTCGCGGCTGGCCGGTGGCGTCGAGGAGCCGGAGGGCATCGTCGCGGTGAACGCCGTCTGTGCGGAGACCGACGAGGAGGCTGCACGGCTGCGCGCCGTGGCCGAAGCGACCTACCAGCGGATGCAGCGCGGTGTCGTCGGGACGCGGCCGTCCGTCGAGGAGGCGCTCGACGAACTCGGTGGCGTACCCGACCCGACGCCCGCGACGCTCGACTCGGAGGAGTGGCCGCGTGCGATTTCGGGGAGTCCGGAGCGACTCGCCGGATTGCTCGAACAGCTCTCTGACCGGGTCGGCGTCGACGAGGTGATGATTCAACACGTCACCGGGACGCACGAGCAGGCGCTCCGGTCGCACGAACTGCTGGCAGAGGGCGTCGGAATCCGGTGACGGCCGCTCCGCCCTGAAGCCCACGAGGGACGCTGCGACGAACACGGAGATGCCGTGGCGACCGTGCTCACGTCCCGGAGTGGTGAGTCAGTCCAGCGCGAGACCACCCGGTAGCGTCCGTTGGAGGCGTGCGTCCCTCGATGGCTCTGGTAACGCTTAACAACGAGCCGCACCCCCTCCGGAGCAATGCACGAGCGAGCGTACGGCCTCGACGACGTGAGCGTCGTGATGGGGGCGTACAACGAAGTCGACGCCATCGGGCCGGTGCTCGACGACATCGAGGCGGCGACCGACGGACGGGCGGAGGCGGTCGTCGTCGACAGCTCCGACGACGGGACCGCCGCGGTGGCCCGCGACCACGGGGCGACCGTCGTGGACCAGCCACCGAGGGGCTACGGAGTCGCCGTGAGCCGGGCGTTGCGGGAGGCGACCACCCCGGTTCGGGTGACGACCGACTGCGACGGGACCTACCCGATGGACCGCATCCCCGACTTCCTCGACCTGGTGAACGAGGGGTACGACGTCGTGAGCGGCGACCGACTGTACCACGGTGCGCGGACGATGCCGCGCGTCAACCGGGCGGGGAACCACGCGTTCGCGGCGCTGGCTAGCCTCCTCTCGGGGAGGCGACTGCACGACGTGACGACCGGGATGCGCGCGTACCACGAGTCGGTCGTCGAGTCCATCGAGTGGACGGAGAACACGGGCCTCTCCGCCGAACTGTTGATCCGCCCGGTGATGCGGGGCTACCGCGTCCGGGAGGAACCCATCGACTACGACGAACGCATCGGCGAGACGAAACTCGACCCGTTCGCCGGCGGCAGGGCCATCGGCGGGTCGATTCTGACCGTCTGCGCCGAGGAGCGACGCCGACGACGGTCCTGAACGGCGGACGGGACTGGCGTCGGTCTATCGCCGGGCGCTGCCGTCCGAGACGGTCGCGTTCGTCCCCCGGTCGGGCCCCGAGTCGTCGAGGGCGACCGGCACGCAGCGGTCGGGGACGGGACAGCGTTCGGCCGTCGGCGACAGCGCCCGGTGCGTCCCACCGCGCGACTCGACGGGGAACGTCACCTCGTAGCTGTAGCCGCCGGTCGGCCCGGTGTCGACGAACACCTCGACGTGGACCTCGTCGGACTCGTCGAGTGCGACGCTCCCGTCTGACCCGGTCGGTTCGAGCGTCGGTCCGGTGACGCTCACGGTTCCGTCCTCCACGACCACCGACAGCGAGAGCGACCCGCCCGCGTCGGTTCCCACGAGGTACGCGGAGCCGCGGTCGGTCGCGAGGCGAACCGTCGTCCCCGTCACGGTCGCCGGTCGCGCGAGCGTGGCGTTCACCGCGAGTCGCTCGCCCGCGAGTCGGTCGACCGGGACGAGCGTCGCCCGGACAGTCGAGTCGTCGGTGGGGACCCACGTCCCGGTGTAGACGTAGCGGTAGAGGTCGCGGTCCCCGAACCGTGACGCGACATCGAGTTCGCGGGTGTCGCCGAGAGCGTAGACCGCTCTCCCGTCGTAGGCGGCGTCGTTCCGGAGCGCCTGGAACGGGTGGTTCAGCCACGGTCCGTACGTCGCCGGGAGGAAGACGACCGACTCCTCGGGCGGGCCGTCGTCGAAGGGTGCGTACCCGGCGCTGTACTCCTCGGTCACCCCGGCGTTCGGGGCGACGCGTGCACCGACGACGGCCGCACCGACGCCGCTCGCGACCACCGCACCGACGACGAGTATCGCCACGACGACCTGCGGCGCTCGGTCGGCACCGACGCCGTCCCGGCGGGCGAGCCACGCCGGCACCGTCTCTCGTAGCCACTCGACCGCGGCGACGACGGCGACGGCGGCGAACACCGCCGTCGGAACGACGAGGTCGTAGTGGTAGTACGGGCCGAGGTAGTGGACGAGGCCGTCGGTGTCGGACGCCAGCGAGCCGAGGACGTTGTAGTTCCCCCAGAACGCGACGTTCCCGCCCGCCACGGTGAGGTACGTCGCGGCGAGGAGCGCGGGGCGGACGCGGTCGCCCCCTCCCTCGACGCCACTCGACCCGTGCACACCGACGACGAAGACGAGTAGCAGGCCGACCGCCGCTGTGACGGTCCCGAGCGGTCCGGCGACGACCCACTCGGCGAACAGGTCGCGGAGGACGAGCGCGTTCGCGCGGAGCGCGAGTTCGGGTGTGTAGTCGACGGCGTGGCCGAGCAGCGCGTGTCGCCCGAAGCCGACGCCGTCGGTCGGCGCGAACGCCAGGTAGGGGAACACGAACGGGTCGCCGGTCACGACGGCGTTGTAGCCGAGGGCGACGAGCACCCCTACGGACCCTATCGTCGCGGTGACGATGCGACGGACGAGGAGTCCGCGAGTCTCGCTCTGTGACGTATCGGTCTGCACCCGCCACACGCGCGAGCGGACGGCGGTGGCGAGCGCGTGGCCGACGAACGGGAGGGCGAACAGCACGGCGGTGTAGGGTCTGGCGAAGAACGCTACGCCGACGGCGAGGCCCGCCAGCGCCGCGTCCCGGACGCTCTCGCGGCGCTCGCCTCGGAGGTACCAGACGGCGAAGGCGACGTTCAGCGTCGTCGTCAGCGCGTACGGGAGGAACAGGCCCGCGTGGACGACGAACAGCGGCGTCCCGAGCAGGAGGACGCCCGCGAGGACGCCGACCCGCGTGTCGAACAGCTCTCGGCCGAGGGCGACGACGCCCGCGACGAGCGAGGCCGAGATGGCCGCGGTCGCCAGCGAGTACCCGCCGAGCAGTCGGCCGAGCGCGAAGACGGCCGCCGGGACGGGTGCGTACTTCGAGTAGAGGCCCTCTGCCCCGTCGACGAAGAACCAGGGTCGGAACGACTCCTCGACGGGTGGTCGGAGGAACAGTCGGCCGTGGAGCAGCAGGTCCGCCTGCTGGAGGTAGACGCCCTCGTCGTGGTTCACCGAGAGGTAGGGGAACAGTGTCGACGCGACGAACAGCGACAGGATAGCGCCGACGGCGGCCAGGACGACCGACGCGAGGTGGCCGCGGTCGAGGTGGTCGAGCGACGACCGGAACGCCTCTGTGGAGAGCCCACGGGAGCGGTAGCCATCGTCGCCGTCGTCGTCGGGCGACCGACCCGACATCTATCGGGCCGGGTACCAGGCGAGTTCGTGGTCGGCGACGAGCGTCACCGTCACCGGGTCGCCCACCTCGAACTCCTCGGTGTGGTTGTGGAGACAGCGCACGACGGTGCCGTCGTCGAGTTCGACGTGGTAGACGAACGACGGGCCGGTGTACTGTCGGCGGACGACGGTCCCGTCGGCGTCGCCGGCCGCGGCCGGTTCGGCCCGGAGGTCGTCGGGGCGGACGAGGACGTCGACCCGACTCCCCGCGTAGCCGTCGCCGAGCCCCGCCAGCAGGTCCCGGTCGTAGGAGCCGACGCTCGTCTCGACGGCGTCCGCCGTCACCTCGGCGGGGAGGAAACTGGCCTGCCCGAGGAACGAGGCGACGAACCGCGACGTCGGGTTCTCGAACACCTCCTCGGGTGGACCGACCTGTTCGAGACGGCCGTCGTTGACGACGGCGATGCGGTCGGAGATGGAGAGCGCCTCCTCCTGGTCGTGGGTGACGGAGACGGCGGTGACGTTCGCCTCGTCGAGGATGCGCTTGACCTCCTCGCGCATCCTGACCCGGAGGCGCACGTCGAGGTTCGAGAACGGCTCGTCCAGCAGGAGGACGTCCGGTTCGGGCGCGAGCGACCGGGCGAGCGCCACGCGCTGGCGCTGGCCGCCCGAGAGGTCCTCGGGCGAGCGGTCGCCGTACTCCGACAGGCCGACGAGGTCGAGCAGGTCGTCGACGCGTGCTTCAGCCTCCGGCGAGTCCGGGTCCTCGAGGCCGAACGCGACGTTCTCGGCGACGGTCAGGTGGGGGAACAGCGCGAACTCCTGGAACACCAGTCCCACGTCTCGCTCCTCCGGGGGCGTCTGCGGGCCGTCGCCGGCGACCACCGTGCCGCCGACCTCGATGGTGCCCTCGGTGACCGATTCGAGGCCCGCTATCATCCGGAGGGTCGTCGTCTTCCCGCAGCCAGAGGGGCCGAGGAGCGTGACGAGCTCCCCCTCGTGGACGAGCAGGTCGAGGTCGGAGACGGCGGTCTCCGAGCCGTAGCGTTTACCGACGCCGGACAGTTCCAGCACCGGGTCGGCGGTCGGCGACCGGTCAGTCGGGGATGCACGACGCCCTGCCACCGCGTCGGCGGGTGCTGCGTCCGTCGTCGAGGTCGGGTTCTCATGCATCGTCGCTCCCCCCGCCGAGCAGCGGAATCATCGAGAGGCCGGAGACGGCGATCAACACGAGTGCCGGTAGCGCCGCACGTCCGTAGTAGCCAGCCTCCTGAACACGCCAGATGTAGGTCACTATCGTTGTAAACCCTGTCGGATGGAGGATGAGCGTGGTGTCGAGTTCCTTCATCGTCGTAAGGAAGACGAGCGCCGCCCCGGCGAGCAACCCCGGCGAGATGAGCGGGAGCGTCACCCTGCGGAACGCGCTCCGCGGCGACGCGCCGAGCAACCGGGCCGCGCCGACCAGTTCCCGGTCGACGCCGAGCACCGACGAGCGCGTCGTGCCGACCGCCTGCGGCAGGAACCGGACGACGTAGGCGAACACGAGCAGCGGCAGGGACTGGTAGAGCAGCTGCGCCGCCCCCGGCCCCACGCTGTCGCGGAGCCACTGGCTGGAGAAGAAGACGAGCGAGAGGCCGAGGACGACCCCCGGCATCGCGTACCCGAGGTACGTCGCCCGGTCGACGACCCGCGAGAGGAACGAGTTCGACTGCCCGGCGTAGTACGCCACCGGGAGCGCGAACAGCACCGTCACGAGCGCGGCGACGGCCGCGACGTACACCGAGTTCGTCGCGAACGCGGTGCGGAACGCGAGGCCACCGCCGCTGTACCCCGGCGACGACCGGACGAACCACATCGCGAGGATGCCGACGGGCAGGACGAGCGTGAACAGGCTCACCAGCGCGGGGAGGAGCGCGGCGACCCAGCGCAGGCGACCGAGCGAGAGGACGGGCCGGGTCGACGACGTCGTCCCGTACCCCCCGGTAGGGCTGCCGCTGACCCGCGCTTCGAGTGCGAGAATCACCGCCGTCACCGCGAGCAGCTGCATCGACAACAACGTCGCGTTCGCCCGTCCCGCGCCGAAGCTGTTCAGTTCGACGTAGATGACGCGCGTGAACACGTCGTAGCGCATGATGGAGGGCGTCCCGAAGTCCGAGAGCGTGTAGAGCGCGACGAGCAGTGCCCCGGCGGTGACCCCCGGCGCTATCTGGGGGAGGATGACGCGACGGAACGTACTCCGGTAGCCGTGGTTCAGCGTCCGGGCCGCCTCTATCTGGGTCGTGTCGAACGAGAGCAGCGAGGCCCGCGTCGTGAGGAAGACGTAGGGGTAGGTGAACAGCGTCAACACGAGCGCGGTCCCGCCCAGTCCGTACACCGTCGGCAGGCCGACGCCGAGCGGTTCGAGCACGTCGGCGAGCGCCCCGCTCGGGCCGAACGTCGAGACGTAGGCGAACGCGCCGATGTAGCTCGGGACGACCAGCGGGAGCGCCGCGAGGACCGTCCAGAGCCGTCGGAACGGCAGGTCGGTCTGGACCGTCAGGACGGCGAGCGGGACGCCGAGGACGATGGACGCTGCCGTGACGACGAGGACGAGGGCGAGGCTGTTGACGAGGACGCTGGTCGCCGTGTGCGACGTGAGCAGCGTGAGGGCGGCGTCGGCGTCCATCGTCGACACGCTGAGGAGCAACCAGGCGAGCGGGGACACCACCGCCGCGGCGACGGCCGCGGCGACGAGGGCGACGGCCAGTCCCGGCCCCTCGTCGTCGCCGAGGCGTCGCCGGAGTCGCTCGACCTGTCCACTCGAGGCCATCTCAGAGCGCTCCCACCATCAGAGGACCCCGACGTCTCGGAGCAGGTCGAGCGTCGGCTGGATGTTCGACAGTTTGCTCAGGTCGACGTCGGGCGGGTTCAGTTCGTCGATGGTCGGGAGGCCGCCGACCGGCGGAATCTCAGACACCATCGGGTAGGCGTACGTGCGGGTCGCGAAGAACTCCTGGGCCTCCGCCGACAGCAGGTGACGGAGGAACGTGAACGCGAGCTCCTGGTTGTCGCTCGCCGAGAGGACCTCCGCGCCGGCCGCGTTGATGAGTGCGCCCGCGTCGCCGCTGGTGAACGCCAGTTCGAGCGGGGCGTTCGGTCGCGACTCGCGGACCCGGAGGGCGTAGTAGTGGTTGGCGAACCCGGCGGCGAGTTCGCCGTCGGCGACGGCGTTCGAGACGAGGAACTCGTTGTTGTACTCGGTGACGCCCGTGTCGAGCATCCCCTGGAGCCACGTCTTCGTCGTCTCCTCGCCCTCGATGAGTCGCATCGCGGTGACGAACGCCTGGAACGCGCCGTACGTCGGTGCCCAGCCGACCGCTCCCGACAGCGCCTCCGTCTCGGGGAACTGCATCACGCTGTCGGGGACGTCCTCGGCCGACAGCGCCTCGGTGTTGAACGGGACGGCGCGGGCGCGTCCCGCGGTGCCGACCCACTCGTCGCCCGGGTGGAACTGCTCGGGGACCGGCTTCACGACCTCGGAAGGGAGTTTCGCGGTCAGGCCCTCGTTTGCGACGACGGCGAGCGACCCGGCGTCGACGGACCAGAACACGTCGGCGGGCGTCGCCGACCCCTCGTTGATGAGGGTGTTCGCCGCGTCGGCCGTCCCCGAGGCGCGTTCCCTGGCCTCGAACTCCGGATAGATGTCCTCGAACGTCGCGAGCAGGTCGCGGTAGAGGCCGCCCTCTCCGCCACCGAGGTAGATGGTCAACTCGCCGCTGAGGTCCGGGAGGTCCTCGATGGACGTCCCGCCGACGTCGCCGCGACCCTCCGCGAGCGCCCCGGAGCCACGGAACTCGCCGAAACTCGGGTCGGCGGTGCCGTTCCCGCTCCCGTTCCCGCTGTCGTTCCCCGTCTCGTCGCCACCGCCGAAGAGGCCCGTACAGCCGGCGAGGCCGGCCAGACCGGTCGCACCGAGTCCGGCGAGGACGCTCCGTCGCCGGTAGGTGCGACGGGTGGTGTGACCGCTCGTGCGAGGACTGTCGGTGTCTCGGCGGTCGTCGGTCGGTCGGTCAGTCATCGGCGACCACCACCGTCGACTCGGCGGCGGCGTCACAACGGGCCGACAGCGTCGCCAGACAGTCCAGCCAGTCGCGCATGTACTCGCCGCAGTGGTTCAGGAACGCGCCGTTCGTCCACTCCTCGAAGTCGCCCTCGGCGAGCGCGTCGGCCATCGCCGCGAACGCCTCCTCGAAGCTCTCGGCGTCCTCGCCGACGTCGTCGACGACCTCCCAGACGTGCTCGTTGAGTTCGAGGCCCGCCACCTCGTTCGCCAGGTCGTCGAACGTCGAACGCGGGGCCTTGTTGTGCTCGCAGAGCGGGCCGCCGTTGTACACCTGCTTGTCGAGGACGTCCGCGGCGCGCTTGAGGAACAGCCCCGACCAGATGTCGTCGAACCGGCCGACGTCCCACTCGTTGTCGTCCATCGGAAGCTGGTAGAACGCGGGGACGACCTCCCGGCGGAACGCGAGGTTCATCGAGCAGACGGTGAGGTACTGGCCCTCGCTCGCGACGAAGTCGCGCTCGAAGTCGTCGGCGGTGGTGCGCGTCTCGGCCTGGCCCTGCAGGTCGCCGTCCATGAGGATGCGGACCGCGTCGAGGTCGGGGACGTTCGTCCAGAGGCCCTGCGAGGCGACGACGCTCTCGACGTGTTCGACGTCCGTCTCGACCGTCTCGTCCATCGCCGCGTACGGGTAGCCGCGGGGGTAGAGGTCGGTGTCGCTCTGGTAGAGGACGTTCACCCACGACTCGTCCGAGCGGACCGACTTTACCCGACCCTCGAACGCGAGGTTCTCCATGTGGGTGCCGAAGAAGTCCGCGTCGGGGTGGGGGAGGGTGTCGTCGTCGAGGAACACGCCGTACTCGAAGCGTTCGTGCGCCCAGAGGTACAGCAGGCCGAACGAGGTCTGGGCGTGACTCGCCGCGGGAATCAGGTGGTCGAACTCGGCCACGTCGTTGGCCGCGAACCACGCCTCGCGGTCGCTCCCGTCGAACACCGCCCCGTCGACGCCCTCCTCGTCGAGCATCGTCCGCATCGCCTCGACGTCGCAGAACTCCTCGGTGACCAGCACGAAGAACAGTCGGTCGGCGTCGAAGCCGTGCTCTCGGGCGTTCTCGACGTACGCTCGAACGCACTCGTGCTCTCGAATCGTCGGAACGACGACACAGGTGTCCTGCTCCGTACTCATTGCCCCGGCCAACGATTAGGCTCGCCTAAACAGTGTCGATTGTTAGGCGGGCCAAAACCGTTCGCCGAGATGAAGCGATGCCGTCGGCGGCGCGCGTCTCTCTCACCGTCTCCCCCTCCACAGGCGGGAGTCCGTACGAGTGGGGGTCTCAGAGCCGTTCGGCGATGTGTCCGGCCGCCTTCAGCGAGAGAGCGGCGATGGTGAGCGTGGGGTTCATCGCCCCGCCCGTGACGAAGACGGAACTCCCGGCGAGCGTGAGGTTTGCCAGGTCGTGACTGCGCAGGCGGCGGTCGACGACGCTCTCGGCCGGGTCGGTCCCCATCCGCGTCGTGCCCATGTGGTGGTACGCCGGGCCGGTGTTCTCGGGGCCGACCGTCCAGGTGACGTCCGCACCGAGTTCGGTCAGGATCTCGCGTTGCACCTCGTTCGCTCGCTCGATGGTGCGTCGCGTCCGGTCGTCGACGCGCCACACCACGTCCGGGACGGGGTTCCCGTGGTCGTCCGTGCGCGAGCGGTCCAGTCGAATCCGGTTCTCGGCGCTCGGGAGCTGCTCGACCAGCGCACCCATCGCGACGTGGGTGCCGTACGCCTCCCGTATCTCCTCCAGCAACGCGTCGCCGAACGTGTCCGCTTCGAGGGCGACGTCCGTGGGTGCCGGGCCGGCGTAGTTGAGGAACTCCAGTTTGATGGCGGTCCGCGAGTCGTCCGGCCGGTCGTAGAACTGGTGGCTCTCGGTGGTGTTGAACCCGACGTGCTTCTGCCGGGTCGGTTCGTCGAGCGTCCCGCCGACGCCCGCGAACAGGTGGTCCATGAAGTACCGACCCACCGCGCCCGAGGAGTTCGCCAGACCGTTCGGGTACCGCTCGCTCGCCGAGAGCAACAGGAGGCGGGGCGTCTCCACCCCGCCCGCGGCGACGACGAACTCGCGTGCCTCCTGTCGGTGTTCCTCGCCACCTGGCGTCGCGTAGACGGCGGCGGTCACCCGCTCGCCCGCCTCGTCGTGGTCGAGTCGCTGGACGGGGACGCGGTCCAGAACTCGGGCTCCGTTCGCTTCCGCGATATCGACGTGTCGCGTCGCGTCGTACTTCGCACCCGAGGGGCAGACGGGCTTACAGGTGCCGTACCCGACGCAGGCGCTCTGCCCGTCGACCGCCTCCGAGTTCCGCGCGTTCGGTACCGAGTGCGTCGCGACTCCCACCGATTCGCACGCCTCGGCGAACAGCGAGTCGCTGTACGACGGGGGGAACGCCGGGAGCGGATGTGGCTCCTCGCGTGGCGGTTCGAACGGGTTATCCGAGGCCCCCGAGACGTTCAACGCCGCTTCGGCGGCGGCGTAGAACGGCCGCAGGTCCCCGTAGTCGATGGGCCAGTCGTCGCCCATGCCGACCGACGAGTCGAGTTCGAAGTCCTGCTCGTGCAGGCGCATCACCATCCCCTGCCAGTGGAGCGTGCTGCCGCCGACGCCCTTCACGCGCGACGCGTTCAGCGGGTAGTGTCGCTCGCCGGAGGCGCTGTAGGCGTCGCGCTCGCCACCCACGTCCCAGACCGGTTTCGCGCTCCCCGGGCGAAGGTGTCGTTCCATCCGCTCTGGACGCTCGCTCGGTTCGAACCGCGGGCCGGCGTCGAGGACGACCACCTCGTGACCCCGCTTCGACAGGTCGGCGGCGACGATGGCACCAGCCGGGCCGGCCCCGACGACGCAGACGTCCACTCCCGACGACGGCGTACGGTCGGTGGACTCTCCCGATGTGGTCACGAGTGCCTCCCTCTCGACTCCCCTCGTGAGCGACCGGTCATCGGTCGGGAGCCTCCCGATACGAGGTCGTCCCACCGGCGTACCCCGGCGGGTTCTCCAGCCCCGCCATCCCGGCTCCGGTGGGCGAACGGTAGAACGCGAACAGGAGTTCGTTCACGAGGTAGTAGCGGACGCGCTGTTCGGCGGCCCCATCGGGGTCGGCCTCGGCCTCGTCGACGCTCATGTAGTCGAGCGTCTCGCGGCGGTCGGCCGACGAGAGCGCCACGTACCGCTCGTCGTGGAACGTCGCGGTGTACTCGTCGAGCGCGTCGACGGCCTCGGCGACGCCCGTCGCGTACGCGCCGTCCCCATCGACGCGGCCGCCGGTGTACGTCCGGACGAACGAGGCGACGCCGTCGACTGCCGACGGGTAGACCACCTCCGCAATCGCGACGAGGGTCGCCATCTCGTGGTCGCCGACCGGGTGGTCCTCGGTCCCCTCACTCCACACGTCCGACTCGGTGAGCGCCGAACACCCGGCTAACGCACCGCTCCCCCCCGCAGCGAGCGCGGCGAGCGCGTCCCGACGGGTCAACCGCATCACGCTGTGTTTTTGGCAGACCTAAACAAGAGCGTTGTGTTCCTCATCGGTTCGCTCCCCGGAGGCGTCCGTTCTCGAACGGGCTCGGCCACGGTCGGACGACCGGCTCCTCTCACTCTGATGGGTGAATCGCGGTCCCACACTTCGGTCGTCGCGTCCGACCGTGGCGTCCTCGAGGCTCGACGCGTCAGTAGTCGATTCGACTGAGCGTCTCGTCGAGCGCGTCGTGATACCGGCCACCGAAGAGGTGGACGTGAACGAGCAGGGGGTAGAGCCGGTAGACGAACCGACGGGACTCGAAGAAGCCAGCGACGATCTCCCGTCGCTCCCGATATCGGTCGAAGAACGCGTCGCCGAACGTCCCGGTCCAGTCGACGTACGCGAGTTCTACCTCGGGGTGGGCGTAGTAGATCGCCGGGTCGAGGAACGCCGTCACCGCCCCATCACGGGCGAGGACGTTCGTCGTCCAGACGTCGCCGTGGATCAGCGAAGGGCTCTTCGGCTCGGTCAGTAATTCGGTCAGGTCGTCGCACACGGCCTCGACTCGCGTCTCGGTGTCCGCCGAGAGGTCCGCCAGCGAGAGGAGATGTTCGAGCCTGTGCTCGCGGTAGAACTCGACCCAGCTGTCGGTCCACGGGTTGGGCTGGTGGACGGGGCCGGTGACCGTGTCGAAGTCGAGGCCGAACGCGGCGCTACCGTGCTCGTGGAGCGCTGCGAGGTGGTCGGCTGCATCCCGTGCGACGGCGGCGTCGTGGTCCGTCTCCCCCTCGATGAATTCGACGAGGAGCAGGTCCGGGTCCGCGTGGTACACCGTCGGAACGGGCAGGTCGCTGTACTCGGCGAGGTAGCGGAGCATCCGGCCCTCTGTATCGAGCGGCGTCTCGCCTGTTTTCGCGACGACTCGACGGTCGTCGGCGAGCGTTGCACGTTGTACTGTTCCGATCTGTCCCCCCGTGAGTGCTCGGCACTCGACTGGCGGCGAACCGAGGGCAGACTCGATAGCGGCTTCGAGGTCCACAGTGACCAGACCGGTACCAGTTCGAAGAGTGTTGGTGTCGTTCGCTCCTGATAACCCATCTCGCAGACCTCGGGGACCAGTCACGTCTGCTGCGTGTTCTTCGTCATCGTATCGAGAGCGAGGTCTGATGCCTCGGGCTACCCTTGGTGGTGCCGTGGCACGCCCAACCCCGAGTCGTAACGTATTCAAACAGCGACCGGATACTACGAACTGCGCGTCCGGGTTGGGGTAATGGTCATCCTTCAGCCTTGTGGAGGCTGAGACGCGGGTTCGATTCTCGCACCCGGACCTGAATTCTCTTCCACGCTTCGACCGGTCACTGTCCCTGCAAGCGATGCGCCCTGATTCGACCGGCGAGGCCGTCCACCACGTCTATCCCGAAGCCAACGGCCGACACGCCGTCACTCGGCGGTCCGCTCGTCTCTCGTCTGCCCGCCTCGCAGCGCGAGTACCGGGACGTCGGAGAGCCGGACGACTCGCTCGGTGACGCTCCCCAGGAGGTTCCGCTGGAGTCCGGTTCGGCCGTGGGTTCCCATCACGAGACAGTCGATATCGCGGTCGCCTGCGTAGTCGAGGATGGCACGATACGGCGTCCCCCGGAGGACGGACGCCGCGACGGTCGAGACGCCCGCCGCCTCGGCGCGGTCGACGGCCCGGTCGACCCCTCGTCGCCCCGCTTCTTCGAGCGAGTCCAGCACCGTCCCCACGTCGACGTCACCCCTGACGATGCCGAGGTCGACCACGTGGACGACGTGGAGGGCGGCACCGGTCGCGAGCGAGAGGTCGATGGCGTGGTTGAGCGCGGCGTCGGCGAACTCGCTGCCGTCCGTCGGGACCACCACTGCGTCGAACGCCGACTCGACGACGGTGTCCTCGTGGACCGTCAGCACCGGGACGGAGGCGTGTCGGAGGGTCTGCTCGGCGACGCTCCCGAGGAGGAACCGTTCCACACCCGACCGACCGTGGGTTCCCATCACGATACAATCGACCTCGTGGTCGTCCGCGTACTCGACGATGGCTCGGTGGACGTGCCGGCCACCATCGACGACCGCGGTCGTCGTCTCGACGCCCGCTTCGGTCGCCCGCTCGTCTGCCGCGGCCATCGCTCGCCGCCCCTGTGCGACGAACTCGTCGTCCTCGGCGTCGGACGAGCGTGCGTCGGTCTCTCGGACGCAGATCACGTCCAGCGCGGCGTCGAACTGCGTCGCGAGCGAGATGGCTGCCTCCGTCGCGGTCGCCGCGACGTCGCTGCCGTCGGTCGGGAGGAGGATACGGTCGTACATGGTCGGTCGTTCGTCATCGAGTCGCGAGCGACCTAAACCTGTCAATCATTCTCTCATTGTGGGAATCTCGTCCGGTCCCCGCGTCGCCAGGCCCGTACCCGTTCGTATCGCCAGGGTAGGGGCGTCACTCGACGCGGCTCGCTGGCGCTGTAGCGACGACGGTTCGGGAGCGAGCAGACCGTCCCGTCACTGGACGTGCGACCGCCGCTCCCCGAATAGCGCCGAGGTGACCAGGCGCGTCGCCACGTCGACCGCCTGCTCGCGGTCTTCGGCGTCCACGAGCGCGTCGAGCGGGATGCGCCCACCGGCCATCTCGCGGTGGCCGCCCACGCTCCCGAGTCCGTCGAACGTCTCCCGGAGCAGCGCCCCGATGTGCTGGTCCGGGTCCGCCGAACGGGCGCTCAACTGCAGTTCGTTCCGGATGACGCCGAAGACGACGACCGTCGAGACGCCTTCGAGGTTCAGCAGGAAGTCGGCGGCCTGCGGGAGGGCGTCGCGCTCCTCGGTCGTCTCGATGCGGGAGACGAGTCGGTCGGCGCGGACGCGGCGGTTCGTGATGGCCTCGCCCAGCGCGTCGACCGTCGCGGGCGAGTACGGCGTGTTCAGGAGCTGTTTGAGCAGCGGGAGATAGACGTGGGGATGGAGGAACTCCGCGGCGATGTACTCGTTGGCGGTCGCGCCGCGGGTGAAGTCGAGCGTCTCGCGGCGGATGGCGAACAGGAGGCCCGTCGCGAGGTCGGCGTCGGGGACGATGCCCAGGTCGTGGAGGTACTCGACGAGGATGGTCGCGGCCGCGCCGACCGACTCGCGGTGGTCGACGAACGTCGCGTCGACGTCCTCGGCGGGGTGGTGGTCGACGACGATGTCGACCTGCGTGTCGGTAGGGAGGCGGTTGTTCTCGCCCGGAGTGGAGTGGTCGACGAGCGCGAGCAGGTCGTAGTCGTCGATAGCGTGGTCGGCCAGCGGTTCGAGCGGGAGGTCGAGGAGCGTGACGAGCGCCCGGTTCTGCTGGTGGGAGACGGTCCCGGCGTACGCGAGCGTGGTGGTCTCGACGCCCGCCTCGGTCGCGATGCGCTCCAGCGCGACGGCGCTCATGATGCTGTCGGGGTCCGGGTTGTCGTGACAGCAGACGAGCAGCGACTCGTGACGCGAGAGCAGGGCGACCAGGTCGTCGGCCCGAGCCATGACGAGTGGTGTGGGTTCTGAACTGACAAAAGCCTGTGTGCGCCGCTACTCGGGGGCACACCCCACTGTCCGTGTGGTCTGGGGGCGAGACACTCTCGGCCCCCCACGAGAACAGCTATCGACGCCTGCGTTCTCCCCCTCGCATGACACGACTGTCGACCGAGAACGGGCTGAAGCGAACGCTCGACGCCGGGGACGTCGCGTTCGGCGTGTTCGACGGCCTCTACAGCCCGACGACCGTCGAACTGTACGGCGAGTTCGGCTTCGACTTCGTCTGGCTCGACCTCGAACACGCGGGACCGAGTCCGCTCGACGCTCCCACGGTCGAGAGCCTGCTCCGGGCGGCCGACGCCGTGGGGATGGAACTGCTCGTCAGGCTCCCGTCGACCGACCCGTGGATGGTCCGGAAGGCGCTGGACGCGGGCGTCCGCACGGCGTTCGTCTCCCGCGTCGAGACGGCCCAGGAGACGCGCCGGGTCGTCGAAGCCGCTCGGTTCACCTACGACGACGAACCGGGTCAGCGCGGACTCGCAGCGCCCCGTGCGAGTCGCTGGGGTCGCGTCGACGACTACCCGGCGACCGAGGACCGCGAGACGCTGCTCGGCGTCACCGTCGAGTCGCTGCGGGCGGTCGAGCACATCGACGACATCCTCGCGGTGCCGGACCTCGGGTTCGTGTTCGTCGGCCCCCTCGACCTCTCGGTGTCGACGGGACACCCCGGCGAGATCGACCACCCGGACGTGCAGGCGGCCGTCGAGACCATCCGCGATAGCTGCCTCGACCACGGCGTACCTCTCGGCAACCTCACCTTCGGGATGGAGGACGTGCACCGGAAGGTCGACGAGGGCTACCAGCTACTGAACGTCGGGAGCACGACGGCCGCCCTCGAAGAGACGCTCGGCGGGTGGCACGAGGCGTATCGGGGCGAGGGCTGACGCTCGCTCCGGGCTGCTCTACAGTCCTATCTTCCGCACCGTAGCAACCGTCAAGTAACCCCCGGACCGCCTCCCGGTATGCCAGAACGGATAGCGGCCGGTACCAGCCACCGGGTCGACGTCGTCGACGTGACCGACGGCGACACGGTCGACGTCCAGTTCCCCGACGGCGGCGAGGAGGAGGTCCGCATCATCGGCCTCGACACGCCGGAGACGAAGCGCAACCAGCGGTTCGAACGCGTGCAGGAGTGGGAGGGCATCGAGGACCCCCAGACGCTCGTCGAGTGGGGTGAGGAGGCGAAGGCGTTCGCCCGCGAGCGACTCTCGGGGGCGACGGTGACGCTCTCGTTCGACCCGAGCGAACCGGTCCGCGACCAGTTCGGCCGACTGCTCTGCTACCTGGAGTACGACCGCGACGGCGGCCGGACGTTCTACAACCGCGAACTCCTGGCCGAGGGGCTCGCGAGGGTGTACGACTCGGGCGTCACGAACCACGACGCGTTCCGGGCGGTCGAGCGCGAGGCCCGCGACGAGAACCAGGGGCTCTGGACCGAGAGCGACCCGGCAGCCACGCCGCCCGTCAGGAACCGCGCCGTCGCCGAAGTGTACGTCCCGCATCCCACGAGCGTCAGGACCGACTCCGGGCCACTCCCGCAGGACCGCGCGCCAGTCAAGGCAGAGGCGTCGGCGACCCAGGAGCTACTTGCGGCCGACGCGGTGTCCTACGACGACGCCCCGATCCCGCTGGTCGGCGTCGACGAGGAGGCTCGGGTCGGGATGGTCGGCGGACTCCTTCCCGACGAGATCTACGAGGGGGCCGAAGGGTTCCCGGTCGACACCTCGACCTACGAACCGTACGTCTTCCTCACCAACCTGCTGACGTGGCTGAGCGACCGCGAGGGGTCGGTCCTCGTCGACGGCGGCCACGGCCAGTTCGGCGTCGACTACGCACTGTCGGCCGAGGACGCCGCGTACTACCAGCGCTACCTCGAAGGCCAGGGCATCGCCTTCGAGCAGCGCAACCGCCTCTCCGCGTCGTTCCTCGACCGTGGCCGGACGCTCCTCGTCACGAACCCGGTCGGCCGGTTCGGTGCCGGGGAACTCGACCGCCTCCGCGAGTTCCGCGACGACGGCGGCGCGGTGGTCCTGCTCGGGAGTGCGACCGCCCCCGCGTTCGTCCGCGAGCACCTGAACGAGATTGCAGCAGCGCTGGACTCGGACCTCCGCGCGAACGCCGACCGCGTCCGCGACGACCGCCACGCCCTCGACGACGACCCGACGCTCCCCACGACCGCCCGGTTCGACCGGTCGCTGCCGCTGTTCGGCGCCTACGGTGCCGGTGGGGCCGAGGGACAGACCGTGGCGCTCGAACTCGCCGACGTGACGGCCGACCCGCCGGGGGACGACCGCGACTCGCTGGCCGAGGAGACGGTCACGCTCGCGAACCGCGGCGACGCGCCCCTCGACCTGACCGGGTGGGCGCTCTCGGACCTCGCCGGTCGGTCGTACGCGTTCCCCGACGAATTCGAACTCGGTGCGGGGGACCGCGTCACGGTCCACAGCGGGGCGGGGACCGACACGGAGCGTGACCTCTACTGGGACGCGGGACGGCCGGTCTGGAACAACCGGGGCGACACGGTCGTCGTCACCGACGAGGAGGACGTGGAACTGCTGCGGACGACCTACTGAACCGACCCGTCCGTCGAGCGCCACGCCCTGCTCTCGGCTCGCTGACACCAGAAGGCATATCGACGCTCGGCCGACGTGGACCGTATGACCGACCACGAGAAGGCTACGGGGTCGCTGCTCGGTCTCGCCTGCGGCGACGCGCTGGGCCGACCGGTCGAGTTCCGGTCGCCCGCCGCCATCGAACGTGAACACGGCACCGTCACGGAGATGCTCGGCCACGGAACTCACGGGCAACCCGCTGGCACCATCACCGACGACACGGAGATGGCGCTGTGTATCGCCCGAAGTCTCGCCGAACGCGAGCGATTCGACCCCGACGATGTCGCCCGGCGGTTCGTCGAGTGGTACGACGGCGGGCCGTTCGACATCGGCGGGATGACGTCGCAGTCCATCAGCCGCCTCAAGCAGGGGCGGTCGTGGGACGAGGCGGGCCAGCAGGTCTGGGAGCGGAGTCACGAGGGCGGGAACGCCGGCAACGGCAGCGTGATGCGCTGTGCGCCACACGCGCTCGCCTTCGCCGACGACCCGGCGGCGCTCGACCGGGTGAGCCGACGGTCCTCGCGCATCACGCACGCCGACCCGCGCTGTACGGCTGGCTGTGCGGTCCTGAACGCGACCATCGCGGGACTGCTCGGCGGCGAGGCCGACCCGCTGACCGAGGCACTCGCGGCTGTAGAGCCGATTCCGGACGAACTCCGCGACGCGCTGGAAGTGGTTCCCGAGGGTGTCGACCCGGCCGAGCTCCAGAACACCGGCTACGTGGTGACGACGCTGCAGGCGGGGCTGCACCACGGGCTCACGACGGCGACTGTGGAGGACGCCATCGTCGATGCGGTCGCCATGGGCGGTGACTCGGACACCATCGGTGCGGTCACGGGTGCGGTCGCGGGGGCGCGGTTCGGCGCGGACGCACTTCCGGAGCGGTGGCTCCGCGAACTCGCGTGTCGTGACGAACTGACGGCGCTGGCGCGGACGCTGGCGACGACCAAGTTCGAGGCGTAATCTCGGTGGACGTCCCCGGCGGCCCCGGAAGTGGCCGGTTCGCTACCTGAACGCTTCCCGGAGGAACACGAGCGCACCGCCGAGCATCGCCACGTTGCCGAAGAACGCGAGGCGTTCGCCCGAGGCGTCGTCCTCGTCGGCGTTCCAGAAGTCGTGCATCGTCAGGGTGACGGCGGTCAGGAAGGTGACGGCGGCCCCCGTCGCGAGTCGCGGGAGTCGCCACAGCGCGAGGCAGACGCCGCTCGTCACCATCATCCCGGAGGCGAACGGGGCCATCACCTCGGGCATCGGGACGCCCGCGGACTCGGCGTACTCGACGTTGTCCTCCATGTCGCGGAAGTCCTCGGAGGCCTGCAGTGCGAGGCCGAGTCCGAGCAGGACCCGGCCGAGTCGAGACGGTCCGACGCTGTTCTCCGTCGCGTCCTGGCGTTCGCTATCGACGGCCATACCCCCGACTCACGCGGCAGTGGCAAAACGTTGTGCCGACGACACGCCCGCCCGTCGCCGACCTCTGGCGAGCTTCCAGTACTACCAGAACCGCTCCGCAACGACGGCGTCTGTACGAATCAGCGATAGCTCGGATTTACACCCACTGCCGTCCATTTAAACGACCTTCCATTCGCCGGGATAGGTTGATACTGGTCTACAGTACATAATAGACCGTGATTGACAATGACGACCGTTGATTACGATCCCGACCCGCTGTTGTTCCCGAGTCAGGCGTGGTTCGCGACCTACGAGGACCGCATCAACGACGACGCCGACTACGCCCAGAAGAGCGAGGGCTGGGGGTCCGACTTCGACGGCAACTTCGTGTTCGAGATGACGGAGATGCCCATCGAGGAGATGAACGTCGACGAGATGCCGGAGTACCTCCAGGAGGAACTCGACACGTACGTCGAGGAGACGGGCAGTGACGGCTACGTCGGCTACGCGTTCCTCGGACTCGAAGACGGCGAGTGTACGGGCGCGTACCTCGTCGAGGACCCTGACGAGGTCGACCCCGGCTTCCACCTGACGGCGACCACGGAGACGTGGAAGTCGCTGCTGCGCCAGGACATCGGCATCATCGACGGGATGATGAGCGGCGAGTTCGACCTCGCCGGTGACATGCAGAAGGTGCTCCAGTACTCCGACGCGGCCGTCCGTCTCACGGACATCGCGGGGGAGATAGACGCGGAGTTCGCCGATGAACGGTACTGACGGGAGGGCCGGTCGGTCGTCGCCGTCGGCGAGAGCTGTACCGTCGCGGTCGAGGTGGGCGAACGGAGGCGAGTCACCGTGAGACCGACGCTCCCGTTCGGCTCTCGGCTGAGTCTCGACACCGACATGGAGACGGGGGAACTCGGCGTCCTCCTCGTCGGCGGGTTCGTCGGCGGGGCGCTCGCCGGCTTCCTGATGTGGGTGTTCAGCTCCCCCGCGCTGTTGCTCCTCGGGATGCTACTCGGACTGCAGTCGCTCGGCGGCGGCTGGATCGCCGCGCTCGCGGTGAGCGTCTTCCTGTCGGTCCCGTTCGCGATGTTCGTCTCGGGCTCCATCAACGGCTTCGTCAACCGGGTCATCATGCTGTCGCGGGAGAGCCCGGCGCTCCAGAAGGTGCTCGTACCGATGCTCAACCGCTCGGCGCTCACGACGACGACGGCCGCACTCGGGGCGCTCTACGGGCTCGCCATCGGCGCAATCGGCTACCTGGTGCTCGTCCCGATTCGACTCGCGATAGCGGGACTGGGCTCCGTCACGCTCGCGGGGCTCGTCGTCACCACCGTCGTCGGCATCGTCGCGTTCGTCGTGTACGGCACCGTCCTCGGCGTGGTGTACGGCATGCTCCTCGAATCGTAACGACTGGTTCTCGCTGCCTCCTCGGTTCGGCAGACACTGCCGACTCGTCCAGACTGCTGGCTCGACGCCGTTCGTCTGGGTCTCCTCCTCCGGTGTCCATCGCCTCGTGACTCACTCCTCCATCCAGAGCCGTCACGGGGAACGCGCCGCTGCTCACGGTCGTGGCTCGTCGTCACTCGTCGTGGCTGTCGTGACTACCGGGGCGACCGCCACGTGACTGGTCGTCGCCCTATCGCTTCGACGCGCTGCTCGTCGCTCCCCTCGCTCTCCTCGGTACACTGCTCGACGGCCGACGGTCGTACGTCGCCACGACTGCGCGTACAGGAGGCTCTCTCGGGAGTCAGCGCCAGCGGTCGGTCGGGGGCCGTACAGAGGCCGTTCAGGAGAGCCGCGTCTCAGGAGTCGCGTTCCAGCAGTCGGGTGACGATGTGGCGTTCTGCCTTCTGCAGGTGTCGGCCGATGGTCGACGGCGAGAGGTCGAGCGCCGCGGCGATGTCCTCGCGGTCGCCGCGCTTGGGGACGTCGTAGTAACCGACCTCGACGGCCGCCCGCATCACTTCGAGCTGGCGGTCGGTCAGTCCCGTCAGGACGCCGTTGGAGTCCGCGGCGAACGAGACGACGCGCTCGACGGAGTACTCCACGCCAGCGGGCAGGTGCTGGACGGCCGTCCGCACCTCGGCGTGTGGACCGATGACCGTCACCTGGACGCGACCGGTCGCCGTGAACACGATGGGCAGGTCG
Source organism: Halomarina salina (assembly GCF_023074835.1). Lineage (NCBI taxonomy): Archaea > Methanobacteriati > Methanobacteriota > Halobacteria > Halobacteriales > Natronomonadaceae > Halomarina > Halomarina salina. The sequence goes on from NZ_JALLGW010000001.1 coordinate 1,034,089, forward strand.
ACCAGCAGCCGGTGGGTCGAGAGGAGGCCGACGAGCGTCCCGGCCGGTTCGCCGGGGCCGACGTGCAGGTAGAGGCCGAAGGCGTCGTCGGAGTCGTCGACCACCTCGTGGGCCAGCACGTCCTCGCGCTCGGCGAGGGCGTCGTCGAGCGCCGACGAGTCGCCGGACAGCCGGTAGACGAGGACGCCGCTCCCGTCGACGAACGCGTCGACGTAGAGCAGCGTCTCGCGAGTCACGTCCGACTGCTCGGCGAGAACGCGGTCGACCGGGTGGACGGCCGCGTGCGGACACCGGAGGGTGAGCGTTATCGACCGGACGCGGTCGCTACTGGTCCGCTCGTCTTCCTCCTGTCCGGCTGAACGACGCGGGTGGTCCGGGTCCGCGTCGTCGATGTATCGGTTCACGGGAGTCCCCTGCTTACGAGTACGCGCTCATGTCCGTGAGCTCCTTGCCCACGACGAGCTTCTGTATCTCGGTCGTTCCGTCCGGTATCGGCATCACTCTGGCGTCCCTGAAGTAGCGTTCGAGTCGGTTCTCCGTCTTCAGGCCCTCGCCGCCGAACACCTGGATGGCGTCGGAGGTGACGTCGACGGCCGTCTCGCTGGTGTACCCCTTCGCCATCGACGACAGGAGGCGGGCGTCCTCCGAGCCCGCCTCCAGGGCCTCGGCGGCCCGCCGCGACAGCTGTCGGCTCGTCTCCAGGCCCATCCGCATGTCGTACAGCTTCTCCTGGACGAGCTGGTGCTGACCGATGGGCTTGCCGAACGTCTCGCGGTCGGTGGCGTGGTCGAGCGCCTCGTCGAAGGCGGCCTGCATGATGCCGACCGACATGAACGACATCCCCGTCCGCATGAACGAGAACGTCGCGTTGAGCGGCTTCTGCTCGAAGAACAGCTGCGTCACGCTCTCGGGGAACGGGACGACGTCGTTCATGTCGTGGCCCTCGGCGATGGCGTTGCTGAACATCGTCGAGAAGCGGTTGCCCTCCGGGATGCGCACCTCGTCGAACGTGATGCGGGCGTTCGAGACGCCCTTCCAGCCCATCTTGTCGAGTTCCTCCGTTTCGAACGAGGAGTTCTCCCGGTCGACGAGGAACATGTCCTGTGCGCCGGCCTCCTCGTCCTCGGCGACGACCATCACCACGTCGGCGTAGTGGGCGTTACCGACCCACGTCTTCTGGCCGTTGATGACGAACTCGTCGCCCTCCTTCCGGGCCGTCGTCCGCGGGCGGGCGGTGTCGCTCCCGCCGCTGGGTTCGGTCACCGCGAGGCTGCCGAGACACTCGCCCGTCTCCAGTTTCGGCAGCATCGCCTCGCGGGTCTCCTCGGCGGCGAACCGGACGAATACCGACGGGAACGACATCAGCAGGCCGACGTTGAGGCTCGGCCAGACGCGGCTGATCTCCTCGGCGGTGAGCATGAACCGCCAGACGTCGCCGAAGAACTCCGGGGCCGTCTCGGGGTCGAACCCGATGCCGAGGTCCCGCAGGTCGCGGATGAACCCCATCAGTTCGTCGCGGTCGAGCGGGCCGTTCGCGTCGAGTTCGTCGACGACGGGTTCGACCTCCTCCTGCAGGTAGCCACGCAGGTCCTCGCGGAACGCCTGCTGGTCGGCTGTCAGTTGCATCTCACTGGGGTGCCGTCGCCTTCTCCGACAGCGAGTTCATGATGGGTGCGAGCTTGGTCCCCTTGTTGACGGGGCCGTCCATCTCGTACTTCTGCTGCATGAACCCCTGGATGGGGTCGACGCCGCCCGTGATGAGGCCGACGAGCGTGTCGGCCGGACCGGTGATGGTGAGGTCCGGGTCGTCGAGGTGGCCCGCACCGCCCGTGACGGTCCCCTCCGTCTCGTTCGTCTCCAGGTGACCGGTCATCGGGCAGTCGTCGGCCTCGAAGTTCACCGTGATTGTCTCGTCGATCTGGTCGCTCACCTCGTCGTCGTTCTCGGCGAGCACGCGCACGCCGGACCAGAGCAGGTCCTGGAACTGGTCTGCGGTCTCGGGGTTGTCGGAGACGAACGAGGCGATGTCCATCTCCTGCATCCGGCCGAGGATCTTCGCGACGAGCTCCGGGTTCTCGCGCGCGAGTTCGTCGGTCTGCCCGTCGATCTCGTCGAGCAGCTCCGGGAGCTCCTCCTCCAGTTCGTCGTCGTCTTTCTCGAACGATTCCTCGATTCGTGCCACGAGTTGGTCGTCGGTCATGGTCGGGTGTCCCCGGCCGCGACCGCCGCGACCGGGTCGTACGAGAACGTATGGCAGCCATCTCCATCGGTCCAGTCCGTCGAATCACAGGGTGTTTATACGTTCCGAGCGCCCGACGCCGTCGCTGACGGTTCGCTCACCACGCTCTCCGCCGCGTTCTCTCTCGCTTCGGTCGGCGTGTGATCGCGGCGGTCGACGTGCACTCGCTCCCGTCCCGACTGGCGCGATGGTCGCCTCGTCCTGCTGCGATGGTCGCCCTGATGGGCAACGCGGACGCTGTCTCGCCCCTGCGCGCCTCCGTCTACGGCGGCGAGGTGCCACCGCCCGCCTCGAACACCTGTATCCAGCCGTCGCTCCTGACCTTCACGAGGAACTCGACGTACCGGAACTCGACGGTCCCGATACCCCGCCTGGCGTCCTCGACTTCCGTCCCGAAGAACGTCTCTTCGAGCGCCGCCGCGTCGATCCACTCGTACAGCGGTGGCGTGTCAATCTCGTTCGGCGAGACGTTCCGGGCGTCGGCGACGGCGAACAGGATCGCGGTCGTCAGTTCCCCGTCGCCCGTCGGGTCGTAGTGGTGTTGTACGACCTGCGTCCAGTCGTCCGTTGCGTCCGTCATCGGTTCGTCGTCGGCAGGTCTCCGGTTATGGCTCTTCGTCATTCGTGTTCCCCCGTGCGTGGTCCTCCTGACTCGCGTCGAGAACCGTGCTGACCGAGCGGAGCGCCGTCAACACACTGTTCGCGTTCGCTCCAGCCGATATCGTCTCGCGCGCCTCGTCGAATTCGACGACCCCCTGCTCCGCTAGCTTCGGCACCTGCGCGTGGTACAGCGAGACGTACACCCGTTCGCGCAGGTGGTCGTCGACCGCCTCCTCCGGGATATCCGTCTCCCACGCTGCGACCTTCGTCGCGAGGTCGGTCAGCGACCACTCCGTGTCTTCGAGGAGCGTGTAGCAGAGATACCGCCGTCGGGGGTGCGCTAGCGCGTCGTACACGTAATCGAGGTCCAGCACCTCCGCCGGAGGAATCCGCTCGCTCGTCGGTTCTCCGACCTCCCCGGTCGTCGTCAGTTCCTCGTGGTCGGTCCCTTTCCCCATGTGGGTGACTTCCGGGCGACTTTCCATAACCGTTCCCCGAGCTACAGACGCCACAGAGATACTCTGGAGGCTGTACGTGCCGCTTCAGCTAGTTCCACTTTCGCTGTCACGGCGCGGCGCACGTTCCGCTGGGGTTCGCGTCAACCGTGGGGCTGCGCTCCTGCTGCACCGCTCGGTCCTGTCTGGAGTCCCGCGACGACCCAGAGTCCCGCGGCCACCCGGACTCCGCGCCTCCAGGTCTACGTCGCGCCGTTCAGCCTCTCCCGGCACCGTCGGTGTCTCCTCACGCCGCGCTGCCGTCCCACCGCTCACTCCTCCTCGTCCCAGCCCTCGCGCAGTTCCTTCTTGTCGACCTTGCCGATGTCCGTCAGCGGGATCTCCTCGACGAGCGCCACCGCCTCCGGCATCGCGTGGCGTGGCACCTCGTCGTCGAGGTGCTCCCGGACGTCCTCTCCGTCGATGTCGGTACCGCGCTCCGGTTGGACGTAGATGACGACCTGCTCGCTGCCCGGCCGGTCGGGGTCCGGGACGCCGATGGTGGCCGCCCGGCGAATCTCGGGCATGTCGTGGAGCACGTCGTCGACCTCCTCGGTGTACACCTTCAGCCCCGAGACGTTGACCATGTTCTTCACGCGGTCGACGATGTAGAACCGCCCGCGCGGGTCGACCTTCGCCACGTCGCCGGTGGCGACGAACCCGTCCTCGTCGAACGGGTCGTCGGCGTCGAGGTAGCCCGCCATCCGCTGGGGGCCGTTCAGCCACAGTTCGCCCTCCCGCTCCTCCGCGACGGCCTCGCCGATGGGGATGGGGTCGCCGGTGTCCACGTCGACGAGTTTCACCTCGGTGTCGGGCACCGGGACGCCGATGGTCGGCTGGTCGAACCCCTCGTCGTCGGGGTCGCGCCCCGACAGCGCCTTCGAGATACCCGCGACGTTGAAGTGCGTGATGGGGGACATCTCCGAGAGGCCGTACCCCTGCGAGAGGCCGCCGCCACCGCTGCGCTCGCCGAAGCGGTCCTGCGTCTCGGAGGCCAGCGGCGCGGACCCGGAGATGCCGATGACGCTGTGGTCGAGTTCCTCGTCGACGATGTCCATGAACTGCGTCGGGACGCCGAGGACGACCATCGGTTCGTACTCGCCGATCTGTCGCGTGAGGAGGTCGGTGTCCCGCGCGTCCGGGACGAGGACGAGGTCCAGCCCGAGTTCGACGAGGCTGTGCGTCACCGAGTAGCCGTAGGCGTGGTACATCGGGAGCGCCATCACGCCCGCCGCCTCGCCGCGCATCAGGTCGGTGAGCCGCGACTGGGCGGCCGTCGCCTGGAGCGCGTTCGCGACGAGGTTCCGGTGGGTGAGCAGACAGCCCTTCGGGAGGCCGGTCGTCCCGCCCGTGAACAGGAGCGTGTGGACGTCCTCGGCCGGGTCGAACGACACGTCGGGCGGGTCGGCGTCGTGGCTCGCGATGAGGTCGGGCAGCCACTCCACGTCCGGTTCGCGGTCGCCGTCGTGGTCGGGGATGGACGCCGAGTAGTCGTCGAGGCTGGTGAGGACCAGCGAGTCGAGGTCGAGCTCCTCGCGGAGCGTCTCCAGCAGGTCGCGGTGCTCGTCGTGACCGATGAGGACGTCCGGGTCGCCCTGCTCCAGTCGGTAGACCAGGTCGTCGGTCGCGTCGAGGAAGTCGTTCGGGATGTGGGTCGCGCCGAGTCGCGAGATGGCGTTCGTGGCGACGACGAACTGTATCGAGGTGGGGAGCACCGTCGCCACGCGGTCGCCCTGCTCGACGCCCATCGCGTGGAGCGCGGTCGCCAGTTTCTCGACCTGTGTGACGAGCTCCGGGTAGGTCAGCTTCGTCCCCGACTGCGCGATGCCCTGCTCGGGGTACTTCTCGGCCGCGTCGTACAGGAACTGGTGGGCCGGCTGGTCGGGGTACGGTTCGAGGCTCTCGGGCACGCCGTACCGCTCGTACTCCGCGAGCCAGGGGCGCTCTGCGTCCCTCGTGTCGGGTGACTTCGCGTCGCTCATATGTAGCGAACTAGCAAACACTCGGCCATGGGCGTTCCTTCGGTCATGCGAGGCGGTTTATCACGGGACCGGGCCCGGCTATCGCGGCGTGATGGCCGACAGCACCGTCGCCTCGATCTTCCGCAGGTGTTCGCCGACCGTCCCGCCCGTCAGCCCGAGTTCTCGGGCGATGTCCTCGTGGGTCGCCTCGCGGGGGACCTGGTAGTAGCCGACCTCCAGCGCGGCCTGCAGCGTCTCCTGCTGACGCGGCGTCAGCATCGAGTAGAGGCGGTCGGCTTCGGGTTCGTAGTCGCCGAGTCGTTCGAGCTTCAGTGTCACCTCGTCGGGTATCTCGGGCATGATGGAACGGATGGTCTCCTCGGTGCCGATGACGAGGACGCGCAGGCCGCCGCGTTCGGTGTACTCCAGCGGCGTGTCGAGGATGAGCTGGTGGTGCTGGAACAGCGAGAGCAGCTCCGCGATGGTCTCGGTCGGTTCGAAGTGCGCGTACAGCGTGACGCTGTCGGGTCCCTCCGCGAGGTGGTACTCGTAGACGTCCGGCGAGTCGCAGATGTCGCGGATGGTATCGACGTCGCCCGAGAGCTGGTACATCGTCATCGCGGTGCCGTCTTCGAGGAGGTTGACGTTGTGGAGCAACTGGCGGGTGACGTCTGGTGCGCGCGCGAACGCCCGGTCGATGGGGTGGAGCCCCTCGTCGTCCGGGATGACGACCGCCCTGAAGTAGCGCATGGTACGGCTATGTAACGGTCGACACAATAGCCGCTTCTCTACTGGTCGGGAACGATGAACGTTCGACGGGGGGAGTCACACTCCGAACGGCCGAATCAGAAACTGAACAGGTCGATACCGCCCGTGACGCCGACGACCTGGCCGGTGATGTAGCTCGCCTGCTCCGAGGAGAGGTACGCGACGAGGTTCGCCACGTCGCCCTCGGTGCCCAGCTGGCGCATCGGCGTCGCCTTCGCGATGCGCGCGAAGTGCTCGTCGACCTGTTCGAGCTGGTCGATGGGCAGGTCCGCCAGCGCGCCCACGACGATGCTCGGCGCGATGATGTTCGCGGTGACGCCGTCCTGTGCGCCCTCCAGCGCGAGCGTCTTGCCGAAGCCGATGAGTGCGGCTTTCGTCGCGGCGTAAGAGGCCTGCCCGAACCCGCCCTGCCAGCCGGCCATCGAGGACATGTTGATGACCCGGCCCCAGCCGCGGTCGCACATCGCCGGGAACACCTCGCGCGTGACGTTGTACGAGCCGGTCAGGTTGATGGAGACGTCGCGGTCCCAGATGTCGGCCTCGAAGTCCTCCATCCGGGCGCGGGCGTCGACCATCCCCGCGTTGTTGACGAGGATGTCCACGCCGCCCGTCTCCTCGCGGATGCCCTCGACGGTGTCGGCGACGGCGTCGCGGTCGGTGATGTCGCAGACGACGGCGTGGGCCGTCCCGCCGTCCTCCTCGATGCCGTCCGCGGTCTCCTGGGCCTGGTCCTCGTCCACGTCGAGGACGACGACCTCCGCGCCCTCCTCGGCCAGTACCTCGCAGTCCTCGCTCCCGATGCGGCCCCCGCCGCCGGTGACGAGCGCCGTCTTGTCGCTCAGTCCGAAGTCCATCTCGGTCGGAAGCAGGGCGCGGACGGGCAAGGTCGTTGGACGCCGAATGCGAGGTGGCTTATACCGAATCGGCGAGGCAGTTCGACCCGGTATCCCCATCATCGACCGCCACAAAATCCAACTCGAAACCGAGTACCCTTTTGTCGCTGTAGCTCGCTCGTCCGCGTAGGATGAGTGATACGCGATTACATAGCAGGGACGTGAACCAGGATGTCCGGGAACTGGGCGCGCTCCTCGGCGAGGTCATCGCGGACCTCTCTACGGAGGGCGCGTTCGACACCGTCGAGTCCGTCCGGCAGGCGGCCATCGCCTACCGCCGTGGCGACGCCGACTCGCGCGCCGCGATGGAGGCGGCACTCGCGGGCTGCAACCCGACGCGAGCCGACGAGGTGGCGCGGGCGTTCACCACCTACTTCGAACTGATCAACCTCGCCGAGGAGCGCGAGCGGGTACGTGCGGTCCGCCGCGGGACGCAGGCCGACACGCTCGCCGACAGCGTCGCCGCGGCCGTCGACTCGCTCGTCGCCGACGACGCGGACGCCGAGACGGTCCAGTCGGTGCTCGACGACGTGCTCATCGAGCCGACGTTCACCGCCCACCCGACGGAGGCGCGCCGGAAGACGGTGAAGGCGAAGCTCCGCTCCATCGCGGGCCACGTCGAGACGCTCGACGAACGACGCCTCACCGACGACGAGCGGGGGCGCGTCGACCGGTCGCTGGAGGCGGAGGTGACGAGCCTCTGGCAGACGCCGCAGGTCCGCAAGCGCCGCCCCGAGGTGACCGACGAGGCGCTGAACGTCCAGTGGTACCTGAAGAACACGCTGTTCGACGTGGTCGGCGAGGTGTACGACGAACTGGAGACGGAACTCGGCGAGGCGTACGGCGACGTCGACGTGCCGAAGCTGTTCGAGTTCCGCTCGTGGGCGGGCAGCGACCGGGACGGCAACCCCCACGTCACCCCCGACATCACCGAGGAGACGCTGGACCGACAGCGCTCGGTCGTTCTCGCCCGGTATCGCCAGGAACTGAAGCGCCTCTCGGGCGTCGTGAGCCAGGACGCCACCCGTATCACCGTCGGCGAGGGGGTGAGGGAGCGACTGGCCCACCACGCCGAGGCGCTGCCCGGTGTCGCCGAGGCCGCCGAGGAGCGCTACGCGGACGAACCGTACCGACAGCTCCTGAAACTGATGCGCGAGCGCGTCGTCCGGGTGGACGGCGTCCGGCCGGGCGGCTACGAGGACAGCGACGGCCTGCTCGGTGACCTCGACGCCCTCGCCACGGACCTGCGCGAGAACGGAGCCGAGTCCGTCGCGGCGGCGCACGTCGACCCGCTCCGTCGTCGCGTGTCGACGTTCGGCTTCTCGCTGGCCAGCCTCGACCTGCGCGACCACCAGGAGAACCACACGCTGGCGGTCACCGAAGCCCTCGACCGGGAGGGCATCGACTACGAGGCGCTCGACGAGGACGAGCGCGTGGACCTGCTGACCGAGGCCATCCTCGAAGACGATCCCGTCGTCGACGTGGCCGAACTCGTGGCGAGCGGCGAGTGCTCCGAGACGGCGACGAAGGTGCTCGACCTGTTCGACTCCACCGCCGAGTGGCACCGCGAGTACGGCGTCGACGCCATCGACACGTACGCCATCTCGATGTGCGAGGAGCCGAGCCACGTCCTCGAAGTGCTGTTCCTCGCCGACCAGGCGGGTATCGCGGACCTGCCGGGTTACTGCGGCATCGACGTCGTGCCGCTGCTGGAGACGGAGTACGCGCTCTCGGGTGCCCGGCGCATCATGGGGACGCTGTACGAGAACGAGGCGTACGCCGCGGCCGTCGAGGCCCGAAACGGCACGCAGGAGATCATGCTCGGCTACTCCGACTCGAACAAGGAGAACGGCTACCTCGCCGCGCAGTGGTCGCTCCACACGAACCAGAAGCGCCTCGCGGCCATCTGCGAGGACTACGACGTCAACCTCAGACTGTTCCACGGGCGCGGTGGCTCCATCTCCCGTGGCGGCGGCCCGATGAACGACGCGCTGCTCGCGCTGCCCGCATCGACGGTGACGGGGCAGGTGAAGTTCACCGAACAGGGCGAGGCAATCGCCGAGAAGTACGCCAACCCCCACATCGCGAGTCGGAACCTCGAACAGATGCTGAACGCCCAGATTCGAGCGCGCTACCGGGCGCTCGACGGCGACCGGGTTCGGATTCGGAGCGAGTGGCGAGACGCGATGGAGACGGCCGCCCCGGCCGCCCGCGAGGCGTACCACGACCTGCTGAACACGGACGGGTTCGTCGCGTTCTTCGAGCAGGCGACGCCCATCACCGTCATCGAGGACCTCAACCTCGGCTCCCGCCCCGCCTCGCGGTCGGGCGAGCGCTCCGTCGAGGACCTGCGGGCCATCCCGTGGGTGTTCTCGTGGACGCAGGCGCGGTGTATCATCCCCGGCTGGTTCTCGCTGGCGTCGGGGCTCGACGCCTACCTCGACGACGGCGGCGACCTCGAGACGCTCCGCGAGATGTACGAGGAGTGGCCGTTCTTCGGGACCATGCTCGACAACGCGGCGCTGTCGCTGGCCCGGACCGACCTCGAAATCGCGGCGGGGTACGCCGACCTGGCCGACGACGAACTCAGCGCCGCCGTCTTCCCCCGTATCTGCGAGGAGTACGAGCGCGCCTGCGAACTCGTCCTGGAGGTGACGGGCCGAGAGCGCCTCCTCGACCGGGACTGGCTGGAGGAGAACCTCGACCGGCGCAACCCGTACGTCGACCCGCTGAACTACCTCCAGATGTCGCTGCTCTCCCGGACCCACCGCACGCCCACGGAGGACCGCACCCTCCGACTCACGGTCAAGGGCATCGCGGCCGGGATGAAGAACACGGGCTGACCGTCGTCTCGTCATCGTCTCGTGGCCCGCGGTCGCCCTCGACGGTCGCTCGCCGCCTTTCGGGCACGGCGGCACGCTGTCCGCGACTCTCGGAGACGTGTACTACCGGTATGGCCAACATACTGATAGTCATCAAAAGAAGACTATCTATCATCGTAGCCGCGGCCGGTGGCTGTCGCTCAATCTGTAGCGGCCACGCACAGGCCCCGGCGACGGAACGTCTCACCATGGCACTAAGTGAACCACTCGTGACGGTCGGGTTGACGTGGCTCTGTATCGCCGCGTACGCCGGGTTGATGTACTACTGGGCGGTCGTCCCCCAGTACGAACGCAACGTCTCCCAGGCGAAGTCGTGAGGTGACTTGCGTCCGCAGGCCACACGGACACAGTACGCTCTCGCGTCGCGCCGGGTATGCTCGGAGCCATCCGCTCGATCATCCAGGAAGCGATCAGCCTCGTCATCGCCATCATTACGTTCCCGCTGCGTGCACTGCGGCGACTGCTCTAGGGACCCCCTCGGTTCCGGTGGAGCAAGCCTCATCGGGGGGACGCCCCTTCGACGGGTATGGACGCCGCGCTGCTCACCGTCGGCGACGAACTGCTGGCCGGTGACATCGAGAACACGAACGCGACGTGGATCGCCAAGCAACTCGCGGACCGCGGCGTCACGCTCGAACGTATCGCCGTCGTCCCGGACGAGGTGTCGGTGCTCGCCGACTACGTCAGTTCCTTCTCCGACCAGTTCGACGCCGTCGTCGTGACCGGCGGGCTCGGCGGGACGCCCGACGACGTGACGATGGACGGCGTCGCGGCCGCGTTCGACCGACCGCTCGTCGTCGACGAGGCGGCCTACGAGGACGTCGAGCGGAAGGCCGAGGCCGCCCGCGAGGAGTACCCGGACATCGACCTGGACATCGAACGCCACGCGTCGATACCGGAGGGTGCGCGCCCGCTTCTGAACACGAACGGTCTCTCACCGGGCTGCGTCTGCGAGAACGTCTACGTCGTCCCGGGCATCCCCCGCGAGATGAAGGCGATGTTCGACCAGTTCGAGGAGGAGTTCTCGGGCGAGCGCGTCACCCGGACGTTCGAGACGTCGATGGTCGAGGGCGAGGTGACGCCGATGCTGCAGGACGCCCACGGGGAACTCCCGGACGTGTCGCTCGGGTCGTACCCCTCGCGCGGGGAGACGCCGAACCGCATCAAGGTGACCGCCGAGGACGAGGCGTCGCTCGACGAGGCGGAGACGTGGCTCCGCGAGCACGTGACGATTCTGGACGACTGAGCCAGATACCGTGTCAGTTCGGCCGACGAAAGCGGGGCCGACTCCCGGTCAGTACGACCGGTCGTCGTCGCCGCCGTCGGTCTGCCGGTCGGAGAAGCGGTCCGGGTCCGACCGCGACGAGTCGGTGGTTCGCCGCTCGCTGGGTCCCTGGTCGCGCCGGTCGGTCGTCCCTCCGTCACCGGTCTCGCCGGGTGGTTCCGGTCCCGTCTGTCGGACCGCTCGCGCACCCTCCGACCCGGTGGTCTGGATGACGTTGAGCGCCGTCATCAGGTCAGTCCGGGTGATGAGGCCGACCAGCGAGCCGTCGTCGGTGCTGAGGCCGCCGGCGTCGGGACCGACCGACCGGACGACGAGCAGACGGCCGACCCTGTTCGACTGCATCTGGGTGAGCGCCGTCATCGCCTCCTCGTCGGGACCGATGGTGACGAGGTCGGTGGTCATCACCTCCTCGACGCGGTAGGCGTCGCGTTCGACCTCGCGGACCGACCGGGCGTCTTCGAGCGTCACCAGGCCGACGACCTGCCCGTCGCGGACGACGGGGTAGCCGGTGTGGCGCTCGGTGAACATCTTGTCGAGGAGCGTCGCGACGGAGTCCGTCGCCTGGACGACGCTGACGCGGTCGGCCGGCGTCATCACGTCGCGGACGCGGACGCCCTCGAACGCCGCCTTCATCACCGTCTGCTGGGCCTCCGAGGACGCCCCGATGTAGATGAACAGGGCGACGCCCGCGAGGAAGATGTTGTTGAGGAGGAACAGCCCACCCAGGCCGAGGACGATGGCGAACAGTTTGCCCACCTCCGCCGCTATCTGGGTCGCGCGAGCGTACGGGCGGTTCCGGGCGAGCAGCGCGCGGAGGACGCGCCCACCGTCCATCGGGAACCCCGGCAGGAGGTTGAACACCGCGAGCGCGACGTTCGTGATGGCGAGGTAGCCGACGACGAAGACGAACGCGCTGCCCGCAGCGCCGGGGTCGGCCGGGAGGACGAAGACGCCCAGGTAGCAGACGACACCGACGAGGACGCTGACGACGGGACCGGCGATGGCGATGGCGAGTTCCTGCTTCCAGTTCTCGGGCATCTCGCGGAAGCTGGCGATGCCGCCGAACAGCCACAGCGTGATTGACTCGATGGGGTAGCCGTAGCGCATGGCGACCACCGAGTGTCCGAGTTCGTGGAGGAGGACGCTCGCGAACAGGCCGATGGCCGCTGCGAGACCGAGGAGGTACGGGGAGACCCCCTCGCCGAGCGATCCGAGCGAGATGGTGGTGCCGAACACCTGACCGAGCGTGTCGACCCAGAGGCCGGTCTGTGCGCCGATGAGGTAGGCGAACAGCGGCAACACCAGGAGGAACGTCAGGTCCAGCTGGATAGGGATGCCGAAGACGCTCCCGATACGGAAGCTTCGCATACCGCTAGGTCGGGTCCGGACGGTAATAAGTAGCCGCGCCGGACCGCCCTCGGGACGGTCTGGAGCCGACTGGGGCGTCTCTCGCACTCGGGGCTGCTCCGACTCACCGACTCTCCGACTGACTGACCCACCGACTCACCGGCTCACCGGAACTGCATCCCGCCGTTGAGCGCCAGCACCTCGCCGTGGACGTAGTCGTTGCCGACGAGGAAGGCGATGGCGTCGGCCACCGTCTCGGGCGTGCAGGCGTACTCCGGCAGGTGCGTGTCGACGTTCTCGTGGCCGTGGAACCCCTGTGCTTCGAGGTACGCGACGATGTCGTCGTTGAGGTCGGTCTGCACCGGGCCGGGAGCGACGGCGTTGACCTGCACGCCGTCGGGGCCGAGTTCGCGGGCGAGCGCTCGGGTCAGCCCGTGGAGACCCGCCTTGCTCGCGGCGTAACTCGCGTCGACGGTGCCAGCCGTGCCGCCGATGCTGGAGACGAACACGAGGTCACCCGCCGACTCCTGCAGGTACGGTGCGGCGGCCCGTGCGACGTAGAACGCGCCGGTGAGGTTCACGTCGAGGACGGTCCGCCAGTCCTCGTCGGTCGTCTCGGTCAGCCGCGAGGGCCGGACGATGCCGGCGTTCGAGACGACGGCCCGTAACGCGCCGAAGCGGTCGACGCTGCCCTCGACCATCGCCTCGACGGCCACCGGGTCGCAGACGTCCGCCTCCACGCTGACCGCCTCGACGCCGTACTCCTCGCACTCCGCGACGGTCCGCTCCGCCGCGTCGGCGTCCCGCCGGTAGTTCACGACCACGTCCTCGCCCGCCGCCGCGAACGTCAGCGCGGTCGCTCGCCCGATTCCTCGACTCCCGCCAGTGACGAGCACTGTCATACTTGCTGGTGGTACCACCCGTTGATACGCGTTCTGTCGCCAACGATTATCACCGCGCCCACCGACCCGTCGAGTATGACCACGAACGAGGACTCTGCATCGGGACAGTCCACCGACGCCACCGACGCTACCGACGCCCCACGGCCGCTCGTCCGTCGCGCCGAACAGGTCGACTACGAGGAGGTCGGTGCGGCCGAGGGGATGTCGAAGGGCGTCCTCGTCGGCCCGGACGACGGCGCGCCGAACCTCGCCATCCGCCGGTTCACGCTCGACCCCGGCGCGGAGGTCCCGCCACACACCAACGAGGTCGAACACGAGCAGTACGTGCTGTCCGGCGAGTACGTCGTCGGACTCGGCGAGGAGGAACACGTCGTCCGCGCGGGCGACTCGCTGTTCGTCCCGGCGGGCGTCGTCCACTGGTACCGCAACGACGGCGACGGCGAGGGGGCGTTCATCTGCGCGGTGCCCAACGGCGACGACACAATCGAACTCGTCGAGGAGTAGCGTCAGTCGAGTCCGAGGCTCAGTTTGAGCGCGTCGTCCACCTCGGCCATCGTCGCCGAATCCAGGCGACCGACGACCGAGTGAATCCGCTTCTCGATGGAGACGACCCGTATCTGGTCGAGTCGAACCGACGAGTCCTTCTCGAACGGTGAGTCGTCCGCTTCGACGAGGACCTCGAACGGATAGCCGCGATGCGTCCCCGTCGCCGGTGCGACGATAGTGGTACTCGCGTTCCGGTTCCCGACGTCGTTCTGGACGACAACCGCCGGTCGCGTCTTCTTCATCTCGTGGCCCTCGGCGGGGTCGAGACGGACGATGACGACGTCTCCTCGTCGTATCTCCGGGCGGCCGCTCATTCGTCGAGTTCCGACCACGCTTCGGACGACGCTTCGTCCCACTCGTCGGCGAGTTCGGCAGCACGGTCCGACGCATCCCGATACGCCGATGCCAACTCGTCCTCGTCTGGTCGGTCAGAGTCGACGTCGACGACGGCGACTGTCACCCGCTTGTTCGCGTACTCTGTCCCGAGATAGATGCGACCGCGGTCGTCTGTCCGGTTGGTTCGCAGATCCGTCTCGTCGACATCCATGGTGGTACCCACTATTACCCACAGAGAGATAAACGCTGCCCACGATTACCCACACACGCTGACGGTCACGTCTGCACGTACTGCTACTCTTGCTATCGGGCAGGTCAAGTAGCCAGACGAACTACTCGCGCCCAGACGTGTCCCAGCAGGTCGCTCAGGTCGATACGCTGTTCCTCCACGAGCGGAAGGACGACTTCACGGTCGCCGTTCGCACCGACGGCCAGCGAGTGCTCCACGGTATCCTCGAACTGAAGGACACCGCGGCGGGGCCGCGACCGGCCCGCCTGCGGGTCAAGAAGGACACCGACGAGGACCTCCGCTCGCCCGACCAGTTCGTCGAACTCGCCCGTCGGGCCGAGCGCATCCGCATCTCCGAGCAGACCAGCCCCGAGAAGCGCGAGCGCCTCCGCGAGATGCTGTCGGGCTACCAGCTGGAGGCGAAGGTCGTCCGGACCTGTCGGTACTGCGCGAACGCGGGTCGCTACTCGCCGCTGACGAGCGAGACGGCCATCAAGGCTGACGACGAACACATCTGCCCCTCCTGTGCGAAGAAGGAACTGGAGCGGGAGATGAACTACCGCAACCTCCAGTCGGGCGCGAGAGACCGCCTCGAAGCGCTCCTGCTGGAGGTGCAGGACCTCGAACGCATCGCGAACCTCCTGAAGGGGCGACTCGACCCCGACCTGACGAAGTTCGACGAGATCTCGGCGACCGTCGAGGACGTCGACCCCGTCCCGACCGACTCGCTGGACCTCCACCCGAACCTCAAGTCGCTGGTCACCGACCGGTTCGACACGCTGCTCCCGGTCCAGAGCCTCTCGGTCGAGAACGGCCTGCTCGACGGCCAGGACCAGCTGGTCGTCAGCGCGACGGCGACCGGCAAGACGCTCGTCGGGGAGCTGACGGGTCTGAACCGCGTGCTGGAGGGCGAGGGGAAGATGCTGTTTCTGGTACCGCTGGTGGCGCTCGCCAACCAGAAACACGAGCAGTTCGAGGAGAAGTACGGCCACCTCGCGAACGTCACCATCCGCGTCGGCGCGTCCAGAATCCGGGACGACGGCAACCGCTTCGACCCGAAGGCGGACGTCATCGTCGGCACCTACGAGGGTATCGACCACGCCCTGCGGACGGGCAAGGACCTCGGCGACATCGCCACCGTCGTCATCGACGAGGTCCACACGCTCGGCGAGGAGGAGCGCGGCCACCGCCTCGACGGCCTCATCTCGCGGCTGAAGGAGTACACCCGCGTCAACGACGACGACACGCAGTGGGTGTACCTCTCGGCGACCGTCGGTAACCCGAAGGAACTGGCGAGAGGTCTCGAAGCGACGCTCGTCGAGTTCGAGGAGCGGCCGGTGCCCATCGAGCGTCACGTCACCTTCGCCGAGGCACAGGAGAAGGTCGACATCGAGAACAAACTCGTCAAGCGCGCGTTCGACGAGAAGTCGTCGAAGGGGTTCCGCGGCCAGACCATCATCTTCACCAACTCGCGGCGGCGCTGTCACGAGATATCGCGGCGCATCCAGTACGACAGCGCGCCGTACCACGCGGGCCTCGACTACGGCCGCCGGAAGAAGGTCGAGCGCATGTTCGCGAACCAGGACCTCTCGGCCGTCGTGACGACGGCGGCGCTCGCCGCGGGTGTCGACTTCCCCGCCTCGCAGGTCATCTTCGACTCGCTGGCGATGGGCATCGAGTGGCTCACCGTCCAGGAGTTCCACCAGATGCTCGGCCGGGCGGGGCGGCCGGACTTCCACGACAAAGGGACGGTGTACGTCCTCGTCGAACCGGACGGCGTCTACCACAACTCGATGGAGATGAGCGAGGACGAGGTGGCGTTCAAGCTCCTGAAGGGCGAGATGGAGTCCGTCGCCACCCCCTACGACGAGGGGGCGGCCGTCGAGGAGACGCTCGCCAACATCGTCGTCGCGGGCAACGGCGCGAAGCGGCTCAACGACCGGATGATCGGCCAGCTCCCGACGAAGCACGCGCTCGGTCGGCTGCTGGAGTACGGCTTCATCGAGGGGGCGACGCCGACGCCCCTCGGCCAAGTCGTCTGTCGGCACTTCCTGTCGCCGAAACGTGCGTTCGTGATGCTCGAAGGCATCCGGAGCGGTGACGACCCGTACGACATCGTCGGCGACCTGGAACTGCTCGAAAACGAGGGTCGCTGAGCGGTCCGTCACCGCTCGGCGGTTCGCCGGTGACGCTTCGTCGTCGTCCGCCGGTCAACCGAGTTTCGACGTCGCTTCGTCCAGCAGCGACTTCGCCTTCGCCTCGACCTCGCTGGTCGAGCGCTCGACGGCGTACACCCGGTCGCGAGGGATACGCGTGACCGTCCCCTCGTCGTCGTCGATGTTCGGCCGGACGATCACCCAGTGCTCGTCGACGAACGCGACGTGTTCGTTGTCGACTTCGGTCCGCTCGACGCCGTCGGGCGTCTCGTAGACGACCCGCGCGGTTCCGACGTCGAGGTCCATCAGAGTCCGCGCAGGTGGACCTCGTCGTCCGTGATCTGGCTGACGGAGGCCTCCTGCAGCGGGTAGGTGTCGTCGTCTCGGTCGCCCCAGCCGAGTTTCGACATCACGGTGTCCGTCAGGCCCGGGTCCGGGTCCACGTAGGCCGTCCCGTGCTCGACGGTCTTGATGCGGCCGACCTCCTCACCGTTCGGGCCGATCACTTTCTTCCCCTCGTCGTCGTCGCCGATGTCGGTTCTGGTCGACATTGCGTCCTCGTGCACACGACCTGCGGGTTTCCCGACTCAGCCTGCATTCGACTGGTGTTGAAGTGGGGGTCCGTCGCTCACGCCACCGGCGAACGCCGACGAGCGGACGCCGGGGACGGTTTCGAACGGGGCAGTAACCATTTGGCGGACTCGTGCCAACGGCACCCATGCGCACGGCACTCGCGGTCGCCCTCGCCTGCCTCCTCGTCCTCGCGGGCTGTGGGACCGGTGGGCCGGGCGGGTCGGGTCCGGTGGCGAGTACGGTGACGCCAGCCCCGGTCCCCGACGGTGCGACGCCGACCTCCGACCGCAGCCAGCGTCTCGCGCCCGGCCTGACCGCGGAGGGGGTGGTCGCCCCGACGGCGCTCGTGGGCGCGCACACCGCGGCGCTCCGTGGGCAGTCGTTCACGACCCTGCGCGGCGCGGTCACCTACGCCGAGGACGGGCGGTTCCGGTCGGAGGTGTCCACGCGTGGACTCGTCAGCGCCGACCGTCGCCAGTTGCTCGTCGACCGCAGAGCTACCGGCCCCCTGGTCCGCCAGGTCGGCCTCGCCGGGCGGACCGAGCAGTACATCGCCGGGACGACGACGGTCCGGCGCGAGGTCCGCAACGACACGGTCCGGTACAGTAGCGGCCCCCGCGACGCGGGAATCGTCACCGGGTCGGTGCTGCTCTCCGACCTCACCGCCGGTTCGACGCTCGCGCTCGCCCTCCACGCGATGAACTTCAGCGTCGCCCCGGTCGAGGGGGAGTCGAAGACGACGCAGTACCGCCTCGTCTCGACGGAGATAACCGACCCCGACGCCCTGGTCGGCCTCGCGGGCGAGAACGCCCGGAACGTCACGTTCGACGCGACCGCGACACCACAGGGCCTCGTCACGTGGTTCAGGCTGTCGTACACCGCCGACCGCGGAGAGTCCTCGGTCACCGTGGTCCGGACGGTACGGTTCCTGGAGGTCGGGACGACGACCGTCGACCGCCCCTCGTGGTACTCGAACGCCACGAACGGGTCGCCGACAGCGCCGGCCGTTCGAGAGCCGCTGCTCGGTGTGAGCCTTGCTCCATCTCCGACAGTTTCCGGGGTCTACGCCAGCGGCGTCCGTTCCACGACCGTCCCGTCGTAGGTGGGGTACTGCTCGACGATCTCGCCCTTCTCGGCGTCGCCGTCGTCGACCATCTCTTCGAGCAGCCACCACGCCAGTTCGACGTGGTCCTGCTTGACGACGTAGAACTCCTCGGGGACGCCGAGCGCCTCCAGTTCGGCCTCGGTGAGCCACGTCTTCCCGTAGACGAGGGTCCCGTCGTCGGTCACCTCGTCGAACTCGCGACGGATGTTCTCGGCCATCCGCTTCAGCCGCGAGCGGTGCTGGGCGGCGTCCTTGAACACGCTCGTACAGAAGTACACCTTCGGGTGGTCGCCCATCTCCTCCAGCACGCCGTGAGAGCCCGCGACGGCGCTCATGTGGTCCTCGCGGAGTTCGAACCCCTCCTCCTGCATCCGCTCGTAGTTCCCGTCGGACATCTCGAACTCGTTGACGTTGCAGAAGTCGGCCGCGCCCTCGTCGAGGAAGTCGAGGAACTCCGTCTCGCCGCGGATACCCGGAATCTCGAACGCGGGCGTCAGCCCCTCCTCGCGGGCGACGTAGAGGATGTCCTCCCACTCGGTGCCGTGGAGGTCACCCCACTGCTCGTAGGGCGGGTGGAAGCGAATCTCGTCGAGACCCGCCTCCGAGAGGCGACGCATGTTCTCGCGGCCGCCCGTGATTCCCGTGTAGAGGTGCGTGTGGTGGTCCTCGCCGAACTCGTCTTTGAGGAGGCGGAGGTAGCGACAGGTCTTCTCCATCGCCTCCTGGGGTTCGCCGCCCGTGATGGAGGTGCCGAGCGCGCTCATCCGCTTGGCCTCCGTGATGACGTCCTCGTCGGACTCGACGGGACGCTCGTTGGCGTAGGTCTGAGTGACGTTCTTGCGGTTCTCACCCAGCGGGCAGTAGAAACAGTCGCGCTGGTCGCAGTAGCCGTAGACGAACAGAACCATCTTGCCGCCTTTCGCGCACTGTTCACAGCCCTTCGACAGCATATCTGTCCACGACTCCGGCCCCGAGCGGGAAAAGCGGTGCGTTCCGAGGGGCGGTGTGCGGCGCACTGTCGCGGTCGTTCGACCGTGACCCGGCCACCGTGGCGTCCCGCTTATTTAGGGGCGGCACTCGAACCGCCGCCATGGCACTCGAGATAACCCGCATCGAGACGACGGAGTTCTCGTATCCGCTCTCGGACGTGGGGACCGACCAGGGGTTCAACCTCGTCTACTCCCCCGGCGAGACGACCGACCGCAAACTGTTCGCGATGGAGATACACACCGCCGACGGCCCGACGGGGACGTTCGTGGGAGGCAACTCCCCCGCGTTCGCCCAGATTCACGTCGTCGCGGAGCACCTCATCGGGAAGGACCCGCTGCGCCGCGAACGTCACTGGAGCGAACTCAAGCGCGGTCTCCGGAAGTACGACCGGATGGGCATCGGCCCCGTCGACATCGCGCTGTGGGACCTCGCCGGGAAGTACTACGACGCGCCCATCCACGAACTGCTCGGGACGTACCGCGAGCGACTGCCCGCCTACGCCTCGACGTACCACGCCGACGATAACGGTGGTCTCGACTCCCCCGAGGCCTACGCCGACTTCGCCGAACAGTGCGCCGAACTGGGGTACGGCGGGTTCAAGATTCACGGCTGGGGCGGCAGCGACGACCGCCGCGACATCGACCGCGAGGTCGAGACGGTCCGCGCCGTCGGCGAACGCGTCGGCAGCGAGATGGACCTGATGATCGACCCGGCCTGCGAATACGAGACGTACGCCGATGCGCTGAAGGTGGGCCGCGAGTGCGACGAGCAGGAGTTCCTCTGGTACGAGGACCCGTTCCGCGACGGCGGCATCTCGCAGGCCGCCCACCGCCGCCTCCGCCAGAACCTCGACACGCCGGTCCTCCAGACCGAACACGTCCGAGGGCTGGAACCGCACGCCGACTTCCTCGCCGAGGAGGCGACCGACTTCGTCCGCGCCGACCCCGAGTACGACGGCGGCATCACCGGCGCGATGAAGATCGCCCACGCCGCCGAGTCGATGGGCGCGGACGTGGAGATCCACTCTCCCGGCCCCGCACAGCGCCACTGCATGGCGGCGATACGCAACTCGAACTACTACGAGATGGCGCTGGTCCACCCCGACTGCGAGAACACCGGCCCGCCCGTCTACGAGGGCGATTACCTCGACGACCTCGACAGCGTCGACGAGGACGGCACCGTCCCCGTCCCCGACGGCCCCGGTCTCGGCGTGACCTACGACTGGGACTACATCCACGAACACAGGATGGGCGGTCGGACCTACGAGTAGGGCGTCCGGCCCCGCGAGGCGACCGCGCAGGCCGGCACCGCGCTTTTCGGTGACCGTCCCGCAGTCCGTGGTAGCATGGTTCACGCGACCTGGGGCGACTGGTTCGTCCGCGACGAGATAGAGGCCAGCGACCCGGACGGCCTCTCGGTCTGGTTCCTCGGCTGCAACGGCTACGTCCTGCGCACCGCGGAGACGACGCTCTACCTCGACCCGTACTTCGGCGACGGGTCGCCGCCGCGGACCGTCCGCATGATTCCGGTACCGATGGACGCCGCCGACGCCACGCTCTGTGACGCCGTCTTCATCACGCACGAACACATCGACCACGTCCACCCGCCGTCGTACGGGCCGCTCGTCGAGGACCTGGAGGCCGACATCTACGCGCCCGAGGCCTCATACGAGAACCCAGACTACGACGGCGACCTGCGTGCGCCCGAGGAACGACGGACGGTGGTAGACGTCGGCGACGAGTACGAGGTCGGCGACCTCACGGTCCACGTCCGCGGGGCGAACGACCCGGACGCCGAGGAACCGGTGACGTACGTCGTCGAGCACGAGTCGGGGACGTTCTTCGCGGCGGGCGACTCCCGGCCCGCCGACGCCTTCTCCGACGTCGCCGACGAGTTCGACATCGACCTCGGCGTCCTGGCGTTCGGGACCGTCGGCAACGTCGTCCACACGGAGGACGACCCGACCGAGGCCCGCTCGACGGACTGGTACAACGACGGCGAGCAGATACGCGAGGCGGCGAACGCCCTCGAACTCGACCGCCTGATGCCCGTCCACTGGGACATGTGGAAGGGCGTCGGCGCGGACCCGAAGGCGGTCCGCGAACACCTCGCCTCCTACGAGTTCCCGAAGGTCGTCGAACCCGTCAGTATCGGCGACCGGGTCGACGTCGGCAGTCCGGGCGTCGTGCAGGCGCGGGACGTGCGACGACACTGACCACGTCCGGTGACGGGCGTCCACACGGCACCGAGCGGTCCGTCACGCGCCGGCCAACGAGTTAACAGGGCAGCGTCTGAACGCCCGAGCATGGGTACAGCGACCTTCGACTTCGACGACGAGACGGTCATCGTGACTGGCGGGAGCGCCGGCATCGGGCGCGCCATCGCCCTGACGTTCGGCGAGGCGGGCGCGACCGTCATCAACGCCGACGTAGAGGAGGAGCCGAAACGCGAGGGGGAGGAGACGCCGACCCACGAGCGCATCACCGAGGACGGCGGCACCGCCCAGTACGTCGAGACGGACGTGAGCGACGTCGACCAGCTCGCCTCGGTCGTCGAGGCCGCCCGCGAGTACGGCGGCGTGGACGTGATGGTGAACAACGCCGCCGTCCAGCACTCCGAGCCGTTCCTGGAGGTCGACCAGGACGCGCTCGACAAGCTCCTCAGCACGAACGTCCGGGGGTACTTCTTCGGGACGCAGCTCGCCGCCCAGGACATGATCGACCGCGACGAGCCGGGGAGCATCGTCAACACCGCCTCCATCTCCTCGCGGGTCGCCCAGCACGGCCAGGTCCAGTACGACGCGACGAAGGGCGCTATCAAGATGGTGACCCGCGGGACGGCGCTCGAACTCGCCGAACACGGCATCCGGGTGAACGCCATCGCGCCCGGCCAGATAGCGACGGAGTTCACCGAGGGCTGGAGCGACGAGGCGCAGGCGGCGGCCGGGGACGACGGCGACGAGGGGTTCATCAAGCCCATCCCGCTCGGCCGGGCCGGGACGCCCGAGGACTGTGCGGGCGCGGCGGCGTTCCTCGCCACCGAGGACGCGTCTTACATCACGGGCGAACTGGTGTACGTCGACGGCGGCTGGACCGCAATCTGAGAACGAAGGAGCGCGTTCGAGCCGCAGAACCGCGCTCAGTAGCTGTCGTACACCGTCTTGATGATGGTGAAGTAGTCCATCCCCTCCTCGCCCTGCTCGCGGTACGTCTCGCTGCTGGAGGCGTTCATCCCGCCGAACGGGACGTGCAGTTCGAGGCCCGTCGTCGCCTCGTTGACCTTCACGACGCCGAAGTCCACCCCGTCGACGAACCGGTTGGCCTCGGTGTGGTCGTCGGTGACGAAACCGGCCGCGAGGCCGAACTCGACGTCGTTCGCGAGCTCGATGGCCTCGTCGACGTCGCTGGCTTTCAGCACGCCGACGAACGGGCCGAACACCTCCTCCTGCATGACCTCCATGTCGGACTCGACGTCCGTGAGGACGGTCGGTTCGACGTAGTAGCCGTCCTCGTAGTCGTCACCGTCTGGCTGTCCGCCGCCGTACTCGACGGTCGCGCCCTCGTCGCGGGCGGTCTCGACGGCGTCCAGCGTGCTCTCCAGTTCGCTCTCGCTGACGTGCGGCCCCATGTCCGGGTCCTCCCGGCCGGGGCCGATGTCGACCGACTCGGCGTAGGAGACGAGCTCCTCGACGAACTCGTCGTACACCGACTCGTGGACGATGGCCCGCTCGGTGGCGGTGCAGGCCTGGCCGGTGACGCCGAACGCGCCGCTCCCGACGACCTGTGCGGCCTCCTCCACGTCGGCGTTCTCGGTGACGACCGTCGGGTTCTTCGACCCGAGTTCCGTCTGGACGCGCTTGTGGGCGTCCGTCGCCTGCTCGTAGATCATGTCGCCGACGGCGCGACTGCCGGTGAACGAGACGGCGTCCACCTCGTCGTGCGTGACGACGGGCTGGCCGACCTCCTCGCCCCCGCCGGTGAGGACGTTGACGACGCCGTCGGGCGCGCCGACCTCCTCGGCCGCCTCGTCGATGCACTCGACGACCTTCAGGAACACCGTCGGGGCGGCCTGCGAGAGCTTGCAGACCACGGTGTTGCCCGTCGCGAGCGCCGGGGCCATCTTCCACGACGGGATGGCGATGGGGTAGTTCCAGGGGACGACGAGGCCGGCGACCCCCATCGGCTCCCGGACGGTGTAGAGGTTCTGACTGCCGGAACTCGGCCGCCGTCGCTCCCCGGCGTAGTCCATCGCGCGCTCGGCGTAGTAGTAGAAGATGTCGACCGCGCGCTGGGTCTCGCCGGTGGCCTCGGCGAGCGTCTTCCCCTCCTCGCGGCTCAGCGTCTCCGCGAGTTCGTCGCTCCGCTCGTCCATCCGTTTCGCCGTCTCGCGGAGGAGTTCGCCGCGCGCCGGCCCCGGCGTGTCCGCCCACTCCTCGCGGGCCGCCGCGGCCGCCTCGATCGCGCCGTTGGCGTCCGCGGAACTGGAGTCCTGACACTCGGCGACGACGTCGTCGGTGTCGGCCGGATTCCGGACCGCGAACGTCTCGCCGGTCTCGGTGTCCCGCCACTCCCCCGCGACGTAGTTCTGGTAGGTGTCTGCCATCGTGTGACTCCACGAGGTCACGGTCCGTGGGCGTTGGGCCTGTGCGTGCAGCCCCGGCGCGGCCCGGCAGTCGCGGCCCCTGATTCTTTCGGCAGTGCCGACGAACGCCCTGTCGTGCGATACTATCGAACGAGGCGCGACGGGGCGGACCGACTCGTCGCGAGCGACGGCCGGACGGCGTACGACCTCACCGCGGCCCGCGACGGCCTCGGCTCCTTCCGCGACCTGGCCCGCGTCGCCGCGGTCAACGGCGAGAGCGTCGACGACGTGACCGCACGGGTGACCGACGACGCGCCGGTGCTCGACGCCGACGCGGTGGTCGAGCGCGCCGCGATGCCCGCCGTCCCGGACGAGGTGTGGGCGGCCGGCGTCACCTACGAGGTCAGCAGCGACGCCCGCGAGGAGGAGAGCGGCCGCAGCGAGCTGTACCAGACCGTCTTCGAGAACGAGCGCCCCGAACTGTTCTTCAAGGCCACCGCCTCGCGGACCGTCGGCCCCGGCGAGGCCGTCGGCGTCCGCGCCGACTCCGACTGGGACGTCCCCGAACCCGAACTGGCAGTCGTCCTCTCGCGGGGGGACATCGTCGGCTACACCGTCGGCAACGACGTGTCGAGCCGCGACATCGAGGGCGACAGCCCGCTCTACCTCCCGCAGGCGAAGGTGTACGACCGCTGCTGTGCCATCGGTCCCGCCATCGCCTCGCCCGACACGGTCGGGGACCCGCTGGACCTCGACCTGTCGATGACCATCGAGCGCGACGGCGAGACCGAGTTCGACGGCGAGACGTCCACCTCGAAGATGGTCCGCACGCCGGAGGAACTCGTCTCCTACCTGAACCGCCACAACACCGTCCCGGAACTCGCGGTCCTGCTGACGGGCACCTCGCTCGTCCCGGACGAGTTCACGCTCCGGGAGGGCGACCACGTCGCTATCGACCTCGAGAACGTCGGGACGCTCGAGAACCCGGTCGTCTCGGTCTGACCCGTCACTCGCTCGACTCCCCGCCGTACGTCGCGACGTACGACGTCTGCCCGGCGACCGCCGCCTCGTCGAGTGCCGCACGGACCCTCGCGGGCTCCGCGCCCGGCTCCACGTCGAGTGGCTCCGTGAGTCCGTACATCGTGAACTGGTAGCGGTGGGACTCGCCGTTCGGTGAACACGGACCGGTGTAGCCGACCGTCCCCTCCGAGTTCGTCCCCTGCGAGACGGTCGGTGGCTCGCCGTCCGTCTCGACGTCGAGCGTCACGCGAGCCTCGTTGGCGAGGTTCTCGGGGACCTCTTCGAGCGTCGACGGGACGTCCCACAGCGTCCAGTGGACGAACGGGTCCGGTCCCGCGTCGGGGTCGGTCACCACGAGCGCGAGCGACGTGATGGGCGCGGCCGCCGCGACGACGACGAGGTTCGGCGAGACGTTCTCGCCGTCGCAGGTGATTCGGCTCCGGAGCCGGCCCGCGTCGATGGCGGGCACCTCGAAGGTGAGCGTCGCGGACTGCGTCCGAATCGACTCGTCGCCCTTCGAGTCGTTGCCCGCGCCCGACCCGCCACTCGTACACCCCGACAGCGCCACGACCGCCCCACCAGCGGTCGCCAGGAAGGCCCGTCGCTTCATGGCCGGGTCTTCGACCGGGCTACCCTTGAAGGGCGACGGTCGACGCCCGACCGTCGGACGTTTCCCGCTCGACCCCCACGGAGAGACGATGAACGACCCACGTCGGACCGACGCGGGGGAGCGGTCGACGGGTAGCCACCGGTTCGCTCGCTCCCGGCGCGCGGTGCTCGCTGGCGCGGCGACCGTCGGCACGTCGGCGCTCGCCGGCTGTCTCGGCGTCCTCACGGGCGACGACGCCGCGCGGTTCGAGGCGGACGCCGCGACGGTGCCCGAGTCGGCGCTGTCGGAGACGGGCTACAGCCACCGCCGCACCCGCGACGACACGGTCACCCGGACGGTCGAGGCGGGTGGACAGTCGCGCGAGGTGGAGGCCGTCAACGTCCTCGCGGAGTACGAGCGCGCCGCCGACGTCCCCGTCGTCGGTCGGGTCAGGGCGGCGGTGTTCACCGCGTTCTCGACGCCGCAGGTGTCGGTGCTCGGCGAGACGTTCAACCCCGTCGGCGAGATGTCCACCGACGAACTCGTGGCGATGGTCCAGAAGCGCTACGACGGCGTCCGCGACCTCAGCCGCGAGAGCGAGCGTCGCGTGACGGTGCTCGGCGAGTCGACGCCAGCGACGCGGTACGCCGGGTCGGCGCGCCTCGTGGCGGGCGACGTCCGCGTCGACATCTACCTCACCGTCACCGAAGCGGTCGCCGCTGGCGAGGACTTCGTCCTCGGCGTCGCGGCCTACCCGCAGGTCCTCGACGACCGCGACGCGGTGACGCGACTGCTGGAGTCGCTGCAACACGAGGGGTGACGGAGCGTCGACGGTCCCGTGGCGGGTCTCGGGTCGTGCCGGTGACCACCGCGGTGCGACGGTCCCGCCTTCACGACTGAACACGACCCTGCCTGCGCCACCAACCCCGAAACTCATTACGGCCCAACCGCGTAGCATCTCCCAATGCTGTTGGTCCTCTGTGTCGACCTCGACGACGACCTCGGGCGGAAGACCGGGTTCAAGACCCCGGTCGTCGGCCGGGACGCCGTCGAGGAGGCCGCGGTCGCGCTCGCCACCGCCGACCCCGAGGACTCCGACGTCAACGTGCTGTTCGAGGGCGTCCACCTCTACGACCAGTTCGACGAGGAGGAGCGCGAGGTGGCCGTCGTCACGGGGACGAACGGGAGCGACGTCGCCGCCAACCGGAAGGTGGGCGAGGAGGTCGACACCGTGCTCGCCCGCCTCACGACCGGCGAGGACGTGCAGGCCATCGTCGTCACCGACGGCGCACAGGACGAGTCGGTCATCCCCGTCATCCGCTCGCGGGTGCCCATCGACGGCGTGCGCCGGGTCGTCGTCCGGCAGGCCCAGGACCTCGAATCGATGTACTACACCATCAAGCAGGTACTCGACGACCCGGAGACCCGGGGGACCATCCTCATCCCGATGGGTATCCTCCTGCTCGTCTACCCGCTGTTCGTCGTCGCCGAGTTCCTCGAACTGCCGGGCGTGACGTTCGGCGTCGTCTCGGGGCTGCTGGGCCTGTACCTGCTGTTCCGGGGCCTGGGCGTCGAGCGCGCAATCGACAGCCTCGTCGACCGCGCGCGCTCGGGACTGTACGCCGGTCGCGTGACGCTGGTGACG
This sequence comes from Halomarina salina, assembly GCF_023074835.1. NCBI lineage: Archaea > Methanobacteriati > Methanobacteriota > Halobacteria > Halobacteriales > Natronomonadaceae > Halomarina > Halomarina salina. Next base: position 1,061,230 of record NZ_JALLGW010000001.1, read on the forward strand.
TACGTCGTCGCAACCGCACTGCTCGTCATCGGCGGCGCGGGCGGCGTCGAGGAACTGGAGGCGATGCGGTCGGCGAGCGGCGACGTCGGCATCCTCCGGTCGTCCGTCGCCCTGGTCAACGGGGCGGTGGTCTGGTTCGCCGCGGCGGGCGTCGTGGCCAGCCTCGGGCGCATCACCGACGAGTACCTCCGCGAGCGGTTCCGGTGGCGCTACTGCAACGCCCCGTTCTACGTGCTCGCCATCGCGGCCGTCCTGGAGGGCGTCAGCGCCTACTTCCTCGAGTTCGCGGGCGCGTCGTACCTCGCGGGCGCGCTCACCGTCGGGACGCTGCTGGGCGTCGTCAGCACGCTCGTCTTCGCCATCGCGGAGTCCCGGTTCTCCCGCGTGCGGGAGACGACGGTCTGAGACGAGACCGGTAGAGCAGCGACTCCCCGACCCACCGACGACCGGTGGGCGGTGGCCTCCACCGAACCTGACCACAGTCGTGCGCCGTTCACAGGCCACCGCGCGACGGAACAGCGTCGCGCGGCACTCTCCCACCAACGCCTTTGCCGTCGCTGGTCGAACGCGGTGGTATGCCACTCGACACGAGCGACGAGGCCTGGCTGAACGCCGCCGAGGCGTCCACGCACCGCGAGGCGGTCCACCAGTACCTCCGGGACCACGCGGGGGTCGCGTACCACGACCGGGAACTCGCCGACGCCGTGATGGGAACCGCGTGGGCGGCGCGCGGCGACGGCCGCGTGACCGACTCCGACGCGATTCACGACCTCGTCTACACCCAGTTCCTCCACGACCAGCTCGACGAACTCGTGCGCCAGGGGGACGTCGAGGCGCGTAACGTGCCGACCGCGCACGTCACGGGGGAACCCGTTCCCGACGACTGGGACCACGTCACCTACTACAGCGTCAGCCGGTAGGGTCCGTGGGTCGCGTCGCGACCGTCGAAAAGAGCCGCTACAGTCGTCTTACTGCTCGTTAACGTACGTGAACCACTCGTCGTGGTCGTCGGTCCGGCGCTCGACGAGGTCGAAGAACGCCTTCTGGAGCTCTTCGGTGACGGGGCCGCGAGAGCCGTTGCCGATCTCGTTGTCGTCGACGCTGCGGATGGGCGTCACCTCGGCCGCGGTGCCGGTGAAGAACAGTTCGTCGGCGGTGTACAGTTCGCCCCGCGAGATGGTGGCCTCGTCGTGGACCTCGTACCCGCGCTCCTCGGCGAGCGTGATGGCCGTCTTCCGGGTGATGCCGTCGAGGATGGACTCGGCGAGACCGGGCGTGTATATCTCGCCGTCCTTGACGAGGAAGATGTTCTCGCCGGGACCCTCCGCGACGTTGCCCTCCTTGTTCAGGACGATAGCTTCGACGTAGCCGTTGCCGCGGGCCTCCTCGCCCGCGAGCATCGAGTTGAGGTACGGGCCGGTCGCCTTCGCGTTCGTCGGAATCTGGCTGGAGGCGTGTTTCCGCCACGAGGAGACCATCACGTCGACGCCGTTCTCGATGGCGTCCTCGCCGAGGTACGCGCCCCACGGCCAGCAGGCGATCATCGTCCGCGTCGGGCAGTCGCCCGGCGAGACGCCCAGAGAGTTGTAGCCGTAGAACGCAAGCGGGCGGATGTAACAGGATTCGAGGTCCTGCCGGCGGATGAGTTCGAGCGTCGCCTCGGTCAGTTCCTCGTGGTCGTGGTCGATCTCCATGTCGTACGGCTTCGCGGAGTCGAACAGCCGGTCGAGGTGCTCCTCCCAGCGGAAGATGGCCGGGCCGCGTTCGGTGTCGTAACAGCGCACGCCCTCGAAGACGCCGGTCCCGTAGTGGAGTCCGTGGGTGAGGACGTGCACCTGCGCGTCCTCCCAGTCGACGAACTCGCCATCCATCCAGATGGTGTCGACGTCCATGTCGGCAAATGCCATATCAGAACCTCCGCACCGGCCCTCTTGAGTGTTGGCGATTCTTGCCTGCGCTCCGTCGGTCGATTCGGGTCAGCTCCGCACGTCTACTTACTCTCGCCCACCACCGTCAGCGAGCGAGAGGGTCTTCACTCGCCCCACCGCGTCGAAGTCGCGTAACTCGTAGACGAGTTCCCGGACGCGTTCGGCGTCGCCGCGGCAGAACACCGTCTCCAGACACCACTCGCCCTGGTGGGCGTGGCTGGTCGACTGGATGACGTCCTGGTAGTCGTGCTGGACATCGTGCAACGCGCCGATAATCTCGTGGTGGGCGTAGTCGAACGCCAGCACCGCCGTCACCTCGCCCGTGAGCGATTCGAGCCGAGCGTGGGCTTCGGTGTACTCCTTGACCGCTTCGCGGACGGCCCGCGAGCGCGAGTCGATACCCTCGGCTTCCCACACCTCGTCGAACGCCGCGAGGTCCTCCTCCGGGAGGTTGACCGTCGTTCGCATGCTCGGGGGTGGACGCCACCGGGGAAAGTCGTGCGGGTTCGTCGAGGCGTTCGTCACCCCGCAATCGGCCCCGTTATGCACGCACCCCTGAAGTGGTCATAACAACCGACAGGACCCCGCACCGCCCAGTTCCGGTATGGTCGATCTCCCGCTCTCGTATCTCGGCGTCGTTCTCATCGGGCTCGTCCACGGGGCCGAACCGGGCCACGGCTGGCCCGTCGCCGCCTCCTACGCGCTGAACCGCTCGCGAACGTGGACCGCTGGCCTCGTCGCGGGAGTCGTCATCGGCGTCGGCCACCTCGTCTCCTCTATCGTCGTCGTCGCGGTGTTCGTCCTCGCCGCCGACGCGTTCGACCTGACCAGTCTCGGCTGGATTCGCTACGCGGCGGGTACGCTGCTGATTCTGCTCGGCGTGCGCGAACTCCGCGGCGGCGGCCACCACCACGGCGCAGGTCACGACGCAGACCACGACCACGACCACGACGGCGATGGACACCACGACCACGACGTCGACGACGGCCACGAGCATCACGGAGACGCTCACGGCCACGGAGACGCTCACGGCCACGGAGACGCTCACGCCCACCACGGAGACGCCGACGACGAGACGACGTACCTCACGAGCGTCACGGCCGCCCCTCCCGAGAGAGACCACGCGCACTCGCACGGCGACGGTCGCCGAGACGACGACACTGGCCCCGGGGTGTTGGGGCGCATCCGGCAGTCCCTCCCGTTCGTCGGCGACCACAGCCACGACTCGGGAGGTGGCCACTCCCACGACCACGACCTCTCGGCCGACGACCCGCAGGGGCTGTGGGGAATCGCGGGCGCGGCGTTCCTGCTCGGGTTCGCTCACGAGGAGGAGATCCAGATCCTCGGGTTCTGCACCGGTGCGAGCGGGCAGTGCGTCCAGTTGATGCTCGTCTACGCGACGGCCGTCGTCGTGGCGCTCGTCGCGCTGACGCTGCTGCTCGTGGCCGGGTTCGAACGCTACGAGGAGCGGATGGCGGGGTACGCCGAGTACTTCCACCTGGTCTCGGGCGGCGTCCTCGTCCTCATGGGACTCGGGTTCGTCGCGGGCGTGCTGTAGTCGGGAGGCATCGATGGAGCGTACTCAGCCCAACTGCCGGACGACGTCGCTGCCCTCGACGTACGCCAGACCGTGGCGCTCGGCGTAGGCGCGGGCGTCGTCGGGCGAGAGCGCCCGGCCGGTCCGGTCGTCGAGCATCTCGCAGACGACGACCGCCGGCGGGAGGCGCGCCGCCTCGGCGAGGACGAGGCCGAGTTCGGTGTGGCCCTCGCGGTCCGCGACGAGGTCCGGGGCGGCCCGGAGGAGGTGGACGTGGCCGGGGGCACGGAACTCGCTCGCGAACGCGACGCCGTCGGGGTCTGTGGCGGCCCGCGCGAGTTCCGTGATGGTGAGCGCGCGGTCCTCGTCGGTGATGCCGGTGAACGTCTCGCGGTGGTTCACGGTGAGCGAGAACGACGAGCGCTCGTCGTAGCCCAGGTCGTGGTCCGCGCCGACGGGGTGGTCGATGACCTCCTGGGCGAACGGGAGGTCGAACGCCGCACAGACGTCGTCGGAGAGGGCGACGCAGACCAGGCCGCCCGCGTCGTTGCGCATCCGGGCGACGGCGTCGGCGGTGACGGCCCCCGCGGGGTAGATGAGGTCCGTCTCGCCCTCGCGGTCGGCGGCGTCGTGGACGAGGACGGGGTCGCCGCGCTCGAACGCCGCGACGGCCCGTTCGAGGCTGTCCGTGCGCTGCATCTACTCGCCCTCCACGTGGACGGTGACCCCCTCTCCGTCGTCGAGGCCGAGTTCGTCGCGCAGGCGGTCTGGGGCGATGAGTTCGACCTTGTCCTGCCCGTGGTGCGTGCGTTCGGGGGCGACGACGTGGGCCTCGTCGTAGCCCCCGTCGGTCGACTCGTCGCCGTCGAGCGCGATGGTCGCGGGCCAGCAGAACGCCGGGCCGTAGGTGCGCTCGTCGTCCTCCCAGCCGTCGATGCGGACCGGTTCGAGACCGTCGAGCGCGGCGCGAGCGCGGGTGCTCTCGGCGTCGAGGTCGACGTTCAACGTGCCGGGGAACGGTTCGTAGCCCAGTCGCTCGACGAACTGCTCCTTGTAGCCCGGCAGCGAGATGTAGTGGCGTCCCTCGCCCATCCCGCCCGTGACGGTGCCGTGGAGGTCGACGCCGCGGTCGGACTCGAACAGGCGGCGGTAGTCGGCGTACTCGCGTTCGAGGACGCGTCGGCCCGCCTCGGTGGTCGTGACGTGCTGGCCGTCCGAGACCATCTCGCGGTCGACCAGTCCCGCCTCGTCCAGGTCGCGGAGGCGACGGGAGACGGTCTGGGTCGAGACGTCGAGGCGGTCGGCGAGGCCGGCGCACGACACCGTCGCGCGACCGTCGAGCGCCCCGGCGAGGGCGAGTACCTTCAGCGTCTCGCGGGCGTCGGCCCCGACCGCGAGCGTCGATTCTGCCATAGGTGGTGTGAGTGCGTACCGAGCATAAGCGTAACGAACGCGGTACGCATCACGGATATGTTAACGAATGCGGTGTGGTGACGTCGACCACTCTTCCGGGGAGTCGTCGTCATCGTCGCGGGCGTGTCTCACCGGGTAACGAAACCCGTTTACCGGGTGGCGGGCAAGCGAGCGGTATGTTCCTACCGTTTCGCGACGAGGTGACGACGGCGCTGACCGCCGCCCTCGACGGCCTCGGCTACGGTACCGAGGACCTCGGAATCGAACAGCCACCGGAGGGGATGGCGTCGGTGCTGGCCTCCAGCGTCGCGTTCCGACTCGCCAGCGAGGCGGGTGCGCCGCCGCCGCAGGTCGCCGCGGAACTCGCCGACGAACTCGACCTCTCGGACGCCGACTACGTCGGGCGGTGCGAGACGCAGGGGCCGTATCTCAACTTCTACCCGAGCGAGGACTACTTCTCCGGGACCCTCGGCTCGGCTCAGACCGACACGTTCGGTCGGCTCGAATCGACGGGCGACCGCGTCGTCGTCGAGCACACCTCCGCGAACCCGACCGGGCCGGTCCACGTCGGTCGGGCACGCAACCCCATCGTCGGCGACGCGGTGGCGAACCTGCTGGAGTACGCCGGCAACAGCGTCGAGCGCCACTACTACGTCAACGACGCGGGCCGACAGATGGCGGTGTTCACGTGGGCCTACGAGACGTTCGACGAGTCCGAGCTACCGGAACCGGAGCGCGACCGCATCGAGTACGACCTCGTCCGATACTACCGCAAGGGCAACCAGTACCTGGAGGAGGCCGACGCCGCGGACGTGGCCGAGGCGGAGACCGAGATCGAGGCCATCCTGCAGGGGCTGGAGGAGGGCGACGAGGAGACGTTCGAGCGGGTCACCGAGGTCGTCGACCAGGTGCTGTCGGGGATGCGCGAGTGTCTGCTCCGCCTGCCCGCCGAGTTCGACGAGTTCGTCCGCGAGACGCGGTTCATGCGCGACGGCTCGACCGACGAGGTGGTCGCCCGCCTGAAGGAGTTCGACGAGGCGGTCTACGAGGAGGACGCCTGGCAACTCGACCTCTCCGAGCACGGCATCGAGAAGAACCTCGTCTTCCTGCGCTCGGACGGCACCTCGCTGTACACGACGCGCGACCTCGCTCACCACGAGTGGAAGTTCGAGAACTACGACCGCGCCGTGACGGTGCTCGGCGAGGACCACAAGCTCCAGGCCGACCAGTTGCGCACGACGCTCGACCTGCTCGGCAACGACACCTCGGACCTGGAGTCGGTCATCTACTCGTACGTCAACCTCCCCGAGGGGAAGATGTCGACCCGCGCGGGCACCGGCGTCGACCTCGACGACCTGCTCGACGAGGCGGTCGACCGCGCCCGCGACGAGGTGACCGACCGTCTCGACACCCGCATCCGCGACGACGACCTCGACGAGGACGACGTCGAGCGCATCGCCCACCAGGTCGGCATCGGTGCCGTCCGCTACGACATCGTCTCGAAACAGCCGACGAAGGCCATCACCTTCGAGTGGGACCGCGCGCTCGACTTCGAGGCGCAGTCCGCCCCGTACGTCCAGTACGTTCACGCCCGGACCTGCGGTATCCTGAACGAGGCCGCGGCGGCCGGTATCGACCCGAACCCCGACGTCGACGTCGCACTGCTCGACGCGCCCGAAGAGCGCGACCTGCTCCGCGAAATCGCACGCTTCCCGTCGGTCGTCGAGGAGGCCGCCGACTCGCTCGAACCCCACCAGGTCGCCACGTACACCCGAGAGTTCGCCGAGGCGTTCAACGCCTTCTACCGCGAGTGCTCGGTGCTCAACGCCGAGGACGACGCGGTGGCGGCCGGTCGACTCGCGCTCGTCGCCGCCTCGCGCCACGCCATCGCGAACGCGCTCGACATCCTCGGCGTGGAAGCGCCCGAGTCGATGTGAGCGACGGGGCCGAACGACGAGTACGTCGGTGCGACCCTGGGGTATATCGTCACGCGACGCTCGACGGACGGGGGTCTGAGGCCGTGAGGTGAGAACGGACGCGCTCGCGTGAGGTGGCGTCTCGGGGTGGCCACAGAACTAGGGGGGGACGAACGTTCTGACAGCCTCTGGCCAACCGCCGTCGCCACCAACCACTCGTAAGGACTGCATTCGACTTCTACATTTCACCTAATCTATTTGGTATCACAACTGCTAGCGGGCGAGAATCTTGTGGAATCGGTATCGAGCGGGTCGAATCAGTCGAGCAACCGTCGAAGTCGGCCCAGCGCGCTCCTGCGTTCCTCGTCGTCGCCGTCGGTCTCGGTGTCGGCGTCGTCACCGTCGGGAGCGTCGGCGTCCGAGACGTCGACGCCCGCCTCCGTCGCCGCGTTCTCGATGACGCTCGCTGGCGACTCCTCCACCACGTCGACCCGAGCGCCTCGCTCGGCGTCCGCCTCACCAGCGGCCACGGCTCCAGTGCTCGCGGCATCTGCGCCCGCGTCGCCAGCGCCCGTCTCGTCCGCACCGTCCGTCCCGACCACGGCGTCCGCCGCCGACTCGGACTCGTCGTCCGCGCTCGTCGTCGCCATCGCCGTCCCGTCCGCCCCGATGCGGACCGTCGCGGGCGTCAGCCCCGCCGGAATCGTCGGCGGGTCGGGGGCGACGTGGGCGTAGGTGTCCTCCGGTTCGGGCAGGTGGTCGGTGCCGAGCAGCGCCGCGGCGAGTTCGTTGTACGCCTGGGCGACTGGACTGCCGGGGGTGGCGACGGTGGCGTCGGTGACGAGTCGCTCGTCGGCGGGGACGACGGTGAGCAGTTCGTTCGCGAGTTCCGAGACGACCTGTCTCGTGTACCCGTCGTTGCGGGCGTTGGTGACGAGGACGCCCGCCACGTCGCCGTCGACGCGTTTGGCGAGCTGGCCGGTCTTGGCGGCGTCCTTGATGGCGACGACGTCGGGGGTGGTGACGAGCACCGTCTTGTCCGCGAGGCCGAGCGGGACCGTCACCTCGTGGGAGAGTCCGGCGGCCGTGTCGAGCAACACGACGTCGTAGCGCTGTTTCAGCGGGCCGACGACCGCCCGGAAGTTGGCGGGGTCGGCCGACGCGAACGCGTCGAGCGACTGCGTGCCCCGGACGACGTCGAAGCCGTACTCCGTCGACGCGACGGCGTCGACGACGCTGGCCTCGTCGGCGAGCACCGAGTGGACGGTCCCGCCGTGCTCGACGCCCAGCGCCTCGCCCACGTTCGCCATCCCCAGGTCGGCGTCGACGGCGACCGTGTCGTAGCCCGCGGCGGCGAACGCTCTCGCCAGGTTCACCGTCGTCGTCGTCTTGCCGACGCCACCTTTGCCGCCGGCGATAGCGAACACCTTCCCCATTACGGAGGGCTGAGGACGACGAGTACAAAACGGTTGCTGCCTCTCCCGAGGGTCAAAGGGTACTTACCTGCCATTCCAGTAATGTGGGTAATGAGTAGCCCAGCGGACGACTCGTCCGAGCAGTCCGACCGCCAGAAGTACGAGTTCCAGAAGGTCATCGAGGAGCTCAAGGAGTACTCGGGATCAGGAACGCAGCTCGTCACCATCTACGTCCCGCCGGACCGCATGATTTCGGACGTCGTCGCCCACGTCACCCAGGAGCACAGCGAGGCGGCGAACATCAAGTCGAAGGACACCCGCACCGCGGTCCAGGACGCGCTCACGTCGCTCAAGGACCGGCTTCGCTACTACAAGTCGCCGCCCGACAACGGGATGGTGCTGTTCTCGGGCGCTATCGACAGCGGCGGCGGTCAGACCGACATGGTCACGCGCGTGCTGGAGAACCCACCCGAACCCGTCCAGTCGTTCCGCTACCACTGCGACTCGGCGTTCCTCACCGAACCGCTGGAGGAGATGTTCGGCGACAAGGGCCTCTACGGCCTCGTCGTCCTCGACCGCCGCGAGGCGACCGTCGGCTGGCTGAAGGGCAAGCGCATCGAGGCCGTCAAGTCCGCCTCCTCGCTCGTCCCCGGCAAGCAGCGGAAAGGTGGCCAGTCCGCACAGCGGTTCGCCCGCCTGCGCCTGGAGGCCATCGACAACTTCTACCAGAAGGTCGCCGGGATGGCCAACGACCTGTTCGTCGCTCAGCGCCACGAGATGGACGGCGTCCTCGTCGGCGGCCCCTCGCCGACGAAAGACGAGTTCCTCGACGGCGACTACCTCCACCACGAACTGCAGGACATCGTCATCGGGAAGGTCGACGTCTCGTACACCGACGAGTCGGGGCTGAAGGAGCTCGTCGACTCCGCCGAGGACCTCCTCGCCGAGACGGAGGTGATGAAGGACAAACAGGAGCTCGACGAGTTCTTCAAGCAGCTCCACGACGGCGACAAGGCGACCTACGGGTTCGAGGCCACCCGCAAGAACCTCGTCATGGGGTCGGTCGACCGCCTGCTCATCTCCGAGGACCTCCGGCAGGACGTCGTCAGCTACACCTGCGAGAACGGCCACGAGGAGCGCGAGCGCATCGACAACCGCAAGAACACCCCGGACCACGACTGTTCGGAGTGCGGCGAGACGGTCCCCGCCGAGGAGGGCGAACGCGAGGACGTCATCGAGCACCTGATGGAGATCGCCGACCAGCGCGGCACGGAGACGAAGTTCATCTCGACGGACTTCGAGGAGGGCGAACAGCTGATGAACGCGTTCGGTGGCATCGCGGGCATCCTGCGCTACGAGACCGGCATCTAAGGTGCGTCACGGGCCGACTGACGGGCTACCGTGAACTCGACGACCGCTCGACGACTGGCCCCCCGCCTCGTCTGCGTGAGGCATCTACTCTACTCTACTCTACTCTTCTCGAACGACATTGCACCCTGACGACGCCGGTCTGACGCGGCGAGACGGCCTCTCTTGCAGATAGCAGTGGTCGATACTGCTAATACTCGTGGGAAATAGGGACTTTGTATGTCAACCCTGGTCTACCAAGGAGGCCCCCGGTGATCGTCGAGTTCACGCTCCAGCAACCCACGCTCCTCCAGTCGCTGGGAGCGGTGCCGTCGACTCGGGTCGTCTGGGAGCGGACGGACTCGACGGCCAACGACGAGCGGTTGGTCCTGTTCTGGGCGGAGTCCGACGACTTCGAGGCGTTCGAAGCCGCGATGTACGACGACCCGACCGTCACCGCGCCGCGAACGCTCACGACGGTCGGCGAGCGGCGACTGTACCAGGTCGAACAGACCGGCGAGGGCGTCGCGCAGTCGGTCTATCCCGCCATCGTCGAGGCTGGCGGCGTCGTCCAGCGGTGTACGGCGACCCACGAGGGCTGGTGGTACCGGGTCGTGTTCCCCGACAACGACGCACTGAACCACCTCCACGAGACCTGTACGGACTACGACCTGCACTTCCACCTCGAACGGAAGTACGAGGTGACCGACGAGGACGGTCACTCGAACAGCGTCGGCCTCACCGAGAAACAGCGTACGATGCTCTCACACGCCGTCGAGCAGGGCTACTACGAGGTGCCACGTGAGACCAACCTGGACCGCATCGCCGACGAACAGGGCATCTCTCACCAGGCCGCGTCCGAGCGCCTCCGGCGGGCGGTCGACATCCTGACCCGGCACACCATCATGACCACCGACGAGCAGTCGAACCGGTCGGTGCAGACCGGGACGGACGATGGGAGTGGACAGCGGAGCAGCGGGACGGACTGACGCTCACGTCGCCGACTCCTCCACCGAGGCCAGTCGTCCGAGGCAGCGCCGTTCGGTCTGCTTCAGACATCGCTCTCGCTCCGTTCCTCGTTCTCGACGCGAAGGAACGTCGCGGCCGCGAGCGAGAGGAGGACCATACCGACGAGGAAGAACGCGAGCGCCAGGAGTCCGGACGGGACGCGCGCGGCCACGAGGGCGGCTACACCCGCACCGAGTAGCCACCAGCCTTGTCGGTCGGTGAATCCGGGTAACAGGCCGCGTCGCATACGAGAACGTTGTCTCCGGTTCGTTGTTATACGTTCCCCTACACGAGCTGACGGACCGTCACACTCGCGGCACAGGTCGATTGATACAGCGATTGACGCTGTGAACTGTCCTCACGCCCACCTGGAAGAGCGTCCACCCCGTGGTGTGGAGGAGTCGACCGACTCGTGGAGAGACGGTGGGTGATTGCGAAGGTATAACAGTCATCAAGACCGAACTGAGTCCATGTGTCGGGAGTTGCGGCGTGAGCCAGCCTGGGTGGCGGCGATTCGGCTGGCGTTCCTGCGGGGGGAGGTCACCGTCGAGGGGGTCGTCGAGGAGGCGAACCTGCGACCGGGTCACGAGCGGACCGTCCGGGACGTCCTCTCGACGATGGCCGACCGCGACCTCATCAAGCCGCTCTCCGGTAACGACGACACCTACGTGGCAGGGCCGGTCCTCGTGGACTCCGACCGCCAGCACCTCGACTTCTCGAAGGCGTCGGACGGCGGTGCCCACCGCTGGCAGTCGAGCGACGACTGAGTCGGTCGCGCGGGCGTCTCCCGTCGCTTATCGGTCGCTAGTCGGTCGCTGGTCACTCTTTCCCATAGCACAATCTATGTGATACCTAGGCGTGTACTCGCCGTCGATGGGCTACCTCACGGATACGAAGGTCTCGGAGAAGAACCTCACCACGGTGCCGAAACCGGTTCGCAACTTCCTCGGCGTCGGCGCGGGCGACCGCGTCGAGTGGCACGTCGAGGAGGGGAGCATCGTCGTCAGGAAGCAGGACCCGGACGCGTCCGACGACTCGGACTGACGGCGTTCGCTAGGATACGTCGCCGGGGATGTCGACGTCCCGACGCACGCCGGAGTCGTCGACGGCGACGAGTGCACTGTCCTCGCCGTCGAGCAGAATCGCGCGCCCGCCGGTGTCGCCCTCGGTGTCGGCCAGGGTGTCGTAGTACCGCGCGTCGAACAGCACCGGGTTCCCTCGCTCGCCCTCGAACGCGGCGGCGAGGGCGGTCCCGACACCCGCCCCGTACGCGCGAACGAGCGCGTCGACCGTCTCGCTCCGGACGAACGGCATGTCGCCGAGGGCGACGACGACGGCGTCCGCGTCGGGCGTCCGCTCGCGAACCGCCAGCACGCCCGCCCGGACCGACGACGCCTGCCCCGTCTCGTACTGCTCGTTGACCACGGTCTCGACCGGGAGGCCGTCGAGCGCCGCTTCGACCCGGTCGGCCTCGTGGCCGAGGACGACCAGCACCGGGTCGACGCCGCTGTCGAGGAGCGTCCGGGCAGCGTGGCGGACGATTGGGTCGCCGTCGACGGTCGCGAGGAGTTTGTTCCGCTCGCCGAAGCGACTGCTCGTCCCGGCGGCGAGGAGGAGTCCGGCGACCGTCGGCCTGTCGGGGGTCGTGTCCGCGTCCACGTCCCCCTCCGCGTCCTCCACCTCGCTCGACTCGACGACCGGCAGGTCGCCAGCGTCCGCGGGTGGGTGGTCGCGCTCCTCCGGAGAACCGTCGGTCATCGCTCCAGTACGGGGTACGGAACGACGTCGACGCTCTCGTCGGCGGCGACGGGGGACTCGGTGAGGACGACGCCGTCGGCCGTCACCGCGCGGGTGCTGGAGGAGAGGACGCTCGGGTCGAAGGTGTCCTCGTACACCGAGAGCGGCGAGTCGACGTGGCCGAGGGGCATCGCCACGCCATCGTCGAGCGTGACGGGGATGCCGTACGTGAACCCCTCGACGGCGAGGCCGACGTCGCGGGCCATTCGTGCGGGGACGGTCGGGAGCGACGCGTCGCCGGTGAAGAGGGGACGGGCGACGAGCGTCGTCACGAGGTGTGCGCCGACCGGTTTGCCGGGGATGGCGAGCGCGATGGCGTCGTGGTCGGGCAGTCGCGCGACGGCGATGGGTTTGCCCGGCCGGAGTCGGACGCGGTGGAACAGCACCTCGCCGAGGTCGTCGAGCGCACGAATCACGTAGTCCTTGTCGCCGACGCTCGTCCCGCCCGTGGTGACGACGACGTCGTACTCCTCGGCCAGTTCGGCGATGCGCGACTCGACGCGGTCGACCTCGTCGGGAACCGACCCCTCGTAGGTCGCCTCGTGACCCCACGACCGGACGAGTCCGGCCAGCATCGGCGAGTCGAGGTCGCGATGGCGGCCCTCGTGTATCTCCGTCCCGGTCGCCAGCAGTCCGACCGAGCAGCGTTCGTGGACCGTCACCTCGTCGAGCGCGAGGTCACCGAGCAACAGCGCGTCCTTCGCGCCGAGCCGGTCGCCCGCCGCGAACAGGTCGGTCCCCGCCGAGACGTTGCTGCCTCGCTGGTAGACGTAGGTGCCCGGTTCGATTTCGGTCCCCGACAGTCGGCCGTCCTCGACGGTCGCCTCCTCGCGCTTGAGGACGGTGTTCGCGCCGGACGGGAGCGGCGCACCGGTCGCGATTCTGACCGCCGTGCCCGCGTCGAGCGGCGGAGGCTCGTCCTCCGGGAACACGCCCTCGGCGAGGTCGAGCGGGTACTCCTCGGTCGCGTCGAAGGCGAACCCGTCCATCGTCGCGTGGCTCTCTGCCGGGACGTCGACCGGCGCGCGAATCGGGTCGGCGACCGTCCGCCCGGCGACCCGGTCAAGCGGGACGCGCTCGCTCGGTCGGCGCGGCAGCCACTCCTCGCGGAGTGCCAGGACGCGCTCGACGGCGTCGTCCAGGTGGAGCATCTCGTCGTCGGCGGGGGTCTCGTGAGCAGTCATGAGTCAGTTACCATCGTCGGTGTAGACGACCTCTCTCCCTAACATTTATTGATGAGGTACGCCAACGCTTGCCACGAGGTAATAGTATGCACATAGTGCGGGGTTATAAAAGATGAGGGCGAACCGTCGCAGATCGACCCGGCTCCGACCCACGACTCGACGCCGGCCCGGGTGGTGGCGATGAGGTTCGACGGCGAGTTCGAACTGGAGGACGTCCCGCCGGAGAAGGCGTGGATCGTCCTCTCGGACCCCATCGCGGTCAGGAACGCGCTGAAGGGCTGCAAGTACATCACGCCGAAAGACGAGGACTTCAGCTTCGACGACTACGAGGAAGCCGAGGACATCGAGACGCTCCCGGAGGCGGACCCCGACGTCGTCGCCGCCCGTGCGTTCGAGGAGGGCCAGGAGTACGCCGCGCTGATGCAGGTCGGTGTGGGGAGCGTCAAACCCCGGTTCGAGACGACCGTGACCATCCAGGAGCGGGACTCCGAGGCGTTCCGCATGACCGCGACGGGGAGCGGGAGCGCGAGCGGGAGTAGCTTCAGCATGGACTCCGGGATGCACATCCACCCGCACGACAACGGCGAGGGGTCGCGCATCGAGTGGTGGACCGAGGCGGACATCTCGGGCCGCATCGCGCAACTCGGCTCGCGGGTCATCGACCCGGTCGCCAACAAGATCGTGGGCAACTTCTTCGGCAACATCGAGGAGCAGATGAGCGAGGTCGACGAGGAGACGGATTCGAGCGTCACCGACCGGCTCCGGGGGCTGCTATGAAGGCCGCCCCGTTCGAACAGCACGAACCGACGACCGTCGAGGAGGCGGTGAGCCTCCTCGAGAGCCTCGACGACCGCGCCATCCTGGCCGGCGGGCAGAGCATGGTGCCGATGCTCCGGTTCCGCCTCGCGGTCCCGGAGACCATCATCGACATCAACCGCGTCGAGGGACTCGACCGTTTCGAGGAGGACGAGGAGTGGCTGAAGATCGGCGCGCTCGTCCGACACGCCGACGTCGAGCGCTCCGCGCTCGTCGCCGAGAACTACGGGAGCTTCGCGGACACGGCGCCGCTGGTCGCGGACCCGCAGATACGGAACCGCGGGACGATCGCCGGGTCGGTCGCGCAGGCGGACCCGAAGGGTGACTGGGGGAGCGTCATGCTCGCCCACGAGGGGGTGATGGTCGCGCAGGGGCCGGACGGCGAGCGGACCATCCCGGCAGACGAGTTCTTCCTGCTCCCCTACGACACGACGCTCGACGAGAACGAACTGCTCACCGAACTCCGCGTCCCGGTGCCGGGACCGCGAGAGGGGAGCGCCTACCGCAAGCTGAAGCGGAAGGTCGGCGACTACGCGATGGTCGGGTCGGCCGCCCGCCTCGCACTCGACGACGACGGGCGCATCGAGACGGCCGGCGTCGGCCTGACGGCGGTCGACATCACGAACGTCCGGGCGACCGACGCCGAGGACCACCTCGTCGGCGAACGCCCGAGTAGTGCCCTGTTCAAGGAGGCCGGTGAACTCGCCGCCGAGCAGTCGAACCCCGAGTCCGACGAGCACGGTGACGCCTCCTACAAGGAGCGCATGGTGAACGTCCTCACCCAGCGGGCGCTCGGCGACGCTGCCGAACGCACCGGCGTGGTGAATCGGAGGGTATCACAGTGAATCCCACACGAGAGATAACGCTGACGGTCAACGGAACGGAACACACGATAGACGTCGAACCCCGCGAGCTACTGGTCCACGCCATCCGCGAGGACCTGGACCTGACCGGGACGCACATCGGCTGTGACACCGGCAACTGCGGCGCGTGCACCGTCGTCGTGGACGGCGAACCGATCAAGTCCTGTCTGATGTTCGCGACGCAGGCCGACGGGAGCGACCTGCTCACCGTCGAGGGGATGGAGGACCTGCCGGAGGCGGACGGCGACCTCCACCCGCTGCAGGAGGGGTTCCGCGAGGAACACGGCCTGCAGTGTGGCTACTGCACGCCGGGGATGCTGATGTCGGGCAAGGCGCTGCTCGACTCGAACCCGGACCCGAGCGAGCAGGAGATACGCGAGGCCATCAGCGGCAACCTCTGTCGCTGCACCGGCTACCAGAACATCGTGAGGTCGGTCGAGTACGCCGCCGACAGACTGGCGGGCGACGCGGAGGGCGAGACCGAGGAGGTCGCCGCCGCGGACGGTGGCGTGACCGTCGAACCCCCCGCCGACGCGGACGCTCCGGTCGACACCGACGGTGGCGTCGCGGTCGACGACGACGGCGTTCCGGTCGAGACGGGCGTCGCCGCCGAGCGACCGTTCAGTTGCGGCGTCGAGAACTGCTGTGGCGGTCCGACGACCGACCGCGACCACGAGGGAGGTGACGCCGAATGAGCAACGACGGAGAGACGGGCGGCGAGGACGCCTCCCGGCAGTACGTGGAATCGGACGACGGCGGACCGGACCCCGAGACCTACTGCGGGCACGGCCGCGGCGGGATGGGCGAGGAGGTGAAACGGAAGGAGGACCAGCGGTTCATCACCGGTCGCGGCAACTACGTCGACGACATCAAGAAGCCGGGGATGCTCCACTGCGAACTCGTCCGGAGCCCCCACGCTCACGCCCGCATCGAGAACATCGACAAGTCGCGAGCGCTGGACGTCGACGGCGTCGTGGCCGTCCTCACCGCCGAGGACCTGCTGGAGTACGACCTGGCGACGATGCCGACGCTGATGGCCGACACGCAGGACGTGCTGGTCAACGACAAGGTGAAGTTCCAGTCCCAGGAGGTCGCGGCGGTCATCGCGACCGACCGGTACACCGCGAAGGACGGCGCGCAGAAGGTCGTCGTCGACTACGACGTGCTGGACCCGGTCGTCGACCCGTACGACGCGCTCGAAGACGACGCGCCGCTCATCCGGGACGACATCGAGGGCCAGGAGGACAACCACTGTCTCGACTGGGAGACGGGCGACAGGGAGGCCACCGACCGGGTGTTCGACGAGTGCGAGGTCACCGTGAAGGAGGACATGCTGTACCAGCGCCTCCACCCCGCGCCCATCGAGACCTGTGGTGCAGTGGGGGACTACGACCCCGGCAAGGACAAGCTGACCGTCCACATGACGTCGCAGGCCCCGCACATCCACCGGACGCTGTTCGCGCAGGTGTCGGGCATCCCCGAGCACAAGATACGCATCGTCAGCCCCGACGTGGGCGGCGGGTTCGGCAACAAGGTGCCCATCTATCCCGGCTACGTCGTCGCCGCCGCGGCGTCGTACGTGCTGGAACGGCCCGTGAAGTGGATGGAGGAGCGCTCGGAGAACATCCAGTCGACGGGGTTCGCCCGCGACTACCACATGACGGGCGAACTCGCGGCGACGAAGGAGGGGAAGATTCGCGCGGTGCGGACCGACGTGCTGGCGAACCACGGCGCGTACAACGCCGTCGCCCAGCCGTCGAACTTCCCGGCGGGGTTCTTCAACATCTTCACCGGGTCGTACGACGTCGAGACGGCCTACGGGTCGCTGACGGCGGCGTACACGAACACCGCGCCGGGCGGCGTCGCCTACCGGTGTTCGTTCCGGGTGACTGAGGCGGTGTACCTCATCGAGCGGATGGTGAAGGTGCTCGCCGACGAACTCGACATGGACCCGGCGGAGATACGCCGGAAGAACTTCATCCAGCCCGAGCAGTTCCCGTACGAGAGTCCGACGGGGTGGAACTACGACTCCGGGGACTACGAGGGCGCACTGGACCTCGCGCTGGAGATGGCCGACTACGACCACTACCGCGAGGAGCAACAGCGCCGCATCGACGAGGACGCGGACAAACTCCTCGGAATCGGTATCTCCTCGTTCACCGAAATCGTCGGCGCTGGCCCCGGGAAGACCTGCGACATCGCGGGCGTCGAGATGTTCGACTCCGCGGACATCCGGGTCCACCCGACCGGGAAGGCGACCGTGCGAGTCGGCGTCCAGACGCAGGGCCAGGGCCACGAGACGACGTTCGCACAGATCGTCGCCGAGGAACTGGGCATGAACGTCGACGACATCGTGGTCGAACACGGCGACACCGACACCGACCCGTACGGGCTCGGGACCTACGGCTCCCGGAGCACGCCCGTCGCGGGCGCGGCCGCCGCCGTCGCGGCCCGGAAGGTCCGCGAGAAGGCGAAGTCCATCGCCGCGAACGAACTCGAAGCGGCCGAGGAGGACGTGACCTGGGACCGCCAGAGCGGCGAGTTCCACGTCGCCGGCGCGCCGGAGCGCTCCATCGGCATCACCGAGATCGCGGCGGGTGCGTACATGAACCACCCGTCGAGCGAGGAGCCGGGGCTGGAGGCGGTCGACTACTACGACCCGCCCGAGATGACGTACCCGTTCGGTTCGTACATCGTGGTCGTCGAGGTCGACCGCGAGACCGGCGAGGTCGCCTTCGAGAAGTTCGTCGCCGTCGACGACTGCGGCAACCGCATCAACCCGATGGTCATCGAGGGGCAGATCCACGGCGGTCTCGCCCAGGGTATCGGGACGGCGATGCTGGAGCAGGTGACGTTCGACGACAACGGCAACGTCACCGGCGGGGACTTCATGAACTACCTGCTGCCCACCTCGATGGAGATTCCGGAGTTCGAGACGGGCTACACCGTCACGCCGTCGCCCCACCACCCCATCGGTGCGAAGGGGGTCGGCGAGTCGCCGACCGTCGGGTCGCCGCCCGCCATCGTCAACGCCGTCGTCGACGCGATGAAACACGGCGGCATCACGCACGTCGAGATGCCGATGACGCCGGACGTCGTCTGGGAGAAACTCGACGAGGCGGGCCTCGCCATCGACCCGGCCGACCAGTTCGAGGTCGAGTTCGACGAGGGTGGAGAACAGCGTGGCGAGGCGGACGACTGACCCACGCGGTGCGGAGACGGCCGTCCGGCGCAGTGCGGGACGGTCCGCTCCAACCCCAACGACCGCCTCTACGACCCTGCACTCGTCCGTCTTCGACCCGGAGACGAACCGAGACGTGAGGACCGAATGACCGACGACCACCCACCCGCCGACCGCCACGGCACCGACCAGTACGATGTCGACGACTCCGCGAGCGGCGCACCGGCAGACGCCGACCTCGGAGACCTGGAGCGGACGCTGACCGACCGCGGCGAGCCGTTCGCGCGGGCGACCGTCGTCCGCCGGGAGGCACCGGTCTCGGCGAACGTGGGCGACCGGGCGCTCGTCACGAGCGACGGCAGCCTCCACGGCTGGATCGGCGGCGTCGCCTGCGCGCAGTCGACCGTCGTGAGCGAGGCGCAGGCGGCCATCGCGGACGGCGAACCGCGACTCGTCGGGCTCGCACCCGACCCCGCCGACGTCGAGCGCCCCGGTCTCGAGGCGTACCGGATGACCTGCCACAGCGAGGGGACGCTCGAACTGTTCGTCGAACCGGTCGTCCCCGCGACGCGACTGCTCGTCGTCGGCGACTCGCCCATCGCGCGGTCGCTCGTCCGACTGGCGAGCGAACTCGCCGTGCAGGTGACGCTCGTCGACCCCGACGGCGGGGACGCGGATGTTCCAGGGTCCACGACGCGACTGACGACGCTCGACCCCGAGCGCATCGCGGCGTCGGTCGGGCCGGGACCGCTCGTGGTCGTCGCCTCGATGGGGCAGTACGACGCTCGCGGCGTCGCGGCCGGGCTCCTCGCGGACGCGCCGTACGTCGGTCTCGTCGCGAGCGAGGTCCGGGCGGCGGACGTCGCCGAGCGTGCGGCCGGACTCCTCGGCCGCGACCCGGAGACGGTTCGTGAGGCGGTGTCTAGCCCCGCTGGCGTCGACATCGCCGCCCACACCGCGGCCGAGATAGCGGTGAGCATCCTCGCCGAACTGGTCGACGTCCGGTCGGCGAGCGGGACCGTCGCCGTCGCCGACCCCGAACGAGACCACGAGTCGAGCGACGAGACG
Organism: Halomarina salina; assembly: GCF_023074835.1. NCBI lineage: Archaea > Methanobacteriati > Methanobacteriota > Halobacteria > Halobacteriales > Natronomonadaceae > Halomarina > Halomarina salina. The sequence continues at coordinate 1,080,703 of NZ_JALLGW010000001.1, forward strand.
GCGACCGAGGGCGCGGACGGTAATGCAGACGAGGAGCCCCACCGCGACCCGGTCTGTGGCATGACCGTCGACCCCGATGGCGCGCCGAGCGTCGCGCACGACGGCGAGACGTACTACTTCTGCTGTGCGGGCTGTGCCGACTCCTTCCGGGCCGACCCGGCCGCGTACCTCGACGGCCAGGGACAGGCCGCGGAGTCGGGATGACCGCGAGGTGACGCCGTGACCGACCCCATCCTCCAGACCGTCGTCGACCGCCTCCGAGGACTCGGAGCGGGCGCGGCGACCGTCGAGCGCGTGACGGTCGGCGACCGGGTCGTGCTGGTCGAACTGTCGGGCGTTCCCGCATCGGCGACCGACGAGACTCGCTCTGACGCGGACGACGCGGCCGTCCACCGGACGGCCGGTCTCGCCCACCGCCCGCCGGGTGAGGTGCCACCGACCACCGACCTCGACGTGGGGACGCTCCTCGGGTGGGCCGCCTCGGCGGGCGACGGCGACACCACCACCCCGGTCGAACGAGCGCTCGGCGTCGCGACGCTGAACGCCCTGTCGGTTCCCCACGTCGACTGGACCGAGGGGGACCCGATGGCGCTGCTCGACCCCGAGGTCGACACCATCGCGACGGTCGGCCTGTTCCGTCCCGCGTTCCGCAAGTTCGACGACGTCGAGTTGCGAATCGTCGAGCGACGGGCCGTGGACGAGTTCGCGGTGCCCGACGGCGTCCGGGTCGAGACGTTCCGACCGGACGAGGCGGCGACTGCACTCGCGGGGAGCGACGTCGTGTTCGTCACCGGGTCGGCGTTCCTTTACGGCGGCGCCGAACGCTACCTCGACGTGGCTCCCGCGTCGGCGACGGTGGTCCTCGTCGGAGCGACGGTCTCGTTCCTCCCGGCACCGCTGTTCGCGGCCGGCGTGGACGTGGTCGCCGGGGCGGCCGTGACGGACGTCGACCGCGCCCGCGCGGCGGTGCGGGAGGGAGCGTGCGGCACCGACCTCCACGACGTCGGCGTCCGGAAGGTGTACGTCGTCGACGAGCGCTCGTCCGCGCCCGGACTACGTCTGCGCACGTCACGAGCGAACGACGGGGAGTGAGTCGTGACGCTCCAGCGGTGTGCCGGACGGCTCGGACGCCAGTCGCGCCTCGCGACGCGGGAGACAGGAACGGTGGTCTCGGGCGTGCGGGACGTCGGTCGGACGGTCGTCGACACGAACGCTTAACGAGGCCCGCGAACCAGGTCTCTCGAAATGAGCGAGCCGACTGGCGCGCTGCCTGGACGCGGCCCACCGGCCCAGCGGTCCGCCGCATCGAACGGCGACGTCGCCCCCCGACCGAGTCGTTCGTCGCCGTGGTGAGTCCGACGTCGGTGGTCGCGCGGACGCTCCCCGGTATCGGGTTGCTCGTCGGCGGCGCGATACTCGCGAGGGCCATCGCCGGGCAGATTCCGCTCGGAAGCGAACTCATCGTCGCCGTCGTCCTCGGACTGGTCGTCGGGAACACGGTCGGCGTTCCGGCGTGGGGCGAACCGGGCGTCGCGACGAACCCCCGACTGCTCGAGGTCGGCATCGTCCTGATGGGAGCGACGGTGACGGCCGGCAGCATCGTCGAGGCCGGGCCGACCGTCGCCGGCGTCGTCCTCGTGGCGGTCGTCGCCACCATCGCGATGGTCGAGGTCCTCGCACGGACCGTCGTCGGGATACCGGAGAAGGAGGGGTCGCTCCTCGCTGCGGGGTCGGGAATCTGTGGGGTCTCGGCCGTCGCCGCAGTCGCGGGGAGCATCCGGCCCGACGAACGGCAGGTCGCGTACGCGGTGGCGACGATACTGCTGTTCGACGCCGTGACGCTGTTCGTCTACCCGCTCGTGGGGGACGCGCTCGGTCTCTCGGATATCGTGTTCGGCGTGTGGGCCGGGACGACGATGTTCAGCACCGGCCCGGTGACGGCGGCGGGGTTCGCGTTCTCCGAGACGGCCGGGCAGTGGGCCGTCCTCGTCAAACTCGCCCGGAACACCCTCATCGGCGTCGTCGCCGTCGGCTACGCGGTGCTCTACAACCGACGCGGTGCCACGGCGGACGACGCCCGCCGCGGGGTCCGGGCGAACCTCGGCCACCTCTGGGCGAGTTTCCCGACGTTCGTCGTCGGCTTCCTGTTCGTGATGGCGCTGGCGAGCGCTGGCTTCCTCTCGACCGCACAGGTAGCGCTGCTGGACGACGCCTCGAACTGGCTGTTCCTCCTCGCGTTCGTCGGTCTCGGGACGACCATCGACGTCTCGGAGCTCCGTGAGACGGGGCTCCGACCGGTGCTCGTCGTTCTGGTGACGCTCCTCACCGTCAGTAGCGTGATGCTGGCCGTCTCGTCCGTGGTGTTCTGAGACGGACCTGCCCGCCGGTGTCGATAGCTCGACGCGCTCCTCGTCGAGCCTCACCACCCGACGACGTGACGATATCCGACCCGACCCCCGGTCACCGTCTCCGTATGTAGACACCGGGGTTAACACACGTCATCGGACAGGTCTACGCATGCACACGAAACGACGGCAGGGTCTCGCCCTGGTCCTCGCGCTAGTGCTCGTCACCACCGCCGGTTGTTCCGCCCTCGGCGGTGGCGGGAACGGCTCACCGGAGACGCTCACTCAGGAGGAGTTCCACGCGCACGACGCGGCTCTCCGGGATGCTGGCTCCGCGACGGTCACGCTGAACGTCACCGCTCCATCGGGGGGGCAGTCCGTGCGACTGAACGGCGTCGTGAGGGCGGACTTCGAGGCGAACCGGACCAGCGCGAACACGACCATCCCCATGTTCGGCGGTATCAGCGTCGACCAGTACTCCGACGGGTCCACGACGTACGAGCGGACCGTCTCCGGGTTCACCGGAACGCAGTACGACGCCGTCGAGGGGAGCCAGACCTACCTCTCGACCGCGATGATGGACGACGGCGACGACGGGTCCTCGTCGAACGGCTCCGTGGACATCTCCTCCGAGAGTGCGAACCTCTCGTTCGAGAAGACGGGTGAAGACGGCTTCGAGGGCGCGACCGTCTACCGCGCCGACCGGTCCGCGCTCGTCGACACCTACTCCGGGAAGCTGAACGGGAGTGTCGTGAACGCCTCCCTGGAGATGCACCGCACCGACGACGGCTTCTTCAACTTCGTCCACCTCCGACTCGTGACCGAGGTCGACGGCCAGCGCCAGTTGACCGAACTCCGGTTCCGCATCACGAATCTCGGCGAGACCGCGGTGACGAAACCGGCGTGGGTGAGCACGGCCCGAACGATGACCGAGAACGCGTCGGCGTCCGAGAACGCGTCGGCATAACTACGCGAGCCGCTCTTTCTGTACCGGTCGCTCCTCGCGGATAGCTGTGCCGAGCGGGTGGCTCACGACCGACGAATTCGGGTGAATCGAGAGTGCGAGCGAAGGAAAGCGGCGACGAAGCGGCTACTCGTGAGCGACCGCGACCCTCAGATGACGCGGTTCTGGAGGTAGTCGAGGTGTTTCGCGTTGTAGACGATCTGGACGCTGTCGGCAGCAGGGCTGCCGATGCAGGTCAGACGGACGTTCTTGTCGTCGACCTCCTCGTCCGAGAGGATCTGCTGCATGTCCATCTCGATCTCGCCCTCCTTGACGATGGCAGCGCAGTTCGCACACGCGCCAGCGCGACAGGAGAACGGCCAGTCGTAGCCCTGCGCCTCGGCGGCTTCGAGGATGTACTCGCCTTCGTTGACCTCGAGTTCGCCGTAGTCCTCCTCGTCGAGACCCGCGTCGGCGGCTTCGTCGAAGAGGTCGTCGTCGTCCATCGACCAGCCCTGGTCGTCCAGAACTTCGTAGTTGAGGTATTCGACTGTTGGCATCACCGATGCTTTCTCCCGCCGCACTGTTAGACTTTGCTGTTGCGAGTTTAGGCGGGCCTAAGACGCTACGAAGGGGGTTTCCGGGGGTTCGCCGAACTCAGAACCAGGGGGCGAACCGGAAGACGAGGTACGCCGCGACGGCGGAGATGCTCGGTGTGAGAACCCAGAGGACGACGACGCGAGCGGTCGCGGCGGGGTCGAACAGGTCGCTCGCCTTGAGGCTCCCCGGGTTCTCTTCGCCGATGCTCGGGACGTCCGTGATGCTCTTGACGCGGCCACCACCCTGACCGTCGGCCGCGACCGAGTCGACGTCGACCGGGGGAGGGTCGCCGCTCCGGGCCGCCTTCGCGGCGTCCGAGAGCGTCGTCGTCCGGGTCGCTCGGCCCCAGCCCAGCCCGACGATGCACATCGTCGCGCTGACCGCGAGGCTGGCGGGGATGCCGATGAACGAGAGGAACGTGATGAGACTCGCGGAGATGGTCTCGACGATGAGCGCCGCGGTCAGCGGGAGGTCCGTCAGGTCGTTGCCGACCGTGTCGAGCGTCCGGCGGGCGATGGTGAACGCGCCGAGTCCGATGGCCCCGCCGGCGACGACGACGCCGACGCTGGTGTCGATGGCCCCCGCCCCGACGAGCGGGGCGACGGCGTTGGCGACGTTCGACGCGCCCGCGGAGAACGCCATGTAACAGCCGATGGCGATGACGAGCACCGTCCCGATCACCTCGCGTCGACGGGCGTTCGGGTGCTGGCGGGGGACTGGAATCCGGCTCGACCGGTCGAAGTACAGCGCGGGGTCGTCCGAGGAGTCGAGGTCCATCCACGCGTCGAGGTAGGGGTAGAGGTAGCGACCGATGACGCCACAGACCCAGAACGCGAGGATGGGGGCGACGAGCCACCACGTCACGATGCGGCCCATCGTCTCCCACGAGATGGTGTTCGTGGCGACGCCGAGACCGGCGATGGCCCCCACGGCGGTCATCGAGGTGGAGGCGGGGACGCCGAACAGGTTCGAGACGAGCAGCGCCATCCCGACGAAGAAGAGGACGGCGACGCTCGCCGCGAGCGTGAACTGGTCGCTCGGGACGATCTCGCCGCCCATCGTGTCGATGACCTTGACGCCGACCGTCGCGCCGCCGAGCAGCGCGAACACGGTCATCAGCAGTCCGGCAGCGAGTTTGCCGAGCGTGCCGCTCCCCACGGCAGGCCCGAAGGCGACTCCGGTCGAGGAGCCACCGATGTTGAACCCGACGAACACCGCGACTGCTAATCCGACGATCAGGAGAACCTCGGCCACTACCGGCCGTAGTTCGTGGTCGGAGATAAAATCACGGTGTTCCCCCTCTCACGGGACCGGTTTGGCTCTGCGATGACACGTTCTGGGGGGTTCAGAGCCCCCAGAACACGACGATTCCGCCGACGGTGACCACCGAGAGAAGGAGTTGCAGCGGCGCGCCGACGCGGAGGTAGTCGCCGAACGTGTAGCCGCCGGGGCCGTAGACGAACAGGTTGGTCTGGTAGCCGATGGGGGTCATGAACGACGAGGAGGCCGCGAACATCACCGCGAGGACGAACGCGAACGGGCTCACGCCGAGTTCGACGGCGGCGGTGACGGCAACCGGCAGCATCAGGACGACGCTGGCGTTGTTGCTGACGAGTTCGGTGACGACGCCGGTGACGACGTAGAACACCCAGAGCACGCCGACCGGCGGGAGGTAGGTCGCCGTCTCGGCGACGTAGTGGCCGAGCAGCGCCGCGCCGCCGGTCCGCTGGAGCGCGATTCCCAGTGGGATGACGCCCGCCAGCAGGAAGATGACGTTCCAGTCGACCGTGTCGTACAGTTCGTTCGGCCGGATGACCCCGAGTAGCACCATCGCGACGACGCCCGCCAGCGCGCTGACGAGGATGTCGACGATACCGAGGGCGGCGACGGCGACGACGCCGACGACGACGGCCACCGCGTACGGTATCTTCTCGGTCCGGTAGGCCGGTTCGTCGGGTTCGCGGGCGACGATGAAGTCCCGGCCGCGGGCGAGGCGGTCCAGCGCCTCGGGGGTCGCGCTCACGAGCAGCGTGTCGCCCGAGCGTATCTCGACCTTCTCCAGTCGCGACCGGACGACCTCACCACGCGAGCGGAACGCGAGGACGCTCGCGTCGTAGCGCTGGCGGAACGTCGAACTCCCGAGAGACTCGCCGACGAGGAACGACCCGCGCGGGACGACCACCTCGGCGACGACCACGTCGTCGTTCGCCAGCGCCTCCTCGGTGGTCGGTCCGCTCGCCGGGGTGAGCCCGTCGAGGACGACGAGCTGTCGGACGGCGGCGCTGTCACCGCGGAGGCGGAGCGTGTCGCCCGCCCGAATCGTCTCGCGGGTGAACGGACCGTACAGCCAGTCGCCGTCGCGCCGGACCTGCAACACGTCGGCGTCGAACCACGAGAGCGCGCGCTCGATGGGGACGCCCACGAGCGGCGACGTCTGCGGCACCGTCACGTCGGTCAGGTACGTCGCGATGCCGTACTCCTCGACGTAGTCGTCCTCGATGGGGACGCGCTCGGGGAGCAACCGGTCGGCGAACAGCAGGAGGTAGACGACGCCGGTCACGAGGACGACGACGCCCAGTCGCGTGAACTCGAACATCGACAGGCTGTGGAGGTCGGTTCCGGGGTACTGCACGGCGAGTCGACGCGCGACGTCGCTGGCGAGGATGTTCGTGGAGGTGCCGATGAGCGTGAGGGTCCCGCCGAGGACGGAGGCGTACGACAGGGGGATGAGGAGCTTCGAGGGCGACGTCTGCCCCTTGTGCGCGAGGTCGGAGATGACGGGGACGAGGATGGCGACGACGGGCGTGTTGTTGAGGAAGCCCGACGGGAGGCTCGCGACGCCGATGGTCGCCGCGAGCTGTCTCCGGCGGTCGGTGCCCGCGAACCGCGCCAGCCGACGGCCGAGAATCTGGACGACTCCGGTCTTCGACACGCCAGCCGAGAGGATGAGCATCGCCAGCACCGTCACCGTCGCCGGGTTCGAGAACCCCGACACGCCCAGCTCCGGCGTGACTCGCGTGTACGGTTCGAGGACGATGAGCAGGACCATCAGCAGGATGGCGGTGACGTCCACCGGGAGCGCCTCCGTGACGAACAGCACCAGCGCCAGTACGACCACCCCGAACACGACCAGTATCCCCACCGAGAGTTCGGGGGCGGCCGCGCTCTGGAGCACTGCGCCGAGCATCGTATAACTCGAACGACACGTGCGGACGTAAGCACACCGCGACACCTCCGCGCTCGTGGCGGTCGGCCAGCGACGAGCACCGGTCCGTCGCCGAGCGTCGGTACGGTCGTCGGTCGTCGTCCACACGACTCCGTAGCCGGTCGCGTCTCGGTGGCTTTACGCCACGTTCCCGCGTTCGTCGGCCCATGTTCTCCGAGTTCGAGGTCGTCCCCGCGGTGGACGTCCAGGACGGGCAGGTCGTCCAGCTAGTCGGCGGCGAACGCGGCACCGGGACGGAGTACGGCGACCCGGTCGAGGCGGCCGAGCGGTGGGTGGAGGCCGGCGCGCGGACGCTCCACCTCGTCGACCTCGACGGGGCGTTCGAGGGCGAACGCGTCAACGCCGACGCCATCGCGGCCGTCGTCGATGCCGTCGACGTTCCCGTCCAGATGGGCGGCGGCATCCGGACGGCCGAGGATGCACGCACCCTCCTCGACGCTGGCGTCGACCGGGTCATCCTCGGGACCGCCGCCGTCGAGAACCCCGACATCGTGGCCGAGGTGAGCGACGACTACCCCGACGGCGTCCTCGTCAGCCTCGACGCGAAGGGCGGCGAGGTGGTCGTCTCCGGGTGGACCGAGGGCACCGGCCTCGACCCGGCCGAGGCCGCCGAGCGGTACGCGGACCTCGGCGCGGCGGGCATCCTCTTCACCGACGTCGACGTCGAGGGCCAACTGGAGGGCGTCCGCACCGACCCGGTCCGACGACTCGTCGAGGCCACCTCGATTCCCGTCGTCGCCAGCGGCGGCGTCGCCACGCTCGACGACGTGCGTGCCCTCCGGGGGACGGGCGCGGCGGCGGTCGTCGTCGGCACGGCGCTGTACGAGGGACGGTTCACGCTCCGCGAAGCGATGGACGCCTGAGTCCGCCGATGCCCACTCCCGGTCACCGTCGCCGTCCACCGGTCGTTCGTGGCCTGCGCTGACGGTGGGTGGACGACGCCGTGCGATTCCGGACGACGCCGTCAGCACTCGTACGACGCTGTCTGGCGGGAGTTATCACGCGAGCGCCGAACGCACGACCATGCGCTCCTACAAGGCGAAGGCCGTCGAGCCGATCCGCCTCCCGGACCGCGACGCGCGCACGGAAGCGCTCGACGCGGCCGGACACAACGTCTTCAACCTCGATTCGGAGGACGTCTACGTCGACCTGCTCACCGACTCCGGGACCGGGACGATGAGCGACGAGCAGTGGGCCGCGCTGATGCGCGGCGACGAGGCGTACGCCGGGTCGAGCAGTTTCTCGCGCCTCCGGTCGGCCGTCGAGGACGTGATGGGCTTCGAGCACGTCGTCCCGACCCACCAGGGCCGCGGCGCGGAGAACGTCCTCTACGGGACGCTCGTCGAGGAGGGCGACGTCGTTCTGAACAACACTCACTTCGACACGACCCGCGCGCACGTCGCCAACCAGGGCGCGGAGGCCGTCGACTGCCCCGTCGACGGCGCGTGGGACCGCTCCGTCGAGGGCGACTTCCTCGGGAACTTCGACGTCGAGAAGGGCCGCGCCGTGGCCGAGGAGGTCGGTGCCGAGAACGTCCCCGTCGTCGTCACGACCATCACGAACAACTCCGCGGCGGGTCAGCCGGTGAGTCTGGAGAACATCCGCGCCACCGCGAACCTCGCCGACGAACTCGACGCCTGGTTCGTGATCGACGCCTGTCGGTTCGCCGAGAACGCTCACTTCGTGCAGGCACGCGAGTCGGGACAGCGCGACCGTTCGCTGGCCGCGATCGCCCGCGAGCAACTCTCCTACGCCGACGCGGTGACGATGAGCGGGAAGAAGGACGGGCTGGTCAACATCGGCGGGTTCGCCGCGATGCGCGACGACGACCTGTTCGAGCACGCGAAACAGCGCGCCATCCTCTACGAGGGGTTCCCGACCTACGGCGGCCTCGCTGGCCGCGATATCGAGGCGATGGCCGTCGGCCTGCGCGAGGCCGTCGAACCGCCGTACGTCGACGAACGCGTCGAGCAGGTCGCCACGCTCGGCGAACTGCTCTCGGAGGCGGAGATACCCATCGTGACGCCGACGGGCGGCCACGCCGTCTACGTCGACGCGGGCGAACTCCTCCCCCACATCCCGACCGAGGAGTTCCCCGGCCAGCGCCTCGTCTGCGAACTGTACCGCGAGGGCGCGGTCAGGAGCGTCGAACTCGGGTCGTTCGCGTTCCCCGGCGCCGACCGGCCGGACTACGTCCGCCTGGCCGTCCCGCGCCGGACGTACTGGCGCGAGCACCTCGAACACGTCGCGGAGACGGCGGCCGCGGTCCGCGAGAAGCGCGAGGAGTACGTCGGCCTCGAAATCGTCGAGGAACCACCGATGAAGGAGCTTCGGCACTTCTCGGCGCGTCTAGAATCGGTCGAGGAGTGACACCCGCTGGGAACGGTCCGGAGACCGAGCGCGTGAGACGGTGTCGGCTGCGCGAATCGACTTCGAGCGTCGGTTGGCGTGCGATGCGCGTCTTCCCGGCGTGGCAGCCGTCGTGGACGGTTCCCCTGGCCCTCACTGCTTGGCGCGGTAGCCGAGGTAGGCGACGCCGGCCCCTGCCGCCGACAGCGTCGGACTCGTGCTCGCGAGTTCGGGAGCCTTCCGGGAGGCCGTCCGAAGCAGTCGCTCGCTGAGTCGTGTCACGGACGATATCCAGAACTCGTGACGGAAAAACGTCACGCTACGAGGGAAACCGATTAGCCCCCACCCACTCAGGTTCGGGTATGACTACGCGGAGCGCGAGCGTGACGCGCACCACGAGCGAGACGGACATCGACCTCGACCTCACCGTCGACGGGTCGGGCGAGGCCGACGTCGAGACGGGTATCGGCTTCTTCGACCACATGCTGACGTCGTTCGCCAAGCACGGCCTGTTCGACCTGCGCGTCGAGTGCGACGGCGACCTGCACGTCGACGACCACCACACCGTCGAGGACGTGGCGCTCGCGCTCGGCGAGGCGTTCGACGAGGCGCTGGGCGACCGCTCGGGTATCGTCCGGTTCGCCGACCGACGGGTCCCCCTCGACGAGGCCGTCGCCAGCGTCGTCGTCGACGTCTCGGGCCGCCCCCTGTTTCGCTTCGAGGGCGAGTTCTCGCAGGATTCGGTCGGGGAGTTCACGAGCCACATGGCGGGCCACTTCGCCCGCTCGCTGACGACGACGGCCGGACTGACGCTCCACGCGAGCGTCGAGGGCGAGAACGCCCACCACGAGGTGGAGGCGCTGTTCAAGTGCCTCGCGCGGACGCTCGACGACGCGACCCGCATCGACGAGCGCCGACAGGGGACGCCGAGTACGAAGGGCGAACTGTAGTCGCTGGTCGCTCCACCTGGTTCTCCACCGCTCGTCCCCGCCCCGCCGCCAGCCTCGGGCGGTTCCGGAGCGCCCTGTTGGCTCGAGTGACGGTACTCGGCCGGTGAGACTCAACCGAACCCGAGAGAAAGCCCTTCGTCCCCCCACCGGTAGCGGGGCGTGGGTTGTACCAGCACATGACACGGTATTGCGTGGTTCGTCGTTTCACGACGCGACCGACGGCCGGCCGACGGGGTGCGTGAGCGTGGTCTCCTCACGGACGCTGCGGCTGGTCGCCGAACTCGCCGAGGAGTCCGAGGAGGCGTACCGGCCGACCGTCGTGGACGGCGTCGTCGTCTACCGGTCCGCAGAGCGCATCCTGAGCGACGACGAGCGACCACACGAGGCGCTGGAGGCGCTCGCGGAGCGAGGGATTCTCGACCGGACGTTCGACGGGAAGGTGTACCTCTGCCCGGAGTGCGAGTCGGAGGAGATGACGTTCACGACGGCATGCCCGGACTGCGGGTCGACGCACGTCGTCGAGCGGGAGTTCATCGAGTGCGAGGGCTGCGACCGGGCCGCTCCCGCGGCGGCGTTCGAGCGAGACGACAGCGAGATCGTCTGCCACGAGTGTAACTCGACGATGACGGCGGACAGCGTCGAGCGAAGCCGTCAGTACGTCTGTGAGGCGTGCGGCGAGGACACCGAACTGCCGCTCAACGCGCTCCAGTGCACCGCCGACGAGTTCCTCTCCGCACCGACCGAGGCCATCGAGCGGGTGCTCTACAGCTACGAACTGGGTGCGAACGGTCAGGAGTGGCTCGAAGAGCAGTTGCGCGCCCGGCGGGTCGTCGCCGAGGAACTCGCTTCGCGGGGCTACAACGTCGAGGAGGAGGCCACGGTCACCGGGCGGTCCGGGACCGACCACCACCTCCACGTCCACGCCGCGGACGACCTCCTGGGGGAGCGACTCGTCGCCACCGTCCACGAACTCCCGCTCACCGAGGACGTCGTCGGCCTCATCGACGCCGCGGCGGACCTCGACGCCCGGCCGATCCTCGTCTCGACGCTCGGGACGGTGAGCGTCGAGGTGGCCGACCGGGCGGAGCGCGAGGAGGTGACCATCCTCACCGTCGACGACGACGGCACCGTCTCGCGGAGCTACGAGGTGACCGAGGACCTGACCGACGCGCCGTCGTTCATCGAACGCATCACCACCGCGCTGCGCTGATGACTGCCGTTCACAGGACCGACTGCCGGCCCCACGAACGGTCGCCGGTCACACCGTCACGACGCCGAAACTGAGACCGTCGGCTCCGACGCCGACTGATAGCTGGTCGCTGCGCCCGACGCCGCCGCTGGTCAGGTGCGTCCCCGTCGGCCCGTCCTCGACGGTCACCGCGACGGTCGCTCGCTCGTCGAGTGCGGCCACCGCCTCGAACGAGACGGACGACCCGGACGGCGGCGTTCCGTCGTCGGTCTCCCCGGCCGCGAGGTCGACGGTCTCCTCGAACGGCGGCGTACCGGTGGGTAGTGTCACCGCGGTTTCGGTCCGGGCGTCCTCGACCGTCCCGGTCCGTCGCTTCGAGGTGGTCGAACGTCTCCCGGCCGTCGGACGGCCCGGCGTCGGCCAGATGCGGACGATTACGGTCACCGGTGCGGCGGTGCTGTTGTAGACCAGGAGGTCGGCGGTGGGGCCGAACAGGCCACTCCCGTCGGTACTGGTCCCCTGGCCGGTGCTCGTTCCTCCGTCGGTGGCGGCATCGTCGCCCGAGAGACAGCCAGCGAGGGCGAGCGAACACGGGAGTGCGGCGAGGACGCGTCGGCGCGTAGAGGGCATCGGCGACGGTTTCGACCGGTGGGTAATACGCGTTCCGTGCGGACTGCCGGGCCCGAGCACGACGGAAACCACTAAACCCGCCTCTGCCGACTGCCACCCAACGACCGATGTTCGACGAAATCATGGAGAAGTTCGAGAACAGCCCCAGCCAGCAGGCGGTCATCCGCCTGCTGCTCGAACGGGGGTTCTCGGTCAACGACGAGGGGCGGGTGGTCTCCGGCGGCATCGAGATTCCCAACACCGGCATCGCCCGCGAGATCGGCGTCGACCGGCGGGTCGTCGACGCGACGACCGACGCCATCCTCGCCGACCCCGAACTGCGCCGCATCTTCCAGAACATCTCCGCGATTCCGAGCCTCCGGGACCTCGCGCCGGTGCTCGACCTCACGGTCCTCACCGTCTACGTCGACGACGCCGAGGCGTCGGGCATCGTCGCGACGGTGACCGGCACGCTCGCCGACGCGGGCATCTCCATCCGCCAGACCGTCAGCGAGGACCCCGAGTTCACCGACGAACCGCGGCTCTCCATCATCACCGACGCCGACCTCCCCGGCGACCTCATCAACGAGATTCGCTCGCTGCCGTTCGTCCGGAAGATAGAACTGGAGTAGTCGGCTGGCGTCGTCGAACCGGACGCGGTGGCGTCGTCTCGCGTTCCTCCTTTCAGGTCGACGGTCGGACCTCGACTCGGTCCCCGACGCGCCAGTACGTCACCCCGCCGGCCACCAGCGCCGCGAGGACGCCCGCCGGGATGCCGACGAACAGCGACGGCCAGACGTACGGGTCGAGCGCCGCGGTGACGCCGATTCCGACGACCAGCAGTGCGAGGACCGCGACGAGGAGACTGACGAGGACGCGACGGACGTTCATGGTTCCCCGTACGTCGTTTCAGGGAATACCCGCTTCGCTGGTTCTCGCCGGGCGAGAGCGACGACCCGGCCGCCGGGCGAGACGCGAAACCCGTTTGTCACCCCGCGACGAACCCCGTCCGTGACCGAGTCGTACCGCACGCTCGCCGGACCTGGCGAGGCCGCCTTCGAGATTCGCGGGTCGGAGTTCGTCGGCCGCGCCCGACCCGTCCCCGACATCGACACCGCGGAGGCGTTCGTCGACGACGTCCGGGCGGAGTACGACGACGCGACGCACAACGTCCCCGCGTACCGCGTCAGGGAAGGCGACTCGACGCTCGGCGACGGGATGCTCCGCGAGTACTCCAGCGACGACGGCGAACCGTCCGGAAGCGCCGGGAAGCCGATGCTGAACGTCCTCCAGGGCCAGGATCTGGAGAACGTCGTCGTGGTCGTCACGCGCTACTACGGCGGGACGAACCTCGGCGTCGGCGGCCTCGTCCGGGCGTACTCGCGGGCGGTCAAGGAGAGCGTCGCGGCCGCGGGCGTCGTCGAGGAGGTGCCCCACGAGCCGCTCCGTATCGTCGTCGACTACGACGACTCGGGGACGGCCCGCGGGATTCTCGAGAGTACGGGCGTCGAGTTCGAGGCGGCGTACGAGGAGCAGGTGGCGTTCGACGTGCGCGTCCCGACCGCCGACGCCGACGCTCTCCGGGAGCGACTACGGAGCGCGACCAGCGGTCGCGTCGACCTCGGGTGAGCCAAAAGCGACGATGGTCCGTGGTTCCCACCAACTCGGACCAGTCGGGTGACGTGTCGAGTGCCATCGTTCCGCCAGCGCGACGGAACAGGTAGGCGTAACGCGTCGCGGGTGATGAACGTTGTGCCCGACGACTACTGTCCGCTCCCGACAGGGACGGAACGACGGGGACCGGTCCCCTGTGGGCAGTCGCTCGACGACGGTCGGTTTCGCCAGCGGCTCGCCCGTCGCGAACCGGGTGACTGGAGCGGTGTCTACAGTCGAAGCGAGGGGGTTCGTCGCGTTTCTCGACTCAGTCCTCGCCGCGGCCGCCGGTGCCGAACGCCCGGTCGCCCGCGTCGCCCAGGCCGGGGACGATGTAGCCGTTCTCGTCGAGGTGGTCGTCGATGGCGACGGTCAGCAGGTCGGCCTCGGGGAACTGCTCGCCGACGCGGATGAGGCCGTCGGGGGCGGAGACGGCGGAGACGACGAACAGGTCGGCCGGTTCGGGCTGGTCCTCCAGCACGTGGTCGAGGACGACGCACATCGTCGACCCGGTGGCGAGCATCGGGTCGGCGACGATGACCGTGTCCTCCTCCCGAATCGTGGGCAGTTTCACGTAGTCGATGGTGATGGGGAACTCGCCGCCCTCGTTCATCCCCGCGTCCTCGTCGCGCCCCGCCGAGATGACGCCCTGCCGAGCGCGGGGGAACGCCTTGAGGAGTCCCTCGACGAACGGCGTCGCGGCGCGAAGGACGTTGATGATGACCACGTCCTCCATCCCGGTGACGCGCTCGCCGGTCATCTCGGTCAGTGGCGTCTCGACGGGGACGTACTCGATGTCCATCGCGCCGTCGATGATCTCGTAGCCGGCGATGCGACCGAGTTTGACGAGCCCCTTCCGGAACGACACCTGCGACGTGGAGACGTCGCGGATGCGCGAGAGCGTGTCTCGTGCCAGCGCGTGGGTGAGTAGCGAGGCGTTACCGCGTTCCTCGATGGTCATTTTGCGAACGCTGGATGCGGGGGCGCATAACGCTGTGGAAACGTCCTCGATTCGCTACTGAAGCGTCACTGCCGGAGGACGACGAGGTACGTGAGCGCGGCGATGACGACCGTCGCGATGGCGAGGTTCTGGAGCGTGAACGCGACGAAGTCGCCCATCTCACCGAGGTACAGCGCGACCGCTGCGAACGCCGCCGAGAGCACGAGGTCGAGGACGAGCAGCACGCGGATGTCACCGTCGGCCATGGCAGTGTCTCCGTCTCCCGTCTCATAGTGCTACTGATGCCTGGGTGACGGCCCCACAGGCGCTCCAACGCCGGTAGCTACGACCCTCCGTCGTGGTATCCGCAGAACGAAAGCGGGGCGGGACGGTCACGCCCCTCGACTCTCGAAAGTTCTAATCCTTCTCCACCTGTCGTGGGTGGCGTACGTTCGAGCACTCATAAACTTCAAAAGTGATGATACTAGGTGTGTAGGCAGCAACTATACAACGAACTACGGCTTCCGGTACGACGTGCAGGTCCAGAACCGCTGGGGTCGCTCGGTCGACCCCGTCCCGTTCCTCGTCACGGCCGGCGTCGCCGGTCTGGTCAGTTACTCGTTCGTTCCGCCGTACTGCCTCTCGTTCGGACTCGACCTCGAACTCGGTCTCGCGCTCGCGACGCTGCTGTTCGTCGGGGGCAGCGCGCTCACCTACCATCGCCTCGTCTGGGCCGCTCGCCCGGACCTCCGTCGCGAGATTCCCCCCGACCAGCGCCTGCGCTCGCTGGTCTACGGCGTCCTCGTCGTCGTCGGCCTGTTCGCGCTCGTCTCCCTCCCGTTTTACGTCGGCTGACCGCGACCATCCCCCATGCGCGAGGTCGAAGTGTCACAGTTCGTCGCCGCTCCGCCCACCGTCGTCGCCCGCGTCCTGACGCCGCGAGCGGTCGTCGCCGCGGAGGGGAGCTTCGACGTCCGCGAGATAGCCACGGACGGCCCCGACGACGAGACGCTGGTCCGTGCGGGCCGTCGCGGCCTCTCCATCGTCTTCGCCTTCGAGGAGCAGGTCGACGGCGTCCGGTACGTCCAGCGCGAGGGACCGCTGGACGAACTGACGACGACCATCACCTACCGGTCGGAGAACGAGGGTACCCGGCTCACTGCGCGCTCCGAACTCTCGGTCGGTCCGAGCCTCGTCGAACGCGCCGCGGCGTGGAAGCGACGCGGCGAACTGAAGCGGGCGCTGCGGACGCTCGCCGAGGAGTGTTGAGTCCGGTGTAGAGGCGGTGGCTCCGCCGTTACGCCACGAACGTCTCGTCGGCTTCGGTGGGGAACGGGTGCGCGGTGACGACGGCGTCCGGGTCGACCAGCATCGACTCGACCCGCTCGCGAATCTCCGCCTCGTCCATCCCCTTCCCGATGAAGACGAGTTCGACCCGCCGGTCGCCGTGCTCCTCGTCCCAGTCGAGGTCCGGGTGCATCCGGCGCTGCATCTCCTGTCGAGACTCCTCCAGTCCCGCTATCCAGCGGCCGTGGACCTCGACGCGGCGGGACGGCCCGGCCTGCTCGACGTGGTAGGAGTGCTCGTCCTCGCCCGCTAGCCAGACGATACCCTTCGAGCGAATCACGCCCTCCGGGAAGTCGCGGAGGAAGTCGGCGAACGCGCCGGGGTCGAGCGGTCGTCGCGCACGCACGACGAACGACTCGACGCCGTACTCCGTGGCCGGGTCGTGGTGGTCGTGGCCTCCCTCGCCGTCGAACTCGCCCTCGGCGTGGGCGACGGCGTGCTTCCAGGCGTCCGTCTCGCTGACGGTGTCGAGGTCGAACCGTCCCGAGTCGAGCAGTTCCGCGGGTTCGACCCGCCCGTGCTCGCTCCGGACGAGGTTCGCACGCGGGTTGAGCGACCGAATCAGGTCCTCGACCGCGTCCACCTCGTCGTCCCCGACGAGGTCGCACTTGTTCAGGAGGACGACGTCTGCCGTCTCGACCTGCGCGACGAGCAACTCGCCGAGCGGTCGCGTCTCGCCCTCGCGCTCGACGCGGCCCGGTCGGTCGCGGGCGACGGCGTCCGTCTCGACCGTCTCGCCCCCTTCGACCGTCCCGCGGAACGTCGACACGTCGACGACGGTGACCAGCGTGTCGAGGTCGTACGGGGCGCTCGCCGCGCCCGTGGTGAACAGCGAGGCGACGGGCGCGGGTTCGGAGATGCCCGAGGACTCGACGACGAGGTGGTCGAACTCGCGCTCGCGGGCGAGTCGGCTCACCTCCACCTCCAGGTCGTCGCGCAGGTCACAGCAGATGCAGCCGTTCGACAGTTCCGTGACGTTGCCCGTCCGGTTCGCCACGAGTTCGGCGTCGATGTTCACCTCGCCCATGTCGTTGACGAGCACCGCCAGTCTCCGGTCGGCGTTCGTCAGCAGGTGGTCGAGCGTCGTCGTCTTCCCCGCGCCGAGCGCCCCGCTCAGTACCGTGACGGGCGTTCCCCCGCTCGCGTTCATGCGACCACCTTGGGCCAGCCGTCACTTAGCGTCCCCGTCGACGGTCGAACGCTCGGGCCACGTGAGCCCGTGAGCGCACCTCGTCCACGTCGTCACAGGGCTGGTTTATCTCCTCGCGTGACGTACTGTCGTTCTCTGATGACTACTCGTCGTGACGTACTACGGACTGGAACGGCGCTGCTGGCCGTAGTTGTCGCGGGCTGTATCGGGACGGCCCGCGAACCGAATGCTGCCGACGGGAGCGTCCAGTGGGACCACCGATTCACCGACCGGCGTGTCAGCCAGTTCCGACGGGTACTACGGGCGACGGACGGCGGGTTCTTCGCCCTCGGGTCCACCGCCGCGAGCGACCAGAGGGCGGGGGAGGGGTTCGTCGTACGGACCGACGACGACGGTACGGAGCAGTGGCGGCTGAGCGTCCCTCAGGTCGCCCTGTT
The DNA here is from genome assembly GCF_023074835.1 of Halomarina salina. Classification (NCBI taxonomy): domain Archaea; kingdom Methanobacteriati; phylum Methanobacteriota; class Halobacteria; order Halobacteriales; family Natronomonadaceae; genus Halomarina; species Halomarina salina. Next base: position 1,098,441 of record NZ_JALLGW010000001.1, read on the forward strand.
GCTCGACGCCGTCGAGACACCCGATGGGGGTCTCGTCGCCGTCGGGAACGCCACTACTCGCGGCCCGTACCTCGACGGCTGGGCCGTCGGCATCACCCCCGACGGGACCGAGCGGTGGCACCGCGAACTGAGTACCGACGGGCTGAGCGACCTGACGGTCGTCGACTCGCTCCCCGACGGTGGATTCCTCCTCGGGGGAGGGCACGGCTCCCCCGACGGTGCCCGGTCGGCGTGGCTGGTGACCGTCGAGGGCGACGGGTCGGTTCGGAGAGACGTCGCGGACGCCGTGCCGGGCGTCGGCGGCCCCATCCGTGCCGTCGTCTCGACCGACGACGGCCTGGTCCTCGCGGGGGCGACCGGCGACGGGACGGCGAACGGACTGCTGGCCGACGTGGCCGCCGACGGGAGCGTCCGCTGGACGCGCGTCCTCGACACCGGAGTCACCGGCGTCCTCGCGGCCGGGGACGGCTACGTCCTGTCGAGCGCGCACTACATGGACGTCACGATGCCGCGGCTGACGAAGGTCGACAGCGAGGGGGCGGTCATCTGGAGCTACGGCTACACGCCTGTGGACGCCGAACTGTGGTTCTCGGGAGAGGCTCTCGAGGCCGACACTGACGGCGGCTACCTCCTCGCCGGGTTCACCCAGCGGTGGGACGACCCGTCGAGCGCCACACGCCCCACCGTCGCGAAGGTGAGCGCCGACGGTGCGACGGTCGAGTGGGCGCGGTCGTACGGGGACGGCGGGAGCGTCCACTCGGTGGTGGCGCTCGACGACGACTACGCCCTCGGCGGGATGATCGAGAACGACGCTCGACTCCTCCGGTTCGAGGCACCGACGTCCTCGGACGTGTCGTTACGCGTCCTGTCGGTCTAACCGGCCGTCGGCCGTCGTACGGCCCCCGAAGGACCCGGTCGCCGGACTCGTCCCCGACACGCTTTTCAGCGCCCATTGTCACCACCTTCCATGGAACTCTGGGAGCGTATCGCAGCGTTCCGCGAGCGCGTCGCCGAGGTCGCTCGCGGGCTCTACCACGGGATGATTTCGCACCCCGCGTACGAACTCGTCGAGAAGGAGGCCGAGGACCAGGAGGACGCCTTCCTGCTCGCGTGCTTCCCCGACGCGTTCGGCATCCCGTCGCCCGTCTCCTACTACACCGCCGAACTGCTGCCGTACCTCGGCGACGAGTTCGACCAGTGGGAGCGCCGGATGTGGGACCGCGAGTCGATGCTCGAACGCAAGGGCCAGCAGTACCACTTCTGATGGCCGCGATGCAGAAGTTCGTCTTCTTCGGCGGGAAGGGCGGCGTCGGCAAGACCACCGTCTCCTCGGCGTACGCCCACAAGTGCGCGACGTCGGGGCTGGACACCCTGCTCGTCTCGACGGACCCGGCACACTCGACGGCGGACGTCTTCGACCAGCAGTTCACCGACGACCCACAGCGGGTGGAGGGGTACGACTCGCTGTGGGCGATGGAGATCGACCCCGAACAGGAGGTGTCGGAGCACCTGATGGAGATAAAGCGCGCCCTCGGCGACCAGGTGAGTCCGAGCATCGTCAACGAGATCGACCGGCAGGTCGAACTCGCCCACCAGACGCCCGGCGCGCACGAGGCGGCGCTGTTCGATCGGTTCATCGAGGTGATGCGCGACTCGGAGGAGTACGACCGCGTCGTCTTCGACACCTCGCCCACCGGCGGCACCCTCAGGCTGCTCTCGCTGCCCGACTACCTGGAGGGGTGGATCGACCGCCTGCTCAGCAAGCGCGAGCAGAGCGTCGACCTCTACGAGAAGGCGGCCATCGGGAACCTCGAACCGCGACGCTCGTCGGTCGGCGACCCCATCATCGCCCGACTGCGAGAGCGCAAGCAGAACTTCGAGTTCGCGGGCGAGACGCTCCGCCAACGCTCGCAGTTCTTCCTCGTCCTCAACCCGGACGAACTCTCCCTGCGCGAGACCGAACGGGCCATGGAGAGCTACGAGGAGCGCGACCTGCCGGTCGGCGGCCTCGTGATGAACCGCCTCACGCCCAGCCCCGACCTGGAGGAGGACGGTCGCGGCGCGCGGTTCCTCCGCCAGCGCGTCGAGACGGAGCGTGCACACGTCGAGCGGTGCGAGACGGAGTTCGGACCGCCGCTGGTGGCAGTCATCGAGACACGTATCGCCGAGGTTCGTGGCGATTTGCTAGGCGAGGTGGCCGAGGAACTCGACGTATCCGTTTAAATAAACATTCGCCGTTCGGAATTAGGAAAAACGGCTGCTCAGCGCATCCTCTCTTCAGTTGAACAGCGTTTCAGTTCTATCGCATGGTAACGCTTATTGGTCGGTTTGTTCATGGTTGCTAGCAGTCATGGTACAAGTTGCCGTGTTAGTCGCGCTCTCACTCGTAACGTTCACCGTCGGGTATCTCGCGTACTCGCGGTACCTGTCGCAGTTCGTCGAACTCGACGACGCCAGGGAGACGCCAGCACACAGGATGGAGGACGGGCAGGAGTACGTCCCGTCCCAGAAGTCGGTCTTGCTAGGGCATCACTATTCGAGTATCGCGGGGGGCGCTCCTATCGTCGGTCCCATCACGGCCAGCGCGGCGTTCGGGTGGCTACCGGCCATCCTCTGGATCGCCATCGGGAACCCGCTGTTCGGCGCGGTCCACGACTTCATGTCGCTGTCGGCCAGCGTCCGACACGAGGGGAAGTCCATCGGCTACATCATCGGCGAGTACGTCGGCCAGCGGGGGAAGGACATGCTGCTGTGGTTCGCCTTCCTCACCATCATCCTCGTCATCGCCGTGTTCGCGCTGGTCGTCGCCGTCGTGTTCGACGTCTACCCGTCCTCGGCGACCGCGAGCCTGCTCTACATCATGCTGGCGCTCGTGTTCGGGGTGTACCTCTACCAGCTGAACCTCCCGTTCACCGTCGGGGCCGTCGCGTTCGTCGCGATGGTGTTCGGGGGCGTCTGGGTCGGGTTGCAGTACCCCATCGCCATGGTGGACACGGGGAACCTCCCCGAGGGAACCATCGTCCTGCTCGGAGCGGCCGAACAGTGGAGTTGGCTCCCGCTGACGGAGGCGCAGAACGCCAACCGCGCGGCGTGGGTGCCCGTGGTCGTCATCTACGGGTTCATCGCGAGCGTCCTGCCGGTCTGGGTGCTGCTCCAGCCCCGTGACTTCCTCACGTCGAGCCTGCTGTACACGGGCGTCGGCGCGATGCTGCTCGGTACCATCGTCGCCGCCGTCGTCGGGTTCGAGGCCATCACCGTCGCCGGGAACGAGGTGACGAGTCTGGAGACGAACTACGAGGCGTTCCTCGGGTTCAACAGCGAACTCGGTCCCATCTTCCCCTTCCTGTTCGTCACCATCGCCTGTGGGACCATCAGCGGCTTCCACGCGCTGGTGTCGTCGGGGACGACGGCCAAGCAACTGAACAAGGAGACCGACGCCCGGAGCATCGGCTACGGCGCGATGCTCGGCGAGGGCCTGCTCGCGACCACCGCGGTCGGTGCGTTCGCCATCATCGGGTCGGGGGACTTCCCGTCGGGGCTGGCCGGTGCGCTCGGCAACTTCCCGGCGGGCGGCGCGGCGATGATATCCGTGTTCGGCGTTCCGCCCCAGGCCGGAGCGGCGTTCATCGGCCTGGTGTTCGTCAGCTTCCTGCTCACCAGCACCGACACCGCGGTCCGACTCGGTCGCTACATGATGGACGAGATCGTCGGCGTCCCCGAGACGTCGACCCAGCGCTTCGCCACGAACCGGTACGCCTCGGCGGGCCTCCTGCTCTGTCTGCCCGCGTACCTGCTGGTCGGCAGCGGGTCGTGGTCGACGCTCTGGCCGCTGTTCGGCGGTGCGAACCAGACGCTCGCGGCACTCGCGCTGCTCGCCGCCACGCTGTGGCTCGCCAACTGGGACGACTCGAAACAGCTCGTCTCGACCGGCCTGCCGATGGCGCTGATGCTGGTCGTCACGCTGACGGCGCTGCTGTGGATCGGCATCCTCCGCGCGCCGGACGCCGCCCTCACGGCCCTGAACGACGGCCAGACCGTCACGTTCGTCTCGTCGGTGCTCCAGAGCCTCATCTCGCTGACGCTGGCCGGGCTGGCGGTCGCCATCGGCTGGATGGGCTACAAGAACATCAACCGGGTCAGGGACAGCTACACCGGCACGACACCGAGCGACGACTAACAACCACCTTTTGTACCCGACCGGGGGTTCGCTCGCTGCGCTCGCTCACCCCCGGAGGGCAAAAGCTGGAGCATTACCAGAACGGCTTCGCCGTTCTGGTTAGTAGCCAGAAATCGCTGATTTCTGGCGACAAAAGGATTCCTCGTTCACTTCGCGCACTCCGAGCGCTCTGTTCACTCGTCACCCCACTCACTCGCTTCGCTCGTTCGCGGTACAATCGATTAGAGCTACCACCACCGCACAGCACCGCTACCGTACCACTCCTCAGAACAGTCCGCGGAGTTGGTCGAGGACGCCGGTGGTCTCCTGCTCGTCGTCCCAGTGGTGGAACGCCTCGGCGACGGCGACGTCCGAGTCGACGACTCGCTGCTCGTCGGGGACGACGGCGACGAGGTTCACCTCGTAGTGGCCGTTGTAACCGTACTTCAGCATCGTCCGGTCGTCGTGGTTCGCGACGAACGACGCCACCTCGTCGGGCAGGTCCTCGACGACGACGGCGAACGTGAAGTCGGTGGCGTAGTGCTCCTCGTCGACCTCGATGTCCTCGGCGAGGTCGTGAGCGAGCGAGACGAACGCCTCCAGGTCCTCGACGCCGACGCGGGGGCGCCGGTCCACGTAGAGGTGCTCGTAGCTGTACTGGTGGCCGTAGGAGATGGCGGGGTGGAGGAACTGCTTGTGGCTGTCCATCTCCAGTCGTCCGTACAGCGGGAACCGCACGCCCCGGACCCGCTCGTCTCGCGCGAGGTCGTAGTTGAACTGGAGGCGAGCGGCGACGCCGTCGAGGTACGGGTCCTCCCACGTCGGTCGCTCGCGCGGCGAGTCGTCGCCCGCTGGGCCGTCGCTCACTGGGTCGTCGCTCGGATGGTCGGTCGGGTCGTCCGTCGTCCCCTCCGCGGTCATGGGGTCCACTGAGGACGAGCGGGCGCAAAGAGGTTCCGTCACGACGGCAGCGACACGGCTGGCGTGCAGCGCAACCCTTCCGTGGCTAGTGGACCGTCTCGTGGTCCATCTACCCTCCACGGCCGGAGAGCGCTCCGTGACCCGTGCGAACGCTTAACCAGCGCGCGTCCCAACGCGGGGGCATGAGCGAGGACGACACCGCCACCGGTGGAACGGGCAGCGCCGAGAAGTGCGGTCGGTGTGCCATGACGTCGGTGACGGGGACGTTCGAGCACGCGGAAGACCCGTTCGCCGGCGACCGCATCGAGGTGGACGACCGGTCCCTCCGGGCGGCGTCACCGTCGGCGTGGCTCTCGGGCGTTCGCGACCGTCTCGACGCGATGGCGACCCGGTTCGTCCACGGACGCTGACCGGTCGAGCGAACTGTCAGGCGATTACCGTAGCCGTCGAGGTTTTTACCATTCGGTCACCTACGTCTCGGTAGATGGAAGAGACCGTCTCCGGGTTCAGCGTCAGCGGCTCTTGGGGGGACATCGTCGAACACGGCGAACGAATCACTCGCGCCCTCCACGACATCCGCACCGACGACACCGACACGAGCATCGACGCGGAGCAGTTCGAGGAGTGGGACGAGTGGCGACCCAAGAGCCACGAGCGGATGGACACACTCAACGAGAAGACCGCCGAACAGGCAGCCGTCAACGAGGGGCGAGGTGAACGCGCGGGCAAGAGCCCCGACGAGGACCTGAAGACCGCGGGCGAGAAGCTCTCGGAGTCCTACGAGAAACTGGAGGAGGACACCGACGAGGCCGTCGACAAGTGGAGCGAGTCCATCGACTACGTCGCCCGCGCGGCCGACTCGGCGGGCCGACGCGCCCTCCGCAAGGTCGAGGGCGCGGTGTACCGCAACGTGATGACGCAGGTGTCGCCGTACTACTTCGACAACGACCTCGTCAGCGCGAACCTCCAGCGCGCCGACCGCAACGGCCCCGAGTACCGACTCGAGGTGAACGTCAACGACGACGACCTGAAGATTCACGTCTCGAACCGCCTCGCGGACTACGAGCAGTCCGTCGACCGCTGGCACATCGACACCGAGAAAGACACCGAAGTCCTCGAAGCCGTCGAGGGCGGCGACGGCGTCGACGTCCCGAAGGACAACGACGACGCCCGGCCGACGGCGAACTGAGTCCGTCCTCCCCCGAGTTCGACGCGCGCTCGACGACGGCGTGACTGCTGCCGACAATCGACCTGCGCGAGTGGCTCACACGCTCGATTCGGGCACCGGAAGGCTACACCTTCTTGTGGCGGTCCGTCCAACCTCCGACGACTAATGGCTGCCCCCGCGCTGATACTCACGCTCGTCGTCGCCGCACTCGCCAGTCTGTTCATGGCGTGGGCCATCGGCGCGGGGTCGTCCGGTTCGACACCGTTCGCCCCCGCCGTCGGTGCGAACGCCATCTCCGTGATGCGAGCGGGGTTCTACGTCGGTCTCCTCGGCCTCCTCGGGGCCGTCCTGCAGGGACAGAACGTCACCGAGGCGGTCGGCCGCGAACTCATCGGCGGGGTGACGCTGTCGCCGCTGGCCGCCGTCGTCGCCCTGTTGCTCGCGGCGGCGCTCGTCGCCGTCGGCGTGTTCGCGGGCTACCCAATCGCGACGGCGTTCACCGTCACCGGGGCCGTCGTCGGCGTCGGCCTCGCGATGGGCGGCGACCCCGCGTGGCCGAAGTACCAGCAGATAGCGACGCTCTGGGTGCTGGTCCCGTTCGTCGGCGGCGGGGCGGCGTTCGCCACCGCCCGCCTGCTCCGGAGCGAGTCCGTCTCCGAGCGTGTCGTCATCCTCGCCCTCGCCGCCCTCGTCGGCGTCATCCTCGCGAACGTCGACTTCGCGCTGCTCGGTCCGGCCGACGCCGGGGCGAGCATCGCGGACGCGGTGTTCCTCGAGACCGACCTCTCGGTTCGCTGGCCCGTCACCGTCGGCGTCTCGCTCGCGTTCGGTGTGGTCGCGGCCGGACTGCTCGCGTGGGACCTGCGTCGGGGCACCGTTGCGGCCCAGCGTCACTTCCTGCTCGTGCTGGGCGGCCTCGTCGCGTTCTCGGCAGGGGGCAGCCAGGTGGGTCTCGCCATCGGCCCCCTGCTCCCGCTGCTCGACGACCTCGCGACCACGATTCCGGTGTTCGCGGTGCTGTTCGGCGGCGGCGTCGGCCTGCTCGCCGGGTCGTGGACCGGCGCGCCGCGGATGATAAAGACGCTCGCGCAGGACTACTCCTCGCTCGGGCCGCGCCGTTCTATCGCCGCGCTCATCCCCTCCTTCGCCATCGCCCAGGCCGCCGTCTTCCTCGGCGTGCCCGTCTCGTTCAACGAGATCATCGTCTCGGCCATCATCGGCAGCGGCTACGCGGCCGGCGGTTCCGGGGTCAGCGCCGAGAAGATGCTGAAGACCGTCGGCGCGTGGGTCGTCTCGCTGGCGCTGGCGCTCGGTCTCGGATACGGCCTCTACACCGCGACGGCGTTCGTCTTCGAGATGGTCTGAGGCCAGGTGCCGCGTTCGCGCTTCCCCTGCGGCCGACCGGACCAGTCGTGCTCAGTCGTTGCTGGCCTCGGCCTCGGGTTCCTCGTCCTCGACGACGCCTTCCGTCGAGAGGCGGGCTTTCATGATTCGGGTGTTGTCGACCTGCTCGACGCGGATGACGACGCCGTCGTAGGATATCTCCTCGCCCTCCTCGACGAGGCGGCCCGCGCGGTTGAAGATGAACCCGGCGATGGTCTCGAACTCCTCGCCCTCGGGGAGGTCGATGTCGAGCGCCTCGTTCACCTCGTCGATGTTGACCTCGCCGCGGACGATGACGGTGTCCTCGTCGACGAAGTCGATGGGTTCGTCCTCCTCCCCTTCGAGTATCTCGCCGACGATCTCCTCGGTGAGGTCCTCCATCGTCACGAGGCCCTCGGTCGTGCCGAACTCGTCGATGACGATGACGAGGTGGACGCGGTTGTCGCGCATCTCGCGGAGCAGTTCGTCGACGTTCTTCGACTCGGGGACGTGGAGCGTGGGTTCGACGAGGTCGTCGAGTTCGAGGTCGCCGTGTTCGCCGTAGTTGAGGTCCCGGACCAGGTCGCGGATGTGGACCGTCCCGATAACGTTGTCGAGACTCCCCTCGTACACCGGCAGGCGAGCGTGACCGGACTGGATGCACTGACTGATGGCGTCGTCGATGTCGTCGTCCTTGTCGATGGCGGTCATGTCCAGACGCGGCGTCATCACCTCCTTGGCGATGGTGTCGTTGAACCGCAGGGTGCGCTGGAGCATCTCGCGTTCCTCCTCGTCGAGGACGCCCTCGCGCTCGCCCGTCTCGATGATGTCCTGTATCTCCTGGCGGGTGACGTAGGTCGTCTCGATGGCGCTCTGTCCGCCCGTGACCCGGTTGACGGTGCGGGTGAGGAAGTCGAACGTGACGACCAGCGGCATGAGGACGTACTCCGCGAGTTTCAGCGGCCGGGAGATGCGGAGCGCCCACGACTCCGTGTTCTCGATGGCGTAGGACTTCGGCGCGCTCTCGCCGAACAGGAGGACGAGTGCGGTGATACCGAACGTCGAGATGGCGATGCCGATCGCGCCGTCGAAGCCGTAGTACGCGAGTAATCCGGTCGTGATGGAGGACATCGCGATGTTGACGAGGTTGTTCCCGACGAGGATGGTGACCAGCAGACGGTGTGGGTCGTCCTTGAGGTGCTTGAGCGTCGTTCCCGCTGGCGTCCCCGACTCGGCGAGTTTCTGGACGCGGTGGGAGGCCAGCGAGAACATCGCGATCTCCGAGGAGGAGAAGAACGCCGACAGCATGATGAGGACGACGATAACGCCAGCACCGAGTGCCGCGAACACCGTCCCCCCGATCTCTATACCGAGGATGTCGACTGGACCGCCCGCGGCATCGGCCGACTGAAGTGCGAGCGTGGCGAGCTCGGGCGGTGTGGCTATCGAACCGGGCGAGGGGAGGGTGAGCACTGACGAGAGGCTATGGCCCATTAACGGGGAAATTTTCGCGGCAGGGAGATTAAACGTTGTCATGGTCGGTTCCACGGCGACCGGTCCCACGGTCGTCACGCACGACGGCGACACGCTTAGGGTCGGAACGACCGTCGATTCGAGATATGAGTGACCCGGCCATCACGCTCTACCGGTTGCAGGCGTGTCCGTACTGCGAACGCGTCGTCCGCGTCCTCCAGGACAACGACGTCCCGTACCGCTCCCGGTTCGTCGAACCGATGCACGCCGACCGGAACGTCGTCAAGCGCATCTCGGGCAAGCGCACCGTCCCGGCCATCGTCGACGAAAACACGGGCGTCACGATGTCCGAGAGCGCCAACATCGTCGACTACCTCGAAGCCACCTACGGCGACGAGGTGAGCGCGTAGATGCCCGACTTCGATGTCGTCGAGTTGCCCGACGCCGACCATCCCGAGGTCGGTGAGGCGGCCCCCGACTTCACGCGACCGCTCGTCAACGCGGAGTACTGGGAGAACGTCGCGCTCTCGGACCTGTACGAGGAGGGGCCGGTCCTGCTCGTCTTCCACCCGATGGACGGCGCGTTCCCCGCGACGTACATCTGGAACGAGATGCGAGACCGGGAGTGGCAACAGCGCCTCGAAGTCGTCGGCTGTTCCATCTCCTCGCCGTACGAGCACAAGACGCTCGTTCAGGAGCGGGGCATCGACTCGCGACTCTTCTCGGACCCGAGCGCCGCCGTCGCCGAACGGTACGGCATCGACCACGAACTCGACGGGATGGAGGGCATCACCGAGCCGCGCCCCGCCGTCTTCCTCCTCGACGACGAGGGCATCGTCCAGTACGCGTGGGTCGCGAGCGAGTGGCCCGCGTTCCCCGACTACGACGAGGTCGAGGCCGCCATCGCCGACCACGTCTGACCGTCTCCCATGACCGACACCCCGCCAGACCACGGCGTCACCGACGCCGCCCTCGACCGCGCCGCCGACGCCTGTCGACGCGGCGAGTGCGTCGTCTACCCGACGGAGACCGTCTACGGACTCGGTGCGGACGCGCTCGACCCGGAGGCCGTCGAGCGGGTGTTCGAGTTGAAGGGGCGCGATCGCGACAAACCGGTCTCGCTGGCGGTGTCCGAGGCCGGCGACCTCGACGACCATGTCCGGCTCTCGGAGCGCGAACGCGCCTTCGCCGAGGCGTTCCTCCCCGGTCCCGTCACGCTCGTCGCCGAACGACGCGACGCCGTTCCCGACGTCCTGACCGGCGGTCGGGACCGCGTCGGCGTCCGCGTCCCCGACCACGAGGTGGCGCTCGCTCTCCTCCGTCGTGCCGGGACGCCGCTGACCGCGACGAGCGCCAACCGGTCGGGCGCGGGGAGCGCCCGCCGGGTCGCCGAGGTCGACTCGTCCATCCGGGACGCCTGTGTCGTCCTCGACGCCGGCGAGACGCCCGGTGGTGGCTCGACGGTCGTCGACGTGGCGACGGGGACCATCCATCGCCGGGGACCGACCGCGGACGTCGTCAGGCAGTGGCTGGCCGAGCACTGAGGACGTAGCGCCCGGCTTCGCCACCTCGGAGACGCTCCTGCTCACCCGCGACGCAGTAACGACCGGAGCGACCGCGTCCTGACGCCGCACTCCCCGCTGTACTCGCAGGAGTCGCACTTCGAGCGCTGTCGGGTCCGCGCCGGCGGTCCGTCCATCGACGCGACGGTCCGGAGCGCGCGCCTGAACGCGCCCGTCCGCCGCGCGGTCAGTTCCAGTTCCCGAATCACGCCGTGTGCGGCGTACTCGACGTACGTTCGCTCGACCGACGCCTGTCGGTCCCACTCCAGCGCTCGCGCGAGCGCCACCGCCCGGACGGTGTGTGGCTCCCAGACGCCCTCGTCCGGTGGTTCCCCGGCGACGACCAGCGACGGGGCGAGCGGGTCGTCGAGCACCTTGTGTGCGATGCCGCGAACGCGCCGCCCTTCGACCAGCAGGTCTCTGTCGACCGGGTCACACAACGCCTCGAACGCCGTCGGACCGACGCGCGCCCGCGACTGCCCGAGGTTCGAGCGGTACTCGACCGGCGACACCGCGATCGGTTCTTCAGTGAGGTCCGTCGCCTGGTCGAGCAGTTCTCGATAGCGAAACGGGAGTTCGTGGCGCTCGTCGCGCTCGGGGTACGGCGAGTCGTCGCGCTTCCGGTAGTAGAGCTTCCGCGGACAGTACGCGGCCAGCGCGAGGTCCGAGACGGCGTGCATGGCCCGCGCTGGTCGCGTGCTGGTACTTGAACTCGGGGCTGGAGGGGTGGGTTGCGGTGGCGGATTGCGGTAGCTGTAGCGGTTGCTGTGGGACGTTGAGTTGTACCGCGAGCGAGTGAGCGAAGCGAAGGAGCGAGCGGGCCAAGGAGCCCCCGAAGGGGGCGACGCCGGTTTTTCGTCCAGGTTTTGCCAGCGAGCCAGCGACGACCGCCGAGCGACAGCGAGGCGTGTCGTCGCCCAGCGAGCGCAGCAAAACGTGGTGGTTCTAGAAGGAGACGTCCGTCTCCATCCCGTCGGTCGCCTCGTCGAGGCCGTCGTCTTTCACGTCCTCGGTGTGGTCCTGGAGGTCGGCGTCGGTGAGCAGTTCGGCGAACTCGTCGGCGAACCGGTCGTTGACGCTCCGCTTGCGGTTCTGGGTGTCGACGACCGCGCCGTACGTCCGGAGGGTCGACTCGGAGACGTCGAGTTCGTCGGCCGTCTCGGCGGCCGTGCGTTCGTGGTCGTCGTTGCGGAGTTCGCGGAGGCGGGCGAACTCGAAGGGGGCGTCGGTCTCGCGGTCCCGCAGGAGGTGCAGGTCGTGGCGGGCCGTGACGACCGCGCTCTGCTCGATGTCGAGAGCGTCGGCGATGGTCTCGTCGTCCGCGCCGTCGTAGTAGCCCTGGACGACGCACCGGAGTTCGTCGGTCGAGAGGTCGCTCTCGAACTCGAACTGCTCGCGCATCCGTGCGACGATGTCGTCGAGTCGCTCGACGGTCCGTTCCTCGTCCTCGGTGAGCGAGCCGCGCCCATCCTCCTGGCGCTCGGTGACCGTGTCCCCGTCGGTCACGTCGATGAAGATGTCGCGCAGCTCTTCGGTCTTCTCGTCCATCAGTGGCTAAAACGGAACGAGATACTCGTATTTGAATCTACCCCCAAAACAGTTGGAACTGTCGCCAGAGTCTCTTCAGGACCACTCTCACGGCCCTGTATGTGACGATTTCCCGTGCCAGCGACGCGCCGTCGTCAACCGAAGCCTACTCCACGGTTGACGACGAGGCCCGACCATGAGTACACAGGAGCAGAACGTCGAACTGGTCGGCGAGGCGGTGGCGTCGAACCTCGTGCGGATGGCGATGTTCGCCGCGCTGACCGGGGCGTTCGCGTACGTCTCGTTCCAGAACCCCATCTCGCCCGTACCGGTCACGCTGCAGGTGCTGGGCGTGTTCCTCGCGGGCGTGTTCCTCGGTCCGCTCTGGGGCGGGGCGTCGATGCTCGTCTACGTCGCCACCGGGGCGATGGGGGCACCGATATTCGCAGGTGGGAGCGCGGGCCTCGGAGTGCTTCTCGGCCCGTACGGCGGCTACCTCTGGTCGTACCCGTTCGCCGCCGCGGCGCTGGGCCTGGTGGTCCACGGCGTCGACGGCCTGAACACGCCGAAGGAGGTGGGCCTCGCACGCCTCGTCGCCGGGATGGTCGCCGCGACTGCCATCATCTACGCGTTCGGGACGGTGGGCTACGCGTTCGTCAACGGCGTCGGTCTCTACGAGGCGTTCCTCGTCGCCGCGGCGGCGTTCGTCCCGGTCGAGGCGCTGAAGATGGCCGCCGCGGTCGGTATCGTCCGGAGCGACGCCATCGCCGCCGAATGATCCGGACGCGGGACCTCGTCTTCTCCTACGGCGAGGTCCGCGCGCTCGACGGCGTCTCCCTCAGCGTCGACGACGGCGAGTTCCTCGTCCTCGCGGGGGCGAACGGGTCCGGGAAGACGACGCTCGTCCGGCAGTTCAACGGCCTCGCGACGCCCGACTCGGGGTCGGTGACCGTCGACGGCGTCTCGGTGGCGGACGACCCGGTCCGCGCGCGGACTCGCGTGGGGATGGTGTTCCAGCACCCGCGGGACTGCTTCGTCGCGGCGACGGTCGCCGCGGACGTGGCGTTCGGCCCCGAGAACCTCGGTCTGGACCACGAGACGGTCGACCGGCGCGTCGAGGAGTCGCTGGCGGCCGTCCGCATGGCTGGCCGTGGCGACGAGCGCCTCGACGCGCTCTCGGGCGGTGAGCAGGCCCGCGTCGCCATCGCGGGGGCGCTGGCGATGGACCCGGACCACCTCGTCCTCGACGAACCGTTCGCGGGGCTCGACTGGCCCGCCCGCGAGGCCGTCCTCGACCGACTGGCGGCGCTCGCCGACGACGGGATGAGCGTCGTCGTCGTCACGCACGACCTGCGGGACGTGGCGACGCTCGCCGACCGGCTGGTCGTGATGGCCGACGGCCGGGTCGCACTCGACGGGCCGCCAGCGGCCGTCGTCGACCGGGCGGCCGAGTTCGACGTCCGACCGGTTCCCGTGAGCGGGAACGCGGAGCATCGCACGCCGTGACCCTCGCGTACACTCCCGGAGCGACGCTCGCCCACCGCCTCGACCCGCGGACGAAACTCGCGTTCCAGGCGGCGTTCGCGCTCGCCGCGTTCGCCCACACGACGCCGCTCGGCCTCGTCCTCCTGACGGGCTTGACGGTGGCCGTCGGCGTGACGGCTGCCCTCTCGCCGCGCGAGACTGCGCGGGAGTTCCGGGTGGTGCTCCCGTTCCTGTTGCTCGGCCCGGTCGTCGAGGGGGCGACGCTCGGTGCCCCGTGGTTCGTCCCGGCGGACGCGGTGGGGCCGGCGCTCGCCAGCTACCGGGTCGTCCTCGTCCTCGTCGTGAGCGCGGCGTACGTTCGGACGACGCCGGTCCGGGAGTCGCGGGCGGCCGTCGAGTGGGTCGTCCCCGGGAAGCCCGGCCGCGCGCTCGGACTGGGCGTGGGGCTCACGTTCCGGTACGTCGCGGTGTTCCGGAACGACCTCCGGCGGGCACGGGAGGCGATGCGGGCGCGACTCGGCGACCGCCTCCCGGTCCGAGAGCGGATACGACTCGTCGCCGTGGCGGGACTCGGGCGGGCGTTCGACCGGTCGGACCGCCTCGCGGTGGCGATGCGGGCGCGGTGTCTCTCGTGGAACCCGACGCTCCCCCGGTTGCGGTTCGGGCGGCGCGACGGGCCGGTGTTCGCGCTCTCGGGAGTACTCCTCGCGTGGGCCGTCGTGCCCCTCGCGTGACCAGTCGCGAGAAAAAACGCGAAACGGCGGACGTTCCGTTGATAAGACTTAACCATGCGTCGCGTGGCTGGTAAACCATGACAAACTTCGGGCAGACGGGACCGGAGGTGCTCCAGACGCGGCCGACGTTCTGGCGCATCGGTCCGGTCGGCGAGGTGCTGTTCTACGCAGCCGCCGTCCTCACCGTCGTCTGGTTCCTCTGGGGTGTCTACAGTCGGTTCGCGCGCTACGGGGCTGGCGAACCGGACCACGCGGCACGGCTCGACGACCTGCCGGGGCGCATCGCCCGCGCCGCCAAGCAGGTGTTCACCAACGAGAAGCAGTTCAACCGCGACTTCGTCGGCGGGGTGATGCACGCGTTCATCATGTGGGGGTTCCTGACGCTGCTCATCGGGACGACCATCCTCGCCATCGACATGGACATCTGGACGAAGGCGCTCGGGCAGGAGTCGTTCTTCCAGGGCGCGTTCTACCTCTCGTACTCGCTCGTGATGGACGCGATGGGCCTGCTGTTCGTCGTCGGGGTGGGTATCGCACTCTACCGCCGGTACGGCCTGCGGATGGACCGCCTCTGGGACCGTCACAACGACCACTGGGACGCCTTCCTCGTCTGGTCGCTGTTCCTGCTCGGCGTCGGCGGCTACGTCGTCGAGGGCCTGCGTATCCTCGGGACGGGCTTCCCCGAGCACGAGACGGTGTCGTTCGTCGGCTGGTTCCTCGCCCGCGTCTTCCAGATGGGAGGGATGAGCGAGAGCATGGCGACGTTCCTCTACCCGTTCAGCTGGTGGTCCCACGCGCTGCTCGCGTTCGGGTTCATCGTCGCCGTGCCGATGGGCAAGCCGTTCCACATGATATCGAGCTTCGCCAACGTCGTCACGAACGACGACAAGGCGGGCAAGCGCCTGCCGAGCATCCCGACGGACCTCGACCACACCAACGCCGAGGACATCGACGACTTCTCCTGGAAGGACATCCTCGACCAGGACGCCTGCACGAAGTGCGGTCGCTGTTCCTCGGTCTGTCCCGCGAAGGCCTCGGACCGGCCGCTCGACCCGCGGAACGTCATCCTCGACCTGAAGAGCTACCGCGAGAAGCTCGACGCCGGGGAGACCGAGCAGAAACCCATCGTCGCCGACGGCGGGGACTCGGTCATCGACGCCGAGACGATGGAGTCCTGCATGGCCTGCATGGCCTGCATGGACGCCTGCCCGGTCGACATCGAGCATCTCACCTCGTTCACGCGGATGAACCGCCAGCTGACCGACGAGGGCGAACTCCAGCCCAGCATGCAGGACGTGTTCCAGAACGTGATGCAGAAGGACAACACGTTCGGCGACCCGAACCGCAAGCGCGCCGACTGGACCGAGGACCTCGACTTCGAGGTCACGGACGCCCGCGAGGAACCCGTCGACTACCTCTGGTACGTCGGCGACTACCCGAGCTTCGACGACCGGAACAAGAAGGTCGCCCGCTCGCTGGCGACCATCTTCGAGGCGAGCGACGTCTCCGTGGGCATCCTCTACGACGACGAGGTGTACGACGGCAACGACGTCCGCCGTGTCGGCGAGGAGTTCCTCTTCCTCGAACAGGCCGGCACGCTCGTCGACTCGTTCGAGGCCTGCGAGTTCGACACGCTCGTCTGCACCGACCCGCACTCGTACAACACGTTCAAGAACGAGTACCCGGAGATCGACTTCGACGAGTTCGCCGACGACCCGATGATGGAGTTCGACGTCGAGGGGTTCTGGAACCGTCGCGGCGAGGTCGAGGTGCTCCACTACACCCAGGCCGTCCAGCGCCTCGTCGACGCCGGGAGCATCCCGCTGTCGGGCACGGAACTCGACTACACCGTCACCTACCACGACCCGTGTCACCTCGGGCGGTACAACGACGAGTACGAGGCCCCGCGTGACCTCGTGCGGGCGACCGGCTGTGACCTCCACGAGATGCCGCGCAACCGCGCCAACTCCTTCTGCTGTGGCGGCGGTGGCGGCGGCCTCTGGATGGAGTACGACGAGGATCCGAAACCGAGCGAGGAGCGCCTCCGCGAGGCGCTGGAGGACACCGACGCGGGCGCGAGCGTCGAGAAGTTCGTCGTCGCCTGCCCGATGTGCATGACGATGTACGAGGACGGCCGCAAGACCGGCGACTACGAGGACGACATCGAGATCGTCGGTCTCTCGGAACTGCTCGCCGAGGCCATCGAGGCCCGCGGCGTCACCGTCGGCGACTCCTCGACTGAGGCTGGCGAGTCTGCGCCCGCAGACGACTGACGGGCCTCGTCCTCCTCGTCAGGTGTTCTCGCTCACTGCTCTCACTGCTCAGGCCCGCTGCTGCTCTGCCTTCCGCATCGCTCGTTTCGCCGCGCGGCGCTTCCCGCGACGACCCAGGAAGAGGCCGACGAGCAGACCGAGCGCCAGCCACTTCGCGTGGTCTCGCCCCTCGTCGTAGCGAATCCAGCGCGTCTCGCTGTCGGTCACCTCGAGGACGCCGACGGGGGACGCGCGGACGGCACCGCCGCCGCCCCAGCCCTCGCCGCCCTGGAACTCCTCGTCCGCGTCGCCCATCCCCTCGTTCGACCCGGCGCCGCCGCCGAACCCGAACGCGACGCGGGCGACCGGAATCACCGTCTTCTCGCCGACGGTGACCGGGTCGCCGTACACCGACTCGACGGCCGCCGCGTCGCTCAGTCGCTCGACGAAGTTCCGCCCGCCGCCGAAGAACCCCTCGCTCCCCTCGCTCTCACTCATACTCTGAAACACCGCCAGTTGTAGTCTCGCTGTCGAGATAACCCTGTCGCGCGTCGGGTTCGGCGACTCTCGGAAGGCGGTGACGGCCGGGCGAACGCGGTCGGTGTGGGCGACACCGACAACGGCTTTCACCGCCCGCCCCGACGGCGAGATATGGACTTCACGCAGCGACCCCGTCGGCTCCGGACCGACGGACTCCGACCGCTGGTCAGCGAGACGTCGCTCGCGCCGTCGGACTTCATCGCGCCCGTGTTCGTCGACGCGACGACGGACGACCGCGTCCCCATCGAGTCGATGCCGGGCCACGACCGCGTCCCCGTCGACGAGGCCGTCGGCCGCGTCGAGGAGGTGCTGGAGACGGGCGTCGAGGCGGTGATGCTGTTCGGCATCCCCGAGTCGAAGGACGAGGTCGGGTCACGCGCGTACGCGGAGGACGGCGTCGTCCAGCGGGCGATGCGCGACGTGACGAGCGAGACGGACGCGTACGTCGTCGGCGACGTCTGCCTCTGCGAGTACACGAGCCACGGCCACTGTGGCGTCGTCGAGGACCACGCGGCCGAGGACCCGACGCTCACCGTGAAGAACGACGAGACGCTCGACCTGCTCGCGCGCACGGCCGTCTCGCAGGCCGACGCGGGAGCCGACATGGTCGCGCCCTCCAGCATGACCGACGGGATGGTCGGCGCGATTCGGGAGGCACTCGACGCCGCGGGCCACGACGACGTGGCTATCATGAGCTACGCAGCGAAGTACGAGTCGGCGTTCTACGGCCCGTTCCGCGACGCGGCCGACGGCGCGCCCGCGTTCGGCGACCGGCGACACTACCAGATGGACCCCGCGAACGCCCGCGAGGCGATGCGCGAGGTCCGCCTCGACGTCGAACAGGGCGCGGACGTGCTGATGGTGAAACCGGCGCTGCCCTACCTCGACGTCGTCAGCGACGTCCGCCGGGAGTTCGACCACCCCGTCGCGGCGTACAACGTCTCCGGGGAGTACGCGATGCTCCACGCGGCGGCCGAGAAGGGCTGGCTGGACCTCGACGCGGCCGCCCGCGAGTCGCTGCTCTCCATCAAGCGCGCCGGTGCCGACCTCATCCTGACGTACTTCGCAGAAAGCGTTGCCGCAACGCTTTCTGCGGACAGTCGGACGTAGTCCGACGCTTTTGCCGAGAGCGTAACGGCATCGCTCTCGGCAACCAGCCAGACGTAGTCTGGCGACTTCGCGGAGAGCGTCGCGTCGTCGCTCTCGACGGACAGCCGGACGTAGTTCGGCGACGAGACGGGAGCGCCGGCGTTCCCGACGTGCGGAGTCGCACTCGGGGGTGCCGGCACCGAGACGGTTCGGCGAACGTCCACTCCTCACTCCCCCGTCGACCGGGTGGCCGCCTCCCGATTCCACCGACGCTAGCTTCGATTCGCCACTGGCTGTCGGCAAAAAAATAGACGTTCCCCCCGCGCACACCCCCGGAAGCCGACCGATTGGCAACATTTACACTGGACGGCTGTCGGGAAACCCTCCCGACGAACGTCTCGTTCTCCGACGAAGTACAACCTTATATTCGTAATGTTGTTGGCTATATTGGACGCTCGGCGCTCGTATCGACGATAAACTGGCGAATATCAAGCAAGGTTTTATCTAATGCCATTCCATGCCATTCGGCCGTGACTCAGATGACAAACGCAAGCGAATTCGCGTGGAACGTGGACGATAGTGTACTGGAACGCGGGGGTGCGCTGTGACGCTCCTGCTCCCCCTCCAGGGCGACGTGACGCAGGTGGCCGACGCGGTCAGCGCGGTGTGGGTGCTGACGGTGTCGTTCCTCATCTTCTTCATGCAGCCGGGGTTCGCGCTGCTGGAGGCCGGACAGGTGCGGGCGAAGAACGCCGGCAACGTCGTGATGAAGAACATGACCGACTGGTCGATGGGCGTCATCGTGTTCTTCCTCGCCGGCGCGGGGATATCGACCATCGCCGCGGCGCTGACCGCCTCCGGCACGTCGCTGGACATCGCCGGGGCGTTCGCGTACATCGACGAGCCGAGCGGGTGGGTCAGCTGGCTGTTCGGTGCGGTGTTCGCCATGACCGCGGCCACCATCGTCTCGGGGGCCGTCGCGGAGCGGATGAAGTTCTCCGCCTACGTCGTCTACGCCGTCGCCATGACGGCGGTCATCTACCCCGTCATCGCGGGCTTCGCGTGGGGCGGCGGTCTGCTGTCGGCCGACGGCTTCCTCGGGGCGGCCATCGGGGTCGGCTACAAGGACTTCGCGGGGGCGACGGTCGTCCACGCTCTGGGTGGCATCGCCGGGCTGACCGCGGCGTACGTCGTCGGCCCACGTCGCGGCCGGTACGACAGTAAGGGGAAGGCCCAGCCGATTCCGGGCCACAGCGTGCTGTTCGCCGTCATCGGGACGCTCATCCTCGCGTTCGGCTGGTACGGCTTCAACGTCGGGACGCAGGGCGTCCTCTCCGACGGGCAGTTCATGGGCGAGGCGCTCGGCCGCGTCGCCCTCAACACGACGCTCGCGATGGGGGCCGGGATGCTGGCCTCCTCGCTCGTCAGCTACTACATCGAGGGGAAACCGGACCCGCTGTTCGCCGCGAACGGCCTGCTCGCCGGTCTCGTCGCCATCACCGGGGCGTGCGCCCACGTCACCTGGTGGGGCGGCATCCTCATCGGTCTCATCGGCGGCGCGCAGACCCCGCTGGTCTACCGCTGGGTGGTCGACAACCTGAAGATCGACGACGTCTGTGGCGTCTTCGCGGTCCACGGCAGCGCGGGGTTCATCGGCACGATGCTCATCCCGTTCTTCGACGTGGCGGGCTTCTCGACGGCGCAGCTCGTGATGCAGGTCGCGGGCTCGGTCGTCATCGCCGGCTGGACGGTGCTGACGACGCTCGTCGTCATGTACGCCCTGAAGTACACCATCGGCGTGCGCGTCTCCGACGAGGAGGAGGAACTGGGCCTGGACCTCGGCGAGCACGGTCTCGCGACCTACCCCGAGTTCACGGCCGACTCCGGCTCGTCGCCCATCACCGACGGCGGCGACGTCCGTACGGATGGCGGCGACGTGCGCACCGACGGAGGTGAGGACGAATGAGCGCCGCGAACGAGGGCGAGGTGAAACTCGTCGTGGCGTACATCCGGCCCGACAAACTCAGCGCGGTCAAGCAGGCGCTGGTGGACGTCGGCGCGCCGTCCATCTCGGTGACGAACGTCTCCGGTCGCGGCTCGCAGCCGGCCCGCAAGGGCCAGTACCGCGGCGAGGAGTACATCGTCGACCTGCACCAGAAGGTGAAGGTGGAGTGCTTCGTCGCCGAGGTTCCGGCCGACGAGGTGGCGGAGGCCATCGTCGAGGCGGCGAAGACGGGCGATCCCGGTGACGGGAAGGTGTTCGTCATGCCCGTCGAGAGCGCCCACCAGATCCGCACCGGGACGACGGGTGTCGACGCCGTCTGACCGTGTCCGGTTCGCTCGGCGACTCGTCGACCGACGAGGGTGAGGACATCCGGGGGCTCGACCTCGTCGCTCCCGACGACCTGCGCGAGCGACTCGCCGCGGCCGAGCTCTCGGGTGCGGTCGTCGGCTACGCCCCTCGCATCGACTACGACGAACTCGGGATGCGGACCGTCATCACCCGCGTCCTCGCCCGCGAGTCGTGCGTCGAGGACGTCGCCATGGACCTCCGCGGCCGGAACGTCTCCGACGTGTACGTCGTCACGGGCGAGTACAACATCGTCGCAATCGGACGGTTCGTCGGGGAGGGCGCGTTCGACGCGTTCCTCTCCCGACTGGCGACCGACGACCGCGTGCTGAGCGTGACCGCGACCGTCACGCTCGACACCGTCTGCGAGTACGACACGGTCGGATTCCTGGAGGAGTGACGGGCACGCTCGGGTGCCCGAACGGCACGCGCGCACCCCCGAAAACTGGGTGTTCGGCAACTCTTGCGCTGACCGTTCGTCGGGTTTTCGCCGGACATACGACGAAAAATCTGGGGATAGTACGACCTTATATTCGTAATGTTGTGGGCTATTCTGGACGAACGCCGCCGAGAGCGGGGAATTTTTTGTGTTCCTTGAGCACACGCTTATGTGGGTGGATTCCATGCGGATGTGACGTGATGCGGATTACAAACGCACCAAAATCACGCTGGATTGTTGGGGGAACGGAACTTCGGAACGGGGGTGACAGATGAGCGTCGCGATGCAGGCGGACGTCGCGGCCATCGCCGACAGTATCAACGCGGTGTGGGTGCTGACGGTCACCTTCCTCATCTTCTTCATGCACGCCGGGTTCGCCATGCTGGAGGCGGGGCAGGTCCGCTCGAAGAACGTCGCCAACCAGCTGACGAAGAACATGCTGACGTGGAGCGTCGGCGTGACGGTGTTCTTCCTCGTCGGACAGGGCGTCGGGAACGTCGTCGGCGGGAACGCCGCCCCGTTCGGCTACGTCAACGACCCGAACGCGTGGGTCGGCTGGCTGTTCGGTGCGGTGTTCGCCATGACGGCCGCCACCATCGTCTCCGGGGCGGTGGCGGGCCGGGCGAAACTGCGCGCGTACGTCACCTACACCATCGTCCTGGCGGCGGTCATCTACCCGGTCGTCCTCGGGTTCACGTGGGCCGGGTCGGGTCTGCTCTCCGCCGACGGCTTCCTCGGCACGACGTTCGGGGCCGGCTTCGGCGACTTCGCGGGCGGCATGATCGTCCACGGGATGGGCGGCATCGCCGGCCTGACCGCGGCGTGGATCCTCGGCCCGCGGCTCAACCGGTTCAACGAGGACGGGTCGGTCAACGTCATCCCCGGCCACTCCATCACGTTCGCGGTGCTGGGGACGCTGCTGCTCTGCTTCGGCTGGTACGGCTTCAACGTCGGCACGCAGGCGACCATCCTCGACCCGGAGACGGGCGAGTTCATGGGCGCGGCGCTCGGCCGCGTCGCGCTGACGACGACGCTCGGGATGGCCGCCGGGGCCATCGGCGCGAGCGCGTTCTCGCTGTACAAGACCGGCAAGGTCGACACGCTGTACGTCGCCAACGGGATGCTCGCGGGTCTCGTCGGCATCACGTCGAACACCAACGCCATCGTCTGGTGGGCCGCACCCATCATCGGCTTCCTCGCGGGTGCGCAGCTCCCGCTCGTGTTCGGCTTCGTCGAGAAGCGCCTGCACATCGACGACGTCTGTGCGGTGTTCCCGGTCCACGGGAGCGCGGGCGTCCTCGGGGCGCTCCTCCTGCCGTTCTTCACGGTCGGTGAGGCCGGCGGCTGGGTCATCAGCACCGACCTCATCCTCCCGCAGGTCGTCGGCGTGCTGGTCATCGCCGGGTGGACGATTCTCGCCACGGCGGCCGTGTTCGGCGCGCTCAAGGCCGTCGGGCAAGCGCGGGTCACGCGCGAACACGAACTCGAAGGGCTCGACATCGCCGAACACGGCGTGGAGACGTACCCCGAGTTCGGCATCGGCGAGGAACCCGTCAGCACCAGCGTCCGCACCGACGGCGGCGTGGTCCGCTCGGACGGTGGCGCACCCAACCGGGGAGGCATCAAGATGGTCGTCGCGTACATCCGGCCCGACCGGCTGAGTGCGGTCAAGCAGTCGCTGGTCGAGGCCGGAGCGCCCTCCATCACGGTGACGAACGTCTCCGGCCGTGGCTCGCAGCCTGCGAAGAAGGGCCAGTGGCGCGGCGAGGAGTACGTCGTCGACCTGCACCAGAAGGTGAAGATAGAGTGCGTCGTCGCCGAGATTCCCGCCGAGGACGTCGCCACCGCCATCCGCGATGCGGCGATGACCGGCGAGAAGGGCGACGGGAAGGTGTTCGTCATGCCCGTCGAGCAGGCGCTCCAGATTCGCACCGGGACGTCCGGCGTCGACGCGGTCTGAGCACACTCACACTCCCAGCACGTCCCCGCCTGCTTCTCCTCCCGTCTCGTCGCTGCCTTCCGACTGTATCCTCGCGGGCGAACAGTTATGTTCGATTGGTAGTCACGTAGCCATGAATGAGGGAACGGCAGATGTGGAAGCGGTTGGCTGCTCTCCAGAACCAGGTCCCTCGGGTGACCGACGACCCGCCGAGACCGACCGACAGCGTCGACTGGCGGGCAGTGATGCTCGGTGTCCTCGTGGCACTGACCTTCGGTTGTCTCGCGTTCACGAACGTCCTCGGCGAGGGGGTCGTCCCCCTCGCTCTCCTCGCCCCAGGCGTCGTCGTCGGCCTGTTCGTCCGGAAGGGCCGGGCGGTCCTCGACGACGCGGCCGTCGCGGGGTTCGGCACCATCTTCGGCCTCACGGTCGCGAACATCGCCCTCGGGTCGACGGCGCTCCCCTGGGTCCTCGTCGACCCGCAGAGCGTCGTCGGGGCGTTCGCGGCGCTCCTGTTCGCGGCGCTCGCGGGCGTGCCGGTGCTCGTCCTCGGCACCGTCGCCGTCGCGGGTGTCGTCGCGTACGCCCGTCGGCAGTTCCTCGCCGGGGTCCGCGCCGGTCGCTCGTGACGACCTCTCGCCTCTCTGTCTCGCTCTGGTCCCGGGATGTCGTCACTCAGTAACCTCCTTACCACGTCCGGGAGAACCGCCCCTATGGCTCGCAATCGCGAGAACTCTCGCGCGCTGTACGACCGGGCGCTCTCGGTCATGCCCGCCGGCGTCAACTCCTCGGTCCGGGCGACCCAGCCGTACCCGACGTTCGTCCGGTCGGGCGACGGCGCGCACGTCATCGACCACGACGGCAACCGCTACCTCGACTACGTGATGGGCTACGGGCCGCTCCTGCTCGGCCACGACATGCCCGAGTCGGTCGCCGCGGCGGTCCAGCGCGCCGCCAGCGAGGGGCCGATGTACGGCGCACCCACCGAGGTCGAGGTCGACCTCGCGGAGTTCGTCGTCCGGCACGTCCCGAGCGTGGAGATGATCCGCTTCGTCAACTCGGGGACCGAGGCGACCGTCTCGGCCGTCCGCCTCGCCCGCGGCCACACCGGCCGGAACAAGATCGTCGTCATGCAGGGCGGCTACCACGGTGCCCAGGAGTCGACGCTCGTCGAGGGCGACGCCGAGCACCCGCGCCCGTCGACCAGCGGCATCCCCCAGTCGTTCGCCGAGCACACGCTCCCCGTCCCGTTCAACGACGAGGAGGCGCTCCGCGAGGTGTTCGAGCGCCACGGCGACGACATCGCCTGCGTGCTGACCGAACCCATCCTCGGCAACTCGGGCATCGTGATGCCCGAGGAGGGCTATCACGAGGCCATCCGGGAGACCTGCGACGAGTACGGCGCGCTGTACGTCCTCGACGAGGTCATCACGGGGTTCCGCGTCGGCGGCCTGGGCTGCGCCCAGGGGAAGTTCGGCGTCACGCCCGACGTCACGACGTTCGGCAAGATCGTCGGCGGTGGGTTCCCGGTCGGCGCTATCGGCGGGAGAAGCGAGATCATCGAGCAGTTCTCGCCGTCGGGCGACGTCTTCCAGTCGGGGACGTTCTCGGGCCACCCCGTCACGATGGCGGCGGGCCTCGCCACGCTGGAGTTCTGCGCCGAGAACGACGTCTACGACCACGTGAACGCGCTCGGCGAGCGGTTGCGCGAGGGACTGACCGACATCGTCGCCGACCGCGCGCCCGAGTACACCGTCGTCGGGACGGACTCGATGTTCAAGGTCGTCTTCGGCCGGGCGAACACCGGCCCGCAGAGCGACTGCTGTTCGGCCGGGTGTCGGCAGGACCCGACGTGCGAGCGCTCCCCCGACTGCCCGAAGACGGGGGCCGACGTGGCCGACGGCGAGACGCAGCGCTGGGACCGGCTGTTCCGGCCGTTCATGGAGGAGCAGGGCATCCTGCTTCCCGCGAACCAGATGGAGAGCCAGTTCGTCAGCTACGCCCACACCGAAGCCGACATCGAGGAGACGCTGGAGGCCTACGAGGCGTTCTTCTCGTAGCGCCGTGGTGTAGGGGGCCGCGACGGTCGCCCCTCAGAACCGGAGCGGCCGGATGAGCCGTCGAACGACCCGCTTCCCGTTCTCGCGGACGAACGCGGCGCCGCCGACCTTCGACTCGTCGAGCGCGTAGCGACCGGTGTACGTCCCGTCCCCGGCGTCGGGTCCGTCTTCGTCGTCCGTCCGCTCGTCCGCGTACGCCTCGGGGTCGTCGACGCGATACACCGTGTCGTCGTGCGTCGCCACGGCGAGCGCCTCGCGGACACGGGATTCGGTGAGGTCGCACGAGGCGGCGAGCTCGGGGACCGTCTTCGGGCCGTCACGCAGCTCTCTGGTGACGAGACTGGCGTGGTGCATCACGAGCATCGACTCGCTCGCGCTCAGGTCGTCGAACTCGTCGTCCGCTCCGGCCGCTCCCGTCGCGGACGCCTGGCGAGCGTCGAGCAATAGCCAGACGCCGGCGAGCGCGACCACCAGCGGGAACCAGACCGGGCCACCGCTGTCGGGGACGACCGTCACCTCGTACGCGAACCACGCGAGACTCCCGAGCACGACGAACGCGCCGGTGCCGACGCCGACCCACCGTTCGTCGACGCCGGGCGTCTCGCGGAGCAGGTTCGTCGTCTCTACGACCACGAGACCGGCACCGAGGCCCACGAGCGACCCGGGTTCGCCGGTCACCGCGTAGACCAGGGCGAAGACGACGATCAGGCTGGCGACGTGCCGGAGCGTGTACCGCTCGCGTGCGGCGTGGCGGAGTCCGTCGAACACGTCTCCTGCTGTCTCTCGGACGAACATAAATCACCGAACGCGCTCTCACGGCGAGAGAACGCTTATCCCACGTGACGATGTGCTACCGGGTATGTCCCGCTCCTCCACACGGACTGCCACGGGATTCGAGTCCGCGACGACACACGTCGACTCGGACTGGTGGCAGGCCATCGCCGTCGCGGGGGTGTTCTTCGTCCTCGCGTACGTCGTCGGTCTGTTCCTGTTCGTCACGGTGTTCGCGTCGTTCCTGTTCGGCGCGGCCGCGGGCGGCCCGCCGGAACTGTTCGTCGGCGGGTTCGGCCTCCTGTTCGTGTTCGTCAGCCTGTTCGTCCTCGTCGGCGTCGTGCTCAGCCTCCTGTTGCCGGTGGCGCTCTACCTCGACGCGAAGGCCGTCGACGAGGCGAACGTCGGCTGGCACCCCGACCCGACGCTGTACGCCATCGTCGGCGTCGTCGGTCTGTTCGCGCAGGGGTTGCCGGTCCAGCCGGCGGTCGCGTTCTACTACCTCTACAAACGCCGACAGGCGGTCGGGACGCCATAGAACGTCTTTTCAGCGTTCGCCGTCCAGTCGGAGTATGAGCGATACGCTGCGGCTGGCGACGCGCGGGTCGGCGCTGGCGCTCCGACAGGCCGAGTCGGTGCGCGAGGTGCTGGCGACCCGGCGTCGGCCGGTCGACCTCGTCGAGGTGGAGACGCGGGGCGACCGCATCACCGACGAACTCATCCACCGACTGGGCAAGACGGGGGCGTTCGTCCGCGCACTCGACGAGCAGGTGCTCTCGGGCGACGTCGACGCTGCCGTCCACTCGATGAAGGACATGCCGACCGAGATGCCCGAGGACCTCGTCGTGGCGGGCGTCCCCGAACGCGCGACGCCGGGCGACGTGCTGGTCACCGCCGACGGGCGCTCGCTGGACCAGCTACCGAGCGGCGCGACGGTCGGCACTTCCAGCCTCCGCCGGAAGGCACAGTTGCTCGCCGAGCGCCCGGACCTCGACGTGCAACCACTCCGAGGGAACGTCGACACGCGCGCCGAGAAACTGCTCGCGCCGGGGCTCCAGCGCGAACACGAGCGACGACTCGATGCGGAGGAAGCGGACGGCGCAGAGGACGAGGCCACCGGGGAGTCGTTCGACGAGACCCTCGACGACTGGTTCGACGGCCTGAGCGAACTCCAGCGTCGCGCGCTCGAACGCGACGTGGAGACGGAGTACGACGCCATCGTGCTCGCCGAGGCCGGTCTCGACCGGTCGGGGCTCGCACACTCGCTCTCGTACCAGCGGCTCTCGCCGACGCGGTTCGTCCCCGCGCCGGGCCAGGGAGCGCTCGCGGTAACCGCCCGCGACGGCGAGGTCGCAGAGCGCATCCACTCCTCGCTCGACCACCCGCAGACGCGGGTCCGGACGACCGTCGAGCGGACCATCCTCGCCGAACTCGGCGGTGGCTGCGTCGCCCCCATCGGCATCTACGCCCGCCTGCAGGGCGCGAAGGTGAACGTCGCCGTCCGCGTCCTCTCGCGGGACGGCACCGAGGAGATACGCGAGAACCGGGACCTGCCTGTCGAGCGCCACCCCGAGGCGGCCCGCGAGTTCGCCGCCGACCTCCGCGACCGGGGGGCGGCCGACCTCATCGAACGCGCCCGCCGCGAGACGCAACCGGAACGTGGCGCGCGCGAGGACGCCGACGGTGCCGACGCCGAGGACGGCCCGGACTCCGGTCCCGCCGACACCGGCGACGCTGACGCCGTCACCGACGACACACTCGTCGACGACACCGTCACCGGCGACACCGACGACACGAACGGGGTGGCAGTCGAGGACGCCGACACCGGCGAGGACGACGCGGCCGACGACGAATCGCCGAGCGAGTCCGGGGGTGCTGTCGAGGGCGAGGAGTCGGCCGACGAGGTGACGGACGACGGAGAACCGGCCGACCAGACGCCGGCGGACGAGGCGACAGACGACGAGGAATCGGACGACGACGATGGAGCGTCGACCGGCTACACGCCCAGCACGCCGTGGCCGACGGCCGGGAACGGCGAGGAGGAGTGAGATGGGCGGGTCGACTCCTGACGAGTCCGAGGCGACGGGCGCGACGGGCACCGTCTATCTCGTCGGCAGCGGCCCCGGCGACCCGGACCTGCTGACGGTGAAGGCTCGCCGTCTGCTGGAGGAGGCGGACGTGGTCCTCCACGACAAACTTCCGGGACCGGAGATCCTCGGGTCGATTCCCGAGGGCAAGCGCGAGGACGTGGGCAAGCGCGCCGGCGGCGACCGGACGAGCCAGGAGTACACGAACGACCGCCTCGTCGAACTCGCGCGCGAGGGAAAGTCGGTGGTACGGTTGAAGGGCGGCGACCCGTTCGTCTTCGGCCGCGGCGGCGAGGAGGCCGAACACCTCGCCGCGAACGAGATACCCTTCGAGGTGGTGCCGGGCGTCACCAGCGCCGTCGGCGGCCCCGCCGTCGCGGGCATCCCCGTCACCCACCGCGACCACGCCTCCAGCGTGACGTTCGTGACGGGCCACGAGGACCCCACCAAGGAGGAGTCGGCCGTCGACTGGGCGGCCCTCGCCGCGACGGGCGGCACGCTCGTCGTGCTGATGGGCGTCGGCAAACTCCCCGACTACACCGCCGCGCTCCGGGCGGCCGGGATGGACGCGGCGACGCCCGTCGCACTCGTCGAGCGCGCGACGTGGCCCGACCAGCGCGTCGCGACCGGCACCCTGGAGACCATCGTCGAGGTGCGGGACCGGGAGGACATCTCGCCGCCCGCCATTACGGTCGTCGGCGAGGTGGCGGCGACGCGCGAGACGCTCGCCGAGTTCATGCGCAACGGCACGTCGGACGGGCCAGCACAGGAGGGCGACGACCAGTGAGCGACGACGGTGTCTCGGAGACGGCCGCGACCGCGACCGACGCCACCGCGGACGACGACCGCCCGCGCGTGGCCGTGTTCCGACCGGCCGACGAGCGACTGGACCGGGCGGTCGAACTGCTCGACTCGCTGGGCGTCCGACCGGTGGGTGACCCGATGCTCGCCGTCGCGCCGACGGGGGTCGCGCCCCGCGAGGACGCCGACTACGCCATCCTCACGAGCAAGACCGGGGTCGAACTCGTCGCGGAGGCGGGGTGGCGGTTCGACGGGACGCTCTGTGCCATCGGCGAGTCGACCGCGAGCGCGCTCCGTGACGCGGGCTACGCCGTCGACGTGGTCCCCGAGGTGTTCTCCTCTGCGGGGCTGGTCGAGACGCTGGCCGACCGCGTCTCGGGTACCCGCGTCGAGGTGGCCCGGAGCGACCACGGCTCTGCGGTGCTCACCGACGGCCTGAACGACGCGGGCGCGTTCGTCCACGAGACGGTCCTCTATCGGCTCACGCGCCCGCCCGACTCCGGCGAGTCGGTGGCGCTCGCGGCACGTGGCGACCTCGACGCGGCGCTGTTCACCTCCTCGCTCACCGTCGAGCACTTCCTCGACGCGGCCGCCGAGCGAGGGATCCACGAAGACGCCCTCGCGGGACTGGACGCGGCCGTCGTCGGCACCATCGGCGACCCGACGCGGACGGTCGCCGAGGCCGCCGGCATCGACGTCGACGTCGTCCCCGAGACGGCCGACTTCGAGACCATGGCGCGCGCCGTCGTCGCCACGCTCACGGGATAGTCCGCATTCTTTTCAACTGTCCGACACTACTTTCGTCGTCCGTGTCGCACCTCCGGCCGGTGACCCTGATGTACGACACGATTCTCGTCCCCATCGACGGGAGCGACGGGGGGAACCGCGCCGCCGAACACGCCCTCGAACTGGCCGACCGCTACGACGCGACCATCCACGCGATGTACGTCGTCGACGTGAGTCGGTACGGCGAACCGGCGCTGAGCAGCGTCGAACTCGTCGTCGACGAACTCGAAGACCGGGGTCGGGACCTGCTGACGACGTTCGCCGACCGCGCGGACAACGACGGTATCGTCGTCGAGACGAAACACTGCCACGGTGCTCCCCACGAGGAGATCGTCGCGTACGCCGAGGACGCGGACGCCGACCTCGTCGTGATGGGCTTCCAGGGGTACTCCCACCAGAACCGCATCGGGAGCGTCGCCGAACGCGTCACCCGAACGGGCGTCCGACCGGTGATGCTCGTCTGAGTCTGCACGGACGACGGGGTGCGTCGACACGGCTGGTGGCGTCCGAGAGTCACTCGCCGTAGTCGCCGCCGTACTTGAGCAGGAAGAACGTGAACGCGACGACGGCCACGAGCGCCAGCGCCGTCGCGATTCCCAGCAGCCGCACGTCGTCGCCGACGACCGGTGGAGCAACCCCACCACCCTCCGCATCACCACCGCCGCCGGGCGCGACGGTGACGGTCCCGACCATCCCGGCCGACTCGTGTGGAATGCAGAAGTATCCGTACGACCCCTCCACGTCGAACGTGTGTTCGTAGGTCCCGCCGCCCCCGATGTCGCCCTCGTCGGGGTAGGCGCTCCGGGCGGCCTCCTCGCTACCGGCGTCCGCGCTGTCGAAGTACTCCGCGTCGGACGGTATCTCGCCCTCGTACGCGGTCACGCTGTGGCCGACCTGCCCGACGTTCTCCCAGACGACCGTTCCGCCCGGCGGGACGGTGACCTCCTGGGGGTCGAACACGAGTCCGTCGGTCATCTCGACGGTCGTGGCTCCTCCCTCCTGTGCGGCCCCCGCGTCCGTTCCGACTGCGACCGCGAGGGTACCGACGCCGCCAAACAGGAGCGCTCGCCGTGTGAGACCCGTCCCCGTCGCCCCGGACGCGTCTCTGCCGCTCTCCGCTCGCTGGCTCATGGCCGACGCTACGACCTGTCGAGAGGATAACAGTTTTGTCGCGGCGGCGGTCTGTCACGTCCCACGGAGACACCCGTCCACCGACGGCTGCGAAGCTATTCGTCAGCTGACAGCCTCCACCCCGCATGACCTCGTCCGTCCTCGTCCCGATGACCTACGGTCCGCTCTCGGAGCAGGCGCTCCGGCACGCTCTGGAAACGTACCCCGACAGCGAGGTGACGGCGTTGCACGTCGTCGACTTCCGGTCGAGCGACCGGGGTCCCGGCGGCTGGGGCGACGAACCCTCCGAGTGGGACGACTGGCTCGACACGGCCCGGGCTCACGCCGACGAACTCTTCGCCGACGCTCGCGACGTCGCCGCCGAGTACGACCGGGAGCTACGGACCGAGTCGACGGTCGGGAAGGCCGCACCGACCATCGTCGAGTACGCCGAAGAGCACGACCCGGACGTCGTCGTGATGGGCAGTCACGACCGGTCCGCACCCGCGAGGTTCCTCCTGGGAAGCGTCGCCGACCACGTCGTCCGGCGCTCTCCGGTGCCGGTGTTGCTCGTCCGCTAGTCCGGGTCCCGCAGTTTAAATCGGAGAGCGAACTAGTCGCCCGTAGATGACGTCGCCCGTCCCCGAACTCGCCGACTGCGCCGACGCCTGCGCCGACCAGTTGCTCGACGCCGAGGAGGTGCTGCTCGCCTCGCACATCGACGCAGACGGGCTGACGAGCGCCGCCGTCGCCTCGACCGGCCTCGAACGGGCGGGCATCGAGTTCGAGGCGGTGTTCAAGAAGCAGCTCGACGCCCACGAGATAGCGACCATCGCGGCCACGGAGTACGACACCGTCCTGTTCACCGACTTCGGCAGCGGCCAGCTCGACGACATCGCGCGCCACGAGCGCGAGGGCGACTTCACGCCCGTCGTCGCCGACCACCACAAACCGGCAGCGGACGTCGAGACCGAGTTCCACCTCAACCCGTTGCTGTTCGGTATCGACGGCGCGAGCGAACTGTCGGGCGCGGGTGCGGCGTACGTCCTCGCCCGCGCACTGGGGCAGACGACGACCGACGACGACCGGGCGAACGCGGACCTCGCGGCGCTCGCCGTGGTCGGCGCGGTGGGCGACATGCAGGCCTCGGGCGGCGAACTCCACGGCGCGAACGCGGGCATCGTCGCGGAGGGCGTCGAGGCGGGGGTGCTCGGCGAGACGACCGACCTCGCGCTGTACGGTCGCCAGACTCGCCCGCTCCCGAAGCTGCTGGAGTACTCCAGCGACGTCTACATCCCCGGTATCTCGAACAGTCAGTCCGGAGCGGTCGGGTTCCTCTCGGACCTCGACGTCGACCTGAAACGGGACGGTGACTGGCGGACGTGGGTCGACCTCTCGGCCGACGAGCGACAGACCGTCGCCAGCGCGCTCGTCCGGCGGGCCATCCAGCGGGGCGTTCCCGCACAGAAGATAGACGGCCTCGTCGCGACGACCTACACGCTCCTCGACGAGCACGAGGGGACCGAACTCCGCGACGCCAGCGAGTTCTCGACGCTCCTCAACGCCACGGCGCGCTACGAACGGGCGGACGTGGGCCTCGCCGTCTGTCTCGGCGACCGAGACGGTGCGCTCGACCGGGCGCGCGACCTGCTGACGAACCACCGCCGGAACCTCTCGGAGGGCCTGCGCTGGGTCCAGAACGAGGGCGTCACGCGCGAGGAACACGTCCAGTGGTTCGACGCGGGCACACACATCCGAGAGACCATCGTCGGTATCGTCGCGGGGATGGCCGTCGGCAGCGACGGCGTCGACCGCGAGGTGCCTATCGTCGCGTTCGCTTCGAAGAACGACGAGGAGACCAAGGTGAGCGCTCGCGGCACGCACGCGCTGGTCCGCGCCGGCCTCGACCTCTCTGCGGTGATGGGCGAGGCGTCGGCCGCCGTCGGCGGGAAGGGCGGCGGCCACGACGTCGCCGCTGGCGCGACCATCCCCGCCGGGCAGGAGCAGGCGTTCATCGACCGTGCCGACGACATCGTCGGCCAACAGCTCGGATAGGACCCGAGCGACGTTCTCGGAGACATTGGGGGCGTTCGAGGGGCTACCCTGTTCTCCCCACGATAAACTGCATGTAGCGATACGAAAGTTGGACACTGGGTGAAGAGTCCGGAGTCGAGACGGTCCACGAGGTTCGCTTCGCGGGTCGAGACGACGGGTTGGAGCGGACCGCAGGCGCTGGACTGGGTCGAGTACGCGAACGTGCCGTTGCGACGAGGAGGCGAACCGACGGATCGCGAGTTCGACTGCGACGTCGTCGGTATCAACGAGGGCGGCCCCGCCTCTCGAAGCACCACTCGGCAGTCGAGGCGAGCGACCTCGATGCCACACGAGATCGGCTCGAACGAGGCGGTATCGAGGACCACGACGAGACGCGAACTGCGGGTCACGACCCGTTTACCGTCCGCGACCCCTCCGGTAATAGAATCGAACTACTGGAAAGACCCAGACCGCTGTCGGGTGTTCACCCCGACTCCAGACTCTCCGTCGGAATCGAAGTTCGGTTCGACAACTGCGAGACGCCGGTCCGTCAGCTACTCGACGACTTCCACGGCCGCGTCCTCGTCGAAGGACTCCTCCCCGTCGAGCAGTTGCGGTTTCCCGAACGGGAACGCCCCGAAGAGGGCGTAGTGAACGACCGAGGCGACGACGAACAGACCGACCAGTGCGGTCAGCAGGCGGGTTACTCTCGACATGCGCCCGACCACGTGCCGGAACCGCAAGAAGCCGATGGGTTCGTCCCCGTGTCGTCGCTCACTCGGTCGACGACTCCGACGACGGGTCGGCCAGTCGTTCGGCGAGGTTCTTCGCCGCCTCCACGTGCCGGTCGGCCTCCCCGTCGCCCGTGGACTCGACGTTCGACAGCAGGTCGACGACGTGACCCGCACGCTCGCGTTCGACTGCCGGGTCCAGGTCCGCCTCGGCGATGTCCAGCGCCAGCGCTTCTGCCTCGCCGAGCCAGGCGTTCGTTCGAGAATCGACCGGCCGCTCGCCGGTGGCGACGAGGTGGTCCGCGAGTCGCTGGGCGTCGTCGGTCACGTCGGTAGCATCGCGCCGCTGGACCGTCAGGGTTACGCCAGCGCTTCAGCGGTCGGCGACCTGGTCGAATTCGAACGATTCTGGCTATCTCGAGATGTCTCTCGCAGTCGGCAGCCGAGTCGACCCAACCGATTCTGTATAGCGAAATGAGATTCACGCCTCCCGACCGCCCGGCTTTTACCGACCGACGGCGACTGCCGAATATGGCCGACTTCGACCCCGAGACCTTCGAGGAGGAGAAGTACGTCGAGCACTTCACCGAGCTCCAGCAGGCGTACAAGCGCGCGTTCGACACGATGAACGAGGAGTACGACTCGGGACTCGTCCACGGCATCGACCAGCAGGTGCTCAACGAGAGCGAACCCATCTACGACACCGACTCTGGCGGGTTCCACATCGACCTCCCCGACGACCCGTACGAGCGACTCCAGGCCGTCGTCGTGGAGCGAGAGCGGTTCGAGGCCGTCATGGAGCGGTACGTCGAGGAACTCGAACGCGAACTCCGTCGGGTGTTCGACCTCTCGCCGGAGTCGCGTGGGTAACATCTAAGCGTCCGCATCCGTTACCTTCGTCCATGAGCACCGAAGCGCGTACGGAGGACGAACTCCGCGAAGACGTGACCAACTTCCTCCGCCGCAACTTCCCGCAGATCCAGATGCACGGCGGGAGCGCAGCCATTACCAACCTCGACATGGAGGAGGGAACGGTTTCCCTGCGCCTCGGCGGTGCCTGCTCGGGCTGTGGCATCTCCCCGATGACCATCCAGGCCATCAAGTCCCGCATGACCAAGGAGATTCCCGAGATCCAGCAGGTCCACGCCGACACCGGCATGGAAGGCGGCCACGGCGGCGGCGATGGCATGTCCCCGTCGTTCCCCGGCGAGACACGCGGCGGCGACATCGACAGCGGCGGGGACGAAGGGCCGGAAGCGCCTTTCTAGAACCACCACGTTTTGCTGCGTTCGCTCGCCAGTCGCGGAGCGACTGCCTCGCTCACTGGCAAAACTGAACTAAAAGCACTCCTTCACCCCCTTCGGGGGTTCAGTCGGCCCGCTCGCTCGCTTCGCTCACTCGCGGTACAATCCACGAGTGTGACCACCCTGCTCTGCCCAGCACCGCTACCTCCGGAGTCCACGTTCGCGTTCCCACGCTCGGAGGAGGGCGGTCAGCGTCTGATTGACGGGAGCGTCCGGTCCGTCGACGACGCCGTTGATGCTGTCGACCTCCGTCCGGCGACCCTTCTCGACGTCCTGGAGCATCGACGAGCGGTTGTCGGCAGTGGCGTCGGCGACGCGCTCGACGGCCGCGACGGCCGTCTCGTCGGTCAGTTCGACGCCGTCGGCGCGTGCGGCGGCGGCCACCTCGCGGGCCGCGGCGCGCATCACGTCGCCCGCGTCGTGGCCGAGGAGTGCGCCGTTCTGGACGCGAGCGAGCGCGGTGGGCGCGTTGATACCCGCGTTGACGGCGAGTTTCTCCCAGAGACGGCGAGGCATGTCGTCGGCGACTCGTGTGACGACGTCGGCCTCGTCGAACGCCCGACCCACGCGCTCGGCGACTGGTGACGGTCCGCCCTCGCGTGCGCCGAGGACGACCTCCCCGACGCCGGTGCAGGCCACCTCGCCGGGGCCGGTCAGCCGAGCGCCGTAGGTGCAGGTCCCGGCGAGGACGGGCGCGTCGAGCGCGTCGGCGAGCGTCCGTTCGTTGCCGAGGCCGTTCTGAAGCGAGAGCGCGCAGTCGAGGCTGGTGTCGGCGAGGGCGCGGGCGGCCGCGGGGGTGTCGTACGCCTTCACGGTCACGAGCGCGAGGTCGGCGCTCGGCGGGACGTCGGTCCGGGCGTCGGGGCCGACGGTCGTCTCGATAGCGCCGGATACGCGGAGCCCCTGTTCGCGGATGCGGTCGACGTGTGGTCGTCGCCCGACGAGCGTCACGTCGTGGGTGCGCGCGAGCAACCCGCCGAGCAGGCTCCCGAGACTCCCGGCGCCGAAGACGACCACGTCCATACTCCGATTCGGTCCAGGGGGGTACTCAGTCTTCCGTCCAGTAGTAGAGCGCCTCGCGGGAAGCGCCGCAGTCGGGACAGCCGTCGGGAATCGCGTCGATGCGGCCCATCGCGCCGCAGTCGAGACAGCGCCAGACCAGTTCGTCCTGTCCCCGGGTGACGCGTTCGTGGAGCGCCCGGTCCCCGTGGGAGACGTAGAATCCGCCGTCGTCGACGCTGTGGACGTGTCCGAGGCGGTCGCCGTCACGGTCGAATATCGGCTCGCCGGTTCGGACGGTGCGCTCTTCGTGTTGGTTGGTGCCACCGACCATGATACTATACACGTCACCTCGATGAATAACCATTGCGACGGAACTGCTGAAAATGCCGAACTGTCCCAGTAGGAGGGCTGTACGCGTTGCTGGGACAGCCACCATTATAGTCAATGAAAATGTACTGTCGTAGCGTATGCCTGAATGCCAGAACTGCGGTTCCTTCGTCACTGTGGCGTACGCGCGGGTGTTCACTCCCGACGAGATGGACAGCCCGAGAGTCTGTCCCAACTGCGAGGACAAGATACGTGACGGAGCGAGCGTCCGTGAGGCGCGGTCGACGCGCCGAATCTGAACTACAGCAGCGACCGCGCTTCCTCTAACACCGCTTCTGCGCGCGCTTCGTCTCTGGCTTCGGCAGTCACGCGCACGAGCGGTTGGGTCCCGCTCGCGCGTAGCAGGAACCAGGCGTCGCCCCGGTCGACGCGCACACCGTCGATGGTCGAGATGTCGCTCTCGTCGTACTCGCGGCGCGCCCGTTCGCTCACGTCGGCCATGACGCGTTCCTTGTCCTCGACCTCGACGTTCGCCCGGCGAATCGGGTAGTCGGGGACGTCGGCGACGCGCTCGGAGAGTGGTCGCTCGGCGGCGAGTTCGGCGAGTTTCACGGCCGCCAGCGGACCGTCCGGACAGAGCGTCTGGTCGGGCCAGATCCACGCGCCCGACGGCTCGCCGCCGAACGTCACGTCCCCGCCCAGTGCCTCCGCGACGTAGACGTCACCGACCGGCGTGTGGTCGACGCCGACGTCGCGGTCGGCGAGGTAGTCGGTCACCACGAGGCTGGTGTCGACGGGGACGGCGACTCGTTCACCGGAAGCCGTGGACTCGGCGGCGAGGATGGCGAGCAGGGCGTCCTTCGGGACGAACGTCCCCGTCTCGTCGACCGCCATCATCCGGTCGGCGTCCCCGTCGTGGGCGACGCCGAGGTCCGCGTCGCCAGACCCCACGAGTTCGCAGAGCGAGGTGAGCGTCTCGGCGTTCGGTTCGCTCGGGCGACCGGGGAACCGGCCGTCGGGTTGCGCGTTGAGCGTCTCGACGTGGCAACCGAGTCGCTGGAGCGCCTCGACGCTCACGCCGCCCGCGCCGTTGCCGAGGTCGACGACCACCTCCGGGGCGTCGCCGTCGAACGAGACGCTGTCGACGAGCGCCTGAACGTGGCGCTCGCTCGCGTCGGCCTCGCTCCGGGTGCCGAGACCGTCCCACGCTTCGAGGTCGAACTCGCGCTCGCGGAGGCGCTCTTCGATGCGCTCGCGGCCCGCCTCGTCGTAGGCCTGCCCGCTGGGCTGCCAGAGTTTGATGCCGTTGTCCTCCGCGGGGTTGTGACTCGCCGTCACGGAGACGCCCGCGTCGCAGTCCTCCCACTCGACGGCCCGCGCGACGGTCGGCGTCGAGGCCTGTCCGAGGTCCACGACGTCCGTCCCCGTCTCGCGGAGGCCAGCGCTCAGCGCGTCGACCAGCAGTCGCCCGCTCGCTCGTGGGTCCCGCCCGACGACGACCCGGTCGGTCTCGACACCCACGCTCCGCCCGACCGCGAGCGCGAGGTCGGCCGTCACCACGTCGCCCACGGGACCGCGGATGCCACTGGTTCCGAACATATTCGTGGGGACACGAGGGCGATACAAAGCTACTGCGCCCGACGGTCGAGGTCGGTCGTCGCGAGTGCGAAGCGGTGGAGTTTTTGACCGCACCGTGAGAACACGGCCCATGAAGTCGACCGACGGTAGCGACGCGGCGAAGCGCCGTGCCGGGGAGGCCGCCGCCGACCGGGTCGACGACGGGATGGTCGTCGGTCTCGGGACGGGGAGTACGACCGCCCACGCGATTCGGGCACTGGGCCGAGCGGTCGACGCGGGACTCGACGTCCGTGGGATTCCGACGTCCTACCAGTCGCGCGCACTCGCGCGCGAGGTGGGCATCCCGCTGACCACGCTCGACGAGGCGACGCCCGACGTCGCCATCGACGGGGCCGACCAGTTCGCGGGAAACGACCTCGTCAAGGGCGGTGGGGCGGCCCACGCCCGCGAGAAGGTGGTCGACGCGAGCGCCGACCGCCTCCTCGTCGTCGCCGACGAGTCGAAACGGGCCGAGCGACTCGACCACCCCGTCCCCGTCGAGGTGCTCCCGGACGCCGTCCCGACCGTCGAGCGGGCGGTCCGCGAGGCGGGCGGCGAACCGACGCTCAGAACCGCCGAGCGGAAGGACGGTCCCGTCGTCACGGACAACGGCAACCTCGTCCTCGACTGCGCGTTCGGGACTATCGACTCGCCGGGCGACCTCGCGACGACGCTCTCGACGCAACCGGGCGGTGTCGAACACGGTCTGTTCGTCGGCCTCGCCGACACGCTCTACGTCGGGAGCGGCGACGGCGTGCGCGTCGAGCGGTACTGACGGCTCTGGGGAGCGAGATAAATGGAGAAGCTGTTTCGAAACCCGACTTACAGGTCGCGGGGCTGGACCGTCTTGCGGTCGTTCTCGTCGGCTCGGCGCGCTGCGTCGTCGAGCAGTTCCTGCACTTCCTCGTCGAGCGCGTCGTAGAAGTCCGACGCCACGTTCATGTCATCGAGCGCATCCTTGACGGCCGCTTTGACGATTAGGTCTGCCATGCAAACCTCCGTTCACAGACGCCCCTTATAAACTTTCCCAAATACGGGGCTTCTAGCCGGTGTTCACTGCTTTATACACCGAATCTTTGGTCGGTATTAACGGTTTCGAGTGTGAAGCTAGATATGCTTTTTGGCCAGCACCTCGATTCGACGGGTTCCTTGTTCTCGCGCGCGCAGGGTGGTGTATGCGCGACATCCTCGACTCGGTCGCGGCGGGCGACCTGTCACCGAGCGAAGCGGAAGCGCGACTCCGCGGCTACGCGACCACGGGTGCGGGTCGGTTCGACGCCGGGCGTGAGTCCCGAACCGGCGTCCCGGAGGCCATTCTGGTCGACGGGAAGACCGCCAGCGAGGTCGTCGACCTCGCGGTGACGGCCGTCGAGACGACCGGGAGAGCGTTCTGTACCCGCGTCGACCGGACGACCGCCGAGACGGTCACGGACCACCTCGACGACGACTGGCCGGAGACCACCGTCGACTACGACGACCGTGCGCAGACGCTCGTCGCCCACACCCCGGCGTTCGACGTGCCGGCTCTCGACGCCGACGTGGGGGTCGTCACCGCCGGGACGGCCGACGCGGCAGCGGCCGGTGAGGCGGCGACCACCGTCTCGGAGATGGGCGCACGGGTGACGCGGGTGTCGGACGTGGGCGTCGCGGGCCTCCACCGACTGCTCGACGCCCTCGACGGCCTCCGCGAGATGGACGTGCTCGTCGTCGCCGCCGGCCGGGAGGGCGCACTGCCGACCGTCCTCGCCGGTCTCGTCGACGTGCCGATAATCGGGCTTCCGGTCGCCTCGGGGTACGGTCACGGTGGTGAGGGCGAGGCGGCGCTCCTGGGGATGTTGCAGTCGTGTGCCCCCATCACCGTCGTCAACGTCGGTGCCGGGTACGCGGCGGGTGTACAGGCCGGTCTCGTCGCCCGGTCGGTCGATTCGGCACGGAGCGGTCCGGAGGCGTGAGTGTCGGACCATCTATAACTGAACAGACAAGAAGGGTATATGAGTCTTGAGCGGCAACAGGTCGTACCGGCGATTCGTCGCCGGTGTACCATGGCCAAGTGCGACCACTGTAGCGCGCACGTCTCGGAGCGCTTCGCGCGCGTGTTCGCCGACGAAACCGGAAATGTTCACGCATGTCCGAGCTGTTCGGCGAACGCAGGCATTGCCGAAGTCTCCCGAGACCGCGCACGTGACAGTTGATGGCGACGGGCCATCGAACCGTGGTGTGACCACCACGTGAAGCCCTTTGCGACCGTACGACCGTGAC
Source organism: Halomarina salina (assembly GCF_023074835.1). Classification (NCBI taxonomy): domain Archaea; kingdom Methanobacteriati; phylum Methanobacteriota; class Halobacteria; order Halobacteriales; family Natronomonadaceae; genus Halomarina; species Halomarina salina. Next base: position 1,138,327 of record NZ_JALLGW010000001.1, read on the forward strand.
ACACTACGTCTACGTCCTGCGCTGTGGAGACGATACACTCTACACCGGCTACAGCACCGACGTCGAGCGACGGGTCCGGGAACACCGGGCGGGAAGCGGAGCGAAGTACACTCGCGGTCGGGGACCGCTCGAACTCGTCCACGTCGAGTCGTTCGGCTCGCAGTCGGCGGCGATGGCCCGCGAGTACGAGATAAAGCAGTTCTCGCGCGGCCGGAAGGACCGACTGGTCGGCGAGAGCGAGGAGCGGCCGACGGACGCCGACGACTGACCCGACCGACGGACGCCGACGACCGGCCCGTCGATCAGTCGCTCGCCGCCGGCATGAGGCACGTCCCCGCCCGTTCGGCGACGACGCGGCCGAGTTTCCGGATCCGGTCGTCGAGTTTCGGGTCGACGACCGACCCGTCGTCGTCGAACTCCCGCGACGCACCCCGGATGCCGACCTGGTGGGGAATCACCCAGCCGTGGACGCCACGGACGGTGCTGCGCATGTGGTCGAGCGTGCTGCCGTACGAGCCGCCGCCCGCGGTCGCGAGCAGGCCGACGACGGTGTCCTCGTACTCGTCGAACCCGCAGTAGTCGTGGAAGTTGCGGAACGTCGAGGAGTACGACCCGTGGTACACCGGCGACCCGAGGAGGACGCCGTCGGCCTCCCGGACGACGCGTTTCAGCTCCTCGCTCTCGCCCTGTTCGTCGATGCTCGGGTGGTACAGCGGGAGGTCGACGTCTCCCAGGTGAATCAGTTCGGTGTCCGCCCCGGCGTCCTCGGCGGCGTCGAGCGCGTGTCTCAGCGCGAGTCTGGTGTAGCTACCGTCGCGGCGACTGCCGCTGACGGCGACGACACGTGCCATTGCTCGAACTACGGAACGACGACGCAAAACGCCGTCGCACCGGGGCAGGTGGATTTTTCCTGCCCGACCGAGAGGTGCTGGTATGGACGCTATCTCGTTCGGTACGGACGGCTGGCGCGCGACCCTCGACACCTTCACCGAGGACCGCGTCCGCATCGTGGCGCAGGCCGTCGCCGACCACCTCACCGCGGCCGAGGCGGGCGAGACGGTCGCCGTCGGCTACGACGCCCGCGAGCACTCTCGTGGGTTCGCGGACGCCGTGAGCGAGACGCTCGCCGACAACGGGTTCGACGTGCTGCTCTCCGAACGCGACTGCCCGACGCCGGTCCTCGCGTGGACCGTCCGCGACCGCGGCCTCGCGGGCGGCGTGATGATAACGGCGAGCCACAACCCGCCGGAGTACAACGGCATCAAGTTCCTCCCCGGCGACGGCGCACCGGCCACGCCCGAGGTGACCGACGACGTGGAGTCACGACTCGCCGAACCGCGCGAAGCAGACGAACGTGGCGGCGTCAGCGAGGACACGTTCACGACCCGGTACGGCCAGCACGCCCTGAACTTCTCGGGGGCCGACCTCGACGGTCTCACCGTCGCCTACGACGCGATGCACGGCAGCGGTCGGGGAGTGACCGACAACCTCCTCGACGCGGCGGGCGCGAGCGTCGAGGCGCTCCGGGCGGACCTCGACCCCGAGTTCGGCGGCGGGTCGCCCGAACCGAGCGCGGAGAAACTCGGTGACCTCGTCGAGACGGTGACCGCGGGCGAGGCGGACCTCGGGTTCGCCAACGACGGGGACGCCGACCGGATGGCCGTCGTCACGCCCGACCGAGGCTTCCTCGACCCGAACCTGCTGTTCGCGGTGCTGTACGACTACCTCCTCGAATCCGAGACCGGTCCCGCCGTCCGGACCGTCTCGACGACCGCGCTCATCGACCGCATCGCCGAGTCGCACGGCGAGGAGGCCGTCGAGGTACCGGTCGGGTTCAAGTGGGTCGCGCAGGGGATGGCCGACCACGACGCCCTCTGTGGCGGCGAGGAGTCCGGCGGGTTCGGCATCACCGAGCACCTGCGGAACAAGGACGGCGTCTGTCTCGCCCTCGTCGTCGCGCAGGCCCACGCCGAGCGACCGCTCGACGAACGCGCCGACGACATCGAACTGGAGTTCGGCGAGATACACCAGGGCCGCGTCAGCGTCGACTGCCCGAACGACCGGAAGGCGGGCGTGCTCGACTCGCTGGAGGGCGACCTGCCCGACACCATCGCCGGGAAGGGCGTCGCCGAGGTCGGCACCAAGGACGGGTTCAAGATCTTCCTCGACGACGGGACCTGGCTCCTGATCCGCCCGAGCGGGACCGAACCGAAGCTCCGCGTCTACGCGGAGGCGACCGACGACGACCGCGTCGACGAACTGCTCGCCGCGGGCCGGGAACTGGTCGAACCGCGCGTCTGAGCGGCGTTCTCACCTGTACGGCTGCTCGATAACCTCCCGACCGTTTTTCGGTGAAGACGCGACCAGCGTCGCCGTGCTCTGACGAGCCACGCGACGCGCGTCACCGGGGACGACCCCGAACCGGCGCATCCTCCGCCGGAGTACGGTTCGACGCGTCGCCACTCGGCTCCGGCGAGCGGTCTCGCCCCTCGCTCACGGATGGAACCGTCTGCTCGCCCCCGAGGGTCCTCGCCGGGTCTCAGCGCCCGACGCGCAACACGCCCCGGCGCCGTCCGTCGGTCAGCGGGTCGACGTCGAACCCCAGCGACTCGTAGAACGGCGCAACCTCCGCCCGGAACTCCGCCGTGAGGCGGTCACAGTCCACTCGCTCGACGGCCGCCTCCACGAGCGCCCGTCCGATTCCGCCCTCGCGACGCCGCCGAGTCACGGCTATCGCCTCGACGTGGCGCGTATCGGGGCGGACCTCCTCGGGACGCGGCGCGATACCCTCGCGCTCGGGCGTGTCGAGGACGAGGACGCCGACGACCCTGGCCGTCGCGTCGTCGGGAGAGCCCGCAAGCCCGACGGTCGCGACCAGCACCGCCGCTCGCTCGATGCGCTCCCGAACTGTCCCGGCATCCGTGTCGAGCAGTGACCCGTCGAGGACGCGCATCGCGGCGACGTGGTCGTCGGGCCGGGCGAAGCGAACCCGAACGTCGTCGCTCGCGGCGCTCATCCGCCCTGGACGAGTCGCAACACTCGCACCTCGCTGGCCTCGACCGGCGCGTCCTCGGGGACGGGGCGGCCGTCGACCAGCACCGTCGCCTCGTGCGGGTTGAGGTCGACGGCGTCGATGAGGTCGCCGTACGTCGGGTCGGGGAGGTCCACCTCGTGGGCCTCCCTGCCGAAGACGTGGACGGTGACGTGCATGGGTGCACTCCGAAAAGCAGCGGTTTCAGGCTGTCGCGTTCGGTCGGAGTCGGTTCGAGTCGGAGTCCCGAGGTCGGTGACGGAGCGGACTCAGACCGTGGGCCGACCCGTGTCGTCGTCGACGACCGGCGGTTCGCTGGCGCGTTCGTCCGAGCGACCGCGGTACGCGCGGTAGACCACGAGCGCGAGTGCGCCGAGGCCGAGCAACAGGACGAGGAAGTCCACGACGCCACCGAGGACGGGGACGTACCCCACCGCGAAGACGACGAGGAACCCGACGAGGAGGCCCGCCCAGCGGTTGCGCACGTCGGCGAAGCCGAGCAGCCAGTTGCCGAGTGCGAGGCGGCCGTAGACGGTCGCCACCCACGCCACGACGGCGAACAGGAGTGCGCCGACGATGGTGATGGGGATGCCGATGATGGTGACCGCGAACAGCACCAGTACGAGGGGGATGCCGACGAGCGTCAGCAGGCCGGTCCCACCGGAGCGGAACGGTTCGGCGAGCGCCGTCGCCGAGACGCGGTCGGCCGTGCGCGGGAACACCAGCAGCAGCACCGCACCGAGCAGCAGCGAGGCGAGCAGCCCGTAGAACGCGAAGACGGGCGCGAGCGGCCCGAAGTCGACGGGGCCGACGCCGCCGTCGGTGGCGGTGACGGTGCCCGCGACGACGGCCCCGTCCGCGCGGACGAGTTCGCCGTCGTAGCTCAGGTCGCCGCCGACGACCGCCGTATCGAGCAACCGGACGGTGTCGCCGCCGACGTTCGCGTCGCCGCGCACCGTCCCGGCGATGACGACGTCTCCCGCGCCGGCGTTCAGGGAGCCGTCGACGACGGCACCCTCGGCGAGTTCGACGGTTCCGGCCCCCACGTTGACGTCACCGTTGACCGTCCCCTCGATGCGGACCGTGCCTGCAGCACCTTCGACGTCACCGTTGATTGTCCCACGGATGACCACGGACCCGGCGAACACCTGCAGGTCGTCGTTCACGACCTCGTTCTCACCGACGACGACGCTACCGCCGCTCCGGGTCTCCGCCGCCGCGAGGCCGGGCATCCCGCCGAGGACGACCACGGCCACGAGCAGTACGACCAGGACGCTCCTGATGGCTCTCCGTCCAATCATAATCGGTTTGACAGATGTTGTGCGGGCAGATAACGGTTGCTGGCCTCGTGCGGGCACGGAGCACGCGAGTACTCACGCAGCGACACTCCGGAACTACCGAGGGGCGGGTCGGGCGGGGACCCGACCTCCCGCTGACAACCGGCGGCCTGGCTGGTGGAGACACAGGGAGCCGTGTGTAGGAGAGACCGTCCCGAAGGCGCTCTCGCGGTAGTTAAGTGACGCCCGGAACTGGGTTCCGGTATGAGCGAGAGCGACGCGGGCGAGGGCGAGGCGCGACCTCGCGGGCGGGAGGTCTGGATCGAGAAGTATCGCCCGCAGACCCTCGACGAGGTGTTCGGTCAGGAGCACATCGTCGAGCGACTGGAGAGCTACATCGCGAAGGACGACCTGCCCCACCTCCTGTTCGCCGGACCGGCCGGCGTCGGGAAGACCACCTGCGCGACGGCCATCGCCAAGGAGGTGTACGGCGACGACTGGCGCGAGAACTTCCTCGAACTGAACGCCTCCGACGAGCGCGGTATCGACGTGGTCCGTGACCGCATCAAGAACTTCGCCCGCGTCTCCTTCGGCGGCTACGACTACCGCATCATCTTCCTCGACGAGGCGGACGCGCTGACGAGCGACGCCCAGTCCGCGCTGCGCCGCACGATGGAGCAGTTCTCGAACAACACGCGGTTCATCCTCTCGTGTAACTACTCCAGCCAGATCATCGACCCCATCCAGTCCCGGTGTGCCGTCTTCCGGTTCGCGCCGCTGTCGGACGACGCCGTCGAGGACCAGACGCGAGCCATCGCGTCGAACGAGGGCATCGAGGTCACCGACGACGGCATCGACGCACTCGTCTACGCCGCCGCGGGCGACATGCGCAAGGCCATCAACGGCCTGCAGGCCGCCAGCACGACGGGCGACACCGTCGACGAGGAGGCGGTGTACGCCATCACCTCCACCGCGCGCCCCGAGGCCGTCCAGGAGATGGTCCGGAAGGCGCTCGACGGCGACTTCACCGTCGCCCGCTCCCAGCTCGACACGCTCGTCACCGAGGAGGGTATCGCGGGCGGCGACATCATCGACCAGTTGCACCGCTCGGTGTGGGAGTTCGGTCTGGACGACCAGGAGGCGGTCCGCGTGATGGACCGCATCGGCGAGGCGGACTACCGCATCACGGTCGGCGCGAACGAGCAGGTGCAGCTGGAGGCGCTGCTCGCGTCGCTCGCACTCGGGAACGAGGAGTAGTCGCCGTCCTGCGCTCCTGCGGTCCGTTATCGTGTGGCCAGCGTCTCGACGGACGAGTACGGGTTCGACTGTCGGAACGAGTACAGTTGAGTGGCTGCCGTCCGAGAGTCTCTCTCGATGAACAGATTCGACGGGAAGACGGCAGTCGTGACCGGCGCGGGGTCGGGGATCGGGCGGGCGTCCGCGCTCCGTTTCGCCGAGGAGGGTGCGAACGTCGTCGTCGCCGACGTCGCCGAGGAGAGCGGCCGCGAGACGGTCGAACTGGTCGAGGAGGTCGGGGGTGACGCGACGTTCGTGACGGTGGACGTCTCGGACCTCTCGTCGGTCGAGCGGATGGTCGAGGTCGCAGTCGAGACGTACGGGGGCCTCGACCTCGCGCACAACAACGCGGGCATCCTCACCGACTTCGTCGAGGTGAGCGACATCACGGAGGCGGACTGGGACCGGTTACTCGACGTCAACCTGAAGGGCGTCTGGGCGTGCATGAAGGCCGAACTCCCCGTCATGAACGAGCAGGGGAGCGGCGCTATCGTCAACACCGCTTCCGAGGCGGGGCTGGTCGGGATGGGCGGCCTCGGCAGTTACTCGGCCAGCAAACACGGCGTCGTCGGCCTGACGAAGACGGCCGCACTGGAGAACGCCAGTCGGGGGGTCCGCGTCAACGCCATCGCGCCCGGCCCGACGAAGACGAACATCCAGTCCGGACTGGGTGGTGGGCCGGGCGACGCCTCGTCGATAGCGCTTCTGGACCGCCTCAGGACCGCGGTTCGACTCCTCCGAATCGCGGTTCGCACGCTCCGGGCGGACTTCGACACCTCCGCGATGCGGGACGTGCCGATGGACCGCATCGCCGACCCCGAGGAGATGGCGGGCGCGGTCGCGTTCCTCTGTTCGGACGACGCCTCCTACGTCACGGGGCACACGATACCCGTCGACGGCGGGCAGGCGGCCGACTGAGTGACGGGGCGGTCTCGTTCCTGCTGTTCGGCCCGCGTCGAGCCGACGGCTGCGTAACTCCTTTACTCTGCGTACACGTACACGTACCCATGTCGTCGAAGAACATCTCGCTTCGCGAGGACGCCTACGAGCGACTCGCGGAGCAGAAACGCGAGGGTGAGAGCTTCAGCGACGTCGTCCTCCGGCTGACCGCAGACGACCCCGGTGACTTCTCGAACCTCATCGGTGCGGACGTAACCCCCGTTCTCGAACCGGAGGAGGTTCCAAGCGGCAGGACAGAAGCAGACGAGCGCCGTGAACGTCGACTACGCGAGCGCATCGAGAGCCACCGTGACTGAGTACCTCCTCGACACGAGCGTTCTCATCGACCTCGTCTACGAGGACGGGGAAGCGATTCGCGTCCACGACGACATCGCAGGCGACGCCGCGACGACCACCGCAAGCGCCTACGAACTGATGAAGTTCTTCGAAGAGACCCCCGGCCTGCTCGCTCGGAAGACCGTGTTCGATCTCTCTCCCGAGGATGCGGCCGAAGCGGGGCGGCTCTACCGGGAACTACACGGCCGGGGGGCGCTCCTCGGTGAGGTCGATACGCTCATCGCTGGGACTGCACGCTCCCGAAACCTCACGCTCGTCACTCGCGACGACGACTTCGAGCGCGTGGCCGATCTTGACCTGCACCTGTTCTAGCACTGACGGCCACTATCGGTCTCTCGCTCAGTTCAACTGCCAGAACCCGTAGTTGAGGTACGTCGCGAAGCTCACCCACGCGAGGTACGGGACCATGAGCAGTGCCGCCCGGCGGTCGATACGCCAGAACGCCGTGGTGGTCGTGCCGATGGCGAACAGCAGGAGGAGGATGACGACCAGTCCACCGAGTATCGCCTCCTGCCCGAAGAAGACGAACGACCAGGCGAAGTTGAGCGCTAGCTGGACGCCGAAGAGGCCGAGCGCGACCCGCAGTTCTCGTCCTCTCCCCTCGCGCCAGACCAGCCACGCCGCCACGCCCATCAGCGCGTACAGCGTCGTCCAGACGGGGCCGAACACCCAGTTCGGCGGGGCGAGTGCTGGCTGTTCGAGCGTCGCGTACCACGACTCGACGCCGGTCGCGGTGAACACCGCTCCGGTGATGCCGACGAGTTCACAGAGGAGGATGGCCCCGGCGAGCGTCAGCAGCGGTCGCTCGTGCGGGAGTCGTGACTGGGTGACCGATGCCATGGCGGACCGTACGGGCGGGAGAGAGATAGGGGTTCGCCGGGGCGACGGTGAGCGGGGCTGGCCGAGTCGGCCGAACCTGGCGATGCGAACGTGTCGGCCGTGACACCGGATTCGGCACGTTCGGAACAGTTTTACCCGACGCTGGGCCAAAACAGGGGTAATGAGCGAACTCGACGAGGAGTACCAGTTGGCGTACTTCGAAGAGGAGGGGTTCACTCGTCACGAGTGTCCGTCCTGTGGGGACCACTTCTGGAGTCGCGACCCCGACCGGGAGACGTGCGGGGAGCCGCCGTGTGCGCAGTACACGTTCATCGGCGACCCGGGGTTCGACGAGGAGTACACGCTCGAGGAGATGCGCGAGGCGTTCCTCTCGTTCTTCGAGGACCACGACCACGAGCGCATCGAGCCGTACCCAGTCGCCGCGAACCGCTGGCGCGACGACGTGCTGTTGACGCAGGCATCTATCTACGACTTCCAGCCGCTCGTCACCTCGGGGCAGACGCCGCCGCCCGCGAACCCGCTCTGCATCAGTCAGCCCTGCATCCGGATGCAGGACATCGACAACGTCGGGAAGACGGGCCGCCACACGATGGCGTTCGAGATGATGGCCCACCACGCGTTCAACGCCCGCGAGGACCTGGAGGACCCCGAGCAGTACGCCTACGAGGGTGAGGTGTACTGGAAGGACGAGACGGTGCGCTACTGCGACCAGTTCTTCGAGTCGATGGGTGCCGACATCGACGACATCACCTACATCGAGGACCCGTGGGTCGGCGGCGGGAACGCCGGCCCCGCCATCGAGGTCATCTACCGCGGTGCCGAGTTGGCGACGCTCGTCTTCATGTCGATGGAGCAGGACCCCGACGGCGAGTACGAGATGAAGGACGGTAACCGGTACTCGCCGATGGACACGTACATCGTCGACACCGGCTACGGTCTGGAGCGCTGGACCTGGATGAGCCAGGGGACGCCGACGGTGTACGAGGCCGTCTACCCCGAGATGACGGCGTTTCTGAAGGAGAACGCGGGCGTCGAGCTGAGCGACGAGGACGCAGAACTCGTCCACGAGGCCGCGAAACTCGCGGGCAACCTCGACATCGACGAGGCCGAGGACATGATGGCGGCCCGCGCCGACATCGCCGCCGAACTCGGCGTCGAGCGGGCGTACCTCGAGGAACTGATGGAGCCGCTGGAGACCATCTACGCCGTCGCGGACCACTGCCGGACGCTGGCGTACATGCTCGGCGACGGCATCGTCCCCTCCAGCGCCGGATCGGGCTACCTCGCCCGCCTCGTGCTCCGCCGGACGAAGCGCCTCGTCGACGACGTGGGCGTGGACGCGCCGCTGGACGAACTCGTCGACATGCAGGCCGAGCGGCTGGGCTACCAGAACCGCGACACCGTCCGCGATATGGTCCGCACGGAGATGGAGAAGTACCGCGAGACGCTCGAACGCGGCGGTCGGCGGGTTCGACAGCTCGCAGACGAGTACGCCGAGCGCGACGAGCCGATTCCGCTGGAGGAGGTCGTCGAACTGTACGACTCCCACGGCATCCAGCCGGACATGGTCGAGGAGATAGCGGAGGAGCGCGGTGCCTCCGTCACCATCCCCGACGACTTCTACGGGCAGGTCGCGGCCCGTCACGGCGGCGGCGACCTCGCGCAGGTCGAGACCGAACGCGACGAGCGGGTGGCCGACCTCCCGGAGACCGAGCGACTGTTCTACGACGACCCCGACGGGACGGAGTTCGAGGCGGTCGTCATCGACGTGCTCGACCGCGAGGGCGGCTACGACGTCGTGCTCGACCAGACCATGTTCTACCCCGAGGGTGGTGGCCAACCGGCCGACCACGGGACGCTGTCGAGCGACGACGCCAGCGTCGACGTCACGGACACGCAGTCCGAGGACGGCGTCGTCCTCCACCGGGTCGAGGAACCCATCGGCAAGGGCGACTTCGTCACCGGGCGTATCGACACCGCCCGCCGCCGTCGGCTGATGGCCCATCACACCGCGACGCACGTCGTCGGCTACGCCGCCCGGCAGGTGCTCGGGACGCACATCCGGCAGGCCGGTGCACAGAAGGGGACCGACTCCTCGCGCATCGACGTCCAGCACTACGAGCGCATCTCGCGCGAGGACGTGAAGGCCATCGAGCGAGTCGCGAACCAGGTCGTGACGGAGAACACGAACGTCACGCAGGAGTGGCCCGACCGCCACGAGGCCGAGAGCCAGCACGGCTTCGACCTCTACCAGGGTGGCATCCCGCCGGGGACGAACATCCGCCTCATCCACGTCGGCGACGACGTCCAGGCCTGTGCCGGGACCCACGTCACCCGTACGGGCGACATCGGGACCATCAAGATACTGAGCACCGAGCGCATTCAGGACGGCGTCGAGCGCATCACGTTCGCCGCTGGCGAGGCCGCCATCGAGGCGACCCAGCGCACCGAGGACGCGCTGTACGACGCCGCGGACGCGCTCGACGTCTCCCCGGCGGAGGTGCCGGACACCGCCGAGCGGTTCTTCGAGGAGTGGAAGGCCCGGGGCAAGGAGATAGAGGACCTGACCGCCGACCTCGCGGAGGCCCGCGCGGCGGCCAGCGAGGGCACCGAGGTCGAACTGGGCGACGTGACGGCCGTCGTCCAGCGACTCGACGGCGACACCGACGAACTCCGGGCGACGGCGCACGCGCTGGCCGACGACGACAAGGTCGCCGTCGTCGGGTCCGGTGTCGGGGGGAGCGCGCAGTTCGTCGTCGCCGTCCCCGACGGCGTCGCGGTCAACGCCGGCGAGGTGGTCGGCGAACTCGCCGGTCGCGTCGGCGGTGGCGGTGGCGGCCCGCCCGACTTCGCACAGGGCGGCGGTCCCGACGTGGACGCACTGGACGACGCACTGGAGGCCGCACCGGCTATCCTCGAACAGAAACTCGACGCCTGAGCGTCGGACGCTCCAGCGAATCGCCGTTTCTGCTTCTGCTCCGGAACGCAACGCCGATACCCCTCCCGAGCGCAGACGCTACCATGCCGTTCGTCGACCGCGACGACGCTCGCCTCTACTACGAGACCAGTGCCGACGAGAGCGAGGCCGCCGCCTCGGAGAGCGAGGCCGCCGCCTCGGAGAGCGAGGCCGCCGCCTCGGAGAGCGAGGCCGCCGCCTCGGAGAGCGAGGCTACTGCCTCGGAGAGCGAGGCTGCCGTCCCGAACGACGCCGATACGGTCGCGTTCGTCGGCGAGACGGGCTACGCCGCGTGGCAGTGGTCCTGGCAGTACCCCGCCGTGTCGGGGCCGTTCGAGGCGCTGGTCACGGACCTCCGGGGGAGCGGTCGCTCGGAGACGACGAGCGACTCGTTCGACGTGACGACGCTCGTCGCCGACCTGGGGGCGGTGCTCGCCGACCACGGCGCGCGCCGGGTCCACCTCGTCGGCGCGGGCCTCGGCGGGATGGTCGCGCTGGAGTGCGCCCGCGTGTCGGGTCGCGTCCGCAGTCTCTCGCTGTTCGGGACGGCGCTGTCGGGCGACCGGTTCGACGAGGGGATGCTCTCGGTGCTGGGCGGTCGCGGCCCCGACTCGCTCGCGCCCTGCTTCTCGGAGTCGTTCTTCGACCGCCAGCGCGAGGTCGTCGCGGGCGTCGAGAAGTGGCGAGCGGACGACGCCCCCGACGCCGTTCGTGCGGCGCAGGTCGACGCGCTGCTCGACTACGACTGCGCCGACCCGTACGAACTCACCGTCCCGACGCTCGTCTGCCACGGCGAGGACGACCCCGTGGTGCCGGTCGAGGCCGGGCGCGACCTGGCCGACGCGCTGCCTCGGGGTGAGTTCTGTCCGCTACCGGGCCGCCACCTCGCGCACGTCGAGTCCTCGCGGGTCGCCAACGACGAACTCGTCGGCTTCCTGGCCGAGCGAGCGTAGTCAGCTCTCCGCTCCGGCCCTGGACTTCGCCATCGAACGTCTTCCGAACTGTCTACCGGAGTGGACTGTACGACACAGACGACTGTCTTCTGCAGTGTTATTCGACACTTTTCGGTCGGTATCCTCCGACAAACGACGGCGCAGTGGTGCGATTTCGGGCTTGGGAGTGACCGATGATGATAGTTGTCGCATACTCTCACTCAGCAGACCTGTAACTAATGGTCGAAATGGTGGAGAGGAAATCGCATGGATTCGGACGAAACCATCACAGGTGGGTCCTCTCGGCCCACGAATACGACAGCAGGGGAGAATCGATGAAGCGATTCGTAGCCGTACTCATGACCGCGTTGCTGGTCACGTCGGCCGTCGGGGCTGGTATGCTCGTGACCACGAACGGCAACGACGACGACCAGTCCGCGTCGGTCTCGTTCGACGGCTGTACGGCCGTGGACATCACGGGGGTCTCGGTGAACGCCCTGGCGGATGGCGAGGCGAAACTGGACGTCTACAACACGGAGACCCAGACATCCGAGACCGTCACACTCGACAGTAGCGACGTCGACGACGGTATCAGCGTCGTGAGCGGTACCGAGGCGAGGCTCTCCCTCGGCGACGAGTACCACATCGAATCCGTCACGTTCGTCGGCATCCTCGGTGGGGAGACCTACGAGAACCCGAACGACTGTGGCGCGCCCGACGATGGGTCGGACGCACCCACGACGGACGACGTGAAAGCGGGCATCCTCCTGACCGGTATCTGCTCGGACAGCGAGGACGGCCTCTCGAAGATGCGCGTCCGCAGCGACCTCGCCCAGAACGTCACGCTCGACTACCGCGTCGCGGGGTCGGGTGAGACGGGCACCGTCGAGGCGGTCGCCGGCGAGGACGTGTTCTTCAACGTGAACACGAGCGGCGCGACGACGGTCGTCCTCATGTACGAGGGCGACAACGTCGAGACGAAGAACGCCAACACGAACAGCGAGTGCGACCTCGGCGAGCCGAACGTCGACTCCGAGGAGATTCGACTGACGGCCATCTGTACGGACGACGAGGACGACCTCGCGAAGTTCCGTGTCGTCAACGACAACGACGTCGGCGTCAGCGTCGACTACGACGTCTACGGGACCGACCAGAACGGTAGCCTCTCGCTGAACGCCAGCGAGACGACGTACTTCACCGTCGAGACGGACGACGCGGGCGACGCGACGGTCCGACTCGAGTACGACGGTGAACTCATCCAGACCAAGGCCGCTGGCAACAGCGAGTGCGACCTCGGCGAGCCGAACGCAGAACCGACCGAAGTCGGCGTCGAGTACGAGTGCACCGACGACGGTGCGACCGCGACGGTCACGAACGAGAACGACGTGCCGGTCACCATCGAGGTCGGCGGCGACGCGTCGCTGACCGAGACCATCGAGGCAGGTGGCAACGTGACGTTCTCGAACGTCGCGAACGGCGAGTACAACGTGACGACCATCGCCGACGGTGAGGAGGTCGGCACGCAGACGGTCACCATCGACTGCCAGAAGTCCGACGAGGGTGACGACGGCGACGAGGGTGACGACGGCGACGAGAGCGACAACGCCGGCGATGGCCAGAACGGTGACGACGACCAGAACGGCGACGACGTGCCCGCCTACCAGATCGACGTCGCGACGGGCGACGTCATCGAGCAGCTGGGTGTCGACGGCGACGACGCCGACGACGCACCCGACTTCTACGAGCGGCAGGGTCGCCTGCTGCAGGCCCAGACCGTCCTCGCGGACGGTGAGGTCACCAGCCAGTTCATGGTGCCCGACGGCGAGGTCACGAAGTCCCTGAACGGCTGCATGGTCAGCTACGAGGCGGTGAGCTACGACGCCTCGTCCGGCGAAGTCACGCTCGACGTGAGCGTGAGCGACGACGCGGACTGTGAGGGCGTCACGCTGACGCTGGCCGGCTACGAACTGCCCGGCGACGACACCACGTTCGTCCGCGAGCACGCCGACGACCAGGAACTCGTCGACTCGAAGACCGTGACCGTCGACGCTGGGTCCTCCAGTACGGTCACCATCGACCTCGACGGCTGAGCAGCGAGCGACGAACGACATCGACGTGAGCAGGTGCGCGCCTGCTCCACCCATTCTTTCGAGCACGCACGCGCCCAGCGGTGCCACCGTCTCGACGTGCGACTGTGTCGCATACTGCACCGAGCGTAACGCACTAACAGGGTCGTGGCGTAGCGAGGGTAGATGGAACGTCCCCGACTCGCTTTGCTGAACGCCGCGCGCTCCGGTGAGAGTACCCGCCGGAACTTCCGCCGGGAACTCGACGCCGACCTCGCCGAGTTCTCCGTCGTCGACGGTCAGCTACCGCCCGAATCGCCCGCAGACGGTCAGATACCGTACGACGGCGTCGTCGTCACCGGCTCACGCTCGTCGACGTACGACGACGAACAGTGGATCGACGACGCCTGCGAGTGGGTCCGCGCGGCCCACGACCGCGGCCTCCCCATCCTCGGCGTCTGCTTCGGTCACCAGTTGCTCGCCCGCGCGCTCGGCGGGACGGTCGAGGCGATGGGCGCTCGCGACACCGACGCCGGGTTCGAGATCGGCTACCGGACGGTCGAGCGGACCGCCGAGACGCCGCTGCTCGCCGGGCTGAACGACGAGTTCACGGTGTTCACCACGCACGGCGACACCGTGTCGGAACTGCCCGACGGTGCGTCGGTGTTCGCCGAGAACGAGTACGGCGTCCACGGCTTCCGCGTCGGCGACGCCTTCGGCGTCCAGTTCCACCCGGAGTACGACCAGGAGACCGCACGCGAGGTCACGCGGGGCAAGGAGTTCCTCGGCGAGGAGCGCATCGAACACGTCCTCTCGGGCATCACGCAGGAGAACTACGCGTCGGCCTGCGAGGCGAAGCGACTGTTCGACAACTTCACCGACCACGTCGACGCCGTCCGGGCCGAACCGGCCGCGGACTGACGATCGCGGCTCTCCCACTCGCGCTCTCGCACTCTCTCCCTACGCCTCACTTGCTCCACCGCGTCCGTCCCGTCGTGTCGACGAGTCGGCCGACCGCCGGGGAGAGCCAGCGCCGTTCGACCGCGTCGAGCGCGCGCTGGGTCGCGAGCAGGACGGCGACGGCGACGACGACGACGACGCCCGCCCGGACCGTCGAGAGCAGGCCGAGCGAGACGATGAGGGTGGTCGCGCAGGCTGGCGCGTGGCGGAGGTCGGTCCACACCATCACGACGGCGGTGAGCGCTAGCGAGAGGACGCCCGCCGCGGCGAGGTGGAGCGCGGCCCCCGAGAGCGGCGCGTGGCTCTCGACGACGACGAAGCCGTCGGCGAACAGTCGGTACGCGACGAGACCGGCGACGACGCCGATGGCGTGCCCGCCGACGACGCGGTCCGGTCGGCTCTCGGCGGCGTCGGGCCGGAGCGCGAGGACGTACGCCGAGGGGCCGAGACTCGGGAACAGCGCGCTCACCCCGGTCGCCCAGGTGAGACCGCCGAGCACGGCGAGCATCCCCGCCGCGAGGGTGCCCGCGCGGAGCGCTTCCCGTGCGTCGCCGCTCGGTTCGAGCATACGCCAGCCTGTCGCTCGCCCCGCAAAGGCGACACGGAACGGCCGCCGACGAACGAGCGTTTTTACCCGGCGCGACCCGACTCGCGGGTATGCTCGACTACGTCGGTCTCGAATCGGACCTCGACGCCGAAGAGCGGATGATTCGCGACACGGCCCGCGAGTTCGTCGACGAGAAGGTGCGCCCGGACGTCGGCGAGCACTGGATCGAGGGGACGTTCCCGACGGACCTCGTCGAGGAGATGGGCGAGCTGGGGTTCTACGCGCCCAACCTGGATGGCTACGGCTCACCGAACGTCTCGGAGACCGCCTACGGTCTGCTGATGCAGGAACTCGAGGCGTGTGACTCGGGATTGCGCTCGATGGCGAGCGTGCAGGGAGCGCTCGTGATGTACCCCATCCACGCGTTCGGCAGCGACGAGCAGAAAGACGAGTGGTTGCCCGCTCTCGGGAGGGGCGAGGCGGTCGGCTGTTTCGGTCTGACCGAGCCACAGCACGGGTCGAACCCCACCGCGATGGAGACGTACGCCGAACGCGACGCCGAGGGCTACACGCTCAACGGCTCGAAGACGTGGATCACGAACTCGCCGATTGCGGACGTGGCCATCGTCTGGGGACGCGACCGCTCGGCCGAGGACACACCAGTGCGGGGCTTCCTCGTCGAGACCGACCGCGACGGCGTCTCCACCAACAAGATCGACGAGAAGCTCTCGCTACGGGCCTCTATCACGGGCGAGATCGGCCTGAACGACGTCTACGTCCCCGAGGAGAACGTCCTTCCCGAGGTTTCCGGGATGAAGGGACCGCTGTCGTGTCTGACGCAGGCGCGCTACGGCATCGCGTGGGGTGCGATTGGCGCAGCGCGGGACTGCTTCGAGACGGCTCGGGAGTACGCGACCGACCGCGAGCAGTTCGGCGGTCCCATCGCTCGATTCCAGCTCCAACAGCAGAAACTGGCGGAGATGGCGACCCAGATAACGACGAGTCAGCTGCTCGCCCACCGCCTCGCCGAGTTGAAAGAGCGCGGCGAACTGCGCCCCCAGCACGTCTCGATGGCGAAACGCAACAACGTGCGGATGGCCCGTGACCAGTCACGCATCGCCCGCGAGATGCTCGGTGGGAACGGCATCACGGCGGACTACTCGCCGATGCGCCACATGGCCAACCTTGAGACCGTCTACACCTACGAGGGGACCCACGACATCCACACGCTGATTCTCGGCCAGGACCTCACCGGCTTCGCCGCCTACGAGTGACGCGGGTCGGAGGGAAGTGAGCGACCGAGATCGCCGGTGTTCCACTCGAAACGACACCCTTTCTTCTCGATAGGTCTCCGGAGCCGTACCGACCGGTCCGGCGACGCGACCGGACCAACTAAGGCGATTCCCGTCCCCGATTCGGCTATCCTCTCCCGGTCGGAGCGGCCGCGCCGGTCCGTCTCCGACCGTCTACCCGCGTGACGGGGCCGACCATGACACGAGACGTATCCGAGGCGCTCGCACAGCACACCGACCAGTTCACCGTCGGTCCCGAACTCCACCGCGTCCCGCCACACGTCACCCACGAGGTGACCGTCGACGGCCGCCGCGCGGTCTGCAAGCGCGCGACGAGTGCGGAGGGCGACCCCGCGACCGAGGGTGCGGTGCTGGGGTTCGTCGCCGACCACACGTCCGTCCCGGTCCCAGAACTCCTCGGGACGGGACCCCACCACTTCGTCGCCGCGTGGTGCGACGGCCTCCCCGACGAGGCCCGCGACGACGAGGCGTGGGCGCGCGCCGCCGGGGCCGGACTGGCGCGCCTCCACGACGAGACGGCGGGTCGATTCGAGCGGTTCGGCGCGCTCGAAGCGACAGACGGCGGCATCTCCCTCGTCGGCGGTGGCGTGTCGTGGCCCGAGGCGGCGCTCGCGTACCTCGACGAGAAGCGTCGGTTCCTCGCGGCGAACGGCCACGACGAGGCGGCGACCGTCGCCCGCGAGGTGGCGGTGTTCGCACGCGACCAGCCAGGGGCGTTCGAGACGGCCGCCGACCCGGTGCTCTGTCACGGAAACTGGCTCCCGGAACACGTCGGCGTCCACGACGGGGCGGTGACGGGCGTCGTCGACTTCGAACACGCGCTGGTCGCGCCGCCCGCGTTCGACGTCTGGCGGGTCGCGCTCCCGGTGTTCGCGGGGCCGGACGGGTTCGACGCCCGGTTCGAGGCGTTCCGGGGGGGCTACGAGTCTATCCGGGCGCTCCCGGCGGACCTCGACGAGCGAGCGGCGGCGTTCCGGGTGCTCAACGGCGTGTCGTACCTCCGCTCGCTGTACCTGCAGGACCAGCACGACGAGGCGGAGACGGCCCGTCACGCCGACTACTTCGCGGAGCGCGTCGACGCGACGTTGGGGGACCTGCGCGACCGACTCGCCTGAGCGACCGGGTCGCTACGCTCCTGGCTCGACGCCTTCGCTTGACTCCCTCGCTCGACTACTCGACGGAGTCGGCGCGTCGAATCTGCCCCCACCAGTCGCGGTGGTCGGCCGCCCACCGGTAGCTCTCCTCGCGGAACGCGGCGTAGCCCGGTACCTGCCGGAGCAGCCCGAGGGCGGCGCTCGCGGGGATGTTCGACCGGGCGAGCGTCTGTTCGATGGCCTCGCCACAGGAGTAGACGGTCCGCCCGACGAGCAGGTGGGCACACTCCTCCCAGTCGTCGGGGAGCCTCGCGCGCTGTTCGTCGGTCAACTCGTCGAATCCGACGGCGTCGACGGGAGCGACGCGGACGGCCCAGCGGGCGCACCAGGTACAGAACCCGCAGTCGTCGTCGTAGACGAGTTGCGGGCGCGTTCGACGGCGTTCGCTCATGGTCGTGGCACGAGTCCGAGCGTGGAAAATCCACCGACGCGGCGGGGTATCGCGTCCGTGCTCCGCGCCTTCAGGTGAACCGGCCGGTCTCCGCGCCGCAGCCCTCGCAGATGGTCAGCAGCGCGTCCTTCTCGTCGGTCGGTTCGATGCGCTGTGGGGTGCGCTCGCCGCAGTCCTCGCAGTCGCGCAGTATCTCGGTCTCGCCGGTCTCGGCGGGCGCACCGAGTGCGACGGCGACCACGCGCTCGTCGCCGCGGTTCCACCCCTGTTGCCACTCGTTCGGTTCGAAACGGACCGCCTCGCCCTCGCCGACGACCGTCTCGCCGTCTTCGGTCTCGAAGGTGGCCTCCCCGCTCACGACGAAGAACACCTCCTCCTGGTCGGCGTGGCGGTGGTAGCCGAACGCGAACGACTCGCCCGGCGCGAGTTCGAAGTAGTTCATCGCCAGCTTCTCGACGCCGAGTTTCTCTCCGACCGGTTTGCGGACGCTGGCCGGACTCATCCACGCGTCGACGTCGTCGGTGCGGACGTGCTCCATACGCCGCCCGTCGGCGGGCGCTGTGATATCGTTTTCCACACCTACCGCGTGCTCGCCTTCTACTTGACGTGGCGCGACGCGTCCCGCGGCTCACTTCGAACCGCGCTGCTCACGGTTCACTGCGTTCACCGTTCGCTAGTCCGCGGTTCTCGTTCGCTGCGCTCACTCCGAATCGCGCTCCCCGCGAGGCGCTTAAGTGTCCCACCGCCAAAGCGCCAGCAATGGCTATCGACCCCAACTTCGCCGAGTCGCGCGAGCGCTCCTCCGTCAGCGACTGGCTGGACATCGACGCCGACTACGACGTCTGGGGGGAGGTCGACCAGCCCGACCGGCTGGGTATCCACGGCACGCACGTCGCCGTCGACTTCGACATCTGCGACGGCTCCGGGCCGTGTCTGGAGAACTGCCCCGTCGACGTCTTCGAGTGGACCGAGACGCCCGGCCACCCCACCAGTGAGCGGAAAGCCGCGCCCGTCAACGAGAGCCAGTGCATCGACTGTATGCTCTGCGTCGACATCTGTCCCGTCGACGCCATCGACGTGGACGGCTCGCGGGGCTGAGACGGCTATCTCTGTGGTGTCTCGTGGCGGTGGTGAGCGGTGCGGTCGCTGTGCTGTACGGGAGCGGTCAGTGCGGTCCCAGTTGTACCGCGAGCGAACGAAGCGAACGCCGGCTGAAACCCCCGAAGGGGGCGACGCCGGTTTTTAGTCCCATTGTGAGACGCTTCGCGTCTCACAGGCTCCCAGAAGCTTCGTCGCCGAAACCGTTGGTTTCGGCTGGCACGCGAGAGCTTCGCTCTCGTGAACGTCACCGGCGGCTTCGCCGCCGGTTGCTAGCGGGACGGAGTCCCGCGCGCTTGCCGGGAGAGGTTTTGCCAGGGAGCCGCTGGCGACCGACGAGCAACGCGAGTCGGGTCACCAGCAAGCGACCGTCACCAGAACTGCTGCGCAGTTCTGGCTGGCTCACGAGAGCGGCGCTCTCGTGAACGCAGCGAAACGTGGCGTGGCAGAAAGTGGTGGTCGTTAGTCGAACCGGTCGGTCTCGATCTCGTCCTGGAGGTCGTCGAGCCAGCCTTCCTCTCGCAGTTCGTCCATCCGCTGGCGGAAGTGAGGGCCACAGAGACCGACCTTGACTCCGCCGCGCTCGACGGAGATGTCTGCGGGGTCGTCACAGTAGTGACACTGCATACGCTAGCTACGGGACGACACTACTGAAGGGTTGCGGGTGCGGGGAGGACCGCCGCTGTCGAACGAGTTAAATCGCTACGCTGTTGCGGAAGGCGCGGTACTCGTCGCGGTCCAGTCCGGCCCGGCCGAGCACCTCGTCGTGGGCGTCGCTGCCGCCGGTGACGGTGAGGTCGTGACGCTCGATAGCCTGCTCGACGGGCCGGAGGTCGACCTCGCGGCCGTAGTCGTAGTGGTACTCGACGGCGTCGAGGTGCTCGCAGAGCGCGAGCGCGGCCTCGGGGTCGCCGTACCGGAGCGGGTGGGCGAGGCTCACGAGGCCGCAGGCGTCCGTGAGGAGGTCGACGCCGCGCTCGAACGACGGGACGGCGCGAGCGACGTAGCACGGCCCGTCGTTGCCGATGAGGTGCTCGAACGCGCCCTCGTAGTCGTAGGGAGCGTCGCTGTCGGCGATGGCGCGGGCGACGTGCGGGCGGCCGACGCCCGGTTCGAACGCGACGTCCAGTTCGGCACCGGTCTCGCGCTCGACGCGGTCGACGATGCGCCGGGCGCGGTCGACGCGGTCGGCCTGGATGCGGTCGGTCTCCTCGTCGAGGGATGGGGTGTCGGTGACCGCGTAGCCGAGCAGGTCGACCTCCTGGTCGCCCGCGTCGACGCGCAGTTCGATGCCGTGGACGACGGTGACGCCGCGGACGTGCGCGACCGGTGTCGAGAGGTCGGGGTGCGTCCGGTCGTGGTCCGTGACGGCGACGACGGGGACGTCGTACTCGTCGGCGGCGGCGACGAGCGTGTCGAGTGTGAACGTCCCGTCGGAGTTCGTGGTGTGGGTGTGGAGGTCGGCGACGACCATGGGTGCCGTCGGCGAGTGGGGGCCTTCACGCCACCGACTCGTCGTCGCCTGGCGGCACTCGCTGGGGCCGCGGAGGGGGTCTTGAGTGTGCCCCTTCAACGTCCTTAAACAATCGATGATGAATTATAGTGAACGTTTATGAAGGACCTCGTGGTCCGTGCGTGTATGCGACAGTTCACCGAGGCGACGGAGGAGTTCGACGCCCACAACTACCCTGCGACGGCGCAGGAGATAATCGACGAGCACGGCGACATGGTGCTCGACCTGCCCAACGGGTCGGAGACGGTCGAGGAGGCGCTCGAACCGCTCGGGACGACGACGTTCGAGGACGCCGAGTCGGCGCGACTCGCCCTCTACAGCACGGTCTCCAGCAAGGCCATCGGCCGGAAGTTCTACTCCGACCGCGACCCGACGGCGGTCGGCGAGAACGGCCCCGAACAGGTGAGTTTCTGAGAGACGGGCGACGCGCGTAGTTTCGTACCACTCACGGGGCCCTTGGATTCCCAGTCAGGTCGTGGCCCCATCTTCTGCGGTCGATGACGTCACTCGGGAGCGACGCTTCTCGCACTTCTACACCCGGCTCTCGCCATCCGTGGCCTGCCGAGCGTCCGCGACACTCCCCGACTGCTATTCCGTCGTGAACGAGGCGACGGAGTTATTGTTCTGTGTTAACAAGGGGCAGTATGTCTCGGGGTCTCGCGGACGCTCACGACCGAGGTGGCGAGGTACTGAGCGAACGACTCGCGCAGACGGTGGTGGCCTGCGACTGCGGGTTCGCGGACTCGCTGCTCCGCGGCGAGTGGCGGGCGCGCGTCGACCGAGCGCCTCGCTCACGGCACCTTCGCTACAGTCTCACCTGTCCGGACTGTCGGGACGTCACGGTCGTCGAACTCAGCCTCTGAGTCGACTCAGAGCCAGTACACCGCGTCGCCGAGGTCGACGGGGGAGTCGCCGTGGCGGTACGCCTCGACGGACCCGTTCGGGCGCATCCGGTAGACGATGGCGGGTGCGTGAGCGACGGCTGGCCGTTCGGCGCGGATGGTGTTCCACTGGTCGTCCCGGAACGACGAGCAGTCGACGAGCAACAGCGCGTTCGGGTGGGCGTCTAGCTGGTCCTCGGTCTTCGCGTCCGCCGTCGCCCTGAGTGCGGCGATGGGCGTGTCGGCCGCACGCGTGGAGGGCGGACCGGGTCTGGTCACCTCGACGAGCGTGTCGCCGGAGCGCGGGAGGTCACGGCGCGGCGTGTCGCGGACGCCGTCGCCCACGACGAAGTCCAGCGCGTGACCGCTCCCGAGGTCGATTTCGGGGACGAACTCGGTGTCCGAGTCGGCGAGCAGTTTCGCGGCGTGGAACTCGGCCATCGACGCCCCCATCCTGACGACGTCGACCTGTGGACTGGTCCCCAGTTTCCCCGCCATCGTCTCGCGGTACGGGTCGAGGATACCCGTCTCCAGCAGTGACTCGTAGAACCGGAGGACGCGGTCCCGGTCGGCGTCGGGGAAGCCGGCAGCGTGGTCGCGGAAGAACGACCGGGTGCTGTCGCGGCCGTCCTTCGAGAAGAAGACGGGGAGGAAGAACCAGGCGAGGTGCGAGTACTCGGCCAGCCACGGGTCCTGTTCGGCGAGGTCGGCGAGCAGTTCGCGCTGTGCCCACCGGGCGACGCCGTAGGGCACCTCGTCCCAGCCGAACTTGTCGGTCCGCCACAGCACCTCGGGCGTCTCGGTGTTCCCGAGCCAGAAGGCCGTCGGGCGTTCCCCCTCCTCGTTGTACCACGCGAACAGCGCGACGTCACCGTTCGCCATGTCGAGACGGACGCCCGCGTACGGCTCCGGTGGCGGCACTCGGGTCTCGCCGAGCGTCGCACCGAACCGGTCGTCGAGCGGTGCGAGGAGCGAACGCTCGACCCGTCGCTCGGACCACGCTTCGGTCGACCGACGGAATCGTAACGGTCCTGCCACGGTTCGTGCTTCCTCCGAGAGCGGTTAGCAGTTACGACCCCGATATCGTCCGGCACGCACCGGCCCGCGCGTCACCCTGTCGTATCTCCGAACTGTCGATTACCACTGTCGGACGTTCATCGAAATTATCCGTTACATTGATACTCTGTAGTTCGCAAGACTATGTGTACCATGTCAATGGGTGCCTATGACGAAGACGAGCACGAGCGTCGCGAGGCGAAGGCGGCCGCGGTCGACACGGACTTCGACGACGAGCGGACGGAGTACCGGGGGAAACTCGAGTACGACTCCGGCGAGTCCGCCGAGGCGCTGCTCGACCAGTTCAAGGAGATGAAGTCCCGGTAGTTCGGTTTCCCGACTCCTGCGGTGTGACGCTACTCCCGAGCGACGGCACCGTCCCCGTGACCATCGGTGGTGTCCGTCCGCGCTCTGAGTGTCACCAGCACCGACGACGACCCCGCCACGAGCCAGACGGCCAGGACGTGGCCGACGAGGACGGCGACGATGACCGGCTGGCTGCGGACGAACGGGACGAGCACGAGCTGTGCGGTGGCGAAGGCGACCACCTCCAGGTCCGCCCGGCGGAGCGCTCGCGCCGTCGGTTCGTCGAACCGGTAGCGCACGGAGCGCCACAGCGCGACCACCGAGGCCCACCACGCCGTCCCGATGCGGTAGCAGACGTCCCAGAGGACGAGCAGCGTGACGTAGACGGCGAGGACCGGCGGCTCCGGGCCGAACAGCCGTTCGAGCAGCGCCGGGGACTCCTGCGCCCCTGTCGTGAACAGGTAGGTGAGGAAGGCGACGTACGCCAGCACCGCCAGCACCACCTCGATGCTCGACCCGAACAGCAGTCGCGGGTACGCCGGGGGGAGGCGCTCGGACCGGACGAGTCGCGAGATGCGCAGCATCTCGACGCTCCCGATAGCCGCGACGACGACGGCGGCGGTGCCCGCGAACAGCGTCTCGGTCGGGAAGCCGTAGACGGCCCAGACGACGACGACGGCCACCTCGAACACCGCTAGCTGGATGCCGATGGCGAGCGGTTTGGACACCCGGATGCCCGGTAGCGCCGAGACGATGGACTCGTAGGTCCACGTCTCGCCGAACTCGACCTTCGCCATTCAGCGCGCTCCGCGGGGCTGCGGGCGCTCGGTCGGCGGCTCGGCGTCGTGGAGCTGGTCGGGACCGAGCGCGCGCTGGACCGCCTCGTCGAACGTCGTCGGGTCGACGGGGACGAGGTCACGGATGCGCGTGTCCTCGACGACGACGGGGTTGCGCATCCCGTCGACGAGCGGTCGAGCGACGCTCATCTCCACGTCGGTCGTCAGCACCAGCCAGTACGACGACAGTCGGGGCGTGAGGACGGGCACCGGGACGACCAGCGGTCGGCGCCCCCGCGACAGTTCGGCGGTGCGTTCGATGAGTTCCCGGTAGGTCAGCACCTCCGGCCCGCCGATCTGGTAGGTCTCGCCTGCGGTCTCCGGCACGTCGAGCACGCCCACGAGGTACGCGACGACGTCGTCGACGGCGATGGGCTGGCACTCCGTGTCGACCCACTGCGGCGTCACCATCACCGGCAGGCGCTCGGCCAACTGGCGGACGATGTCGAAACTCGCCGACCCGTCGCCGACCACTATCGCGGCCCGGAGGACGGTCACCTCGGGGTCGCCCTCCCGGAGGATGGTCTCGACCTCGCGGCGGGACTTGAGGTGTTTCGAGAGGCGGTCGCGGTCGTCGCCGAGTCCGCTGAGGTAGACGACCCGCGACAGTCCGGCCTCGTTCGCCGCGGCGACGAACTGCCGGGCGGCGAGGCGGTCGCGCTCCTCGAACTCGTCGCCCGCTCCCATCGAGTGGACGAGGTAGTACGCGGCCTCGACGTCCGCGAGGGCGTGTTCGAAACTGCCGGCCTCCAGCAGGTCGCCCTGCTCCACCGTGATGCCCTCCGGCGGGTCGTAGTCGCTCGGGTCGCGCACCAGTGCGACGACGTCGTGGCCCGCCTCGACCAGCATCGGGACGAGGCGACTCCCGACGAACCCGGTCGCGCCGGTGACCAGAACTCGCATAGAGAAGCTAGGGGCGGGACGCGCTTACCCCTTGGCCTCCCGGCGGTCGGGTCGGCGGTTTCCACGCGCCCGGTGGGTTCGATTCGCGAAGGGGTGAACCGAGCGCGTCAGAACAGCCTGGCCGGGTGTGGCGGGAGTTCGGGGCCGGGACTACCGGTCCGGCCGCGCGCCCCGGTCCGACCGCGGGCGGCCGCCCGGCCGGTCCCCTCGGGGTCGTCGACGGGGTACTCCTCGCCGCTCAGCGGGATGTCGAAGTACGACTCCGCGTCGACCGACGACAGTTCGGGGTCGGCCGCCAGCGCCTCGAACGTCTCGACGAAGCCGACGCGCGACGCCTCGACCTTCTGCCCGTACGCTCGCGACCCGACGGAGTCGGACTGGCCGGATATCTCGTACAGCATCCCCGCGGCGTTCGTCCGCGGGCAGAGCGCGTCGAGGTACGACCCCCAGAGCGTCGTGTAGCCGTAGCGCGTCACGGTGTCGAAGTCGTCCCAGGGGTCGGTCTCCGCGGCCAGTCGCTCCTCGACGAGGCTGTTGAGGCGGAGCGACCGCTGGCTCGTCGCCTCGTCGATGAACGGGTTGACGGCGTCCTCGACCGGCCCCTCGCCGTCGTAGAACGGCGCGCGGTCGAGGTAGGACGGGCCGAACGCCGCCATGACGCTCATGACGGAGGGTTCGGCGGGGTCGGTGTCCGGCACCGTCGGGATACCCTGGTGGTGGTGGGTGATGGCGTAGTCGGGGTCGGCGCGCAGGAACGACCGCGTCACGGCGCGCACCTCGGGAGCGAGCCGTAGCCCGCTCGATTGCAGCGTGTACCCCTCGTAGGGCATGTCGAGTCGGTGGCGCGTCTCGTCGTTCCGCTCGTAGCCGGTCCACCACTCCTCGGGGAGGTAGTCGGTGTGGCCCCCACCGTGGTTCCCGTGGTTTCCGTTTCCGTTCCCGTTGCCCTTCGCATCGTTCTCGCCGTTCCCGTTGCCCTCGCCGTTCGACTCGCTCTCGCCGCCCTCGGCTCCGTTCGGACCGCCGCCGTGTCCGGGTCGCCGGTCGCCGAGTTCCGCCCGGAGGTTGAAGTCGCGGTTCATGTCGTAGCCGCTCGGCGGGTTCGGCTGGGCGAACGGGTGGTCGTCGCCCTGCGCGTAGTGGTAGTACGGTTCGTACCGCGAGTCGGACTCGTCCCACTCCTGGGTGTTCTGCCGCCGGGTGATGCGCTCGTCGTCGCCGTCGGTGTCGGTGTCCCAGCCGAACATCGCGCCGTCGGGGTTGACCCGCGGGACGACGGTGACGGTGAGTTCGCGCAGCACGTCCTCGAAGCGGTCCGGTTCGGCGGTGACCTGCTGGAGCACCTTCACGATGGCGTCGGTACCCGCCGGTTCGTCGCCGTGTATCTGGGTGATGAGGTGGACGTTCGTGTCGCCCTCGCCGAGCGTCACCTCCCAGATGGGCGCGCCCAGCCCCGCCGACCGGCCGATAGGCCGGAGCGAGACGTGCCGACTCCTGTCCAGCAGGCGGAGTTGCTCGGCCAACTGCCGGTTGGTGAGGTACGCGTTCGGGTTCGGGGGTTCGTCGTCGTCCTGTGCGGCCACGCTGGGGAGGCCCGCGGCCGCCACAGCGATGCTCGTCGTGGTGAGGAACTGTCGTCGTCTCATGTGCTACCAGCACCCACAGACTGGGGGTGACTACCGTTCTCACCTCTCTGCAATCAATCTGTTTATCGGTAGAATTTTGTGAAATTAACTCTCGTCGTCCGAAGATATCGACGGGTTACGCGACCGGAGCGACGACCTTCGACGTCGGGGTCGTCTCTCCCTCGTCGGGTTCGTCGCGGCCGCCGTCGCTCGCCCGGGAGCGCTCCTCGGTCAGGTAGCCGGGGCCGGCGTCCAGTTCGATGCGGGCCGTCTCGGTCCACGTCCGCTCGTCGACGACGACCAGTTCCGACCCGGCGACGTAGAGGTGGTCGCCGATGTAGACGGCGCGACGCGGATTGTCGACGTCTATCTCGGCCACCCGGTCCAGCGAGTAGTCGAACACCTGTCCACCGGTCTCGGTCGGGAGGAAGAACACCTCCTTGCGGGCGTCGAGCAGGAACGCGTGGTGGTCGTGGGCGGCCTCGGACCAGCGCGCGTCGAGCACCGTCTCGTGGGCGATGGTCGGGTCCGTGGGGTCGCTGGAGTCGAAGACGACGAGTTTCACGCGGCCGTCCTCCTGGCCGACGCCGAGCACCTGGTCCTCGCCGAGCGGGTGGAGGTACGTCGAGACGCCGGGGAGCTTCAGTTCGCCCTCGACTGTGGGGTTCTCGGGGTCCGAGAGGTCGAGCACGTGGTACGGGTCGATCTGCCGGAACGTGACGACGTAGCCCCGGTCGCCGTCGAACCGGACGCTGTAGATGCGCTCGTTCTCGCCCATCCCCGTCGCCTCGCCGGTGATATCGAGCGACTCGGCGTCGAGGACGTAGAGGTCGTTCTCGGACTCGGTGGTCCCGCCGCCGACCGTCGTCGCGATGCGCAGGTGGCCGTCGTGTTCGTCGATGGAGAACTGGTCGAGCGGCTGGCCCGGCACCGCGCCCGTCGCTTCGACCGAGAGGTCGTCCGTCGAGACGCGGACGACGTGGGTCGTCGTCAGCGAGCGCTTGCGGTCGTCGAGGTAGCTCCGGAAGCCCTCGTAGATGGTCTCCCGGGCCTCCTTCTGTTCTCGGGCGTCGAGGGTGCGGAACCACTGTTCGAGCGTCGCCTGCACCTCGACGGCTTCGGCCTGCGGCGAGAGGTCGTAGCCCTGGACCTCCTCCAGTCGGGCGGCCACGTCGTCGGGAATCTCGGAGCGACCGTCGTTCAGGAGGTACTGGAGCATGGCCTCGCGCTGGTCGGTGTACTCGGTGTAGGTGACGTACAGCGCGTTCTCGGACATCGAGACGACCGACCGGTAGGTGCCGACGAACGAGACGCGGTCGCCGACCGTCCCGTCGTGGGGGTCGAGCGTCGTCACGGTGTACGTCGTGTCGACGGGCATCGGGTCGCGCGGGTGGAGGACGTCGGTGCAGGCCACCTCCGCACCGCCGACCGGTTCGACCGGGCACGCACGCGGGGCCGTCGAGAGGACGAGGTAGACCTGCCCGTCGGTCAGCCGCGCGGTCCGGACCTGCGCGTCGAGCGCGTGCTCCCAGCGCTGGGTCGGGTCCTCGGGGTCGCTCACGTCGTACCCGGTGATGCGGTCGCTCCCGATGACGACCAGCGTCTCGTTCACGAGGAACAGCCGGCCGCCGTCGGGCACGCTGGCGACGGCGGCGGGCGAGTCGGCGGGCAGCGCCGCGATGACCTGCGTCGCCCCGCTTCGCGTCCCGCTGTAGTAGATGTGCTTCCCGTCGGTCTTGATGACGTCCGCCTCGTCGATACCGGTGACCTGCACGTTCGTCGAGGAGTGGGCGGGCGCGGCGCTGCCGCCGTCGTCGCCGCTCGCCGCTCCGGCGCTGGCGGCGCTCTCGGTGGCGGCCGCGGTGTCGGTCCGGCCACCGTCTGCGGCCGTCTCGGCGACGGCCCCGCCACCGACGGCGACACCGTAGTAGCCGCTGCGACGCTCGCCGTCGGCGAGGTAGCTGGCGAACGACTCTTCGGAGTCGGAGGTGACCATGGAGAGCGGTTCGGGCGAGTCAGCGTTCGCCTCGTCGGGGAGGAGTGCGGAGCCGACGAGTCCGGCGACGCCGACGGCAGCGACGACGACCACGACGGCCATCGCGACGCCGACGCCTCGCCTCGTGTCGGGAATCGGGGAGCGCATACACTCGGTAGCACGTACCAGAGGGTAGTCGTTGTGGAGCGTCAAATGGGGGTTTGAGGGTCGCTCGACGGGGACGTGTCGGGCCGACTGCTGTCGAGCGGTGGAGGAAGTGGAGGGCCGGTCGGGGAACCGGTGCGCCCGGTGGGACCGGGCAGGGGGACCTGAGACTGTCGGAGGGGGCTCCCGCCGAGGGGCAGCGGGAGACGGGGACCGGTCGAGGTCGGTCGGTTGGGGGGTCGGAACCGTTCCGTGGCCGCGACCGGCAACTACTCCGATGGGTGGTAGTGATAAACCCCTGCCGTAGGTTCAAACGACCGCTTTACCGTCTGACGCACGTCGTTCGTGGCTGTCGCACGCGATTCGGACCTGGGCTGGGAACCGGTTCGCGCGCGTCGCTCGCCCGGTCACTGATTAGCCCTCGTCGCCTCCTCGACGGTATGGGAAAGCAGACGTGCGACGCCTGTGGGCGGCGCGTCCGGGTCGCCGGCGGTATCGCCAACCTCTGGACGTTCGACCCCGGCCCGAGCGAGGGGCTGGCGCTCGAACTCGCCGACGGCACCGACTGGTTCCTCTGTTTCGACTGCATCGACCGCCTCCCTGATGACCGGGACGTGACCGCGGCGGACGTCGAAGCGCTGGCATCTGAGTGAGGGAGTGGAGTATTCGGTGGATTCGGAGGAATCGTCTCGACAGACGCCGTGAACACTTCGAAAGCCCCGAGACGCTGGACTCGGGGGCCTCGCTGCGCTCCTCGGCCTCCGGCCTGCGGTGCTTGCGTCGGCCTC
Organism: Halomarina salina; assembly: GCF_023074835.1. NCBI lineage: Archaea > Methanobacteriati > Methanobacteriota > Halobacteria > Halobacteriales > Natronomonadaceae > Halomarina > Halomarina salina. The sequence continues at coordinate 1,167,532 of NZ_JALLGW010000001.1, forward strand.
CTTCGCCCAGCGTCTCGCCCCTTTCAGTCCCCCCGCGATGACCAGTCAGACTGTCGATGCGGGTTGGACTGAAAGGGGCCGACCGCTCGTGAGCCGAAACGACGCAAGCACCACAGCGAACGCAGTGAGCGAGGAGCGCAGCGAGTTGCAGGCCACGAGCGGTCGGGGGCTTTCGAGGCGTCATCGACTTGCTCACCACCAGTAGATTCGAATCCACCGTTCACTCCTAGTCGGCAACTTTACGCCCGTCGTGGAACACCACCAGACGTGAAGCCGTCCCGCATCGTCGAGGAGTTCCCCGCCCCCTCTTTCCGCGGCGCGCAGGAACAGGCGCTCGCGGACATCCGCGCGGCGTTCGAGGCGGGCAACGACGTGGTCCTCGTCCGCGCGCCGACCGGCAGCGGGAAGTCACTGCTCGCGCGGGCCATCGCCGGGTGTGCCCGACGCGCTGGCGAGGACGACGCCGCGAAACCCGTCGGGTCGTACTACACGACGCCGCAGGTCTCACAGCTAGACGACGTGGCGAGCGACCCGCTCCTGACCGACCTCTCGCTCGTCCGGGGGAAGGGCAACTACTCGTGTATCCTGCCGGGCGAGACGATGACGCCCGTCGACCAGGCCCCCTGTGCGAGAGAGCGCGGGTTCGACTGTCCCGTCAAACACCGCTGTCCGTACTTCTCCGACCGGGACATCGCCTCGAACCGCGACATCGCGGCGATGACGCTCGCGTACTTCATGCAGATGGCCGGGTCGGAGGTGTTCGGCCAGCGAGACGTCGTCGTCGTCGACGAGGCCCACGGCCTCGCGGAGTGGGCCGAGATGTACGCGACCATCGAACTCGGCCCGTCGACGGTGCCGATGTGGGGGCAGAAACCGGCACCCGCAGTCGAGGACAGCGAGGACGCCGCGAAGTACGCGGACACCCTCGTCACGCTCTGCAAGCGCCGACAGGAGGAGCTGCGCAGCGAGATCGAACTGTCCCAGGAGGAGGTCGCCGAGCGCGACCGTATCGCCGAGTTGATCCGCGAGTTGCAGTGGTTCGTCGAGGACGCCCGCGACCCCGAGAGCGCGACGACGTGGGTCGTCGACCAGCACGAGGGTGCGGGCTCGAAGGTGGTCGTCAAACCGATGGACCCCGAGCGGTACCTGAAACACACCGTCTGGGACCGGGGGACGAAGTTCGCGCTCCTGTCGGCGACGATTCTGAACAAGGAGGCGTTCTGTCGGTCGTCCGGGTTGGACCCCTCGCGGGTCGCCCTCGTGGACGTCGAGCACACGTTCCCGGTCGAGAACCGGCCGCTGTTCGACGCGACACAGGGGAAGATGACCTACGAGCACCGCGAGGAGACCCTTCCCAAAATCGCGCGTCTCGTCGTCCGACTGATGCAGCGCCACCCCGACGAGAAGGGCCTGATTCACGCGCACTCGTACGCCATCGCCGAGGAGCTGGTGCGGCTGCTCAACGACTTCGGCGTCGGCGAGCGCGTCCGAACGCACGACTCGGAGGGGCGGGACGCGGCGCTGGACTCGTGGAAGCGTTCGGACGACGCCGACGTGTTCGTCTCGGTGAAGATGGAGGAGGCGCTGGACCTGAAGTACGACCTCGCGCGCTGGCAGGTGCTCTGTAAGGCACCGTACCCAAACACGCGGGATTCTCGGGTCGCCCAGCGCCTCGAAGACGGCCAGTGGGCGTGGTACTACCGCGCCGCCCTGCGAACCGTCATCCAGGCGTGTGGCCGGGTCGTCCGCGCGCCCGACGACAGCGGGGCGACGTACCTCGCGGACTCGTCGCTGCTCGACCTGTTCGAGCGAGCGCGGACCGACATGCCGCCGTGGTTCGCCGAGCAGGTCGACCGGATGACGGTCCCCGACCTACCCCCGTTCGACCCGGCAGCGGCCGTCGGTGAGAGCGGGAACGACGGCGGGTCGAGTGGAGGCGGAAACCGTCGCAGTCGCTCCAGGAAGCGCTCGCTCGACGACCACCCGCTCGGGGACGTCTGGCAGTAGTCGCCACGATATCGGCCAGCTACAGCATACTGATGAAGCCGATGAACATCGACGATATCATCAGCAGTGCCATCAGGAGGGCGAACAGTCGCTGACGGTCCATACCTCCGCCTACGGGTGAGTGGGCAAACCGCTTTCGACGCCGGGGGAAGAGCTTTGTGTACGTGTGGCATTGGCTCGCACATGGACGTGGACCCGTTCGTCATGTTCGACGAGGCCGTCGAGGAACGACTCGCGACGATTCGCGGTCGAGAAGGCGTCGAACCGGACGAAGAAGCCGAGTAGTCTACGCGTCAGTTCTGGCGGTGCGGGGTGTCGAGAGCGGTCGCTCTGGCTCGTTCACGACTGCCTGCCAATCTACTGTTCCAGGCCGCGGGCCGGGCTACTCCTCGCCGGCGTCGTCCGGGAGCACGTGGAGTCCGGCGCGACTCTTGAGGACGGTCACGGTGTCGGCGTCGGTGTCGAGGTACGATGGCCGGGCGACGGTCTTCGTCTCGTACGTGTCCGGGTCGAGCACCTGCACCGCGTGGTCGTCCTCGACGGCGACGAGCGTCGTCTCCCGTCCCTCCGAGACGTGGCCGAGTCGTCGCGCCTCGGGGGCGACGCCGTCGTCGCTGGAGGCCTCGTAGTGCTCGCCCGTCGTGAGGTAGTCGCCCTTGAGGTTGCCGTGGGCCGACCGGACGAGCACCGGGTCGTCGTCCGCTGGTTCGACGACGGTCCCGGCAGGGTACGGCGGCAGGCGGACGGCGTAGGTGACGCGGTACACCTCGTTGCCGTCCTCGTCCTCGGTGACGAGCGTCCGGGAGTTGGTGATGGTCCCGCCGAACCGACGGCGGACGCGTTCGGCGATGGCTCGGCCCATCTGCGTCGTGGATATCTTGATGTCCACGCCGTCCGCGCTCTCGTCGATCTCCGAGATGAACGCGTTGCGGTCGCCCTTCTCCTCGCGGGCCTCGATGTACTCCTCGGCCATCTCGACGGACTGCGTCACCTCCTCGTCGGTGGGGTTCCGCTCGACGGCCCGGACCTGCACGACGGAGGCGTAGAAGTCCCCGGCGATGCGCGAACAGCGGGTGCAGGTCTCGCGGGCGAACCGGACGCGCACCTGCACGTCCTCCTCCTGGACCGTCCCCCGCACGAGCCCCGAGAAGTTGCAGTGCATGACGATGGTGTTCTGGTCGACCTGTTCGGGGTCGACGAGCCACGACACCTCCTCGGCGTCGACGTGGACGCCCAGGGCCTCGCGGGTCTCCTCGACGGCGACGTCGGTGTAGTCGTCGGCTCCCACGTCGACCCAGCGGTTCCCGCGGTGGACCGCGCCGCAGCGCGCACAGACGCGGACCCGTAGCTCCTCGGGGACGTCCACGAGGTCGAAGTCCTCGAAGTAGCACTTGTCGCAGAGGTTCGCCTCCCGCCCGGACGGGTTGCCGGGTCGCGGCCCCGTCTCCCCGACGGGGTCGCCACAGCGCGGGCAGAACTCGCCCGACGTACGTGAACTCATTGCCGGAGGTAGCGCGTTCGGACGGTTAACTCCCGCGTCACGGGCCGCGGGTGGGTCGCCTGGGTTCGGCCCTCGGCGTCGGCTCCCAGACGCTCACTCGGTGTTCAGCGCGTACAGCCGTCGGACGAGGACGGCGACGACCACCGCCACGAGCGCACGGGTCAGCGGGACGGCGTACTCGTCGGTCGCCGTGGTGACGGTCACGGTCAGACGACTGCCGACGAGAGCCTCGACGGCGACGAGCAGACAGAGCGTCGCCAGCGGGAGGGCGCTGGCGTACGCCAGCCGAGCGAGGGAGTACGCCGTCGCGCCCAGCAGGTACCGCGCGCCCGCGGTCGGGTTCGCGGGCGGTGCCGTCCCGTCGGGTTCATCGGGTGTGGTGGCGTCGGCGGGCGCAGTCGGTTCGGCGCGACCCGTCGGGCCGTCCCGCCCGGCCGGGTCTCCCTGCCGGTCGCTCGTCTCCGGTCGCGTCGTGTGGTCGGTCATCGGTCCATCGGGAGGTCACCGGAGGACGACGGCCGCCCAGGGGACGGTCTCGCCCGTCTTCTTGTCGAGCAGTTCCCAGTACTCCGGGTCGACGCCGTGGAGCGCCGCACACGTCGCACACCAGAGGTGGTTGTTCGTCGGGTCCCAGTCGGTGTGGCCGTTCGGGCAGACGAACCGCCAGCGCGTCGGCGGGTCCGAGCGGTCGACGACCACGGGGGGCCGCGCGTCGTCGCCGCCGCTTCCGTCGGCGCAGAGACAGGTCGAAGGCATACTTGATTCCAACGTAGTGGACAGGTGATGATAAGCGACGTTCACGGGTGGGGTGAAACTGGACGACTTCGCGGAACTGCACGAGGGCGGCGGGACGGTTCATGTCGCTGGACCGTCGGGATTCCCGTCCCAGCGAGCGACTCGCCGGTCGGACCGGCGGGTACGGCGGCCTCGCCGTCGGGGAAACACGGGGGCGAAAGTGAAACTGGACGAGGAGGGGGAGGCGAACCGCCGGAGCCATGTGGGGTGTCCGCGTGGCTCGGACATGGAACGGGACGTCGATACGTTCGGGTCGCGTCGGTCCACGGTCTACGCCACGAACGGCGTGGTCGCCACGAGTCAACCGCTCGCCGCTCAGGCGGGCGTCCGGGTGCTGGAGGAGGGGGGCAACGCGTTCGACGCCGCCGTCGCCACCGCCGCGGCGCTGAACGTCACCGAACCCACCTCGACGGGCCTCGGCGGGGACGTGTTCGCGCTGTACCGCACGGCCGACGGCGAGGTCGGTGGGATGCGCTCGTGTGGCGGTGCGCCCCGGGAAGCGACCCGCGAGAAGGTGCGGGAGGCCGTCGCGGGCGAGAACGACGAGACGACACCCGAGGACGCCGAGATGCCACACCTCGGCCCGCACACCGTCACCGTGCCGGGGACCGCCCGCGGGTGGGAAGCGACCGTCGAGCGGTTCGGACGGCGTTCGCTCGCCGAAGCGCTCGAACCGGCCATCCGGTACGCCACGGAGGGCTACCCGGTCAGCGAGGTCATCGCCAGCCACTGGACCGGCGCCGAGGACCTGTTCGAGTCCGACCACGCCCGCGAGGCGTACCTCGTGGACGGTGAGCGCGCGCCCGAGGCGGGCGAGGTGATGGTCCTCGACCGACTCGGCGAGTCGCTGCAGGCCATCGCCGACGAGGGCGCGGACGTGGTGTACGAGGGCTCCATCGGCGAGGCAATCGTCGAAGAGGTGCAGGCGGAAGGCGGGTTCATGACGATGGACGACCTCCGAGCGTTCGAACCGGAGTTCGTCGACCCCGTCTCGACCACCTACGAGGGGGTGGAGGTGTTCGAACTCCCGCCGAACAACCAGGGCCTCATCGCGCTGGAGGCGCTCAACATCGCGAGCGAACTCGACGTGGCTAGCGCTACGGGCGTCGAGCGCTACCACCGCCTCGGCGAGGCGATGAAGCGAGCGTTCCACGACGGCCACCGCTACATCACCGACCCCGAGTTCGAGGAGGTGCCGCCGCTCGCCTCTCGCGAGTGGGCGGAGAAGCGCGCGGCTGACGTGACCGACGAGGCGAGCGACGTCTCGTTCGGCGTCCCGGACTCCCACGCGGAGGATAGCGCGGGACAGGGTCCCGCTGACCCTCGGGACCCGAACCTTCCCGAGGACGCGGACACCGTCCTGCTCTGCGTCGCCGACGACGAGGGGAACGTCGTCTCGTACATCAACTCGCGGTTCGCGGGGTTCGGCTCCGGTCTCGTCGCCGGAGACACCGGCATCGCCCTCCAGAACCGGGGCGCGTCGTTCTCGCTCGACGACGACCACCCCAACCGGCTGGAACCGGAGAAGAAGCCGTTCCACACGTTGATTCCGGGGCTACTCAGGTTCGACGAGGACGACTGGGCGGCGTTCGGCGTGATGGGCGGGTTCATGCAACCGCAGGGTCACCTGCAGGTCGTCACGAACCTCGTCGACGAGGGGATGACGCCACAGGAGGCGCTCGACGCGCCGCGCTGGCGGTACCGGGAGTCCGGCCGACTGGCCGTCGAGACGCGCATTCCGGGTGACGTGCAGAACGGCCTGGTCCGGCGGGGCCACGACGTGCAGGTGCTCCCGCCGGTGATGTTCGGCGGCGCGCAGTTCGCCCGGAACGCCGACGGCGTCCTCTCGGCGGCGACGGAGCCGCGGAAGGACGGGAACGCGACGGGCTTCTGACCGTCTGAACCCGCGGCTCCTCCGTCGGACGACGTACTGAGAAATGGTTCGCCGGGTGGTAGCTGGTCAGTCGTTGCGGACGCTCGCGCGGTTCTGCAGCGACTCGCCGCCCTCCTGCGTGAGGAAGCACTTCGAGCGGTGGCCGTCGCCGTGGTCGGTGTACGACGGTGCCTCCTGCTCGCAGGGGGTGACGAACGCCGAGGACAGCACCTCCCGAGCCTCGGCCATCTCCCCGGCGACGACGTGGTCGATGGACTCGCCGAGCGTCCGTTCGGCCGCCCGGTCCGAGAGGCGCTCCGGCAGGTCGTACTCCCGACGGAGTTCGGCTTCGAGTTCGGCGTCCGCGTCGGTCTCGGCCGGGCCAGTGCTCAGTAGCTCCCGCGTCGCCTCGACGTCGAGGCCGCCCTTCACGACGCCGTCCCGGAAGTTGAGGAGCGACCGCCACTCGGACTGTTCGAGGTCGTACTCGTCGGGCTGGATGACGCGGTGACAGCGCGTGTGGAACCGACAGCCCGAGGGCGGGTCCGTCGGGCTGGGGACGATACCCTTGAGTTCGATGTCGTCGCGTTTCCGGCGCGGGTCGGGCCGCGGAACGGCCGACAGCAACGCCTCGGTGTACGGGTGCTGCGGGTTCGAGAACAGCTCCTCCGTGTCACCGATCTCGACGATCTCGCCGAGGTACATGACCGCGACGCGGTCGCTCACCTCGCGGATGACCGAGAGGTCGTGACTGATGAACAGCATCGACAGTCCGTACTTCTCCTGCAGGTCGTTCATCAACGACAGTATCTCGGCGCGAATCGAGACGTCGAGCGCGCTGACGGGTTCGTCGGCGACGACGAGGTCGGGGTTCAACACGAGCGCTCGGGCCAGTGCGATGCGCTGTTTCTGCCCGCCCGAGAACTCGTGGGGGTACCGGTCGTAGTCGTCGGCCGAGAGGCCGACGTCTTCGAGCAGGTTCTCGACGATGGCCCGCCGACGCTTCTTGTCGGTCATCCCGTGGACCTCGAGCAGTTCGGCGACCGACCCGCCGACGGTCATCCGCGGGTCGAGGCTCGACGAGGGGTCCTGGAAGATCATCTGTGCGTCCCGGCGGAACGCCTTCAGCTGGGCGTCGCCGAACTTCGTCACGTCGTTCGTCTCGCCGGCCTTCGCGGCGGCGGAGTTCCGACCGTTGAACAGGACCTCGCCACCGGTCGGCTCTTCGAGCCGGATGATGGACGTGGCCGCAGTCGACTTCCCACAGCCGGACTCGCCGACCAGCCCCAGCGTCTCGCCCTCCGCGATGTCGAAGCTGATGCCGTCGACGGCACGTGCCGCCCCGACCTGTCGCGAGAGGATACCCTGCTTGATGGGGTAGTGCTTCTCGAGGTTCCGCACCGACAGCAGCGGTCGCTCAGTCATCGGCGGTCCCTCCACTGGTCGCCGGGGTAGTATCGTCGCCGGTGATGGCCGACTCGTCGTAGCCCGACTGGTAGTAGACACAGGAGACGCAGTGGTCGTCGGTCAACCGTGCTTCCTCGGGCTGGCCGCCCTCGAAGCAGTCGTCGACGGCGTACTCACACCGGGGGGCGAACCGACAGCCGTCCGGTGGGTCGGTCGGGTCCGGCAGGGTCCCCCTGATGCCCGCCGCCGCCCGCCCGCCGCCGGGGAGACACTCAAGCAGGGCGCGGGTGTAAGGGTGTGACGGCTGCTCGAATATCTCGTAGACGGTCCCCCGCTCCATCACTTTGCCGGCGTACATGACGACGACGTGGTCGGCGATTTCCGCGACGACGCCCAGGTCGTGCGTGATGAACAGGATGCCCATCCCGTACTCCTCCTGGAGCCTGCCGAGGAGCTTGAGTATCTGTGACTGGACGGTCACGTCGAGTGCGGTCGTCGGTTCGTCGGCGATGAGGAGGTCCGGGTTCGTCACCAGCGCCATGGCGATCATCACGCGCTGTTTCTGGCCCCCGGAGAACTCGTGGGGGTAGTCGTCGAGGCGGGCCGCCGGGTTGGCGATGCCGACCTCGTTGAGGAGCTCGATGGCCCGCTTGCGAGCCTCGGCCTTCGAGACGTCCTCGTGCATCTGGACGGCCTCGACGATCTGCCAGCCGACCGTGTAGCAGTGGTTGAGCGCGTCCTGCGGGTTCTGGAAGACGTGGGCGATGTCGCCCCCGCGGATGCGCCGAAGCGCTTTCTCCGGGGCACGGGCGAGGTCGACGTAGCCACGCGTAATCTCGCCGTTCCGTCGTCGCTCGACGACGACGAACTGGTCGTCGTCGCCGGGTCGGTCGCGGTCGTCGACCGCTCCGGCTCCCGCCTGCGTCACGTCGAAGACGGCCTTCGGGTACGCGTCGGCGAGCTCCCGGACCGACTCCATGTCGCGGAACGCGACCTTCCCCGTCACCTCGCCCGGTGGCGAGGGGATCAGTTTCGTGACGGACTCGCTGGCGACGGTCTTGCCGGAGCCGGACTCGCCGACGATGCAGAGCGTCTCGCCCGCACGGACTTCGAAGTCGATACCGCCGACGGCGGTGAGCAGTCCGCCGTCGGTCTTGAACGTCGTTCTGAGGTCCTCTACAGAGAGGAGTGGTGTGTCGGTCATTACGATTCAGCCTCCGCCTGGGCCTCGGGGTCCAGTGCGTCGAGTGCTCCGTCGCCGATGAAGGCGAACGCGAGGATGGTCAGGAACAGCAAGATTCCCGGTGCGAGCGTGATCCACGGCGCGAACGAGAGGTCGTTGCGCCCCGCGGAGATGAGGATGCCCCACGACGCGATTCCCGTGTCGCCGAGTCCGAGGAACGCCAGCTGTGCCTCGGCGAGCAGGAACGCGGGAATCAGCAGCGTGAGGTCGGTGACGATACTGCTCGCGGTGTTCGGGACGATGTGTCGTCGGATGATGCGGTAGAGGCTCGCCCCGCTCAGCTGGACGGCCTTGATGTACTCCTCCTGGGACTTCGCGAGCGCGTTCGACCGGACGTAGCGTGCGGTCCCGCTCCACGAGAAGAACCCGAGCAGGAGGATGAACAGCGTGAGGTCCGCGCCGTAGATGTAGAGGATGAGCAGGTAGAGGATGAGCGTCGGGAACGACTGCATGATGTCGACGTAGCGCATCAGCACCTCGTCGACGAGGCCGCCCGCGTACGCGCTGACCGTGCCGACCGCCGTCCCGATGCTGATGGCGATGAGCGTGGTGACGAACGCGATCTTCGCGCTGACCTGCATCCCGTAGATGATCATCGTGAGGATGTCCCGTCCCTGTCCCGTCGTCCCGAGGGGGTACTGCCACGTCCCGTGGCAGACGCCGTTCGCCTGCGTGCCGACGCAGTCGAGGACGAAGTTCGTACTCACCGTCCCGTACACCGGCGGCTGGTACTTCCGGAAGAACTCGGCCTGGGGGTAGTCGAGGAACAGCGGCCCGACGATGCCGACGCCGAAGACGAAGCCGAGCATGGCGAGGCCCACCATCGCCGGCCGGTTCTTCTTGAACTCCGACCAGTAGTAGCGTGTCATGCGGGGGTTCTGGTACAGCGGTAACACCGCGTAGAACACGAACACGAGCAGGGAGAACGCGAACAGGTAGTCGAGCCCTTCGACGTTGTAGTCCCAGCCGATGGCCGCGAACGTGGGGGCTTCGTTCGCGAGGTAGACGCCGTCGTAGAGCACCAGTGCGAGCAACGCGCCGGTCGTGACGACGATGCCGAGGAAGTTCACCGAGAGGTAGCGGTAGTTGCGGACCAGCGGGACGAGCCCCATGAACACGTAGGTGAGGAGGCAGAAGACGAGCGTCCAGTGGAACAGCGAGACGTCGTACTCCCAGCCGACCGCCGCGAACGTCGGCTCGCCGCTGGCGACCGCGACGTCGTAGACGAGCACCAGGACCAGCAGTCCGAGCGCTCCGAGGTACGCACGCATCGCCCTCCCACTCCCCGTCGGAGCGTCCCGCGCGATATCGTCCCAATCGACCGTATCGAACCGTTCTGATGTGTTTTGTGCAGCCATTATCGATCGTCGAAGCTAATCCGCGGGTCGAGGACGGTGTAGACCAGGTCCTGGATCAGGTTGCTGATCGTCCCGACGAAGGTGAAGAACAGCGTGAACCCGAGCACGACGCTGGTGTCCTGCGCGATGATGGCGTCGTAGCTCAACCGGCCGATACCGGGAATCCCGAAGACGATCTCGACGAGCAGCGACGACCCGACGAACAGCGCGAGGAGCTGTGCGACCATCGTGGTCGACAGCGGCACCATCGTCGGCCGCAGGACGTGTCGCGCGTAGATGCGGTAGCGCGAGACGCCCTTCGCCTTGGCCGTCTTCACGAAGTCGGCGGTCATGTACTCCGAGGACTCGTTGCGCGAGACGCGCATGATGCCGCCGATGGAGCCCGTCACGAGGACGAACACCGGCAGAACGAGCTGTCGGACGTTCTCGAAGCTGAACAGGGCCGCGTCGGTGCTGTACAACACCGGCACCCACCCCAGTTGGACCCCGAATATCAACAGGAGGATGATCCCGAAGAAGAAGTTCGGAATCGCGTAGCCGAAGAAGCTGATGCCCGTCGCGACGTGGTCCTTCCAGCTGTACTGACTGGCGGCCGAGTACAGCCCCGCGATGGGTCCTAACGTGATCGTCAGCAGCGTCCACGGTATCGAGTACTGTGCGGTGTAGTAGAGCGCGTTGAGTACCGACTCCGTGACCGGTTCGTTGTTCATCGTCGACCAACCCCAGTCCAGCGTGTACACGCCGGTGACGTACTCGACGTAGCGCTCGGTGAGTGGTCGGTCGAGTCCGCGAAGCTGTCTGATACGGTCTGCCGCCTCGGTCGGGCTGTCACCCTGGAGCGCCGCCTGAGTCGCAGCCCGTTGTACTTCCGGGTTCGGCGCTGCAGAGAGCAGAACGAACGTGACGCTGATGATGATGAACGTCACCACGAAGGTCCAGGCGAGCCGGCGTGTGATATACCATCCCAATCCCATGTGTGTTGTCGTTATATCGAATAGCGGTTAATGTGTCGCACTGTACGTCACGAACCGAGAGGAGACCCGGTGTCTACTCGCTGCGGTACCAGGTCGACTCGTTCCAGCCGTTGAAGAAGTTCTCCTCGGGACCTTCGATGCCCGAGCGGTAGCCGATGGTGTCGTCCGCGAAGACGAGCATCCCGAGCGGCTGCGCCTCCGACACCTCCACGAATATCTGCGTGAGCGCCTCCTGGACGGCCTCCTGGCTCTCGGCGGTCGACGCCTGCTCGAACAGTTCGGCGGCGTTCCACTCGGGCTGGTAGCCGTACGGGTTGTACGCCGAGTCCTCGATGAAGAACACGTCACCGGCCGTCGGGTTCAGCGGGTAGGTGTTGAGTCCGTAGACGATGGACATGTCCCACGACTCGGAGCTGGTGACCTCGTAGGGGCCGGCGTTGGCCACGCCGTTGCTCCACTCGTACTCGTCGGGGTTCTCCGGCACCTGCTGGTACCAGTAGTCGTCGCGGAACGTCGTGCCCTGAATCTGCTGGGCGTTGACGGTGATGCCCGCGTTCGCCTCGTACTCCTGTTTGATGTACTGCGCGAGGTCCTCGTTCGTGCTGGACGTCGGACTGAAGTACAGCGATATCTCGACCGGGTTGCCGTCGGGGTTGACGAGCTGGTCGCCGTCGTAGCTGTAGTCGGTGTCCGAGATGGCCTCCTGGATTCGGCTCCGGGTCGCCTCCGGACCGTAGAGGTCACCGACACCGTACCGCGAGATATCGGCGTCGTCCGGGTACCACTTCGACCACTCGGGCTGCCACGTGAAGTGGGGCTGCGCGTAGCCGTTGTAGATACCGTCGGCGATGGCCTGCTTGTCGACGGCACAGCCGAGGCCCTGCCGGAACGTCTTGTTCCTGAACAGGTTCCCCGGGCCCGCGGTCCAGCCGTTGTCACGGAAGTTGTACGCGATGATGCGGTTGTACGGCTGCGGGACGACGTTGACGTACGTCCCGTCGTTGCTCTGGAACTCGTTGACGCGGTTCTTCGGGAGCCCCGCCGTGTCGATCTCGCCGTTCTGCAGCGCACCGAGACGCGAGGACTGCTCGGGGATGACGCGGACCTCGAGGGTCTCGAAGTACGGGGCGTTGCTGAACGCCTGGTCGGCCCCCTCGGCGTCGCGGAGGTAGTAGTCGTCGTTCCGAGAGAACGTGATGCGCGAGTTCCGTTCCCAGTTCTCCAGGGTGTACGCCCCGAGGTTCCCCGCGAACGAGAGGTCGAGGAGCTCCTCGTCCTGCTGGAACCCTTCGGCGTCCTGCTCCTCGACGTACGGTTCCATCAGTTCCTTCGGGATGGGGTAGAGGAGCGGGTCGTACGTCTCCGGGTAGAGCGGGTTCACCTGTGGCAGTTCGATGGTGAACTCGTAGTCGCCCGTCTGCTCGACGGTCATGTCGCTGGTCCAGCTGTTGGAGTCGGCGGTCGCCGCCCACTCGCTCATCTGGACCTCGTTGATCTGGTAGACGAAGTCCTCGGCGGTGACCTCCCCGTACGGGTCGCTGAACGTCAGCCCCTCGCGTACCGTCGCGGTCCAGGTCTGGTTGTCCTCGGAGGTGAGTTCGTAGACGCGGGGGAACATCTCGGTGCCGGGCTTGAAGCCGTAGCCCATGTCGAGGGCGTAGGCGATGACGCCGCCCGCCGTACTCTCGTTGTTGTACAGCGGATTCAGCGTGCCGAGCGAGTTCCCGATCGCCGTCCGGTAGGTACCGCTCGGCTCCGGTCGCTCGCCGTCGTCGGTGCTGGTGCCCTGGGTCGTCCCGAGCGGGTCGTCCGTCCCGTTCTCGGTCCCCGTCGAGCTCGGATCCTCCGTCCCGTCTCCCCCGCCCCCAGAGCTACACCCCGCGAGAGCCGCGGCACCAGCGACGCCGATTCCCTTGAGCCAGGCTCGGCGGTCGATCTTCTTGTGCTGGTTATCATCACGACATTCGTAGTCACGTGACATGCAATGTGAGAATGGTACACGCTGTTATTACTCTTACGAAGCGTATTTTGAGATATAAGTACGTATCGAGGGTAAAATTCCAATTTTAGCCACGAATGCACTGGCGAAGGAGACGAACTCTCCGGAGTGGGTGCTGGAACTGGAACAATTGTCACTCGTCCACCGGCCGTACGCTACCGTTGACTGTTCATTCTTCATCGTCGATAATGCATAAGTGTCACGTTCCGTCGTGCTGGCGTCGACGCGTGCGGTCCCTGAAGTCGGCGTTACTGTCACGCCAAGAGTTATCCTCGTCGACTCCGCGCGACTGGTATCGACATGAACGGGCCGCTGCTCTCCGTCGTCGACCTCCACACGCAGTTCCACACCGACGAGGGGACCGTCCACGCGGTCGACGGCATCGACTTCGACGTGAACGCGGGCGAGACGGTCTGTATCGTCGGCGAGTCCGGCTCCGGCAAGACCGTCACGAGCGAGTCCATCACGAAGCTCCTCCCGATACCCCCCGGCGACATCCCCGAGGGACGTATCGAGTTCCGCGACCTGGAGACGGTGCGGGAACTCGCCGACGCCTTCCCCAGACACGTGTTCGACGTCGTGGAGGGCGAGGACCGCGAGCAGGGCCACGGTGAGCAGCAGGTCGGCGACGACCAGTTCGTCGTCGTCGAGGAACGCTCCGGTGAGGACATCACCCGTGGGTACGTCGACCTCACCCGTGCGCCCGAGCAGGCGCTCCGACACATCCGTGGCGGCGACGTCGCCCACGTCTTCCAGAACCCACAGAGTGCCCTCGACCCCGTCTACACGGTCGGCTGGCAGATCGTCGAGGCCATCCAGTTGCACAGCGACACCGACGACGCGACCGCCCGGGAGCGAGCCATCGACCTGCTGGACCGGGTCGGCATCCCCGATGCCGCGACCCGCGTCGACAACTACCCCCACGAGTTCTCCGGCGGGATGAAACAGCGCGTCATCGTCGCGATTGCGCTGGCGTCGAACCCGGCGCTGCTCGTGGCCGACGAACCGACGACGGCGCTCGACGTCACCATCCAGGCGCAGATTCTGGGCCTGCTCCAGGAGATACAGGACGACCTCGACATGGCCGTCCTGTTCGTCACGCACGACCTGGGCGTCGTCGCGGAAATCGCCGACCGCGTCGTCGTCATGTACGCCGGCGAGGTGATGGAGACCGGTGACGTGTTCGACCTGTTCGAGAACCCAGCGCACCCCTACACGCGGGCGTTGCTGGAGTGTCTCCCCGGCCGGGGAGACGAGACGGTGTCCATCGATGGCTCGCTCCCGAGTCCGACGGCCCCCCCGGACGGCTGCCGGTTCGCGCCGCGCTGTCCCCACGCCGTCGAGGAGTGTACGACTGGAGACCAGCCGCCGTTACATCCCGTCGAGGACCGCGACCAGACTGTCTCGTGTGTCTACTACGGCGACGACTACGACGAGCGCGTCGTCCAGACGGCGTTCTCGTCCGCCCAGGACTCCTCGGCTCGGACGGACGGCGGACCGGTCGCGGACGACGACTCCGTCCGGTCCGAGGCGGTGAGCGATGAATGACACTCCCCTGCTCCGGGTGACCGGCCTGGAGAAACACTACCCCATCACGCGGGGCCTCCTGAAGCGGGAGGTCGGTCGCGTCCGCGCGGTCGACGGGGTTGACTTCGAGGTCGCTGCCGGCGAGACGCTCGGCCTCGTCGGCGAGTCCGGCTGCGGGAAGTCGACCGTCGCCACATCGCTGCTCCGACTGGAGGAGCCGACGGCGGGCGAGGTCCGGTTCGACGGCGAGGACGTCACCACGTACGACAAGCAGCGGTTGAAGCGGTTCCGGCGTCGCGCACAGATGATCTTCCAGGACCCGACGTCGAGTTTCGACCCGCGGATGTCCATCGGCGAGTCGGTCGCCGAACCGCTCCTCGTCCACGGTATCACCGACCGGTCGCGCCGCCGCGAGATAGTGATGGACCTGCTCGAACGCGTCGGCCTGTCGGCCGAGGACGTCGACCGGTACCCCCACGAGTTCTCCGGCGGGCAGAAGCAACGCGTCGCGCTGGCCCGAGCGCTCGTCGTCAATCCGCAGCTCCTCGTCGCCGACGAACCCGTCAGCGCGCTCGACGTCTCCATCCAGTCCGACATCCTCAACCTGATGAACGATATTCAGGAGGAGTTCGACCTGGCGATGCTGTTCATCAGCCACGACCTGGGCGTCGTCCGCGAGGTGTGCGACCGCGTCGCCGTCATGTACCTCGGCGAGATTGTCGAGGTCGCCCCGACCGAGGCGCTGTTCTCGAACCCGCAGCACCCCTACACGACGTCGCTGCTCGGGTCGATTCCGCGGCCCGACCCCACCCAGCGCGGGGAGTCCGTCACGCTGGTCGGCGACGTCCCGAGTCCGTCGAACCCGCCCGCTGGCTGTCGGTTCCACACGCGCTGTCCCGAGGTCATCCCGCCGGCAGACTACGCGTTCGAACAGGGGGCGTGGCGGTCGGTGCAGGACCTCCGCCAGCGCATGCGCGAGGGTCCCCTCGACCTGGAGACGGTTCGTACCGCCCACGGGGAGTCGGTGGGGGATGCCGAGGGCGAGTCGGTCGCGGGCGACGAGCAGTTGAAGCAGGGTCTCCGGGCGGAGTTCGACATCCCACGGCAGTTGTCGGACCCGGAGGGCGACGCGGTCCTCGAACGGGCGCTCACCGCCGAGGTCGAAGGCGACCACGAGGAGGCACGTGACCTGCTCGACGAGGCGTTCCGGACACCGTGCGAGCAGACCTACCCGGAACTCCGGGAGACGGAGGCGGGGTGGGAGGCGGCCTGCCTGCTCCACGAGGACCAGCGTCAGCGCGTCGAACGACCCGCAGACGACTGACCGGGCCCACGAGACCCCGGCTCGCGCGTGTTCGTGACCACTGTCCGACGACGGTGACGTTTAACCCTCTCGTCGCCAATACACTGGATATGGAGTGGAAACCCGACTGGGGACTGCGTGGGCGGATGGTGCTCACCATGTTCCTGCTCTTCGCCCTCTACATCGTGTTCGTCGGCGTCCTGTGGACGTTCTCGGGGAGTGTCCTCCTCGTCGTCGCGATCATGGGGGTATTCTCGATAGCACAGTTCTTCTTCAGCGACAAACTGGCGTTATATTCGATGGGGGCCAGCGAGGTGTCCGAACAGGAGTATCCGGAGCTCCACGCGATGGTGTCGCGACTGAGCCAGCAGGCCGACCTGCCGAAGCCGACGGTGGCCGTCGCCGACTCGCGGGTGCCCAACGCGTTCGCGACCGGCCGGTCTCAGAAGAGCTCCGCCGTCTGCGTGACGACGGGCATCATGAACACGCTGAACGAGGAGGAGCTAGAGGGCGTCGTCGCCCACGAACTCGCGCACGTCAAGAACCGCGACGTGATGGTGATGACCATCGCCTCGTTCCTCTCGACGCTCGCGTTCCTCGTCGTGCGCTTCGGCTGGTGGTTCGGCGGGGGCCGACGCGAGAACGGCGGCGTCATCGTCGCCATCGTCGCTTCGCTCGTGG
Organism: Halomarina salina; assembly: GCF_023074835.1. NCBI lineage: Archaea > Methanobacteriati > Methanobacteriota > Halobacteria > Halobacteriales > Natronomonadaceae > Halomarina > Halomarina salina. The sequence continues at coordinate 1,184,200 of NZ_JALLGW010000001.1, forward strand.
TCTGGGTGGTGTCGTTCTTCCTCATCCGGGCGCTCAGCCGCTACCGCGAGTACGCCGCGGACCGCGGCGGGGCGGTCATCACCGGGAACCCGTCGGCGCTCGCCTCGGCGCTGCTGAAGATATCGGGGCAGATGGACCGCGTCCCGCAGGACGACATGCGCGAGCAGGCGGAGATGAACGCGTTCTTCATCATCCCCATCAAGAGCGGCTTCATCGGTCGCCTGTTCAGCACCCACCCGAGCACCGAACAGCGCGTCGAGCGCCTCCGTGCGCTCGAACGCGAACTGGCGTAATCTCGGCCGCTCGCACGCCCCGCCCCGTCGCTTCTCTTCGACCCTCCTCGCCGTCGCTCCGGTCGTGCCGAGTCGTGTGGCTCTAAGACGTCCGGGACTGTACGACGGGTATGGGCATCTTCGACTCCCTCCGCTCGGCACTGGGAATCAGCGCGGAGGCCGACGCGACCCGGGCGGCCGCGCCGGAGGACCTGTTCGGGATGAGCACGGCGTACATGACGATGCAGGCGGACCTGGGCTACGACCCGACCGGCGAGGCGGCGCTCTGCTTCTCGAACGTCGACTCGACGGCGTTCACCGAGACGATGGACGAGGTGGAGGCCATCCTCGAAGCCGGGGAGATAGAGACCGGGACGCAGGCCCGGTTCGCGGGCGACAGCCACGGTTACCAGTGGGTCGTGCTGGAGGACGACGACTTCGAGGACCTCGTGACGAGCATCCACTTCGCCGCGGACACGTTCGTCGAGCAGGGGTTCGGGTCGCGCCTGCTCGCCGCGCTGTTCGCCTTCGAGAAGGCCGACACGGGGCCGGGGACGGGATCGGCCGCCGCCGGGCAGGTCGCCTACTGGGTGTACTCGTTCCGCCGCGGGGCGTACTACCCGTTCGCGCCGTCGGGCGGTCACGACCGGGACTCGTCTGTCGAGTTCAAACTGGAGAGCATCCTCGACGGCGAACTCACCGTCGAGGCGGAGAAGGACTACTGGTACCCGCTGTGGCCCGAGGGCGACGGCCGCCCGTGGGGGTAGGGCCGTGTCGTCGGACCGCATCGCGCTCTCCGACCACTTCCGCGTCGGCGCGAGTGCCGACACGGGCCACAACGCCGGTGAACTCTCGCCGGGCGTCTACCGCGTCGTCGGCACCGACGCCGACCGCGTGACGCTGCTGGAGGTGGCCGACGGGTCGGGCGACCGCGTCCACACCGGCCGCGTCGAGCGCGTCCCGCGCGCTGCGCTCGACGGGTTCGAGCGAGTGGACTCCCCCGACTCGTCAGGACTCTTCGCGACCGCTCGGAACCGACTCCGTGGGTTCGCCCTCACCCTCCGGTTCGCCCCGCGGCGGCTGGCGGGCCGCCCCGTACAGACCCTCCTCGGCGTCGCGCTGGTCGCCGCGGACTCGCTCGGTTCGTCGGTGGCCCCCGGTGCTCCCGAGTCGCTGCTGACCGTCGCGGGCGTCTGTGGCGTCCTCCTCCTCACGGCGGCGGCCATCGACCGGCCGTGAACTGCCGCTCTTCCACGACCGCCGTTCGTTCTCCGCCACTCCCCTGATAGACTCTCGCGTGTGTGAACGACGACCACGCTGCAGTCGGACGGTTTCACTTTCAGTACGCTGTTAACGAGACTTTATACCCGGAGCGGCGCAAGCCACGTTCATGGCAGGACCAGCAGACCTCGAGAACCTCCCCGGTGTCGGCCCCGCGACCGCAGAGAAACTCAAGGAGAACGGCTACGAGTCGTACCAGGGCATCGCCGTCGCCTCCCCCGCCGAACTGTCGAACACGGCGGACGTCGGCGAGTCGACCGCCCACGATATCATCCAGGCCGCCCGCGAGGCCGCCGACATCGGCGGGTTCGAGACCGGCTCGCAGGTGCTCCAGCGCCGCGAGCGCATCGGGAAGCTCGAGTGGCTCATCCCGGAGGTCGACGAGATGCTCGGCGGCGGCGTCGAGACCCAGTCCATCACCGAGGTGTACGGCGAGTTCGGTGCCGGGAAGTCCCAGGTCACCCACCAGCTCTCGGTCAACGTCCAGCTGCCGCCCGAACAGGGCGGTCTCGGTGGCAGCGTCATCTTCATCGACTCCGAGGACACGTTCCGCCCCGAGCGCATCGAGGAGATGCTGTTCGGCCTCGACGACGAGGTGCTGCAGGCCGCGATGGACGACCGCGAGATAGAGGGGTCGCCCGGCGACGCGGAGGCCGAGCAGGCGCTGCTCGAAGCGTTCCTCGACAAGATCCACGTCGCGAAGGCGTTCAACTCCAACCACCAGATCCTCCTCGCCGAGAAGGCCCAGGAGATAGCGAGCGAGAACGAGGACAGCGACTACCCCGTCCGACTGCTCTGTGTCGACTCGCTGACCGCGCACTTCCGCGCGGAGTACGTCGGCCGTGGCGAACTCGCCAACCGGCAGCAGAAGCTCAACAAGCACCTCCACGACCTCGACCGCGTCGGGAACCTCTACAACGCGGCCGTCGTCGTCACCAACCAGGTCCAGTCGAACCCGGACGCGTTCTTCGGCGACCCGACCAAGCCCATCGGCGGGAACATCCTCGGCCACAAGTCGACGTTCCGGATGTACCTCCGCAAGTCGAAGGGCAACAAGCGCATCGTCAAACTCGTCGACGCGCCGAACCTCCCCGACGGCGAGGCGGTCATGCGCGTCACCGGCGAGGGTCTGAAGCCGGAGTAAAGCGCGCGTTCAGAACTGAGCGCTCCCGTTCTCGGCGACGTCGACCGTCGCCCTCGGGCGGGCGCGTCACTGTCGTGTTTCCTGTTCTCTCTCCTCGACGCTGCCGACCATCCGGTATGCTTCGACCCGGTGAGCCACAGCGTCCCCTCGTCGGTCGCTTCGTGAACTCCGTACCGCGAGAAGTGTCTTGGGGGAAACCGGCCGACTCAGTCTTCGGTCTTCGTCCGGTCGATCTCGAGTTCGCCGGTGTGGATCTTCGCGCCGTCCTGTGCGACCTTCTCGGCGAGGACGGCGCACTTGATGCGCATCGGCGAGATGTCGACGCCGAGCAGGTCGATGACGTCGTCCCGGTCCATCTCCTCCAGTTCGTCGAGCGTCGTCCCCGGCAGTTCCTGCGTGAGGAGGCTCGCGCTGGCCTGCGAGATGGCACAGCCGTCGCCCGAGAACGCGACGCGCTCGATGGTCTCGCCGTCGTCGGCGAGACGCACGTCGACCTGGATGGTGTCGCCACAGGTCGGGTTCTCGCCGACGTGCGAGAACGTGGCGTCCTCCAGTTCGCCGTAGTTGCGGGGGTTCTTGTAGTGGTCCAGTATCTGCTGTCGATACATGTCCGAGCCGAGTCCCATCGTTGGCTACGCTACGAGAGTGCCGCTGAAAACGGTTCCGGGCAGTCACGCGACGGGGCCGGCGGTAGGTTCGGGACCGTCACCGACTGTACGGGCCGTGAACCGCGTGGTGACTGTTCGTCTGTGAGAAACCCGAGACCGGAGGGGTCAGTCGGCGCTCGGCGCCGCGCCGCGCGTTCCGTGGTCGTCGGTATGGCCGGCGGGGTGCTCGTTGAACCGGTGGGGTGAACGGAGGTACGCGATGAGGCTCCACATTACACCGGTGAGGAGCGATCCGGTCGCCGACATGGTCATGCCGAGCGTGTAGAACGTCGCGCCGTAGACGAGGCCGATGGTGGCCGACGGGAGGGTCGTGCCGAGCGGGACGTTCGCCATCGAGTCCCGGAGGGTCGGCACCAGCACGGCGAGCGAGAAGACGCTCCCCGCGAGGAAGACGAGGTCCTGCCACATCATGGTCGAAGCTGTGCATCTGCTACGTGGTTAGCGGGTGGTACAACCATCGACGCCAGCTAGCCGAAGGGTGCTAAAAAGATTTACTAAACATCGAGTAAGTATATTCGTGAACGTTCGATTTGCCACCGTGCCGCACGATTCTGCCGGGGCAGTCGGCGGCCGGTCGGCTCGCTCGTGAGCAGCCGACGAATCGGTCGCCGAACCGGGGAACGGGCTATCCCTATAGGTGGAACACTCTTGCAACGCTACCAGTCACTACGGACGATGGACCCCGCGAACGCTGGCGAGACGGCCGCGCCCGCCACCGAGCTACGACCGGGGCTGTTCGCCTGCGGTGTCGGAACGTCGGGGCTGGCGCTGACCACGGCCGTAGCGGCCGTGCTGCTGGGGTCGTGGAGCGGGACGCTCGCACTCGGGCTCGCGGTGGCGACGGTGACCGCCGCGGCGGCCGGTGGCCGCATCGTCGCGGCGTCGTACTGAGCCGAGACTCGTGGTGCGTCGGGAATCGTACTGCGTCGAGTGTCGTATCGAGCCAGACAGCGTATCGAACGAGATGTCGTACCGGGCCGCCCCGGTCAGGCGAACAGCTCGCGTGCCGCGTCGATGCCGTCGAGTAGCACGTCGACCTCCTCGCGGGTGTTGTAGAGGTAGAACGAGGCGCGAGCGGAGGCTGCGATGCCGAGTTTCTGGTGCAACGGCTGGGTGCAGTGGTCCCCGGCGCGGATGGCGACGCCGTGGTCGTTGAGAATCGACGAGAGGTCGTGCGCGTGGACGTCGTCGACGTTGAACGCGACGAGGCCACCGCGCTCGTCGCCCGGCGGGCCGTAGATGTCGACGTCGTCGTACTCGTCCAGTCGGTCGTAGGCGTACTCGGCCAGCGCCTCCTCGTGGGCCTGGATGCGGTCGAGACCGATGTCGTCGAGGTAGTCACACGCCGCGGCGAACGCGATGCCGCCGGCGATGTTCGGCGTCCCGGCCTCGAACTTCCACGGGAGGTCCTCCCACGTCGCGTCCTCGTAGGTGACCTTCCGGATCATGTCGCCACCGTAGAGGTACGGCTGTAGCTCCTCGAGGATGTGTTCGCGTCCGTACAGCGCGCCGATACCGGTCGGGCCGCACATCTTGTGTCCCGAGAACGCGAGGAAGTCCGCGCCGAGGTCGCTCACGTCGAGCGGGCGGTTCGGGACGGACTGGGCGGCGTCGACGAAGATGTAGGCGTTGTGGTCGTGAGCGAGGTCCGCGAGGTCGCTGATGGGGTTGACCGTCCCGAGCGTGTTCGAGACGTGGACGGCGCTGACGAGCTTCGTGTCGTCCGTAATCAGCTCCGCGGCGGCCTCCATGTCGAGGGTGCCCTGCTCGTCGACGGGGATGTACTTCGCCGTCGCGCCGGTGCGTTTACAGAGCTGTTGCCAGGTCACCAGCGAGGCGTGGTGTTCCATCTCCGTGAGGACCACCTCGTCGCCGGGACCGAGTTCGGCGAGGCCCCACGCGTAGGCGACGAGGTTCTCCCCCTCCGTCGTCCCTGGCGTGAAGACGATCTCCTCGCGGCCGTCCGCGCCGACGAACTCCGCCACGCGGTCGTGGGCGTTCTCGTAGGCGACGCTCGCCTCCTGGCTGAGGCTGTGGATGCCGCGGTGGACGTTCGAGTTGTACGACCGGTAGTAGTCCGCGACGACGTCGACGACCTGGTCGGGCGTCTGGCTCGTCGCCGCGTTGTCGAGGTAGACCAGCGGCGTGTCGTCGCCCGGCCCCTCTCCTGGCACCGTCACGTCGCCGCCGACCTTCCGCGAGAGGATGGGGAAGTCGGACCGGATACGCTCGACGTCGAGCGGGGTCGATTCCTGGGTACTCATTGGTTCACCGTCGGTACTCCGGGCCTAACACACCTTCGGTCGCTCGGGTGCGCGGTTCGAGCGAACGGGGTGAGCGAGAACCACGGAACGGCGAGCGGCGAACCGCGCGGTGACGGAGTGAGCCGCGAGCAGCGCAGTCACTCGACGAGTCGTGGACCGCGCTGCTCGGGAGAACGAACGCGTTACAGTCGCAGTAGTTGCGCGTGGCGGGTCTCCCCGAGGTCGAGGACGGTCGTCTCGTCGACGAACCCGTTCTCGACGGCGACGCCGACGGCCTCCCGGCCGACGATGTTGGCGACGGCGGCGCGGGCGAGCGCTCCGACGACGGCCTCCTCGTCGGCCTCCTCGGCGTCCTCGGCGTAGAACTCCTCCTCGACCGTGAGCGAGAACTCGCCCTCCTCGAACGTCTCGCCGAGCACGTCCGGGTCGCACACCGAGACCAGCAGCCCCTCCTGGGTCTCGCGTTCCGTCAGTAGCATCACTCCACCATGCGCTCCTCGGCGCGCTTGCGGATCTCGTCGGCCCGCTCGGAGAGCCGTTCGGCCTCCTCGTCCTCGCCGAGCTGTTCGAGCGCGGCGGCCTTCTCCTCCAGCACTTCTGCGTTGTCGAACCCGAGGCGGATGGCGTTGTCGAGGCAGTCGACGGCCTCCTCGTTCAGGCCACGTTCGGCGAGGAAGAAGCCGCGGTTGTACCACGCCTGCCCGAACCGGGGGTCGATCTCGACGGCGCGCTCGGCGTGGTCGAGCGCCTGCTCGGACCGGCCGGACTCCCAGAGCGCGTACGCGAGGTTCGTCTCGGCGGTGGCGGCGTGCTCTGAGTCGTCGTCGACCTGCAGCGCCTCCCGGTACGCGCCGATGGCCTCGTCGAACTCCTCCAGTTCGGCGTGTGCCGCACCCTTGTTCACCCACGCCTCCTGGGCGCTCCCGTCGTCGTCGCTGAGGCGGGCGGCCCGTTCGAGCGTCTCGGTCGCCTGCTCGTAGCGGTTGATCTGGATGTACTCCAGGCCGACGTCGATGAGCTGGTCGACGTCGACGGCTCCCTTCGGTATCTGGCGTTCGTCGAGCATGTCGGTGAGCGCGCGGGAGTCGACGGGGTCGACTTTCGAGAGGTCGACGTCGAGTTCCGGCGGGTCGAGGTCGAACCCCTCGTAGGTGTCCTCGAACCCCTGCCCCTCCGAGAAGCGATGCGGTCGCTTCTCTCCGTCGCCCGCGTCGCGGTCCGAACCGTCGGTCATAGCCGAGGTTGGCGACTGGCAGGGTTAAGGGCTACGCACGCGAACGTTCGTCGAACCCATGCGTGCCTTCGTGAGCGTCGACTGCGACCCCGCGAGCGCGGCGATTCGCCGCGCACAGGCACCGTTCGAGGGGCTCGACGGTCTCCGACTCACCGACCCGGAGCAGGCCCACCTCACCCTGCAGTTCCTCGGCGACGTCGACGAGACGCTCGCCGAGTACGCGGCCGAAGACACCGAGCACGGACGCGACGTACCCGGTCTCTCCGTGCTCGAAGCCGCCCTCGAATCGGCCGTCGACGAGGGCGACGTCGCGCCGTTCGACTGCACGCTGTCGGGGTACGGCACGTTTCCGGAGGGTGACTACATCTCCGTCGTCTGGCTGGGCGTCGTGGAGGGACGCGAGGAACTCGAACGGCTCCACGAGGCCGTCGAGGCGGCGACGACCGACCTCGGGTTCGACCCCGAATCCCACGACTTCACGCCCCACGTGACGCTCGCGCGGATGGACCACGCCGCCGAGAAGGAGCAGGTCCGGCGAGTCGTCGACGGTGCGGAGGGAACGCCCGACCCCGCGACGATGCACGTCGACGCGGTCCGCCTCACCGAGAGCACGCTCACCCCCGACGGGCCGGTGTACGAGACCGTCGCCAGGTTCCCGCTCTGAAGGTGCTCCCCGGTGCCGGGGACCCCAGCGCGGTTTAGGGCCGCCAAAATCTATCGAGTTTCTGATACGTTTATCCCCGCTCGACCCGTACTACCGGCGTGGTCGAACTCGCATCCCTCGCGCTCGTGTTCGTCGCCGGCCTCGTCACGGCGCTGGCGACCGGCGTCGGCGCCCTCCCGTTCTTCCTCGTCGACGAGGTGTCCGACCGGTGGAACGTCGTGCTGTGGGGCCTCGCGTCGGGCATCATGGTCGCCGCCTCGCTGTTCGGACTCGTCGGCGAGGGGTTGGCGGCGGCCGACCCGTGGACGCTCCCCGTGGACCTCGGTCTCTCGGCGACGGTCCGAACCTGGATTCCCCTCGTGATCGGTCTGCTCGCGGGTGTCCTGCTGGTGGTCGTCGCGCACTCGGTCATCGAGGGCGCGGAGGTCGACCCGCACCAGTACGAGGAGGCGAGCTACCGGAAACTGGTGCTCATCCTCGGCGTGCTGACGGTCCACTCGTTCCCCGAGGGCGTCGCCATCGGCGTCTCGTTCGCCGACCTGGGGCTGGGGGAGGGTGGTATCTCGATTCTCGGCCTCTCGGTCCCGCTCCTGGCGGTGTTCATGACCGTCGCCATCTCCATCCACAACGTCCCCGAGGGCCTCGCCATCTCGATACCGCTGCGAGCGATGGACGTCCCGCCCTGGCGGATGGTCTGGTGGGCCGTCTTCTCCAGCCTCCCACAGCCCATCGGGGCGGTCCTCGCGTTCTACTTCGTCCGGGTCGCACGCGAGTTCCTCCCGGTCGGGTTCGGGTTCGCTGCTGGTGCGATGATCTACCTCGTCCTCTCGGAGTTCATCCCCGAGGCGATGGACGTCGGGAAGGGCCTGCCGTCGCGGGGCTACCCGGAACTCGCCGCGGGGGTGACGGCGGGGATGCTGTTGATGGTGCCGCTGGCGCTGGTGTGAGGACGACGCTGGGCTGACGAGAGACCGAAGCGTTCACGGGTTCCGTGGCTACGTGACCCCGTGAGGGCCCGTCCAAAGGAACAACCATTTATGCACTCCGGCGGAACTCCCTGCCAGTATGAGCAAGAAGTCCAAGGCCAAGAAGAAGCGCTTGGCCAAGCTCGAACGGCAGAACGGCCGCGTTCCGGCCTGGGTCATCATGAAGACGGACCGCGACGTCATGCGGAACCCGAAGCGCCGACACTGGCGGCGGAGTGACACGGACGAATGAGCGCGAACGACTTCGAGGAGCGCGTCGTGACGGTGCCGCTCCGTGACGTGAAGGCGGAACCGAAACACAAGCGCGCGGACAAGGCGATGACGCTCGTCCGCGAGCACCTCGCCAAGCAGTTCGCCGTCGAGACGGGCGAGGTCCGCCTCGACAGTTCGGTCAACGAGGCCGTCTGGAAACGTGGCCGCAAGAACCCGCCGAGCAAGCTTCGAGTCCGTGCCGCCCGCTTCGAGGAAGAGGGCGAGCGCATCGTCGAAGTAGAGACGGCGTAGGCGTGCTTCGCGCGGCACTCTTCGGTTCGTCGTACGTCGGCGTCTTCACGTGTACGACCGACGACTGCCTACTGGTGAGACCGGACGCCGACGAGGACCTCAGCGGCGACTTCGCCGAGGAGCTCGAGGTCCCCGCCGTCGGCACGACCATCGGCGGGTCGTCGACCGTCGGCGCGCTGGCGACCGGCAACGAGAACGCGCTGCTCGTCAGCGGCCGCATCGAGGACTACGAACGCGAGCGCATCGAGGACGCGACGGACGTCCCCGTCGAGACGCTCCCCGGCCGCATCAACGCGGCGGGCAACGTCGTCCTCGCCAACGACAACGGCGCGTACGTCCACCCCGACCTCTCGCGGGAGGCCGTGATGGCCGTCAAGGACGCCCTCGACGTCCCCGTCGAACGCGGTGAGATAGCGGGCGTCCGGACGGTCGGGACGGCCGCCGTGGCGACGAACGACGGCGTCCTCTGTCACCCGAAGGCGACCGACGGCGAACTCGACTACCTCGAAGAACTGCTCGGCGTCCCCGCCGACATCGGCACCATCAACTACGGCGCGCCGCTCGTCGGCTCCGGACTGGTCGCCAACGAGTCCGGCTACGTCTGCGGCCAGGAGACGACGGGTCCCGAACTGGGCCGCATCGAGGCCGCACTCGGCTTCATCGACTGAGCGGGGCACTGACCCCGGAAAGGGAACTTTCTTCCCGCTCGCCACCGCATCTGTGGCGTATGAGTCAGTTTACTGTGAGCGGCCGGTTCCAGGGCCGTGACGGGTGGCAGTCGTTCTCGCGGAGCGTCGAGGCGGTCAACGAGTCGGTCGCTCGCGAGCACACGTTCGCCGACTTCGGTTCGAAACACGGCCTGAAGCGCACGCAGGTCGAGATTTCGGAGGTCGCGGAATGAGCCTCGGTGGCGGTGGCGGCGGCCAGATGCAGGAGCTCCAGCAGCAGATGGAGGCCATCGACGACGAGGTCGAGTCGCTGGAGGAGGAGATCGAGGAGTACGAGCAGGAGAAACGCGACGCCGACGAGGCCATCGAGGCCGTCGAGCGACTCGACAGCGGCGACACCGTACAGGTGCCGCTGGGCGGCGGTGCGTACGTCCGCGCCGAGATCTCCGACATCGACGAGATCGTCGTCGAACTGGGTGGCGGCTACGCCGCCGAGCGCGACCAGGCCGGTGCCGTCGAGAGCCTCAACCGCCGCAAGGACCTCATCGACGAGCGCATCGCCGGCGTGCAGGAGGACATCGGCGAACTCGAAGCCGAGAGCGACCAGCTCGAACAGCAGGCCCAGCAGATGCAACAGCAGCAGATGCAGCAGCTCCAGCAGCAGATGGGTCAGCAGGGCGAGGACCCGGACGACGAGTAAGCGATGTTCGACGGACTGCGGGAGAAGCTCGGCCGGTTCCGAGAGGATGCCGAGGAGGCAGCGGAGGAGGCGGCCGAGGAGGAAGCACAGGCGGCGACCGACGAGGCCGACGAGGCTGACGAGTCACGGACCGCCGCGGACGACTCGGCCCTCGCCGACTCGGCTCCCGCCGGGGACGCGCACGTCGACGACGCTCCGGACGAGGTGCCTCACGACGACGCCCCGGTCGACCACGACACGGACCCCACGACGTCGGGTGATGCCAGCGGAGCAGCCGCCGATGGGGTAGCCACCGACGAAGCGACCGCCGACGAGCAGTCGGCGGACGAGCCGTCGGCTGGCACCGACCAGTCCGTCGCATCGGATTCGGGCCCCGCCCGACCCGGTGAGACCGCGCAGTCGACCGAGGAGGAGCGCGAGGGGTTCAAGGCCGGATTCGGCCAGCGGGCGAAGGCGTTCGCCACCGGCGGCGTCATCATCCGCCCCGAGCACCTCGACGAACCGCTCGAACAGCTAGAGCTGGCGCTGCTCTCCTCGGACGTGGAGATGAGCGTCGCCCAGCAGATACTGGAGACCATCCGCGAGGAGGTCGAGGGCACCACGCGAGCGCAGGTGCAGTCGACCGGGCAGGTCGTCGAGTCGGCGCTGCGCGAGGCGCTCGTCGACGTCATCAGCGTCGGCCAGTTCGACTTCGAACAGCGCGTCGCCGACGCCGACAAGCCCATCGTCATCATCTTCACCGGCGTCAACGGCGTCGGGAAGACGACGAGCATCGCGAAGCTCTCGCAGTGGTTCGAGGAGCGCGGGCTCTCGTCGGTGCTCGCCAACGGCGACACCTACCGCGCCGGCGCGAACGAGCAACTCCGCGAGCACGCGGAGGCGCTCGACCGGAAGATCATCACCCACCAGCAGGGCGGCGACCCGGCGGCGGTCATCTACGACGCCGTCGAGTACGCCAGCGCCCACGACGTGGACGTCGTCCTCGGCGACACTGCCGGTCGGCTCCACACGTCGAACGACCTGATGGACCAGTTGGAGAAGATCGACCGCGTCGTCGACCCCGATATGACGCTGTTCGTCGACGAGGCCGTCGCCGGGCAGGACGCGACCCAGCGCGCCCGGCAGTTCAACGAGGCCGCGGCCATCGACGGCGCGGTCCTCACGAAGGCCGACGCCGACTCGCAGGGCGGCGCGGCAATCTCCATCGCCCACGTGACGGGCAAGCCCATCCTCTTCCTCGGGACGGGCCAGGGCTACGGCGACCTCGAACGGTTCGACCCCGAGCGTATCGTCGACCGGTTGCTGGGGGAGTAGGGAGATTCGGAACGAGCGAACGTAGTGAGCGAGTGAGAATCTCCGAACTCCGAACGGTGAGCGCTGGCGAGCCGTGAGGAGTGGCGCGGGCGTTTCTCAGGCCAGTTCCGCCTCGCGGAGCATGTCGGCCAGCACGTGGAAGTAGACGACGACGGCGTTGTAGACGGCGACCGCTGGCGAGGCGAACCACAGCGCTGCGGTCGAGAGACCGCCGATGACCATGTGCGAGAGCAGTCGTTCGAAGTCGATGCTCGCACCCTCGAAGACGTCGTCCTGTTCGGTGAACGCCCACTTGGGGTTCGTCACGGCGCGCGTGAAGTGCGACCAGTCGCCGGTCTGCACCCGCGCCCAGACGAAGTGGTCGAGGTCGATGAACACGCTCAGCAGCAGGCCGTACGCGAACAGGGCGAGTCGGGTCGAGAGCGACCGACCGCGGAGGAAGCAGACGCCGACGGCGCTGACGACCGCGCCGATGACGGCGTGTTCCGATGATTCCATCACTCCTCGATACTCGCCGCCTCGACTTGACTCCGGGGGCCGGGCCAGCCGACCAGAGGGAGCGTCACCCCCGCCGCGACGGCGACGTGCATCGCGGCGAGCACCGCCAGCAACTCGGTCGTCGCGCCCGAAACCGTCGGTCCGACGACTGCCAGCGGGACGAACGAGCCCATCAGCACCGTTCCGGCGAGGGCGACGAACCACCGCTCCGGGCGGGCGGTCCAGCGTGCGAGGAGACTGAATGCGACGGAGGCACAGATACCGGCCAGGGTCGCGACGCCGACGAGTTCGGACCACGAGAGCGGCCGGAACGAGTTCGGGATGGTCACCACCGCACCTGCTATCCCTCGCCCGACCGCGACGGCGACGATGGCGAACAGGATGGCCGCGAACCCCCGGCCCGCGAGGTCACGACTGGTCCGCCTGGTCGACTCCGGAGTCGTGACTGACGACGACGCCATGGTGTGAGTAGCACGCTCACGGTCATAATCCCGAGTTCACGGAAACGGGACGAAGCGGCTGTCTTGGGATGGCCAGTTTAGAACTGGTACCGAGTGATGTTCCCGAGCAGTGCGAGGGATTCACCGCACCGAGTGCGCGAAGCGAACGAGGTGCGGCCTTTCTCGTCGACGTTTTTCGAGGAGTGGTCGTGCTCCGCGCGACCACTCCTCGAAAAACGTCGACGAGCACGATGGGATTCGAACAACGTCGAGACGTGCTCGCTCACGGTGTTCGCTGCGCGCGACTCGCCTCGTTCGAACCCATCTCGGTTCGTTCGCGGTCGCTCGCGTCCGCTCGCGACACGCTCACGAGCACGATGGGATTCGAACCCATGACCATCGGATTAGAAGTCCGACGCTCTGTCCTACTGAGCTACGTGCCCTACCGGCCGGTCCACGTCGCCGAACAAAAGCGGTCGGGTTCGCGGGAGCCCGAACCGATGGGTATTACGGAGCAGTTCCCCTACCACCGGCCAATGAAGGTCATCGGCACCGTCGGCCTGCCGGGCAGCGGCAAGGGCGAGTTCGCCGACGTCGCCCGGTCCCGCGACATCCCGGTCGTGACGATGGGCGACGTCATCCGGGCCGAGTGTCGCCGCCGCGGGCTCGACCCGGCGGACCACCACGGCGCGGTCGCACAGGCGCTCCGCGAGGAGGACGGCCCCCTGGCCATCGCCGAGCGGTCCATCCCGTTCATCGAGGAGGAGCTACAGGCGCACGACACCGTCGTCGTCGACGGTCTACGGTCGGCGGCGGAGGCAGAGCGGTTCGAGGCGGAGTACGGGGACGACTTCGTCCTCGTCGCCATCGACGCGCCGTTCCAGGACCGCGCCGAGCGAGTCGAGGTCCGGGCCCGCGACACGAGCGCCGCGGACGGCGGCGAGTCGCTGGAGGCTCGCGACGAGCGCGAGTTGGGGTTCGGGATGGGCGAGGCGATGGAGCGCGCGGACGTCACCGTCGACAACGACGGCACCCTGGCGGCGTTCCACGAGCGAGTCGCGGCGATTCTCGACGGTGAGCCGCGATGACCGTCTACAGCGTCGACGTCGAGATTCGCGCGCCGGTCCAGCCGACGGAGGTCACCGACCGGGTGGCCGACGCGGTCCGCGAACTGTTCCCGAACGCCGACCTCCGAGAAGAGCCGGGCGAACTCGTCGGCGAGGCTCACTCGCTGGACCACTTCTCGGAGCGACTGCGCGAGCAGGCCATCCTCGACACCGCGCGGAACACCTTCCACGACACGCTGGAGGGTGACACGTTCACGTTCCGCCTGAAGAAGCAGGCGGCGTTCGTCGGAACCGTCAACTTCGCCGTCGGGAGCGAGGGCGAACTCGGGGATATCTTCGTGCAGGTCACCGTCCGCGACCCCGACCCGGAGACGTACATCGAGCACGTCGCGCCGCCCACGGAGGACGGCGTCCCGCTAGACGAACTGGCGGAGCAGGCCGCCCGCGACCCGACGCAGGACCGGGACCGGGGGAGCGAGCAGTGAGCTGATGACGGAGCGCGCCACCGACCCGGCCGTCCTGTTCGACCTCGACGGGACGCTCCTGCGGTTCGACGACTACGGCGCGGTCGTCGAGGGCGCGTTCCACACGGAATGCGGGCGCTGCGAGGAGGCGTGGGCGGTCGACTTCGGCGACCGTTTCTTCGAGGCGTTCGGCGCGCTCGAACCGACTCCCTATCGGCGCGCGTTCGCCGGGACCTGCGAGCGGTTCGACCTCGACGCGGACCCGGACGCCCTCGTCGCTGCCATCGTCGACCACGAGTGCGACCTGTCGGCGGTCCCGCCGGGCGTCCGCGAGACGCTCGCCGACCTCGCCGACGCGGGCCACCCGCTGGGCGTCTGCTCGAACGGCGTCCGGCGCGTCCAGCGCGCGAAGCTCGCCGCCAACGACCTGCTCGCGCCGTTCACGGTCGTCCTCACCTCCTACAACGTGGGTGCGCACAAACCCGACCCGGCCATCTTCGAGCGCGCTCGCGACCGTATCGGCGCGTCGGAGTACGTGATGGTCGGCGACAGCGACGACGACGTGGAGGGCGCACGGGCGGCCGGGATGGCGGCGCTTCAGGTGGAGACCGGTGACGAGGACGACGCGTCGTTCCCGAGCGCCGTGGAGGTTCTCGACGCGCTGTGAGCGAGCCCACGAGTCCGCCCACCGTGTCGTATCGCGTCAGTCCAGACCGCTGACGAAGATAGCGACCCACTGTCCCCAGTCGCGGCTCTCGCGGACCTCGACGGCGGTCACCCACTTCACCCACTGGAACCCCCGGCGTTCGGGGGCGACGAGGCGGAGCGGGAAGCCGTGGCCGTGGGTGAGTCGCTCGCCGTCGACGTGGGTGGCGAGCAGCATCTCGCGGGCCTCGTCGAGCGGGAAGCCGAACCGGTAGCCCGTCACCGAGTGGAACGTCACCCAGCGAGCGTCGTCTCTCGCCTCGGCGGCGTCCAGCAGGTCGCCGACCCGGACGCCTCGCCAGTCGCGCTCGACGTACCAGCCGCTGGTGCAGTCGAGGAGCGCCCGCTGGTCGGCCGTCGAGAGGGGGGTCGACCCGTCCGCGCCGTCACCGGTCAGTGCGGCCTCGTTCGCGCGGAACGGTCGGTCGACGCTCCCGGTGACGTGGAGTCGCCACGACGCGGCCTCGACCGGGGCCGGGTCGTCGAGTACCCAGCTGGTGACGGGGAACCGGTTGCCCGTCCCGCCTTCGGGTTTCGAGCCGGTGAACCGCCTGTCGGCCCCGGCAGTGTCGAGGGCGGCGACGACGGCCTGCTGGGCGCGCCAGACGAGCGCTCCGCCGACGAGCAGGCCGGTGTACTGGAGCGTCGTCCGGCGACCCTCCCAGTCCTCGCTCGTCGGGCGGCGGGCGCGCATCGCGACGTGGTACACCAGCGGTGGTACGACGATCAGTCCCAGCCCGATGTGGAGGTTGAGCAGCGTCCACCCGCCCAGGTCGAGGTTCGCGCCGAGGACCCACGCGATGCCGGTCACGAGCGCAGACAGCGCGACGAGCGCGAGGTAGACCGAGAGCCAGACGCGCCACGACCCGGACCGGACGCCCGCCGAGATTCGTGGGCGGACCCGGCGGAGCTTCCAGAACAGCAGGAC